>NZ_JACHCO010000006.1:0-351093 GCF_014207165.1 Rhodanobacter sp. MP1X3 | reverse complement strand
CTGTTCTTCTGAAAAACGCTTCTTCACGTCCGATCTCCTTGCGTTATGGGATCGGACTCTAAAGCCTCGTGCTACTCAATACCGGGGAGACGTCGTGTGAATACTAGAGGACTGCTTGCAACTCGTAGCGGACATTGTGAATTACTAAGAAATTTTCTTCCTAAAGCATCAAGGATGAACAAGGCAAATGAAACTTCTCAAGTTTCGCTTAATCATGTGCATGGTGTTTACAGTTTCTGTTTCTAGCGGATGCACAGAAAGTTCTGGGTACAACATTGGCGGCGTCATTGCGCAGATTCCAGCACCAGACAATTTCAGGCCGCTCAAAGACAAGGCGCCGAAATTTCGCGAAATGATGGTAAAAACGTTTCGATCGGCAGCTCTAGTGGAGTTGTATTTGACTGATCAGGATTTATCGTCGGTTGCAAAAGGCTCTAGCGGTTACCGAAACAGCTCACTAGTCGTCAAGGTTCCGCTCGCGACTTTTTGGAGAAAATCTGAGCGAAGAGGATTTCAGGAATCTAGCGAACCAAAAAGTCGTTGATGCGGGCAAAGACTTTGGCGAAGGTATGCGTGTAGAAGAAAAAAGGTTCAAGGGATTGAATTCTGATGTCGATAATTCCAAAATTTTCCTTACCGATGAAAAGTGGCTCGGAATATTTCTAAATGATAAAAACGAAATAGGAGTTGCCTCTATCGTTTCCTTACATCGCGGGATTGATGTCAAAAAGAGTTTGGGCGTAGTAATAACATCCCGGTTGAAAAGCCGCTTGGTGATTTTTCAATGCGACTCATTTGTTGGTGGCGACGCCGACATCAAGCCACGGGAAAATATTTGCTCATCTTGGGTTAGCCACGTCTTGGCGCAAAATTAGAATATGACCGCTTCCGAAGAGGACATTCTTCTTGTGCGCGGCATAATCAACGCGATGGAAGCTACTACAGGGGAAGCAAGTGCCGCGAGATCACAACAGGAACGCGTTTTACAAGTTCGCCACAAGTAAAACTGCACAAGCCATGATCGAACAAAAAACGCTCAGGTGGACGAGTCCGCTAAGTTTCAATGATCCGTTTGACACCCAGACGCGCATCGTCGCGACGAACCTAGGCGCGGAGCGATTCGCGCACGCGTTTGCAGAGCGATACAGAGAGATTGTATTCAACGACGAATTGCCCGCTTACTTTAAAGCCGACAATGAGTTGCATCGTACCGCGGCCTTGATGCGTAAGGCCTCGGACGATGACAAGCACAAGGCTATCAAGCGGTTCGGCGGGTACGCACTAGAGATGACTGAAAATCTCGATCAGCACTTAGCTAAGTACTCTGGCGAGGTTTCATCTCACCTTCAACACGGGCAAGTAATTTGCCTGACTGAAGACATCAACAACGTCGTGATGTGGTCGCACTACGCCGAAGACCACAAAGGCGTGGGATTCAAGTTTAGAGTGCTAGACGAACTGGATCATCCATTCCTCCTTGCGAGGAAAGTTAACTACTCTCGTGACTACATCAACATGGGCACTCCCGATGAGATCGCCGACCATCTATTTGGGGTGAGCGTCATCGATATGGTTGCCCTAAGTTGGGAATTGGTCTATCTAAAGCACGAAAATTGGGCGTACGAACGTGAATGGCGTTGCTATTGGCCTCTCCTAGACAGGGATGCTCCGGCAGGCTTCACGGACCGCAGGCAGGATGCGAGGCTTTTCGATTCGGTCTATCTCGGATGCAGTATGTCTGATAACGAGGCCCAAAAATTTGTTGAGCTTGTGCGACACCACTTGCCAGCCACCCCTGTGCTCAAGGCTCGCAAGAGCACGACAAATTTTGATCTTCAATTCGATCTGATCTATACCCCCTAAACGTCCTAGGCTTCACTTGAATGTATATGTGCTGGATGCATTGAGCACTTATGACCCATGCGTGTACTTAGCTGGCCGGGAATGTCCGCTTCTGGCCGATTTCTGCCCGTCGCGTCGGCATCCTGCCAGAACTGGGCTGATCCGAGTGCATCGCCGGAGCGTAGGATTCATGAGCCTGGGGTGCGAATTCGAGAGCGCTCCAACTGGGCCGGTTCGAGAGCATTTTGGGTGGCCGGATTGAGAGCATTCCTGGTGGCGGATGTGAGAGTGGAATCGTTGGCGGGTTTGATCGGAATACGCAGCCGATCAAGTACGAACTCGCTGTCCAGGCACTATTGTAGAGACAGAGGTCATTTCCTCCATTTACCCCTTGTCGATATCAGCCTTGCTGCGCGATCCGACGCCCCAGTGCTCGGGCTCGACCTCGGTCAGCAGGATTCGGATGGAGTGTTCGGGCACGCCGAGCGTGCGGATAGTGGCTTCGGCGACTTCCTTGAAGAACGCGTTCATCTGCGCGGCTGCCTGTTAGATACTGGTTTCTGACATCGCGTGTTTCAAAAAATGCCCGTGCCTGATGCGTATGGCGCGGGCTGCCGTCAGCGAGACAGATCGGGTGCGCGTCGCCCGGATGCTGTCCCGCTCAACGGATTGTGCGCGGCGAAGAAGCGAAGCATTGCTTCACGCAAGGCTGCCCACCTTGCGTGCGAGGAAATCGTGCATCAGAACCGCGATCTCTGCAGCATGAGTTTCCAGCGCAAAGTGGCCGGTGTTCAAAAGATGCACTTCCGCATCAGGAATGTCGCGCTGATATGCTTTCGCACCGGCCGGCAAAAAGAACGGGTCCTTGTCACCCCATACCGAGAGCAGCGGCGGCTGGTGCTTGCGGAAATACGCCTGCCACGCCGGATAGAGCGCCACGTTGGTGCGATAGTCCAGCACCAGGTCCAGTTGAATATCGTCCATCCCCGGGCGGGCGATGTATGCCGCATCGAGGGTGTAGCCATCCGGTGAAACCTTCAGTGGATCGGCGCCATGCAGATACTGCATTCGGATGGCTTCGGGCGACAGCGCATCACGGCACGCAGCACGCGTCTGCTCTGAAGGTGCACGCCAATAAGCCTGATACGGTGCCCACACGTCGCTCAAGCCCTCTTCATAGGCGTTGCCGTTTTGAGTGATGATCGCGGTGACGCGTTCGGGGTGTGCTGCGGCAACGCGGAAGCCAGTCGGTGCGCCGTAGTCGAAAACATAGAGTGCGTATTTGTTCAGACCCAATGCTTCGGTGAAGGCAGTAACAACCTGCGCGAGATGATCGAAGCTGTAGTCGAACTGGCCACGCGGCGGCGCCTTCGTGTTGCCGAAACCTGGCAGATCTGGTGCGATCACGTGGTAGTCGCTGGCAAGCAGCGGGATAAGCTCACGAAACATGTGACCTGCGGTGGGGTAGCCGTGCAGCAAGAGCAATACTGGAGCACCCGGGCGACCGGCTTCCCGATAGAAGACGTCGACGTCGCCGAGCTTTTTTGTCTTGTACGTAACAGTCATGGAGGAATTGTCCTGTATTGAGTTTGCGGCTGAAGGCCGCTTCGAGGGAAACGCCGATCGCTGCATGGCATTGCCGATACGCGCCGTAGCCAGTGCAACCGATCCAAATACGGCGCTACCCAGCAGGCCGCGTCGCTTTGCGTCTACGATCTTGGTTTCTGGAGAAAGCGGGGATTTCATGTAAGTTCCTTGATTCAGAGGTGGTATCGGCTGACGCATGACTTGCATTGGCAAGCTATTGCCATGAAAATACTACCGACCGGTCGTTATTATGCGAGCAGATATTCATGAAAACAACCCTTGATCAAATCGTTGTCGAGGCACGCGAGCTTTTTCGCGAGCGCGGTTACGCGGGTGCATCCATGCAAGACCTCGCCGAGCGCGTGGGTCTGAAAAAAGCGAGCCTGTATACGCGCTTTCCCAGCAAGGAGGCGCTGGTCGAACCCGTGCTGGCGCTTACTCTTGAGGAGACGTTTGCCGATCTCGACGACGATGCCAATGATTGGTTGGGTAGCTACGAAGCCGTGTTGAAACGGATCGCCGCCGCACTCACCGATCGCGCGCGCTGCGTCGGTCTGCATCTCGCCTATGGCGTGCAGGCGGATGCGCCTGATGCGTTGAGTGCGGTGAGAAAGTATTTTGCCGCGTTGCGGGACGGTCTGGCTGCCATCCTGAAACACCCGTTGAGCGCGAAGCGAGCGACAACAGTTGCTACCGACGCACTTGTTCGTCTTGAAGGCGCGACACTGTGGACGGTGATCGCGAACGATCCTCAACCCATGCAGCGTGCGCTTAAAGCCTTGATTGCCGAGGCACGCGCGCTAAACGCGTCGCCGTAAGCCGGAACGATCCGGCCGCTCGACCAAAGCGGCATGAACATTGGGTCTCATCTTTGCACCGGCTTGAAGCGATCTATGAGTCACCACCTGATCGACGCTCTCCGTGGATTATTCATAGCGCGGCCTCAATATGGGGCAACGATCGAGTACAGCGCACCATAAAAAAGACCCGCCCATTTCTGGTCGGGTCTTTACTATCCAGCCAATGCGCGCTCTTGCGATGCGTGCGTCAGTGTTGGACTTTATCGATCAACGCACGCCGCCGCCGGCAAGCAGCTGTTCGCCGGTGAGCCACGCCGAATCGTCCGAGGCAAGGAACACGGCGATCGAGGCGATATCGTTCGGCTGGCCGACCCGTCCCAGTGGAGTCTGCGCGACGATACCGGTTTCCATATCCGAACCGATGAAGCCGGCCGAGTGCGTGCCTTCGGTTTCGATGATGCCTGGATTCAGTGCATTGACGCGGATTTTGCGTGCGCCCAGTTCACGCGACAGTACGCCGGTGATGGCATCTACCGCACCCTTGGTACCGGTGTAGATCGCGCTACCTGGCGGAGTGATGCGACTGACGACGGAGCCGATGTTGATGATGCTGGAGCCTTCGCCGAGATGCTTGCTGGCGGCCTGGGTAGTCAACAGCAGGCCGAGTACGTTGATGTTGAACTGACGATGGAACTCTTCTTCAGTAATCTCCTCGAGCGGGGAAAATGCGTAGACGCCGGAGTTGTTGACCAGGACATCCAGTTTGCCGTAGTTCGTGATGGCCGCGTCGACAATGCCCTGTGCTTCGGCTGCCTTGGAGACATCGCCCTTGACGGCAACCGCCTTGCCGCCTGCTTTGTTGATCTCGGCGACGACCTTTTCCGCACCTTCCTTGCTGGAGGCATAGTTCACGACGACTGACGCGCCAGCGGCGGCGAGCGATTTTGCAATGCCCGCGCCAATGCCTTTGGATGCGCCAGTGACGATGGCGACTTTACCGGTGAGCTTGCTCATGACGTTTCCTTTGATGGGTGGTTGGCGAAAAGTGCTAGATGGGTTCTTAAATCCCATAGTTCGTAACTTATGAACTATAGAACTAAATGTCAAGGGCTGCTAACATGATCACCATGAGACCGCTGATTCACCCATCGATCGAAGATGTCACCGTGGAGGGCATCCTGCATGCGCTCGCCGATCCGGTGCGAGTGGCGATCTATGCGGAACTGGCGAGTTCCGCCTGCGCCAATATCTGCTCCAACTTTCTGAAGGTCAGTGACCGCAGCATCCCCAAGTCCACACTTTCACAGCACTTCCGCGCGCTGCGTGAAGCCGGGTTGGTGCGCAGCGAGCGACGCGGCGTGGAAATGCACAACACCACGCGCTGCGATGAAATTGAAAAACGCTTCCCCGGTTTGCTCGCTGCCATCATGAATGCCCATCGCATCCAGTCTGCCGACTGCGCCCGCGCCGTCAAACGCCAACAAGCGGCTGCCAGGAAGCAGGCCGGTTAACTAGCGACGCTTCTGGATTGGCGACGACGTCGCCTCCAGCGTTTCCAGCGGTGTTCGATACAGAGGAGTGCTCGCCGCGTGGGGCGGCGCAGAAACGGCACATCCTGTACGAGCAGCAGCAGGCCCAGTGGCAGCATCCAGAGGCCAAGCAGCGGCAGGATACTGAAGACGCCACCGAGCATCAGCAAAAGTCCGATGGGAATGCGCACCCAGCGTGAGGATGGTTTGCGCAGCCAACGGAGCGTGCGGTTGGCCCAGCCCGGCAGTTTCTCTCCCCAACGGTCGAGCTGGTGATTCAGCCGCTGCTGGTCCCTGTTCAACGCGTCGCCATGCTGAGTTTACTGGCCGCTGGGTGGCGTCTTGCTTGCATCGTCTGATGCAGCCTTGGCCGCCTCGCGCTCTTCACGCTTGCGCGCGTCCTTCTCTTCCTGCTGTTTCTTCTTGGCGAGTTCGCGCTGACGCTTTTCGAACGAGTAATTGGGCTTGGCCAAGGGGGTATCTCCATAAAGGGCGGCCCATTGTAGTGGTCAGAGCCTACCGAGGCATCAGAACGCGCATTTTCCCCTGTTGGCGAAGAGAGCGGCGAATCTGCATAAATCCGGTAACGGCTTCCGAGTGCGTTATTTTGAGCTTGTCGCGTCCACGTTTGAGTTGCCTCACAATTCATGTCGAAAGTATCGCCGCGCATTGGACAGATACAAGTACAAGCCGATCGATCTGCCGATGAGGTGAAGCCTTGACCATTGAAGATGACAACACAGTCCGGATCTCGGTACCTTGCATCGTCGGGCGTAGCAGTTCGCACTTTACCCGTCTCGTGCGCGTTTTCGCGCAGGAACTGGGCGTGGCCTGCGAGTTTGCTCCGGTCTACGACCTAGCGTCGCTGGATAGGCGCGACTTCGCCGGAAATCCTGCGCTCAAGCTCCCTGTGCTGAAAATGGATGATGTGGCGATCTTCGGTGCCGAGAACATCTGTCGTACGCTTGCGGAATCCGCATCGGAGCGCCGACGGATTGTCTGGCCCGAGGACGTGCGCGACGCGCAAACGCGCAATGCGCAGGAGCTTGTCTGGCATGCCATGCAGGCGCAGGTGCAACTCGGCTTCGGTACGCAGATCGCGAAACTGCCGGCGGACAGCATCTACTTCGCCAAGGCGGCAACTGGCCTGCGTAATGCTCTGGACTGGCTCGATGAAAAGCTGCCGCCGATCATCGACGCGTTGCCGCCACACGACATCAGCATGCTGGAGGTCTCGCTTTTCTGCCTTATCGAGCACCTGGCGTTCCGCGCGACGATCCCTCTGACGCCCTATGGTCATCTGACTGCGTTCGCGCACGAGTTCGGCCAACGGGCATCGGCGGAACAGACGCCGTACATGTTCGACGTGCCGCCCGGCGGCTAGCCGCCGGGATCAACCTGGGTAATCGAGCTTCGGATACCAGTTGATGCCACGTCCTTCAGGTGTGACGTCGAGGATGGTCCAGAGCGGCATCAGGTCCGGTGCGCCGCGTGGATCCTGGCCGGGATCGGCGCTTTCAACCCCCATTTCGCCAGACCAGAAGTGGCGGATGCTGCCATCGCGACGGGTGAACACGTTGAACGCTGAGTCATCGCCGCCGTTCTTGTCGATGCCGTGGTAATCGCGGCTGTAGTTGCCATTGGTATCGGAATACAGATTCAGGTTCCGCCAGCCGCGTTCCTTCGCGAACGTCGTGAGTCGCTCGATTGGCGAGCGTGCGACCACTGCCAGCGCGACGCGTTGCCCGATGTCACGTGCCTCGCCTTCCCACGCACTCAGCAACGACGTGCACATCGGGCAGGGCCGCTCGCGCTGCGGGCCGAACATGTAGCTGTAGACGACCAGGGTTTGCTTGTCGCGGAACAAGTCAGCGAAGTCGAGTGCTCCGTCTTTGCCCTCGAAGCGATAGTCGCCGGTTACCTCGCCGCCCGGTGGCAGTGCACGGCGTTGCTCGGCGACGCGTTCGATATGTCGGCGCAATTCGATCTCTTCGGCGAGCAGCGCATTGCGTGCTTGGCGGTAGTCATCGCTTTCATTCGGGAAAATCATGCCGTTGCGCTTCGCCAGTTCGGCGGCGGGAACGAAGGTAGTAGCGTGCGTCATGGTCAGTCTCCTGTGGTTAGCGGATTTATCGCGTTCGGCTGCGCTGAGCGGGGACAGCAATAGATACGACGCGCCTCGTCGGTGGCACGTGCAAGCGACGAGCGCGTCAGCTGTCGTTGCGGTATTCCTTGACGACGAACGAAACTGATGGAAATCGACATTCGTCCGGAAGTTGTTGAACGGTAGTTAGACAAATCGTTCATCCGACAAGCTCGATCTGTGGGATGCGTCTGATCGACCCTGGATCCTGAACGTGATACTGGCGGAGCATCGATTACCCGTTTCGGGTGGTTTATGATGATTACGAAAGGTGTGGCCGGCGCCCTTCAGAAATCTCCCTTGTGGCCGATAACCGGTGAGTCGCCTCTGCCACCGAAATCTGTATGGCATATGTCTTTGCCCTTTGCTGCAACTGCTAGCCAAGCTGTTGCATGCCGCCTCAGGGCGTCGGCACTGACGTTGTCAGTACCTGCCCAAGGGAATGTTTGCGTATATGAACCATTACAAGCCGCCGACGAAAAAGCCAGCCAACCGCGTGGACTGGAGCGATCCGCACCTGGAATCGCTGTTGCGGAAGACCGAGAGCTGGAAGCTTGATAATCGCGGAACCTTTCCACCGGAAGAGGTGCAGATTCATATCGGTTGGGCCGCCACCGTCGGCAAACCTGCCTTGCTGGTCTGGGAGCGTGATCAGGCCATGGTGCTGGAAACTCGCTTTACGCTTCAGGATGGCGAACACATTCGTGTAGATAGCCATCAGGGTGAAAGCATCCGCACCGTGTGGGGCGTGGTCATCGAGGGCCGCGAAGGCAATCGCGCCGAAGATCAGGCCAATGGTGTCCACGTGTATTGGCTGCATGTCCGCTAAGGGCGAGCCGAGCGGCGGTCAAGCAGTTGCCGATAACCGATAGGATTGACACGGTCAGCGGTACACGAAGACCGTGCTCAAGTCGCAATTCCGGAAACTGCATTCTCTCCGCGGTTTTCTGATTACTTCGAGATCAGCAGCAGCAAGGACTGACCACATTGGCTGTAGGTGGTGCCCGAACCGCCAATCAGGCTTTCGTTGCCGGGTGTGACGAAGGTATTGGCGCCGTCGTTCCAGTTGCAGGTGTCGGTCACGCGGTACCAGTTCGTGCCGGTGGGTGGCGCGGGCAAGGTGAACGTGACGCTGCCGGACCAGCCGTTGTAGGCGATATAGATTGAATTGGCATCGCCGAACGATGAGCCGTTGATGGTATAGGCGATCGAGTAGTTGCTGGTGTTGTTCCAGTAGCTGCTGGTGGCCGCCGCGCCGCTCGGCTGATACCAGGCGACCTGGTTGCTCGTGTACCAAGTAGCAGGGCGCAGTGCGGGATGCGCCTCGCGGAATGCAATGAGCCGCTGGGCGAAGGTGTAGAAGTTCGACTGATTGGTGCTCCACGTGTTGGTCAGCCAGTTGGCCGTCGAGTCGAGGTTGTAGGCGTTGTTATTGCATTGAAGCGTGCGTAGATATTCGTCGCCGCCCTGCATCAGCGGTGTGCCGGCCGAGAGCATTTCGAACGCCATGCCAGTGCGTGCCGCACGACGCTGGTCGAGCGCCGTACCGGTGCCGGCCGACATGCCCTGATCCCAGCTGTAGTTGGTGGTCGTGCCGCCATCCGATGGGCCGTATGGCCACGCCTGTGCATTGCTGGAACCGTTGCAGGCATAGACGTCGTTGAGAGTCAGGCCGTCATGGACGTCGATGAAGTTGGTCGAGTTCCAGGGCGTGCGGCCGCTGGCCTGGAACAGATTGGACGAACCGGAGAAATCGTTCGCGTCCTGGCTGATGGAGATCGTCATGTTGCCCAGCTCGTTCTGCGCCTGACGCAGGCTGTCGCGAAAACTGCCGTTCCATTCGGACCAACCTTTCGGAAAGCCGCCAAGTTGGTAGGAATTGCCACCGATCGCCCAGGGCTCGGCATACAGATCGAGCCCACTGCCACCGGCCGCCGGGCGGACGGTGAATTCACTGAGGATGCGATTGATCGCGACATTCGAATCGGCCGCGTCGAAGTTGTAGCCGCCGTTCGGGCAGTTGGGTGCGGCGGACGTGTAACTGCCATTGAGGCAACTGTTGCCCAGCACGGCGGCGAGATCGAAACGGAAACCATCGACACCCATCGTGTTGGTCCAATAGGCGAGGGAATCGACGATCAGGTTCTGCGCGACGGTGTTGTAGGTGTTGTAGTTGGCGCCAATGCCGGTGTTGTCGTAGTAGTACTGGTTGCCTGAGGTGAGTTCGTAATAGGTTGTGTTGTCCAGGCCACGCCAGGAAGTGATAGTTGCCGTGGTGGGATCAGAGCTGCTCCACGTGCCGCCTTCGCTGGTGTGGTTGTAGACCACATCCATGTAGACCTTGATGCCGGCGTTGTGGAACGCCTGCACCATCGCCTGGAACTCGGCGGTGGGACCGCCTGCCGCCTTGTTGTAAGCATAGTGCCGGTCTGGTGCGAAGTAGTCTTCGGTCATGTAACCCCAGTAGTTCTGGTTCGCGTCCGAATTAGGCGCGACGTCGTTCGCGTCGTTCTGCGTTTCCTGCATCGGCAGAAATTCGACGGCGGTGATGCCGAGGCTGGCGAGTGCGGCGGCCTTGAGTCCGGCGCCGCGGTAGGTGCCGCGATAAGCGGCCGTGATGCTGCTGTCCTGCTCGGTCAGTCCGCGCACATTCACTTCGTAAATCACGTCGTCCTTCTGCGCTCGCGTCGGCTTGGTGCCGGTGCTTTGCGTACTTGGTACCAGCACGATGCCTTTCGATGCATATGTGCCACTGTCGGTATTCCGGTAGCTGGCGCCCGAAGCAAAGATGTCGGCATTCTGGTTTGACGCGTTAAGCGGATCCTGGCTCATCTCCTGCGCGTAGGGGTCAAGCAGCAGCTTGTTTGGATTGAAGCGGTTGCCACTCGCATCAACATCCGAGATGAAGCCTGCCGCCGAGCCTTTGCCCCAGCTCGCGCTGTAGGGCCAGTTCGGCCCCCAGGCGCGATAGCCGTAATACACCGATCCGGTAATCCCTGCCGCCTGGATCGACGACACCGGCACGGTGACCGACCAGACCCCATCGCCAACCGAGCTCAGCACATAATTCGCGGAATCCTGTACGCCGTAACCGCTGGCATACAGGTACAGCATCATTCGCGTGGCCTGAGAGGAATAGACTCGGAAGGTGATGCTGGTTTTCTGGGCGTTGTAGCTCGCGCCAAGCGTCATGCTGTTGATGGCAGCATGTGTGGGCATGATCGGAGCGCCGGCGAGGCTGACACAGACGAGCAACGCGGCGAGAATCTTTGGACGCTTCATTCGGGTCTGCCTCCATCCTGTTTCGTTGACGATCAGGTGCTACAGAGTCGACGTGATGGAGCGTATGTGAGGTGTCGGGACAATCTGGCGTAACGGGCTGCGTTTGCCGCCGTGATGTCAAAGACCACTACTCATCGCACGTCATGGGCGCGATAGAAGTCATGCGGCGCTCAGTGCATGGATAGTAGGTAGCATCGCAATGCAGCAACCAGCGTCTGCATACGTATTCATTGAAAAGAGTTCGGAGATTGCGAGGAGATAGAGCTTTTTGCTTTGTCGTCTCAGCGGGCGTGTTTTTGCCTTCCGCTGCGGCTCGGCGAAGATGGATCGCCGAAACAGGCTTTGTGGGCGCACATGGCTGCGGGCGAGCTCGAGTTTGCCTTGTCGTTCTCTATGGAGTGCTGCTTGTAGCAGCGTGCCACAAGTGGCTACATCATCTGCTTGCCATAGCGATACTCCGCCAATAGCCAGAGCTTGCGCTGGTTCACGGTGAAGCTGTCGGCGCGGTAGTCGCCGTACTGCAGCTCGAGGGTGAAGCGCGTACTGACCTGCGCTTTGACGCCGACATCGGTCTCGCTGCCGTAGCGCGCACCGCCGCCGCTTTGCGGATCAAATTCGTGATGGGTCACCAGCCACGTGAGCGAGTGCCAGGGCAAGACGCCATAGAGGCCGGCGTAGCGATCGCGCAGACCATGTGCCGGGATGCTGAAAACGCCGACCCAGCCATCGAAGCTATGTCCCGAGCCGTAGGCGATGTTGAACGCCGTTTTGCCGTCACCGCCCAGCGACTCTTCGCCAAGACGTCCAGAAATGGCGGGCAGCCCGTAGCTCAACTCGAACAGGTGATAAGGCAGACTGAAATGCGCCGGGTTGTTGGCGTAGTCGTTCTGATGTGCGCCTTCGAGTGTCCAGCCCAGGTTGGTGCCGGTGTCGGCCAGCGGCGCGGTACCAGTCCAGCGCGCGCCAAACGTACGTACAGAGTTCTTCGCCAGAGTCAGGTTTTTCACGAAGTAGCCGTAGGCAGTCAGCTGCCCAAGCGGAAGCACCTGATCAAGGTGTATCAGGTGACCGTCGAGTTCCCATCGGCGCTGGGTGTAGTCGGGAAAGTCCGCGCCGACGGTGCGATTGACCTGATTGATCCAGTCGTAGCTCAGCGTGGTTTTGTCGGCGAGCTTGACATAGGTGGTGATGCCATCGAACGACTGTGGATTCTGCCGCCAGTAGTTCGGGCTGAAGAAACGATTGTTATCCAGGTGCAGGTATTGCCGTCCGACTCGAATGCCGACATCGCCGTTGTCGTAACCCAGCCATGCGCTGCTGAGTTCGGTCGAGCGCGGGTCGGGCTCGGCCGGATACGGTGTGCGACGACCGGTGGTGTCGTCGTATTGCCGACCGAATAGTGGCTGTACCTTGGTAACTTCCGCGTACGCCGCAAGGTGCGGTGTAAATGCCCAGAGGTAGCCGAGTTGGAGCCGCAGCGTGTGTGCGCGACCGGTCTTTTCGAAGCTGTCCGAATGCAGGGTGCTGTCGCGATAGCGTAGACCCAGGTAAGGCGAGTTCACGTAAGTGTTTTCATCGGCATGGATCACCGGAGAAAATACGATGGCGGCGGCAAGGGCTGCGTAACGTGGGATCGTCATAGATGATTTATTTGGCGGTATGGACGTCCGTTTTATCGTGTATTGGCTATTCGTCAAAAACATATTTCGTCATATCCACATGACCGTGCGGCATGTGTGATCAGCTACATCAGTCTTTCATGTGGTCAGCAAAGGCTTGTTTGTAATCCGGATGCCAGCGTGAGAGCGCGGGGCGGTTCTTGATAATGTCATCGGCAGCCCAGCGAATGCGCTTCTCATCGGTGACGCGCGCCACGTCATTGTCGGGACACAGGATGTAGAAATCGCCGCGCGCGAGCGCTGGCCACATGAACTCAACGACTTGCTCGGCCGTCCACGCGGCGGCTGGCTTTTCCTTGATGCCGCGTGCACGGGTAAGTCCGGTATAGGTAAAGCCCGGGATCAGCAGGTGAGCGCTCACACGATCGTTCGTCGCCAGCAGCTCGTGCGCCAGCGACTCCGTCAGCGCGCGCAGGGCAGCCTTGCTGACGTTATAAGCGGTATCGCCGGGCGGCAGGGTGATGCCCTGTTTCGAACCGGTGTTGATCACCATGCAGGGCCAGTTCACGCTAATCATGTCAGGCACGAACAGCTGGATGCCGTGCAGCACGCCGCCGACGTTGATATCGAGCGTGGCCTTCCACTTGGCAATATCGGCGAACAGACCATCGCCACCTTCACGTGCGGCGTTGTTCATCAGTACCGACACTTCGCCGAACGCATCAGCCTCGGTCTTGACGCGCGCCATATCTTCGCCCCGGCTCACATCGGCCCTCACTGCACGCGCGTTGATTCCGGTCGATTTGAGATCGGCGACTGCACGTTCCAGCGAATCGGCGTCGATATCGACAAGCACAATCCGCATTCCGGCTTCGCCCAACTTGCGGGCCGCGGCAAGGCCAATGCCACTGGCAGCACCGGTGACTACCGCAACGCGGCCGGAAACAACAGCAGAGTGGTTCGACATGGTCGGTTGCTCTTCGCAGGAAATGTGATGAGTAAATCTAGCGGCAGCGGTGTGATCGTTTCCTGTTGATCAAGCTGCGGTTCACTGGGGGAAGCTCGGATACACCATGCAGCGCGTCAAGCATTGCGACTGCCGAGGTGGTTAGAATCGGAGGCTCTGATGCCGCGACCGTGGGGCCGCGACGCGCAATGAGGAGAGCTGCATGCCTTAAGCCGCCGTCAACGGACAGAAGTTGTATTACGAAGATACCGGCGAAGGTGCGTCAGTCCTGGTGTTTTCGCACGGTCTGCTGATGGACCACACGATGTTTGCGCCACAGGCCGAGGCGTTCAAGCATCGCTATCGCTGCATCAGCTGGGACGAGCGCGGCCATGGTCGCACCGCCAACAGCGAGACATGCGAGCCTTTCAGCTATTACGATTCCGCCGACGATCTGGCGGCCTTGCTCGATTATCTCGGTATACAGCGTGCGATCCTGGTCGGTATGTCACAGGGCGGCTACCTGTCATTGCGCGCGGCGATCAAACATTCGATGATCGTACAGGCGATGGTGCTGATCGATACCCAGGCGGGTCCTGAGGATCCAGCGAAGATGCCAGGCTACGCAGTCATGATCAACGACTGGGTGACCCATGGATTGAGTGACCAAACGGCGGCGATCCTCGAACACATCATTCTCGGCGATGGCTGGGGCGGAGCGGCGGCCTGGAGGGAAAAATGGGCGGCGTGGCAATCGCACAATCTGCTGCAATGCTTTCACACACTGGGCTCGCGCGATGATATTCGCGACATGCTTGGTACAATCAATGTCCCAGTGCTGGTGATCCACGGCGATGTTGATGTGGCGATTGAGCCAGAGCGAGCCAGGGCCATGACGGATGCGATGCCCAACGCGTGCATGGAGCGGATTGTCGGCGGCGGACACGCGTCGAACCTCACGCATCCCGATCGAGTCAACCCGTTGATCGAGGCTTTCGTTTCACAGCTGAGCCGGCCGCTTCATCACATGGGATGATTGTGAAGTACCCTGGTGCGTGACATTCGCCCATCCACACGTTTGGGTCCGACTACTGCGTCAGATTGAGCTCGAACGGATCGAGGTAGGGCGCACGTGGCGGTGCTGGCACTGTCCGGTTCTCCAGCACGCCGGTGATGCAATCGGCAAGGGTGCCTTTCGGTTCAAGCACGACGCGGTAGTGCGTCGCCGACGTGAACTCGAAATAGCCATGCAGAGAAGGCTGGCCCGGATTTTTCATCGCGCAGTCATGCATTGCCGAGACCAATCCAGGAAGGCTCTGCATGGCCGTACCCAACTGCTGATCGTACCTCGCACCTGCGCCACCTGCAGCGTTGGCCTTTGCCTGAACGTATTTTTGTTCAAACGTAGACGTCTGTGCATGTGAGTAGAGTGGCAGGCCGATGCAGATCATGGTGACGAGCAGGGTGATATATGGATTGCGCATCTGTGACTCCATTCGGATGTTGTGACACAACAAAAGGGTTGAGCAAGAGTTCTGGATTCTGTCAAAGCAGCGATCAGCTATCGAACTGTTTGAATACGCCTGACGTGATATTTCCGTTTCCGCCGAACTGGGCTGCAACAGCTATCGACCTGCGGAAATCGGTGGTGGCATGCTTGGCTTGGCTTGAAGTTGTTGTCTTGCCAACTGCAGACGAACAACTCGCTCAAAATCTGCGCTCGCCCGCTCTGGCTGACGGCGACAAATGCCACTGATGTTCCGAGCTATCTGGATTGGTGTGACCAACAACCCCCAGGGAAACCCCCACCATCCCAAAGCGGCGGCGTAAAACGCGCTGCCAATTTGTCCCCGGCGGCCGCAGCGACGGCAGCAGACACTGCGCTGAGTGTGCCATTGCGTCATCAAGACGAACGAGTGAACGCGGTGATGGGAGTGAACATCGATGGGGCCATCCTGGCGCTTGCAACGAGGGCATGGGCCGTTACGCCATTGCTCCACATATTGCTGCAAGATATTTGCGGGAATCTGCTCTGCTGCCCTATGTAAAGGATGTGACTTGCTGCAGCTCGCGCCGCAATAGCGATAGCCTTCCATCGTGCGGCCACCGAACAAGATGGATTTGCCGCAGTTATTGCACTGGCTCATGGTCATTCCCTGAATTTCCCCAAGGCAAAAGTACTTGATTCGGAGATGATTTCCAATTGACGGCGCAGGTCATTGGGACCGGGCCGATTTTCGGCGTTGCGGCGCAGCCTTGGCTTCCTCTCTCAGCGCGCGCAATCAAGTCAGCAAACGGCGCAGATTTTCCAAGGCCTCTCGGATATCTTCGGGTGCGCGCATCGCCTTGCGCGCGGCGCCAAGGGTTTTGCGCACGCCGCCGGGTGTTTCGCCGCTCTCGATTAGCGTGACGGCATGCGCACGACAGGCAATCAGGGCGTCTATCCAGTCCGCCGGCTGCACGGTGCGTAAGTGTCGTGTCACCAGTCGGCTTGCGCGGAATGCCGGAGCGACCTTTTCGACGCGAGCGAGTGCCTCCACAAAATCATTGGATGGGCGCGTTGGCGTCACGGGGTCCAAAGCGTCGGCCAGCGTGGCCAGCGCATCGGCGATCCGCCGGCGCAACACGCCAGTGGATCGAACGGGCAGCACGAACCACGCGGCAGCTACGCCGATAATCGCGCCGATAACGATTTCCTCCAGCCGCAACCAAAGGACGTGCTGTGCGGAGGGGCCTTCGATGCCCTGCAGCAGCGCGAGCGCCAGCGTGACAAATAGCGCCCACCACGCGTAGCCAAGTGGACGCAACCACATGCCAAGGAACACCGCGGCAAGCATGAGCACCACCGTTGTCGCATCATGCGATCCGGCGTGAACGGTAAACGTCAAAGCCGCAAGCGTGCCGGCACCAGCACCGAGTACCCGCAGCACGCTTTTGTACGCGACATCCAGACGTCCCTGATTTCCGCTGCCGACGATATAGGCGGTGAGCACGATCCAGGCCCATCGTTCGGCAAAGAAGACGTAGCCGACGATAAAGGCCACAGCAAGAGCAATGCCCATCTGGATGGCCATCCGGCTGCTTGCCATCGGGCGCATGGAGCTGGTTCGCGTTGGTGTTTCAGCTACTTCTTTCGATATACGAGTGGGCGGCAGCCAGTGCAGGCGACGGGCGAGCAGATGAAACGCGGAGACCCACAGGAGCGCCAGCAGCGCGACGATGATCGGCAGAAGTAGGGCCATCCCGTGGCCGACGCGCGTTGTTGGCACGTAGGGTGTGGTGAGGATGACGACAAAGGGAAGTGCAATGAGCGATCCAGCGCGACGCACCATGGGGCCGAATCGTCGCAACCAGATGGACAGCGACATGCCCGCGACGAAAACCACCGCGCCGATCCACGGTGCGCGATGCAGCAGTGTGGCGACGCCGAGCGCGGCAAGGCTGACGGCGGGTAGCGTGATCGCGGCCTCCAACCGGCCACGCAGGTCCCGATCGAGCTGGCTGCGCGACAGCGAAAGGCAGAGCACGATCGCGAGTATCGCTGGGCCCGGTTCCGGGTCGATTGTCAGTGTACACAGCATTGTGGCCAATGCCGCCAGCATGGTCACGATGGCTTCTCGCAAGGAGCGGAAGATTACGTCAGCGGTCATGGCTTAGTGTTGCTCCGCCCTTGTCGATGCTTTGGGAATGACTCTCGGACGAGAAGGTAGCAATTACTGCCTGTGTGCCGCCATAAAAAAGACCCGGCTGGTTGGCCGGGCCTTTTTTCCCCAATGATGCGCATCCCTGCGCGGGACAAGTTACTGCTTGGGCGTCGTGCCGCTGGTATTGTTGGACACGCGCGAAATGGCATTCGTGCTTGCGCTGCCGATGTTCGCCGATACGTTGCCGACATTGAGGCTGCCGAAACCGGTGGTGTAATCCCAGCCCACGGCGGCGGTCTCACCGTCGTTGTTGCCGGATGTGACGTCGTGGAAGTCGCCCGAGTTGGCAGCGGCATCCGCGTAGATCAGTGGTGCGGCAAAGCCCAGGCTGCCATTGGCCTGCAGAATGCGCGCCCACGAACCGACGAACAGTGGTGAAGCGAGGCTGGTGCCGCCGATCTGTTGATTGGTTTGCCCGTCGACGACGACCAGCGAGCCAGTGTCCGGACTGGCGTCGAAAGCCACGTCCGGCACACCACGAAAGCTGGAGCTGCCGTTTTGCCCTACGCCCTGCTGCCAGCTGGGAATCGACTCGATCGTGCTGGGGCTGCCACCGGTGGCGCCTTCGTTCTCGCTGAGGTTGTTCCAAACGGTCTCCCTGCTGAAAGTCGTGGTGTTGGTGGTGTACAGCTCAGTACCACCCACGGCCACCACGTAAGGTGAGCTGGCTGGATAACTTGGCGTGATACCGCCATTGCCACATTCATCGGCACCGGAATCGCCAGATGAAACCGAGAAGGTTTGTCCTTGCGACTCGGCTTGCTCAAAGATCTGGTCGTCGGTGGAAGTGGCTGCATCTGTCTCGCATTCGCCCAGCGACACATTGATCACCGGTACGGCGTTGGCCGACACCACGGCGTTGTAATCGGTGCTCAGATCGGCATCGCTTAGCGAAGCGGCGTCGTACAGAACAAGTTGCTGCACGCCGCCAGTCATGCCGATGATGTCCTGCGTATCCAGGTCCCACTCGCCATCGCCGCTGGTATCGCTGCTGCCGCTGCCGACGACCTGCACGCTGACAGTGGACAGTCCGTTGTTGGATGTAAACGTCTGCAGGTCGCTCTCGACGTTGCTCATGCTGCCTTCGGTGATCACGCCGACCGAAATGGAGGTGGCAGGTGCAAGATTGCTGGCATTGTAGATCGAGGCAAAATCAGTTGGGTTATGCGCGACCGCCGAACCGCTGGCATTGGTATGCACGGCATTGGGGTTGATGCGCTTCGCGAACGTATGCGCAATATGCACGTTCTGCAGACCGACGACTTCCAAAACAGAGCCCTGCAGTGATGCGGGAATCTTGACATCATTATCGTTGGCGTAAGCATCACGACCATCATGCGTATGTACATGCACGAAGGTGGTGTTGAAGGCGGCCTGCGCCGTATCGGCATGACCGTAACCCTCAACCAACATGCGATTCGGCGCGATCGTCACATGGGTGAAGCCGGCCTTGGTCATATAGGCAGCAACGGCTTGTGCCTGCGCAGTGGTGGGGGAGTACTGGGCACCGAACTGCGCGGGGGTAAGCGGCTTGTGTCCCGGTGTCTTTAGATAACTCTGCAACTGCGCCTGATTGCGCAACTTCAGCGACATCACCACGTGCATCGGCTGCGAGGAGGCCAGTGCCCCAACGACCGTATCACCTTGACGTAGCGTGGTGGCGTGCGCGACGGTCATCAGTGCGGAATTGCCTATCGCGCTGCTCGGCGAATCGGCATGGACGGACGAGACGACGGCCAGACTGATGGCGGCGATCAGTGTTTTGGTACGAATATGACTTGGCATTATTTCTTGACTCCCACTATTTCGAGGACAGCCGACCCTGCTGCGGTCGCGAAACCCCATGACAGTTGTGTCGCGCGCTAACGCGACGGCGTAATTCGAGATTGCCTGGCGATTCCTTGAGCTTCGACGGGCTGCTGACCCCCTGCAGTCCTCATGCAGGCAGTGCCGACGTAACGCTCGAACGTCGCATGATTCCAACCTCATGGTATGCGGCGAACTGGAACCATTCGTCGCGTATTCCCTGTGACGAATGCCGACAAACTAGTTCACTGGAAAATAGGTGTCTATAAGAAATAATCAGAGATAT
This sequence comes from Rhodanobacter sp. MP1X3, assembly GCF_014207165.1. Taxonomy (NCBI): domain Bacteria; kingdom Pseudomonadati; phylum Pseudomonadota; class Gammaproteobacteria; order Lysobacterales; family Rhodanobacteraceae; genus Rhodanobacter; species Rhodanobacter sp. MP1X3. Next base: position 331,549 of record NZ_JACHCO010000006.1, on the reverse strand, counting down.
AATTAAATTTCTATATGCAAATTAATTAGTATTCATAATCGTGAGTATCGAGTAAAATTTAAGTTACGCAATAAATCGTATTCATACTTTATTAATGGTCAATAATAAAATTATTTATTTCGTAATTGACTTGATTGCACGCCAGTGGCGAAGCCGACCATAGACGTCGGCGCTGACTCGTGATTTGGCTCGCGCGATAGGGTGTCCGCCACGCTGCCCCGCATCCACGTGGTTCTGACGCTACTACCGCCCACACGTTGTGTGCATTGTCGAGCCGTCAAGACGGCTCGCCTAAAAGGCGTGTGTGTCGATGGGTGGCAATGCAACCCGACACGCACCTGCACCGGTAGCGAGGGTTCAAAAAAGGCGATTGCCCCGTTCATAAAGAGCGGCAGGGCTGTTTATTGCCGTCAGAGCGCATGGGCCCGTGTACCAAACCGGAAGATTTCGTATAGTCTTAGTCTGATGCGCATCACATTTTGCTGGTGCGGGTGAATACGCATCGCTCAACTTGGCCGTGACTCTAAAAATGTCGGTTTCCGCTCATGGCGCGTTTCGTGGCTTGTTCGGTCGTGACTGATGCAATCTGTACCTGTGAGGTAGTGCGCTAATGGATTCGCAAGCCGAGTTCAAGCTATCCCCAAGCCGCCGGCTGCTGGACGGCGTCAACATGTTCTTCGCCATACTTCCGGATAAGGAAGCCAAGGCCGAGATCATTCGCATTGGCGAGCGCTTCGTGAAGTCGCATCGGCTTGGGGCCTCGTCAGTCGATATCGATCGATTGCACATCACGCTTAGTCCCATCGGCAAACCGGATCGCCTGCGTCAACCGTTGGAAGGTGCTTTACTGGCCGCCGCAGAAGAAGTACGAGTGAAAGAATTCAAGATCACGCTGGATAGCGCCATGCGCTTCAGCAGTGCAGGCAAGGATGGCCGGTTTCCGTTTGTGCTTTGCGCGGATACGCTCACGACCGAAGTGACGCTGAAGTTGCGCAAAGCGCTGGCCGATGCGCAATATGCGCAGGGACTGCATGTCGCTGGCGTATCAAGCTATCTACCTCATGTAACGTTGCTTTATGCACAGGGCGTGGAAGCCATCGAACAGCCGATTCCGCCGATCAGCTGGATGGCCCGCGAGTTTGTGCTGATCCGCAGTTTTTTCGGCCAGTCCAAACACGAAGTGATGGGTCGCTGGCCACTTGGTTCGGGAGATTGATACCAGTGAGCTATGTGCGTTGATCGCGTGCGATCCAGCTACACGACGGATCGCTCGTCGCTAGCGATTGACAGTGCCGTGCTATCGAAATAAGTCGCGCAAGATCATCAATGATTTCCGCAATTTTTAATGCGGGGTCTCGCACCTGTCACACAAATATGGACGGTGATCGAACAAAATGTTGCTTGTTGTCAGTCGATTTGTTGTCTACTGCATCGGCTGAGCGAACGCGGTGGGATAGATGCACGAATCTCTCTTCAGCCGTTTGATTTAGGAACGGTGCGCGTAACAGCCAAGGCATTGGCAATGGCTTGATGCCTGGCAGTCCGTACACCATGAAGGAAACTGCAGGGCATGTCGTTCCAGATGCTGCACCCGAGCTATGACGATGGCGGAGTGTTGCTATCCGTACTAATCGCCGTCTATGCGTCTTACGTGGCGCTGGATCTGGCACGGCGAGTTCGCGACAAGAGTCGTGGCTCGGTCATCCTGTGGACTGTTGGCGGTGCGTTGGTGATGGGTAGTGGTATCTGGTCGATGCACTTCGTCGGCATGCTGGCGATGAGTCTGCCAATCTCCATTACCTACGATCCGCTGTTAACGCTGCTGTCATGGTTGGTTGCTGTTAGTGTATCGGTCATTTCGCTACGAATTGCTGCGCGCGACCAGCTCGCGCCGTCGGCATGGCTCGTTGGTGCCCTGGTGATGGGGGCTGGTATCTGCGGCATGCATTACATCGGCATGACGGCGATGCTGCTGACACCGATCATCATCTGGAATATGTGGCTGGTGGCTGCCTCGGCGGGGATTGCGATACTGGCATCGGCGGTGGCGCTGCGCGTGCTTTTTTCCATGCGCCAGCTGCACGGTCTACGCGCCTATCTCACCCAAGGTGCTGCAGCGCTGATCATGGGCGCGGCTATCGCGGGCATGCACTACACCGGCATGGCGGCAGCAAGTTTTCCGGCGGGCGCCATCTGCCAGACAATCAATGGCTTGGGTGGACACAATCTCGGCACGATGGTGGTGCTCGCCTCGTTGATCCTGCTGTCGATCACGCTTCTCACCTCCATATTCGATGCGCGGCTGCAGGCTCGCGCGTTCACCATGGCGCAGTCACTGGAGGAGGCCAATCAACAGCTGCAGGGCGCGAATGCCGAACTGCAGCGCATGGCTTTTCGCGATCCGCTGACCGGGCTGGCCAACCGAGCCCTGCTTGAGGACCGCCTCGAACATGCGTTGAATCGAATCAGCCAACAGGCGACGTTTCCTGGCAAGCGCACGTTTACCAAATTGGCCGTGCTATTCATCGATATCGATGGCTTCAAGCCGGTCAATGACAGTTACGGTCATACCGCCGGCGACCACGTGCTTCGGCAAGTATCCGCCCGCTTGAGTGAGCTGGCTCGCGATACGGATACCGTCGCACGCATTGGTGGCGACGAGTTTCTGCTCCTGCTGGAGGATGTGCAGGGTGCATCGGACGCCGTGGTGCTGGCCGACCGCATCCTGCAATCGCTGACTGTTCCGTTGCAGCTGATTGATCGTGAAATATCCCTCTCGTGCTCCATCGGTATCGCACTATTCCCCGATCACGCTGCGCGGGATCGATTAATAAGTTGCGCAGACGCCGCGATGTACGTAGCCAAGCACAACGGTGGCAATACCTATGCCATTTATGAGCGCCACATGCAATCCGGTGCATTGGGCCAGATGGATCTGCAGCAGGCGTTACGTGGCGCCATCAGCCGAAACGAATTTCAGTTGCATTACCAGCCAAAAATGGATGGCAGTAGCGGAAAGCTCGTGGGCCTGGAAGCGCTGCTACGCTGGAAAAACAGCAGCTTGGGTGCCGTGCAGCCGGAAGTTTTTATTCCACTTGCCGAACGCTTTGGTCTGATCGTGGCGATCGGTGATTGGGTGATAGAAGCGGTCTGTCGACAACTGGAGCGCTGGTCTCACGAAGGCATCCACATGCGCGTCGCGATCAATCTTTCCGGCTACCAGTTACGCCAGCCCGATCTTGTCGCACGGATGTGCCAGCTGTTCGAACGCTACTCGGTCGACCCTAAGCAGGTGACATGCGAAGTCACCGAGTCGGTAGCGATGGAAGACACCGCGTCGACACAGCGCGTTCTGCGCCAGCTCTCCGAGCTTGGCGTGTCGCTTTCCATCGATGACTTTGGTACCGGCTATTCGAGCCTTGCCTATCTCCGACAATTGCGCGTACAGCAGCTCAAGATCGATCGCAGCTTTATCAGGGATCTGGACACCTCCAGCGACGCACGTGCCGTCGTCGATGCAGTGATCCGGCTCGCGCACTCGTTAAGCCTGCGCGTGGTTGCCGAAGGCGTGGAGACCATCGAGCAATACACGGCTCTGGTCGAGCTGGGTTGCGATGAGCTTCAAGGTTTTTATTTTGCCCAGCCCATGACAGCGGATGCGCTCATTGAGTCCGGTCTGCTCACGTCATTGGCGTAGTCCTGATCGAGCACAACCGTCAGTGCGATTGATCGCCAGGATCGGGCATGGCATGTCCGATCCTGGCAAATTTTTTTGCGCAGGCTACGACGGCAGGCTCGCCAGAAATACTGCGGATTTGATAAATGAACCGCTTTCCCACGGTTGCGGGATTCAAATGCAACGCACCTGAACTTGCAAGGTCTGCGCTTACATACAGCTTTTCACTTGCTGGAAAAACCAGGTGTCGTCGTCGGGCATCTGCGAGTAGTACTTGGCAGTCGTGGTTCCTCCGGCTGTAGGTGTAACGTCGACGAGTGCCAAGACTGGGCCACTGTCGTTTTCTCGAAGCTGAAGGCTTGTTCCGCTCGGGAGTGGCACGGTGTCTATTTGAAAATGCTTCGTCGCCCATGCATTTGATACACAGGAAATGACATCGCTCGCGCTGCTACTTCCGACGTAGACGGCTGTAGGTACGGTGTCACGTAATTTTCCTGCGCTTGAGCACGCGGACAACAGCGTCACGGCAATAATGCCGGCCATGTATCGTTTCACGGTTGCCACCTTCTGTTGATTTTGCATTTCTTTAAGATACCGATTTCGAGTTGCTGTATGCACGCCATATTAGCGTGTCGCGGCATGGCACCTTACCTGTAACCGTACCCATCATCAGCTCTGGATGAGTACTCGTATCAAGGGGATTCGGGATTTCCGGTACCCGCGTCATTGGGCATTAGCTTGATCACGATTTAGCCGCGCTAGCCACGCTCACATCCAGAGCTGCATTGGCAAACTTGAATCGTAAAACCTAAGTTCGCTGCCCAATTGGGTAGCATTTCTTGACGCCAATCACAGTGCGGGACGTAAGAAATTACACAGCCAGGACTTCCTAAAAGTCCTATTGCCAACGCGTGCAGCGCTATCTAGATTCGAACGGCTGCAGCACGAGTCATGGGGCGCAGTGAAAGGCAAATACGATGCTCGATGGCATCGTTTACAACACTAAAATGGGAGAAATGGATTGTGAAATTACTGCCAAATAGCTCGGCAAATCGCAAGAAAACCGTTCTCAAGAAGTCTGTGCCGGCGTTACTTTTTGCTGGTGCGTTAGTCTTTGGCTTCGCCGCGCAAGCTGCTGAGACAGTGGCTGGAGCCAACCACTTGCTCAGCACCAATCTGCCGGCCGCGGTGTCATCCGGACAGGCTGCACATGTAGGCACCATGGCGCAGACGCAGAGCATGAAGCTTGGGCTGATTTTACCGCTGCGCAACGAGAGCGAGCTGGACAGCTTGCTGCTGCAGCTGCGTGATCCGCAAAGCCCCAATTATCATCACTACCTCTCCTCTGCCGAGTTTACCGAGCGCTTTGGCGCGACCCAGAAGGATTACGACGCCGTGGTGGCCTGGGCCAAGTCCAATGGCCTGACCGTGACGCAGACCACAGCGAATCGCCGCGTGGTGGACGTGCAGGGTTCGGCCGCCACCGTCAACCGCGCGCTGCACATGCAGCTTTCCAACTATCAGCATCCAACAGAAAATCGCGTCTTTTTTGCGCCTGATCGTGAGCCTACGATGGATCTGGCCGTGCCGCTGCTGGGCATCACCGGTCTGACCAATATCAGCCTGCCAAAAAATCATCTCGTGCATGGAACCAATGCGCAGCATATGGAGGCCATTACGCGCACCCACGGCTCGGGTCCGTCGGGTGAATATCTGCCCAGCGACATGCGCGCGGCCTATTACGGTTCGGGTTCGCTCACCGGTTCCGGCCAGACGGTTGGCATCTTTTCGTACGATGGCTACAAGACCGCTGACGTCACGCTGTATTACACCAAGACCGGCATGACGTCGTCGGTGCCAGTCAAGAATGTGCTGGTCAACGGTTACAGCGGTGTTTGCGATGCTGGCGATGGCAGCGGCACCTCCACTTGTGACGACGGCGAGCAGGTGCTCGATATCGTCAACGTCATCGGCATGGCGCCAGGGCTCACGCAGGTGATTTTCTACGAGGGTTCCAGTGCTACTGACATCCTCAACCAGATGGCCACGGACAACACCGCCAAGGTGATCAGCAGCTCGTGGGGCGGTGGTGATTTCGGCAGCGCCGACGACGCCATCTACAAACAGTTTGCCGCGCAGGGTCAGACCTTTCTCAACGCTACTGGTGATGACGGCGCTTACAACGCCGATACCTGGGCGGCGCCCTCACTGGATCCCAACATCCTGGATGTCGGCGGTACCGATCTCACTACTACGGGCCCAGGCGGCTCATGGAGTTCGGAAACCGGCTGGACTGGCAGCAGTGGTGGTTACTACAAGCCGGCTGGCTACACGATTCCTGCCTATCAGACGCTTGCCGGCGTGATCACCAGCACCAACAAGGGCTCGACCACGCTGCGCAATGATCCAGACGTGTCGGCCGAAGCCAACTTCGATAATCCCACCGTCGTCAACGGTACCTTCGAGACCGGCTACGGCGGCACCAGCTTTGCCGCGCCGCGCTGGGCTGGTCTGTTGGCACTGGCCAACCAGCAGTCGGTTGCTGCGGGTAAAAGCACACTCGGCTTCGTTAATACCAAGATCTACAACATCGGCGTGAGTTCGACTTTTGCGAGCGATTTTCACGACATCACCAGCGGCAGCAACAAGCCGGACGAAGGCAGTGGCGCTGGCTTCAAGGCGGTAGCCGGGTTCGATCTGGTCACCGGCTGGGGCAGCCCGCAGGGGCCAGCTCTGATCAACGCGCTGACGCAGTGATGTAACGTATGGAGTAAGTCACAAGCGTTTTGATCAAGCGCTGTCACTCAAGCTGTAACCGAAGAGAGTCGCCATGTGCGGCTCTCTTTTTTGTTCAAGAATGGCATTCTGATCGTATTCGTCATCAAAGCTGGATACTGGCGATTGTCACGATGCAGTGCATGGGTCGTGATGGTTTGACGCCACCCCAACCGGATCACAGCGATGCAGTTCCCAATCAACCGCGCTTTGCTATCAGTGATTCGACGTGCGCGTGCAATGCTGGCGAATACGCTGAACTCCGTTGCGTACGTGATGCTGGTTCTGGTTGCCATGTCATCTGCCGAGGCCACACCCGTCGATGCCCCTTCAACGGGAAACCCCGATGGTTACGTGCTCAACGAGCAAGTCAATTATTATTCGGTAACCGGTGATGACGGCAGCACACTACGTCGCTCACTCGACAGTCAGGGCCCGGTCGGAGTCGACGGCAAACGTTACGACGGCTATACCCGGTGGAATGTGCACTGGGACTATGTCACTGAAAGCGATGCGTCCAACACCTGTGCCGTAGTCTCTTCCAACATCGTGTTGAACGTGGAGATCACGTTGCCGCAATGGCAGCCCGCGATCGATGTGCCGGACTCACTGCAACGGCGGTGGTCGCTTTATCTGAAAGCGCTGCGCGGGCATGAGGATGGCCACCTGGAAAACGCCGAGATGGAGGCGATGGCGATCGATCATCTGCTGCAAACGATCGGTCCGCAGTCGGACTGCCAGATACTCGATGAAAAGCTGCAGACCCTTGGTCAGCAGATCCTGCAACATTTCAGGGACAATGACGTCGAATACGACCAACGTACCGAGCACGGTCGAACGCAGGGCGCTGTATTTCCTTGAGTGCCGGCATCCTCATTACCAATACCGGAGAGAAACGATGCGCAAGAAATGGGTAAGTGCGGCGACCGTCATTGCCAGTGCGGTGAGTATGGCCCATGGCCAAGCAACACCTGTAAAGTCGCCGGCCGTCGAGGCCTTCGGCAAGGGTGTGCAGATCTATACTTGCAAGGCAGCGGGCACCGACTATGCGTGGACGTTGAAAGCACCCGAGGCAACGCTGAGCGACGTGAAAGGCAAGCTTATCGGCAAGCATTTCGCAGGCCCGACTTGGCAGGCCAGCGATGGCAGCGCCGTGGTGGGCGAGTCGCTGAATGTTTCGCCATCGCCGAACGCAGGCGCCATCCCATGGATCGTATTGCACGCGAAATCGCATGAAGGCGATGGCGTGATGGCGACTGTCGACTACGTGGTTCGTACGCGCACCGAAGGCGGCGTGGCGCCTTCGACGGGGTGCAACGCTGGACGTATCGATGCAGAGGTGCGCGTGCCTTACAGCGCAATCTATCTGTTCTTTCGGCACTGACACAAGCATGCATCCCAGTCTCGACAGTGGCACTCGTGCTTTCGCCACTGTGCATCCGTCATTGCTGCTGTGTCTGAAAGACGAAGGCCGGCGGGACCAAGTATTCGCAGAATTTGTATGACATCAGTCGATGATGTGCGATGCGATCGGGTATAGGGGTGCTGGGCTGAGTTGCGGATAGCGGCGCAGCAACCATCGGATGCTCAGGGGAATTTGATTGGCCATAAATATTTGCAACTCAGATCGCTCGGCGAGTGCACCATGATCCGATCATAAAAAGCTCCCTGAGCGGCGACGACCGCATTGACGTCTTCCGGCAGTAGCTGATGAGCCGCGACAGCTTTGTTCGCTGCGGCTTGCGTCTGTTCAATGAAGGCGGCTCTGGATTTATAGCGAACCGCGAGCGACGGACGCGGATCACCGGAAGATGCTCGCTCGGCTTCGGTACGGGCGAACGGCTGAAAGGATCCCTCGAAGCGATCGAATGCCCAGTCAAAGCCGGTGGTTGCGCTGCCGGGATTCCAGCCGGTATAGGTGCCAAGCGGAACGCTCACCTCGACCGGCCGCAAACCGGCGATATCGGTACCGTCGGTATCCGGCTTCGGCACCAGCACCGAGTAAGGTTGGCCATGTTTGGGAGGCAGTCGATCAACGAGGCCCTGGCTGTCAAAACGAGCGCCGAAATCGAGGCGCTCTGGGACGAATGGATCACTTGGTGGTGTAAGGCCAATACCTTTGGGAAATATTTGCGCATATTGCATCGCCGTTACCAGCGTTCCGTTACCCAGGGTCGGGTACGCATCGGCTGGTGGCGCTGATCCATCACGAACCCACCGGTCGAGATCAATCAATAGTGCCCGCAGGGTCGGTAGATCATCGATCGGATCCGAGCAGTTGACGGTGCTTCCGCGAATGGGACTCGGGGAGAGGAAGTGCTGTATTCCGGTGAGTAGATAGCGACGTGTGTTCGGATTTTCCGAAACGTCAGCGCCACCGTCAGGTGTTGTTTGCAGCAGTGACGCCGAGCGACCCCAGAATTCGGTCGATTTGTTGACCAGAAAAAGCTTGGGAGTCTTGCCATTCGCGTCACGCGCATGCGCCAGCAATGAGCCCGTTTGTCCGGTGATACTGTCGCGTTCGCCTGCCGTGGTGAACGGAAACAGATCAGTCGGGTAGTCACGATCCACCACCAGATTCGCGGCCCGCGTGGGAAAGGCGAACCGGTGATTGAAACTGCCTCTGCCGCTACCTGCAACGAGGCTGAGGGCACCATCGAACACCAGCTTGTTCTGTTCGTCGACATCAAAACCGTCATAAAGCATTTGCGTGATGAGTCGGCCCGTCTGGCTGGCCCCGAATAGCAGCACGTGCCTGGGTGGTGGTAGTCCGGCGAAGGGATGTGTGCGAAACCACGACAACAGGTCGCGGATGCTGGCCAACCCCGCACCGACGACGTAGGGATCGCGCGCAGTGTAAGTCAGTTCGTAGATCAGTCCCGGCTTGAAGCCGCCTTTCAAAGCGATCTCAGTCGGCGGCTGTTTATCCGTCGCGGCTACGAAGTGCCACAAATCGCGACCGACAGCGATACGTGGGTCGTCAGGATGAGCACGCTGCGTCAGGACTGCCCTGGCGTCATCAGCGATCGCGGCAGCGTAGGCACGCCCGTCGATACCGACGAACGATGCCGTATCGACAGGTTTTTCAACGGTAAATTCGTTGGCGACTTTCCCTGTGATGGTACGGCCGTGATCGGTTGCTATGGGCGGTGTGAAAACCAGTGGATGGTCATCTGCATTCTCCGGCTTCACGTCCCATTGCCAGGCGGATGCCAGTACCGTGAATCCGTTACGCTGCAGAAATCCGGTATCAACAAAGGGCGGTTTCTTGTTCAAGTCCAAACCAAAGTTGAAACTGTCAGTGACTTGATGGCCGCGATTGTTGACGTCGTATAACAGGGTGGAATCGATCGCTTTGGTCGGTCTTACCAACACGAAATCTGCCGAGAACTCAACAAGGCCTTCATGATCGCGCGGGGCGTATTTGAGATCGACGATGCGGCTGTTCGCCTTGCTGTTAGGATCGAGCTTGAACCATGCGCGCCCGTGAATTTCTTCGTAAGTTCCTATGCCTGGAAAAATCTTGCCATGTTGAAACGGCTTGCGTTCGGTCACATCGACATGGTCTACCCCAGCCCGTGCGAGATGCGGCACGCTGAGCGCGATTAACGCGAACCCACACACCCAGGTCCAACGGACTATGTGCAGCGTCTTGACCGTTCCATTCACAGATATTCTCCGAAGGCGGTGCAGGTAATGACTCGGAAGAGTAACGCAGTGATGCCGTATGCGCTGCCCCGTTTTGATGGCGCCGCCATCACGCGTTGACGGCGACTATGGACAATTGTCGCGATCGACATAAAGTCCACAGGCGATCCTCAGAACTGCCCACCATCGACCAAGAAGAGCATCCATCTTGAATAGCCCGCCGAAGCCGCACGAGTCCGACAAGCCGCAGTCGATATCCACCGCCCTGGTGATGAGCGCGCTAGGCGTGGTGTTCGGGGACATCGCGACAAGTCCACTGTATGCGCTGCAGGCGGCGTTCGACGCGCATGGCGTGGCGGCGACTCGCGACAACGTGCTGGGTCTTTTGTCGCTGGTGTTTTGGGCGCTGATCATCGTGGTGTCGTGCAAGTACGTAGCTTTCATCATGCGTGCGAACAACAACGGTGAGGGCGGCATCATGTCGCTGACGGCGCTGACGCGTGATGTTTGCACGGACAAGATTCCACGTCGCCTGCTGATGGTCGCGCTCGGCCTTGGGCTGATCGGCGCGGCGCTGTTTTTCGGCGACGCTGTGATCACGCCAGCGGTGTCGGTGCTCTCCGCGGTCGAGGGGTTACAACTGGCTGCACCTGCGCTCAAGGAATGGGTGCTTCCGATCAGCGTGGTAATTCTGCTCGGTCTTTTTTTCGTGCAGCGGTTCGGGTCCGCTCATGTTGGCAAGGTATTCGGGCCGGTGATGGGACTTTGGTTGCTAGTGATCGCGGTGCTCGGCGTCTATCGGTTGATCGACCGACCCGACGTGCTGATGGCGATCGATCCGATATATGCGCTGCATTACTTCGGGCAGAACGGTTTTCGCGGATTTGAAACGCTGGGCGCGGTGATTCTGGTGCTCACCGGTGCGGAGGCGCTATATGCGGATATGGGCCACTTCGGCGCTGGCTCGATTCGCGTGGCATGGTTTGCGTGGGCGCTGCCGTGTTTGCTGTTGAGCTACTTCGGACAGGGCGCGTTTTTGCTGGGTTCGCCAGCGGCGGCGGTGATGCCGTTCTATCGCATGGTGCCGCATGTGCTGCTATATCCGATGATCGTGCTGGCCGCGATGGCGACGGTGATTGCCTCGCAGGCAGTCATTGCAGGTGCGTTTTCGATGGCGCGCCAGGCCATGCTGTTGGGTTATCTGCCGCGCATGAGCGTGGAGCACACCTCGCATCATGTGGAAGGGCAGGTCTATCTGCCCGGCATCAACCTGATGTTATTGATACTGGTGATGGCGGCGGTGCTGATCTTCCGCTCTTCCGATGCGTTGGCATCGGCTTATGGTATTGCCGTCAGTGGCACGATGCTCGCTACTACGATACTGGCATTGCTTTACGCGCGTTTCGGATGGCATTGGCGTTACGTGGCGTTGATTCCGTTGGGTCTGGTGCTAATCACCATCGATAGCGCTTTTTTCGGCGCGAACATTCTCAAGATCCGTTCGGGTGGCTGGTTTCCACTGCTGCTGGGCGCAGTGATGTATCTATTGATGTCGACGTGGCATCGCGGCCGGCGCATTCTGATAAGTCACCTTAGCCGCGACGGCCTGGAGCTCAAGAGTTTCGTTACCAGCATCATGGCGCATCCACCTCATCGCATCGAAGGCACGGCGGTCTTTTTAACGGCGCGCAGCACGGGTGTGCCGGTCGCGTTGCTGCATAATCTCAAACACAACCAGGTTCTCCATCGCACCAACATCGTGCTGACCCTGGAGTTCGCCAATGTGCCGTTTGTGCGAACCAAGGATCGTATCCATCAGGTCGAACTCGGTGAAGGTTTTCATCAGGTGAATCTGCGCTTCGGCTTCGCGGAGGACACTCACGTGCCTGAGGCCCTGAGCGGCATGGAGATCGATGGCGCTGCTGTCAATCCCGAGCAGTTCACCTACTTTGCCAGCCGCGAAAATATCGTCGCTTCGCGGATGCGTGGCATATCATTGTGGCGCGCGCACTTGTTTGCACTGATGGCACACAACGCCCTGCCGGCCACCACGCACTTCGGGTTGCCCGACAACCGCATGGTGGAGATCGGCATGCGCGTTGATGTGTAAGGCCAGATCGCGTGTGGATCTTGCTATTGGGTGACTGTCGCGCGAAGCCTTGCTGATGCTGTGGCGCGGGGCTTTCTCGTAGTAACGGTCTTGCCGGTGGTGCAGTTGCCATCGGACTGGCTGCAGCAATGGTCGGTGAGATAGCTGATCAGATCGTTCATCGCGGTAATCACTGGCGAGTAGTAAATAAACCGCCCCTCTTGCCGACTCGCAACTAGCCCCGCATGCGATAGCTCCTTCAGATGGAAAGACAGCGTGGCGTTAGCCAACCCTAGCTTCTGCGCGATTACGCTGGCGGCCAGACCATCGGGAGCGTGCTCGATCAGCAGGCGATAGACCGCCAGTCGCGACTCCTGCGCCAGCGCGGAAAGGATGTTGACGGCCTGTTTGCTCTGCATGGTGATGGCGGTAACTCCTCTGCAGTTGGTTGGTTGCAAGAATCACTGTATAGGCTTGGTCTCTATTGAATCAATGATTGGCATCCGTGCTGCCGTCCGGCATGTGCCCCATTGCTTCCAACCGGCTGGACAGCGTCAAGCGGTCCAGCGCGGCGATGTTGAGATTCAGCATGTGCGAGATTCGGTGAGCGCTGGGAAACTATGTAATTCGATATTTCCATAATGATAGAATTGTTGAATCGAAGCAACGGTATCGAATTCACCCATGACCAATCCATTCATGACGATTGATGATTTGCCGAACATCGTGGCCGATGCGCTGGACCTTCCCAGCAACGTCAAGCTAGGCCTGCCCGAAGGCGCAGACCATCCGCCGCGTATCCTGATTCTTTACGGATCGCTGCGGCCGCAGTCGTTCAGTCGCAAGCTGGCGCTGGAGGCGGAACGCATTCTGCGGCGACTGGGTGCCGAAACACGCGTGTTCGATCCGCATGATCTGCCCATGCTGGACAGCGTGGCGAATGATCATTCCAAGGTTCGCGAACTACGTGAGCTGTCGCTGTGGTCGGAAGGGCAGGTATGGGTAAGTCCGGAACGCCACGGTGCGGTGACCGGTGTGTTCAAGAACCAGATCGACTGGCTACCGCTGGAGGACGGCAGCGTGAGGCCGACACAGGGGCGTACGCTGGCAGTAATGCAGGTCTGCGGTGGCTCCCAGTCGTTCAACGTGGTCAATGCGCTGCGCCTGCTCGGCCGCTGGATGCGCATGGTGACCATTCCCAACCAGTCCTCGGTTGCCAAGGCCTGGCAGGAGTTCGATGATGCCGGCCGCATGAAGCCCTCGCCTTATTACGACCGCGTGGTGGATGTGATGGAAGAGCTGTTCAAGTTCACCCTGATGGTACGTGAGCGTAGCGATTACCTGGTCGATCGCTACAGCGAACGCAAGGGCGCGGTCGAGGCGGGCGTGCTGTCGCAAGCGGCAGGTGTGGTATCTGCCATCAAAACACCAATTCGCGGAGAGACGTGATGCAGAACCTGATCGCCACTATCTATCACAACCCTGCCTGCGGCACGTCGCGCAACACGCTGGAGTTGATCCGGCATGCGGGCATTGAGCCCACGATCGTTGAATATCTGAAGCATCCGCCCAGCCGTTCGCTGCTTATCAAGCTGATCGCGGATGCAGGTCTGGTGCCACGTGCTGCGCTGCGCGAAAAAGGCACGCCGTATGCCGAACTGGGCCTGGCTGCTCCCGATCTCAGCGACGATGCGCTGCTCGATGCAATGATCGCGCATCCGATCCTGATCAACCGGCCGTTCGTGGTCACGCCTCTTGGCACACGGCTTTGCAGGCCATCCGAAGCAGTGATCGATATTCTTCCGGCGTTCGCCATGCCTTTCATCAAGGAAGATGGCGAGGTTGTTGCGCCACGCCAATAGAGTGAAAGCACTTGCGCTCATCGATTTGATCGACAATCGAAGCAGTCATTTCGGATTCACCGCATGACGGTGAGCATTGGCATTCCGGAATCATGAGGATGCTGCTTTGATCATTGCACTCGCCATGGCCGCATTTGCCGGCGCGACAGCTTTTCGGGCGGCGTCGGGCTCGGCTTTGCCCGACTGCATCGCATCCCAGGTAGCGATCAACTTCGATAACAAAGGCGGAATTTTTTCCGGCATGTCGCAGTCCGGAACGTTGCTGGTAGTGCGCAATATCAGCACCAGCGCCTGCCGAATGCCGGCGCTGCCCATGCTGCATTTCGAAGATGCTGCACACCACTTGCTGTCGATCGTGCGACAGGTACCCAGGGGCATGCATCCCGGTCCTGTCCTGCTACCGGTGAGTATGGCGCCTGGCGCCGAAGCTACCGCCGAACTGCACTGGGTATCCGGTGATGTCTACGACGGTCATAACTGTGTATCGCCCACGACGGCCGTCGTGCAGGTTGGAGCCGATACATATCGCCAGCCTTTTTCGAACCGGTTCTGTTCAGCGGCCAACGCACCCGCGACGTTCACCCAGACGTGGTTGAAAGCCGATGCCGTCGTGACGACATCCGACGGCAGGCCTGCGGTGGCAAAGTAGGCAATCGATTGGCACAACAGTCTCGCGAATACAGGCAGCAAGACTCATGGCCACCTGTCGCGAGGAAACGGCTGTATCCGCTTATTGCGAGAAGTCGAGATTTACCGGGGCATCGGGGATTTGTGCAGTGGTGTCGGTGACCGGAACATTGTTATCGACGATGTCCAGTTGAAAGCTGTCGCCCCACACTTCACCTTTGCCTACGAGGAAAAAGCCGAAAGCGATATCTTTCGCATCAACAGGCACATCGAGCACGATCTCGCAGCGACGCCAAGGCTGGTCACCCTGTAGCGCGCGCTGCTCCATGTTGTCGAAGCCCAGGTTTTTCCCGGCAGTGTCGCCGTCAATGCGCATCCACATCTGCCCTTTGCCAGCATCATTGGTACGCAGGTAACCTGATAAACGAACGCGTTTTCCCCGATAGTGGCCTGCTTTGATGATTTGCATCAGCCCGCCGAATCCATCGCTGTTCGTCTTGGCGTGGATGAAAGCGTTATGGCTGCCCGGTCTGCGTGTACCCGGTTCGCTGCCAAAGATGAAGTCGGCAGACTGCGACCCTGTGATGAACCATCCCTTGGGCACATTTGCATAACTGTTGCCGGCGAGCAGGCAACCGATGCCGAAGGCGATGGTGAGGGTTTTCTTCATGTGGTTCTCCTGGAATATGGGTGTGGTTGCTCAATGGGATGGCGTGTTTTGCATCAACAGATAATGCGCTGTGGGCGAGCGTGGTGGTGCGGTATCCATGCTCAGAAGGTAGGCGCGTGTGCGGCCGTCGAGATATCCCGGTGTAGCATCATCAAGGGAGAGCCGCGCCGTTGGTGACGGACGCGATGCCGTTTGATGTCCCACCAGCCATAAAACGGCGGTGGCGGCGATGGCGGCGGCAAACCATGTCCAGCGCTGATTTCGGTGACGGGCGTTGCTTGCACTTTCGGCAAGCTGGAGCATCCGCGCATCGACGTCAGGTCGTGGCGCCTCACGGGCTGCTTTGCGATAGCGCGCAACAAGATCGTCCATCGATTCATCATTCATCGCCACGCCTCCAGCGCATCACGCAGTCGTCGCTGGGCATAACGCAATCGACTCTTGACCGTCTCGCGCGACACCTGTGTCGCCATCGCGATGTCATCGAGACTGAGGTCGCCGTCTGCCTTCATGAGGAAGGCTTCCCGCTGTGGCAGTGGAAGATTCCTGATCGCTTCGAGCAGAGCCAGACCCATCTCGTCGTTGTGGGCGAGTCGTTCGGGCGTGTGTGTAGCGACGGCTGGGCGTTGTTCGAAATCCCGGTCATCGTCGCCATGACTTTGCCAGTCGGGCGCGTGCCGGCTGAGCGTGCGCCAACGATCGGCTGCACGACGATGGGCAATGGAAAACAACCAGGCGGCAAAAGGAGCGCTGGGTTCGTAGCGATCCTTGCCGCGAATGACGGCGACCCAGACCTCCTGAAATACCTCTTCGGCTTCGATGGAACGATCGGCAAGTCGCAGCAGGTAGCGATGCAGCTTTTCTCGGTAACGAAGATAGAGCATCTGAAACGCCCGGTTATCGCCTCGCCGGTATCGAGCCATGCAGTCTTCGTCGGTGACATGGTGAGTTTCGGCATTTGGTGTTTCAGACAAGCCGACCTGCTTGTGCCACGGCAGCTGCATCTGCAGAAAGGCAAACATATCGACGACAGTCCAGTCGTTTGGCATGGTTGGGGTGATGAGCATGGGACTCCGATCCCGTGGTGATACCTGATAATCGCTGTAAACCCGTCAGTGGGGTTAAAAGTCGGCATTTGCCAACATGCTCTGGCAGAATCGACGAACCTGCATCGTTGGGACATCTGTGGAATGACTGTTGTCGAGACCGCGCCGGCCAATTCGCCGCGCCGCATTTTATTTGCCAGCCTGATCGGCACCACGATCGAGTTTTTCGATTTCTATATTTACGCTACTGCGGCAGTGCTGGTTTTCCCGAAGCTGTTTTTCCCGTCTGCCGATCCTGCATCGGCCGCGCTGCAATCGTTCGCGACGTTCGCGCTGGCGTTTTTTGCACGACCGATTGGATCGGCAGTGTTTGGGCATTTTGGCGATCGGGTGGGTCGCAAGGCGACGCTGGTGGCAGCGCTGCTGACGATGGGTATTTCCACCGTGGCGATTGGCCTGCTACCGACCTACGCGAGCATTGGTGTGCTGGCGCCGCTGCTGCTGGCTCTGTGCCGCTTCGGTCAGGGACTGGGTCTGGGCGGCGAGTGGGGCGGAGCCGTGCTGCTGGCGATCGAGAATGCACCGCCAGGCAAACGCGCGTGGTATGGCATGTTTCCGCAGCTGGGCGCGCCGATCGGTTTTTTCTTTTCTACCGGACTGTTCCTGTGGCTGACGCAGGGCATCGGCGATGCCGCGTTTTTTGCGTGGGGCTGGCGCGTGCCTTTTCTGGCCAGCGCCGCGCTGGTGCTGATCGGTCTGTGGATGCGATTGAAGCTGCACGAGACGCCGGCTTTTGCGAAGGCCATGGCGCATCACGAGCGCGTAAAGCTGCCGATGCTTACCGTGATCACGCAATACCCGCGCGCGCTGCTGGCAGGCACCTTCGCGGCGCTGGCCACGTTTGTGCTGTTCTATCTGATGACCGTGTTTGCGCTGAGCTGGGCGACCACCAAGCTGGGTTATTCGCGCGAGCAGTTCCTGATACTGCAGATGGTCGGCGTGCTGTTTTTCGGGGTGACCATTCCACTGTCGGCCTTGCTCGCTGACCGTCGAGGCGGCCGCTTCACGATGATTCTTTCCACGGTACTGATCATTGCGTTCGGTATCGGTTTTGCACCGCTGTTTGCCGCGGGCAGCAGCGGTAGCGTGCTGCTTTTTCTGGCACTGGGACTGGGTGTGATGGGTTTGACTTACGGCCCGCTGGGCACGATTCTGGCGCAGATGTTTCCCACGGCGGTGCGTTATACCGGTGCGTCGCTGGCGTTCAATATGGCGGGTATCTTCGGCGCGTCGCTGGCGCCGTATATCGCCACCTCGCTGGCCAAATCCTATGGGCTGGCCTACGTGGGCTATTACCTGGCCGCCGCCGCGGTATTAACCCTGCTGGCGCTTTTGGCCATGCCGCGGCAGTCGGACTGACGGGCTGGAGCCGGCCGTGGGCCTCGAGATAGAGATGCCAGGATCCTTTTCGCGGAATTAGGGATAATGTGGGTGTCGGCTCGCTGTTGCCGACGCGCTATCCGGGGGTAGCCATGAATCTCGATCTGCATACGCTCGGTGTCATCGGCATCGCTGTCGGCGTGTCCATATCGTTGAGCTTTACCTTGCTGGGTATGGTGCTGCGTGGGTTGCCGGCGCTGCGGATCTGGGCGATGGCATTCTGGGTGCTGACGCTGGCGGCGCTGGCACAGGGCCTGGACGAGTCGAGCACGCTGATGTCGGCGATTCTCGGCAACGGCCTGATCGCATTGGCGAATGCGCTGATGTTGATGGGCATTGCCGTGCACGTGCGTTATCCGCTGCGTTGGTTCTGGCCGATCGCTTACATCGTGTTTTACGTGACGGTGCAAGCCGCCTTGGTGCTGTTGCCGCAGTCGCCGAAGGTCGAGGCCGTGGTGTTTGGCACGAGTAGCATCGTCTGGGATGTGTGGATGATCTGGTTGCTGGTGTGGCACGCGCCGCGCGACCTCCGTCGTACCTGCTGGTGCACCGCACTGGTGTTTGCTGTCGATGCCGGTTTCTATCTGGTGCGTTCGGTCATGGTGTTATTCCCTGGCATGATCAGCAGCGCGATGCTCAATGAGGTGCTGGTCACCGGCAACTACATCTTCGGCATACTCTGCACGTTCCTGTTGAGTACCGGTTTCACCCTGATGCTGGCGCAACGGCTGACACTGGATCTCCGTCGACTGGCACGTACGGATGGGCTTACTGGCCTGCTCAATCGCACGGCTGTATTTGAAGAGGGCCGATGCCTTGTGGAGCGCTGCCATGCCCGGCTCGAACCGTGCTGTGTAATGGTGTTTGATCTGGATAATTTCAAAGCTGTCAACGATCGCTGGGGTCACGTGGCCGGCGATGCGGTGATCAGACATTTCGTCGAAGTTGTGCAGGATGTCGGCCTGCCGAAAGATGCGCTGTTCGCACGCTACGGTGGCGAGGAATTTGTGTTGGTGCTGCCGTCGGTTGATCCGCGGCAGGCGACCATGATTGGCGAACAGATGCGTATGCAGGTGGCACGCCGTCCGGCGCGGTTCGCGGAACACGATATCGCGGTCACTACCAGCGTCGGCCTTGCCACGGTCACGACTGACACCCGCTTCGAGGCCTTGATTATCGCCGCCGATGCCGCGCTTTATCGTGCCAAGGACAAAGGTCGCAATCGCATCGAATGGAACGAGAATGCTGATGCGTTGCCATTGGATTTGCTGGCCGATGATGCGCGTGTCGGCTGAGTCGAATACGCCGTTCATCGCGTATGGTGTCGGAAGTCAGGCATCTGAATGAGCCATGTCGGCTTGCTGGTAGTGCTTCGCCAACGCCCATATGTTCATTCCAAACAGGGCTCATGCCTGCGAGATCAGGCTTTCAGTCAATCTTCTGATGGGAGACTTTCATGGCAACCGGTTGGGCAGGCGACGGTGCGGTGCAGGACCAGATCGATGCCACCGTCAATGATGCGGTGACACGTGCGCGGCAGCAGCTGCGACAGGGTCCGGGTCTGAAGCATTGCGAGGAATGTGATGCCAGGATTCCCGAGGCGCGCCGCAAGGCGGTGCCGGGCGTTCGCCTTTGCGTGACATGCCAGGAGGCGAAGGATCAGGAGCAGGCCAGTGCCAGCACTTTCAATCGGCGCGGCAGCAAGGATAGCCAGCTGCGCTGAAGGTCATGCGCATTGCAGGCAACTTAGGCGAACAACCCATCGGGCGGCCCATGACGGGCTGCCCGATTCTTTTACATCACGATGATTCGTGAGTGGCTTACTTCGGCAGCTTGAAGATAGCGATCGTGTCGCCGTAGGCAAAGCCCATCTGGAAGTTGCCGCCGGCGCCAACGGCGATGTACTGCACACCGTCGACGCTGTAACTGATCGGCGGTGCATTGACGCCCGCGCCGAGGTTGAAGCGCCACAGCTTCTTGCCGCTGGTCGCATCAAAGGCATCGAAGTAACCGTCGCCTTCACCCATGAAAACCAGATTGCCTGCGGTGGCCAGCGCGCCGCCGATCAGTGGTTGCGCCGCGTGATACTGCCAGGCGATGTTGCCGGTATCGACGTTGATGGCAGTGAAGGTACCGTTCTGGATCGGATCCTTCGGCACGTTGGTGAACGAGCTGCCCAGACGCATCGAGCCGGGCTGGAAACCCGGATCGTCGCCGGTGGTGAAGGTCATCAGCTGGTTCATGCCCAGGATGTACACCGCGTGGGTCAGCGGCGAATACGCCGGCGGCGACCATTCGGCACCGCCGTTGGCACCGGGCAGCATCTGCACGCCTTCCTTGGTCGGCTGCGCGAACATGTTTTTCGACTGATCGACAAAAGGCTGTGATTTGCGGATCAGTTTGCCGTTGCGACGATCGACGATATAGAACCATCCTGTTTTACCCGCTTCACCGGCGGCCGGAATGGTCTTGCCGCGGCCTTTATGAGACGTGTCCTGCACGTCGAACAGTACGACGTTGCTCACGGCGTCGTAGTCCCATACGTCGTGCGGCACTTCCTGGTAGTACCAGGCCAGCTTGCCGGTATCCACGTTGAGCGCGACGATCGAATCGGTGTACAGGTTGTCACCCTTGCGGCCCGCCCCGTACAGGTCGGGATTGGGATTGCCGGTGGAGAAGATCAGCAGGCCGCGCTCCGGATCGACGGCCGGCGTGGTCCAGACCATGCCGCCACCGCGCTGCCACGCACCGCCAGCGAACGATTTGGGATCGGTCGACTGCCAGCGCCACGCCTGCTTGCCGGTGGTCGCATCGTAGGCGGCGACAAATCCACGTATCGCCCATTCGCCACCGGAGCTGCCGACGATGACCTTGCCCTTGTAAAGCTGCGGCGCCATCGTCTCCGAATAACCGACCGTGGGATCGGCTACGCCGACGTTCCAAAGCACGTCGCCGGTGGCCGCGTTCAAGGCAATCAGCCGTGCATCGAGTGTAACCACGTAAACATTGCCGTAGCCCACGGCCACGCCGCGGTTGACCGGCCCGCAACAAATCTTGAAGTTGCCGACGTTATACGTCGACTCCCAGATGATGTCGCCGGTGTCGGCGTGCAGCGCGATGATTTTCATCTTGCTGTCGACCACCGGTGTGGTGGCATACATCACGCCATTGACCACGATAGGTGTCGTCTCGAAGCTGCTGGTGATGCCGGTCTGTACCAGGGCGACGGCGGTCAGCGACTTGACGTTGCCGTCGTTGATCTCCTTCAGTGGCGAGAAACGCTGGTTGGCATAGTCGCGGCCGTGCAGCAGCCAGTCAGCAGGATGGTCAGCGGGGCTGGCCATCATGTCGTCGGTAATCGTGACACTGGCCTTGTCAGGCAGCTTGCCGTAGACCATGCGGCTGGAGATGCCGATGTTCTGGATTTCCAGATTGGCGTTGGTGGTGGCAGCGTCGTTGTTCTGAGCCGGGTACGGCAGCAATGCCACGGTATCCAGATGGGCTGCATCAAGTGCCGCGCTACCCGCTGGATAGTTGTTCTGAGCGAGGATGAAAGCCAGCGTATCTTCGTACTGGGTCTTGCTGAGCGAGCCCGGGTTGCTCACTGGCATCTGGCTGGAGATGAAACCGTAAAGCTTTTCGGCGGTCGGATAGTTGGTCTTGAGCGATGCGCCAAAGGTGGCTCCACTAAGCGCCGGTGCGGCGCCACCCTGCAGCTTCGAGCCGTGACACACCGAGCATTCCTGGCTATAGACTGCTGCGCCGGCCTGCGCCTGAGCAGCGGTAAAACTCCCCGAGCTGGCTGCGCTGACAGCGGTTGGCAGATAGACGGCTAAAAGTGAAAGCGCCGCCAGCGCAAAGCGTTTGGCCCGGTGGCGATGATCGACCCAACGACGGATGGCCCAAAAACCGGGCCGTTCGGAACGAGCGGCAAAACGTTGCGTTTGCATGATCTCGACCCCTATGTGATGGTATGTGCGGGTACAGCCTCCCTAGTAACCCGCCCTGATTATCACGCAGCAATTATGAGATCAACGAATCCTTTTTTATGAAATCAGACAGGTGACCCCGTGGCCACAGGCTGCGCTCGGTCACGGCAGACGAAACCGCCGGATTTCGAGACGGAAGGTGTTGGGGCAATCGTTACCAGGATTGCGACTGCGACTGCGATTGCCCGGATTCGGCGATCGACACTTCGACTTCCAGCGACTCGGCAATACCACCCAGTCGTACGCCACGCACCGGTGCTGCATCGCGGTAGTCGCGACCGCAGGCGATGCGGACATAACGCTCGTTCGGCGATTGGCGATTGGCGGCGTCGAAACCCAACCAGCCCAGATCTTCGACAAAGATCTCAGCCCAGGCATGGCTAGCCGCGGCGGTACCTTCGACGGGACAGAGATAACCACTGACGTAGCGCGCCGGAAAACCCAGTGAGCGGGCGGCGGCAATCAGCACGTGCGCATGGTCCTGGCACACGCCAGCCTGCGCGGCGAACGCTTCAACGGCGGTGGTTTCCGCATCGGTCTGATAGGGCAGGTAGTCGATGCGGTCGCGCACGCCGTTGTTGAGTCGGTGCAGGCGCTCCAGTCCGGTGCCGGTACCGGAGACGGATCGGGCGAGGTCATCGATCTCTTTATTGCTTTCGGTCAGCGGTGTGGATGACAGGTAGAACATCGGCGGCAGCAACTCTTTGCGGTCACCATGTACGCCGTGCAGATCGCGCGTGTTGACCGAGCCACGTACCGAGAGTCGCAGGGTTTCCACACTGCGGTCGATGGTGTGCGTGGCCACCGGGTTGCCAAAGCCGTCGCTGCAGGTTGGCTGCAATCGCCGGCCGTCGACGTTGACACGCCAGTCGCCGATGGTCTGCCCGGCGCTGGGTGCGGGCCACATGCGCAGGGCCTGGATGATCATGCTCGCGGCTTGACCATAGCGATAAACGGTGTCGTGAACGATAGTGAGTTGCATGATTAAAGTTGCCTGATCAAAACAGGTGTCCCTCGGAGATTTGCGAACCCAGCGCTTCGGTGCGCACGATCAGGTCGGTCAGGTATTCGTGCAGGCCGTTGTTGATGACGTCGTCGATCTGGCCGTAGCGCAGATTCGTGTAGATCGCATGCGCCTGTCGCTTGGCTTCCGCCGCGCGCTGCGGATCCTGGTCTTCGATCAGGTCCAGATGCTGGGTGATCTGGTTGTAGCAGAACGCCAGCGAGCGCGGAAACTCGCCGCGCATGATCAGCAGTTCGGCCACATGTGCGGGTTCCACCGGCCCCTTGAACATCACGCGATACGCGCGGCGTGCACCGACCACGCGCAGAATCGCCAGCCACTGGTAGTAATCGATGACACCGCCAACGTCGCTGACCGATGGCAGCCGCACGTGATATTTGACGTCGAGCAGACGCGCGGTATTGTCGGCACGTTCCAGATACTGGCCCACCCGCACGAAGTGAAAACCGTCCCGGCGCAGCATCGCGTTCGAGCACACGCCGTGGAACAGGCCGACGCGTGATTTCACCCATTCGAGAAATTCGGAGAGCAAATCCTCGGTCATCGGCGTATTGCGATACGTGGAAAGCTCCTGCCAGGTGGTGTTCACCGCTTCCCACATGTCGGCGGTCAACGCTGTGCGCACGGCGCGCGCATTGCGACGCGCGACCTCGATGCAGTTGACGATGGATGAGGGGTTGTCCGCATCGAAGGCGAGGAACTGGATGACCGACGGTTCGTCTGCTTCCGTGTGGCGGGCGTAGTAACTGTCGCTGCCGCCAGCCGCAACAATTGCCGATTCCCACTCGCTGTTGCGGTCGCTGTCGACGCGAACGGCATTCATCTGACCCGTCACCTGAAGCAGTCGCGCCACGTAATCGGCGCGCTCCATGTAGCGCGATAGCCAGAACAGGTTTTCTGCAGTACGTGCCAGCATCAGTTTTCCAGTATCCAGGTGTCTTTGGTGCCACCGCCCTGCGATGAATTGACGACCAGCGAGCCTTCTTTCAGCGCTACGCGCGTGAGGCCGCCCGGTACGACGCGGATGCGATCGGCACCGCAAAGCACGAACGGTCGAAGGTCGACATGGCGTGGTGCGATGCCGGAGTCGACGAAGGTCGGCACGGTGGACAGGGCCAGCGTCGGCTGCGCGATGTAATCCTGCGGACGCGTTTTCAGCAGCACGCGAAAATCTTCAAGTTCGGTGCGACTGGCGTGTGGTCCCACCAGCATGCCGTAGCCGCCGGAGCCATGCACCGCTTTCACTACCAGTTCGTTGAGATGGTCCAGTACGTAGCGCAGTTCGTCGGGCTTGCTGCAGTCATGGGTTGGCACGTTGCGCAGCAGCGGCTCTTCGCCGAGATAGAAACGGATCATTTCCGGTACGTGGATGTAAACCGCCTTGTCATCCGCAATCCCGGCGCCGATGGCATTCGTCAGCGTGAGGTTGCCCGCGCGATTGGCAAAGTGCAGCCCCGGCACGCCGAGCATCGACCCGGGCTTGAACACCAGCGGATCCAGATAGTCGTCATCGATACGGCGATAGATTACGTCGACACGCGACAGGCCGGCGGTGGTGCGCTGGTAGCAGACGTCTTTGTCCACCACCAGATCGGCACCTTCGACCAGATCGATGCCCATTTCGTCGGCCAGAAACGCGTGCTCGTAGTAGGCGCTGTTGTGGATGCCAGGGGTTAGCAGCACCACGGTCGGTTCACCGGGACAGTTTGGCGGCGCCAGCGAACGCAGCGTGGCAAGCAGTTCGTCGGGATAGTGCGCGACCGGTGCGACGCGATTGCGACGGAACAGGTCCGGAAACAGCCGCTGCATCACCTCGCGGTTCTCGACCATGTAGGACACGCCGGATGGCGTGCGGCAGTTGTCTTCCAGCACGTAGTAGTCGTCGGGTCCGGTACGCACCATATCGATGCCGGCAATGTGCGAATACATCTGGCCGGGCAGATCGAGGCCGGCCATCTCCGGGCGAAACTCGCTGTTATGCAGAATCAGCTTCTCGGGAATGCGGCCGGCACGAACGATTTCGCGGTCGTGATAGACGTCGTGGATAAAAGCATTCAGCGCCTTCGCGCGTTGTTCCAGGCCCTGACGCAAGCGCACCCATTCGGCCTGCGCCATGACGCGGGGGATAAAGTCGAACGGGATCAGGCGCTCGGGATCGCCGCCTTCGGTATACACCGCAAAGGTAATGCCGATACGCCGGAACAGCACTTCTGCCTCGCGACGCTTCAGCGACAGCTGTTCGGCGGGCATCGATTTCAACCAGGCATCGATCAAGGCATAGGGTGCGCGAACGTTGTCCGGCCATCCCATCTCGTCAAACACAGGTGTTGCGTCGGCCATTAAAACTCCTGGTCAGGACGTCTACAGCAGCGAACAGATATTGGTTGTGGGTAGACATTACCGCGGGTGACCGACCGGTGTCGAAGTGTTTCGTCAACACCGCCAGCAGGCCATGCACATTCCGTCAAAAGCTGGGCAACGATGACAGAATGGAGGTGCCATTCCGGTGTAGCGATGGATGCGTGTTCGTTGCTATCGGGGTATCCCGATCAGGGTCGGGTTCATTGAGTCGGGCATCTATATACTCCGCAGTTCTTCAACGATCCCGATGGACAAAGGCATGTCTGACTTTCCTGCTTGCCCGCAGTGCGCGATGGAAAATACCTATCCGGACGGGGACAGCGTCGTATGTGCAGAGTGCGTCCACGAATGGCCCATCGCCGCAAGTGTGGCAACCGATATCGACACGCTGGTGAGGGACGTCAATGGCAATGTGCTTGCCGCCGGTGACACCGTCGTCGTGATCAAGGACCTGAAGGTCAGGGGCTCGTCGATCCCGTTGAAGCAGGGCGCGGTGATCAAGAACATTCGTTTGGTCGAAGGCGACGACGAACATATCGAAGGCAGTTCGGACAAGATCAAGGGGCTGGTGCTGAAAGTCTGCTTTTTGAAGAAAGCCTGATTAGAAGAAAGCCTGATTAGAAGAAGGCCTGACGCAGCGCAAGGGTGTCGTCCGCTCTCCACTCAGTACACATAGATAACGTTGTCATTTCACGCCCTCATTCGTGATGGTCGCCGAATAAGGTTTAGCGTCATGACGCGGCAGGCGAAGATTTCTTGTGGGGATGCGACATGGTTTTGCTCAATTAGATCCACCTCCTAATTTTTGCACTCACTTTCGGGCACGCCTGGAAAGCGCTTCGATCTGCCGAGGCGCGATCAACACTGCTGCAGTGCGATATCAAGCCAGTCAAACAGCAGAGCCACTTTCGCTTTGAGATGCTGCATAAGCAGCAAAACAGAAGCGAGCTATTGCCCATCCCGAGGCTGCATCAGCGCCCTACGGCGTTTCACGCGCACCGTCACAGTTGGGATTTTTTCCAATAGACAACGTTGTCATTAAGGTCTATCACGGGACATATCTCACGCATAACAAGCGGTAGCGTGCAGGGACGCGATGAGGCACATCCCCACATGGCTGATCGGATTGCGGCTGTGAACTGCCTTGGTAACTCACTCGTATTGATGCAAGTCCATCTGGAGAGGATTCCATGTCAGTCAAACCACCATCACCCTTTGTAAAACGGCCCGCCCTGCGCTTGCGTCTGGCACTTGGCGCTTTCGGTAGCGTCGCAGCGACAGGTTTGTCCATGGCGTTGCTGGCCGCAGTACCCGTGCAGACGCTGCAGGCGCAGACTGCGCCTAGTTGCGCGGCGGCCTGGAGCGCGTCGCAGGTTTACACCGCCGGCAATACTGCCAGCGAAAACGGCATCAACTATCTGGCGAACTGGTGGACGCAGGGCAATGACCCGGCGACCAACAATGGTGGGGCGGGCTCCGGCCAACCCTGGACATCTCAAGGTTCCTGCGGTGCGGCTCCTGCACCGGCGCCCGCGCCAGCTCCCGCACCGGCCCCCGCTCCTGCACCAGCCCCTGCGCCAGGCAGTCTGCTGTTCAGTCCGTACAAGGACGTCACCATCAATCTCAACTGGAACACCAACGTGATGCAAACGGCGGTGACCGGCACAGCGATTCCGGTGGTTGGCAGCGGTAGTCTTGTCTCGACCGTCGAACCCAATCTCGGCGCAATCACGCTGGCTTTTGCAACGGGCGAATGCGGCAGCGAGAACTGGGGCGGTATTCCCGCGGCCAGCTTTGCCAGCGCAAACATTCAGGCGCTTTCCAATGCGGGCGTGAACTACGTGGTCTCCACCGGCGGTCAGGCGGGTGTTTTCACCTGCTCGACGCCATCGGGCATGGCCCAATTCCTTTCGACCTACAACTCATCGCATCTGGTCGGCATGGATTTCGATATCGAAGGAGGCCAGACCCAGGCGGAGATCACCAGTCTGGTGACCGAGGCCGCGTATGCGCACACGCTGTATCCGAATCTGCGCATCTCCTTCACGCTGGCCACATTGGGAGCATCGGATGGCAGTTACGGCGGGCTCAACTCGCTGGGCGATATGGTGGTCAAGTCGATCAAGAGTGCCAACCTCAGCAGTTACACGATCAACCTGATGGTGATGGATTTTGGTGGGGCCAGTTCCAGCGTCTGCGTGGTATCCAACGGCGCGTGCAACATGGGGCAGTCCGCGATCCAGGCAGCGGAAAATCTGGAGCATACCTACGGCATTCCGGCCAGCCAGATCGAGCTGACGCCGATGATCGGCATGAACGATGTCTCCAGCGAAGTGTTCTCTCTCACCGATGTCGATACGCTCACCAATTACGCAGTGAGCAATGGCCTGGTGGGCATCCATTTCTGGTCGCTGGATCGCGATACACCTTGTTCAAGCAATACCGGTTCGGCGTCGGCAACGTGCAACTCGGTCAGCGGCAGTACGTCGTTGCAATACACCAACCGTTTCCTGCAAGACTTGGGGCGGTAAGAAGAAGTGCGGTGCGGCGAATCGATCGGCAAGGTTTGATTCGCTGGAAATAGATGGAGTGAAACTCAGGTCCGATGGCGAGAGATGACAACTCTTACCATCGGACCTTTTGTTTTCATGCGGAGGTTCACGTCGATACGATCAAGCAGAGTCGCCTCACGAGGGATCGAGCTGCTGACAGCAAGTTGATTGTCTAGGTGATCATTTAGACATCCAAACAAGCCTGCCAAGGCATCAGACATATCGCGGTATCGGCCCCACTTGTGGCGTCTGGTCGGGTAGGTCGACCAGAGTGTCATCGACAAAGCACCAGCCCCAGCCTTCGGGGGGATCGTAGCCTTCGATGATCGGATGCTTGGTGGCATGGTAGTGGGCGGTACCATGGCGTCCCGGCGACTGGTCGCAACAGCCGACGTGACCGCAGGTCCGGCACAGCCGCAGATGGACCCAGTGCGAGCCGGATTTGAGGCATTCCTCACAGCCAAGCGTGCGTGGCGTTACGTCGGCAATATCGGCGAGGTGCTTGCAGTAATCACTCATGCGGCAGGTTCCGGTAGTCGGGCAGGGGATGCAGCAAGTACCTGATGGAGGGCGGCAACGACTTGGGCGCCTTCACCTACTGCTGCGGCTACGCGCTTGGTCGAGCCAGCACGTACGTCGCCAATGGCGAATACACCGGGCACACTGGTTTCCAGCGCCAGCGGTGCGCGGGCAGCCGCCGACCATATCGGCCCGCTGGCGGTCTGGCCGGTGCAGATAAAGCCATTGGCATCCACGTCGACGTTGCAGCTCTCCAGCCATGCCGCGTTGGGATCGGCGCCAACGAACAGAAACAGGTGACGTAGCGGCCCGGTCCACTCGGCACCGGTATCGCGATGACGGAACGTGGCGCCAGTCAGTCCACTGGTCACGTCGCCCTGCAGCGCCGTGACTTCGGTACGCGTATGCAAGGTGACATTGGGCAGCGCGGCGATACGTTCGATCAGGTAACGCGACATCGATGCGTCGAGTGAATCACCGCGTACGACCAGGTGCAGATGTTTGACCCGCGGCGCCATGAAGGCGACCGCCTGTCCCGCCGAGTTGCCGCCGCCGACCAGGGCAATCTCCTCGCCCTCGCACAGCTTGGCTTCCACCGGTGAGGCCCAATACGACACGCCAGCGCCTTCGAACAGGCTCAGGTTCTCGATATCGATGCGTCGATAGCGCGCACCGGACGCAACCACGACGCTGCGCGCCTGCATACCGATGCCATTCTCAAGCCGCAGGGTAAAAAGGTCGCCTGGTTGGCGCTCATCGCCGCCGCATTCCAGCGCAGTGACATTGACCGGAATGGCAATCTCGGCGCCGAACTTCTGCGCTTGGGTAAATGCGCGTGCGGCCAATGCGTGGCCGGAGATGCCAGTGGGAAAGCCAAGGTAATTCTCGATGCGCGCCGATGCGCCGGCCTGCCCACCGAACGAGCGCGTATCCAGCACCAGCACCGACAAGCCTTCGGACGCGGCATACACTGCCGTCGCCAAGCCGGCAGGGCCAGCGCCGACCACGGCCACGTCGAAGATCCGATCCGGATCGAGCTCCGGCGTCATGCCGAGGCACGCGGCAAGGTCGACGTTGGTCGGATGCTTCAGTAGCGAACCGTTGGGGCACAGCACGATCGGCAACTCATCGTCATGTACGCCAAACCGTTCGACGAGGGCTTGACCATCGCCACCGTCAGCGACGTCGAGCAGCGAATACGGATGGCCGTTACGGGTGAGAAACCCCTGCAGTCGCACCAGCGTGGGCTCACCCGGCCGACCAGCTAGCAAGGTGCCGGCACCTTCCGCAATCAGCGCGGTACGGCGCAAAAGAAAAGCCCGCATGATGATCTCGCCGATCTCGGCCGAGCCGATGATCAGCGCACGTAGATGCGCTGTATCGAAACGCAACGCTTCGCAGCCGGAGGTTCCGGCACGCGCTTCGGCCAGCGCCGAGCGTCCACCGAGCTGGCTCACTTCGCCGGTGATGCCGCCAATCGGCAGCACGGCGATTAGCTGATCCTCACCCATTGCATGCCCGCGAGTGACCGTCACTTCGCCCGAGGTGACGATAAATACCGATGCGTGCCGTTCGCCCAGGGCATACAGTGTTTCGCCCGGCTCGAATCGTCGCGGCGGTGCCGTCGCAAAATGCTGCGCTACTGCTATCTGCACCGCACAGAGTGTGGGGAACAGCTGATCACGTCGCGTCTCGGCCAAACTCATCGATTGCTCGCAGGGTCGCGTGACTTTGCAGTGTCACCCCGTCGGGTACAGGCTGGCAAGCAAAGGCACCGTCCAACGCCGTGTTGATTACCTGTTCCATGCACCGGCCTGGTCGCGTTGATCTGGACTTTCTCCCGATATACGACCTCAAGCGATTAAACGCCTTACGGACACACATTAGCGCGTATTATGGGTTTTCCAAATGCGCACGATGCGTGTTCTCCGGACCACAGATGCCGACCGACGCACACGGTATCCAAGGCTTGCTTGCCAGACGAGTGGGGGAAGGTGCGGCCCCGACGACCATTGCCGCCGCTGCCGTTTCGATATGGCATGACATTGATGTCGCGCTAGCCCCGATTATTGGCCAGCCTGGCGTTGCGGCACTGTACAAGCGCAGCCTGTACCTGACGCTTGCCGATCATTCCTGTCTTGTCACTGCGTATGAAGGTTCATTACGCCCCGGCGAGTTTGCGGGCCTCGATATCGCGCTATCGCAGCAGACACCAGCAGAGGCGTCTGCCGCCATTATCGCTTTGCTCAACACTTTCCATGATCTTCTTACTCATCTGATCGGTGGGTCGCTGCTCGAGCGGCTGCTGCGTTCGGTAAGGGATAAACCATTCAGCGGCGATGCCGTAAAGGACACCTCGCCATGACCAGGGTCAAAGCCATCATCCATCGCCTCGCCACGGGAGTACCCGGACTGGACGAGGTGTTCGGCGGCGGTCTGCCGGAGTTTTCCTTCAACCTCATCGCCGGTCCGCCGGGCTCGGGCAAGACAACGCTGGCCCATCAGATCATGTTTGCGCTGGCCACGCCGCAGCGTCCTGCGCTGTATTTCACGGTACTCGGCGAGCCGCCGCTGAAAATGTTCCGCTACCAGCAGCAGTTCGAGTTCTTCGACACGGAAAAGGTCAATCAGTCCGTTCACTTCATCAACCTGGCCGAAGAAACCGCCACCGGCGATTTGTCCAAGGTGCTGGCGCGGATGGTTGCCGAGGTCGAAACGCACAGTCCCTCGCTGGTGTTTGTCGACTCGTTCCGTTCGGTCATTCTCGCCGGCGAAGGCGAGAGCAATCCTTTCATCAGCTTGCAGCAGTTCATTCAGCAGCTCGGCATGCAGATGACGACATGGCAGGCCACCACGTTCCTGCTCGGTGAATATTTCAGTGATGACGATCCCAGCCCGGTATTCACTGTCGCCGATGGCTTGATTTGGCTACGTCAAAGCGTGCAGAGCAATTCGATGGTGCGCAAGATGGAGATCATGAAGATGCGCGGGCAGCCGTCCCTGCCGGGGCTGCACACCTTTCGCATCAGCGACAACGGGATCCATGTATTTGCGCCGACATCGCCGGTCTCGCTTACGGATTGGCAACCCGCGCCTGCCTCCGATGTTCGGGTGCAGATGGGTGTGCCGGGTCTTGACGCGATGATGGGCGGTGGTTTGCCGCGCGGCTATTCGCTGCTCGTTGCCGGCCCGTCGGGTTCGGGCAAGAGCATCCTGGCAGCAGCTTTTCTGGCCGAGGGTGCGCGCTTGGGGGAAACGAGCGTGATCGCCGCGTTCGAGCAGCGTCCCCAGCAGTCTCGTGGTCGCGTGCTGGCCGAGCTGATCGAGAGCGACCGTGTCGGCGTGGTCGATACTCGCTCGCTCGCGTTGTCGGTGGATGAGATCGCAATACTGCTGATCGCAGAGATTCGCCGGCTCAAGGCAACCCGCGTGGTGATCGATTCGTTGTCTGGATTCGAATTGGCGCTGGCGCCTACTTTTCGCGAAGACTTTCGCGAGTCGTTGTCGCGTTTGGTGTCGGCGCTCACCGATATCGGCGTCACCGTGCTGATGACCTCCGAGTTGGAGGATCGTTACAGCGAACTGCGCTTCAGTCCCTATGGCACGGCGTTTCTTACCGACGCCATTATCGTGCAGCGATATATCGAAGTGGACAGTCGGCTTCAACGCATGATGGCGGTGGTGAAGGTGCGCGGCAGCGCGCATTCGAACGCGCTGCATCTGTTCCATATCGACGACGACGGCATCAAGATCGACGAGATGCTTGTCGGCTACGAAGGGCTGCTGGGCGGCAGACCAACCCGCAGCCACCGCCTGTTGAACGGACCGACCTCTGGCGCCGACGATGGATGAGTACAGCACCATGCCGTCGACGCCGTGAACGACCGGATCGATCCGCTCACTGAGGCCGAAGCGACGCAGACGCTTGCGTTGCTCAACGGGCAGGCCGATGACCTGCGGGCGGATCTGGTCAGGTTGCGACAGGAGCTGGCCGCCGTGCAGCTCGACGTCAGCGGTAATCGCGTAGCCCAGCTGCAGGAGGCCAACCAGATGCTGGTGCTTGCCGCACTGAGCGCGGAAGGCATTGCCAAAACGGCCATCGCCAATCTGAGCGAGCTGACCTATTCCAGTCAGCGCGATACGCTGACCCACACCGCCAACCGTGGGCTGATGTTGGATCGCCTGACGGTCGCCATTGCCTCGGCAAATCAGCGCGAGGCACACCTCGCCATACTCTTTCTCGATCTCGACCATTTTCGCTACATCAACAACACGCTGGGTCACGCCGGTGGCGATGTGGTACTGCAGCTGGTAGCCAGCCGGTTGAAATCGGTACTGCAGGATGGTGATACCGTCAGCCGTCACGGCGGCGATGAATTTCTGGTCCTGCTCACTCATGTTTCCGATGCGTCCGATGCCGCACGCATCGCTGCTCTGCTGCTTGCTGCCGTCGCCTTGCCCAGTTCCATCGGCATGGTGAGAGTGCAACTTTCCGCCAGCCTCGGCATTGCGATGTATCCGGAAGATGGCCTTGACATGGCCACTCTGATCGATCGGGCTGATCTTGCCATGTACCGTTCCAAAGGCCTCGGGCCCGGTGGATTCCAGTTCCACGGTGAAGTGCCATTAGGTGAGCCAGGTCCGCGCTCGGCAGGGATTCACCTGCTGCCGTTGGTCCGTCACGAGTCATTGCCAGTCGCGGAAGAAGGTCGCTTCGCCGATTTGCGCGATGCGAACGAGCAGCTGGTGATGGCCGCGCTGACTGCGCAGGAGCTGGAGGCACATGCCCGCGAGGCGCACCGCCAGCAGATCAAATTCATGGCGATGGTGGCGCACGAGCTGCGTAATCCTTTGACACCGATACGCGTGGCCGCCAGCCTGATGATCGATCGTGATACCAACGACGAGCTATCGCTGGCGCGGTTGCAGGTGATCATCGACGGTCAGGTGACACATATGTCCCGGCTTATCGGTGATCTGCTGGAAGGCTCGCGCATCAGCACCGGCAAGCTGCGGCTTGAACGCGGCAGCGTGGAGATGATCGGCGTGCTGCGCATGGCCATCGAGGCTTGTCGACCGGCGATGGAGGCAAGAGAGCAGCATATGACGAACGAGCTGCCGTCCGCGCCGATCGGTTTTCATGGCGATCCGGTACGGCTGGCGCAGATATTCAGCAATCTGCTCGACAACGCATCCAAGTACACGCCGCAGGGCGGTGAGATTTCGCTGGCGCTGATCCTGCGCGATCAGTCGATGGAGATTATCGTGTCGGACAACGGCATCGGCATCTCGGCCGAGGCATTGCCGCACATTTTTGACTTGTTCGTGCAGGACGAACGCGCGCTGGATTATTCCAGCGGTGGGCTTGGTATTGGGTTGGCTGTGGTTCGCGAACTCGTCGAGGCGCATCAGGGTAGCGTGACCGGTCGCAGCGCCGGACGTAACCTCGGTAGCGAATTTATCGTGACGTTGCCGATGGATTGTCGACTACAGATTGAATCAGACCTCATGACATGACGAGTCGAGGTCGGTCTTTCACTTCGCTGTACGGATTCTCGTAAATGGCGACTGCATCACAGACTTTCTGGCGCATTACATTTCAGACATATTTACATTTCAAATACTTTCAAATAACAAAACTACACCTATGTTCGCTATCGAAAGAGCGTATGTCGCGTTTTCTTCAGAGCACAGATGCAGCCAAGACAAGATGATGCACACGGTATTGGAGCCATGCTCTCAAGGCGGCTCGGCGCCAACGCAGATATTACCCAACTTGCGGCTTTTGCAGTCTCGATATGGCATGAAGTGGACGCAGTGCTATCGCCCATCTTTGATGAAACCGGTGTTGTCGCGCTCTACAAAAAGAGCCTTGACCTCACCATAGACCACCATCCTTGTCTCGCGACGGCCCATGAGCAAGCACACAGCACCGGCAAGTTTGCCGGCTTGGGAGCCGCATTATCGAAGCAAACGGCCGAGTACGCCTCGGCAGTGATTGTCTACCTGTTGAATACCTTCCACGATCTGCTCACCCATTTGATCGGGGGCTCGATGTTCGAGCGACTGCTGCGATCCATATGGGACAAGCCGTCCGGCTATGATGCCTTGCAAGACGGCTCATCGTGATCGTTGCCGAATTTATCCGTGAGCAATAGCCGTTGGCGCAATTATTTGCGCCGCGAAGCGCTCCATCTCCTCCAGCTGCGGACTCATTTGCAGCAATAGCAGGTCGAGGCCTGCCGCAGAAAATGCTTCGATGCGTGCGCGCACCTGCTCCGGCGTGCCGACCAGCCCCGGCCGCAGGCCGCGATTGGAGACGGAGTATTCCTTGATCTTCATTTCGCGCTCCAGCTGCGTGCCGGAAAGCCACTGGTCGAAGTTGGCAAAGCCGGCGGCCTCGGGATCCAGCGTGGTGATCCGCTCGACTTCGGCCAGCGCCTCTTTCTCGGTATCGCGCACGATGGCGTAAGCGGCCATGCCGTAGATCATCGGCGGCAGGCCTTCACGCTCGCGGCGGGCTCGCATGTCGGCAATCTTCTCGGCGATGAATTCCGGCTCGTCGCCGTGCATCACGTAGGCATCGCAGCGTTTGGCGATCAGCGTCTTGGCCGCTTCGGATTCACCACCGGCGTAAATGGTCGGGCGGGGTGAGGAGAGTGGTTTCGGTTCGCAGATTGCGTCCTTCAGCTGGTAGCGCTCGCCAGTGAAATTGAAAGGCGTCTGTGTCCACAGGCCATCGACGACCTGCAGCCACTCGTTGGTGCGGCCGTAGCGATCGTCGTGCTGGTCGAACTGCAGGCCATATTGCGTGGCCTCGTCAGCCCACCATGAGGACACCACGTTGAGCGCGAGGCGGCCGCCGGAGATGCGGTCGATATTCGCCGCCTGCTTGGCAAACAGCGCGGGTTGATGAAAATTCGGGCGTACAGCGACCATGATCTCCAGCTTTTTCGTCACCGCGGCCAGTGCTGCGGCGCTGGACCATGCGTCGAGTGCCGGTTCGGTCACGCCCTTGATATCGTTGAGGTTGAGCTCGGCGATCAAGGTAAGGTCGTAGCCGATCTGTTCGGCGCGGATGCACAGCTTGCTGAGATAGTCCCAGCTCGCTTCCATGTTCTCGTTGCGAATATTGCGCAGCCAGCCGCCGAATACCGGTGCCCAGAAACCGTACTTCATGCCGCTTTCTCCTGCGTGGATGCGATGACGTTTTCCAGGTAGTCGACCAGCTTTTCGTGCGGGTCCCAGCCCAGCACGTTGAGCGGATCGGCCACGAAATTGGACAGGCCGTTGATGTCGTAGAAGCGACGTGCGCCGTCGCGTTCGTCGATCATGAATTCGATGCCGCCGATATCCAGTCCCGACGCACGGGCGATGGCTTCGGCTGCGCGGATTGCCTCGGTGTCAGGCTTGAACTCCTGCACGGTGACGGTGGGCTTGTCGATCAGGCATACATCGGCGGGGCACAGATCGAACGTGCCGCCATCGGTGTTGAGCGAGATGGCATAGAGGAACTTGCCGTCCAGCGTTTCCATCCGGACCATGTGCTTGTCCTTCGCGGGCACGTACTCCTGCACCAGCAGCACGCTGTCGATGCCCTTGGGCGTGCTGCCATCGGCGATGGCCTGCTTCAGCTCATCAACACTGTCGTAGCGCGAGACGCCTGCGCCCGAACCACCGATATTCACCTTGACGATCACCGGAAAACGCAGGCCTTCGGTTGCCGCCACGATATCGGCCTGTCGATGCACCACACGTGTCGCCGGAATAGCCAGCCCCAGCGACTGGATCACCGAGAGCTGGCGCGCCTTGTTCGCATCGATCGTCAGCGCCTTGCTGCCATTGATGACGTGGGCGCCGTTCAACTCCCAGTGCGCGTAGAGCGCTTGCGCGTAGAAGATCGGGTGTTCGTCCTGGCGCAGGAACGAACTCATCGCCAGGCGGCTGAACACTACCGGTGCGGGTGCATGTTTTTCGACGAGATCGAAGCGATGGTTTTCGAACCGAAAGGCCTTGTAGTCGATACCACGACGATCGAGCGTGGCGAAAAGCGGCTTGAACCACTCGGGATGCTCGTACACGATTGCCAGTGCTGGCTGTTTGGACATGAAGAGTGATTTCTTGGCTGGATAGACTTGCATGGTCGACATGACTCGAGCGGATTGTCAACACACAGACGTTTGGACGTTTGTACGGCCATATTTGATCGGTTATGTGTTTCGTCAGGCAAAACCACGGTGATGGCTAGTCGTGAAACCTTTCGCTATGGCATAGGCCACGGTTACATCGCTTTGATCGGCACACCGCACCCGCTGCTGCTGATTAACCGGCTGCATCAATGCACGATCAGCTCACTGCCGGGC
Organism: Rhodanobacter sp. MP1X3; assembly: GCF_014207165.1. Taxonomy (NCBI): domain Bacteria; kingdom Pseudomonadati; phylum Pseudomonadota; class Gammaproteobacteria; order Lysobacterales; family Rhodanobacteraceae; genus Rhodanobacter; species Rhodanobacter sp. MP1X3. The sequence continues at coordinate 294,908 of NZ_JACHCO010000006.1, read as the reverse complement.
CTCAAGCCGAAGTCCGCGCGGCGTCAGCCAGCGCTCGATGCCTTCGAACAGGCCTTGTGCCAGCAGCGCCAGCAGCGCCGCAGGAATGGCGCCTTCGAGGATCAGGTTGATGTTATCCAGCCTGATGCCGGTGAGGATGGGTTGGCCGTAGCCACCGGCGCCGATCAAGGCTGCCAGCGTGGCAGTGCCGACGTTGATCACCGCAGCGGTCTTGATGCCGGCAAGGATCGAGCGCGTCGCCAGCGGCAGCTCCACCCGGCGCAACCGCACGCCGCGCGGCAGGCCAAGCGCGGCGGCCGACTCGCGCAGCTCCGGTGCAATGCCGACCAGCCCGGCATGCGTGTTGCGTACGATGGGCAGCAGGCTGTACAGAAATAGTGCGGCGATGGCCGGCCACGTGCCGATGCCAAAAATCGGAATCATGAAGACGAACATCGCCAGCGACGGTACGGTCTGCAGAATGCCAGTCAGCCCGATCACCAGTTGGCCCAGCCGCTTCAATCGGGCTGCCAAAATACCCAGTGGAATCGCCAAAAGCACGGCCATGCCCAGCGACAGAACTACCAGCTTGATGTGATCGATGCTGGTCTGGAGCAGGCGCGACCACAGTCCGGCATCAGCGCTTGTGTCTGCGCGGATGCCGAGAAAGGCTGCGACCACCACGTCCTCTTTCGCGCCCTGCAACTTCACTTTTGCATTCATCTGCCGCATGGTGTTTTCGTCGATGCGGCCTGCCAGTTTCTGCAACGCGGTGACGAATGTCGGCGCACTCTGCAGCAGCGCCAATCGGTACAGATACACCGCCTCGTAGCGCGGAAAGTAATGACGGTCGTCGTCCAGCGTGCGCAGGTGGTAGTAGGGGATTTCCGCATCGGTGCTGTAAAGATCGATCGCATCGACTCCGTTGCTGGCCACCGCGCGATACGCCAGCGCGTGATCCAGCCCGCGAACCTGCGTTTGCGGCAGGCCGTAGCGCTGTCGGATGCCGGGCCAGCCGTCCGTGCGATCGATGAACTCGTTGGAAAAGCCGAAGCGCAAGTCAGGGTGTGCGGCCAGGTCGGACAGCTTGCTGATATGCAGCTGCGCAGCCTTGTCGGTCAACATGCCGATGGCATAGGTATTGTTGAAGCCCAGTGAATCGGTGATGCCGATGCCGAGTGGTTTCAATCGTTCGCGCAGGGTCGGGATGTCGGCATCGGGTGCCACGTTTTTCAGCAGTTCGTGGGTGATCGTGCCGGTGTATTCGGAATAGACGTCGATATCGCCTTGCTGCAGCGCCTTCCAGAGAATGCTGGTGCCACCCAGTTCGCGCTGGTGCACGGCATTGACGCCTGCCTGGCCGGCGATGGCTTTCGCCAGTTCACCGAGGATCACCGATTCGGTGAAGACCTTGGAGCCGATACGTACGGGCGAAGCCTGGGCCAGCATGGGCACAAGCAGTGCGCCGATGCTGAAGATCCAGCGCGTCGCGCGGTTCACGCCGGCACCCTGGGCAACCGTCGTTGCGCCTCGACAAAGCGGGTGACGAACGGATCGACGGGACGCTCGCGCAAATCCTGCAGGCTGCCGTCCTGCACTACTGCGCCGCTGCGCATCAGTACCAGCCGCTCGGCGAACCAGGCGGCCTCGGCCAGATCATGCGTCACGATGATCACCGTCTTGCCGAGCTGCTCGAAGATGCGTTTCAACTCGTCCTGCAGCTCGTGCCGCACGATCGGATCGAGCGCGCCCAATGGTTCGTCCAGCAACAGCGCATCGGGGTCGGCCATCAGGGCGCGCATCAGGGCCACGCGCTGGCGCTGACCGCCGGAAAGCTCAGCGGGATAGCGTCTGAGCACGTCGAGCGGCAGGTGGGTCAGTGCGGCGAGTTCTTCCGCACGCTGGCGAATTTTTTCGGCGCTCCAGCCAAGGTGGCGCGGCAGCAGTGCCAGGTTGCCCTGCGCGGTGAGATGCGGAAACAGCCCACCTTCCTGGATCACATAGCCGACTCGCCGTCGTAGCTCGAGCACGTGCGCTGAACCGAGCACGCGACCGTCGACCTTGATGTTGCCCGCGTCGGGATAGTCCAGTCCCAACAGCAGCCGCAGCACCGTGGACTTGCCCGAGCCGCTACTACCGATCAATGCAGTGGTGCTGCCGGCAGTAAAGTCCAGATTGATGTTGTCTAGCGCTTGTACGTTGCCGTAGCGCTTGCTGGCGTGTTCCAGTGTGAAGCCGATACGCAGCGAGGCTTCAGCGCCTGCCATGATCACGCTCGTTGGCTAATTCGGTGGCGACTGTAAAAGCTATGCATCGAATCATGAGGCTGCCGGCGTGGATTTGACGTATGTGAATTTGAAGCGTGCAACGAAATCCGCCGCCGGCTCCAGACGTCCCAGATAATAGCCCCGGCCGTCATCGCAGCCCATATCGGCCAGCAGATCCTGCGCGGCCTATCTTCCACACCCTCGGCGGCCAGGGTCTGATCCATGTCGTGGACATGTTGACGATGGCACGAACCCACATCGTCGTCTGCGCATCAGCCCCTATAGCGGCAACCGGCGGCTGGTCAATCTTCACAGTTGGGTAGCGCGAAATCTTCGCCTTACGCCACGGCGACAGAACGTTCGGTTCGGGTCTTCAGCACCAGCGTCAACGCCACTGCCATCACGGCAGCCATTGCGGCGAATCCATAGACGCTATTGAAGCCCATGCCGGCTGCGATCCAGCCACCGAGTGGCCCGACGGTGACCATCGCCACATCGAGAAACACCGAGAACACGCCGATCGCTGCGCCGCGGCTGTTTTCCGGCACGCGGTTGACTGCTTCCACGCCGAGTGCGGGAAATATCAGCGAAAAACCCAGCCCCGCTACTGCGGCGCCGGCCGCGGCGATCAACATGTCGCCGGCCAGCCACAGCGTGGCCAGCCCGACGGCCTCGACCGCAAACGACACGATCGCCACGCGATAGCCGCCAACGCGCACGATCATCTTGCCGAACACGAAGCGTGTGCCGACGAACATGATCCCGAAGACGCTCAGTGTCAGCGCTGCATCAGCCCAGCCGTGTGCGGCATAGAACAGCGTGATGAAGGTGGCGATGCAACCAAAACCGATCGAGCCCAGCGCCAGGCCGATGCCATACGGCACCACTCGCGCGGCCACGTTGCGGATGGAGGAGCGCTCGCCAACCGCGATCGCCGTGGCCCGCTTGCGCCGCGCCAGCGGAAACGCAACCAGCATCATCGCCAGCGATACTGCGCCGATCGCGGCGAAACCGTAGCTGTGCGCGATCACTACGCCGAGGGGCGCGCCGGCGGCAATGGCGCCGTAGGTAGCAACGCCATTCCATGAAATCACCCGCGCCGTATGTTGATGACCAACCTGGCCCATACCCCAGGCGATGGCGCCGGTACCCGTACAGCTTTCGGCGCAGCCGAGCGCCAGCCGCGCGATCAGGATCAGGCCCAGGCTCAGGGCAGGTATCGCCACAGCAAGCGCGCCCAGCAGCAGCAGCAGCCCGCTTATGCCGCACATCAGTAGTCCGGTCAATACAGTGCGCTTGGGCCCCAGCGTATCGGCCATATGCCCGGCACGGGCGCGGCTGACGAGGGTTGCCACGTATTGCGTGCTGATCGACAAGCCGGCCACGACCGCGCCGAAACCGAGGTTGGTATGTACGAAGCCCGGAAGCACCGCCAGCGAAAGGCCAATCGTGAGATAGGTGGCAAACGTGAAGGCGACCGTGCTGAGGATCGGCCCGATCACGCTGAATCGGCGTGGTTCGACGGCCGCGAGGGACATATCTGCGGTGGCTTGAGAGGCGTCAGGCATGAGGCTAAGGGAATAAAGGGATAGGCCTGTGGGGATCAGGCGACAACAAGTGTACGCCTCGATGGCGCAATGCAACATGAAAGAAAAGTCATCCTTCAACCTGGCCCTTGTTTCCTACCGGCGTTGAACTCATGGTCATAAGAGCGCACCAACAAGACCGGCACCGGGATCGATGAAACAGGTCACCCGAGCGTTGCAAGCGTTGGTATGTGCTTCTATTTCCCACCATTTCCCGATTCAAAAGGACCCACCATGGATTACAGACAACTCGGCCGCTCCGGCTTCCGTGTGCCCGCACTCAGCTTCGGCACCGGTACTTTCGGCGGCAAAGGTGAATTTTTTCAGGCCTGGGGCAGCACCCAGGTCGATGAGGCCAAGCGGCTGGTCGATATCTGCCTGGAGGCGGGCGTCACAATGTTCGACAGCGCCGATATCTATTCCGGTGGCGCTTCGGAAGAAGTACTCGGCGCCGCGCTGAAAGGGCGTCGCCACGAGGCGCTGATTTCGACCAAGGCCACGTTTCGTTCCGGCGAAGGTCCCAACGACGTCGGCTCATCGCGCTTCCATCTGATCGAGGCGGTCGATGCCGCGCTGCGCCGGTTGCAGACCGACCATATCGACCTGTTCCAACTGCACGGTTTCGATGCGATGACGCCAGTGGAGGAAACCCTCTCTGCACTGGACGATCTGATCCGCGCGGGCAAGATTCGCTATATCGGCTGCTCCAACTTCTCGGGCTGGCATCTGATGAAAGCACTGGCGACCGCCGATCGTTACAACTTGCCGCGCTATATCGCGCATCAGGCCTATTACTCGCTGATCGGCCGCGACTACGAGTGGGAACTGATGCCACTGGGCCTGGATCAAGGCGTGGGCGCCGTGGTTTGGAGTCCGCTGGGCTGGGGGCGCCTGACCGGCAAGATCCGCCGCGGCGAGCCGTTGCCGGCCAATAGCCGCCTGCACAAGACCAGCGAAGCCGGCCCGCCGGTGGATGATGAATACCTCTACACCGTGGTGGATGCGCTTGAGGCCGTCGCCGAGGAGACGGGCAAGACGGTGCCGCAGATTGCGCTGAACTGGCTGTTGCAGCGCCCGACGGTGGCTACTGTGGTGATCGGCGCGCGCGACGAAACGCAGCTACGAGCCAATCTTGGAGCCGTCGGCTGGAACCTTTCCGCGGAGCAGGTGGCCAAGCTCGACGCTGCCAGCAAACCGGTCAAGGCTTACCCGTACTGGCATCAGGCACAGTTCGGTGAGCGCAATCCGTCGCCGGTTGGTTAGGACGGCTAGACGGCTATCACGTCAGGAGGTGCTTGCTCGGTCTGCGCCTCCTGACATTGCTGCCAAAGCTTTGATGACGAGCTACGTTGAGTGGGCTCTTGCGTTGTCACTCGTGACGATTAGATAAATCGCAGTCATTGGATATTCCTGAATAGATGGCGGCAAGCGTCAGATAACGATGGTTGGACGTACTGTAGCCAAGCTTCAGAACACGATGTCGATGCGATGAAGTGCGAACTCATCGCATCAGCCATCGTCGTCGCTATCGTCCTCACCCGCTTTCCAGTAGCCCTTGGCTTTCAACCAGTCTTTGGGCACGTTGCGCTCCAGACTGAGCCACTGCCGCATGCTGCGGGCGCGACGCGATTCGGTGGCAATCCAGTAAAAGGTGTCGCCGGCCGGAATGCGCAGCGCGCGCAATGCGTGTTCCAGTAATTCGCTGCGATCGGCCGACGTGCCGCGGCGTTCCAGCCAGGTGAGGGTGACCTGCGCAGGCGACGGCAATGGCTGACGATCCTCGGCATCGGGAATTTCAACCAGTACGTCGACCGTTGTTGTTTCGGGCATTTCCGCGAGCCATCGGCCGATAGCAGGCAGCGCGGTCTCATCGCCGATCAGCACGTAGTGATCGAAATCGTTGGCGATCACTACCGAGCCGCGTGGGCCGCCCATGCCGATTTGCTGGCCCGGCTCGGACCGCGCAGCCCAAAGCGAGGCAGGGCCGTCACCGTGCAGCACGAAATCGATCGTCAGTTCGTTGCGTGACGTATCGTAATGGCGAGGTGTGTAATCGCGCATCGGTGAGTAGTCGCGGCCTGGTGGATATTCCGGGCCGTTACTGCCCATTACAGGCGTCACGATGTCGCCGCTCGTATTGGGGAAAAACAGCTTTACATGATCGTCCGGCGCAGCGCTGATAAAGCCTTGAAGTTCATCACCGCTGAAAACAACGCGCTGCATATGCGGTGTCAATTGCTCGACGCGCAGTACCTGCAGCGTGCGAAATTTCAGAGGGTGGCGCAAGGTTTGATGGGTATGAGCAGTCATCGGCAGAATCTCCGTGAAGGGGAAAGGTTGCCGGCTAGAGGCTTTGCATCATCCGGAATATCTGGATGAGCAAGCGGTGGCAATGGCGAAGTGGGTGATGTTGCGAAAGGCTTGGTGCGACGTATGTTAGGCGAGTCGATAGCCGAGGTGTTCCGCGATTGCTCGCAACACATCGAATGTGGCGGTGGTGGAGGGAAGGTTCGTTTCGATGCGTGCGGCGGAAGCAGGCGGTACGGGTTGGGTGAGACGCGCTTCGGCAAGGCCGATATTTTCCAGGTCGCGCAGAAAATTTTGCAGCTGCCGCCGCATCACGCGGAGATTGTCCGGGTTTTGATGCTGAGGCATTGCATTTGTCTGCTGCGAGTCGGCCAGTTGCCAGCGCAGACGCGCATGCGGTTGCGCGTGGGCATAAGCCAGACCGCATTGCTCCAGTTCGCGCAACAGCCGATAGACCGTGCCCATGCTGGTGGCGGCGTGATGTTCACGCGCAGCCTGCAGTAGCGTTACGGCATCACGCGGCGCATCGAGCGTCGACATCGCGGTGAGAATCGCCCGACGCGGTGCCGTCATCAGCAGGCCGTGCGACTGGCAGCGTACTTCCCACGCAGCGAGTGCTTCGCTGCCCGTTTCAGTCACGGCGTTCACCGGTAGCAATGTCGCTGGCAGCGCGGTCCAGTATCTCGGCGATGCGTTGGCCTTCGGCCTTGCTCCAGTCATTGCCGCGCATCAGCAAGGCGTGCTTGAGTGCATGCATGGCCTTGCGTACGGCCATCGGTGCGGCCATCTTGGCAGCCATCCGGGCGCTGTGTTCGGTACGTGCTGTGACGGCATCCACCGCCTCGCGGTTTTCGTCGAGGTAGGCGCGGCCAGCGGTGGTGATCGCGTAGAGCTTGCGACCGCCCTGTTCGTTGGTGACCTCGGCATAGCCGAGTTCTTCCAGCATGGTCAGGGTGGGGTAGATCGCACCGGGGCTGGGCGAATACTGTCCGTGGAACATGTCCTCGATGATGCGGATCAGTTCGTAGCCGTGACGCGGCTGCTGCTCGATCAGGGCTAACAGCAGCAGCTTGAGATCGCCGTGACCGAACATGCGACTGCCACCGCGCCGGCCGCCGCCACGCATCTCGTTGAAGTCCGCAAAGAAGTCACTGCCGCCGCGACCGCCGAAGCCGCCGCGACCGGCGTGGCGCTCGTGCCGGTTGCCCTCATCCTGGGAGCCCTCATTCCAGCCGGCCTCGAAACCGGAAGCGCGATGCGAGTGATCGTGGTGGTGGCGGGAATGCAAGGCATTGAAAAACATATGGCGCATAGACATGGGAAGTTCCGATATATCGTTAGAGTGCATCTAAGATATATCGCAAGTGTATCTAAAGCAATACGCAACAGCTTCGATAAGCAATGATTCCGTTCAGCGAGGGTAGGGCTGACCGTTCTTGTGTGTGTAGTCGTCTCCGTCGGCATGCAGGTCAATATCCGGGTAGTTGCAGACATCGTTTGCCGAGCGGGTGCCGATATCCAGGTAGATCGCCCTCTCATGGCTGCGGTTGATCATGTGATGGCCGTCGGGCGTGTTCTTCGGAAAGGCCGCGCAATCACCTGCGCGTAGCAGCTGTTCGCCGACATTGGTGATCAAGGTCAGTTCGCCGGATATCACGTAGACGAATTCGTCTTCCTCACTGTGCCAATGGCGCTGGCTTGACCACGCACCGGGCGGTAGCTGCGTCAGGTTGACGCCGAAATCTTTCAACCCGCCGGCAACGCCAAGCGCCTGCTTGATGCGCCCGGCGGCACGTTCCGCAAACGGTGCGGGATAGTTCGAGCCCTCGCGCCCGGAGATATTACGCAGGTCGAGTTTGGGCATGAGTCAAAACCTCGATATCGATGATAGGAAAAGGTTTCGCGGTACCGCACGTCATGAAATCAGGCGACGCGAGATAAGACGATGCGCCGGAGTGACGATACGCCTGTCACCAGTGTGACCGCCTTTTAGCAGGCGACGCCGGCGATAAACAGAATCGACGCAGGCTTGCCGGTATTTGGATGCAGCGGCTCGCGTACTTCTCTCAGGTCTAGCCCACTCTGTTCAAAAAGACGTATCCACGTTTCCACGGTGCGGAAATACCACGGAGCTGGCCTGACGAAGTCGTCACTAAAGCCAGCCCAGGAGCCGGGTCGCCAGCCATCCGTATAGGGCTGATCACCGCAGGCGATCAATGGATGCAGCGTCTGTACGATGAATGCGCCGCCAGGGCGCAGCATTGATTTTGCCGACGCGATTATTCCGTCCACCGATTCCTTGCCGATCAGCGAAAAATTGCAGACAACGGCGTCAGTCACTACACCGAGTTTCCCCGCCGCGACGTCTTCATAAGAGGCCACACGAAAATCACCGCCGCCCGCCGATTGCGCTTGTTCAATCAGCTCAGGTACCACATCAATTCCAATCACCCGAATGCCTCTGAATGACAGGGCACGGGCAAGCCAGCCCTCGCCGCAGCCCAGATCGAGTACCGATTGCGGCGACTGCGAAAGCACCGCGTCGAGTATCGCGTCATCAGTGATCAGGCGGCGGCTCTCGATATCACCGCTGCGCACCGCCGTTGTCCACGGCGTGGCATTGGCATGCCATGCATTGATGATTTCCGCGTCGCTTAAAAGATCACTGATCATGATGTTCTTTAGCTGCAAGGCAGGTGGGTGATGACACTGATGGTTCCATACCGTCGCAGGCGTGTCATCAACACCTGCTGCAATGGCCGTTTAACCACAAAGGCAATCGACATGGCACGCAACTTGAAACGCTTGATCGGCGCATTGGCGATCAGCATGATTGTTTGCACGGGCGTACAGGCGGCCACGTCGCGGCCCAGTTTTGTCGTGAGCGACATCTACAACTACAACCATCCCTATGCAGCAACAGACAGCGGTGACCTCGCGACCAAGATGCAGCTGATGAGCACCAGCGCGTTCTACTTCTATCGCGGTACGGCGGACATTTTTTATCGCGATACGACCACGCTGCCCGCGTCGAGCTATACCTCCAATGCCACGGCTTTCACCTGGATCGGCGGCGATGCGCATCTTTCAAACTTCGGTGCCCAGCGCGATAGCGCGGGTACCGCAGCGTTTACCACGGATGATTTCGACGAAGGCTATCTGGGTCAGTACGTGTGGGATTTGCGTCGCGCGGCGGTGAGCATGGTACTGGCGGGTCGCGAGAACGGCCTGTCCGACAGCCAGATCACTAACGGCATCAATACTTTCGTGGCAGCTTACGTCATCCAGATCAACAGCTTCGCCAAGGGCAACGGCGAGGCCTCGTTCCAGCTGACCTCAGGCAATACCAGCAGCGTAGTCAAGGACACGATCTCCGATGCCAACGATGGCTCGCGCTCGGATCTGCTGTCCAAATACACCGGCACCAAAAACGGCGTGCGCACCTTTCAGAATGCCTCGAACCTGGTGGCAGTGAGCAGCGCGAACTACACAGCTATTAGCAATGCCGTGGACAACTATATCCAGACCATTTCTTCGTCGAAGCGCTACACAGCCAGCTATTACGCCATCAAGGACATCCATCAAAAACTGGGCTCGGGTACGGGCAGCCTTGGTCGGCTACGTTATTACGTATTGATCGAAGGTCCGTCGACCTCGACCTCCGACGACGTGATTCTGGAACTGAAGCAGGAGGCCTCGAGCAACGTGGCGCTTGCCGCACCGGGCCAGCTGCCGCCGGCCGAATACGGTTCCAACGAAGGCGAACGCGTCGCGCTGACCAACAAGGCGCAGCTGCTCAATACCGATGTGCTGGTCGGTTACGCCACCATCAACGGCGCACCTTACTACGTGCACGAAAAGTCGCCATACGAAGAGGACTTCGACTACACCCAGCTCAGCAGCAGCTCCAAGTTCAGCACCGCGATGACGTATGTGGGTCAGGCATTGGCCAGCGCGCATGCTCTGGCCGATCAGGATTACAACCCGGCCATCGTCCCGTACGATATCGATGCGCAGATCAGCGCCGTGGCCAACAGCAGCGGTCTGCAGACCGAAATTTCAAGCTTTGCTTTCAGCTATGCCGATCAGGTGAACCTGGACTGGCAGGCGTTCGTATCGGCATATAACGCAGGTACGCCGCTGTACTGATTTCGTGGCGATGGGAAGCAAAATAGACACTCGTTGTCGGCTACTTGGTTTCCTGTGTCGTGGTTTCCCATTCGTGCAGGCACATTCGGCATTGGTTGTAGTGGCGTACGGCGGCAACGCGCCCGCGCATCGGTTCGGGAATAGCGACGTTGTTCGTCATTGCGCGCTGTCGCAGGCCACGGCGGCGATGCGTCGATAACTCCGAAGGATCGTTCGCGAGATTGCGCTGGTCGATCTCGATCTTGGCGAACCAGTGATGGCAGCTGGGACATTTGCCGCAAACGTTGGTCAACATCTGCCACAAAAGAATCGCTGCAGACATTATGCCTGCCAAAAACCAAATGGAATTCCTGTGCGTGGTGTGCTCTTCCACGGTAAGTGGTCCGGCCGCACGTTCAAGTTGTGCAGTAGCGCTTTCGACGTCTAGGTTCGCTGGCTGCTGCGCTGAGGCAGGAGTCAAAAGCTGTGCGGGCGCATGTCTGAGAAACAGATGCTTGGTCGGCGCATTGGGCGTATCAGCGGCTGTCAGGGGTTTTTCAGGCAGCGGCAGCGCGGCGAGATAAGCGTTGCGCTGGCGATAGACCTTGATCAGGCATGCGACGTTGCCGTTGCAGCGGTCGCGTAGCGTGGTCCATTCGAGTTGGCTCTGCTTCACGCCAGGGGCGTCGGTAACGAGTGGGTAACGCTTGTCCATGCGGGCTGCCAGCGAGCGCAGCGATGTCGAAGCGCATACGGCCTGTTCCGAATTGTTCAACGCGCTACTGGCACAGTCGATAGCCTGCGCTCCGGCAACGCCTGAAACTCCCAATAGAACCAGTGCAAGAAACCCGGATAGTCGCAACAGCATAACGTCTCCCCGATGATCAGCTTCGGCGCATCTCCATATCGCCTAGCAGACTGCAGAATCTACTGTCTTTTTGGTCGGTGTGGTTGAAAATAGTTTGAAAATGCGCATTGGCGGCGCTTGTCGGCCAGTTCAGGGCTCATTATCACTGCCCAGGCACCGGTTCTCGTCACAGGTTCGACAAGACGGGCAGTTACCGTGAAGTACTCTCATTCAGCGACCGTTAGACGCCTGACGACCGCGCATTTTGCGGATGCAGCCGATGTCAATTAATGGCATCGTTGGGGTTCTGCTTCTCTCTCCAAAGGCTTTATGTCGTCGAATCATCGATTTCTCAAGATTCTCCGTACGATCCATCTGTATCTGGGCGTATTCATGGCGCCCGCACTGATGTTTTTCGCCATCACTGGCGGTTTGCAGACCTTCAGCCTGCACGAGACCACGCGCGGCAGCAGCTATACGCCGCCCGCGTGGCTTGCCACTCTGGCCATGCTGCACAAAAAACAGACCATCGCGGCGCCGGTGCGTAAACCGCGCCCATCGGAAAATACGGCGCCTGCCGCGGCTGCTGGGCCCAGCAATGCGTCTCTTGCAAATGCTCTGCCTGATGTGCACGCAGCCGCACCATCCAGGGGGCCTCCTGACAGTGAAGGCGCACGCCCGAAGAAAAATCTGCTGCCGATGAAGATGTTTTTTGCGCTGGTGGCGTTGAGCCTATGCGCGTCTACGCTCACCGGGTTGTACATGGCTTACCGCTATAGCCGTAAGCCCGTGCTGGTCAGCAGCATTTTGCTTGCCGGTTTGGTGGTGCCGCTGCTGCTATTGCTGTTTTGACGGTCGCCGATGTTCTGATAATACGCCACGCGTAGTCGAATATTTGCGCCTCCTGCGAGCTAGTCAGCCGTTCGAATGCTTGATCAGCTCAGCCAGTTCGCGCTCGATCTCAAACACGTGCGGATCGTCTGCATCCATTTGCCTCAGCGCTTCGGCGAGGTGAAGCAGGTAATCACGATTTGGCCCGCTCGGCCCTGCGGACTGGGCGATATGCCGTGCTATTTCGCGTTCGGACGCAGCGCCAAGAAACGCGGCGTTTTCTTCGGTGGCTATATAGACGAGTCCATCGCTGCGCCGGCCATCATCCAGACTCAATTCGGTAACGAAGCGCAGATAGCCGTTCTTTTCTCGGACGTCCAGATGACCAAGCGCTTCGGGTGTGATCAGGTACGCCATGCCAACGCAGACGGCGCCGGGTTGGGGGATCAGCGTAACAACCCGCCCAGGTGCTTCGGGCGTGCCGCGATGATCATGCGAGCCCTGCCAGAAGCGGCGCACCCAATGACGAATCGAGGCTGGCCGTCGTTCGATATAGGGGAAGTCGGCCTTGTAGATCAGCGAGCCATAGCCGAACAGCCAGACTTCGGTGTGGCCGTCGAAATAAGTCATCTGCTGGTTGATGTTGACGGTATTGAAGGACAAGGCTTGGCTCTCTCGACGACAGTTGATTATGCCGTTTCATCTCATTCGGCGACGTTTTGTGAGCGTCGACCGGCGCCCTGATGCTGAACGCAGTGCCCGCGTCAACGCGTCGCGCACAGCAAAGTCACGATTCTTCCACGATGGCGCGCCTACAAGGAACGGGCCTGTATCGAGCAGGCTTCTTTCAGGAGATAAAGCGTGGACAAGAATCGCACCGAAGGCACCAAGCACGAGATCAAGGGCGCAGTGAAGGAAGTGGTAGGCAAGGTCACTGGCAACAAGACCAAGGAAGTGGCGGGCAATGTGGAGAAGAATGCCGGCAAGGCCCAGAAGGAATTCGGCAAAGCTACTGATGCAGCGCGAGACGCAGCGAGAAAGTAATTGCCGATAACAGCAAACTTTGATTTAAAGCATGTCGGGCGTGTGGCGTCAGCCTCGCGTCCGATGTTTTTGCGTGGCTGATTTATCAGGTTGATGGATGCAATCGAGCTTTTTAAATCACGCTGTTCGAATCCATTCACAAGGCCACATCAGCATTTGCGGCGAATGTACTAGTGGAGCAGCCATCTGCTTCAGTGGCTATATGCAACTGCACTGACAGCGCCAAAACCATCGCGTCGATAACTCAGCAGTCGTCCGCGAAATGGCGCCACATCGTTTGCATCAAAGCGACTGCACTGTTCGGTAACGACGTAACCCTGAAGGGTGAGTGCGCGCGTGAAAAACGTGCTGTTGCCACGGCCGGGGTCGGTGATCAGAATTTCGGCATCAGCGGTTGCGTGACGCGATATCGTCGCTGCCAGCTGGTCGGCATGACCCGATTCGTAGAGCACATCGCTGCCGATAATCAAATCAAAGCGGCCCAGCGTGATGTCGGGTATTTCCCATCGAAGATCACGATAGACGATCGCCAGCATCTTGTTTTGCGCGGCGTTATGGCGCAGAAACGGCTCGGCCAGCGGATGATGATCGCTGGCCGTAATGTCGGCATGGCGATGCTGCAAGACCAGACTGGACAGCCCGAGCCCGCAACCGAGTTCAAGGATGCGCTTGCCGCCGATGTCGTGCGTCGACATTGCCTCAGCCATCACCCGGCCCGCTGGCCAGACTTGACCAAACAGGCTCCATAACGCCGATGAGATACCGATGCGCGCGGCCAGGTGATGCGGGTCAGCGAACTGCTGCAGATCGCTCAGCGCACGGATTCGAAAGTCGTGACCGCCGAGGCGGACCACAAGCTCGCGGGTGGTATAGCCCGGCATGGGGCAACTCCCGTGAGGGCTTCATCCCGGCAATAGCGGGACAGAGCATTGAGATAGGGAGCGAAGCGGCACAAATCGCCAGGTCGCGCTGATGAAACAGCTGCTGAGCCATGGTACGCCAATGAACGTCATGGGGTTCGATTTACTTGTGAACGGGTAGCTTGCTCAATCTATGGCCTCCTCACAGCTTGAGCCCATTGGTTCGATCACATCAAGTAGTTCTTAACCGGTGTCGTACCTCGGTGCAACCCGCTGTTTCAACTGACCGTGCGATATTCTTCCGGTTACGTTATTCATATTCATGTTTTCAGCAGGGGCTATTTCAAATGAACGCCATCCGACCATCCGGAAGTCTTGTTTGCGTCGGCCTTGGCATGACGCTGGGTTCCCACCTCGGGCCGCTGGCGCGCAGCCATATCGAACAGTCCGACGTGGTGTTTGCGGGGCTCTCCGACGGCATCGTCGAGCTGTGGCTGATTCGTATGCACCCGGATGTGCGCAGCCTGCAGCAGTACTACCGCGAGGGCAAGTCGCGCATGCAGACCTACCGGCAGATGGTGGAAGCCATCCTCACCGAAGTGCGCGCAGGCAAGAAGGTGTGCGGGGTGTTCTACGGTCATCCCGGCGTATTCGCCTGGGCGCCGCACAAGTCGATCGAGGTCGCCCGCAGCGAGGGTTATCCCGCGCATATGGAGCCGGGCATTTCTGCCGAGGATTGCCTGTACGCAGATCTCGGCATCGACCCTGGTCGGTTCGGCTGCCAGCACTACGAGGCCAGCCAGCTGCTGTTCTACCAGCGCCGGATCGACCCGACTGCTTACTTGGTGCTGTGGCAGGTGGGACTGGTCGGCGATCAGTCACTGGCACGCTTCTCTACCGGTGCGGCCTACCGCCAGCTGCTGGTCGATGTGCTGGCACGCGACTACCCGTTGGAGCATGAGGTGATCATCTATCGCACGGCAACGCTGCCGATCCAGCAAGCACGGATTGAAAGGGTGAAGTTATGTGCGTTGCCGCAGGCGGATATCGGCATGGCCGATACGGTGGTGATCCCACCAGCGCGAGCCATGCAGGTGGATCATGAGATGAGGGCGAAACTGGATGTGCTGGACAGAGCGATGTCTGATGCCGTTTGCGCTGTCGGCTAACACATCTGACAGAGAGTTTGGATAGGCTGCCAAGTAGGAGTGATACAGGCAAGGCGTTGCTCTGTCTTCGGTTGGGTTCCGAAGAGGCGAAAGTTAGTGTGAGGGAATTGCACGACGTACCGGTTCGGCAGAGAAAACTGACGTTTTGCAAAACATTCCGGATCGCTGCACTTAGCATGCGGTTTGGTCTCAACAAGCGACATAAGGGGGATTATCAAGTGTTCGATGTCATCGATTTTCTTGAAAGTGTCGGCCAGGACGCAGAGTGGCGTCATGCTGACTCGGAGGCACTGGCGGTCGCATTGACGGGAGTGCAGATTGGCCCAGAGTTGCGGATGGCGATCCTTGCCAGGGATGAACGGGAGTTGCAGGCGTTGCTGGGACAGGATCCTTTCTGCTGTCTTATCAATCCTGCCAAACCAGACGAGGATCAGGAAGAATGTGACGGCAGTTGTAAAGAGGGTGAAGACGAGGACAAAGACAAGAGCACGGATGATGATTAAAGACCAGACTTCACGGCTTGCTGTTTTCGCGCCTGCAACCACTGGCTAGATTATGGACCAGGCGGGCAGATACAGGTCGGTGTTCGCATACTGCGCGCTTCTGCTTTTATTCGTCGCAGGCGCGGTTGCTGCCGCTGCCGCTGCGTCCGTACCCAGCGATCCTGCGCAGTTGCTAAGACAAGCTGAGAGCATCCAACCCTCCAATCACACCGAGTTCAACGAGCTCATGCGTCGACTCGACGAATTTACGGTGAGGCTCTCACCGCAACAGGAGCTGCATCGACGTTACCTCGCGGCCCGGCAGATCGCCTTTGCCGGCAACTACGCCGCCGCCCTGCCGTCGTTGACAGTGATCGCCGATCAAACGGTGGATCCCGTTCTGGCGTTTCGCGCTAGCGCCTCTGTGATCGACCTGTTGGTAGCTGAATCCCTCTATGAGGAAGCTTTTGCCAGGTTGAATCCATTGATGGACCAGCTGCCGAAAATCAAGGAAAACGACGTCCGCATGCAGGGTCTCGGTGTTGCGGCGCAGTTGTACAACGAGGCCGGCCAATACGATGCTTCCATTCGTTATGCCGATCAAATAATCAAGGAAAGCACCAACGCTGAAAGTGCATGCAGGGGTTGGTTCTACAAGTCTGATGCGCTATTTGAAAGTGGCAGTGCACAGCTACCCATCGATCAGCTTCACGGTGGTACGGAAGCGTGTGGCAAGGCAGGAAACACACTTTTTTCTCTTAGTTTTCAGTATTTGCTGGCGAGTTTCGACATGCGACAGGGTCGGCCTGAGTCGGCCGTCCGCTTGCTGCAAGCAAGCTATCCCGAGGTTCTACAAGCGGGTTTTCCGCCACAGGTTTCTGAGTTCTAGGCTACGCTGGCCAAGGCTTACTGGAAGGATGGTGATCTTGCCTCTGCATCGAAATTTGCCAGCAGTGCCTTGACTACGAATGCCAACAGGCCATATTCGGAGTCGACGGCCAACGCCTATCAAGTGCTTTACGAAGTCGACAAGAAAATGGGCGACAGCAGTAGTGCTCTGGCAAACCTCGAAAAATATGTCGTTGCCGAGGAGGGCTACCTGAGTCGACTCAGCGCGAAGACGCTCGCCTATCAGATCGTCAAGCAGAAGGTGTTGGCGAAAAAACTGCAGATCGACGGACTGGATAAGAAGAACAAGATTCTCACTTTGCAGGGAGAGCTGGATCGCCAGGCGGCGGAAACCAGTCGGCTGTACATCGTGTTGCTGTTGCTGGTCTTGGCAACGATCGCCGTGTGGACTTACCGGATCAAGCGATCGCAGCTGCGCTTCATGACGCTGGCCCGGCGCGATGGCCTTACTGGTATCTTCAATCGGCAGCATTTCGTCAATGAGGCCGAGCTGCAATTGCATTACTGCCGGAAATCATCGCGGGATGCCTGTCTGGTGCTGATCGACCTGGATCACTTCAAAGCTGTCAACGACACTCATGGCCATGCGGTAGGCGATCGCGTGCTGCAGCGTGCCGTCGCGGCCTGCAAGGCCTACTTGCGTTCGACCGACATCTTCGGTCGCCTAGGTGGCGAGGAGTTCGGCATCCTGCTGCCCGAGTGCACGCTGGCACAGGTTCTCGTCTTGGCTGAGCAGATACGCGTGAAGATTGCGACCGCTTCTGCTGGTGAGGACGCTCCCGATATCCCTATCTCCGCCAGCTTTGGTATCTCCAGCGTTGTTCATTCCGGCTACGAATTGCGCCAGTTGCTGATCCATGCTGACGAAGCGCTGTACCGGGCCAAGCGCGAAGGCCGTAATCGGGTCAGCATAATCAATCACCCGGAATGTGATAATTCGACGACCCGGGATGATTTAGTGGATGGCAATCCACATGTGTTGCAAGGCACTTCGACTTTCAGATCAGCGCCGAGCGAGCAGGCAAAGGAATGAAGGCAGCAAGCTCCACCGTGAACATGGTCTGCCAGATCCCATCTCAGTTTGCTGGTGTGCCGGCAGACGGAATAGCCCAAACCGTAATAGTTCCGCTAACGCGTGCCATGCAGCCGATCACACGATCGGGGTCAGGCCGGCCGTGCTGGACTTGACGATGGCTGCCCAGGTATGAGCGGCGTGGCTGATACGACTTTCGAACTCGAAACCGAGCGCTTGCAGCTACGGTTGCTGGAGGCCGGTGACGAGACCTTGTTCTGCGGGCTTTATACCGATCCGGAAACCATGCGTTTTATTGCGCCGCCACTTTCAGCGGCACAGGCAATCAGTAGTTTTCGAAAAATCGTGGTTCGGCAGTACGAGCCATCCCTTGAAGGGCGTTTTCTGGCGGTGCTGGAGAGGGCGACGCGGCAGCCCGTGGGCATCTGCGGCACGTCGCAACACGATGTCGATGCGCTCCGGCTGGAAGTAGGCATACTATTGAGGTTGGAAGCCCGGGGAAGGGGATTGGCGCACGAGGCGCTCATGGCGTTGATGAAAAGGATCTTCGCCATGTCACCTATACAGGAAATATGCGTGCGGTTTTCCGCGGAATGTCCAGCGGTCGAACGATTGAATATCAGGATTGGCTTCACGCCTTGTGCGGATGAGGTGCCGGGAGAGGGGCTGATGTCAAAACGTGTCTGGTCAGTGCATCGATCACCGTGGTACGCGGATCAAACAGTCAACTGAAACCAGCAACAGGGGGAATACTGATGTCGAACGTAATCGATTTTCTTGAAAGAATGGGGCAGGACGCGCACCTGCGTCACGCATCACAGGATGAAGTGGAGCGGGCACTGACGGGCGCACAAATCGATCCGGAGTTGCAGGCGGCGATCCTTGCCAAGGATCAGCGTCAGATCGAGGCATTATTGGGACATTGCAACGTCTCCTGCATGTTGATGCCGGGTAAGGAAGACGAAGACGAAGACACTGAGGAGAGCCCGTCGCGGGATAACGAAGAGGTTACTTCGCAGTCCAAGTCTTGCACTGCGGCTTCGGTAGGCTAGTCGATGTTTTCATCGGGGAGGCGGCGCCAGGTGTTTTCCACCGGGCTGGCTTTGCTCGTGGTGTTGCTTATGGGCACGGCCATTGCGGCCGTGCCTGTACCTAGCGATCCGGAGCTGCTGCTCAATCAGGCGGATAGTATCAAGACGTCGGATCATGCCAAGTTCGTCTCGATCATGGAACGGTTGGGCGACAGTACGACGAAACTGTCTCCAGAGCAGCAACTCTATCTGCGTTATCTCTATGCGTGGCAGAGCGCCTATCGTGGTGATTACGATACGGCTATTCCAATGCTGAACGCAGTTATCGAGAAATCCACTGATGTGACCTTGCGATTTCGCGCGGGCGCCACAGTAGTGAACATGTTGGGGATCGGATTCCGTTATGAGGAAGCGTTTGCTCGATTGAGCCAGTTGCTCGATCAACTGCCACAGGTGACTGATAAGGCTGCGCGTGCGCAGGGCTTGAGTGTTGCAGCGCAGCTGTATATCAAGGCCGGGCAGTATGATCTGGCCTCGGGCTATGCCGATCAATTGATCAAGGAAAGCCTTACCGCTGATAGCGTCTGCAGAGGGAAATATTTAAAGCTTGAGGCACTTTTCAGAAGTGACAAGCTGGATGCGCCCAGTAACCAGTTCCAAGATGGTATTGATGCTTGTGGTGAGTCGCTCTTTGCTAACGGGATTCGTTATTTTGTTGCGAATTTAGAAATCCAGCAGGGCCGGCCAGTTGACGCCATCAAGTTGTTGCAAAAAAATTACGCTGCTGTTCAGCGCACTCACTATCCGCCGCTGATTTCAGAGTTCGACGCATCACTGGCACAGGCTTACTGGAAAGAAGGCGAACTCACTTTGTCGCAACAGTTCGCCCTTGACGCCGTAAACAGCAGCGTCAAGAACGAATATACCGAGCCGCTGACCATCGCATATAAGGTGCTCTATCTGATCGCCCAGAAGCAGGGTGATATGGGCGCTGCTCTCGCTTACCACGAACGATACATGGGCGCTGACAAGGGCTATCTGAGTGACGTCAGCGCAAAGGCACTGGCGTACCAAATTGTCAGTCAGCAGGTGCTGGCGAAAAAGCTGCAGATTGACACGCTGAACAAGCAGAACCAGATACTTGAGTTGCAGCAAGCGCTCGGCAAGAAAGCAGCGGAAACCAGTCGGCTCTATATCTTCGTGTTGTTGATGGTGTTGGCGTCGATTGCGCTATGGACCTACAAGCTCAAACGCTCACAGCTGAGCTTTATGAAGCTGGCCCGACGTGATGGGCTGACCGGCATTTTCAACCGCCAGCATTTTGTCGCATCGGCCGAGCAGCAGCTGCAGTACTGTCAGAAGTCGGGGCGCGTGGCGAGCCTTATCGTGATTGATCTGGATAACTTCAAGACCGTCAACGACACCCATGGCCATGCGGTAGGTGATCACGTTCTGAAGCGGGCTGTCGCCGCCTGTCAGGCGCATCTGCGTTCAACCGATGTATTCGGTCGTCTCGGTGGTGAGGAGTTTGGAATACTGATGCCCGAGTGTGGCAAGGATGTGATCGCTGGTCGGTCCGAATTGATTCGTCTAGCCATCGCCAGCGTGTCCGACAGCGAAGACGCCAGTGGTGTCGTGGTATCCGCCAGCTTTGGTGTCTCCACAACGCTCCAGTCTGGCTACAACCTGCGACAGCTGTTGATTCACGCGGACAAGGCGCTTTACAGCGCCAAGCGGGAAGGCCGCAATCGCGTGGTTTTATTTGATGACGATACTGCGGAGTCCATCAAGGCACCGTTGACGGTGTCGCCCTTGCACCGTCGGTGATCCATTCAAACTTTGCCAGATATTCAAATGCCGTGGCCTAGTCGCAGCGTTCGACTTGCAACGCACGAGAGCCAATATCAAGTGTGACCAGCCACTGCGTGCGGCACATAGGCTTCCTCAAGCTTGGCGATTTCATCGGCATCGAGCTTCAACGACAGTGCTGCCACCGCATCGTCAAGATGATGCGGTTTGGAGGCGCCAACGATGGGTGCGGTGACAAACGGTTTCTGCGCGACCCATGCCAGCGCCACCTGTGCCTTCGATACACCGCGCGCCTTCGCCACGGCAGCAACTGCTTCCACCACTTTGCGGTCGGCATCAGGCACGGTGTAAAGCGTTTTGCCGAAGACGTCGGTGGATTCGCGCTCGCTACCATCATTCCAGTCGCGTGTTAGTCGGCCGCGCGCAAGTGGGCTCCATGGAATGACGCCAATGCCTTGCTCGTGGCATAGCGGCATCATCTCGCGCTCTTCCTCGCGATAAAGTAGGTTGTAGTGATTCTGCATCGTGGAAAAGCGCGTCCAGCCGTTGCGCTCCGCTACGTACAGCGCCTTGCTGAACTGCCAGGCGAACATCGATGACGCGCCGATGTAGCGTGCCTTGCCGGCTTTCACCACATCGTGCAGTGCTTCCATGGTTTCCTCGATCGGCGTGCGTGGGTCCCAACGGTGGATCTGGTACAGGTCGACGTAGTCGGTGCCGAGTCGGCGTAGGCTGTGGTCGATCTCGCTCATGATCGCCTTGCGCGACAGGCCCATGCCGTTGGGGCCTTCGTGCATGCGGTTGAATACCTTGGTCGCCAGCACGATCTGATCGCGCGATCCGAAATCCTTCAACGCGCGACCAACGATCTCCTCCGAGGTACCGTCGGAATAGACGTTGGCGGTATCGAAAAAGTTGATGCCCAGATCGATGGCCTTGCGGATGAATGGCCGGCTGGTTTCTTCATCGAGCGTCCAGCTGTGCGCGCCGCGGTTGGACTCGCCATAGGTCATGCAGCCCAGGCAGACGCGTGATACATCGAGGCCGGTGCGTCCCAATTTTACGTATTCCATCATCGTCTCCAAACGCAGGGCAGCTAAGTAGGGGGCACCGCTGACAGTACTGATCGGTGCAATGCATATCGCTGAGAATAACTCGCTATTGCTGTGCAAGTGATTTGCGTGGCGTGAAAGCGTACGACTGATGAACCCGGTCGTATGGGCTTGCGATATTTCGTAGCCGGCTGGCTCCGGCAGTTGGGTGGAATGGAGAGGGCTTCACGTCCATCACGCTCATTTTCCGTGGACAGCCATCGACGAGCGCGCTACAACTGGGGTCTGTTCGCCCGTGCCGGAGTGTTTGATGCGCCTCGTTTCAAAAGTTCTATTTACCGCCTTGTGCGTCGCTGTGGGCTCCACGCAGGCCACCGATCCTTCCGTGGCACTCGCGCCGCAGATCAACGCTGCTGATTTCGCCCAGTTCGACAAGACCCTCAGCTCGGATGCCTTCGGTGGTCGCAAGCCTGGCACGGCAGCCGAGCCCCTGACCACAAACTGGCTGGTCGAGCAGTACAAGCGTATGGGATTGCAGCCTGGCAACCACGGCTCGTGGTTCCAGACCGTGCCGGCCGACTCTACCCAGCTAGTGAATACCGATGTCACGCTGGATATTTCGGCGCAGGGCAAGGAGACCAAACTCGCCTATCGCACCGACATGATTGTCGAGACGCTACAGGCGAAAGCTGCGGTCGATCTGAAAAATTCGCCGATCGTGTTCCTGGGCTTTGGCGCCGATGCCCCGCAGTGGCACTGGAACGATTACAAGGACATCGACGTGAAGGGCAAGACGGTGATCGTGCTGGTCAACGATCCCGGTTTCGCCACGCTCGATCCGAAACTGTTCAACGGCCGCGCAATGACCTACTACGGCCGCTGGACCTACAAATACGCCGAGGCTGCGCTCAAGGGTGCTGCTGCCTGTTTCATCGTGCATACCAGCGATGCGGCAGCCGGTTATCCATGGACGGTGATCAAGAACAGCGGTAGCGGCCCTCAGCTCAGCCTGCCTTCCAGCGTCGATCCGTCGCCGCGACTGCCGGTCGCCGGCTGGCTGACCCGTGATGCGGCCACACGATTGTTCGCCGCTGCCGGTCAGGATTTCGACAAGCTTGAAAAGGATGCCGCGAAGCCCGGCTTCAAGCCGGTGCCACTGCAGGCGACGGTGTCGGTGAGCCTGAAAAACAAGATCGGCCATATCGAATCGCACAACGTGCTGGCGATGGTGAAGGGCAGTAGCAAGCCCGACGAGGCGGTGATCTACACCGCGCACTGGGATCATCTCGGTACCGATCCCTCGCTGAAAGGCCATCAGGTTTACAGCGGCGCGATCGACAACGGCACCGGGCTGACCATGTTGCTGGAGCTGGCTGACGCGTTCGCGCACCAGAAAACCCCACCGCAGCGCAGCGTGCTGTTCTTTATGCCGACGCTGGAGGAGTCCGGCTTGCTCGGCTCTCAGTACTACGCGTCCAAGCCGGTGTTCGCACTGGACAAGACCGTCGCCGATATCGCCGTCGATGCGTTGCCTATCATCGGCCGTGCCCACGATATGACGGTGATCGGCAAGGGCCAGTCGCAGCTGGAAGACATGCTGGCCGACGTGCTGAAATCGCAGGGCAGGGTCATTTCACCGGAAACCACGCCGGAGAACGGCTTCTACTTCCGCTCCGATCATTTCAATTTCGCCAAGGTTGGCGTGCCGGCGATGCTCGCGAGTTCCGGTCTCGATCTGTTGAATGGTGGTCGCGACGCGGGCCAGAAAGCGGCCTCCGATTACACCGCACATCATTACCACACGCCCAACGACGTGTTCGATCCGAACTGGGATTACTCGGGCATTCTCGAGGACACGCAGGCGCTGTATGAGCTTGGGCAGAAGCTCAGCGAGGACAGCGTCTGGCCCAAGTGGTACGCCGATAGCCCGTTTGGTGCCAAGCGCGCGTCGTCGATGTCGAAGGCTGATGGCGCCGTGAAGTAAAGGTTTGGCTCAGCGTGAGCCGGTGGCGTGCAGCCGGCTCACCAAGGTAAGGCATGCCTCCTCGATGAGGCGTGCTTGCTCGGTTTTTTTCGGCGCCGGTTGCCAGGCAATCACGGAAAACCAATAGGCCGAAGATTTCAGCAGCGCCACAAAGATATCGGCAGCCACGTGTGCGTCGAGCTTGCCCAACTTGCCGGCCTCGCCAGCTTCGTGGAACCAGTGATACACGCTGTTTTCCTTCTCGCCAAACTTCTCCATCAGTCGCTGGCTCTGTACCTCGGAGCGCATGCATTCGACCATCAGCACGCGGCTGAGCCGGATGAAATCCGGGTCGCAGATCAGCTGCATTTCCCTCATACCGACATCGCGTAACTGCTCAACGAAATCGCGCTGACTGTCGTAATGCAGTTTGCTGAGTGGGTCCACCCGTTCCATCAGAAGCTTCAGCACTGCCTCGAGTACGGCTTCTTTGGAAGGGAAGTGCTTGTACAGCGTGCGCTTGGAAACCTCGGCGCGGGTCGCAATGGATTCCATGCTGGCACCGGCCAGTCCGTGCTCGGCGAGTTCGGCAATACCGGCATCGAGCATGGCGTTGCGTTTGGTGGCGCTGCGGTTCAACAAGGTTTGCTCCTGGCGTGATGCACTTGCAACAAGTGGGCTGCGTAACTCTGGGCTCAAAAAGTATACGGTATAGTTTACTTTCTTTATGGCTTGTCATAAAGTATACGGAATAGTTTACTTTTTGCCGGAACATCCATCATGGTTATTGCATTTGTTCTTGTTGCTGCTTTTTGTCTTGGCTTGCTCGCTTGGCACGTCATAACGAAGCGTAGTCGCGTCGCACGGGCGCATAGCGGTTCGCCGGCATGGCGCAATGGCCGCTTTCGCAACGTTGCCAATACCAGGGTTGCGAGCCTGGGCGAGGTGTGGAAGACGATGCGTGCCCATCGCGGCCTGCGCCGCAAACCGCAAAATCCACTGCCGGTGGCGACGGTGCGCGCGGATGTGTTGAGCGGCCCCGCGTCGCAGGCCTTGCAGGTGACATGGCTGGGCCATTCCAGCGTGCTGATTGAAATCGACGGACTGCGCCTGCTCACCGATCCCGTGCTCAGCGCCCGTGCGTCGCCGGTGCCGTTTGCGGGGCCGAAGCGCTTTGCGCCGCCGGCGCTTACCGTGGCGCAGTTGCCGCCGATCGATGCGGTCATCCTTTCGCACGATCACTACGACCATCTTGATCGCGACACCATCCGTGCGCTGGCCGGTCGTGTAGGCCACTTCTACACGACATTGGGTGTGGGTCAGCGACTGATCGCCTGGGGCGTGGACGCCAAGCGTGTGACCGAGCTGGACTGGTGGCAGGAAACACGCTTCGGTCCGCTCACTCTAGCCGCTACACCGGCCCAGCATTTTTCCGGCCGGGGCCTGCGCGACGGTAACTTGACGCTGTGGGCATCGTGGGTTGTGCTGGGCACACACGAGCGGCTGTTCTTCAGCGGAGACACCGGCATGCACGAGGGCTTTAGCAAGATCGGCGAGCGCTACGGGCCGTTCGATCTCACCCTGGTCGAATGCGGTGCCTACAACGAAACGTGGCCGGACGTGCACATGCAGCCGGAGCAATCGCTCGCTGCGCACCAGTTGGTGCGCGGCAGGACGATGATGCCTGTGCACTGGGGTACCTTCGATTTGGCCTTCCATCGCTGGGACGAACCGGCCGAGCGCATTCGCGCGCTGGCGGCAGAGCAGGGCGTGCATCTGGTACAGCCTCGTCCCGGCGAAACCGTTCGTCCTGACACGGCTCTTCAATCCCCGTGGTGGCGGGCGCTCGAAGTGAATGCCGTCGACCATCCTTCCATCAAACTCACCAAGGAAACCACCGCATGAGTGGCTTCACCATCAGCGACATTCCCTCACAGATCGGCAAACGCGCCATTGTCACCGGTGCCAACAGTGGCCTTGGCTACGAGACGGTACTGGCGTTGGCCAACGCGGGTGCCGATGTGATCCTTGCAGCACGCAGCGAGAAAAAGGGTAGCGAGGCGCTGGCCAAAATTCGCGCGCTGTCACCGCAGGCGAAGGTGCGGCTGGAGTTGCTCGATCTGTCCAGCTTCGCGTCTGTCGCCGATTTTTCTGGACGGCTAAATGCCGAAGGCCAGCCGCTGGATATGCTCATCAACAACGCCGGTGTGATGGCCTTGCGGCAGCGCCAGACCACCGGCGACGGTTTCGAGATGCAGTTGGCGTCAACTATCTCGGCCACTACGCGCTGACCGCGCAGCTGCTGCCGCTGCTGGGTCGCGCGCCGGCACCGCGCGTGGTCAACCTCAGCAGCCTGATGCACCGCATGGGCAAGATCCATTTCGATGACTTGCAGCTCGAACACGGTTACACACCCAATAAGGCTTACGGTCAGTCCAAGCTGGCGATGCTGATGTTTGCGTTGGAGCTGCAGCGACGCAGCGATGCCAATGGCTGGGGTCTCATGAGCAATGCTGCTCACCCTGGTTATGCGCGTACCGAACTGATTTCGAACGGTCCGGGATCGACGGGATTCATGTGGTATCTCAGCCGCTTGCTCGAACCGGCCGTCAGTCATTCCGCTGCCGCGGGTGCGCTGCCCACGCTTTATGCCGCGACCTCGCCGAAGGCAAAGGCTTCGGGCTATTACGGACCGGATGGTTTTTCCGAACTCAAGGGCTCACCAGCACCGGCCAATATTTCGGCAAGGGCAAATGATGTCGCGCCAGCTGCACGACTTTGGGATGTTTCGGAAAAGCTGACCGGTGTGAGGTTTGCCTAAACGGATGTCGGTGAATGGACACCGGTCACACCGAGAATCGGCATGACCTTTGATCCATGACCTCCGCTGGGTTCTTGATACATTGGTCTTCCGCGAGAATGCATTCGTACAGGAATTCCGTTGTATGAACCCCTGGATCAGATGGATCACTGCAAGTGCGCTGATCACCGTCGCCATTAACCATGTCGAAGCGCAGGTCGCCCTGAGTGCGGCTGGCGATGGGCACGACGTGGTTCCAGTGACTGTCAATGGTCGCGGACCGTATCCTTTTGTGTTCGATACGGGTGCCGATGCCTCAGCGGTCTATCAATGGTTTGCCGACAAGGCCATGTTGAAGAAAGCTCCTGGTGGCACTGAGGAACTCTCGGGGCAAACAGGCAGCAGCCGGGTGACCATGTACTCAATCGGCAGCCTGGAACTTGATGGTTACCGTCTCAGACATGCAAAAGCCTATGGGTTACCCAACAGGCATGACTCCGGCAAGGAGGCAGGAGTGCTGGGTAACGATTTCATGGACGGTGCGGTTGTTGCGTTCGATTATCCGTGCCGTCGGGTGGAGGTTCACGCAAAGCCGATTGATCGGGACAAGGTCATAGGCAAAGGCGCGCCGGCGACATTGAGCGGACACGTCAAGGGTAATGATCTGCTGATTCTGCCGGTTACGGTGAATGGCGTCAGCGGCATGGCCATACTCGATACCGGTTCGCGAAACACCCGCATGACGACCAGTTTCGCGCAAGCAGCGGGCATCGATGCGAGCTCGTCCGAATTTCATGACGGAGAACCCATTTATGGCGCCAACGCCAAACCGATGGTTCCCCGTAGCGGTCCCATTGGCACCGTCGGCTTTGCGGGTGTCAGCGTCAAGGCAGTGACGGCGCAGGTCATCGATTTGCCGGTACTCAAAGAGGATTTCGGTGACAAGCCGGCGATGCTGCTCGGGGCGGACCTGTTGGGAAACTTCCGACTTTTCTACGATCATCAGGCACGCGTGGTCTGGGTTCGCCCGTCGAGCTGCAGTGCGTCGAAGTAAGGTCTCACGATAAGCAAATCGGGTCCTGGCACCTGGATACCGCTAGGCTTCCCCTTGTAGCGTGTCTGTTGCCGTGGTCGAACCCGGTTCGACTACGTAAATCTCCGGGGCTGGGTTTCAAAGGGGGGCTCGTGTCCAAGCAAAGAAAGTCGGTCGGCGTCTACGTTGGGCGCATCTTTGTGGGGCTGTTGGTCATTCTGTTCGGGCTGATTCTGTGGAAGCGCCCGGACAACGCGATTCGTATTGCGACTGCCAGTATTTCCGACGTGATGTGTTCCGGTGTGTTTGTTTCGGGACTGCCGCCGGAGCGTGCGTTTGACGAGAGCTTTGCGACTGACAAGGGATTGAAGGTTTTGCTGCCGGGTCTGCATTACGTGGTCGACCGCGCGAATCGGCGCATCACGACCGACTGGCACGGTCGCTTTTCCAGCGTGTCTACTTATTACCCGTCCTACGGCTGCGCGCTGCCATGGCAGACACCGCGCGTTGGCACTCTGCAAGCTGCACACGAAGTAACGAATCCACCTGAAATCCGACCGCTGGTCGAGTCAAACGATCCGGAAATTCGCGATGCGCTGGCACGTGCGTTCGCGGAGCCGGCGACAGGCGCTCGCCGTCACGTGCATGCGATCGTGGTGATGCACAACGGCGACATTATCGCGGAGCGTTACGCGAATGGCTTTGATCCCGACACGCCGCTGTTGGCTTACTCGGTCAGCAAGTCGGTAATCAACGCACTGGTCGGCATACTGGTGAAGCAGGGTAGGCTGGACGTGCATGCGTTGGCACCGGTAGCCGCATGGAACGGACCTGCCGATCCGCGTCATACGCTCACGCTGGATAACCTGCTGCGCATGACCTCCGGTCTTGCGCTGACCGAGGACGATAGCGGCTTCGATCCGGTGTCGATCATGATGTTCCAGAAATCCGACATGGCGACGTATGCGGCGCAGGCAAAGTTGAAGGCGAAACCCGGTACCGAGTGGGAATACAGCAGTGGCAATACACTGATCGTCGCCGGTGTGCTGCGCGATGCCGTGGGAGGTGGCGCGGCTGGCATGATCCGTTTCGCGCATAGGGAGCTGTTCGATGCCATCGGCATGCGCCATGTGCTGATGGAGTTCGATGGTGCGCAAACCCTGATCGGCTCGACCCGTATCTACGCCTCCGCACGCGACTGGGCGCGCTTCGGTCGGCTGTATCTCGATGATGGCGTGGCGAATGGCCGGCGAATTCTTCCGTCGCAATGGAACACCTATTCGAGCAGCCCCACGCTCGATGCGCCCTACGGCGCCGGTTTCTGGAGCAACGTGCCAGCACCGGGCGACAAGGAACCTCGCATTGCGGGCTTGCCAGCGGATGCCTATTTCGCCTCGGGCATGAACGGGCAGCGCATTGTGATCGTACCTTCGAGACACCTGGTGATCGTCAGGTTCGGCACGACCGTCGACCCGCCGAATTTCGACATGAAGGGGCTTGTTCGTCTTGTTGCCGATATATCTGGTGCAGTCAGTGACACCCCGATAGACGCCTCACTGAAGTGACGTTCGCCGCTGGGTAGCAGGCATGCGTAGAGATGACGGACACCCCGATCCGAAACCCGGACTCACGTGAAGGGGTTCTGCTGTTCTCGGGCAACCGCTACGGCTCGTATAATGGAGGCATGCCTCAATGCCGCCAGTGGTCTCCCCCAGCATGACTGCTGACGAATTACGCAATCTGCTGAAACTCGATCCTGAGCACGCCGCGGAGACCGTTCAGGGGCTCGGTAACCAAGGACTCCTCGCAGCGCAGATTCTTTTTGGCCAGATGCTGCTGGAAGGCAACGGGACCATAAGAAGCCGAGCCGCCGCGCTGGCTTGGTTCGAGCTGGCCGGAAAACAGGGCAGTGCCGAGGCCATAAATATGGTCGGGCGTTGCCTGGAAAATGGCTGGGGCACCGAACCTGACCTAGCGCAGGCGCTGGCCTGCTACGTATACGCCGCCAAGCTGGGGCATGACTGGGCACAGTACAACGTGGCCCGCATGTATTTCGACGGCGCCGGCGTCGAGCCCGATGCCGAGCGGGCCGCGCATTGGTACGCGCAGGCGGCAAACCAGGGTCATGCGCGGTCGATGAATCGGCTTGCGCGGTGTTACGAGCAGGGTTGGGGAGTCGCGCAGAACCAGTCAAGGGCCACGGACTGGTACCGACGCTCTGCCGAGGCCGGCTACTTCCGTGGGCAGTACAACTGGGCTACTGCCCTGGTGAGGGCGGGCAAGGTCGACGAAGCGGCGAACTGGCTGATCCGGGCCAGTCAGGAAGCGACGAGCCAATTGAAGAAGGCTATTGCCAGCTACGCCGCACAGATTGACCACCCCGCGATGCGCGCGGTTGCTTCGTCTCTGAACGAAGCACTTCGTGCAGTCGATGCCTCAAAGTAGAAGACAGGCTCCGACGTGCCGAATGCATTGGGCTTGCGGATGGGCAGCCATCTTGATGACTGCCCATCCAGAGAGCTGACTTATGGTTCAGCCGTCTGGCCATCCAGTTGATTGAAGTGGGTGATGGCGTTGAAGACCAGGCCGTAACTGCCGATGGTTTCGCCGCGCCAGATCGGGTTGCCGGCGAATAGCAGCACGTTGCCCTTGCCGTAGTGGGCGTCGACGACGGCAGCGCGTTCGGCCATTTCATCGCCACCGTCGAGCAGGCCGGCAATCAGCAGCTTGTCGGCATCGGCGTAGCGCAGGATCACCTGCGGACGCTGATCGGCGGGAATCGCCAGCGGGTTATTGCGCAGCTGCTCGGCGTTGAGCGGGGTGGCCTGCCAGGGCTTGGGATCAGGCAGGGCCGGTGGTGCTACCGAGGCGCGGCCTTCGGGCGTGTCAGTGTCGTGCGGGCCACCGCGTCCGGTGGGGCGCTGGAAGTCCTTGGCATTCGGCAGGCCGTCGTCGCCGGTGATCTGGTTGGAGACGGTAAAGGACTGGCCCAACGAGCTGTATAGCGCCAGGTCGTCGCTGGCGTAACCGCTGGCGACAGGATTTTTGCGATCCACAAAAGTGCTTTGCAACACGCTGCCGACGACCTTGAGGTTGTGTGTGAGCGTGACAAACACGCCCGGCGCCATGCCGCTGTCGATGGCGAACTTGGCGGTATCCTCGGCGGTGACCAGCAGGCCGCCGGCGTGTACGAACTGCTTCAGGTTTTCGAGACCCTTGGCACCCAGGCCAGGTCGAATGTCGTCAGTCGAATCGATCTTGCCGATGTTGGGCGTGAGCTTGGTGGTTTTCCACGGCATGGGGTTACCCCACATCGGCAGGCCATCGACGATCTGTTCTGCAGTAACACCGCCAATCGGGCCGAACAGGATCACGTCGTACTTCGCATGCAGGTCGCTGCTGCGCGCCACATCCTGCGTGCTGATGTAGGTGTAGGGCACGTGCAGCTTGTCCAGCGCCATGCGCCACCAGCCTTCGGTCTGGGTATCCAGCCAGGTGTGCATCAACGCAATGCGTGGCAGCTTCGCCACTGGGATATCGATCGCGGCCAGTCCCTGCGGCGGCGTGATGGCATCGCTGACGGCGCTCATCGGCGCCTTGAGGATGGCATTGTCGGTGACTCGTACCACTTGGACGTTGAACAGGTCGCCCATCGACCAGGCGGTATCGTCGTAGGGATGCTGCTGCGGGTCTTTCGGCGACCAGTACTGGCGGTCAAGCAGGGCATCGGCTATGCGCGAGTAGGGCTGATCCATGCGCACGACGTAGCTGCCGGCGGCAAAGGTCCTCGAGGTGGCTTTTGCTTTCGGATCGTCGCCCTGTTTCGGGATGGTGATAGTGACGGGTGCGGTCGTGCGGCTGACCTCGACGTGCTGTAGCTGCATCACGTGCAGCAGTTGTGCTTGTGAACCGGTGCGCGTTTCGCCAGCCGGAAAAACATAGGCGGCGGGGCCAGCCTCCTGGGGTTTCTCGATCGAGCGCTTGCCCTTGAGGTAGAAATTCTTCAGGAACAACGGGCCGTTGTCGGAGAAATAATTCAGTGCGGTGAGCAGACCGGTCTGTTCGTAGTTGTTGTTGTCGCGCTGCGACCAGAGGACCTCGGGCAACGGGGGGTTCGGCCGGTACCAGGTGCGTGTGTATTCCTTGGGGCTGAGCGTGCGCTTGACCGTATCGGCACCGTCGTTGCCGAAGGTTTCGTAAAGACGGCTGACGCCGTTGTGCATGGCGGCGATGAACATCAGATAGCCCGGACTCCAGGTATCGAAGTCGCCGTGGGTGAACACGCCGGGCATGCCGAACTTGGTCAGCTCCTGCACGTTGTTCCAGCCCAGCTGTTGCCACTCGCCGGTCAGGATGGGATCGATCCACGCGTTGTACGGGCCATCGCCGACGGTGTTGTCGTAGAGGAACGGCACCGACTCATGCAGGTCATGCAGCACCTGCGCGTGCCAGCCGATATAGGTATCGGCGATGTTACGCGTCAGGTTCAGCGTCATGCCCATCGCGTCGCGGTTGTTGTCGTGCGCCACGTAATGGCCCCAGTACATCAGCGGCGAATAGTTCTGCCCCGGATGCGCAAGGTGCCAGTTGTACAGATCGACCATGCGGTCGCGGCCGTCGACTTCGACGATCGGCGTGATCAATGTGATCACGTGCGAGCGGATCTGCTTGATATACGGCGAGTCGTCCACGGCGAGGCGATAGGCCAGCTCCATCAGCGCGGTTGGTGCGCCGGTTTCGGTGGAGTGGATGGTGCCGGTGATGTAATAAACCGGCGTCGATTGCGCGACCAGCTGATCGGCGGTGTCGTCGTTCATGCCGATAGTGCGCGGGTCGGCCAGCTTGGCCAGCCGCGCCTTGTTGGCGTCCAGATCGGCGAGCACGTTTTCGTCTGCAATGGCCACCGCAATCATCTCTCGGCCTTCTTCGCTTTTGCCGATCGAGAACACTTTCACTCGTGGGCTGGCTGCGGCCAGTGCACGGAAGTAGCGATAGACATCAGCCGAGTAGGGCAGGTAATTCGGCGCGCCGGAAATATGGCCCAGTACCTTGTCGGGTGTTGGCACGGTCGCGGAGGCAGGCAGGTAATCGGTCAGCGGCGAGTTGAACGATGGATCGGTGGTGAACTTGAGGATCTGGTCGGTGTATGCCTGATCAATTGCCTGGGCCGGATCGCGGGCATAGGACTTCGCTCCTGCCGGATCACTCGCTGCCGACGTTGGGCCAACACCAAGCGCCAGCAGCACAGTCAGTGAAAGCCGGATGGACACGCGCATGATGCATTTCCCCTGATTGGCACGACGACAGATCGATGCACTCTGCCAGAACACGCAGGGTTTCGTGTAGCCCATCAGTTGGGTAGCCATGGCGGCAGACTCAGTCATTCACCAGGTCAGCCATTGACGGATACCGGATCGCAACGGTCCATTCGCTACAGACTCAGCCTGCCTCCAGCAAAGCAGGCTGAGTCGATTAAAGCGAAGGATTCAGTGCGAGGGGGGATCAAAGCGAGGCCGTCGGCGCGCTACCGGCTAACGCATTCACATCGACGCCCGACAAGCCAATGCCGGCCCCATGCTGGCGTCCAAATGCGGCATCAGCTCTTGGTGTCGAGCAATACAGTCAGCTGGTCAAGCTGTTGCCGGTAGTGATCGATGACCTTGGCTGTGATCACTGTGTAGTGATTGGCCTCGTCCCAACGACGTGCCTCCAGGGCCTCGCGCACGCCTGGCAGTGTCTTGACACCGTAGCCGGTCAGCATGCCGGGCGCATAGACCATGTGCTTGAACCATGGTCGTGTTGGCAAGCCGTCGGAATTGGTCAATGCCTGCTCCATGCGACCCATCTGTGCGTTCAGCTCAAGCCCCTGTTTTGCCGGCAGGTTGAAGCCGGTGGCTGCGCGTTTGCTGTAGGCGGTTTCGAAAGCTTGCGCGCTCTGTGTGAGTTGCTTTGCTGCCTGATCCAGCGGGGCGAGATCGATCGCCGGTACATCGGAATCGCGCTCAGGTGGTGCGATCGGACGGGTTGGGTCGGCATCGAGCGTGAATGCGTGGCCGTCAAGGAGTTTGTGCTGCTCGTCGGTTGCCTTGCGCGTTTTGTCGACGAGTTTGTGCAGCTCATCGACGTAACGATCGAGCGTGCTGCTGAAGTCACCAAAGCGCATCGGCAATACGTTGGCATCCGCACTGCGTAGCACGATGTGTCCGACAACCTTCGAGAGTGCGATGCCGTATTCGAACGTTGGATCGCCGAAGCGTACATAGTGATCGAACGAATCGTACTGAGAGTGGTAGATACCCTCATCGTCGTCCTCGTCGCTGAAGCCGAGGTCGAGCGAGGCGATGCCGAGGTGCTCCAGGAAAGCGCTGAAATCGGAACCGGAGCCGAGCGCGGAGAGCGGCACATCGCCGCCTTGCGCGGCGATTTTCGCTACATCCTTGGCTTCGGGTTTGGCATCCTCATCATTGCCGGCGATCAGCATGTGTGCACGCAGGCGCTCCCGTACGCTGACGTGGGTTTCTGGATCGGTCACACCATCGGCGACTTGGTTGACCAAGTGTTGCAGCGAGTGGCTGCCGCCAGCGGCGAGAAAGCCGCGGCCATTGGTGTCCGAGTTGACGTACATGACAGCCTTGGCCTGCAGCTCTTTCGCATGCGTTTCGGCCCATTCAGTAGAGCCGAGCAAACCAGGTTCCTCGCCATCCCAGCTGGCGTAGACGAGCGTGCGCTGCGGGCGCCAGCCCTGCTTGACCAGCGCACCGATGGCCTTGGCCTCGGCCATCAGCGCGACGTTGCCGGCAAGCGGATCCCATGCGCCGAAGACCCAGCCGTCGTGATGGTTGCCGCGCACAATCCACTGATCGGGCTCGGTGCTCCCCTTGAGCTTGGCGATGACGTCATAGACTGGCTTTTGGCCCCAGTCCGACTGCACGGTCAAGTGGACTTTGGCCGTGCTTGGGCCGACGTGATAAGTGAGTGGCAGCGAGCCGCGCCAGTTGGCGGGTGCCACCGGTCCAGCGAGCGCCTGTAGCAGCGGGGTGGCATCCGCGTAGGAAATTGGCAGCACCGGAATCTTCAACAGCGATGTGGCGTCTTTGATGGCAAGGCGTTTGGCGCCGGGGACAGAGCCGATACCTGGTGTCAACGGGTCACCAGGGTAGACCTGCATGTCCGCGACCGAACCACGCTGCACGCCGTCGGCCGGACGCCAGCCGCCCTTCGGGTAAACATCGCCTTTGGCGTAGCCGTCTTCGTGCGGATCGGAATAGATCAGGCAGCCGATCGCGCCATGCTGTTGGGCCAGCTTGGGTTTCAGACCACGCCAGCCGCCGCCGTAGCGAGTAAGCACGATCTTGCCGCGCACATCGATACCGCGCCTCGCCAGATCTTTGTAGTCGTCCGGCATGCCGTTGTTGGCGTAAACCAGTTTGGCGGTGACATCGCCATCGGCGCCATAGACGTTGTAGGGCGGCAGAGCGCCATCGTGGATGCTCGAGGTAGCATCGCCAGGAATCGTCGGTTCCTTGAGTGCGGCGGTGAAAGGGCGCGGGCCGAGTAGCTCAAGCGCCACTTTTTTTGGCGTGGGATAGAGCACGCTGAAGGTTTCGATATGCGCATCCCAGCCCCATTCGCGGAACTTCGCCAGCATGAACTCGGCATTGGCCTTGTCATGCGGTGAGCCGACCTGGTTCGGCTGCGACGACATCTGCTTGAGCCAGTTGCGCTGGTCGGCAGGGTCGAGCTGTGCATCGAAGCGTTGTTCAAGACTTTGCTGTTTGGCAGCGTCGCTGCTAGTGAAGCCGAGCATGGCCGTGTCGTCGCTGGCTGGGTTATTGCCGGTCGCTACCGCGGTAGCAACGCATGTCGCCATCGTACAAACAGCTATCAGGCGATGCTGCAATCTCAAACGTGTCATGCCATTTTACTCCTCATGGGTCTATCGATATTTGGGTATCTTCGAGCCAAGATCATTACCATCATCTTGCCAAGCTTGAAGATCGGACAAGAGCAGCGGATTTCGCGATGGCCGTGGGGATGAAGCTCGGAAGAGGCTACTAACGGGTTGCGGTATCTCCGGCAACGGTCACTTCCTGCTCGAAGAGCAGCTGTGCTCTTTGGTCGGTGTATGTCAGCTTGTATTTCCCCGGGCGCAAGTAAAGCTCACTGATAGGTGCGCCCTGATGAAAACGTATATGTTCTTCCTGAGTGGCGCTCAGTGGAATGGGATCAAGCGCAATGAGGTCAGCGGGAATAGCATCCATGCCTTCATCGAAATAGCGCGCCTCCACCATGCATGGATACGACTCCTTGCAGCGATCGCCACTGACTGGGTAGGGTTTGCGCAGGCCGCCTAGGTCGGCCCAAGTCGGTCTGCCGCGATCCAGCTTTTGCGCAGGAAAAAATACGCTGACGTCGTAGCCACTGCGCAAGGTCCAGGGTTTACCGGTGCCATCAATGAAAACGGTAGGGACCTGCGGATTGAATTTTCTGATGACCTCGGAAAGGTAAGGGTGATCGTCGTGACTGTCTTCATGCGGAAATAGCATGGTTTGCTCGACAGTCAGTGCATCGATTCCTGAAAGCTTGTGCAGGTATTCGGCCATGGATGATCCGCCAAGAAAACCTCCCGATTTCTGGATATGCGCGTAACCCGCGTCGAGTACCAGCTTGGCGTTAGGGTCCTTCTTGAATACTTCTTGGTAGACGTTGTTGGCTTGTTCTCTCTCACGAGCATCGCCGGTGGCGTCGGAAGTCGCCTCGTAGGCAACGACTTTGAACCCGAGTTTCAATGCGGTTCGGACCATTTCCGCGCAAATCGGCTCTTCCGTGTAAAAGCCGCTCTCCTTGATCGGATAACCCCGACCCTGAAGTCTGGTATCCGTTTGATAAAGTGTTTCTGCCGCAAAATAGTTAAAACCCTCTTTCCTCAATTCGCTTAGTACCTGCACGGTCAGAGTCCGCGTCATAGGTACGTTGTGCGCTTCATTGAAAAAAACGGCACGATAGTTTTTGGCCAGTTCGGGAATAGCTTGCAGGGCTGGCTTGGCGGAAAAACCCCCCTCGGCAAGAGGCGATGAATGATCCTCTGTGGTCAGTCCCTGCTTTATGGAAAAGCTGGCCGATGCGTCAGTGTAGTCGCCAATAAAGGTCTGGTACCAGCTGAGGTACTGTCCAAAGATCACGCGGAATGCAGTGTCGTTGTATCTGACGTGTGCGTAGCGCATCACCTGATACTGAGCCAATAAACCTTTACGGGTCTCGGCTTCGCGCATTATCAGCTCTGACTTGCGCGATGCCTCCAGTTGCTGCGACCGCCATTGCCCTGGCAATTGGGCATGAGAGGTCGTGGAAAGCAATGCAAGAAAAGATATATAACCCAGGGTGAGCCCTGTTCGAGATGCCTGCATATTGTTCCCCTGTTCCGTCACGACGAGGTAGCAAAGCTCTTTTACCAGTCCACGCGGCAACTGTCGCGTGGCTGTCACGAAGAGCTATTGTTAGCTGAAACGCAGTTGGCAAAACCCTGCCAATCGTCACATCACGTTTTCCATCAATCGGGAGCACAATGCGTGGACCTTTGCCGATTGCGGAGTCACTCATGCGTTCGACTATTCTTGCTCTCCTGATAGCCGTTGCCTTGCCTGGTGCAGCGCTTGCCCAGATGTCAGGTGCTCATACTGGTGCGATTTATGCCGTGGTGGCCAGGGCGGTGGGTGATCCCGCGCGACAGGCCGACAAAGTGAATGACGAACGCCGCAAGATCAGCTCGATCATGGAGTTTGCTCATGTGCAGCCCGGGCAGAAGGTATTGGAGTTGATTCCCGGTAGCGGTTATTTCACCCGCGTGTTCAGCGCCATCGTCGGGCCGACCGGCCATGTGTATGCGCTCTGGCCGAACGAGTACGCCAAAGAGGATGGCGACGATCTTTCCGCGATGAAAAAATTTGTGGCCGAACCGCATTACGCCAATGTCAGTGTGCTTGAGCAGCCCTCCAATCAGCTGAGTTCGCCGGAGCCGGTGGATTTGGTGTTCACCTCGCAGAATTATCACGACTACCCGGACAAGTTCATGGGCAGTGTCGATCCGGCAGTACTGAACAAACAGGTATTCGATGCGCTCAAGCCGGGTGGCTTGTTCGTGGTGATCGATCACGTGGCTCCTACCGGCAGCGGCATGCAGGACACCGATACGTTGCACCGGATCGACCCGGCGATCGTCAAGCAACAGGTCGAGGCCGCGGGTTTCGTGTTTGATGGCGAGAGCGGCGCGCTGCGCAATCCGGCCGACACGCACACCCTCAAGGTGTTCGACAAGTCGATCCGCGGCCATACCGATCAGTTCATCTATCGCTTCCGCAAACCGGCGAAATAAGCGGAGTAATCACTGCAGGTCACGCCAGATCGCGTCCAGTAGTACATTCTGCGGGTCTTCGCTCTGTTCCCAGTACATGATGCCGCCAAGGTGCTGCGTTTTTACGTAGGCAGCCTTGGCGGCGATTGACTGCGGATCGTCATAGCTGATGAAAGTATGGGTCGCTGCGTTCCACAGATAAGGTGCCTGCGCATCGGCATCCCAGTAGCGCACGAAGCCGTTCCGGCCGATGAAATCAGCTTCGAGCTGCGGCCACGGATGTTCGGTGCCGTAATGACCGTAAGCCTGGTACAGGCCGTTGTGGCTGGGCTTCACGTCGTCGAATTCGCGGCCGTAGAACGCTGCACCGATCAGCAGTTTTTTCGGCGGAACACCGGCGGCGAGAAACTGGCTCACCGCGCGGTCGGTGGTGCGCGCATCGGCTGGGGTGAGCGGCGACGCATGCAGGCCTGTGTGATGTCCTGTTGTCGGCGTCATCGAATTGACGAAGTCGTATGTCATCAGGTTGAACCAGTCGAGATAAGGCGCGATGGCGGCGATGTCGATGCCATTGACGAATGGGCCGTCCGCGATCGCCATGCTGAGTGTGTAACGACGCGTGCCGCGGTGACCGTTCCCCTGAGCCGCGCTATCCAATGCGGCGCGGACGTCTTTCAGCAGCAAGGTCAGATGGGCGTGATCCTGTGGACTGGAGCGGATGCCTGATTCCGAATGCT
Source organism: Rhodanobacter sp. MP1X3 (assembly GCF_014207165.1). Lineage (NCBI taxonomy): Bacteria > Pseudomonadati > Pseudomonadota > Gammaproteobacteria > Lysobacterales > Rhodanobacteraceae > Rhodanobacter > Rhodanobacter sp. MP1X3. The sequence goes on along the minus strand of NZ_JACHCO010000006.1, from coordinate 256,690 downwards.
CCGGATATTCCCAGTCCACATCGAGGCCATCGGCATGGTTGTCCACCAGCAGTTTTGTCGCGCTGTCCGCAAAGCGTTGCCGGCTGGCTGCCGTGCTGGCCGCCTCGGAAAATCCACCTGAGCCCCAGCCGCCGACCGACACCACAATCTTTAGTTGCGGATGCGTCGATTTCAACACGGTCAGCTGATGCAGTCTCGATGCCGCAGCAGGATCGAGGACGACATGGTCGTCGACTACCCGGGCGAAGGCGAAGATCAAGGTGTCGATCTTGTCAGCATCGATGTGATCCACGTCTTCTTTGACGACATCGTAGCCCACGACCCGATAGTGGGAGGGCTTCACCGCCGCGATGTGTGCAGGCATGGCGCTACAGACCCGTAGAAGCAAAGCCAGGCACAGTGTCATGCCCAGCTTTTTGCCGATGATGTTGTCGCGATGTTGCCCGCCGTCGATTCGCATGTGCATCGTTCCAATGAGTACGATCGGTTATCTTCGCAGTCGCCGCTGGCCTTGCCTATAACCAGCTTGAAAGATGGTGCTGACGTCCATGTTGAGCTTCGCGTCGTTCGCTCGCACATGGGTTAGTGGTAGACGAAAAGGCGATCGCGACCAGTCATGCAAAACGACAAGCCACCCATGCACGACATCGCCGTCGATCCTGCGGATCCGCCGCCAGTGCGCCCAGTCGAGCCGGATGCCGCAGAGTGTTGCGGGGAAGGCTGCGTGCCGTGCGTGTTCGACATTTACGAACAGGCGCTGGAACGCTATCAGATCGCGCTGGCGGCCTGGCGTGAGCGACATGCTTGAAGTCAACGGCATAGCACCAGCCATGAGGGCATCACTGGACTACACTGCGCCGATCATTTCGCCATGTTCCACATTTGCCATGTCCCAGGAAATCCCATGCCTCACGCCATCTATATCAGTTCGGTTCCCGTATTCCGCCAGATGCTCGGCGGGCTTGACACCATCCTCGCCAAAGCCGAGGCGCATGTTGCAGCAAAAAGCATCGAGCCATCGGCGTTGACGCAGGCTCGGCTGTTTCCGGACATGTTCCCGCTGGCCAAGCAGGTGCAGATCGCGTGTGATTTTGCGCGTGGTGTATCGGCACGTTTGGCGGGTGCCGAAGTGCCGAAATACGATGACAAGGAGTTGAGCTTCGAGGCGCTGCGTGGGTTGATCGCGAAGACGATCGGTTTTATCGATGGTTTCGACAAGACCCTGTTCGACGATGCTGCAAAGCGCGACATCGTGACCCGGCCGGGCACGCCGAAAGAGCGTCATTTCACCGGTCAAACCTATTTGCTGAGCTACGGCTTGCCGCAGTTCTTCTTCCACGTGACCACTGCGTACGCGATCCTGCGGCACAACGGCCTGGAGATCGGCAAGCGCGATTACATGGGCGAGTATTGAGCGAACGATTGAGCCGAAAAGGTCACGACGGCGAAGTGTCGTACCGAGTGACTTGAGTGCGATGCGTACAAGCCGGATAGCTGCACCAGTCGACGTGTAATGACTGGTGCAGCTACCGTCGGGCAGGCAGGAGGATTACTTGGCGTTCTTCTTCTTTTCCTGCTTGGCCAGCTTCTTTTCCTTCATAGTTTTTTCCGGCTTTTTCTTGTCACTTTTCTTGGAGTCCAAACCCTTGCTCATGCTGCTCTCCGCGGTGTGGTAGGTGTGATGTAAAGCTCGGTCGCCCGCCGTTGCTTACGTTTCGAGAGACATGAAACAGCGTCGACAGGCTGATCCAAAGTTTACGCTAGATACGCTCGTGCGGCGCCAGATAACGCCACTGGCCCGGCGGCAATTTGGCCAGTGAAATACGGCCTATGCGCAGACGCTTCATCGCCAATACCTTCAGGCCGACCGCGTGGCACATCGGCTCGATCTGGCTGGGCTGCAATACCTTGAACGCAAATCGCAGCCGTTGCTCGCTCTGCCAGCTGACCTTGATCGGCGGCATCGCGTAATTATTGAAGCGCAGGCCGTGATTGAGCAGGGCCAGCCCATTGGCGATCAGTTCGCCGCTGACATCAACCACGAATTCCTGCTCGACTCGATCGATGTCCTCGGTGAGTTTGCGCGTCACCCGCCAGTCCTGGGTAAAGATCATCAGGCCAGTGGCTTCAGTTGGCAGCGGTAGCGGCGAAGTCAGCCGCTGAAGGTGGCGTTTCAGTGGCCGCACGCCGGAGGCGTCATCTGGCGACCGCGTGTCCGGTGTAACCAGCGCACTGGCCGGATTCGGGCCAGCGCCAGCGTCGTAACCGGCAGGTTTGTGCAGCACGAGGGTGGCCGGTTCGGTGGCGATCAATTGGGCGCCGGGATCCAGTTCGACAGTCTGCGTATCAACCATGAACTGCGGCTTTTCGACCACCACGCCGTCCACGCGCACCCAGCCGCCCTCGATGTACTGCTCGGCCTCGCGCCGTGAGCATTGCGCAAGGGCGACGACGCGTTTGGCGAGGCGAACCGGGTCAGTCATCGAGATGCCGTGAAAGAAGATGTGGCCATTGTAGGCGGGGTTCGGTCTCATGCATGCCGATCTGACGCAGCTGGAGCAAAAGCCGTTGGCAATCCACGCAATCGTCCCCAAATCATCGGCCATACGCTACTGCGAGAACACCACATGATTCCTTTTTCGATCCTTGACCTGGCGCCCGTCACGGAAGGCAGCGATGCTGCGCAGGCATTCCGCAACACGCTCGATCTGGCCCAGAACGCCGAGCGCCTGGGCTATCGCCGCTACTGGCTGGCCGAACACCACAATATGGCCGGTATCGCCAGTGCGGCCACCGCGGTACTGATCGGCTACGTGGCCGGCGGTACCTCGCGCATCCGCGTCGGCTCCGGCGGCATCATGCTGCCCAACCACGCGCCGCTGCAGGTGACCGAGCAGTTCGGCACCCTGGCTTCGCTGTATCCGGGGCGCATCGATCTGGGCCTGGGACGCGCGCCGGGCACCGATCAACCGACCGCCAAGGCACTGCGCCGCTATTTCGACAGCGCCGATGCGTTTCCGAACGACGTGATGGAGCTGCTGGGTTACTTCGAACCGGTAAAACCGGGCCAACCGGTGCGCGCCGTGCCAGGCGCCGGAATCGACGTGCCGGTGTGGCTGCTGGGTTCAAGCCTGTTCAGCGCGACCTTGTCGGCCCGACTTGGCCTGCCGTTCGCATTCGCCTCGCATTTCGCGCCCGACGCGATGGATGAAGCGCTGGCGCTTTATCGACGGGACTTCCGGCCGTCGGCACGGCTGCAGCAGCCGTACGCGATGCTCGGGGTCAACGTGGTCGCCGCGGAAAGCGACGCCGAGGCGCGCCGGCTGTTCACCACCCAGCAGCAGAGCTTCATCAATCTGCGCCGCGGCCGACCTGGGCTGATCCCGCCACCCATCGACGACATCGAGTCATACGCTTCGCCCATGGAACGACACGGCGTCGACCACGCGCTGGCCTGTGCCGTCATCGGCAATGCCGCTACGGTGGAAGGAGGTATCGAAGCCTTCATCGAGAGGCACAAGCCGGACGAGCTAATGATCACGGCCAACGTATTCGACCATACGGCAAGGCGTCGATCGTTCGAGATTGTGGCAGGCGTGCGCGACCGGCTCAGTGCACCCAGCGTGCAGGCAAGCTGAGGCCCGACAACGAGAAATAAGCGAGTAATGCCGCAGATCGGCCATAATCGGCGTTATTCCACGAATTGCTGAAGCTTTTCCACGCATGAAGACACCCAAGGGCCTGCAGGATCTGATCGACGAAGGCGTTATCGACCAGGTCCTGCGACCGCTGAAGAGCGGCAAAGAAGCTTCCGTTTATGTCGTGCGCTCGGGCGACGATATCCGTTGTGCCAAGGTCTACAAGGACATGGCACAGCGCAGTTTCCAGGCGCGCGTGCAGTATCAGGAAGGCCGCAAGGTGCGCGGCAGCCGGCAGGCCCGTGCCATGGGCAAGGCCACCAAGTTCGGCCGCAAGGAGGCCGAGGCCGCCTGGAAGAACGCCGAGGTCGACGCGCTCTATGCGCTCACCGCCGCTGGCGTGCGTGTGCCCAAACCGTATGGTTATTTCAACGGCGTGCTGGTGATGGAGCTGGTCACTGACGCTGACGGCTACTCCGCACCGCGTCTGGGCGAAGTGGAGTTGTCAGCAGATACCGCGCGTGATTACCACCGCTTCCTGATGCAGCAGGTAGCTCGCATGCTTTGCGTGGGGCTGATCCACGGTGATCTCTCCGAATACAACGTGCTGGTCGGGCCGGAAGGCCCGGTCATCATCGACCTGCCGCAGGTGGTCAGCGCCTCCGGCAACAACTCGGCGCGCACCATGCTTCGCCGCGACGTCGGCAACATCACCATCAGCCTCTCGCGCTTCGCTGCGGAATTGTTGGACAGCCACTACGCCGAAGAGATGTGGGCACTGTTCGAACTGGGTGAACTGCACCCCGATACCGAACTCACCGGCCACTTCGAATTCGACGAAAGCATCGCCGACGTCGACAGCGTGATGCAGTCGATCATCGATGCGCGGGAGGAGGCGATCATTCGCCAGCAGGGCAGGGACGAGGCGGCGCAGGCGGATTGAGGCGCTGTTTAGGAAGTTTCCGGTAATCAGCGCAATACGCACTCGTGAGCCGTTGTGGCAGCGGCTCACTTGTCCCAGTAGTTACGCCGCTCATTTTTTGATACTGGCGTGATAAGTCCCGACGTCATGCACACCTCCCCGACCAAACGTATATATATCGCCGGCTGACGAGCCATCCGATGTCACCATGCCGTCCATCACTAGATAGGCATCGCAGGTGCCCCCGGTGAGGTCGATCTTGATCTTGTTATCAACGAACCTGGCGACACCATATGACGCGAGGGGTAATGGTGGCGAGAGCACGTCGGGTCGAATGAAATCCACACGGAAGCCATCGCCAACGTCGCCCATACACGATCTTGCATGATCCGAAGTAATCAGCATTTCCAGCTCGCCGCGGCTTTTGCCATCGGCATTAACCACATCGACTTTCCATGGAATACCATGCGGAAATTTAGCTCGAAGCGCATCCATCGGAAGGGCGTCTGCCGCGATGACTCGGCTGGCTGCCGATAAAACAAGAAAGGCAATAAATAGTTTGTGCGACAGCATGAAGGGCCTGACGTTTGACTTAAGCGGACCGCCGAAGGCAGGTCCGCTTGAAGGAGGGGTTCGGCGGCGCATCCTGGCCGATCAGACCAGGGCTCATTTGCCCTCGGGCGGCTGCCAGAGTTCGACCTTGTTCCCCTCTGGATCCATGACCCAGCCGAACTTGCCATACTCGGAGTCATCCGTTTTCTCGAGTACGTTGCAACCTTCATCGCGTAGTGCCTGAAGCAGCGAGGTCAAGTTCTCGACGCGATAGTTGACCATGAAGGTCGACTGGCTTGGCGCGAAGTGTTCGCCATCGGCGGCGCCGATGGACCATGCGGTCGTTCCGTTTGTCGGATTGCCCGCAGCATCCGACCACGTAAACGCCGCGCCTCCCCATGCCTGGACGTCGATTCCCAGGTGCTGCTTGTACCAAGCTCGCAGCGCGACAGGCTCCTTCGCGTTGAAGAAGACCCCTCCGATACCCGTAACTCTCTTCATTTGCGCCTCCGAAGTGCGGCCAAGTTGGAGCGTACCGTGTTTGCGGCGACTAACGCTGGAGGCGTAGCCGTCCGCCTTGAACGAGTAGTTAGGCATAAGGATGAGATTCGCGATACCAGATGCCAATGCATAGAAGCAATGATGCAAGAGTACATGCGCCTGCACCAACGATTGCAACATTAAGAAAAATGCTCGTGCCTTGTGCCGGCCCAAAGGTGTAATTAATGAGTGCATACAGCAAGGAAAGCGGGATGCAGACTATGAAGAAGATACCAAATGCACCTGATACGCTAACTGCGTAGTACAGGCAGTCAAAGCGATCTTCGCCAGCCTTAAGAGCACCAACATTGATCGCAACTGCAAGCACCACAATGGTAAGAGTCAGTGCAAGGTGCCACATGTTGGTTGCTCCAAGGCCTAACGCTAATTAGACCCCATATCGGGCCATATGCATCGGATGTTCAGCTTTAGGTCGTAGCTCGTCAAGCGAGCAAATTTCGCAAATAGACAAGGGTTTGCCGGGTGACGGCTACGGTGTGGCGGAGCGAGGATGGCGTTCGCATATCTCACGGACTTGCCGGGCATGGCTAGGGCATGGATTCCCGAGGTAGAGCAACACAGGAGCGGTTACCGAATGCCCGGCAAGCGCCAAGCGGGGTGTCGTTTTCTACGGGCGTACCGTCTGTCGCCTTACGGGCCTGCTTCGGCTGTTCACCCATGTTGCCGCGTGCGTGAGGACAAGTAAAAGCAAGTAACTCGGCCTCCGCAGGAGGCCGAAAGCCCTCAGCTTCAACGCACCAAGATCATCGCAAACAACGCGGCGATACCGCCAACCTCATGGCGTAACCCCCAACAACTCCACATCAAACACCAGCGATGCGCCCGGCGGAATGGCATCGCCTGCGCCATCGTCGCCATACCCGAGTGTTGCCGGAATCAGCAGGGTACGCTTGCCGCCGATGCGCATGCCGGCTACGCCCTGATCCCAGCCAGCGATGACCCGGCCTTCGCCGAGGGGGAAGGTGAAAGGCGTGCCGCTGTCGAGCGAGCTATCGAATTTCTTACCGTGTTTGTCCTTGGCGGTTTCGTCGTAGAGCCAGCCGGTGTAGTGCACCTGCACTTGCATGCCGGGCTTGGCCACCGCACCGGTGCCGACCTTCTGTTCGATCACGGTGAGTTTGTCCACGCGACCGTTGGCGTGCGCTTGCGGCGTGGCGCTGCAGGCGGCGAGGGCGATCAGGGCGAGCAGGGGCAGCAACCAGCGCATGGCATGAGTCCTTGGAGTGGTTTGATTGAGGTATGACTGGTTAAATCAGAATCGGTTGAATCGGCGTGAGGCAGATTCAATCAGCGGGCAATTGTTCTTGAAAATGCGGCGATACGATAGTCGTATTGCGCTTGCTCAGCTGACGGCTTCAGCGACACCCATGCGTCGTAGGGGATCGATCGTCACCGACTCAACATCGTTCATCAGCTGTAGCTGGCCATCCTGGATCAGCGCCTGCAGACGCATGCCACGCTGCAGCAGCGGCAAGAGTTCGGCGACGGTGGTGGCGGAGATGTCGAGCACGGTGAGGTTTTTGTTGCGCCCCAGCGATGCGCCGACCTTGCTCCACCAGATGTCGGCTGTGTTGCCGCCGTAGTTGATCACCACGACCTGACGTGAGCGGCCGCAGGCTTTGCGGATGCGCGCTTCATCGGGCTGGCCCAGCTCGATCCACAGCTCGATTTCGTCGGTATAGGCCTTGCGCCACAGTGCCGGTTCATCCTCATCGCTGATGCCCTTGCCGAACTCCAGCCGATCGTCCGCGTAGAGCGCGAACGCCAGCAGGCGTACCATCAGCCGCTCTTCGGTTTCCGACGGGTGCCGTGCCAGCGTCAGCGCATGAGTGGCGTAGTAATGCCGATCCATGTCGCTGATCTGCAGTTCGACCTTGTAGATGGTGGAGTTGAGTGCCATGGGCATGCCGGTCGGTGATAACCCGCCTATTCTACGCTCCGATGCCGTCTGGGAGGCGTGTCTTACACTGCCGGTCGCCATGCGATCAACTATGACCTCCTTTGTCCGTGATGCCGAAGCCAGCACCGTGCATCTGCCGGCCGGCCCTTGGCAGACCGTGCTTGACGCGCTTTGCGCCACGTTTCCCGCGATCAGCCGTGAGCAATGGGTGGATCGCATGGCGCGTGGGCGAGTGCTGGATGCGCAGGGTGGGGCGATCACTTTGGCGACGCCGTATCCGCGAGTCGGGCTGCGCATTCATTACTACCGCGAAGTGGTCGATGAAACGCCCATACCGTTTATCGAAACCGTGTTGCACGTCGATGAGCATCTGGTGGTGGCCGACAAGCCACATTTTTTGCCGGTGATCCCGAGCGGCAGTTTTGTCGAAGAAACTTTGCTGCGAAGGCTGATGCGCCGGCTGGACAATCCCGATCTGGTGCCACTGCATCGGATCGATCGTGCGACCGCCGGACTGGTTTTGTTTTCGGCGAATAGGGCGAGTCGATCCGCCTATCAGGCGCTGTTCCAGCAACAACGTATCGAGAAGCGCTATGAAGCGCTGGCGCCGCCGTTGGCAGAGTCGTCGTTTCCATTGACGCGACGCACGCGGCTGGTACGCGGCGAGCCGTTTTTCCGCACGCATGAAATCGATGGCGAATCGAACAGCGAGACGCGTATCGAAGTGATCGAGCGCGGGAATGATCTCTGGCGTTACGCGCTGTATCCGATCACCGGTAAGAAGCACCAACTGCGGGTGCATATGTCGGCGCTGGGTGCGCCGATTTCCAACGACTCCTGGTATCCGACGTTGACCACCCAGGACCTTGACGACTATCAGCGTCCGCTGAAATTGCTGGCGAAAAGCTTGACGTTTGTCGATCCGCTTTCCGGCGAGCTGCGCCGTTTCGAAAGCTGTCTGGGCCTGTAAAACACGTTTTTCGCACGGCCGAGCTATGCCGCAACGTTGGCAAAATCACCACGCACGGCGATTCCACGCTATCTTTCCCGGCAGAATCCGTCCGGGGAGAATCATTCGTGAGTGCACAGTTACCGTCCAGCGCTGCGCCGCGCACCGAGTTGACCATTCGAGGCTTGATCATTGGTGTGGTGATCACGCTGGTGTTCACCGCGGCCAACGTGTTCTTTGGTCTGAAGGCCGGCCTCACGTTTGCCACGTCGATTCCGGCGGCGGTGATTTCGATGGCGATCCTGCGTGGATTCAAGAATTCCACAATCCAGGAAAACAACATCGTGCAGACGATTGCCTCGTCGGCTGGCACGTTGTCGGCAATCATCTTCGTGTTGCCGGGGCTGGTCATGATCGGCTGGTGGAACGGCTTTCCGTTCTGGATCACGTTCGGCATCTGCGCTACCGGCGGCATTCTCGGTGTGATGTATACAATCCCGCTGCGCCGCGCGCTGGTGACGGATTCCGACCTGCCGTATCCGGAAGGCGTGGCCTGCGCCGAGGTACTTAAAGTTGGCGGGGGTGATGATTCGGAATCATCGGCAGAAGAAAGCAGCAAGGACGGATTGCTGGCTGTCACGGCAGGCACGATTGTTTCGGCGGTGTTCGCCATCGTTGTCGCCACCAAGATTTTTGCCAGCGACGTGGTGCAGTACTTCCGCATCGGTGATCGCGGCGGTGCCACCGGTTACGATTTCAGCTTGTCGTTTGCGTTGCTTGCGGTCGGCCATCTGGTCGGACTTTGGGTGGGTATTGCGATGCTGCTCGGCGCGGTGATCGCCTGGGCCTGGGCGGTGCCGCACTACACGGCGCTGGCGGCGACAGCCGGAGCGGCCGCGGATGTGGCGCAGGCGGCCTGGAGCCATAAAGTACGCTTTCTGGGCGCTGGCACCATCGGTGTGGCGGCAATCTGGACACTGGCCAAGCTGGTCAAACCGGTCATCAGCGGTCTCAGTTCGGCGATGGCGGCTTCGCGCGTGCGCAAGTCCGGGCAGGGCGCCTTGCTGCCGCGTACCGAGCAGGACATGCCGATCGGCATCGTCGGCCTGATCAGCCTGATCTGTCTGCTGCCGATCGCGTGGCTGCTGGGCAATTTCGCCAATAGTGCCGGGCTAGGCTCGCACCTGTGGCTGCTGATTGTCGGTGGACTCGTTTTCGTGGTTGTGATGGGTTTCCTGGTGTCGGCCGTGTGCGGTTACATGGCTGGTCTGATCGGTTCGTCCAACAGCCCGTTGTCGGGTGTCGGCATCCTGGTGGTGATCATTGCGGCATTGCTGCTGGTGGTAGCCGTGCAGTCACAAGTATCGGTCAGTGCGGGCAAGGGCATGGTCGCGTTTGCGTTGTTCATCACTTCGGTGGTGTTTTCGGTGGCGACGATTGCCAATAACAATCTGCAGGATCTGAAAACCGGCCAGTTGGTCGACGCCACGCCGTGGAAGCAGCAGGTGGCGCTGGTGATCGGCGTGCTGGTGGGGGCGGCGGTCATTCCGCCAGTGCTCGATCTGTTGAACAAGGCGTATGGCTTCGCCGGCATGGCGGGCGTCGATCCCGCGGTTGCATTGCCTGCCCCGCAGGCCGGCCTGATCTCGGCGCTGGCGCAGGGCGTGATCCAGGGCAATATCGACTGGAGCCTGATTGGCCTGGGTGCGGCGATCGGCGTGGTGCTGATCGGGCTGGACGCGCTGCTTGGCCGCTTCAGCCAATCCGCCGCGTTGCCACCGCTGGCTGTCGGCTTGGGCATCTATCTGCCAACATCCACCACACTGATGATTGTCGTTGGCGCGGTAGTCGGCTGGTACTTCGACAAGCGTGCGGATCGGACGGCCAAACCGGAGGCGACCAAGCAGTTGGGTGTGCTGCTGGCCTCGGGCATGATTGTGGGCGAAAGCATCATTGGTGTGATCATCGCCGCAATCGTGGTTTTCTCGGGCAAAGCATCGCCATTGGGGCTGGTTGGGGAAAGTTTCGACAATGCGGCGATCTGGATCGGCGGCATCGCCTTCCTCCTGGTCAACCTGGCGCTATATCTCTGGGTGGCGAAGTTGGGCCGGAAGTCGGCTGAAGGCTAGTGCCCTCTGCGGCATGACGACCTGCAACATGAGGACCTGCAACTTGAGGACATGGGGCAACAGGTTATTCACGACCTGAATTAGGTGAGGCTTTACACTAGACCGCTATCAGAGGGAGTTCGTCGTCGCGTGAAGCCACAGGGCGCAGAGCCACAAGACGTGCAGCAGGAAAAGATTGAGCCGGCTTTGAGCGCCGAGCAGGCCCTGGCACCGCCAAGCCAGCGCATGGTGATACTGCGTCGGCTGGCCGGGCCGCTGTTCTCGGTAGCCATGCTGTGCCTGGCGCTGTGGGCGCTGCATCTGCTGGCCAAAGAGGTGGATTACCACCAGGTACGCAAGTACGTGAACCGGCTGTCGCGTCCGCGGTTGCTGCTGGCTGCGCTGTTCACCGCGCTGGGTTATGCGGTGATGACGTTGTACGACCGTTACGCGCTGGTCTCGATCGGGCGAAAGCTGCCATGGCGACGGGTCAGCTTGATCTCGTTTATCAGCTACGCCTTCAGCAACGCCGTGGGTATGTCGCTGCTGGTGTCGGGTTCGATCCGCTATCGCTTCTATATACAGAACGGCTTGACCACCGCGGAGGTCGCCAAGGTGGTGCTGTTCTGCACCACCAGCTTCTGGCTGGGCTTGCTGGCACTGACCGGCGTCACTTTGCTGTGCATACCGCTGCCGCTGGATTTCCCGATGGCGCCGTTACGCATGATGGCGGAACTGCGTATCCCGATTGCGCTGGCGCTGACCCTGGTGCCGCTGCTGTGGCTGGCCGGCGGTTTGTTGCATCGGCCACTGCGAATTTTTCGCCTGCGCATCAACATGCCTTCGGTATCGACCGGCTTTCGGCAGATCCTGATCGGCGCGTTTGACTGGGGTCTGGCGGCGGCGGTGCTGTACATACTGATGCCCGATCAGCTCAACAACGGATTCGGGCATTTCCTGGCGATCTTCGTGATCGCGCAGATTGCCGGTTTGATCAGTCATGTGCCAGGCGGGTTGGGCGTATTCGAGGCGATCATGCTGGCCGGCTTTGGTGCCACCGGCAACGAGGCGTTGGCGGCGCCCATCCTCGGCGCGCTGGTGGTGTTTCGGGTGGTCTACTATCTGCTGCCGCTGTGCGGCGCCATCGTGATGGTGCTGCAGCGAGAGGCGCGCGGCATCCGTGAGAAGTCGCTGCTGTCGCCGTGGTTCACCGGCTTGTTGCCATCGTTTTTTGCCGGATTGACCCTGGTTTCCGGCGCGGTACTGCTGTTCTCCGGCGCCACGCGTGCGCTGCCCAACCGCATGGAGATGCTGCGCGAGGTACTCCCGCTGTCTGTGCTGGAGGTGTCGCATCTGCTGGCCAGCGTGATCGGCATGCTGCTGCTGATTCTCGCGCGTGGGCTGCAGCGTCGGCTCGATGCGGCGTATGTGCTCACGCTGATCCTGCTGGTGGCCGGTGCGATCTTTTCGCTGCTCAAGGGCATCGACTACGAAGAAGCGACCCTGCTCACCCTGCTGGCGATGGCGTTGGCGCCGGCGCACCGGTTGTTTTATCGACGCGCTTCGCTGTTCAGCACCACGTTTTCGTTGGGCTGGATTCTGGCGATTCTTGCGGTGCTGAGCTGCGCGGTGTGGCTGGTAACGTTCAGCTTCAAGCACGTCGACTACAGCAACAGCCTGTGGTGGGAATTCAGCTTCCATGAAGGTGGTGCGCCGCGTGCGCTGCGAGCGCTGGTGGCGGCGGCGGCGGCGGGCATGCTGTTTGCGCTGGCCAGTTTGATCAAGCCAGTCAAGTTGCATCGCGAACCTCCCACGGAAACGGAGCTGGCACAGGCGCTGCCACTGATCAAGCAGTTTCCATCGGCGCAGGCGCATCTGGCGCTGATGGGTGACAAGACCTTGCTGTTCGACGCCGAACACAGGGCGTTTGTGATGTACGACATTGAAGGCCGCAGCTGGGTCACGATGGGCGATCCGGTAGGCGCGAATGAGGATGTTCGCCGCGAGCTGGTATGGGCTTTTCTGGAACAGTGCGAACGCGCAGGTGGATGGCCGGTTTTTTATCAGGTCAGCCCGGCGGATCTCGACCTGTATCTCGAAGTGGGCATGAACCTGCTGAAGATCGGCGAAGAAGCACGCGTGCGTCTGGACGGTTTCAACCTCGACGGCAAATCGAAAAAGGTGCTGCGCAACACGGTCAACAAACTCGGTCGTGATGGCCTGCGGCTGGAGATCGTGCCGGCCGAGGCGGTCGCGGCTTTGATGCCGCAGATCAAGCAGATTTCCGATGCGTGGATGGGCGACAAGCGCGGACGCGAAAAGCGCTTTTCGCTAGGCGCGTTCGACCCGCGTTACCTGGTGCGTACGCCGATGGCGCTGGTGTGGCAGAACGACAAGCTGGTGGCCTTTGCCAACCTTTTTCTGACGGAAACACGTGAGGAAGCCTCGGTCGATCTGATGCGCTTTTTGCCCGATGGCCCCACCGGCATCATGGATTATTTGTTCGTGGAGCTGATGCAATGGGCCAAGGATGAGGGCTATCGCTGGTTCAACCTCGGCATGGCGCCGCTGGCCGGCCTGCAGAACCGGCGGCAGGCGCCGCTGTGGAATCGCTTCGGCGCTCTGGTATTCGGACGTGGCGAGCGCTTCTACAACTTCCGCGGGCTGCAGCGCTACAAGGACAAGTTCGATCCGGAATGGGAACCGCGTTACATGGCTGTGCCTGGTGGTATCGCTTTGCCAATGATTCTAACCAACGTTGCCAGCCTCATCGCTGGCGGCCTCACGGGTGTTGTACGTCGATGAAAAGCAGGCCGATGAAACGCAAGAAGCTGGTTGTGCTGGCCGTCGTGGTCGTCGTTGCTGCGGTGGTGTTGCTGATATGGCAGCCGTTCGCGCGCGTCAGCCTCGAAAGCGTTGCCGTGCCGATGCAAGTGAGCAGCTTCAGCTCGCCACCCCCGGCTGGCAAAAGCGACGTAATGGCGATCATCTATTCCGGCGACGGCGGCTGGGCCGATCTGGATCGACGCCTGGGCATCGCTTTCATCGATCGTGGCATTCCCGTGCTCGGGATCAACACCTTCAAGTACTACTGGCGCAACCGCACGGCTGACGAATCCGCTGCTGAACTCGATGCGCTGATGACCAAGTACACCGCGGCATGGAACAAGCCGCGCATCTGGCTGATCGGCTATTCCTTCGGTGCCGATCTGCTGCCCACACTCGTCAGCAAGCTCAGCCCCGCCAATCGAGCGCGTATCACCCAGATGGTGTTGCTGGCACCGAGCAAAGAGATCAATTTTGAAATTGAGCTCCAGGGTTACATGATCAAGCAGGGCTGGTTTCAGGACCACTTCAAGTCATTGATGGAAAGCATCAACCCGATCAAGGAATACGACGCCATGCCCCCGTTGCAGGCGCTCGACAACAAGCTACCGGTGGTCTGCTACTACGGCCTCGACGATGCGGATGACACCGTCTGCACCGAGCCGAACGTGCCCAAGTGGATCGTCATGCATCCGAAGAAGGGAGACCACCATTTCCAAGGTGGCTACCAGCCGCTGGCCAAGCAGATGATGGATGAGTTGCCAGTGCAGGTATCCACAGTGGGCGCCACGCGCTGAATCAACTCAGGGGTACTGGCTGGCGCCGGTATCCGCCACCCTGCCTGATATGACAAAACGGTGTTGAGCCGGGAATTTCCGCCAGCTCATATGGCGGCTGGGTTGAACAGGTTCTTCTTGCACTGCAATGAAGCAATGCGATGATTAAGCAGTCTAAGACTGTGGTTACCAGAGACGATGGTTCAAATACCGGCGAAGATGCGGCGTCCTCGTGTACAGCAAACAGCGAGCTTTGCCTTTTCTCGATATCTGTATATGGCGGGTTGCCTATTGCTTGCCTTGTTCTGGCTAGTGGCTGTGATCCGCGCACGCGAAACGAATACGCTGATCGTCGACGAATGGGCGCACACGGCGCAGATTGTCAGTTTCCTTCACGGTGACTTGCACGACGTCAATGCCAATATGAGTTATATCCCCGGTTACCATTTGCTGGTAGCTGGCATCATGAAACTGTTCGGTAGCCAGTCGTTGGCTGGTGCGCGAACAGTCAACATGTGCTTTGGCCTGCTGGGCGGCGTGTTCTTTTATCTGGTGCGACGAGAGCTGGTGCAGGAGCACTTGTCGCGCACAGTTGCACAGTTCCTGTTCTTTCCACTGCTGTATCCATATTGCTTCCTGGCTTACACGGATGTCTTGTCGGTAGCACTGGTACTCGCCGCATTCTGGGCTACGTTGCGTGATCGTCATCTGTGGGCTGCGGTGGTCTTGATCGCAGCAATGGCAGTGCGGCAGAACGATGTCGTGTGGGCGGGCTTCCTGGCTATGTATGCACTATGGCCTATCTTGCGGGAGACACACTGGCGGCCTTGGCTTGCGGCATCCGAGGTATTTCGTATCGCGTGGCCATATTGCGCTACAACATTTTTATTCTTGGCGTACTGGGCATGGAACGGCACCATCGTTTTCGCAAATGCCATGGCCAATATCCATCCGGACGCCAGCTTCCATTGGGGTAATCCGTTTTTCTTCCTTTTCGTTGCGGGGATCTTCCTCCCGCTGCAGTTGGGGAGTGGTTTACGGCGATTCGCGCTGGCTGCATGTGCAAATTCTTGGTGGTTACTGCTTCCGCTGGCAGTTTTTGCGATCTATGCTGCGGGTTTCGCGGTCACCTCCATTGGCAACCTGATGGCGGCAGATCATTTCCTGCACAACGCCGTGCTTGTTGCAGTTGCCCGAAATCACTGGGCTTGGTGGGGATTCGGCCTAGTCGCAACTATTGCAGCTTGCGGGCTGGCCCATACGCAGTTCAGCGCTCCGCAGGGCTGGCTGCTTTTTCCGTTTGCCACTTTCTATCTGGCGGCATCCTGGTTGATTGAAGGACGCTACACATTAATCTCCTTCGCATTATGGCTTGCATTGAGGCGACAGGAGAATGACACGGCTGAACGCATCACGCTCGGTGTTTGGGTAGTGCTGGCGCAGTTCTTCGCGCTAAGCATCCTGGCGTCGCGCTTCATGCTTTGACCGCTGATGCCAGCAGGAGCTATGGCAGCCCCTGCGACAGACAGCATGCGTGACATGGTGACTTTTGCTTGGCGTTGGCGTGCCGTGGATCACATGGCGACATGCCCGGCTCACTCAATTGTGGGTGATCACTTGCTACCGGCTGCGCAGGTGCCCGGGACTGCCGACGCAGGTGCGCGGATTGGCTATACGCCCTAGCGTGCCGTTGAAAAACACACCGACCGCGCACTCACATCACGCGGGCCACTTTATTTTCTGATCGTCGAAGACCGTCTCGCCCCATTTTCGTATGCAAGACAGGCGCCTTACGGCGGCGGTCGAGGCAACTCCGTCTCATCTTGCGCTCCCAGCCAGAATGTTGCGCATTCGCATCAGGTTCCAACCCATCATGGTGGTCTGGAACAACGCATTCACCCGTCCGGACAAGATTCGTCCGGCTGCAACCCTCGCCCAGATGCGCTGAAGTCAAAGCAGAATCCGGGGCTTTCGGTGCTTGCCTGGGCCGGTTCCGTGTCCTGGGCTCAATGGAATCCATGACGATGTCGATTCGGGTCGATCCCGTTCGTCATGGAGGCATAGAGTCGATTTCTGGCTCTTTCTGAGAAGGCCTGCGGTTTCCACCGAAGAGCAGCCCTGAACTCACGAGCCAAAGGGTCACCGATCATGAAACTCTACTATTCAGACGTGCTTTCCCCGCGCAAGGCCTGCGCCGTGGCGAAGTATCTGCAGATACCCGTCGAGTACATTTTTCTCGATCTCAGTCGTGGCCAACAGAAGACACCACATTATCTGGCGGTCAATCCGAACGGCCATGTGCCAACACTGGTCGATGACGATCGGGTCTTTTGGGAGGCCGATGCCATCACCTGCCATCTGGCCATGCGCGCCAGCTCGGACCTCTGGCCACAGGACGAGCGGCAGATCGAGATCATCCGCTGGTTGAGCTGGGCAGCGCAGCATTTCAACCGCTATGCCGGGGAGCTGTATTTCGAATACATCATCAAGGCGCGCTTCGGTCTCGGTGATCCCGATCCTCGTGTTGTCACCGATGCACAGCAGCAGTTCCGCCGTTATGCCGCCGTTCTTGATGCGCATTTGGAGCGCCGTCGTTGGCTGGTCGGTAACCAACTCAGCGTGGCGGATTTCACCGTGGCAATCACGTTGCCCTATGCAGAGCATGCACACATCCCGCTGGACGATTTCCGCCACATGCGCGATTGGCACAACCGCCTGAACGAACTGGAAGCCTGGCGTGAGCCTTTCCCGGCTTGAATTCACTGCGGCGATGCACGTCTGTTGAGGCTAATGCTTGCAATACATCACACAGGTTTTATCAAGGAGAACACCATGAAATTGATTGCCTATCTGTTTTTCGATGGCCAATGCGAGGCAGCGTTCAAGTTCTACGAGCAGTGCTTGGGAGGCACGATGAACAGGATCGTGCGGGCAAGCGAGGCACCTGGCTGCGGTGCGATGCCGGCCGAATCGCGCGACAGAATCATGCATGCCCATCTGACCTTCGGCGATCAACAGCTGATGGGCAGTGACTGGATGGCTGATCAACCGTTCGAGCAAGCCAAGGGTTTCTCCATATCGCTCAATGTCGATACCGTCGCCGAGGCCGAGCGCATATTCGCAGCGCTGACAGAAGGTGGCGAGATACGGATGCCAATGGAAAAGACCTTTTTTTCCGCCCGTTTCGGCATGCTGGCCGACCGCTTCGGTACGCCCTGGATGGTCAACTGCGAAAAGGACGGCTAAGCCGTTGCCAACCGGAGTACACGCATGAATCTTCCTCCCATCGTGTCGAAAGACGAATGGCTGATCGCACACCAGCAGCTATTGGCGAAAGAGAAGCAAGCGACCCACGCACGGGATGCGTTGGCTGCGGAGCGGCGTCGTCAGCCGATGGTCCGTATCGACAAGGACTATCGGTTCCACACGCCCGAAGGCGAAGCTTCTCTATTGGGCCTGTTCGAGGGTCGCCGCCAATTGATCCTCTATCACTTCATGTTTGCGTCGGGCGTGCACGGTTGGCCGATCGCCGGTTGCCCGGGTTGTTCGATGTTCGTCGATAACCTGGGGCAATCCGCGCACCTGCATGCCCGCGAGACTTCAATGGTGCTGGTGTCGCGCGCGCCGCTGGAAAATCTGCTGGCTTACCGTCAGCGTATGGGCTGGACGGTGCCCTGGTATTCGTCGATCGACAGCGATTTCAACACCGACTTCGGGGTCACTTCCGATCAGGGCGAAGCATTCGGCTTAAGCGTGTTTCTGCGAGATGGCACGGATGTCTTTCGCACCTATTTCACTACCGGGCGCGGCGTTGAGGCACTCGGCAGCCACTGGACGCTGCTCGATCTGACTCCACTGGGTCGCCAGGAGGATTGGGAAAATTCACCCAGCGGCCATCCGCAAACCGCGCCCTACCTATGGTGGCGCCGACACGACGAATACGACGACGTATAGACGACTTCACGGCAAGGAAGGCTGCAAGTCACAGTTAGTTCGAGAGCAAGATTCGAGGCATGGTCCAACACGGGAGGCACGACGATGCGATTCATGGTGATGGTGAGGGCTACGCCGGACTCAGAAGCCGGCACGATGCCCAGTGAGCAGCGGATGGCGGAAATGGGTCGTTTCAACGAGGAGCTGGTCAAGGCCGGGGTGATGCTGGCCGCCGAGGGACTGCAGTCCAGCTCCAAGGGTGTACGGGTCGTTTTTTCCGGTGCCAGACGCACCGTGGTCGATGGTCCGTTTGCCGAAACCAAGGAGCTGATCGCCGGCTTCTGGTTGTGGCAGGTGCGCTCGCGGGATGAGGCGATCGAATGGGTCAAGCGCTGCCCCAATCCGTTCGACGGGGAATCCGAAATCGAGATTCGTCAGGTGTTCGAGGTGGAGGATTTCGGTGAGGCGTTGACGCCGGAACTACGCGAGAAGGAGCAGCGGCTGCGTTCGAGATCGTGAGTCCGTGTCGCATTTCCGACACTTGCATCGGTCAGTCGGCAATGGTTTGATCGGCGGCTATGACGTCGACCGATCTTCAGCGCCGCATCGAGGCGCTCTGGCGCATCGAATCACCGCGATTGATTGCGGTGCTGGCACGGATGCTGCGCGATGTCGGTGTTGCCGAGGAACTGGCGCAGGATGCCCTGGTGGCTGCGATGGAATCCTGGCCGCAAACCGGTGTTCCGGACAACCCGGCGGCGTGGCTGACAACCACCGCCAAACGCCGTGCCATCGATCATCTGCGCCGCCAGAAGCTGCTGGAACGCAAGCACGCACAGCTGGGCTACGAACTGGAGTCCGAACAGGAGCAGCGCACGGCCGACATCGAGGATGCTATGGATGACGAGATCGGCGACGACCTGCTGCGCCTGATGTTCGTGGCCTGCCATCCGGTGCTTTCCACCGATGCACGCGCGGCATTGACGCTGCGCCTGCTCGGCGGACTCACGACCAGCGAGATCGCCCGCGCATTCCTGCAGCCGGAGCCGACCATCGCCCAGCGCATCGTGCGCGCCAAACGTCAGCTGGCTGAAAAGAAGGTGGCGTTCGAGGTGCCGAGAGCCGCCGAATTGGGCGAGCGCCTGGCATCGGTGCTGGAAGTCATCTATCTGATTTTCAATGAAGGTTACACGGCTACTACTGGCGACGACTGGATGCGTCCCGGCCTGTGCGAGGACGCCCTGCGCCTGGGTCGTGTGCTGGCTGGACTGATGCCGACCGAGGCTGAGGTCCATGGGCTGGTGGCATTGATGGAAATCCAGGCATCGCGTGCACGAGCCCGCATCGACGCTGGAGGGAATCCGGTGTTGCTGCTGGAGCAGAACCGTTCGCTTTGGGATCGCCTGCTGATCCAGCGCGGTTTCGATGCGTTGGAGCGCGCGATAAAAGTCGGACCCGCCGGCCCGTATACCCTGCAGGCAATGATCGCTGCCTGCCATGCACGCGCGCTGGCCGCTGAGCTAACCGACTGGCCGCGCATCGCTGCGCTATATGCAACGTTGTCGCAGCTGACGCCGTCACCGGTCATCGAATTGAACCGTGCCGTAGCGGTATCGATGGCGTTCGGCGCCCAGGCGGGGCTGGATCTGGTCGATGCGCTGGTCAAGGCATCTGCGCTGGATAACTACCATCTGTTACCCAGCGTACGTGGCGACCTGCTGAACCGGCTGGGGCGTGTGGACGAGGCTCGTGATGAATTCCTGCGGGCTGCCGCGCTCGCCGGCAATGCCTGCGAACACGGACTGCTGCTGAAGCGCGCCGCCGCCTGTGGCTGATCGGTGGGGCTATCGCGAATGGATCTATGCTGTCGACGATTTTGCCATTACCGTCATTGACCCGATCCGACCAAACTATCGAAGGAGCATTTCATGGCTTACTTGTTGCTGATCGTCGAACCGCGCGGCCAGCGTGAAGCTCGCACTGCCGACGAAGGTCGCCAGGCTTACGCGCAAATGGTGGCGTTCGGTGAGAGCTTGAAGGAGCGTGGCCTGCTGACGGCGAGCCATTCGTTGCTCCCCGATGCTCACGGCGTGCGCGTACAGCAACGCGAAGGCAAAAGCGTGCTCAAGGATGGCCCGTTTGCGGAGGCCAAGGAAATGGTCGGCGGTTTCTTTCTGTTGGGTTGCACCAGCAGGGACGCGGCGATAGCTGCTGCTGCCGAGTGCCCGGCGGCGGCGTGGGCCACCGTCGAAGTGCGCGAGACGGGCCCCTGTTTCGTGAGTTGACGCCGAACGCCCTATGGCTTGGAAATGCTGCATGAGGCAACCCTAGGTCATATTCGATGTCCGAACTTGCCACGACGTACAATGTCACGCTTATTCAGCGTTGAAGCCTTCACGTGACAGCTATCGGTGTTTTCGCAGCGCCGCCCGATGCGGCGCTGGATGCCTTGTTCGTACCACTTGATACGGGAGAATTGCGTCTGCCGGCGGACGGTCGCGTGCTTTTTCTGCGCGCGCGTGCGGGCTTGCGTTTGCGCGAGAAGGCATCGAAAAGCTGGTTATGCGAGCAGAGCTTCATGCCGTTTGCGGATGAGCTCGGTCGAAATGGGTTTAGCGTAGGTGAGCCGGGTGAGGGCGAAACGTTTTCGCTGATCGTGCTGTTGCCGCCGCGTCAGCGCGAGGAGGCACGAGCCTTGTTCGCGCGCGCGTTGCGGCATCTGGCGCCGGGTGGGATGGTGCTTGCCAGCATGCCGAATACGGAAGGGGCGAAGTCGGGTGAGGCGGATCTGGCGAAACTGGCCGGTGACGTGCAGCATCTCTCGAAGCATAAATGTCGTGTGTTCTGGAGTACGCCAAGCGTGACGGACATCGATCAGTCATTGCTGAGCGAGTGGCTGTTGCTGGACGCGCCGCGCGAAATCATGGACGGCTATATCAGTCGACCTGGTCTGTTTGCGTGGAATCGCATCGACCGCGCGTCAGCGCTGTTGGCGGCGCATTTGCCGACGGATCTGCATGGCCGTGTGGCTGATCTCGGCGCCGGTTACGGTTACCTTGCCACGCAGGTGATCGCGCGCTGTCCGATGGTATCCGCGATTGATCTGTACGAAGCCGAGGCGCGCGCGTTGGTGCCGGCGCAGATCAATCTGGACAATGCGCGTAATAGCAGCGGCCGAGCCGTGGAGGTTTCGGTGCACTGGCATGATGTGACAAGTGGGCTGCCGCAAAAATATGACGCCATCGTCAGCAATCCGCCGTTCCATCAGGGGCGTGCGGATTTACCTGCGTTGGGTCAGGCATTCATCGTCAGCGCGGCCGATGCGCTGCTACCGGACGGTTGTCTGTGGCTGGTGGCGAATCGGCATCTACCTTACGAGGCGTTGTTGATGAAGCGTTTCCGCGATGTGCGTGCGGTGACGATGCAGGATGGTTTCAAAGTGATCGAAGCTCGCGGAGTGCGTGGATGAAACTTGTCAAAATGATTGCAAACCTGGGCTACGGCAGCCGCAAGGATGTCTCGCAGATGTTCCGCGCCGGGCGCATTACCGATCTCGATGGTGAAGTGCTGTATGCCGATGACGTGGTCGCGCACGAAACCATTCGCATTGACGACGAGCCGATCGATCCACCGATTGGCTTGGTGCTGATGATGAACAAGCCGTTGGGCGTGACTTGCTCGCGCAAAGACCCGGGTCGCGTGGTCTATGACTTGCTACCGCCGCGCTACAGCGTGCGTACGCCGGCGTTATCCAGCGTGGGACGGCTCGATCGCGATACCAGCGGCTTGCTGTTGTTTACCGACGATGGTGCGTTGTTGCACCGGATCATCTCCCCCAAAGCACAGGTAACCAAGGTCTATAAGGCCACGCTGGCGCAGGATCTGCGCGGTGACGAGGGCGAGTTGTTCGCCAGCGGCACGTTGATGCTGGAGTCGGAAAAAGAGCCGCTGGCGCCAGCCGTGCTCGAAGTGCTGGCGCCGCGCCACGCACAATTGACCGTTACCGAGGGTCGCTATCACCAGGCACGACGAATGTTTGCCGCGACAGGCAACCATGTGGAAACGTTGCAGCGTATTTCGGTGGGTGGACTCACCCTGGGTGAGTTGCCGCTCGGCGAATGGCGAGTGATGGATGCTGGCGAAGTCGCGCGGATTTTCGATACCGATTGATTCGTTGGTAATAACGAACGAGGAATCTTCATCAGATCAGTCGTCAGATCAGATTGACCTGCGTCGGAATCGACTCGCCATACCACTTTTGCCGCTCGTCCTGGCAGCTCGGGCTGCCCATCGCGTACTTGCGACAGATGGAGGGGCGCTCGTCGTAGATGGTGCAACGGGAGGTGTTGGGATCCACCGCCGCGCACCAACCGTCTTCGCCTTTGGCCAGCGTTTCCATGCCACGTAGGTCGCGGTGGATCAGCCATTCGGGCACGTGATCGTCAGGCATCAGCACGACCGTCAGGCGGCAGCAGATGGCTTCACATGACGTGCAGCGAATGCTGGGGTCGATGCTTTCCGCGTAGGGATTGGGGAGATTTTTCACTCGTCAGCATGACAGCATCGATGGTCATGCACCTGAACCGGGAGAATTCAGTCGCGCGCCGTCATTCGGCGTTATCGCGCCATAGCGCCTGCCAGCCATCGGTGCCCAGGCGTTGCAGTGTGTCCATGTTGCGGCGATAAATGGCATCGGTATCGGTCATCGCTTCCATCGCACGCTCCACGCTGGCTTCGCGCAGCAGGTGCAGTGTGGGGTAGGGCGAGCGGTTGCTGAAATTCTCGATATCGTCAGGTGCACTCTCGGCAAACTGGTAATGCGGATGAAAACTGGCGACCTGCAGCTCGCCTTCCAGACCCAGCGTTTCCACCGCTGCGTCGGCACTGTCGAGGAAATCGTTGTAGTCGAGAAAATCGCCCAGCACATAGGGGTGAATCAGCAAGGTAGTTTCGCATTCGCTGGCGTCGATGGCGTTCAGGCTTTGCAGTTCTCCCAGCAGATCGTCCAGCAAGGTGTCGGTATCGCGCGCATGGCTCACGGCGTAGCGAATCTTCTGTTGCACCATTGGCACCCGTGCGAACGGGCACAGGTTGAGGCCGACCACCGCACGTTCCACCCAGCGACGCGTGGCATCGATATAGGGTGCATCTTCAGGCTGCAAATCGGCGGTGATGAAAGGGCTGACGGTGTCGTTCATGTCGTACGGTAGCAACGGAGAAAGCGCGACTATAGCGGTTGCGCCAGCCAGCATCGTTGGCGAGGGCCAACTGCACCCCCATATGAGTGGTTTGACCATCCGGGCCAGCACCGCATGCACCAGCCGACTTTCGACAATGCGTTCATCCGCGATTTGCCGGGCGACCCGGAGCAGGGCTCGCGTCGGCGCCAGGTGGAGACCGCACTTTATTCGCACGTCGATCCATCGCCGGTAAGCCAGCCACGTGTACTGGCCTATTCACGAGAGATGGCGAACACGCTTGGGTTCAGCGCCGAGGATGTTGCCTCGCCGGAATTTGCACAGGTATTCGGCGGTAATGCGCTGCTTGATGGCATGCAGCCGTACGCCGCCAACTACGGTGGTCATCAGTTTGGCAACTGGGCCGGGCAGCTGGGTGACGGGCGGGCGATTTCTCTTGGCGAAACGATCAATGCGGCGGGCGAGCGTTGGGAGTTGCAGCTGAAGGGCGCGGGTCTGACACCTTACTCGCGCGGTGCGGACGGTCGTGCCGTGCTGCGTTCGTCGGTGCGTGAATTCCTATGCAGTGAGGCGATGCATCATCTCGGTGTACCGACCACACGCGCGCTGAGTCTGGTCGATACCGGCGAGCAGGTTGTGCGCGACATGTTCTATGACGGCAATGCGGCGCCCGAACGTGGCGCGATCGTCTGCCGCGTGGCACCGTCGTTCCTCCGCTTCGGCAACTTCGAATTGCCCGCCTCACGCGGTGATACGGCGTTGCTCAGGCGGCTGGTGGATTTCACCATCCGCCGTGACTTTCCCGAGCTGAAGGGCGACGGTGAAGGAGTGTATGCGACGTGGTTTGCGCAGGTATGCGAGCGCACCGCGCAGATGGTGGCGCACTGGATGCATGTGGGCTTTGTGCATGGCGTAATGAACACCGACAACATGTCGATCCTCGGTCTCACCATCGACTACGGCCCGTACGGCTGGGTCGATAATTTCGATGCGGACTGGACGCCCAACACCACCGATGCGCAGCGCCGGCGCTATCGCTTCGGTCAGCAGCCCAATGTGGCATGGTGGAATCTCAGCCGGCTGGCCGGCGCGCTGGCGCCGTTGTTTGCCAGCACCGATCCGCTGCAGGCTGGGCTCGATCATTATGCCGCCGCGTTCGATATGGCCGATCGCGCCAATATCGCCGCGAAATTCGGACTGGCCGAATGCCGCGATGATGATGTGGCACTCATGCAGTCGCTGCAGTCGCTGATGCAACAGGCCGAAGTCGATATGACGTTGTGGTTTCGCGCACTGGCCGACGTTGATGTCAGCGCTCCGAGCCTCGCGTTGTTCGATGACGCCTTTTATGACGAAGCCAAGAAGCTCGACGCGACGGAAGACCTCAACGACTGGCTGAGGCGCTACACGTCTCGACTGGCCAGTGACCCGCAATCGACCGGGCAGCGACGTGCAGGCATGAATGCCGCCAATCCCCGCTACGTGCTGCGCAATTACCTCGCGCAGCAGGCGATCGATCTTGCCGAGCAGGGCGACAACAGTGGCATCGACGAGCTGCTTGAGGTGATGCGCCGCCCCTATGACGACCAGCCCGGCCATGAGCGTTACGCGCAAAAACGTCCCGACTGGGCTCGGCAAAAAGCCGGCTGCTCGATGCTCTCGTGCAGCTCGTGAGCTGACGCGTATGGCGTCGGGCAGATTTCTGAAACGACAAAGGCCGGCATCGCCGGCCTTTGCATTCAAACAGTGGTGCCCTCGAGACGATTCGAACGTCCGACCTGCCCCTTAGGAGGGGGCCGCTCTATCCAACTGAGCTACGAGGGCAGCGGCGAGATTTTCGCATGGATCCGGCTGTGGCGCGATTTCGTCGTACTGGCCAGCCGCGTCTTAACTGCCGAATTAGGGATGTTTGTATACGGGGTGATCCAACTTACTATGACATATTGTATCTGGCTCAAGAGCCCAAGCCATGAATCAACCTAGAGTTGCTGTACTGATCCCGTGTTACAACGAGGCAACCGCGATTGCCAAAGTCATTACCGGCTTCATGGCTTCGCTTCCTGCGGCCAAGGTCTACGTCTACGACAATAACTCCAGCGATAGCACAGCCAAAATTGCAGCCGAGGCAGGAGCTATCGTTCGCAATGAGTCGCAACAGGGCAAGGGTGCAGTGGTGCGACGGATGTTCAGGGATATCGAGGCCGACTTTTATATTATGGTCGACGGCGACCACACGTATGATGCGTCCTTGGCTCCTGAGCTCCTATATATCGCTCTTGAAGAACAGTGCGATCTCGTCAACGGGATTCGCAGAGAAACGGAGGATGACGCCTATCGCGCAGGTCATCGGCTTGGCAATACCATGCTAACAGGCGCTGTACGAAAGATTTTTGGTGACCGTGTGCAAGACATGTTGTCGGGCTATAAGGTTTTTTCACGCCGCTTCGTGAAATCCTTTCCGGCAAGTTCAATGGGCTTTGGCATTGAGACTGAGCTCACTGTTCACGCGCTGGAACTGCACATGCCGGTGGCACATCTTGAAGGTGAGTACCGGGGACGTCCGGACGGTTCAGCCAGCAAGCTGAATACGTATCGCGACGGCATTCGCATCCTGTGGCTGATCTGCCAATTGTTCAAGCATGAGCGACCTTTTGCTTTTTTCTCGGCCATCGGCTTGGTTTTTGCGGTTGGTTCTGTAGTGCTAGGCATTCCTTTGGTCAGTGAGTATTTGCATACCGGTCTGGTGCCGCGCTTTCCCACAGCGATATTGGCTACGGGCGTCATGTTGCTGGGCATGCTCAGCTTCGTGACTGGCCTGGTACTGGATACGGTGACCCGAGGTCGGCGTGAGATGAAGATGTTGGCCTATCTGAGTTATCCGTTTTACGAAGGTTGAAACCAACATCAAGCCAATCAAGGATTTGAGTGCTTTTGTCTAAATTTCTTACGGGTAGCTGGTCTTGTATCTGGTTACTGATGCTTTTGCCTGTGCTGATGCGATTGCCGGTATTGCTGGGTTACTGGGACCCTGATCCTTGCCGCCAAGCAGCGGGTACTTTTCGACTACCGCCCAAGTCATTTCGGGCTGATTCTCCTTGGATTTGGCTTGGGCATTGCCGGTTTGCTCTATAGCGGCCTGGCGGGACTGGAGGAGTTCAGGCGTGAGCCCGGTAATGCGTCGGCAAAGCAAGTGCTGACGCCAAACAACCTGGCAATGTGAGCATAAAAAACTTGCCGATGGTGGTCGAGTGTCACGTAGGCAGTTCCTCGCTCTTTGGATGCCAAGCGACGATTGTCGTGTGCGTGTTGCAGGTGCAGCCGGTCAGGCTCCCTTTTGCCGCCTGCTAGAATGGTGGGCTAGCTACTTCAATTCACGGCACCGGCAGGTGCCACGCCGCCTCAGGAGTCATCCATGTCCCATGCAATCCTCAATGCGCTCAGCCTCACGGACGCGCAGTCCGGCACGTATCTCGGTCAGGGCGAGTGGTCGAAAACCACCGATGCTGGCACGCTGCAGCCGATGAATCCGGCCAGCGGAGAGGTGATTGCCACGGTGCATGCGTCCAGCGCGGCGGACTACGCGAAGATCGTCGAGCGCGCCCAGGCGGCCTTCAAGGTCTGGCGCACGACACCAGCGCCCTTGCGTGGCGAAGCGGTACGCTTGTGCGGGGAAGCCTTGCGCAAGCACAAGGATGCGCTGGGTTCGCTGGTCGCTTTCGAGATGGGCAAGATCAAGCCCGAGGGCGATGGCGAAGTGCAGGAGATGATCGACATCGCCGATTTTGCGGTCGGCCAGAGCCGCATGATGTACGGCGCCACCATGCACTCGGAGCGTCCGGGCCATCGCATGTATGACCAGTACCACCCGCTCGGCCTGGTCGGCATCATCAGCGCGTTCAATTTTCCGGTCGCCGTGTGGGCGTGGAATGCGATGCTTGCCACGATTGCTGGCGATATCTGCATCTGGAAGCCGTCGCCGAAGACACCGCTGTCGGCCATCGCCACGATCAAGATTTGCAACGAGGCGCTGAAGGCCGGTGGTTACCCGGACCTGTTTTTCCTGTTCAACGACGCTGGTACCGAGCTGTCGCAGGCGTTTGTCGACGACAAGCGCATTCCGCTGATCAGCTTCACCGGCTCGACCAAGGTCGGTCGCATGGTCGGCGAGCGTGTGGCGCATCGCATGGGCCGTTCGCTGCTGGAGCTGGGCGGCAATAACGCGATCATCCTCGATGAAACCGCCGACCTGAAGCTGGCCATTCCCGGCATCGTGTTCGGCGCCGTCGGTACGGCCGGCCAGCGCTGCACGACCACGCGCCGCCTGTTTGTGCATCACTCGATCCACGACAGCGTGGTCGAGACCCTGGTGAAGGCCTACGGCCAGGTCGAAGGCAAGATCGGCGATCCCACGCTTGCCACCACGCTGATGGGCCCGCTCAACAGTCCCGAGGCGGTGCAGGGGTATCTGGCCGCCATCGAAAAGGCCAAGGCTGCCGGTGGCAAGGTGCTGACAGGTGGCAAGGCGTTGACCGATCGCAAGGGCAACTTCGTATTGCCGACGATCATCACGGGCATTGCCAATTCGCATGAAGTCGTGCAGACAGAAACCTTCGCACCGATCCTCTACGTGATGCCGTTCAACACGTTGGACGAAGCCATCGAGATGCAGAACGACGTGCCACAAGGCCTGTCCTCGTCGGTGTTCACCAACAACCTTCGTTCGGCCGAGCAGTTTCTGTCGGCGGCCGGTTCCGATTGCGGCATCGCCAACGTCAACATCGGCACCTCGGGTGCGGAAATTGGCGGTGCGTTCGGTGGTGAAAAGGAAACCGGCGGCGGTCGCGAGTCCGGCTCGGACGCATGGAAGGTCTATATGCGCCGCCAGACCAACACCATCAACTACTCCGACTCGCTGCCGTTGGCCCAAGGGATCAAATTTGATTTGTAGCATCAAGTTCGATCTGTAAGTTCTATCTGTAATGGCGATAGAGAAAGGCGGATGATGCATCGTCCGCCTTTCAGTCACGAAGGCGTTGTTCCCACCCGGCATCCGTGAGCTAACCGATGAGCTATCAACCTTCCTACCAGTCGACTACTACCAGCACGCTGGCGATCGTCAGCCTGGTGTTCGGCATTCTCACCTGGTTGCTGCTGCCGTTTATCGGCGCGATCGTGGCGATCGTCTGCGGCCATCTGGCACGCAGCGAAATACGCCGCGCTCCCGCAGGAACCGTAGTGGAAGGTAATGGGATGGCGATCGCTGGACTGGTACTGGGCTATGTGCATCTGGCTTTTGCGGTGTTGGCAGTGCTGGTGATTATTGGCGTGCTGTTCCTCAGCGTCGGCACGTTCTGGCACTGATTTGTCATGGCCGAGCTATCGCCATCCAGTCCGTTTGATTATCGCGATTATCGCGTCGTCATTGCCGGTGGTAGCCGCGGTATCGGTCGCAGCATGGCGCTGGCGTTCGCGCAGGCCGGTGCTGCCGTGTCGATCTGCGCACGTGGCGAAGCCGCATTGGAAGAGACCCGTAAACAGGTGGCCGAGTTCGGCGGCGTTACCCATGCACAGCGCTGTGATCTCGCCGAGGCTGCTCACATAGATGGCTATATCGCTGGCGCAGCTGACGCGCTGGGCGGTATCGACGTGCTGATTAACAACGGCACCGGCTTTGGCTTTGGCGATGACGAAGAGAGCTGGGCGTCCGGCATCAACGTGGATCTGCTTGCTGCCGTTCGCGCCTCACGTGCGGCGCTGCCGTTTCTGCAGGCTTCGTCGCATGCGTGCATCCTGCACACCACGTCGATCGCCGCGCTGCGTCCTCGCGGCAGCGGCGCGCCATATGCTGCAGTGAAGGCGGCACTGACGCACTACACGGGTTCGCAGGCGCTCGTGCTGGCAAAGCACGGCATTCGCGTCAACGCGATAGCGCCCGGTTCGATCGAATTCGCCGACGGTCTGTGGGAGCGACGCAGTCACGAGGCGCCGGAGGCCTATCGCGCCACGTTGGCAAAGATTCCGTTCGGTCGCTTCGGCAAGCCGGAGGAAGTGGCGCATGCGGCGCTGTTTCTGGCATCGCCTTACGCGGCTTGGATCACCGGCCATACACTGGTGGTTGACGGCGGCCAGATGCTCAATGGCTGAGCACGCATAAAGAGTTGCATGAAGTTTGGAGTCGATGAAATGCCCGATTCAAATAAACGCGGCCAAATGAAACAAGGTCAAATAAAACGCGGCCAAATAAAATGACCAGCCTGCAATCTACAGCGCGTTTCAGCGATCGTGTCGATGACTACGTGCGCTATCGCCCCGACTATCCAGCTGCGCTGCTCGACTGGCTGCAGCGCGAGCATGGTGTCAGCACCGATTGGCTCGTCGCGGATATCGGCGCCGGCACCGGCATCTCGTCGAAGATGTTGCTCGATGCGGGTTACCGCGTGATTGCGGTCGAGCCGAATGCGCCGATGCGCGCGGCGGCGGAAAAGTGGTTGGGCGGCAACGCCCATTTCAGCACCATCGATGGCCGCGCCGATGCTACTGGCCTGGATGACGCCAGCGTCGATCTGGTCACGGTGGCACAGGCGTTTCACTGGTTTGACGAGGAAACGACGCGGCGCGAGTTTGCGCGCATTCTCAGGCCCCGTGGTCTGGCGGCGATCTGGTGGAACTCGCGCCGACTCACCGGCACGCCGTTTCTGGAAAGCTACGAGTTGCTGCTGCAAACCTATGGTACGGATTACACCAGCGTTGCCGAGCGCTATGCCGATGATGCACGTATGCGCGCATGGTTCGGCAAGGGCTTTGTCGGCAGCGCCCGTTTCGCGCATAGCCAGCAGCTGGATTTCGAGGCGCTGCGCGGGCGGCTGATGTCATCGTCGTATGCGCCGAAGGAAGATCATCCCAAGCATGCGCTGATGCTGAAGGCGCTGCGCGAATTATTCGATGCCTGTACCGAGCACGGCACGATAAGCTTCGACTACGACACCCGCGTGTTCGCGGGACACCTGGCCTGAACATGTACGATTTTTTGCGGCCCCTGCTGTTCAAGCTCGATCCCGAAGTCGCGCATGGCCTCACCCTTTATGGCTTGGGCGTGGCTCAGCGCAGCGGCTTCGCGCACTGGCTGGCCAAGCCGCCGGCTGACCTGCCGACGACGGCCTTCGGCATCACGTTTCCCAATCCAGTGGGACTCGCGGCGGGTCTGGACAAGAATGCCGACCATCTCGATGCACTGGCCACGCTGGGTTTCGGCTTTATCGAAGTGGGTACGGTCACGCCGCTGCCGCAGCCGGGCAATGACAAGCCGCGCATGTTTCGGCTCGCAGGACATGAAGCGATCATCAATCGGCTGGGCTTCAATAACGGCGGTGTCGAGGCATTGGTAAGCAATGTGCAGAAGGCGGCATATCGCGGCGTGCTCGGCATCAACATCGGCAAGAACAAGGACACGCCGAACGAGCGGGCCGTCGACGATTACCTGATCTGTCTGCGTCGCGTGCATCAACACGCCAGCTACATCACGGTGAACATTTCCTCGCCGAATACGCAGGGCCTGCGCGACCTGCAGGAAGAGGCGACGCTGCGGCGCTTCATCACCACGTTGCGTGAGGCGCAGGAGCAACTCGGCTCACAGCAGGGCAAACGCAAGCCGATGCTGTTGAAGATCGCACCGGATCTTGCCGAAGCGGAACTCGATGCAATCGCCGAGGTGCTGCTCGATACCGGCATCGACGGCGTCATCTGCACCAACACCACGATCGACCACGCATCGGTGACCGACGACCCGCAGAGCGCCGAGATGGGCGGCCTTTCCGGCAAGCCCTTGTTCGATCGTGCCACGGCGGTGCTGGCCGGTATGAGCAAACGGGTGCAGGGGCGCATTCCGCTGATCGGCGTGGGCGGTATCCTCGATGGTAGCAATGCCACCGAGAAAGTCGAGGCCGGTGCGGCCCTTGTGCAGATTTATTCCGGGCTGATCTATCGCGGCCCGCAGCTGGTTAACGAATGCGTCGATGAAATGCGTCGGCAGAGGGAAGACTCGCATGCCGGTTGAGCGCATGAACAGGTCGCCGCAAGGTACGGATATGGGCGGCTACACGCTGATCGAAAACGCCTCGCTGGCGACACGTAATACGCTACGCGTTGCAGCAAAGGCCAGCCTGTTGGCAGAAATCCGCGACGCGACCAAGCTACCCGAACTGCTGCAGTTTCCGGCCATCCGTGATCGCCCGCTGCTGGTGTTGGGCGAAGGCAGCAACGTGCTGTTCACCGGCGACTTTGACGGCACCGTACTCGTGATGGCCACCCGCGGAGTCCAAGTTGAGAGCGATGGCGACAGCGCGCGCATCGCGGTGGCCGCAGGCGAACGCTGGGACGACTTCGTGCGCTGGACCCTGGGCCAGGGTTACGCGGGCATGGAGAATCTCATCCTGATTCCCGGCACGGTCGGGGCGGCTCCGATCCAGAACATTGGCGCTTACGGTTGCGAAGTGGCCGAGTTCGTCGAGAGTGTCGAGGCGTGGGATATCCGCGAGCATCGCGTGGTGACGCTGGATCATGCCACCTGTGCATTCGCCTATCGCGACTCGCTGTTCAAGCGTGAGCCGGGTCGTTACATCGTCACCGCCGTGCGCTTTGTGCTGCCGCGCCAGCGCGAACTGCGCACCGACTACGCAGGCATCCACGACGAGCTGCAGCGCATGGGCGTGGACAAGCCCGCGCCCTTCCATGTGGCTGAAGCCGTGGTGCACCTGCGCACGAAAAAATTGCCTGACCCGGATGTGATCGGTAACGCCGGCAGTTTCTTCAAGAACCCGATAGTCGACAGCACGTTGGCCGAATCGCTGGCACGTGAGCATGCGGGGCTGGTGTCTTGGCCGGCGGGCGAAGGCCGCAACAAACTGTCCGCCGCGTGGCTGATCGAGACGGCCGGCTTCAGGGGCCTGCGTGAAGGCGATGCGGGCATCTCCAATCGCCACGCGCTGGTGCTGGTCAATCACGGCAAGGCCAGCGGTGAGCAACTTTGGGTGCTGGCGCAGCGCGTGATGGACGGTGTGAAAGCAAGCTTCGGCGTGCAGCTGGAGCCGGAACCATTGGTAATCGGTGCACGCCACAGTTAGCCATCGAAATGCTTAACCGGTGAATACGCGCGTCGTGCAAACATGTCTTATGGCACACGGACTGGAGACGCGGGACACCCAGAATCGGCAGGCTCGTCCCCGATTCATCAACGCAAGCGCTGCGGCGAACACCGCACCACAACCGGCAAACTACAAGGAATCACAGGCTAATGACGTTGAACAAGCTCAAACCCCTGACATGGAGTGTGTTGCTGGGTATCGGTTTGCTGGGTGGGGTGGCGCATGCCGCTGACGCCGCAGCGCCAGCCGCTGCCAGCGAAGCCGGCAACGTCACCCGCGCCACACTGAAGAACGGTTTGCGCGTGGTGATCGTGCGCGACACGCTGGCGCCGATGGTGACCACCCAGATCACCTATCTGGCCGGTGGCTACGAGACGCCGAAGGGTTACCCCGGCACCGCGCATGCGCTGGAACATATGATGTTCCGCGACAGCACCGGCATGACTGGCGCGCAGTTGAACGAGATGACCGGCAAGATGGGTGGCGACAACAACGCCTTCACCACCAACGACGCGACCCAGTATTACTTCGTGGCACCGTCGGCCTACCTCGACATCTTGTTGCACATCGAAGCCACCCGGATGCAGGGCTTGCTGGTCAGCGACAAGGACTGGGGGCTGGAGCGGGGCGCGATCGAACAAGAGGTGTCGCGTGATATTTCCGATCCCGGTTTCCTGGCGTTCGAGAAGGCCGAGGGTGCGCTCTACGCCGGTACCGGCTACGAGGCCGATCCGCTGGGTACGCGGCCGACGTTCGACAAGACCACCTCCGGCGTGCTGAAGCAATTCCACACCGATTGGTACGTGCCGAACAATGCGATCTTCGTGATTGTTGGTGACGTCGATCCGCAGGCCACGCTGGCCAAGGTGCAGCAACTGTTCGATCCGATTCCTCAGCGCGCCACGCCGGCGCGCGTGCCGATCAAGCTGAAACCATTCAAGCCGCAGACCATCGCCAGCAGTACGCCACAGGGCACTGGCTCGGTGCAATTTCTGTATCGCATGCCGGGTATGCAGACGAAGGACTACGCGGCGGCACAGGTACTGATGGACGTGCTGAGCAATGCGCGCAGCAGCCTGTCCGAGCTGGCGGCGCAGGGCAAGGTGCTGACGGCTGATGCACAGATGCAACCGTTCACTCGCGGCGGCATCGGCGTGGTCGAGGCCAGCTTTCCCAAGGGCGGCGACGCAAAGCAGACGCAGGCCAGTCTCGATGCAGTCGTCGCACAGCTGCTCAAGGACGGCGTATCACCCGAGCTGGTCGATGCCGCGAAGCGCTCCGAACTGGCCCAGGCCGAGTTCAACAAGAACAGCGCGGTGACCCTGGCCAGCGCATGGTCGCAGGCACTGGCATGGCAGGGCGTGGATTCACCCGAGGCGGCCGAAAAACTGATTGCCGCCGTGACGGTCGACGATGTCAACCGTGTGGCGCGTGAGTATCTGAAATCGCATCAGCGCATCACCGTGGTGCTGACGCCGAGCGATGACGGCAAGCGTCCACCGGACAGCAGCGGCTTTGGCGGTACCGAGTCGTTCGGTGGCGACGACAAGCTCGATGCACCATTGCCGGAATGGGCCGAAAAGGCGCTCGGCACGTTGCAGATGCCGCATTGGACGTTGGCGCCTACCGATATGACGCTGGCCAATGGCCTGCGTTTGATCGTGCAACCGGAAAGCATCAGCAAGACGGTAACCGTGGTCGGCCACGTCGATCACGATGCCGGTCTGCAGGAGCCGGCGGGGCAGGAGGGTGTCGGTCGACTGTTGGCTTCGCTGTTCGATTACGGCACCACCAACCTCGATCGCACCGCCTTCCACAAGGCGCTGGATGACATCTCCGCCACGGCGTCGGGCGGCAGCGATTTCAAGCTCGCCGTGCCAAGCGGCGCATTCGACAAGGGCATGCAGCTATTGGCCGACAACGAGTTGCATCCGGCGCTGCCGCCACAGGCGTTTGAGGTGCAGCGCAGCACGCTGGCGCGTACGCTCGCCGGCGAGATCGAATCGCCCGAGTACAAGATGTTCCACGCGTTGACCAAGGGCATGTTGCCGGCCGGCGACTCCGGCCTGCGCGAGGCATTGCCGACCACGGTGAACGCGCTGACCCTGCCGAACGTAAAGAGCTATTTCGACGCGACCTATCGTCCCGACCTGACCACCCTGGTCGTGGTCGGCGATGTGACGCCGGAACAGGCCAAGGCCACCGTCGAGAAATATTTCGGCGACTGGAAGGCCAGCGGACCCAAGCCCAATGTGATCCCGAAGCCCGTGCCGCTGCATCCGGCCGCCTACACCGTAGTCAATAACTCGTTCGCATCGCAGGACCAGGTGTTGATGGGCCAGATGCTCGATCTGAACCTGACCAATCCCGACCGCTACGCGATGAACCTCGGCAACGACGTGCTGGGTGGCAACGGCTTCGCCTCGCGTCTGATGGTGGACGTGCGGGTCAAGCACGGCTACGCCTACGGCGCCAGTTCCGGCCTGCGTTTCAACCGCTCACGCTCGATGTTCTTCGTGGAGTACGGCAGTGATCCGGGCAAGGTTGCACCGGTCGATGGTCTGATTCGGCAGAACCTGGCCGCGATGCAGAACACACCGGTGAAGCCAGAGGAGCTGGTCAACGCGCGCCAGTTCGAGATCCGCTCGATTCCCCTGGGCGTGTCCAGCGTTGATCAAATCGCCAGCTCGCTGGTGGGCTGGGCTTACAAGGGTCAGCCGCTGGATGAGCCGATGGTGGCCGCCAAGTACTACCTCAACCTCACCGCACCGCAGGTGCAGGACGCGTTCAAGAAATACCTGCAGCCGGCGCATATCGTGCAGGTGGTGCAAGGGCCGGCTCCAGCGACACATTGATCTGACACGCACAACAAACCGGCCCGCCATGACAGCGGGCCGGTTTTATTTCAGACGGCAGACAGTTTGGCGTGTCGAGGTCGCTCAAGGTTCGGCAGAAACACGGTGATCAAGCCCATCAGCGGTAGATACGCGCACAGTCGGTAGACATACTCGATGCCATGGCTATCAGCCACATGCCCCAGCACCGCCGCACCTATGCCGCCCATGCCGAAGGCGAAGCCGAAAAACAGCCCGGAGACCATGCCGACGCGACCGGGAATCAGCTCCTGCGCATAGACCAGGATCGCTGAAAACGCCGAGGACAGGATCAGTCCGATGATCACGGTCAGCACGCCGGTCCAGAACAGGTCGACGTGCGGCAGCAACAGGGTAAACGGTGCGACCCCGAGAATCGATGCCCAGATCACCCATTTGCGCCCGATGCGGTCGCCGATCGGGCCGCCAAACAGCGAGCCGGCCGCCACCGCAAACAGGAACACGAACAGATGCACCTGTGCGCTCTGCACCGACGCTCCAAACTTGTGGATCAGATAAAACGTGTAATAGCTGCTGAGGCTGGCCAGGTAGAAATACTTGGAGAAGATCAGCAAACCGAGGATGCTCATCGCCAGCACCACTTTGCTCACGGGTAACGCGTGTACCACCACAGGTGCGCGCCGCCCTTGCTGTTTCACATGCTGGTGCCGATACCAGCGACTGACTTGCAGCAGCACCACGATTGCCAGCAATGCCGCCAGCGAAAACCACGCCACGCTGCCGCGTCCGTGCGGCACGATGATCCAGGCCGCCAGCAGCGGCCCCAGCGACGCACCGGTATTGCCGCCGACCTGGAACAACGACTGCGCCAAGCCGTGACGTCCACCCGAGGCCATACGCGCCACCCGCGAGGATTCCGGATGAAACACCGACGAGCCGGTACCGACCAGCGCGGCCGCCAGCAGCAGAATGGGGAAACTCGGTGCCACCGCCAGCAGGATCAGGCCGCACAGGGTGAAACTCATGCCCAGCGGCAGCGAATACGGCATCGGCCGGCGGTCGGTGAACATGCCCACCAACGGCTGCAGCAGCGACGCGGTGAGCTGGTAGGTCAGCGTGATCAGTCCGATCTGGCCGAAATCGAGCGCGAAATCGTGCTTGAGGATCGGATAGATGGCGAGGATCAACGACTGGATCATGTCGTTGAGCAGATGTGAAAAACTGATGGCGCCGATGATGCCGAAATTGGTGCGATCCCGCGCCGCCGTTGTGGTCTGAACAGGTGTAACGGGTAACGACGACAAGGGAATGGGATCAACGCGCGTCTGCATAGTCAACTCGATGGGGGTAAATAGCGGAACAAGGCTCGGTCGCGGCCATTGCGCGATCGGGTGCATCACCATAGAGTTCTGTGCAGCGGCCCGCATTCACGTATGGGCCAATAATCATCGAATTCGGGCCAGACCATGCGCAATACCCGTATCGACCCCTACGAAGACACGCCGCGCGACGTGCTCGCTACCGCCAACGATTACCCGACTCACGACTTGCTGCCGCCGCATGCGCACCGACGCGGCCAGTTGCTGCATGCCGTCACTGGCGTGGTCACCGTGCATACGGCAGCGGGCAGCTGGGTGATGCCGCCGCAGCGTGCGCTGTGGATCCCCCCGGGTGTCGTGCACGAGGTGCAAATGCGCGGTCCGGTGTCGATCTTCAGTGTCTACGTGCACCACACTGCTGCCGAGGCGGCCGGTCTGCCCGCGACATGCCGGGTGATCGAAGTATCGCCGCTGCTGCACGCCCTGTTGCTGGAAGCGGTCGACTTGCCTGCCGAATACGCCCTGGATGGTCGCGATGGGCGGGTGATGGCCTTGTTGCTGGACGAGATCCGCAACATGCCCGAGCTGGCGCTGAGCACGCCGCTGCCGCACGAACGTAGATTAGCTTCACTGTGCCGCGCCCTGATCGACGCGCCCTCGCTGGAGATCGGCATCGATCAGATGGCGACCCGCGCCGGCATGAGCCGACGCAGTTTCACCCGGTTGTTCCGCGCGCAGACCGGCATGAGCTTCGCTGCCTGGCGCCAGCAAGCTTGTCTTCTGGCCGCGTTGACCCGGTTGAATAGTGGCGAATCGATCACTCAGGTAGCCATGGATCTGGGTTACGCCAGCGCCAGTGCGTTTACCGCCGCATTCCATCGTGTATTGGGTGCCGCACCCAGTCGCTATCTGGCATCCCACGAACGCATCGCTCGCACCAGAGCGGATAGCTGATCGAGGCATGTCGTGCTAACCAGCATTGCATGGCGCAAGGTCATCCGCCTGTCAAAGTACTGCGGCAAGCTGAGTACGTTATTAACTTGCCTTGCGGTATACCGCACTTGCACGCGACAGCGGGTTACCATCCCTCCAGCTGCAACCACGGGCCGGACACACGACCTGCCTGACGGACTATATGGATTTGTACCGATGAACACTCGCATTATCCGCGAGGCCTTGCCGACCGACGCCTCCGTGCCTGCTGCCAACGACGGCGAGCCGTCGGTGCCGATGCCGATCGATCTGACCGACAAGCGTCTTTACATCCATCGCGAGCTGTCGCAACTGCAGTTCAATATCCGTGTGCTGGATCAGGCGCTCGACGAGCGCACGCCGCTGCTGGAACGGCTGAAATTCCTGCTGATTTTTTCCAGCAACATGGACGAGTTTTTCGAGATACGCGTGGCCGGCCTGAAGGGGCAGATCGCACTGGATCACGAGCTGATCGGTCCCGACGGCATTGCCCCGCGTCATGCGCTGGCCGAGATCAGCGAGATCGCGCATCGGCAGATCGAGCGACAGTACTCGATCCTCAACGAACGCATTCTGCCGGCGCTGGTCGAGCAGGGCATCCGCATCGTGCGTCGCCTGCAGTGGTCGCACAAACAGAAGCTGTGGGTGCGTCGCTATTTCCGTGAAGAAGTCGCACCGCTGATCACGCCGATCGGGCTGGACCCGACTCATCCGTTTCCACTGCTGGTCAACAAGAGCCTCAACTTTATCGTGCGACTGGAAGGCGTCGATGCGTTCGGCCGTGATTCCGGCCTGGCGATCGTGCCGGCACCGCGCGTGCTGCCGCGTTTGATCCGCGTGCCCGATGCCATCAATGATGGTGGCGACAAGTACGTGTTGCTGTCGTCGATCATCCACGCCCATGTCGATGAATTGTTTCCCGGCATGAAGGTACTCGGCTGCTACCAGTTCCGTCTGACACGCAATGCCGATCTCACGCTCGACCCGGAAGATATCGAGGATCTGGCCCTCGCGCTGCGCGGCGAGTTGTATTCGCGCCGCTTCGGTGATGCGGTGCGATTGGAAGTGGCGGACAACTGCCCGAAAGAACTGACCGACTACCTGCTCAAACAATATGGCCTGGCCGAGTCCGAACTGTATGAAGTAAATGGTCCGGTCAATCTGGCGCGGCTTTTTCGCATCGCCAGCGAAGCGGGTTACCCGAACCTGCAATACCCGACGTTTACGCCGACGCTGCCAAAGGTGCTCAAGCACACCGAAGATTTGTTTCAGGTGATCGGCAAGCAGGACGTGCTGCTGCTGCATCCATACGAATCGTTTGCGCCGGTGGTCGATCTGTTGCGTCAGGCTGCCAAGGACCCGCAGGTGCTGGCGATCAAACAGACGCTGTATCGCACTGGCGCCAAATCCGAAATCGTCGACGCGTTGGTCGACGCGGCCCGCGCCGGTAAGGAAGTGACTGCCGTGGTCGAGCTGCGCGCACGTTTCGACGAGGAGTCGAATCTTTCGCTGGCCTCGCGTCTGCAGCAGGCCGGCGCGATGGTGATCTACGGCGTGGTCGGGGTAAAGACGCATGCCAAGTTGATGCTGATCCAGCGTCGCGAAGGCAGCGAGCTGGTGCGTTATGCGCATCTGGGTACCGGCAACTACCACACCGGCAACGCGCGGCTTTACACCGACTACAGCCTGCTCACCTCCGACCAGGTGTTGTGCGAAGACGTGCACAAATTGTTCAGCCAGCTCACCGGCATGGGCAAGGTGCTGCGCATGAAAAAGCTGTTGCATGCGCCGTTCACTTTGAAGAAGACACTGCTCGAACTGATCGCGCGCGAAACCGCCAATGCCGAAGCCGGCAAGCCGGCGAGGATCATCATCAAGGTCAACGCGCTGACCGAGCCGAAGCTGATCCGCGCGTTCTACAAGGCCAGCATCGCCGGCGTGTCGATTGACCTGATCGTGCGCGGCGTCTGCTGCCTGCGGCCGGGCGTGGAGGGCGTGTCTCAGAACATCCGCGTGCGATCGATCATCGGGCGCTTTCTCGAACACAGCCGCGTGTACTGGTTTGCCAACGATGGCGAGCCGTTGCTGTATCTGGCCAGCGCCGATCTGATGGAGCGCAACCTCGATCGCCGCGTTGAAACCGCGTTCCCGATTCAGGGCAAAAAACTGCAGCAACGCGTGCGCAACGCGCTGGATCTTTATCTCACCGACAACACCAGCGCGATGCTTCTGCAGCCCGATGGCCAATATGTGCGTGTACCGTTCGCCGAAGGCGATACGCCGCGCAACGTACAGGCCCATCTGCTGGAAAAGCTCTGCAACGTCGGGGCGTCGGTCGCTCACTGACGCGTGCAATGCGGGATGTTTATGGCCTGGTTTTCATCATCGCCTGATGACGAAAGGTCGATCAGATAGAGGCGTGTTACACCGTGCCAAGCGTTCCGCGGCAGCATTTAAACTAATGCATTTGGATACGTAAGTACGTCGGTGTAAACCCGCGAAAAGATTCGCTTGCTAGTCAAGAATGGCTGGCTGTGTCGGCGTAACCTTACGTGACGACGCGCAACATTCTTACGTCAGGCGCTTGCTATAAAACACCACAGCTGGTTCGATAGTTTTCTTGCAAGAAAACTGTCTTGCAACGCTGCTATAAACTTTTCGGAAGGGGTGCTCGCGAAATCCGCGGGCCATAATTAAACGCCGCAATGGCGATCAGGGAGAAGCGTATGTCAAGGATGGCGCGGATACGAGGTCGTTTGAGTACGCCGTATACGGCATTTCTGCTACTTGTCCTGCTGCTGCAGTTAAGCGGTTTGGGGTGTCCGATAAGCGGTGCTCAAGCCCAAAGCAATAATGCGGGGCCGGCTTACTCTTATGTGCCCGATGACAGCAGTCCAAATAGCGGAAAGGTCTATGGCCCATTTCCTTCGCTCCAGTCGGCTGTGCAATCGGCGACGCAGTATTATACGGCCCTTGACGGCCCCAGCGGCACCAATCCGAAAGCAAGTTGCCATATCATATATAGCCCTTACACTTATTATTACGGTGGATTAGAAGGCTTTGTCGAATATACCGCGAGTCCCGGAAATACCCAGGCGTTTTGTCAGGTAGATGGCAATGATTTTGCCGAAGTTTTTGCCTCTTTCGTAAACTATGATCCGGGCAAAAACGCGGGTACCTGCGATTGCGATAAAAGTGGCAACGGCCAGGTAGGAGCCACCAGCACGGGGTCGTCGGTAAAGTCGGACCCCGTCAACACCGCCACTGGCAACAAGTTCGAGCAAGAAACCGACTATCCGGCGCCGAGCGACTGGCTCACCCTGCGGCGCTTCTATAACAGCCATGTCGCCGTTGTACCGACGGGCTTAGGTACCTCGTGGCGCCATTCGTTCGATCGCTCGCTGATCATCAATTCAACGACCTCCATCAATCTGTTTCGCCCCGACGGGCGCTACGAGTTGTTCCAGAAGGCCAACGGCGCATGGACGCCCGATGCCGATGTGGCCGATACCCTGACCGAGCAAGACGACAGTAGCGGCACGCCGACCGGCTACAGCGTTTTCGTAGCGGGGCCCCGTCAGACCGAGCAGTACTCCGCTGCTGGCTTGCTGCAATCCATCACCGACCCCGACGGTAAGGTCACCACGCTCACCTACAGCACGGCCAGCACGCCAGCCTCGGTCGCCCCTGCGGCGAATCTGCTGCTTACGGTGACTGACCCCCAGGGGCGCGCACTCAACTTCACCTACAACAGCAACAGCCAACTGGCGACGGTGACTCAGCCGGATGGCGGCGTGCTGACCTATGGGTATGACACGAGTGGCAATCTGAATTCAGTACAGTACCCCGACGGTAAGACGCGCCAGTACACCTATAACGAATCCACGCTCACCGGCGGCGCCAATCTGCCCGGTGTATTGACCGGCACCATTGACGAGTCCAGCACGCGTTACGAAAGCACGACCTACAACAGCAATGGCTGGGCTACGTCCGTCTATCACGGCGCGGCTGGCGCCGGCATCGATCTAACCACCTTCGTCTATGGCACCACGGCTGGCGCTGGCACGACGCTGACCACGCCGCTTGGTGCCGTGAGCAACCTGGGCTACCAGAACGCGCTCGGCGCGCTCAAAGTCAGCGGCAGCTCGGCGCCCTGCGGCGACGCCTGCAACCAGCCCTGGTCCGCCCAGACCTATGACGCCAACGGTTATCCCAACACGGTGACGGACTGGAACGGCAACGTCACCCAGACGACGTACGGCAGCAACGGCCTGCTGGGTACGGAAGTCGATGCCTCCGGCACGGCCGCTCAACGGACCACGACGACGATATGGAATAACACGCTCCGCGTGCCGTTGAGCCAAACCGTGCTCAACGCGGCCGGCACCACCGTCGCCTCAACCGCCTGGGTCTACAACGCCGTCGGCCAGACCCTGGCGCGTTGCGACATCGACCCGACCGTCGCCGCTGCCGCGTCCTACACCTGCGCCACCAGCGGTACGGTCCCTGCGGGCGTACGTCGCTCCAGCTACACCTACTGCACCGCCGTCGATACCACCCAGTGCCCCCTTGTCGGCTTGCTGCTGACCGCCACCGGCCCGCGCACCGATCTGACCCAGACCACCACTTACACCTACTACCTCACCGACAGCAGTACGTCGCAGCATGGCGACCTCCAGTCCGTCACGGATTCCCTGGGCCACACCATCACGTATCTGAGCTATGACGGTGTCGGTCGCGTGCTGAGTCAGCAGGATGCCAATGGCGTCGTCACGACCTTCACCTACTATCCGCGTGGCTGGCTACATACCCGCAGCGTGGGCAGTGCCACCACCACGATCACCTACACGCCCTACGGCGCCGTGGCGACGGTCACTGACCCTGACAACATCACCACCACCTACAGTTACGATACCGCCCACCGCCTGATCCAGATCAAGGATGCGATGGGCGCCTATCTGGTGTTCACGCTCGATGCGGCCGGCAACCGGATCAAGGAACAGGCCTTTGACAGCGGTAACGGCGTGCGGCGCACGTTTACGCGCCAGTTCAACACTCTGGGTCAGCTCGTCGACGTCATCGACGGCCTCAACCACACCGTGTTCAATGCCAGCGCCAGCGGCAACTACGATGGCAACGGTAACCTGGTGCATTCGGTCGATGCCAACAGCATCCAGCGGCAGCAGGGCTACGATGCGCTGGACCGCCTGACCAGCACCATCGATGACTACAACGGCACCGACAGCCTCACCCCGAACACCACCAGCAAATTCGGCTATGACGCCCTGGATCGCCTCACCGGTGTCACCGACCCCAGCAGCCTCACCACCAAGTACACCTACGATGGCCTGGGCAACCGGACTGCCCTGCAAAGCCCCGACACCGGCACCAGCACCGACACCTATGATGCGGCCGGTAACCGGCTGACCCACACTGATGCCAAGGGAGTGGTGAGCACCTCGACCTACGATGCGCTCGATCGCCCTAGTGCCACCACCTACGCCGACACCACCCTCAACGTCAGCTACACCTACGACGAGGCCAACAGTGTCACCGGCTGCCCGACCTCGAACCCGGTCGGCCGCCTCACGCGTGTCATCGAGAACGCCGTTACCACGATCTATTGCTACGACACGCACGGCAACGTCACCCAGAAGCAGCAGATCACGCCCAGCGCCACAAACACCACGCAATACACCTATTCGCCCGGTGATCGCCTGCGCACTATCCTGAGTCCGGATGGCACCTCGGTTTACGATCTCTACAACGCCGACGGCCAGGTCAGCAGTGTGCAGTCCACGCCCTCGGGCGGCAGTAACACCATCCTCGTCAGCGATGTCGCTTACCTGCCGTTCGGTCCGGTGCTGCGCTACACCCTGGGCAACGGTCAGCTGGTCACGCGTAGCTACGACGCCAACTACGCGCTGAGCGACCTCACCAGCCCAGCGCTGAATCTGCACTTCGCGCGCGATCCGATGGGCCATATCATCGCTGAGGGAAATGCCGCTGGCGCTAGTCCGGCGACGGAAACCTATAGCTACGACCCGCTGTATCGCCTGACGGGAATTACCGATGGCACCACATCGATCGAAGGCTTGACCTATAACGAGACCGGCGATCGTCTGACCAAGACGGGTAGTGGTCTTGATGTAGGCACCTATGCGTATACCAGCGGCACCCATCAGCTCAGTAGCATTGGCAACGCGGCGCGCACGGCGGACGCCAACGGCAACACCACCGCCAGCACCAGCGCCGGGCAGACCTGGGGCTACGGCTACAACGGGCGTAACCGCCTCACCGTGGTGCAGGCCAGCGGATCGACGGTCGGCACCTACACCTACAACGCAATGGGCCAGCGCATCCAGAAGGTAGCCACGGCGCCGGCCGCGCTTACCCAGCGTTTTGCCTACGACGAGCAAGGCCATCTGATCGGCGAATACACCTACAGCAGCCACCGAGACACGATTTGGCTGGGCGACATTCCGGTCGCTACGGTCGACATCGTCGGCACGACCAACACGGTCAACTACATCACCGCCGATCAACTGGGCACGCCACGGGCGGTGAGCAACACTGCGGGGACGACG
Source organism: Rhodanobacter sp. MP1X3 (assembly GCF_014207165.1). Taxonomy (NCBI): domain Bacteria; kingdom Pseudomonadati; phylum Pseudomonadota; class Gammaproteobacteria; order Lysobacterales; family Rhodanobacteraceae; genus Rhodanobacter; species Rhodanobacter sp. MP1X3. The sequence goes on along the minus strand of NZ_JACHCO010000006.1, from coordinate 212,475 downwards.
ATCTGGTCGTGGCCTTACGTCGCCAATCCGTTTGGAGAGGTCGCGCCGACTTCGACCACGGGTTACGTGCTCAATCTGAGGTATCCCGGCCAGTACTTCGATATTGAGTCAGGCTTAGTGGACAATATCAATCGAATTTACGAACAGGGTTCTAGTCGTTACTTACAATCCGATCCGTTGGGTCTTATGGCGGGCATGTCCACTTATGCGTATGTCAGCGGAAATCCCCTGTCGAGCATAGACCCCAATGGGCTATTGGCGACGGTCCGAGTAAGCGGCAACACTGTTACGGTGACTATACCAATGAGCTACGTCGGGCCTGGAGTGACGCCTGAACTCACGGCACTGTGGAATCAATCCATTGCGCAAACATGGTCGGGGACATTTGGTCAATATAACGTGACAACAACTGTAATACCTGGTGGCCCTGGTATTGCGAACACAAATACAATAACCGTTCCGGCCGGAACAGGGCGATCCCAAACTATCGTGGACGGTAATACCGGCACTTGGTATGCAGATGATCAATTGGGAAAACCCAATCCATGGACTGCTGCGCATGAAGCCGGTCATTTAATGGGTCTTGAGGACCAGTACATAGATTTTTGTTCGAATGGAAAGACTATATCTATGCCGTATTGGGGGTTTGATAACGATATTATGGGTGCTTTCGGCGCCCCGGTTACCTCTTCGGATATACAAGGGGTCATTAACGCACATAAACATTGGTGGCAGCGATGAAATACGCACCCTCTCTAGTTTTTGCTATTTTACTTCTTTGCGGGAGTTCCGCAGTGTCGGCAGAAGATGCTTGGCTGCAGTCCGCACCAACTAAATTTTGGGGAAAGGATTGGCGAAAAATTCCAGCAGCTAGCTATCTTGACCTTGGCAATGACCCCGTTGCAGTAAATATGCTTAAAGACGCAAAGTTCATCGTTGACACAAGCACTTCAGGAAAATCATTGTCTTTGAATTGTAAACTACCAAGCAAAAGATACTTGATTCGATCCTTATTTTTAGACAATCTGAATAATGCTGTATACGAGAGCTCGAATGGCTTAATTATAACTGCTGGTTCATTCTCTGAGCCTCATGAACCATCCAATGGAGCTATCGCAATTTGCCTGATTGGCGATCCCGTTGATGTGCGTGGGAATACTGGATTTGCGAAGTAAATGAGTCAAAGTCTTTTATGCCGATGTATTACATGAAATAAGCTAATTACTTTGGTTAAAATTAATCGTAAGACTCGGTGATTATTGAATATTAAGATTGTTCCTTTTGTCATTGCGGGAACCATTGTTCACCTTGGCTTGTGTGTGGCGGCCTTCATGCCGCGCGTAAATTGCGGTTTCAACGATGCCTGTATGTTGGCTACGTCGACGGCTGCGAAAATTTTTGAAGATATAATGTCTCTGCCGCTTGGCTTGTTGGTTATTTTATTCCATGCGGGTGGCGGCGGAGCGACTGGATTGACATTCCTTTATCCAATGCTGAACTCGCTTTTGGCAGTATTGATCATATGGTTTGCTTTGGTTCGTCCTCTTGTTCGTCGGGCAAACAAAAAGAGTTCCTGAGTACCTACATCTGCAACATCCTTGGCAAGAATTTTCTTGTGAAAAATAAATCCCAGTCCTATCCTAATCTTTTTATTTCTCTCACATTTTGGATAATGGCGATTTTCCTTTACGTCGCTGCTGCTGCGCCTTTAGTTCCTGTGCTCAAATCAGAGGCGCATTTACTGTCTTCAATTTCTTTTTTTCCGATAATTTTTGGTATTCTACTCTTTCGATCTAAGATCGCTATGAATGCGGTAAAAACCTCAAGCCTAGTTCAAAGTATTAAAGAAGAGAGGTTCATTAGACTGTCTACTTGGGCGGCATTTCTCGCTATGTTTTTTACAATTGTTATTTACTTGATTAATGCGGAAGCTGAGAAAAAAATGGTTCCACCCAATTTTATAATTACGCCGTTTGCCTTATTCTTTTTTTACGCGGGTCGCTGGTGCATGTTTCGGCCTGGCTCACGCCTAACATGAAGTTGACGTCTCGCCGGTTCTGGATAGCATAAGCACTTAGAGTTATGGCGCGGCTGCTAGAAAACTCTGCAACGTCAAAGTGCTTGCTGTTCAATGAGTTGATATGGTTGAAAGATGTCGTGCGCTTGGCTGAGTGAATGTGCCAGGCTTATCACGCGTTGCCTCACATGCCTGTCAACGGTCAGCTACCGCGCCACGTTTTTGTGGTTTCGGGAGAACGCGATGATTCGATTCGACGCTTTGATGTTTCGCACGACGATGCTCGTTGGGCTGGTGTTGGCGTGCCAGTGTGCGACGGCCGGCCCGTCGGGTGATGCGCCGATGCAGCGACGTGCTGTCGTGGTCGACGAGCAGGGCGATATGTCGCCCGCCACGTTGCCGGCGGGTATACGCGTGGTGCGCGATGTAGCCTACGGCAGCGATGCGAATCAGCGTTTCGATGTGTATGCACCGGCGCATGCGCAGGATGCGCCGGTGATTTTGATGGTGCATGGTGGCGGTTGGCGCATCGGCGACAAGGCGGCGCGCGGCGTGATCGAGAACAAGGTGGCGCGTTGGGTGCCGCGCGGTTTTATCGTGATCTCCACCAACTACCGCTTGCTGCCCAGTACCGTGCCATTGCAGCAGGCGCAGGACGTGGCGGCAGCGCTGGTCGCCGCACAGAATCAGGTTTCATCCTGGGGTGGCGATCGGCATAAATTCATCTTGATGGGACACTCCTCCGGTGCGCACCTGGTGGCGTTGATTGCAGCGGAGCCTTCCATTGCAATACGGCAGGGTGCTACGCCATGGCTGGGCACGATTGCGCTGGATAGCGCTGCGTTGGATGTCGTGCAGATCATGCAGTCGCCACACTTTCCGCTGTACGACAAGGCGTTTGGCAGCGATGCCACCGCGTGGACAGCGGCGTCGCCGTTTCAGCAACTAAGCGCCGCCGGTGCGCCGTTTCTCGGCGTGTGTTCATCTCTGCGCAAGGATTCGTGTCCGCAGGCGCACCAGTTTGTCGACAAGGCCGTGTCGCTCGGTACCCGTGCGCAGGTACTGGAGCAGCCGCTGACGCATATGCAGATCAATCAGCAGCTGGGCACCACATCGGACTACACCACCCAGGTCGAAGCATTCATGCGTGGCCTCGATCCGGCTGTCGCGCGGCTGCTGGATGACGGTTATCGACAGGTTGCAGCCCTGCCCGTGGTGATCAGCCGCTGATCGGATGACGGAAAGATCTGCAGACAGGCGTGCGGCCTGTCATGCATGATTCGCTGGTCGTTTTTACTCAGGGTCTGGCATTGAACAAACGCGGTTCCCGTTCGGCTTTCCCTTCGCGCGTCAGTGCGCAGGATGTCGCCGACAAGGCGCGAGTGTCGATCTCGGCTGTCTCGCGGACGTTCACCGAAGGTGCCAGCGTTTCCGCGACCATGCGTGCACGTGTCGAGGCAGCGGCGAAGGTGCTCGGGTTTAGGCCCAACCATGCGGCGCGGAGTCTGGTTACTGGTCGTACCGACCTGATCGGCCTGGTGTCCAATCACTTTGCCAATCCGGCCTTTCTTGATGTTTTCGACCATTTCACCCAGCAACTGCAGGCGCGCGGCTTGCGTCCGCTGCTGGCCAATCTCGCCGAGCGCGGCGGTGCCGATGCTGCGCTGGAGATGATGCTGAAGTACAGCGTGGATGCCGTGCTCATCGCGACATCCGCGCCACCGGCCGGCTTCGCCGAGCGCTGCGTAGCGGCAGGCCTGCCGGTGATGCATCTCTTCGGACGCAAGGGTGGTCCTGCGGCGGCTCCCGTGGTGACGGTGGACAATGCGGCCGCCGGCGCCGAGGTCGGTAAGTTGATGTTTGCGCGTGGGCTGCGGCGCCTGGCCTTTCTCGGCGCATCGCGTACCGACATGGCATCGCGCGATCGCTGCCGCGGCTTCGAGCGCGCGCTGTCCAAACATGGCTGCAAACTCGTGGCCAAACACTTCGGTGGCGACTACTCGCACGAACACGGCAGGCAAGGCATGCACGCCTTGCTCGATGCTTCGCCGGAGATCGACGGCGTCTTTTGTGGCGATGACATCATCGCCCTCGGCGCGATGGATGCCTGCCGCGAACGCGGTATTGTCGTGCCGAGGGATGTCAGTATCGTCGGCTTCGACGACATGCCGCTCGCCGCATGGGCCGCTTATCGCCTCACTACCGTGCGCCAGCCGATTGCCGCGATGATCGAACAGGCCATCGCGCAGATCGCCGCGTGGCTGGTCGAGCCCGATCAGGTCCCCGCATCGACGATTTTCGATGCTGAGATCGTCGAGCGTGGCAGCCTGATCGCTGCTGGTATCAAAGATCGACCCAGCGTCGTTCGGAGGCCGACTGCAGCGCGGCGGCGATAACACGGTCCACCTCATGGCCAGCGCGAAAATCAGGCCACACCGATTGGCCGCCAGCGATAGCGCGAATGAAGTCGCGCGCCTCGATCACGATCTGTTCGTTGTAGCCGGTACCGTGGCCCGGCCCCTGGTTGAACGACGCGTAGTCGGGATGGCCGGGGCGCATCAAGATCTTCTGGAAGCCTTGCCGCTCCAGCGGGCGATTCGCATCGAAAAGCCATAGCGCGTTCTGATCCTCCTGATCGAAGGCGAGGGCGCCGCGCGTGCCGGTGATGCGATAGGTGTAACCCATCTTGCGGCCAGCCGCGACGCGGCTGAAACCGAGCGTGCCGCTGGCGCCGCTGGCAAAGCGCAGCAGCAGCTGGCCGAGGTCGTCGTTGTCTACGGCTTCCTCGCCTTGCGGTCCTGTGCGACGCGCTTGCACGACATGCGTATCGGCGACCAGCGAACGGATCGGCCCGACCAGGCGCAGGCAGGCGTTGATCACGTGGGCACCGACGTCGCCCAGCGCGCCAGCCGCCGTGGCCTCGCTTTCGCGGGTGCGCCAGCTGGCCGGCAGTTGTGGTGAGTGAAGATAGTCTTCGGCGTGCTCGGCGGCGATGTGGATGACTTCGCCGATTTCACCCGATGCGATGATTTCATGCGCCAGTTGGCTGGCCGGCGTGCGGATGTAGTTGAAGCCGACCATGTGCGCCACGCCGGCGCGCTCGGCGGCTTCGGTCATTTGCAGCGATTCGTCCGGCGAGCAACCCAGCGGTTTTTCGCAGAAGACGTGCTTGCCTTGCGCGATGGCCGCCAGTGCCATCGGCAGATGCGTGCGCGGTGGGGTAGCTATCACTATCGCATCGATGTCTGGATCGTTGACCAGCGACTGCCAGTGACCGGTCGAGCGTCGCCAGCCCCAGGCTTGCGCGTGCTCGCGCGCACCGTCATTGCTGGAGGTGGCGAGCATTTCGCAGATGGGTAATAGCGGTGTGTCGAACACGGTTCGCACCGACTGCCAGGCCAATGTGTGTGCCTTGCCCATATAGCCGGCGCCGATCAGGCCAATGCGTAGTTGCTCCATTGAAACTCCTCGTGGGTTTCATTCGACTCTACGCATGCTGCACTGCGTTTTGCAAGCGCTTGCAAAAAAGCGTAGCGTTCGCCTCGACCACTCTTTTTCTCAGTCCGAGGTACGCCATCGTGTCTGCACTGTCCGCTCGCTCACCCGCTATTGTCGTCGGTTCGAAAATCATCGATGCGGCGCATCTCGATGTCGAAGCAACCGTGCGCGAACTGTTCGATGGTTCTGGCGCAGTGACCATCCGAGGCTTGTTCAATGCGGCGGAGATTGCCGAGGCACGCGACGTGGTGATGCGCGAATCCGAATCCGCGGCGCCCAAGGTCACGCATTTCCAGGGTGCGGCGGGCAAGGCTGGCACCATCGACCTGCAGCGGCGTGTGTGGAATCTTCTGGCCAAAGGCGAGGTGTTCTCACGGATGGCGGCGCATCCGCAGCTGATGCAGGTGATGCGTGCGTTTCTTGGTACCGGTTTCACCATGGGCTCGATTGCGGCCAATCGCATTCTTCCCGGTGGACCGGGGCAGGAGCCGCATATCGACTATCCCTACTGGGATTACCATTCGCCACTGACGCATCCGGCGCGGCTCAATGCCAGCTTTCCGCTGAACGCGCAGGCGACGATCATGCTTGATCCGTTCACCGTCGAAACCGGTGCGACGGCCTATGTACCGGGCTCGCAACACGAGCTGCGTTACCCGGTCGAAAGCGACCGCTTCTACGATCGCTGTGAACGCATGCTCGGCGAACCGGGCGATACGGTGATTTTCTTCGGCGCGGTATGGCATTGCGCCATGCCCAATCTGTCGCAGCAGGACCGCTCGGCGATCCTGATCCAGTATTTGCCGAAGTGGGTCAAGCCAATGGAAAACCTGCCAGCCGCGTTGCCGTCGGAATTCATTGCACAGGCGAGCCCGGATCTGCGCCAGCTGTTGGGACTGGAATTTCCGTATCCGGAAATTCTCGACAGCGCCAGGGCAGGTAATGCCGAGGGACGGATGCGCTAGTTTTTCCCTCGGTGCGCCGATTTATCTACCGAGCTATCAATAGCTTCGTCGTCAGTCAGCGCCATGTTGCGCAAGACGTCGATAAATCGTGCTGCGGCTGACACCGAGCTTGCGGGCGGCAGCGGCAACGTTGCCATCGCAGGTGGCGATGGCTTCATCGATGGCGTGCAGCTCGATCGATTCGAGGCTTCCCGACAGGTTCGCATGGGGGAGTACCTGCGCCGAACCGTGCGTCCGTAAATCCTCGGGCAAGTCACGTCTGGTTACCACCGATCCGACACTACCTAAAGCCATCAGACTGCGCAGCAACCCGACCAGCTGCCGCAAGTTGCCGGGCCAACGTCGGTTGGCCAGATCCTGCACCAGCTCGGGATGCAGATGCATCGGAATCTGATCGCCGCCCAAGGCACGCCAGAGCTGCTCAATGACCGACGCAAGATCCACATGTTCGTGCAGCGCCGGCAATCGCAGGGTCGACTGCGCAATGCGGTAATACAGGTCGGCGCGGAATTCACCGCGCTCTGCCGCTGCGGAAAGATCACGGTGCGTGGCAGCTATCACGGTGACGTCGATCGGGTGTGCGCGACTACCGCCCAGCGGTGTGACTTCGCGCTCCTGCAGCACGCGCAGCAGGCGGCTCTGCATCGCCAGCGGCATGTCGCCCAGCTCGTCCAGGAACAGGGTTCCACCATCGGCTTCGCGCAGCAGGCCGGGCGAGCCTTCGCGGCGCGCACCGGTGAAGGCGCCCGGCAGATAACCGAACAGCTCCGACTCGATCAGGCTCTCGGGCAGGGCGGCGCAGTTCACCGCAATGAACGGTGCGCCAGCGCGCGCGCTGCGCCGGTGTAGTTCGCGCGCAACCACCTCTTTACCGGTACCGGTTTCGCCCTGCAGCAACAAAGGGATATCCGCATCGAGCAGGCGAACGCTGCGGTCGATTGCCTCATTCATCGTCGGTGAAAAAACCGGCGCGGGCGAACGCAATGGTTTGACATGCGTAGAGCGCAATGCACGCAGAGGTGTGCTGCTTTGCCGAGGCACATCACGGCGTGCGTGAACCATTTCGCCACTCTGGCAGCGCATGCCGGTCACGCTACCGGGTCGCGGCAATGCCGAGGCAAACAGTTCGTCGTAGCGGCGCTTGCCCAGCTCGCTCCAGTCCATGCCCAAAAGGCGCAGCGCGTGCCGGTTGGCAGCGACAAGTTTGTGTGCCTCGAATACCAGCATGCCTTCACGTGCGGTGCCGAGCAGCGCTGCGTCGGGCTGGATGCGCACGATGTCGGCGCCGTCGAAACCGCTTTCGAACAATCGATGCTCGATCTGCTCTACGGCCAACTGCACCATGCCCAGCGCATGCAGATGGTGCGATGACGATTCGCCGGAAAGATCGAGTACGCCGACTACTTCACCATGCGGGTCGAAGATCGGCGAAGCCGAGCAGCTCAGTACTTTATGCGGCGCGTAATAGTGTTCGCCGCCGCGCACTTCGATCGCGCGACGTTCGATCAGTGCGGTGCCGATCGCATTGGTGCCGGTGGCGGCTTCGCTCCAAGGTGCACCGGGACGCAACGAGACACGTGCAGCCTTGTCGAGAAAATCGGCGTTGCCCAGCGCGTCGAGAATGAAACCATCAGGCGCCGTCAGCACCACGATGCTGCCGGCGTGGTTGGCGCTGGCATAGAGCGCTTCCAGCTCTGGCCGACACAGGCGCCGCAATACCTCGTGTTGCTCCTGCATCTCGCCCAGCTGATGCCGCTCGACCAGCGCGACACTGGGTCGCTCGTCGGCAACCAGGCCTTGCAAGCGACAACGGCGCCATGAGGCGAGGATGGTTTCAGACACTAGACCGCGCGGTTCGGAGCCACTGTCGAAAAAGCTGCGGCGCGCATGGTTGATCGATTCTGTAAAACCCGGATGCCGCATGGGTGATTGTGTGTGTCGCAATATGCGACACCTCCGTGAGGTGTGTCTCGATACAAAACATATGCTGGGGCAAAGTGCAACAGCCGAACTGCCGAGTTTATTGTTGCGTTGCAGCGATTCAGGAATTTTTCCCGGTTGTTGTGCGATCCAGTGGGTTGGCACAGCGCAGCACGGTACCTCGTGACAGGTCCGCTGGCATGGCTCCTGCTCTTGTGTCTGTACCTTTCCCAGATACGGAGTGCTATCCCATGACCAAGCTTGAGCAGCAACATCTCGCGGTGCAGGTTCCCTTCAAGCAGCGTTACGGCAACTTCATCGGCGGCAAGTGGGTTGAGCCGAAGAACGGCAAGTATTTCGACAACATCACGCCGATTACCGGCCATCCGTTCTGCGAGATTCCGCGCTCCGACAAGGACGATGTGGAAGCCGCACTCGATGCCGCCCATGCTGCCAAGGACGCCTGGGGTAAAACGTCGGTCGCCGCGCGTGCACACATCCTCAATCTGATTGCCGACCGCATGGAGCAGAACCTCGAGGTCATTGCCTACGCCGAGACCTGGGACAACGGCAAACCGATCCGCGAAACGCTTAATGCCGATGTACCGTTGGCGATTGATCACTTCCGCTACTTCGCCAGCTGCATTCGCGCGCAGGAAGGCTCGATGGGTGAGATCGATAACGATACGGTTTCTTATCAGTTTCACGAGCCGCTCGGTGTCGTTGGCCAGATCATTCCCTGGAATTTCCCGCTGCTGATGGCCTGCTGGAAGCTGGCGCCAGCGCTCGCCGCGGGCAACTGCGTGGTGCTGAAGCCAGCCGAGCAGACGCCGGTAAGCATCCTGGTATGGGCCGAGATCATCGGTGACCTGTTGCCACCAGGCGTGCTGAATATCGTCAACGGCTTTGGCCTCGAAGCGGGCAAGCCGCTGGCGTCGAGCAACCGCATCGCCAAGATCGCCTTCACCGGCGAAACCACCACTGGTCGATTGATCAGCCAGTACGCCAGCCAGAACCTCATTCCGGTCACGCTGGAGCTGGGTGGCAAATCGCCGAATATTTTCTTCGCCGACGTGATGGACGAGGACGATGATTTTCTCGACAAGGCGATCGAAGGCTTCGTGCTGTTCGCCTTCAATCAGGGTGAAGTCTGCACTTGCCCGAGCCGCGCCTTGATCCACGAATCGATCTACGACAAGTTCATGGAACGTGCACTCAAGCGTGTAGCGGCGATCAAACAGGGCAACCCGCTCGATCCGGCCACGATGGTCGGTGCGCAGGCATCCGGCGAACAGCTGGAGAAGATTCTTTCCTATTTCGATATCGGCAAGCAGGAAGGTGCCAAGGTGCTGATCGGCGGCGAGCGCAATACGCTCGATGGTGAGTTCAAGGACGGCTACTACGTCAAGCCGACGGTGTTCTTCGGCAACAACAAGATGCGCGTCTTCCAGGAAGAGATTTTCGGCCCGGTGGTTTCCGTGACTACCTTCAAGGATGATGAAGACGCATTGGCGATTGCCAACGACACACTCTACGGCCTCGGCGCGGGCGTGTGGACGCGCAACGGCACGCGTGCGTATCGCTTTGGTCGCGGCATCCAGGCGGGTCGCGTATGGACCAACTGTTATCACGCCTATCCCGCACATGCCGCCTTCGGTGGCTACAAGCAATCGGGTATCGGTCGCGAAAATCACAAGATGATGCTCGATCACTACCAGCAAACCAAGAACCTTCTGGTCAGCTACTCGCCGAAAAAGTTGGGATTTTTCTGAGCCGAACCGGGAAGCGGGCGGCCATCTAGCCGTCCGCCAGCGCGGACTCCGAAGAACTACCCGCAGAAAAATCCAGTTTGAAATCACATATTGAGAACGTGCCGATCAAATGCACGCTCGCCGAAGTGTGCATTTGATCAGGGACACATCGCTGTAAAACGGCTAGTCGCAGTACTCATCTGCTCAAGTAAATCGCGAAAACCCGCAATGACAAGGGGAAATGCATGCAACGCTTCAATGCCTTCCGCAATACGAGTCTTTTTATCGCCATGCTGGTGATGGCCAGTAGCGCACTGGCGGCCGATTACGCGCCGGTCACCGATGCACGCCTCAAGGCTGCCGCCACCGATGACGGCTGGCTGATGTACCGCCACGACTACACCAGTTCCGGTTACTCGCCGTTCGATACGATCAACAGCGGTAATGTGGCTGGCCTCAAGCAGGTTTGGGATTACAAGACCGGCATGGAGCAGGGCCACGAATCACCGCCGATCGTCAACGGCGATTACCTGTTTGTCACCACCCCGAAGGATGGTCTGATTGCCTTCCAGGCCAGCACCGGCAAGCAGTTGTGGAAGTACCAGCAGGATCTGTCGCAAGTCGGCCTGAAGACCGTCTGCTGCGACGTGGTCAACCGCGGTGTGGCGCTGTACGGCGACAATGTCTACATCGCCACGCTCGACAACTATGTGGTCGCGCTGAATGCCAAGACCGGCAAGGTGGTCTGGAAGAAGCAGCTGTTCGGTGCGGATCTCGGTTATGCGATGACGCTGGCACCGCTGATCGTCAAGGGCAAGGTCATTGTTGGCGAGTCCGGCGGTGAGTACGGTGCTCGTGGATTCATCACGGCGCTGGATGCAAAGACCGGCAAGCAGGTGTGGAAGCAGTACACCATTCCGTCGCCTACCGAACCGGGCGGCAAGACCTGGCCCAAAGGTGCCTACAAGACCGGCGGCGGTGCTGCGTGGTTGACCGGCAGTTATGACGCTGAAACCGACACGCTGTTCTGGGGCGTCGGCAATCCGGGGCCGTGGCTCGCCACGCTGCGGCCGGGTGACAATCTGTACAGCGATTCGGTCATCGCGATGAATCCTTCGACAGGCAAGATCAAATGGAATTTCCAGTACACGCCGAACGATAGCTGGGATTACGACGGCACCAACGAGACGGTACTGACCGATATCAATTATCAGGGCGTGCAGCACAAGGCCCTGGTCAGTGCGAGCCGGAATGGCTGGTTCTATGCGATCGACCGTATCAGCGGCAAGCTGATCTATGCGCAGAAATTCGTGACGGCGACTTCAGTCAGCGGCATGAAGGACGGCAAGCCGGTCACCGATCCGGCCATGCGTCCGACGATCGACAAGCAAGTGTTCACTTGTCCAAGCTTCCTCGGCGGCAAGAACTGGTGGCCGATCTCGGTCGATCCGCAGACTCACATGGCCTATGTGCCGGCGATGCATACCTGCATGACGATCAAGGGTGCCACGGTCAGTTACAAGGCCGGCCTGCCGTTCCTGGGCGAGTCGTTCAACGTCACGGCCGATCCGGCATTCAAGGGTCAGTACGGTGACGTGATCGCACTCGACATCAATACGGGCAAAAAGGTCTGGAACCACCCCTCGGAAACTCCGTGGAACGACGGCATGCTCAGTACCGCCGGCGGACTGGTGTTTTCAGGCAGCGCGGATGGCTATTTCTATGCATTCGACGCCAAGACCGGCAAGGTGTTGTGGAAGAGCCCGCAGCTGACCTCCGGCATCATCGGTGTGCCCAGCACCTGGAAGGTCAATGGCAAACAGTACATTGGCGTCTACGCTGGCTGGGGCGGCGCCACACCGATCTGGGGCGGCGACATGGCCAAGGATCCGAAAGTGCAGAACATCCCGCTCGGTGGTCACCTCTACGTATTCTCGATGTAACGGAGTCAACGCATGAAGCAACAGATGTTTAAAAAGAGCCGGCTTGCCTGGCTTGTCGGATCGGCCGCCGTGCTTTTGTACGGCGGCACCGCCGTTGCGGCGGAGTTGTCCGTCTGCATCGACAAAAGCAGTCCGACCGCAGCAATGGACAGTGGGCTCGCGCACGCGATTGCCACTCAGGAAGCCAATACCCTGGCCTTGCACGAGTTTGATGGCAGCGGTGGTGGAGACGACGACGGTTTCAGCATGAAGGAGTTCGGCAAGCTCGCCAAGGCCACCTGTTCGCTGGTACTGGGCTTTCCCGTCGATGCTGATTCAAAATCCACGCCGCCAGGCGTGCTGGCTACTACACCTTATGGTCACACCGGTTTCGTGCTGGTAACCCCGAAGGGGAGCAAGGCGACGACGCTGGATCAGCTTCCCAAAAACACGGATGTTGCCGTGACCTACCAGACCACGCCGAATCTGTATTTCGTCGATCATCCCGGCGTGAATGCAGATATTCATTTGACCGATGATGACGCGCTCAGCGCACTGGAGAAACGCAAAGTGCATGCGGCGATGTTGTGGCAGCCGACGGTCGTGCACTATCTGGTGGGCAAGCATGAGGCGGCACGTTTCAGCTATCACGAACTCGACGAGCCGCATGCGCAGTTCAACCTCGTTGCACTGTATGACGCAGAGCATGCACCGGCGGCTATGGAGTTCGAGAAAGCGATTGCCGCACTGACCGAGTCTGGTCAGTTGGCGAAGTTGCTTGCACCGTATGCACAAGCCGGCTTGGCGATGCCATCCAGCCGCGGCAAGAGCGCCATGCTGAAAAGGTCGGCGGTTGAGGGCGGCATCGATCGGCTCTGCGGTTCCAAAAAGTCGTCGGCGAAAACAGATGCAACACCGCCGGCGCTATTTACTTCGACCCAGGCCGATAGTGGAAAGATAAAGTACCTGACCTACTGCGCCATGTGCCATGGTCCGACCCTCCAAGGGCGGGCAGGTCCCGCATTGACGGGGCCGAATTTCGCCTCGGCCAAGGCGAAATTCCACGTCAGCGAGGTGTTTACCATCGTGGCAAACAACATGCCTGCGACATCTCCGGGAACGCTGGCACACGAGGACTATGTGGAGATCATGGCCTTCCTGTTGCAGCAGAACGGTTACCCCGCTGGTGATAAGGCACTCACTTTCGAGGACGCCACAAAATCCAAAGTAAAGCTGCTATACCGTGCTGGACCAATCGATAATAAGTGATCGCAGAGCCGTGTTTATGCGAAACCACTGAGGCGTCTGGCGCTTCGGTGGTTTTGCTTTTGCTTAAGGGAGATCGATGTGACGCATGGCATCACGCGCCTTCATCAAGGCGGGCAGAAAGAGTTAGTTACACTGCGACTGGATAGGGCAATCGCACTGGCACTTTGCGTTGCCGCACTGGCTTCGCAACAAGTGCTTGCGCAGGACGCCGCGCAGGCACCCACGCCTGATACCAAAACCACCACACTGCCGGTTGTGAAGGTCAACGCCAGCCGCATGGCGATTTCGCCGTTCGATCTTCCCGCTGCGTTGACCGTGGTGAACGTGGAGCCGACTTCGGCGGCGCAACCCGGTATCAATCTCTCCGAAACGCTCACTGGCGTACCCGGCATCATCGCGCGCGACCGGCAGAACTACGCGCAAGATGAGCAGATATCCATTCGTGGTTTCGGTGGTCGTGCGACTTTCGGCGTGCGCAGCATTCGCCTGTATGTCGATGGCATCCCGGCCACGCTGCCGGACGGGCAGGGCCAGGTCTCGCAGTTCAATATCGATAGCGCCGATCGCGTGGAAGTGCTGCGTGGACCGTTCTCCGTGCTGTACGGCAATGCCGCCGGCGGTGTGGTGCAGATGTGGAGCGCGGACGGCACCGCCGTGCCGCAGACAACGCTTGGCTTTTCTGGCGGCAGCAACGATACGTTCCGCTACAGCGCCGATACGCGCGGCATTGTCGGTCCGGTCGACTACAACATTGCCGCGTCGGAATTCATCTCCGGCGGTTATCGCCAGCACAGCCGCGTGCATCGCGAATCGGACAATGCCAAGTTCGGCATCGACCTAGGCAAGCAGCGCAAGCTAACTGTGGTGTTGAACCGCTTCTATCAGCCCATCGCGCAGGACGAACTGGGTCTTACGCGTGCCCAGGTCGATGCCGATCCGCGCCAGGCCACCGCCGTAGCCAGCCAGTTCAATACCCGCAAGAGCACCAAACAGACCGAGCTCGGCCTGATCTACGAACAGCAGGTGGATGAAGACGACCAACTGCGCGCGATGGTCTATCACGGCCAGCGCAGCATTCTGCAGTTTCAGGCGATACCCGTGGCAACCCAGAAAAATCCGCTGCAGTCCGGCGGCGTGGTGCAGCCCGACACCGACTACGGCGGCACCGACGTGCGCTGGACGCACAGCGGTGACCTGCTCAACCGCGACTACGAATTCGTGCTTGGCCTGAGTGCCGACTATCAGCATCAGCGTCGGTTCGGCTTCAACAACTTCGTGACCAACAGTGCCGGTATCACCCAGTTGGGTGTGATCGGCGCACTGCGTCGTAACGAGAACGACGATGTCGACAACGTCGATGAGTACGCGCAGTGGTACTGGCACTTTGCCGACCGCTGGTCGCTGTTGCTGGGAGCTCGCCGCGATGACGTGCACTTCCACGAGCAGGATTTTTATATCACCGCCACCAATCCCGATGACAGCGGCCGCGTGACTTACTCCGCCACCACGCCGGTGGCTGGTGTGCAGTTTCGTCCGTCCGACACCGTGCGCCTGTATGCCAGCTACGGCAAGGGCTTCGAGACGCCGAGCTATAACGAGCTGGGTTATCGCAGCGACGGCCAACCCGGCCTGGCGTTCAACCTGAGACCGCAGTACAGCCGCAATCTCGAACTCGGTGCCAAGTGGCAGATCATGCCCGGGCTGGAATTCGATGCGGCCGCTTTCCGTGCCGACACACGCAACGAACTCACCGTCGACACCAACGAAAACGGGCGCGCCACTTATGAGAATGTGGGCGATGCGCGCCGGCAGGGCCTGGAGTTTTCGTTGACCGGACAGCTCGGGAACGACTGGCAGCTATCGGCTGGATTCACTCATCTTCAGGCGGAATTCCGCAGTGCGTTTTTCACCTGTACCACCACGCCGTGCGCGGTGCCGACCACACCGGTGGCTGCCGGCACGCCTATACCTGGCGTGCCCGACAACTACGGTTCGCTGCGCCTCGAACACGGTACCGATCTGGGCTGGCACGAAGGCCTCACCCTCCAGGGCGTAGGCTCGGTCACCGTCAACGATACCGACACACAGCATGCGGCAGGCTATGGGTTGATCGACATCGACACCAGTTACACCTTTTCGCTTGGTGAGACAACGCGACTGCAGCTCAGCGCCAGCATCGACAATCTGGCCGATCGCCGTTACATCGGTACGGTTATCGTCAACGACAGCAACGGCCGCTATTTCGAACCCGGCCCCGATCGCACCTACATGCTCGGCGCGCGGCTGACGTTCTAGCCCAATGAAGGAGACAGCCATGTCTGACGTTCAATCCATCGAGACAACGACCGAGAAACGAGTCGAGAAGGTCCTCGCCACGGCGGCGGCTGATGCATTGATCGAGCGGCTGCGGCAAAAGCATGGTCCGGTGCTGTTCCATCAATCCGGTGGCTGCTGCGATGGCTCCTCGCCGATGTGCTATCCGCAAGACGACTTCATTGTCGGCGATCGTGACGTGCAGCTCGGCGTGATCGCCGGTGCGCCGTTCTACATGAGTCCGTCGCAGTACGAATACTGGAAGCATACCCAGCTGATTATCGACGTCGTCGAGGGGCGCGGCGGCATGTTCTCGCTCGACAATAGTGAGGGCGTGCGCTTTCTCACCCGCTCGCGCCTCTTCACCGACGAAGAGATTGCACAGCTGCAGAAAGACGGCCGATTCTGAGTTCAGCGAATCCGTTTCAGCACGAAAGTCATCAACAGGAGACAGGCAATGGTCAAGGTCAGTGTGATGTATCCCAACGTTCCCGGTGCACGGTTCGACCACACTTACTACAAAGACAAGCACATGCCGCTGGTCAAGCGCCTGATGGGCGACAGCTGCAAGTACTACACAGTCGACAAGGGCATCAACGGCGGCGCTCCCGATGCACCGGCCACGTATGTCGGCATGTGCCACATCTTCAGCGAATCCGCCGAGATCTTTCAGGCCGGCTTTGGCCCACACGCCAAGGAAATTCTCGCCGACATCGCCAACTACACCGACCTCGCGCCGGTGCTGCAGATGAGTGAAGTGGTGGTGGGTTTTCCGGGGTAATCAACGTCACGGCATGCCCGCGCCAACGGTTGCCCGAACGGGAATGCCTGTTGTATCAAAACCTTCAAGGCAGAATACGTTGATGCCAAAAAAATCTGGCGTGATCCGTTTCCTGTGAAAGGGATAGATACCGCAGACTTTGCAGAAGTAGTGTGTCGCAGTAAACGTATGGAACTGATACTGAGTCAATGACTCAGCGCCTGCGAGGAGTTTGAACTGGCTCTCGTGGACCTTGACCATGAGTGCATTCTTGCGCCGACAGATGGAGCAGTCACAGGTCGTGAACTCCGGAAAGTCGGATGCGATTTCGAAGCGCACTGCGCCGCAGTGACAAGACCCCGTGAATGTCTTCAAATCTGCTTGGCCGGAGCTGATAGCGGCTGAGGATTACGACGAAAAAGCCGAAACCAGAAAAAGCTTTCAGCGAGAAGGCCTACTGCAGTAAACACAGCAGCACCCGAGGAAAAGCCAAGAGCGTAAAAGCACATTGCTGTGAGCAGACAGGCAATCGTGACTAGATGCTTCATTGAGTAGCTCCTCATAAAATATTCCAGTGATGCGCAATGCCTGAATCAAGCAGCGCGCAAGATCGTTTTGTTCTGCTGGAATGAGTTGTCAGGTTGCATGGGCATCTCCCTGGATGATTGACTTCAGCGTATCCAATGCCAATGCCTCATCAAGCGTGCTTGCCAGGGTAGCAATATCGTTTGGCACCCAGTTCGGAAAGGGTATCGCTTCTGTGACATGTTTGCCTGACGCCGTGTGCTGCTCAACGAGTTGCGCAATCTGTTCCGGGCGGAAGTGCCCGGCACAGCGAACCAGGGCAGGCCATAACCGCCGATGCACAAGCGTGACTTTGCCAGAGATGAGGCGGCACACAAGAACTTGATCAGACTCATGAACAAGACGCGTGATCTGAAAAATTTCCTTGCCGCGAGGATGAGTCCACCAGCTGCCGCTGATCTTATCGCCAGTGATTGCCTGAACGAGCGAGGGAACCTGGCCGTTGGCCGATTCTAGAACGATGCCGTGCTTCCGGACGAAGGTAATTGCTTCAGCGGGTGTCACAGCAATTCTCCTTTGCAATCTAGCCTTTCCTTCAAGCGGACCGCTGGAGGTGGGGTCGCTTGAAGGAAGGGTCAGGCGTTGGCGCTGATGCTCTCATTGTTCCTCCAACCAATCGACGGCTTCACTTTCGTCTGCAAATGATCGGAATTGGCGACCTCGCTTCGCCTCGCCGATGTACTCGCCAAAGCGCTCGCTAAACGATCTACCAACGTCGAAAACACACGCCACAGCGATTCGATAGTTGACAAGCTTCTGAATGAACTCACCGGCAAACCGATTTTGTAGCTCAAAGAACTCTTCTGGAAGGGTAGGGCCCAAAGCCAGGTTTTAGACCTTCTTGGGAACGCGTTGGGCTGGATCATAGAAGAACGTCTCCTCCGCGATTCGTTCACCCTCCCAGCGCTGGTACGCGAGCTCTTCCATATGTGTGACCGTGCCGTCGGCCCAATCGAAGTGAAAGATCCAGCGAATGACGACTCTGTCGCCGTTCACGAAGACCGGGCGAACGCACTTCGACCATACAGACTTGGCTCGCGCCATGATCTTGTGTTCGTTGGTCACGTGTGCGTCTCTTCCAACCCGCGGAGGCGATTGGTTCTCTTGCATCGAAGAGTCTGCGGTATAGAACTCCTCGCATGCTTCGGCATGGGCATTTTCTTCAACACGTGCGATGAAGCGCTCAAGTGTTACGGTCGTGGGCATTTGCTTCCTTCGGTTGAACGATTAGGGGCTATGGCCTAACGCGCGAATTAAGCGGACCGCCATAGGCGGATCCGCTTGAAGGAAGGGTTAGGCGGCGGTCGCTGAGACACAACCGATCTTCAGGCGGGCGGATTCCGCCACTTACGCTCCACCCGCGTAGAAATACTCCTCGCGTACGATCTTTCCATCCTGAATGGTGAAGAGTCCGACTTCGTCCATCTTCATTCTCTGGCCGGAGGGCTTGTTCGTTACGTCGTATTGAAATCCGACGACGAACCTATTGCCATGGGGCCAAGGACCCGTGACAGAGGCCGAATGGATTTCGTGATTGGCGCTCCACCATTCGCCTTGATGGCGGCAAGGCCTCTTGCTTCTTGTTCTGCGCCTGGCATCGCAATCGCTTCTACGCTTACAGCGTCGGAAGCGTACAACGCCTTCGCCTCATCGTTCTTTCCTTGCTTACAGAGGTCCACCAGTTTGTTGGCAATATCGAGAGTGTTCATACGGTTTCCTTTCGGTCGAAGTGAGAGATTCGAGGGCCCCAAATTGGGGGCCAGGCCTCGTCCCTAGCGATTGTTGACGAGTCACGCTGCATCACCTTCGACGCGGCGCCGTCAAAGAGTCTCCAGCAGACCTGCTGACAGCGTGGTGTCAGGAGAGATTCAGACGAGATGAAAGACGGCTGACGCTTGAATTGAGCGGTGGCGTAGGTCTCCGCTTGGATGAGTATTTAGGCACAAATCCTTCATCGCCTATCAAGGCCTTCGTGCATCTAAGCGAAACGTTACACTAGTTGCGCAAGATTGCCTCACCGGTCCGCGGGTTTGTAAGGGTCACATTCTCAAGCGCCCGAATGCGCCAGATCTGGTTCTGTCTGGTCAACACTGCGAGGATCAACGTATCCACTACGTGTGGTCCGGCCGGGTGGGCGGCGCCGGCCGCTAAGCGACTCCAGAAATGTATGACCGCCGCCCCGTCAGCAATATGAGCGATATCGATTAGCTCGTTCTGGAGCGTAGAGTCGCGATAGATTGTTCCGTGAATGGGAACGTGGAGTGCCACGATCTCTTCAATGCCTCGGACATAGTGCCCGAAACGATTCACGAACGTCGCGTCCTGATCGAATAGGTCACCGAGAGCAGCCATGTCGTGACCGTTCCAGGCAGCTTGGAACGCACCGGGCGCATCTTCAGGTCTTTTCATCTTGGTCATAGGAGATGTGATCGTATGTCTCTTGGATTACTAAGGTGCCTAACGCCTAACGCTGGAGTTAATCGGCGGTGTAGCCTTCCGCCTTGAATGAGTAGTTAAGTTGTAGCCTACTTTAGGATCGTGACCTTGTCCCCAATTTGAACATGCTTGAATAGAAACTCCACATCAGCATTGCTTAATGCGATGCAGCCCCAAGTCCAATCCGATTGTGTGCCGCCGCCGTGAATGAAAATATCACCACCCAAGGGAGTGCCCTGAGGCGGAAGAACATGCTTATTGATCGCTTTCTCAATTGCCGCGAAATCGGTCTGCGAAATCCTGCGGGAGTTTAGACCGATCTGAGCGTCTTGCAGGTTGGGATAGCTTAGGCCTAGCGAGAGATAAAACTGACTCTTGGCATTCTTGTGCGTTACGAAATAGATGCCTTCAGGCGTCTTTCTGTCGCCCTGTGCAGACTTTGCGCCAGTTGGTGACGAACCGAGCGCGATCCTGAAGGTCCGCGAAGCCCCTTGGTCCTGATACAAAAGAGTACGCTTTGCCTTCGAAATAGTTATATCCGCAGCTAAAGCGCTGCCTATAGAATGCATCAGAAAAATAATAGTAAGTGCGTAAACGGGCTTGATCATATTCGGCCTAACGCACGACCGCGCGCTTTCTGCATGGCTCGGCTGGGGCGGCTTGGTGGGGGTGCTTATAGCCATCGGCGCGTTCGCTTCGCGTAGTTTACAAATGCCTCGCCGAACTCTTGCTCTAACTGTACTTCCTCACGCCTGATGAAGCGGTCTATCAAGGGAAGATGCAGAGCGGTGATGGCTAAGGCTGTTACGGAGCCGAGGAGCAGTGCTGCCCCAAAGAACATAAATACATTCCCGCCCAAATAAAGAGGGTTTCGCGAAAACCGATAGGGGCCGGAGGTGATGAGCACCGCTTGAGGTCGCAGCGAAACAACACGCAATCCGTGCTGATAAAAATGGACTGCAGCCCATGTGCGTACGAAGAATCCCAAGGCCAGCAGAGAACACCCTGCGATGCGCGCAACTACCGAAGCGAAAGAAGCTATCCCCAGGAGCGAATCCGCATACGCACCGAGATAGGCAACGAGTAGCGATACCAGCAGGACGCCGATGTTGTGCAGAATGCTTTTGGCAATGACGGCGATCACGGCACCTCTCTTTGGCACACCCAACGCTGGAGTTAGGCGCCACCCGAACTGCTCGGGTTGTGAGAGCCACCTGTTTCAAGCTTACTACTGCAATGCAGGCACTGATTGAAGTAAGGCCAGGCAATGCCAAAAAATGAATCGCCGCCAGATAACTTGACGCTATAGAAGCCACGGCACCGTGGACAACGCCATAGCAACAAGTAGAACATGAGCAAGGCTTCGATTGCGGCAAGGGAATTCAGAAGAGACGGGCGGATTGATGTGCTGAGTAGAAGCATTATTAAGGCAAATAGAAACGGCCACGCAATGCGAGCTATGCGGAAATTTCTTGATTCTGCTCGCGTGATTGCTTGGGTCATTGCCTTTGACGCCTAACGCTAAGTAGACCCCTAAAGTGGGTTGTTGCGCCAAGTATGCAGTCCCCTTTCTGACCGTTCAAGCGGCGAACTCTTACGTCAGATCATGCACTTGCGCTGCAGCGCCATCGTGGTAACCACTCAAATCTACACCCACGTACTCAATCGAGGCGGCCAGGGCGTGCTGAGTCCGTTGGATCGTTGAGGATCACGCGTTGTGTCACCGGCACGTACGAGTTACCTACCATGTCATGCAGTGGCGCACTCTGTGCGTAAGTGCCCCGATGTGATCGTGCAAAAAGCGTCGCGCACAGGGTGCGCTCCTGCACATGTTGTCAGCCCGGCCGTCGTGCACCCAGCACTACCAGCACTTCCTGTGCACTGCGGATGCGTTCAGTGGCGCCTGGCAGATCCAGCGTGATCTTCAGTTTGTCTTGGCCGTCGAGTTTGTAGACGCGTGGCAGGCGCTGGATCAGTTTGATGATGGTCATTGGATCGATCTCCGGATTTTCGCGGAACACGATGCGGCCGCCGTTGGCACCGAAGTCGAGCTTGCGAATGCCGAGCGGCGTGGCCATCAGTTTCAGGGTGGCAACGGCGAACAGTTGCTTGGTCGGATCGGGCAGCAGGCCGAACCTGTCGATCATCTCCACCTGAAGATCGCGCAGCTCGTCTTCGCTGCGCGCGCTGGCGATGCGCTTGTACAAGGTCAGGCGCGCGTGCACGTCGGGCAGGTAATCGTCGGGGATCAGTGCGGGCAGGTGCAGTTCGACCTCGGTTTCGTGCTCGCTGCTGAGGTCGAAGTCCGGGATCTTGCCGGACTTCAGCGCGCGCACGGCGCGATCCAATAGTTCGGTGTAGAGGCCGAAGCCGATTTCCTGGATCTGGCCGGACTGCTCGTCGCCAAGCAACTCGCCCGCACCGCGAATTTCCAGATCGTGCGTGGCCAGGGTGAAGCCGGCACCGAGTTCTTCCAGCGAGGCCAGCGCTTCGAGGCGCTTCTGCGCATCGGCAGTGATCGACTTGCGGTCGGGCACCACGAGATAGGCATACGCGCGATGATGCGAACGGCCGACGCGGCCGCGCAGCTGGTGCAGCTGTGCCAGTCCGAAGCGATCCGCGCGATTGATAATGATGGTGTTGGCGGTCGGGATGTCGATGCCGGTTTCGATGATGGTGGTACACACCAGCACGTTGAAACGCTGGCGATGAAAATCCGCCATCACGCCTTCCAGCTCGCGCTCGGGCATCTGGCCGTGGGCGATGCGAATGCGCGCCTCGGGCACGAGTTCTTCGAGTTCACGCACGGTGCGCTCGATGCTCTCGACTTCGTTGTGCAGAAAATACACCTGGCCGCCGCGCGACAGCTCGCGCTGCAGCGCCTCGCGGATGGTGGCGGGATCCCACGCAGCAATGAAGGTGCGCACGGCTGTGCGGTGCGCTGGCGGTGTGGCAATCAGCGAGAGATCGCGCAGGCCAGCCATCGCCATGTTCAGCGTGCGCGGTATCGGCGTGGCGGTCATGGTGAGTAGGTCGACTTCGGCACGCAGTTTTTTCAGCTGCTCTTTCTGGCGCACGCCAAAACGCTGCTCTTCGTCGACGATCACCAGTCCGAGATTCTTGAACTTGATGTCTGGCTGCAGCAGCTTGTGTGTGCCGACAATCACGTCGATCTGGCCATCGGCGAGACGCTTCAGCGCCTCGTTCACTTCCTTGGTCGAGCGGAAGCGCGACAACACGTCGACGCGTACCGGCCAGTCGGCGAAGCGGTCGGCAAAGTTGCGGTAATGCTGTTGCGCCAGCAAAGTGGTTGGCACCAGCACGGCGACCTGTTTGCCGGCGGTGGCTGTCGCAAACGCGGCGCGCAACGCGACCTCGGTCTTGCCGAAGCCGACGTCGCCGCAGATCACCCGATCCATCGCACGTGGCGCCGCCAGATCGTTGAGCACGGCCTCGATCGCGGTTTCCTGATCGGGCGTTTCCTCGAACGGGAAGGTGCTGCCGAATTCTTCGACCATCTGCCGGTCGATTGGCAGCGATTCGCCGCCGCGGGCCTGCCGCTGCGCGTAGATCGCCAGCAGCTCGGCGGCGACGTCGCGTACTTTCTCTGCGGCTTTCCGGCGCGCGCGTTCCCAGGCATCGCCGCCCAGCGAATGCAGCGGCGCCAGTTCCGGCGCGGTGCCCGAGTAACGGCTGACAAGGCCGAGCTGCGCCACCGGCACGTAGAGCTTGTCGCCCTTGGCGTATTCGATGGTGAGGAACTCGCCATCCATGCCGCCGACATCCATCGACACGAGGCCCTGGTAGCGACCGACGCCGTGATCGACATGCACGATCGGCGCGCCGAGCGTGAGCTCAGTGAGATCGCGGATGATGCTTTCCGGATCGCGCGCGGTGCCGCGTCGGCGTTTGCGATCGCGCTCGCTGCGCACGCGCTCGCCGTAAAGCTCGCGCTCGGTGAGTACGGTGATAGCCGGCTTGGTCAGCGCAAAGCCCTGTTCCATGCCGGCGATGACGATGCCGAAACGTGCATCGGACGCGTCATTCAAGAAAGCCGACCAGCTGTCGGTGTTCGCGGGCTTCATGCCGGCCGTCGCCAGCGTCTCGATCAGCGCCTCGCGACGGCCCGCTGAATCGGCAGCGATCAGCACGCGGCCCTTGTAGCTCTGCATGAAGTGCTGCAGTGACGTGCCGGGCTCCTCACCCTTGCGGTTGAGTGGCACGTCTGGCGCCGGCTGCGTGCCGGTGTTGATGGCATGCTCGTGATCGCCGGCGACCACTTCCACACGCAAGCGCTTGTTGAGCTGTTCGCGCAGGGCTTCCGGTGGCAGATAGATTTCCGCTGGCGGCAGTACCGGGCGCTCGATGTCATGCGCGCGCTGGTCGTAGCGTTCGGAGGTCTGTGTCCAGAACTGTTCGGAGGCTTCGGCCACGCCTTCGCCCAGCACGAACAGCGCATCGTCGGCGAGGTAGTCGAACAGCGTCGCGGTCTGCTTGAAGAACAGCGGCAGGTAGTACTCGATGCCGCCAGGCGTCACGCCTTCCTTCATGTCCTGGTAGAGCGGGCAGCGACGGACGTCGATCGGAAAACGTTCGCGCAGGTTGCCGCGGAAATCCTTGGCGGCTGCCTCGGTCAACGGAAACTCGCGTGCGGGCAGCAGCTCGATTTTTTCGACCTGCTGCTGCGAGCGTTGGGTCTCCGGGTCGAAGCTGCGGATCGACTCCACTTCATCGTCGAACAGCTCGATGCGGTACGGCTCGCTGGTGCCCATCGGAAAGATGTCGATCAGCGCGCCGCGCACGGCAAAGTCGCCGGGCTCGGCCACCTGTGGCACGTTGCGGTAGCCCGACGCTTCCAGCCGGCGTTGCTCGGCGATGATGTCGAGTTTCTGCCCTTTGCTCAGTACCAGCCCGGAGCCGGTGATATGCGCGCGCGGCGCGATGCGCTGCATCAGCGTGGCCACCGGTACCACCAGCACGCCGCGCTTTACGCTGGGCAGCTGGTAGAGCGTGGCGATGCGCTGCGAGACCACTTCGGGGTGCGGGCTGAAGACGTCGTAAGGCAGCGTTTCCCAATCGGGAAAATGCAGCACGGGCAGGCCGCCCGCAAAGAGTTTCAATTCGGCTTCCAGCGCATGTGCGCGCTGGGTATCGCGTGTGACGGCGACCAGCAGGCCTTGATGCGAACGTGCCGATTCGGCGATCAGCAGCGCGCGCGCCGAGCCGTGCGGCGGCGTCCAGTAACGGCGCTGCTTGGGCGTGGTGGGCAGGGGAGGATGCGGGATCAAGGCTGACATAGAGAACGCTTATTTCGGGACGCGACCGGCAGGTCGCGTCTGGGTAAGCGGACAAGTGTAGCTTGCCGATGGCAATCGGCTGACCATGCAGGAAGATCGCGCGGGCAAAAGTCGCAGCTCAGCAACGCGAAGCGGGCTGCGAAGCCAGGTCGCCGGAAGAGCAGGCTTTCTAGACGAGGCGCAGCGTGATCTGCGCGACACCGGGTTCGTTGTCCATGCGGCGACGGACAAAACCCAGTGTCTTGCACAGATCCAGCATTGGCCGGTTTTCCAGCAGCACGTAGCCCCAGATTTCGGCCAAGCCGCGGTGGCGGCAGTCGTCGACCAGGCGTTGCATCAGCAAGGCGCCGAGGCCGAGACGGGTCCAGTTCTTTTCGACCAGTACCGAAAACTCAGCGCTGTCGGCGGCCTGGTCCACATAGATACGCCCGACGCCGCGGATCTCGCCCGGAACCACCGTTTCGTCCACCAGCACCAGCGCGGTCTCGATGGTCGAGTCGATCTGGCATAACCGCTGCGCCATCGGCGTGGGCAGTTCGGACATGGCATGCAGAAAGCGGCGGCGGACGTCCTCCGGCGAAAGCCGCAGAAAACAGCGCTGCAAGGATTCAATGTCGTTTGGCGCGATGCTGCGCAGGTGCAGCTTGCGACCGTCCTGGATGGAGACGAGCTCGCCCGAGATGGCTCGAACCAGGCGCGGCGCAAAACGCTCACGCGCCGGCGGCCGAAGCGAGGCCTCATCCGGCGGCGTGGAGAAATCGATGGCGGGTAAGGAAAGCATTTCCATACTCTAGCGTATTTGGTGCGACGCAACATGAATGAAGGCCTTTCAAACAAGGGGGTTAGCCGCTAAGGCGCGCCGTGTGCAGGCTGCTTGCCGGGTAGTTGAATCGGTCTCAAACCGCTGGGCGGCCGTGGCTTTGCCAGCCACAATGGGCTCTTCGACGGATCTTTGCGCGGGAGCAGGCATGGGCAAGACCACGGGCATGACGGCACAGCAGCTGGAAGCGTTCTGCGGCCACTGGCCGGGCGTAACGCGCGACATCAAATGGGAAACCAATCTCGTGCTCAGCGTAGGCGGCAAAATGTTCGCGATGACGCCAGCAGATGGCAGCGATGGCGGCCGGCTATGGTGCAAGGTGGAAGACGCGCGGTTTTTGGAACTGACGGATCAGCCGGGTATCATGCCCGCCCCGTATCTGGCGCGTGCCCACTGGATATCGATAACCGAGCCACGGCGCTTCGCCAGTGCCGAGCTTGAGGGCTTTATCCGCGACGCGTATGTGTTGGTGCGGGCCAAGCTGACCAAAAAATTGCAGGCGGAGCTCGGTCCGCTGCCGACCATCAAGGTAAACAAGAAATGACGCAACATCTTGGCGCACTCGCGCTACTGGTCGCGGACTATGACGAGGCGATCGCCTGGTACACCCGTGCACTGGGTTTCGAGCTGATCGAAGACACCGACATGGGCCAAGGCAAACGCTGGGTCCTGCTCGCCCCACCGGGCTCGAAGGAAACCCGCCTGTTGCTGGCCAAGGCCAAGGGTGACGAACAAGCCTCTCGCGTCGGCAATCAGACTGGTGGCCGCGTATTCCTGCTGCTGAACACCGACGACTTCGAACGTGACTGGCAGCGCATGTGCGCCGAAGGCGTGCACTTTCGCGAAGAACCGCGCCATGAGGCGTACGGCACCGTCGCGGTATTCGATGATTTATACGGCAATGGCTGGGATTTGCTGGAGCTGAAGAAGTAGGGCGATCGGTTCGCTGCTCTGTGGTCTAGGCGAAAATCGTGCTTTGCGCTTGCCACATCCAGCGATCTTGCACGGTTGCGTCATCGCCGGGTTTGTCGATGGCGAACACTACGGCGCTGCGCGGTGCGACGCGCAGATCGACTCCGGTTTGCAGACCGAGCCTGGCAACGTCTTCGCCGGCGATGTCGGCTTCCAGGGTCTGGTCGATTGCTGGAACGTAGAGTTCCAGATGCACCACGCTGCCGGCCAGGTAGATGTGGCGCAGGTGGGCGATCCAGGCGGGCTGGTTTGCGGGTACGCCTAGCGCAAGATGTTCGGGACGCACGTAGGCGGTGGCGTGTGCGTGTCGGCCGTGCCACGGGTCGCCATCGAGCACCCATTCACCCGCAGCGAGTTTGCCATCAGTGCAGGTTACGGGCAGCTTGTTGACCTTGCCGATGAATTCGCAGACGAATGGCGTGGCTGGCTGTTGATAGATCGCCTCGGGCGTGCCGACTTGTTCGATGCGGCCACGATTCATCACGGCAATACGGTCGGCGAGTTCCAGCGCTTCTTCCTGATCATGGGTGACGAAGATGGTGGTGAGTTTCAGGTCTTCGTGCAGTTCGCGTAGCCAGCGGCGCAGGGTCAGGCGGACCTGGGCATCGAGTGCGCCAAAGGGCTCGTCGAGTAGCAGCAGGTCGGGCTCCACTGCCAGCGCGCGCGCCAGGGCTACGCGTTGGCGCTGGCCGCCGGACAGCTGGGTGGGATAGCGATGGCCATAGCCATCCAGCTGCACGCGCTTGAGCAGCTGATCTACGCGTTCGGTAATGGCGGCCTTGGACGGCCGAAGCTTGCGCTTGCGCACGCGCAGGCCAAAGGCGACGTTCTCGGCAACGGTGAGGTGGCGGAATAGCGCGTAGTGCTGAAACACCAGCCCGATCTTGCGTTCGCGTGCCTGTGCGGCGAGAAAGTTATGGCCGTCTAGATGCACACTGCCGGCGTCGGGATAATCCAGCCCGGCGAGTATGCGCAGCAGCGTGGTCTTGCCCGAGCCGGAGGGCCCGAGCAGGGCAAGGAATTCGCCGGGCGCAATCGACAGACTGACATCGTCCAGTGCGGGGAAGTCAGTAAAGCGGCGGCTGAGATGGGAAAGTTCGAGAGTCATCGATGGTCTCAGTGGCTGCCGGGCGCATGTGTGGCGATCTCATCGCCGTAGTGCCATTCCAGCAGCGTCTTGATCGCCAGCGTCAGCAGCGCGAGCAGCGCCAGCAACGAGGCAATAGCGAAAGCGCCGACGTAGTCGTACTCGTTGTAGCGCATCTCCACCTCCAGCGGCATGGTGGTGGTGAGTCCGCGGATATGGCCGGAGACGACCGATACCGCGCCGAACTCGCCCATCGCACGGGCGTTGCTCAACAGCACACCATAAAGGAGTGCCCAGCGGATGTTGGGTAGCGTGACCCGGAAAAACATCTGCCAGCCACCGGCGCCGAGCACGCGCGCGGCTTCCTCCTCGTCGCTGCCCTGTGCCTGCATCAGCGGAATCAGCTCTCGCGCGACAAAGGGCAGGGTGATGAAGATGGTCGCCAATACCAGCCCTGGTACCGCAAAAATGATCTTGACGTTATGTGCATCCAACCACGGTCCGAACCAACCCTGCGCGCCGAACAGCAGCACGTAGACCAGGCCGGAGATGACCGGTGATATCGAAAACGGCAGATCGATGAAGGCACCCAGCAGTGCCTTGCCGCGAAACTCGAAACGCGCCATCGCCCACGCCGCGGCCACACCGAAAACAATGTTCAACGGCACGGCGATCACCGCCACCAGCAAGGTCAGACGAATCGCGGAAAGCGCTTCCGGCTGGTTGATGCTCGAAAGATAGACATGCATGCCCTGGCGAAACGCCTCGACGAAAACCACGCTCAGCGGCAGCACCAGAAACACGGCGAGAAAGCTTACGGCGACGAGAATCAGCAGCGCGCGTCCGATCTTTCTCGGCCAGTGCGGCTGGCGCTTTTGCAGGCGTATCGACTGTGCATTCATCGTTTCGCGTTCATCAGTTCAGACTCATCGCGTCTGCTCCGCCCAGCGCCGGCTCCATCGCTGCAGCAGTGAAATGACGATCAGCAGCACGAATGAGGCAATCAGCATCACCATACCCAGGGCTGCAGCGCTGGCGTAATCGAATTCCTCCAACTTCTCCACGATCAGCAGCGGCGCAATTTCCGAGCGCATCGGGATATTGCCGGCGATAAAGATCACGGAGCCGTATTCGCCCACGGCCCTGGCCAGCGCTAGCGCAAAGCCGGTCAGCAGCGTCGGGAACAGCATTGGCAGGATCACCCGAAAGAAGGTTTGCAGGTGCGAAGCGCCGAGACTCTCGGCCGCTTCTTCCACATCACGATCCAGTGACTCCAGCACCGGTTGCAGCGTCCGCACCACGAACGGAAAGCCGACGAAGACCATCGCCAGGATCACGCCCGGTGGTGCGTAGGCAATCTGGATGCCGTGCGGCACCAGCCATTGCCCGAGCCAGCCGTTGGGCGCATACAGCGCCGTCAGTGCGATACCGGCAACCGCTGTCGGCAAGGCGAAAGGCAGGTCGACCAGCGCATCAAGAAAGCGCCGCCCGGGGAAGCGGTAGCGCACCAACACCCAGGCAACCAGCAGGCCGACGACAGCATTGACGACCGCCGCAAAAGTGGCGCCGACAAAACTCAGCTTGAGCGCTGCAAACGTGCGTGGCGAACTCAGCAGGCGGATCAAACCGTGCAAACCGATGCCCGATGCTTTCCATGCCAGCGCTGCCAGCGGCAGCAGCACGATCAGGCCCAGATACGCCAGCGCATAGCCCAGACTGAGCCCGAAGCCGGGCAGGATGCGCCGACGCATGCGTCTCAGTGCCCGGGGCCGATCTGGTCGAAGATGGCACCATCGGCAAAGAACTTCGTCTGCGCCTGACGCCAGCCACCGAACTCGTCGTCGATGGTAAACGTGTTGACCTTGGGGAACTGGGCGGCGAACTGCGCGGACACCGCCGGCAGGCGCGGACGGTAGAAACTCTTGGCCTCGATCGTCTGGCCTTCGGGTGAATAGAGAAACTTCACGTACGCCTCGGCGACGGCGCGCGTGCCGTGCTTGTCGACATTACTATCAACTACTGCTACCGGCGGTTCGGCCAGGATGCTGATGGACGGCACCACGATATCGAAGGTGCCTTTGCCCATCTCCTGTTGTGCCAGCAACGCCTCGCTTTCCCACGCGACCAGCACATCACCCACGCCGCGCTGCGCGAACGTATTGGTGGAACCGCGCGCACCGGTGTCGAGTACCGGCACGTGCTGGTACAGCGCCTGCACATAGGCCTTGGCCTTGGCTTCATTGCCGCCGGGCTGTTTCAACGCATAGCCCCATGCGGCGAGAAAATTCCAGCGCGCGCCGCCGGAGGTTTTCGGATTTGGCGTAATCACCTGGACGCCGGGCTTGATCAGATCTGCCCAATCCTTGATGCCCTTCGGATTGCCCTTGCGCACCAGGAATACGATGGTCGAGGTGTACGGCGAGGAGTTGTCGGGCAAACGTTTCTGCCAATCCTTGGCGAGCAGCCCGCGATCGGATATCGCGTCGATGTCATAGGCCAGCGCCAGTGTCACGATATCGGCCGGCAGGCCTTCAACTACCGAGCGCGCCTGTTTACCGGAGCCACCATGCGACATCTGGATCGTTACGTTGTCGCCATGCTGCGCTTTCCACTGCGTGGCGAACGCGGCATTGATATCGCGGTACAACTCGCGGGTGGGATCGTAGGACACGTTGAGCAGCGTCACGTCCTTCGCATGCAGCGATGTTATTGTCAGTGTCGCCAGCAGGGCTAGCATTGTTCCGAACTTTTTCATCGTCGTTTCCCTTTGGCAGCTCGACTCGCCAGCGTAACCAACGAGCGGCCCGTCGCGAAATGGCCAAACACCATGTGTTTATACCCGATCGTTATGCGGGATGGCTGGTGAAAGCGCTATTCCGGAATGCGTCATTAGTGTTTATCGTCTCGATTAGTGCGCCAGCGCCTGATCGATCGCTTGTTGGGCCAGCGGTGTCATGACGGCGTAACCGGCGGTATTCGGATGCAAGCCATCGATCGTGAAATCTTTCTTCAGCGCCTTGTTGGCATCGAGCAGGGCCGGGTAGTAGTCGAGGTAGATAAAGCGTTCACGCGCTGCGTAGGACTTTATCCATGCGTTGAGCGCCAGGATTTCCTCGGGTGGGCGAGCTTTCGTCTGGTTGGGTTGAATGTAATCACTCACTGGCGTGAGCGATGCCAACACGACCTTGATGCCGTTGGCGCGTGCGAGTTCGGCCATGGATGTGAGATTGTCTTCGACCATTTTGAGTGTGGTCGGACCGGCATTATTCGCAATATCGTTGGTGCCGCCCAGAATCACGACGACGCGAGGCTCCAACGCGATGACGTCGGGGCGAAAGCGAACCAGCATCTGCGCGGTAACCTGACCACCAATACCCCGGTTTACATAAGGCTTGCCAGGAAAAAAGACACCCTGCAGGCGGCCCCAGATATCGGTAATGGAGTCACCTATAAAAACCACGCGCGGCTCGCCCTTTGTGGGTTTTGGCAGTGCCGCGTTTTCGTTGCGGTAGCGCGCAAGCTGCGGCCAGTCGGCCAGCAATTTTTCATCGGCCTGAATTTTCTCTGCAATCGCTTGCGGTGACGGTGCAGGGGCTTGCGCCATCGCCAATCCGCTATAAAAAACTGCGGCGAGAATCGTGATGTGTTTTCTCATGGCGAATAGGTCCATCGGTTGCAATTCAATCGGTAAAATCGGGTTCGAAGAAACTCCAGCGCACGTCGTCGAACTCGGTTTTCATCGCCCGTTCGACGGTGTTGATCGCGTCGATCAGGCCGCGCGAGTCGGTGGTGGGCGCCATCAGTGCCTTGACGGCGACCATTACATCGGGGCCCATCTGCAGGGTGATCAGGTTGAGTACTTTGGATATCTCAGGGCGCGCTTCGAGGAAGGTGAGCAGTTCGGCGCGACGCTGGGGTTCGACGCCCTGGCCGATAAGCAAGGCCTTTACCTCGATGGCCAACAGAACGGCGACGACGACCAGCAGCACACCGATGGCAATGGTGCCTACCGCGTCGTAAATGATGTTACCGGTCGCCATGGTCGTGCCGATGGCGATGGCGGCGAAGCACAGGCCGAGCAGGGCCGCCAGATCTTCTCCGAAGATCACCAGCAGTTCGCTGGAGCGCGTCTCACGAAACCAACGCCACAGGCTGCGGCTGGCACGTGCCTTGTTGACTTCGACCAGGCAGCCGCGCATGGAAATGCTTTCTGCAACGATGCCGAATACGAGCACGCCCAGCGCCAGCCAAGGCCACTTCAGCGGCTCCGGATTCGTGAGTTTGTGCACGCCTTCATACACCGAAAACATGCCGCCGACCGAGAAAAGCAGGATCGCCACCAGGAACGACCAGAAGTACAGCGCACGGCCCCAGCCCAGCGGATATTCCGATGACGCCGGCCGTTTCGCCTGACGCATGCCGAGCAGCAGCAAACCCTGGTTGCCGCAGTCGGCGAGCGAGTGCACCGCCTCGGCCATCATGGCGCCAGAACCGGTGATGAAGGCTGCCGCCAACTTGGTTACGAAGATCGCGAAGTTCGCGCCGAGCGCGAGCAGAATGGCCCTCAGCGAGTTGGCGTTACCGGACATGCGATTCCCTTGGACTGATGGGTTCTACGTGGTTCAAGCGGTGACGCATGGCAGCGCGCACCGCTGTCGATGGCTGCGGTGCGATCAATGAATGCCGACGCCGACACCCAGGCCGAAGCTGACATTGCTGCGACCCTGCTGCATTTCCTTCTGCGTCCACACATGCGACTGGGCGACGTTGACCAGCGGGAACACGTAATCGGCTTCACCGACCTTGCCGGCATGGCTGCCGTTGAGCTTGCCGCTAACCGTGATCAGCGAGCCACTCGGATAATCCAGTGGCTCCACATAGCCGCTCATCACCACGATGAAGCGACCGTTGCCGCTGTCATTCGCTTTCGGCCGCTGCGAGCTATCCAGTGGATAGGCCAACACTTCGACTTCGCTGTGATCGGACAGGTTGGTGACCTGCACGATGCGTCCACCCCAGATCACGTCGCCGCTGGTATAGCGCTCGGGCGTTTGCGACACCTGCATGGGCGTGACGATCACGGCGCCGGGCGCGGCCTTGTAAATCGGTGCGGGCGCGCAGGCGACAAGGACCACGGCGACCAGCGGGCCGAACAACCGACAGACGTAATGAGCAGTGCTATGCATGACCGAGCTCCAATAAACATGGCGAAGAAACCCGACTGTTCCAGCTGGATCAGCCAGTCTGGTGGTGAAAGCTACAACATGAGGCGTTGGAACAGCGTGTATCGTCAACGAGCGTTATCGCGCCGGACCGGATTAGCGCGGCCGACGCGTTCGTGGCTCGGGTGCGAGCCGGGAGCGGGGCAGTGGACTGGCGACGGGCGGCTCATCGCCCTCCTGCAACAGCCAGTCCAGCTTCCAATCAGCGGGATGGTCCTTGGATAGCAGTCGCGCCATGGCCCGTAGTGAATCGCGCAGCACATCGTCGAGTTTCCACGGCGCGTTCAGAATCACCATGCCGGAGCCATTCAAGCGCAGCGGGGAATCGTCCGGATGCACCATCAGTTCGGCGCGCAGCACGCGCTTGGCACCGCTGCGCGGCAGCCAACGCAGGAACGGCTGCACCTGGCTGCGCAGCTTGATCGGATACCAGATGGCGTACACGCCGGTCGGCCAGCGCTGCATGCAGGACTTGATCGCCTGTTCGAGCTGCTTGTACTCGGCCTCCTGCGCTTCATACGGCGGATCGATCAGCACCAGGCCGCGCTTTTCCTTCGGTGGCAGCAACGCTTTAAGCGCCTCGTAGCCATTGCGCTGGTGGGTGTGGATGCGCGCGTCGCGATGGAATAGCTCGGCGAGGCGGGTGGCTTCTTCAGGGTGCAGTTCGCACAGCTGGGCGCTGTCCTCGGCGCGTATCGCCTGGGCGATCTGCAGTGGCGAGCCGGGATAGAGCTTGAGGCCGTCCTCGTTGCCCGGAATGGCCAGCACGCTGTCCAACCAGCGGCGCAGCAGCGGTGGCAGGCTGGCGGCATCGGCCTTGCCACCGTGCAGATCGGGGTAGAGCAGCCGTGAAATGCCGTCCTTGAACTCGCCGGTCTTGGCGGCCTCCCTGCTGTCCAGCGCATAGCAGCCGCTACCGGCATGCGTCTCGATGACGCAGAACGGCGTTGGCTTGCTGCGCATCGCCTCGATCAAGGCAAGCAGCACGGTGTGTTTCAGGACATCGGCGAAGTTGCCGGCGTGATAGGCGTGGCGATAATTCATGGCGATCACGGCATGCGGGATGCTCCAGTATAGAGGGCTGGGCACGGCATCCCCGTTCAAGCAGTTGAGCGCTGGCGGCGCAACGCCTAAGCTGTAGCGGTGAACCGATCACTTCGCCATGTCAAACGCTCGCCATTCCTTCGGGTTCTGGCGTGTTTCGCGTGGCTGCTGTTGGTGGCCATTCCGGTTCACGCTGAGTCGCTGGCCATGAATAGCAGCATGCATGCGATGGGCCGTGCCATGGGCGCGATGTCGTCCATGCCCATGGCTAAGGCCGCCAGATCCAATGATTGCCAGCACGCTGTGCAAGCCAAAGTGCCAGTGCACGCCGAGGATTGCTGTCGTGGTGGCGATGGCAATCATGGAATGGCGGCCAGTTGCCACTGTGCTGCAACGGCCGGAAGTGCCATGGCTGCCATAAGCATGATTGAGCTGCTGCCGGTGTTGCCCGGTGATATGCATCCCACGCTTCGCATAACCACCGCGCCGGATATTGCCCACGGTCCGCCGCTGCGGCCGCCAGCGGTCTAGGGCGTGTCATCAATGACCAAGTGGTCCGCGCCGGGAGCTGTTTGCGCGCAGGCCAAGGAAGAGCGAAGAAGTGTACGTCGGTACACGCCTGAGCGATGACGCCGGCCTGGGGGCAAACAGACCCGGCCCGGAGGGTTGCTTCGCTGTGGCCGCCATGCGGCAGCGCGCGGCTTGGCCTGACCGCCAGTCAGGCGCTGCGCCACGCGCCACCACCTGACAACCACCGCGAAACAACGCGAGCCACTTGGTCATTGATGACACGCCCTTCTCTCTCGTTACGTTGAGCTTGGTTTGCGTGCGCCGATGAGCGCGTGCGCGACTGACGTCTACGACCGGCATCGTCAGGATGCCTGCCCGGAGAGTTTCATGAAAAGCCGTTTTCCCCTTTCCGCGACCGATTTGTCGCGGCGGCGCTTTGTCCAGGGTCTCACCATGGGCAGTGTTGCTGCTGGTTTCGGCCTGCTGCGTTCTTCCAACGCCTGGGCGTTGACCAGCACTGGTCAGTCCACCGTACTCAGCGGCACCGATTTTGCGCTGGATATAGCCGAGACGCCGGTCAACATTACCGGCGCGGTGCGATTGGCGACTACCGTCAATGGCGCGATGCCCGGGCCTGTCCTTCGCTGCAAACAAGGCGGCACGGTGACCTTGCGCGTGACCAACCGCTTGCGCGTTCCAACCTCGATCCACTGGCATGGCATTGTGCTGCCATCCGGCATGGATGGCGTGCCGGGCATCAGCTTTGACGGCATCGCTCCGGGCGAGACGTTCGTCTATCGGTTTCCGCTTAGACAGTCAGGCACGTACTGGTACCATTCGCATTCGCGTTTTCAGGAGCAGACCGGTTTATTCGGTGCGCTGATCGTTGATCCCGCAGGCCCGGATCGGTACGCGTCTGATCGTGATCATGTGGTGTTGCTCAACGACTGGACCGATGAAGATCCCGAGCACATTTACGCCAAGCTCAAGAAACGGAGCGACTACTACAACCGCGCTATGCCGACCGCGCCGGGCTTTGCACGCGACGTGCGCGAGCAGGGCCTGAGCAACGCACTGGCCGCGCGCAGGATGTGGAACGAGATGCGCATGAACCCGACCGATCTCAGCGACGTCTCGGGTTACACCTATACCTATCTGATGAATGGCGCGTCGCCGGCCGGCAACTGGACCGGCCTGTTTCGTCCCGGCGAAAAAATCCGTCTGCGCTTTATCAATGGTTCGTCGATGAGCATCTTCGACGTGCGCATTCCCGGTTTGAAAATGACCGTGGTCGCTGCTGATGGCCAGGATGTGGAGCCAGTATCGATCGACGAGTTTCGCATTGCCGTGGCGGAAACCTACGACGTTATCGTCGAGCCGCAGGAGGATCGCGCGTACACGCTGTTCGCCCAGTCGATCGACCGTACTGGTTACGCTCGTGGCACGTTGGCGCCACGACCGAGCATGCAGGCCGAGGTGCCGAAAGTCGATCGCATCGTCCAGCTCGGCATGGCGGACATGATGGGCGCGATGGCAATGTCAGGTTCCGGCGATCACTATGGCATGGTCATGGGTAACGTGCCGGCGGTGCATCATGCGCGCACCGAGTACGGCCCCGGCGTCGATATGCATGTCGATATGCCACGCAGCAATCTCGATGATCCCGGCAACGGTCTGTGCAACAACGGTCGACGCGTGCTCACCTATGCCGACCTGCACACTGTCGGTGGCTCGATCGACGCACGCGAACCCGGTCGGGAAATCGAGCTGCACCTCACCGGCAACATGGAACGTTACATGTGGTCGTTCGACGGCGTGAAGTTTTCCGACGCTGCGCCGGTGCATTTTCGGCAGGGCGAGCGGCTGCGTATCGTGCTGGTCAACGACACCATGATGAATCACCCGATCCACTTGCACGGCATGTGGAGCGAGCTTGAAAATCCGGATGGCCATTTTCAGGTACGCAAGCACACCATCAACGTGCAGCCGGCGCAGCGCATCACCTATGCAGTCACTGCCGACGCCGCCGGGCGCTGGGCTTACCACTGCCACATGCTTTATCACATGGAAGCAGGCATGTTCCGCGAAGTGGTGGTGTCATGACTGCGCGTCATGGCATCACCTCGACCACGCTATGCCGTTCGCTGCTGCCTGCGCTGCTGTTTGCCGGCATATCGGCTGCGGTGGCGCAGAGCGCGCCGGCCTCGTCCAGCAGCGCGGTGTCGCCGGATATGTCGGGTATGGATATGTCCGGAATGGATCACGGCAGCATGCCAGGCATGGACATGGACAAGCCGTCGGCATCGACGAGTGTTGCGGCTCCGGCAAAACCTTCGACGGTCAAAAAAGTCGATGGTAAGGCGATGGATGCGAAGCCGGCAAAGTCCAAGGACGACATACCGAACATGGACGGTATGGAAGGTATGCAGGGAATGGATCATGCGGCCGAGCCCGCGACGAATCCGGCATCGAAGAAATCCGCCACTCCTGATGCCATGTCCGACATGGATCATGGTTCGATGGCTCCAGCCAAAAGTGCTGACATGTCCGGCATGAGCATGGGTCCGATGCAGGGCGGCAGCGCACCGCCGAATGCGCGCAGTGCCGATTATTCGGACGGCATTGGCTACGGTGCCATGCGCGGCATGGACATGCAGGACAACGCACCGCAAAGCATGCTGCTGATCGATCAGTTCGAAGCGTTCAGCGGCAAGAATGTCAACGGACAAACGTGGGAAGTCGAGGGTTGGTATGGCAACGATGACAACAAGCTCTGGTTGCGCACTGAGGGCGAGCGTAGTCAAGGAAGACTCGATGACGGCGATGTTGAAGCGTTGTGGAATCACACCATCGCCACCTATTGGAGCAGCCAGCTCGGCGTGCGGCAGGATCTGGGTGAGGGGCCGAACCGTCACTGGGCCGCGTTCGGTGTACAGGGTTTGTCGCCTTACTGGTTTGAGCTGGAAGCCACTGGCTATGTCGGTGACGGTGGCCGCACAGCCGCACGTTTTCGGGCGGAGTACGAAGTGCTGTTTACCCAGCGGCTGATCTTGCAACCGGAATTCGAGGTCAACCTGTATGGACAGTCCGATCCGGCGCGTCGCATCGGCAGCGGGTTGTCGGATGCCCAACTGGGCCTGCGTTTGCGTTACGAAATCAACCGACAGTTTGCGCCATACGTCGGTGTGGTCTGGACGAACCGATTCGGTGGAACGGCTGATTTTTCGCGAGACGATCAGCAGGCCGGTTTCAATCAAGCGCGGACGGATCGACAGTGGGTCGCGGGCATCCGTTTCTGGTTTTGACAATTTCTCTCAACAGACATCCAGTGGGAAACTCTCATGAAGCAAACCATCACGCAATTCGTCATTACCTTGGTCATCCTTTTGGTGATCGCAGCCGCCGGCACCGGGGCATTCGTGTATTCCGGCATTTACAACATCGGTGCAGATGATCACCACAGCCGGCCGGTGTTCTCGTTGCTGCAGACTTTGCGCGAACGTTCGATTGCCGAGCATTCGCGCAATCTCCAGGTGCCTGACCTCGAAGATGCCACCTTGATCCTCAAGGGCGCTGGCCAGTACGCGGCAATGTGCACGCAGTGCCACCTCACGCCGGGCATGAAAGATTCCGAGATTCGCCCGGGCCTTTATCCGCAACCACCCAACCTGGCAAAGCTGCGGGTAGATCCCAAAGAGGCTTTCTGGGTAATCAAGCACGGCATCAAGATGAGCGCGATGCCGGCATGGGGAAGCAGTCATGACGACGCCACGATCTGGAGCATGGTCGCCTTTTTGCAAAAGCTGCCGGACTTGTCGCCAAGGCAATACAAGGACATCGTCGCCAAAGCGCCGCCGGATAACGATATGGACATGGACAACGGCGACGATCATTCCAAGGACGCTGACGATATGCCTGGCATGACGATACCGGCCAAGGCTACGAGCGCCGCGCCACCTGCGAATGAGCCGAAGCATCGAGGCGGCTGAGTTTTCGGGACCACATGGGTCCTGGGTGAATAGCCATCCAGGACACTGTGCGATAGAGCCCTCACCCGACCTGAAGACCGCGAATGGTTCGCTTGAGTCACTCCACCATGCTGTGGCTTTCAGCTGTACCCAGCAGCTCCGGCTGCTCTGTTGCGAGCTGCTTGCGGTTCAGTAGTGGGTGTACGAAAACGGCGGCGAGGATCACCGCCACGCCCGTGTAGAACCAGCCGTCCAGCTCGCGTTGCTCGTGCAGAAGCACGACAGCCAGCACAATGGCGTAGACCGGTTCGAGGTTGGTGATCATCTGCGTGCCGAAGGCACTGATGTGGCGCAAGGCCACCAGTGCGAGCGCGAAGGGCAGTAACGTGCAGCCGAAGGAAAGCGCCACCAGCATCAACGCGTCGTGCATGCTGGGCAATACAAAAGCAGCGCCGGTATGCGGGAACAATGGTGCCATCATGGTAAGAAAAAGTGTGCCTGTGCCTAGTTCGATGCAGGTCACTGTCAGCGGATCACCGTGTTCCACCAGTCGCTTGTTGAGCGAGCCGAACAGTGCCACGAACAAGGCGGACAACACGCCGACCAAGATGCCCAGGCGCATGCCGTGCGGCACGCCGCCAACTACCATGGCAACGCCGGGAACCACCGCAATGCCGATCAGCAATTCGCGCGGGTCGAATTTGCGTCGCGCAATCCACGGTTCGATGAAGGCGAGGAAGACTGGTCCCAGCGCGATGCAGGTAGCACCGACCGACGCATTGGAAAGTTTGATCGACGCATAGAAACTCAGCCAGTGCAGCGATACCAGTACACCGATACCGGCATAGGCCCAGCGCAGTCGTATCGGCATCGCGATCAGGCCACGCCATACCCTGGGTATCAGCAGCAGCGCACCGGAAACCAGCAGCATCCGCCACCACACCAGCGGCAGCGCGGGCAGGGTGATCAGTTTGCCGAGGATGGCAGTGAATCCCCATAGCACCACGCAGAAGTGGATCTGCAGGCGCGCCTTGCTGACAGCTTGCATGCTGGACTAAACCTGGTGAAGAAACTGGCGGCCGGAGAGCTGACATTCTAGCCGGGCGCGCGCTGCATGAGGCGCACGCGCCCAGCCCGGTTCAACGTGAGCGTGTCAGTTCGGCTCGTTAGCAGGCTTGCTCTTCGTTGCTGCTTCCGTTGCCGGCATCGCCTTGCCCGAGTTGCGCAGCTGCTGCAGTACGTCGCGGCAGGTGTTGCTGCTGTCGTCACCATGATTGGGCGAAACCAGGGCAAGCAGCGCTGCTGCCGGTGCTGCCACCACGCCTAGCGTCACGGCGCCGGCACCACGAATGATCAGCGGAACTTTCTGCACGCCGACATCCGGATTCTTCAGTGTGCCGCGCGCATACAGCGGTGTGCGCAGCGAGAAGATGCGAAATCCCTTGGTCTGCGGGCGGATGTTGAGATCCAGCTTCTCGTTGGCAAAATTCACCGTGCCATCGACCTTGATCACTGCATCGTCAGTATCGAAGACGAACAGGTTCATGTTGAACAGGCCGTCCTTGGCGGTCATGTCCGAGGCGGCGCAGTTGATCTGCACGGTACGATCGCCAAACAACTTGCCGATGATGATGTTGCCGACGTTGAGTCCAGCAGTCTCCAGCAGTGTTTTGCTGATCGCACCGTCGTTCATTAGTAGCTTCATTTCACCGTTCGAGCTGCCCAGCAGTGCCGCCACAGAATTGCCATGTGCGGTGAGGTTGACGTCGCCATTGATTTCGCCGAACGCGGTTTGCATTGGCGTAAAGGTTGGGAACAGTTGCTTGAGCTTGAGATGTCGTGCGCTGATTTTTATCGTGCCCTGTAGCGGCGCCTTGCTGCCGTCGAGCCGGATCGTGCTTTCTATGGTGCCGCCGGCAAGGCCGAAGTTCAGGGGTGCCAGTTGCAGCACGCCGTTGTCCATCACCAGATGGGTGTTGAGCGAATTGATCGGCAGCTTGTCGTTCTGCACGATGCGTACAGCGTTGAAGGTGACGTCGGCATCCATGGCTTTCCAGCGATCGGTGCTGAACGGCTCGACCGGCAATAACTTGTCCGCCGGCTGCACGGTTTTATCACCGCGCTGTTTCTTTTCCGCATCGGAGCCGCCGCCGATCAGCGGTGCGAGGTCGGCGAATTGCAGCAGCTGCGAAGACAGGTTGCCGCTCAGCTTTGGCCGTTCGCCACCGGTGGTATAGAGCAGGCTGCCGCCGGTATCCGTGCCACCAATATGACCATGGAAATTCTCGTAGCTGAAGCGGCTGTTGTTGCGATGCAGTTCGGCCTTCAAACGACCTTCGGTGGCGTAGGGCGGCGTGTTTGGCAAGGTCACGCCGGTAATCGCATACAGCTTGGCCATGCTGGAGCCGGAGAACCATAATTTCAGATCCAGCGCCGCCAGATGCACAGGGTCAGTCAACGTGCCGACCAGCGCGATATGGTTATCGCCGATATGCACGTCGGCCTGCACGGGGAAGGGCTGGTTGGCCTCCTGCAGCGCAAGCACGGCGCCGGTTTTACCGCTGCCCTTGACGGTCGCGCCCTGGTAACTGCCATCGACTTGCCAGGCAAACTGGTAACTGGTTTTCGATGCCGCGGCTGCGGCCTGGCCATCTGCTGCGTCGGTTGCTGCAGCCTTTTTCTGGGTTCTGGAATGGGTGCCGGTTTGTGCGTTGGTTGTAGCGGATTGCTGTGCTACCAGCTGGTCGTACGGAATCGCCTGCTGCAGCGGCGTGATGGCGACCTGCAGCTTGATCTTGCTGGCCGCGTCATCCAGCGATACGTCGCCGCGATCGAAGCCAATCGAACCGAGCTGAAGATTCCATGTCGACGGTGGGCCATTATCTTTCGGTAGCGTGAAATCCCAAGTGGCGCGGCCTTGCTTGTCGCGCTGCAGATCGACAGTGGGATGCACCAGCTGCAGCGATGGCACGTCGATCTGGTGAGCGATCAGCGGCAGTGGCGACAGCCGAAAGCGCAGCGCCTCCAGTTGAGCGAACTGCGGCTTCGCTGCCCATGCTGGATTGCCGATGTGGATATCGCGTGCGGTGAATTCCGGCCAGGGCATCAATGCGCGCCAGCCGCTTTCGGTCGGCTCGCGCCGCCAATCCACACTCAGGTCACCCTGGATGGCAAATGGACGGCCAATGGCCTGGCTGACTTTATCGTTGATGAAAGGCTTGAGGCGGTTCCAGTCGAAGGTGGCAATCACGATCACCAATACGATGATCAGCGCCAAGAATAGTCCCGCGATCCAGTTCAACACCTTGCGGCTGCGTTTCATCCACTGATCCCTTTTTTCCGCCCTGCAAGCACGGGCTTTGTTGGGTTTGATAGCGCAATAGATGGAAAGATTATGTGTGCAGTACGCGAAAGCCCATGAATGAGCCCGCTCATCCCTGGCGCAGACTCAATCGTGCGATGGATTGACGCTCAAGCCGCGACGCGTTTGCATTGGCGCCGACCGATCCGATAGACCGTGGCTGGCGGCAGATTGAACAGCACACTGCCGATGCGAACGGCTTCGAGATCCAGTTGATCGAGCAGCTGGCGCGGCAGTGGGCAGCGCGTTCCGTAGGTGAACTGGTAAAGCGCGCCATCGGCATGCAGCTGCTGTTCGAAAACACCGCGTATGATCGCGGCGACCTGTTCCGGCGGCATCGACAGCAACGGCAGCCCGCTGATCACCGCACTGGCACGCTCGTCACCAAACAGCGGAAGCGTCTCGCCCAGCTGTGCGGCATCCATGCGTAGCACGCGTGCCTCGGGATAACGCTGGCTCAAGGCATCGGCAAAGACCGGATCGGCTTCCACCAGCGCCAATCGATGGGTTGGCAGTCCGCCAGCCAGCAGCGCGCGGGTGAATACGCCAGTGCCCGGTCCCAGTTCGATCACCGGACCGTGACGATGATTCACGTGGCGCGTCATCAGTCGCGCCAGCGATGGCCCTGACGGGACCACGGCACCGACGCTGCGTGGTGCCCGCAGCCATGCTCGCCAGAAGCTAAAGGTATCGCTCAACAACATCCGGTTTCCCGATCAGTACGTGGTGTAACGCATACATGCAAATCTGCCAGTCCACAAAACTAGCTGATGACGCTGAATATAATGTTGTGGCGCTGATCAATGCTTGCCGGCTGTTGTGGTGGTGATTTCGCGCATCGGTACATCGATGCTGCAGATATCGACCTTTCCGGCTGGTACGGTATAGAACGCATCGCGGCGGTTGCGCTTGGCGTCGATCAACGCCAAAAAGGTTTTGCTGTCGGTACGCAGCACTTCAATCGCTGGCTGCTGTGCGGCAGGCAGCTCGGCCGCCAGTTGCACGGACTGGATGGTGATCTGCTGGGAGGGCTTGTCGTAAAAGCCCATCGGCTCCGCACCGCGTGGCAGGCTGGACAGCAGTGGCATGCCGTCGAGCACGCGACCGATCACTGCCAGGTTGCGATCCAGCCGACGCGGCGACTGGCCGATTACCGCGTACAGGGCGCTACCGTTACCGGTTTCTGGTCCATTGTCGCGGCCTACGCCAACCATGCCATAGCAGTGTGTAAGCCATTCCTGTCCGCTGGTTGGATCGCGCGCTACCGGAAAGCCTTCGGAGAAACCGACTTCCGGTGCATAGACATCGCCATCGGGCAGTTTGGTCCACGGCAGTTTGGTGTCGATCGGGCGAGTGAATTCCGGCGCCACGGTAGCCTTGGCCTTGCCTAGCGATCGGATCCTGGATTTGTCGCCGTTGTCATCGCCGGCGGGGTCATCCCACTGGGTTACGAAGTTGTCCTGCACCCGCACGATCGCCAGGCCATCGAAATAATGCTGGCGCACCAGCGTACGGATATTGGCCGCATGCAGCGGTGTGAAATCCGGTGCCAGCTCGATCAACACGCGGCCGCTCGGCAGCTGCATCACCAGCAGATTCTGCGGATCGGGCCTGCGCCACTCGGCCGGTGTGGACTTCGCCAATAACTGGGACGTAGTCGGTGTCGGCTTGGCCTTTTCCTTTTCAGCCAGCGCCGGTAGCGCGAACACGAGACATGCCAGT
The DNA here is from genome assembly GCF_014207165.1 of Rhodanobacter sp. MP1X3. NCBI lineage: Bacteria > Pseudomonadati > Pseudomonadota > Gammaproteobacteria > Lysobacterales > Rhodanobacteraceae > Rhodanobacter > Rhodanobacter sp. MP1X3. The sequence goes on along the minus strand of NZ_JACHCO010000006.1, from coordinate 169,036 downwards.
ACAGCGGCGGCGAGATGGTAGCGGCGAATCATGGCGGTCCCCTTATGTAACGGTCGGCACAACGCACAACTTAGCAGGCCAGCGTGGGGATGACACCAAAGTGTGGAAAGATTCGACTACCAAGGTGCATGCGAGAGCCGTCATGGCCCGAGGCCACCCGGTCGGAGCAATGGCGACGCGAATATAAAGCCCGGGCGGCCTGGCGCCCGCCGTCAATACCGCCGCGCCTCTGAACGCTAGATACCACTGAAGGCGGGGCGTCGCGCCAACTGCTGTCATAACCCGTGCTATCGTTATGGTCAGAATGAACAGGCGTTACCACCTCAGTCGCCGTCGCCGTACCCTTTGGGTATGGGCGGTATTGTTTTGTCTGTTTTTTCAGCAGCTGGCCATGGCCAGCTATGTCTGCACACTCCCGACGGTACCGGCGCATGTTGCCTTGACGGGTGAATGTGCCGCGATGCGGACAGGCTCAAAGGTATCGTCCGCTCACGTTCATGCCACGTCGGATCCTCGGTGCGTTGAGCACTGCAGTAACAACGTGACGTCTTCTCAGGACGCGCATGCTCTGACGGTGCCCCCTGTCTTGTTACCTTCGCAGTCGCCCGCTCTACTGGGCACCAGCGTGCCTGCGCTGAGAGCATTGCCAAGCATTTCGAAGTATCGCTCTGAGCCACCGGCCATGTTGCGGTTCTGCACCCTTCTGATTTAGCCCTCGATTGCTAGCCATTCGGTGGTCATGCCTGCGTGCATGGCCCGTACGGTCTTGTCATCGGAGCTATCCATGTTTTGCCAACAAATCTTGACACGGACCTTGTCGGTCCGCGTTCGGCGTTGCCTATTGATGGCCGCCGCTGTTCTGTTCGTGTCGCCCGCTTGGGCTGACGATCCGGCACCACCTCTAACGCTGGAAACAGCGACACGGCAAGCAGCCTCGCAAGCGTCGTTGCTGGAGGCACGCTACGCCCAACAGCAGTCGGCCCATGAGGAATCCGCGCGTGCCGGCGCGTTGCCGGATCCGCAGCTTTCCGTCGGTATCGACAATCTTGCTATCCAGGGAGCGGGTGCATTTACGGCCGGTGGGGACACGATGACGATGCGCACAGTGGGGCTCACTCAAGTGCTGCCATCACGGGCTAAACGCCAGGCCCAGCGTGACCTCGCCGACGCCAACGTCGAGCAGGCCACATCGACCACGGTAATGACTCGGTTAGGGATCGAGCAACAAGTGGCGGATGCCTGGATAAATGCCTGGGGCGCCCACCATGAATTGAAGATGCTGCAGTCCATGCGACGCGAGTGGGCCGTGGATGTTGAGGTTGCCCAGGCGAGATTGCGAGGGGGTGTCGGATCAGCAGCTGACGTTCTAGCGATGCGGATGGAGGCCCTCGACTTGGAGAATCGCATCGACGATGTGACCTCACGCGAGACTCAGGCTCGCGCAGCTTTAGGCCGCTGGTTGGGCCATCCCATCACCGAACCGCTTGCTGATCCGCCCGATTTTTCTGTACTACCCCATGACGAGCCATCGTTGCTGACCAGTGTTGATCGGCAAGGCAATCTCCTGGATTGGCCTGCACGCGAGCTGGAAGCCGAAGCCGCATTGGCCGAGGCTGAGGCCGAGAAGCATCCGGAGTGGAGCGTTGGTTTGGCTTATGGCTCTCGTGTTCGAGGGTTATCCGACATGGTATCGCTCCAGGTGGGCGTGTCGTTGCCGCTGTTTACGCGCAATCGACAGGATCGCGGCATCAGTGCCCGCTCGGCCGATTTGGATGCGGTTCGTGCAGAACACGACGATGCGAAGCGTCAGCAAGCAGAAGCCGTGCAGGCGGGTTGGGCGCAATGGGATGCGCTGGGTCGACAGACGCGTCGGCATGTCAACGAGCTTCTACCGCAAGCCAACGATCGTGCCGCGCTGGCCTTGGCGACCTATCGGGGTGGCGGCGATATCGAGCCTCTACTCGAAGCGCGTCGTGCCGAAATTACGCATCACACCGACTACGCCCGCATGTTGACCGACTACGGCCGTGCTTGGGCAGCCCTGACCTATTTACTGCCTGAAGGGGATTCCCCATGAAACGCGCACTGTTGATTTCTTCCATCCTCGCAGGGCTGTTCGTTACTGCGGTCGGCGCGTATTTGATAGGTCGCCACCACGATGGTGCTCCAGATGGAACGTCCGCCGATCATTCTGTCGGCACAGGATCGCCCACGCAGGCCGCAACCGCGAAAGTGCTGTACTGGTATGACCCGATGGTGCCCGCGCAGCATTCCAACAAGCCAGGGCTATCGTCGATGGGCATGCAGATGGTGCCCAAATACGCCAACGCCGACGCTGACCCGAACACCGTAAGCATTGATGCCGCGACCGTACAAAACCTCGGCGTGCGTACCGCTCCGGTTGAGCGCCGCATGCTGTCAGCAACGGTACAAGTGCCCGGCACGATCGGCTGGGACCTGAGCCAGGCTGTGGTCGTCAGTGCACGCGTCGACGCGGTGGTGAGCAAGCTCTACGTGCGCACTCCTTACGCGAGCGTCAAGGTAGGCGCTCCTCTAGCCGACGTGTTGGCTCCTCAATGGAGCAGCGCCGTGGCTGAAACCCAAGCGTTGCAGCACGTGCAATCAGCAGAGGCCAAAGCCTTGCGCGGTGCAGCGCAACAGCGCCTGAGCGTGCTCGGTTTATCTCCAGCGGATGGTCGTTCGATAGGAAGCAACGGTGAGATTACGTTGCGAGCCCCTCAGACTGGTGTCCTCAGCACGCTGGACGTACGTGAGGGTCAACGTGTCAACGCGGGTCAAACGTTGATGACGATCAACGGCATTTCCACCGTATGGGTAGACGCCGCTTTACCGCAGTCGGTGGCCGGCACGATGCACGCCGACACACCGGTCACCGTCAGTGTCGACGTGCTGCCAGGACAGGTATTTCATGGCCACGTCGAGTCGTTACTACCCGACATCGACATGACAACCCGAACGCAGCACACGCGCATCGTCCTCGCCAATCCCGACGGGGCATTGAGTCCGGGCATGTTCGCGACGGTGCAGCTTGATCCGGCGCCCGGCAACGCTGTGCCGGTCGTGCCCGACGATGCACTGATTGCGTCGGGCGCCCACACGCGCGTGATCGTTGCCGAAGACGGCGGCCATTTCCGTGCCATTGCCGTTCGCACGGGACGCGCGGCAGGGGGCTATACCGAAATTCTCGAGGGGCTCGCTGGCGGCGAAAAGGTAGTGGTGTCCGGCCAATTCCTCATCGATTCGGAAGCCAGCCTGTCCGGCGCATTGGAACGCCTGGATGACCCAACGGCGAAACCGGCACCCGCATCCAGCGTTGCCATGCCGGGCATGACGATGGGGGCAAACCCATGATCGCCGCCCTTATTCGCGCAGCGATCGCGCATCGCGTATTTGTCCTGCTCGCCGCCTTGGCGTTGGCGCTTGCTGGCGTGTTCGCCGCCCTGCACACGCCGGTTGATGCGCTGCCGGATCTGTCCGACACCCAGGTGATCGTACGCACGAGCTGGCCGGGGCAGTTGCCCCAGACGATCGAGGATCAGGTGACCTATCCGCTGGTCACCACCATGCTCTCCGTACCGGGAGCCAAGACGGTACGCGGATACTCATTCTTTGGGGATTCGTATGTCTACGTGCTGTTCGATGACAGCACGGATCTCTACTGGGCCCGCTCACGGGTACTCGAATACCTCAGTCAGGTACGTGATCGTTTGCCGGCGGGTGTCTCACCAACGCTCGGTCCGGATGCAACCGGTCTGGGTTGGATTTACGAGTACGCGTTGGTCGATCGTACGGGCAAACATGACATCGGCCAGCTTCGCGCATTGCAGGATTGGTTCTTGCGTTTTCAGCTCAAGACCGTTCCGGATGTCGCCGAAGTGGCAAGTCTCGGCGGCATGGAACGCGCCTGGCAGATCGTGCCTGATCCGAATCAGTTAGCCGCCCGCAACGTCACCATTTCGCAATTGGTCGAGGCAGTCCGCGAGGCCAACGGTGCGAATGGTGGCTCGGTGATCGAACAAGGTGAAGCCGAACTGATGGTGCGCAGCGAAGGCTATCTTCGCAGCAGCGAGGACTTTGAGCGTGTGCCGATCACCACCAGCGCCGGCGGGGTGCCGGTGCTGGTGCGCGACGTTGCCACGGTAAGGCGAGGCCCCAGTTTTCGGCGTGGCATCACCGAACTGGATGGCCAGGGCGAAGTTGCCGGTGGCGTGATTGTGTTGCGCACAGGCAAGAACGCCAAAGCCGCAATCGCCGCCGTGAAGGCCAAGCTCGACGAGCTGAAACGCAGCTTGCCTCCTGGCGTTGAGATAGTGCCCACCTACGATCGCTCACAGCTGATTGATGCCGCCGTTGAAAACCTGTGGGGCAAATTGCTGGAGGAATTTCTCGTCGTTGCCTTGGTGTGCGTGCTGTTCCTTGGCCATTTGCGCTCGGCACTGGTCGCGGTGATCACCTTGCCGTTGGGTGTGCTGACCGCTTTCATCGTGATGCATCTGCAAGGTGTGTCGGCCAATCTGATGTCTCTGGGCGGTATCGCGATTGCCATAGGCGCCATGATCGATGCCGCCGTGGTGATGATCGAAAATACGCACAAGCATCTGGAACATTGGCGCGATGCAAACGATGGCAAAGAACCCCAAGGCGCCGCGCGTTGGGCGCTGATCGCCGAGTCAGCGGCTGAGGTCGGGCCAGCGCTCTTTGTCAGCCTGTTGATCATCGCGTTGTCATTCGTGCCCGTATTCGCGCTCGAAGGTCAGGAAGGCAAGCTGTTCAAGCCACTCGCGTTCACCAAGACCTACGCCATGGCGGCTGCCGCTGGTTTGGCGGTCACGCTGGTGCCGGTGCTGATGGGATATCTGGTGCGTGGACGGATTCGCGCTGAAAACGACAATCCGCTCAATCGTGGCCTGATCGCGCTGTATCGACCGATTCTGAATGCCGTGCTGCGCTTTCCCAAGATGACCTTGCTCATGGCCGGGATTATTTTGTTCAGTGCGGCTATTCCGTTGACCCGGTTGGGCAGCGAGTTTATGCCGCCCATGGACGAGGGTACGTTGCTGTACATGCCGACCGCACTGCCGGGTTTATCCGCTGGCAAAGCGTCGCAGATCTTGCAGCTGACTGACCGCATGATCAAGACGGTGCCGGAGGTCGATCACGTTTTTGGAAAGGCTGGACGTGCGGAAAGCGCCACTGATCCGGCACCGCTGGAAATGTTCGAGACGACCATCACCTTCAAGCCGAAGGACCAATGGCGTCCCGGTATGACCATGGCGAAGCTCAAAGTCGAACTGGACAAGGCGGTGCACGTGCCCGGACTGACGAACCTCTTCGTGCCGCCGATTCGTAATCGCATCGACATGTTGGCAACCGGTATCAAGAGTCCTATCGGCATCAAAGTGCTTGGGCCCGATCCGTCCACGTTGCAAACAGTGGCCGACAAAATCGAAACGGTTGCCAAGACCGTACCTGGAGTAAGTTCGGCCATTGCCGAGCGAGCCGAGGGCGCTGGCTACGTCGATGTGCATCTTCGTCGCGAAGACGCAGCGCGCTATGGATTGACGCAACAGAAGGTCCAGGATCTGATCGCGACGGTTGTGGGTGGCGATCCGATCGGGCAAACGGTCGAGGGCAGAGAACGCTATCCGATCGTCGTCCGTTATCCACGGGTTGATCGTGATTCGGTCGCGGCGTTACGGCAGCTACCGATCCTCGCGGCGAGCGGTGCGCAACTGACTCTCGGCCAGATTGCCGACGTCACGTTGACGATGGGTCCTCCGATGCTGAAAAGCGAAAACGGCCAGTTAGCCACTTACGTCTATATCGACACGAGTGGACGTGATCTCGGCACTGTCGTGACGGATCTGCAACAAGCGGTGGCAAAACAGGTGACGTTGCCGCCCGGTGTCACGGTCGCTTGGTCGGGTCAATTCGAGTATCTGGCCAGTGCAATGGCGCGGCTCAAACTCGTCGTGCCGATTGCCTTGGTCATCATCTTCGGGCTGATCTATGCGGTGTTTCGCCGTGCCAGTGAAGCGGCCCTGATCATGGCGAGTGTGCCGCTCGCTCTCGTGGGCGGATTGTGGTTGATCTGGTTGCTAGGGCACGCCGTGTCGGTCGCCACGATGATCGGCTTTATCGCCTTGGCCGGTGTTGCCGCCGAGTTTGGTGTCGTGATGTTGCTCTATCTCGACCACGCATGGCAGCGACAACTGACACTCGATCCACAGGCAGGACCCGCTGCACTCGACGAAGCGATCTGCGAAGGCGCAGTGCAGCGCGTACGGCCCAAGGCGATGACCGTCGCCGTGATTCTCGCTGGCCTCTTTCCCATTCTTCTGGGCCACGGCGCGGGTTCTGAAGTGATGCAACGCATTGCCGCCCCGATGATCGGCGGCATGCTCACTGCGCCATTGCTATCCATGCTCGTTCTCCCCGCAGCCTTCCATCTGCTGATCTTGCGTCGATTGGGCAAGGCAAGCGAAACGAATGTTGTACTCACTACCCACGAAGGAACAAACCCATGAAAAAACTTATTTTAGCCTTCGCGCTCGTCGGCACATTGACCGTCGCGCCCAGCTTTGCCATGGCCCAAGCGATGGATCCCAACATGCCGGGTATGGCAGGCATGCAGCACGACGCCAAACCGGCAGATGCTCGAGGCACGGGCGTCGTCAAAGCGATCGACATCGCCAAGGACACCATCACGCTGCAACACGAGGCAATCACGTCCATCGGCTGGCCGGCAATGACCATGGCCTTCAAGGTGGCCTCGCCGGATTTGCTCAAGACCGTGAAGGTCGGCGACAAGGTGAAGTTCACGCTGCGCCCGGCGGGTATGGACAGCACGGTGACCTCGATCAAACCGATCAAACCCTGAGCAACACCTGGAACGACATAGGAAGATTCATCATGAATTGCTCCTCTTTAGCCCAGGCACGGCGCATGCGTTTTCTTTGATCCGCTGGCCGCCCTTTGCCGCGCTGCTGTGCGCGGCAAAGGGCGGCATGGATATCAAAGTTCCGCCGACTTTTTCCACAGATCCGTGCCGCCATCGGTCGCGTACTTTTCAATTTCGGCCAGTTCTTCAGCAGTGAAGTCGAGCGCATGGACCGCGTCCAGTGAATTGTCCAGCTGCTCGATGGTGCGCGCGCCTATTAGTGCCGAGGTTACGCGCGGATCACGCAGCGCCCACGCGATGGCCATCTGCGCCAGCGTCTGGCCTCGTCGTTCGGCGATTGCGTTGAGTGCGCGGATACGCTCAAGATTCTTCTCGCTCAGCTGGTCCTTGCCTAACGAGCCTTCTCGCGTGGCGCGCGCATCAGCGGGGATCCCTTTGAGGTACTTCGACGTGAGCAGGCCCTGGGCGAGCGGTGAAAATGCGATGCAGCCGGTGCCAAGGTCCTCGAGTGTCTCGAGCAGACCGTCTTCGATCCAGCGGTTGAACATGGAGTAGTTGGGCTGGTGGATGAAGAGTGGCACGCGTTCTTCGGCAAGGATCGCCGCCGCCTTGCGGGTGAGTTCGGGTGAATAGCTGGAGATGCCTATGTAAAGGGCTTTGCCCTGGCGATGCAGATGCGCGAGCGCACCCATGGTTTCTTCCAGCGGCGTGGTCGGATCGACGCGATGCGAATAGAAGATGTCGACGTAGTCGAGACCCATGCGCTTGAGCGATTGGTCGAGACTTGCGATCAGGTACTTCCGGCTGCCGCCGATGCCACCATAAGGACCCGGCCACATGTCCCAGCCGGCCTTGCTGGAGATGATCAACTCATCGCGATACGCCGCGAAGTCGCTGGCCATGATGCGACCGAAGTTTTCCTCGGCCGAGCCGTATGGCGGGCCGTAGTTGTTCGCGAGATCAAAGTGGGTGACGCCGCGATCGAAAGCGCGTCGCAGGATGGCGCGACCCGTCTCGAAAACGTCCGCGCCGCCGAAGTTCTGCCACAGTCCTAGCGAAATGGCTGGAAGGTCAATGCCACTCCTGCCGCAACGGCGATAGGGCATAAGGCCATCGTAGCGATTCGGTGCTGCTTGATAGGTCACAAAGATTCTCCAGAAGGTGGGGCGCTGACGATCTAGCGTTTGATGCGCGTCTGGCTATTTTCCAAGAAAAGTATCGATCTGTGTTCGCGCGTGATCGAGTAGTTCACCTTCGGCCGGCCCATGTATATGAAATTTTCCGGGCATCGAACTTGCCACCGGCATCGTGGAGTGGCTTTCGCTCTGCAAACTTTTCTGGACGTGTCTATCAGCCGGAAGATCAAAGTGGGCGTGATAGAGGTCATCTTGGATCGAGTAACCATATCGAATCTCGATCGCTTCGTAGATCTCTATTTTTGGCAGCATTTTGACGATCCTATCCAGGTCGACGGATGGTTACTTGTCAGGCATGCAAGCGACGTGCAGACGTCACTGGCGCGATGCTGGCGGTGGGCACGATGATGGCCGCCAATAGAGCATCCGAGGTTCCTTCATTGCGCTATCTCGATGTAGTAACAGATGGGAAACGCCACAGGAATTTTCTCGATAGAAAAGCACCAAGCACTTCTGCTTGGTGCCTTGTTACCCTCAGATCCAATCACTTGTCGCAATCACGGCTTGCGGCAGTCAAAGTTTTTTTGCCATTGTCATATGCTGCTGGAGTGTGGGCAATGTCTGCGACGCAAATGACTTCAGGTCGTCGTTCTTACCCACCATGGACTCTTTCTTGAAGAGCGCAATTGTCTCGCGATGATCCTTCAACATCATCGCCGTATAGGCTTTATCGAACGCCGCGCCATTCAGCTTTCCGAGCTGCGACAGCTCCTTTTGTTGCATCGGCATCGGGGCAGCGGATGGCGTGAATCCGTCCTTCTGAGCGATGGAGGACAGCATGTCGCCAGCTTTCGTGTGGTCGGTCACCATCGTCGAGGCGAAGCTCTTGATTGCAGTGGACTGCGCATGGGAGTCAGCCAATTGGCTTGCCTGGATTTCCGTCATGCCGCCTGCCGATGCTTTGGCGACAAACATGGTGTCCTGCTTCGACGGAGCGGTTGCACCTGCATCTGTCTGCGCCATCGCCAAGGGGCTGAGCACCAGAGCGCCGATTGTCGCAAGGGTTCCAAATATCTTGTTGGTCATCTGCACAAGCATCTCTCCAGCGTTAAGGGAGATGCGATCGTGGGCGCGAGACCGTGACGACGTAGTGTCGGTGTGGAATGCGCGTTTTGGTTTTGGAATCAACCGGTCGATGCAACAGGTTGATGAAATCGTTCGGCCGGTGTTGCGCAGGGGACGGCCAAACTACAATCTCGTAACTTCCGCATCAACGTATCCTAGGTGTTCGCCCTTCAGAAGTGACTGGTCCAAAAGGATGGGGCTGAAAAAAACATGGATCGTTGAACTAGCCGTTCAATGGATCTGTTGATCCATGTAAGCCTAAAGGAAAAACGCCGTTCAACTTGAGGCGGCGTTAGGCGGCATCTGACAAGCTCGGGCGATGGCATCTAGCAGATCATGGCTATCGAACGGTTTTATGAGCAATGGCATCGCTCGTATTCGAGGCGAATCAATATTCGCCAGCGTCAGTCCTGTGATCGGAACGAAGGGGATACTTAGTTCTTCCAATAATTCGATCAATGGCAATGCTTGATCGCCAGCGAGATCAATATCCACGACCGCGCAATCGCAGGGTGTTTCTTTGACCAGAGCCATCCCGTCAAGCAAATTGTTGGCGGTGCCGACGATCGTACCGCCCTTTTGCTTCAAGACATCCGCCAGAAGGTTTCGGATCGCGACATCGTCTTCCACAATGACAAGGCGCATAAGTTCCATAGTGTATTCCCCAGCAACCTATTGGCCCCATCATACGCCCGTCCAGATTCGAGACCTTGCAGAGTTAGGAGGCCTGGTGTGCTTTGTGAACTTCAGTCGACGTCACGACTGACATAAAGATCCCAACACCTCGGGCATAGCCGCGAAGTGACCTCCCACACGTGCAAGTCGTTCAGGCGAATCACTGTAGGTGCGAATCGGATTGGTCCGGCGATCTTCTTCGGCTCGAGCCCGCGTGGTGCGACTTCCAGAAAGACACGTCCGGACTCTCATTACGCCGAAAGCTATACAACGAGTACGGCATGCCTTCAAAAACCTTTCAGCGCCGACCGGCTTCTGGCGGCAAACGACGAGCCAGGCGTGCTACTGAGATGGATCGTTTGATATCTTCTCAGCTGCTCGAGTCGACGCATGTCTAAGCGACGCCTTTTGCCCGGTGGTCGAACATGCGCCATTGACCGTCAATGCCCTCGACGGTGATCAGAGAGTCATTGCCCTGCTGATGCGCCTTCAGAGCAGAGCTGACTGCAAACCGAAGTGCGTCATGGCGGCTTTTGAATTCTGGATTACCATCATTGCTCACCTCCACAGACCATTCGCCGCTATGCAACGGCGCATACGGAATATCGAAGATGATCATAAATACCCATAGGCGGTTGGATCATCTGAAGCGTGGCCTTATTGCCGTGACTACACTGTAAAAGTCGACGACGGCTCGTAGCCAACTTTTGTGTCAGCCTTTGCTCATCTCGTGACGACTCTTTTCGCTGAGTTCGACGCCGTACTTCTTCGCAGCTGCCTGGATGCGTTTCCATGCCTCATCTTTTTCTTCAGCGCTTGCGCCTTCGACTTGGTTAAAACGCGCGACGGCATTGCGCACATGCGCGGCGTCTTCAAGATGTTCCTTGCGCTGTCTGGGAAACGCGAAGTGACTCTCTGTTAGGTCGTCGCGTTTTTCCGTGTCGATTTTTGCCATGTCGTTTCTCTTTTCATGCTGATTATTGGAATTTCGCAGTGGAGATGGAGTTTTCACCATCAGAGCCTACTCAAGAGCGACTTTGACCGAGAAACTACTGTGGCCCTCACGCATGCATTTCTTGCGTGAAGTGGTTGCTACGTTGTGTGAGGGACTTCCAGCGAGGCTTGATGCAAACGCGGTCTGAAGCTGGAAATTCTCAGGCTGTTCACGTCGATGAAAGCATCGTGCGAGAGAACTTGAGGAGGCCTTGCATGCTGCAACTCAATCCGCCCCTACCGATGAACACACCCAAAGGCGAAGGATTTGCCCACATCCTTATCGACTATGGCCCGGAATCTGATCTCTATTGGACTGTTTTGATCACGGCGACAGGTGAGATATGGACGTTTGCCAATCGTCATGTGCGCGCGTCAAAGAACATCACACTGGGGCGAACAGATCCTGCCATGCCTCAGGCGTATGGCTCCGACCCCGTTCCGATGCGTCCCCGTGGCGTAGAGAACCAGGAACGATCATGAGCCTTCAGGCGGTGATGCCTTTCATCATGCATCTGACATGACGAGATTGAAGCACCAACTACAGGCCTGACGCTTGCCTACCACCGGTTCGCGCAAAGTGGTCTACGTTGCCCTCGCCGGCAATCTGATGATCGCCATCGCCAAGTTTGTGGCGGCAGGGATATCCGGCAGCTCGGCAATGCTTAGCGAAGGGGTGCATTCCCTGGTCGATACCGTCAACGAACTGTTGCTTCTGTACGGCTTGCACCGCGCGCAGATGCCGCCGGATCGCACGCATCCATTCGGTCACGGTCGTGAGCTGTATTTCTGGAGTTTCATCGTCGCGTTGCTGGTACTGGCACTGGGTGCAGGTGCATCGCTCTACGAGGGAGTGATGCACATACGCCAGCCTGAGCCCATTACTCACCCGTCATTGAATTACGGCGTAATTGCCGTGTCGCTGCTTTTTGAAGGAAGTTCCTGGTATGTGGCACTCCGCGAGTTTCGTTTGCACAAGGGGCGAATGGGTTACTTCGAAGCCTTTCGTCGGAGCAAAGACCCCAGCACGTTCACCGTGCTGCTGGAAGACAGTGCGGCACTGCTCGGCCTGATGGTGGCCTTGGCAGGTCTTGCTGGCGCGCAACTGCTCAACCTGCCCGTGCTCGACGGTGTGGCATCGATCGGCATTGCATGCGTGCTCGCTGTTTCAGCTTCGCTGCTGGCGCGTGAGACCAAGGGGCTGTTGATCGGTGAAGCCGCGCATCCGGTGGTAGCCGATTCCATTCTTGCGATTGCCTCGGGCGATGCCGATGTGCGCTGTGCCAATGGCGTAATGACCGTACAGATGGGCCCGAACCAGGTGGTAGCTGCACTCAGTGCCGAGTTCGAGGACGCGTTGACCACGCCGCAGATCGAGGACTGCATCAACCGTATCGAGAGGCAGGCCAAGATCGCACATCCGGAAATCACCTCTCTTTTCGTCAAGCCCCAGACTGCACAAACCTGGCGTGAGCGGCGCGACGCGATCGAACACAATTCAGATAACGCGGAATCCTAGATTTGCTGACAGTAGTCTGCGTCTACGTTTCATCATCCCACGACGCCTCCCTCCCTAATCTCGATTTCCCTTAGTCAGCTGCAAGGGCAAATGGATCATGGACAAGAAGGGCTCGAAAGAATCCAAGTCACTCACCGCATTCGGAATGAACTGCACGCTCAAGCAAGGGCCGGAGGAGTCCTCTACCCAGAAACTGCTGGACCAGATTCTGCACGCACTGACTCCGTACGGTGTAGGGGTATCCCATGCCCGCGTTGCGGATTACGTCGTCAAACCTGGCGTCAAGGCTGACGAGGGTAATGGCGATGAGTGGCCCGCTCTACGCAGCAAGGTGCTCGATGCGAACATTCTTGTCCTCGCCTCACCGATCTGGATGGGTCAACCTTCCAGCGTGGCCAAGCGCGTGTTGGAGCGGATGGACGCCTTTCTCGATGAGATCGACAAGCAAGGTCGCTACCCCACGTTCGGCCGTGTCGCCATCGTCGCCGTCGTTGGCAATGAAGACGGCGCACACCATGTCACAGCCGAGCTCTACCAGGCACTCGCCGATGTCGGCTTTACCATTCCGGGTGGCAGCTCTGCATACTGGGTCGGTGAAGCCATGGGCAGTGTCAATTACAAAGACCTGGCTCGCATGCCACCCAAACTCGCCAGTACGATCAAAACACCGGCATGCAATGCAGCGCACCTCGCGGCGCTATTGAAAAAGAGTCCTTATCCGGCGCCTGGTTGATCGCAGTACGCCGTCCTGCAAAAAGCTTTACAGCATCACCGAACCGTACCGCCTCGTACTCAAGCTGCGGTCAAAACCGGAACAGCAATTACAATTACGTTCCGGCTTCGATCTCCTTTAAGCATCGCTGATTACGCATGCAGGTAAAGTCATTTCCCCGTGAGCACGCTGTGATCAGTGCAGGGAGGTTTGTATTGACAATCCATGCACTGATGACTGGTTATCATGCATGAGTCGCGCATAGGTTCGAAATTCTGCGCGATGAGACATCCATTGCGAACCTTGCCTAGGGCTCACCGCAGCTGACGACAAGGACACCATCATGTCTCTTTCATTGTTGTTGCTCATCGTGCTTATTCTGCTGTTGATCGGTGCGCTGCCGACGTGGGGCTATAGCCGTTCATGGGGCTACCGCCCGATAGGTGGCCTCGGCATCGTTCTCATTATCGTGATCGTGCTGCTGGTGCTCCACGTTATTTGAAGCACGCATTGGTGCCCCAACGAAGTGTAGTTACCGGGTGGTGTTGCTTTTGCCGTCATCCCGCTTGTCGCCATGCTCGGGATAGTTCTTTACTTGAGTGCTAACGCCAAGGAATTGGGAGTTGGAGCTTACCCGTAACCGAGAGCGTCACCTTCGTAACCGGAAACATTTCGCCACACCTGTGCTTGATGCGTAAACACATTGATAGAGGGTGCCTGCTTGAACGACTTATCGTCCACGAAATCCAAGCCCTCCCTGCTGCGAAAATTGAGTGCGGGTCTGATCACGGGGGCAGCGGACGATGATCCGAGCGGGATTGCCACTTACTCGCAAGTAGGTGCCGCCTATGGCTATGCCACGATTTGGAGCCTCTTTCTTGCGATGCCGCTGATGATCGCGATCCAGGCGATCAGCGCGCGGATTGGTTGCGCCACGGGCAAGGGGCTGTCCAGCAGCATGCGTAAGTACTATCCACGTCCATGGGTTTATGGACTGGTGTTCTCTGTACTGGTAGCCAACGTGATCAACCTGGCAGCCGACATCGGCGCCATGGGAGCCGCGCTGAAACTGCTGATCGGGGGCCCCGCGGTGTTGTATGCAGCAGGTTTCGCAATCGTGTCTCTGCTGCTGCAGATGTATGTCCCGTTTTCCCGGTATTCGCCGATCCTCAAAGTTCTGACACTCAGTCTGTTCGCCTACGTGGCGACGGTATTTGTCATTCATGTTCCTTGGGGTGAAGTGGTGAAAGGCATTGTCGTACCCAAAGTGCGGCCCAATGCCAAGTATGCCGTTGCTATCGTTGCCGTGCTCGGCACGACCATCAGTCCCTACCTTTTCTTCTGGCAAGCGGCTCAGGAGGCCGAGGAAATCCGCGATGATGGCGATCGCCGGTCATTGAAAGCGGATCCATCGCAGGGGCCCGAACAGATCGAACGTATTACCGTCGACACGACGATCGGGATGGTGTTCTCGAACATCGTAGCCATTTTCATCATCTTGACGGCGGCTGTCGTTCTGCATGCGCACGGAAAGACAAATATCCAGTCAGCGTCGGACGCTGCCGAAGCACTGCGCCCCCTCGCTGGACGATTTGCCTTTGGGCTATTTGCCGCAGGCATTATTGGCACAGGTCTACTTGCCGTGCCCGTACTTGCTGGATCGACTGCCTTCGCGGCAGCGGGTGCGCTGGGATACCGCAGCGGGCTTGAGTACAAACCGCATCAAGCGAAGTTCTTCTATGGCGTACTCGTCTTCGCCAGCCTTGTGGGGATCGTGCTCAATTTCACTCCCGTCGATCCCATCAAGGCGCTCTATTGGTGCGCAGTAATCAATGGTGTCGCCGCAGTACCCATGATGATCATGATCATGCTGTTGGCCATGAATAAAAAAGTGATGGGCAAATTCACCCTCAACACATCGCTCAAAGTATGGGGGTGGATCGCTACGGGAGTGATGACAGCCGCCGCTGTCGTGATGTTCGCCACCTGGGGTCAATGAGTGAATCGATGCGCAACAATTATTGTTGCGACAATTGTTGTGTCTGTGAGCATGAGTGACGTCATCGCCGACGAAGTCCAGTACTTTGTGCCGCAATTGCTCGGCGCGCAGTACACGTTCATCACGCAGATCCAAAACAGCTTGCACTCTCCCTACGAGGGTCCTCTCAGCCTGAATCCGCGAGGAGACCATGCACGTTCCCACACATTCGGAGCCTATTTCGGGCTACCCGTGACTTCGCGCCTTTCTGCTTATTTGGATATAGAAATGTTCCGTGGTGAAGCTGTCAGCCACAGCACTGGACTGGCCGGTTTGACCAACGGCGATGTAATCCGTGGTGGCGGTGGCACGCTCGGGCGTGGTGCTTACGTCGCGCGCGCCTTCCTTACGTACGACATCCCACTGGGCGACAAAACCACGAAAGTCAAACGGAAGATGGATCAACTGCCGGGCGATCAGGCTGACGATCGCCTGAGCTTCAAGTTGGGGCTCATGGCTGTGAACGACGACTTCGACCAAAGCCGATATGGCAATTCGACGCGAACCCAGTTCATGAACTGGAGCTTGTTTAACAGTCCAGCTTGGGATTTCGCCGCTGACACGCGAGGCTACACAGTCGGCGGGCTCGTGACTTATGTTACCGGCCCCTGGACTTGGCGTTACGGCGTATATCAGATGCCTACGCAGGCCAACGGGCCAAATCTGGAAGGTCCCATCGGCCGGGCAAATGGCCAGAACGCGCAAGTGACTTGGCAGCACGATCCCCAAAGCAGCAGCGTGTGGCTGCTCGTATTTCAAAACAAGGCACGGATGGGCATCTATGACGATGCTTTGCTTCGAGCTGAAGAAACGGGCAGTGTTCCAAACATTCGCGCCGATGACCAAAACGGTCGGTATAAATATGGAGCGGCGGCGGGCGTTGATGTTCCACTCGCTGACGAGGGGGACACGGGTTTGTTCGGACGTGTCGCGTGGAACGACGGGAAGACGGAGTCATTCGCCTTCACCGAAGCGGACCGCAGCGCCAGCATTGGCGCGCAGCTCGCCGGAACAGAGTGGGAACGTCCAAAGGATCGAATCGCCATTGCGTTTGCAGTGAACGGGCTTTCGCCGGAACACCGAAACTACCTGGCAGCAGGCGGATCAGGCTTCACGTTAGGGGACGGTCGGTTGAACTACGCCACCGAGCAGATCGGGGAGGCGTACTACGATCTTGCCGTCACGTCGTTTGCGTTCGTAACGGCGGATATCCAGCTTGTTCACAACCCTGGCTACAATCGGGACCGCGGACCAGCCCGGGTTGTGGGATTACGTGTCCACTTGGAGTACTGATCGATGAAGGTGACCGAATGGATCATCTGACGTCGGTTCGCTATTTCGACACTACTGAAAAGTAGAGATACGGTCACTTCAGCCGAGCCTGGACAGGGCCGGCTCAAGTAAGTCGTTCGTACTCCCCAAGAGATACGCGATTTTGACCAAAGTTGAATCTTTTGAAATGACCGACGACCTCAGAACAGAGAATGGCCGTCCGCTGCTCAAAACGGAAATATGCCAAATCACGCCAGAGTCTGTTTTAGATGGAATGTGGAGTATTTACTGTTTCGCGTTGGTCTGTGCCCAAGCGAGCGCTTTGCTGGCAACTTCTTCCCAACCCGACTCGGCGATCAACCAATGGCTACGATTCGGAAATTCCATGATGTCCGTGCGACTGGGGGCACGGCTGTGCTTGCTATACATGGCTCGCACCATTGATGGTGTGCTGGTGCGATCCTTCTCAGCCGTGATCAGCAGGAGTGGTGGTCGCTTAGGGTTATTGAAATGGACGGCATTACCGATACCCAGTGCTGCCTGAAAATAGATGCGCCCTGGCGCCGGGACGATCTGCTTGTCATAGGTCCGACGCTGCTCGTCCCTTGCCAAGGTATTGGCGAAAGTATTCGCGAAGCTGTCGAATGACATCGTCAGGATGCGGCTCCAGCCGCGCCACGCCAGCAAAACAGGCAACGCCGCCTTGATCGCCGTGAAGCTAGGCAACACACCACGCGGTGGGCCGGCATCGATCGCCACACCCACAGCACCCAATCCTCGATCGAGCAGCATTTGCACGATCAGTCCACCGAACGAATGGCCCATCAGGATCGGCGGTTCGGGCAGGGTACGGATCTGCTGCTCGAAGTAATCGACCAGATCGCGAATGGTGATATCGGCTAGGCGCGGATCCGGTTGTTGACGAAGATATTCGACCGGTTGGTCAAGGTATGGCCATGCTGGCACCACCACGCGATAACCTTGCTCTTCATACAGACACCGGAAATGGGTCCAGCTCGCGGTGGTCACCCACGCGCCGTGGATCAGCATAATGGTCTTTGACATTGCAGCCCCTCCGTGCAAACGATGTGTCCATCCTAGGGGTTGGACGGACGCTGACGCATGACGAAGAAGCCGGAATTTTATGCTCAAACACCGGTTGGACAGGACGATCAGGCAAACGATCCGTTTGCGTTCAAACGCGATGCCTTATCCGACGTACTTGAATTGATGCGCGTGCGTGGCAACACGGTGTTTACATGCGCAGCTTCGGCACCTTTCGGCATCCGTTATCCATCCGGAAAGCATCGACTGCACATCGTGCGTAGCGGAAGTATCGCGATTGCTGCAGAGGGCATCGAACAGACCTACCGGGCGTCCCAAGGTGACTTGGTCCTGTTCACGCATGGCCACGGCCACGTGATCTCGGATCAGCCTGGCCGTAAGGCAGACGGTCTCTATGATCTGGCGAAGCGGGACTACGATGAAACGCGGCTGGCGCTTGGCAGCGGGGAGACGGTCTGGCTATGTGGTGACTTTGGCTTCGACGGCATGCTGTCGCGGCGCCTGCTGTCGATACTTCCGCCGGTGATTATTCTGAAGGGACTGCGAGACCGTCCGTTTGAATGGCTGGAGCTAAGTTGCCACTTTATTCTCGACGAAGCACTCAATCCTCGCGCCGGCGCAGCGGCGATGATCTCCAGACTGCTTGACGTGATCTTCGTGCAATTGCTACGCACTTGGGCGGCCGGTGGCGAGGTAGGATACGGCTGGCTTTCTGGCGCGATCGATTCACGTATAAGCGGCGCCATCGTTGCCATGCATGCTGAACCTGGCCATGCCTGGAGTGTCACCGAGCTGGCCGAGCTTACCCATCTGTCCCGCTCGGCTTTCGCCGAGCGTTTCCAGCGAGTTGTCGGTCAGACGCCGCTGGCCTATTTGACGGGGTGGCGGATGGCTCGCGCGGCCGAATTGATGCGCTATGGTCGAGCGTCGATTTCGGACATTGGAGCCCGCGTCGGCTATACATCACAAGCTGCGTTCAGTCGTGCGTTCAAGAGCCAGCACGGCATGTCACCCATGCAATGGCGTCAATCAGACGCGGATGACAACGTTAATTGATCGGAAGCTAAAGTACATGATCGGTAGATTCGAGTCCACGCGAATACGATGACAGCTCGACAAGCTTGCAATGACCGCCATCGCAGCAGACATCAAGTTTGCAACGACGTGTTTCGAAGTTGGCTGCGGATTCCGGCGATGTTGAACAGCGATTCCGGTCAGCGATGAATTTGCCGCTGGTATTGAACAATGAGTGGCGACATACAGCGTTGCCTCACGATGGAATTGCCAGCGAGCTGGAGTGGGCCGTTTTCACCCAGGCGGACATATGGGTCCTTTCGTTGACGGATGCCTCAGTTAGCTGTTCCGGCAGAGCTTGTGATCGCGAGACAAGTTTAGGCAACGGTGCACGCTGTTAAACGGCGTCGATGTAACTAAGAAACATGCGCGTCAACTCGCGCACCAACGATTCGTTGTCGTTAGGAATAAGGTGTTGCCAATTCTCCATGTTGTCGTCGCTGAGAAACAGCTCGACCAGTGTTCCTGTGAGCATGACGAAGGCCAGAAGCAGAGCTGTCTTGGGATCCGGGTGACGGACGTGGTTTCGATGCGTCATCAGCATCTCTACGACATGTTCCAAGTTGCGGGTTTCCAGCGCCGCCGCCTTACGCTTGAATGCCCGGTGATCGCTACCCTGCACAAACTGCCGCAATGCAGTGAGTAGCGTTGCGTGACGCCGATAGCCCACCAACGTGGTGCGGACCAACTCTTCGACCAGCGCTGCCAGCGTGCTCTTGCTTGCGATCTCCAGCGTGAACGTTCGCTGCAGGTGCTCGGTCTGATCTTCAATAATCCTTATGATGACTCTTTCCATCAGCGCATTCTTGTCAGGGAAGCGACGGTAAACCGCACCCGGCGTCAGCCCCGCAAGCTCGGCAACACGAGGGATGGTTGCTCCCTCCAGACCCAACCGCCCGAGCAGATCCACCGTCGCCTTCATCAACTTTTTTTCAGATTCGCGGCTGCGTGCCTGGCGGGGTGCCAAGGATGGCGTGGTCATCGGTGATTCCTTGTTGACCTCGATAGTAGACATCAGCTATATGTAAATGTAAATTTACATATACATTAAGGAGAATTCATGGACGTCGAACAGATTGCACATGCCGACACCTCGGTAACCAATGGGCATCCTTTACGAAATGCCGCTTATCGCCGATGGCTTATCGGTAGCGGGATTTCACTCCTGGGCGACCAGTTCTATCTCGTGGCACTGCCTTGGCTGGTGCTTGAAAAGCTCGGGTCCGCCACGATGCTGGGGGCACTCATGATGGCCGGGGCGATCCCTCGGGCAGCCCTCCTTCTCATCGGTGGCGTTGTCACCGACAGGGTCTCGGCGCGATGGATCATGGTCGTAACTGCCATGACACGGGCACTTTGCGTCACGGTTACCGGGGTTCTTGTTGCACATGGCGATCTGGGTGTCGTAGCGCTGTATCTGCTGGTGGTGATCTTTGGCATAGCCGACGCGTTCGCCATGCCTGCGCAGTCTGCATTCCTCCCATCGATTCTGCAGAGCGAACAACTGGTAGCCGGCTCTGGCCTGAGCCAGGGTGTCGCTCAACTCACCGCCATCGTTGGTCCCCTATGCGCAGGCATCGTGATCGCGAAGCTTGGCGTTACTCTCGCCTTTTACATTGATGCCGTGAGCTTCCTCTTTGTGATCGGAGCCTTGCTGCGACTCCCTGATCCACCACGGTCGCCCTCTCATGCAAACGTTATAAAGGCCATGAGCGATGGCATCGCGTATGTGATGCGCGACTTACCCTTACGGGCGATGGTGTTGATGGCCATGATGGTGAACCTGTGCGTGACGGGTCCATTGGCGGTTGGCATTGCGGACATCGCAAAGTTCCACCTCGGATCGTCGTCTTCCTATGGCATCCTGGTTTCTACAGCTGCTGCGGGTGGCCTTGCCGGGGCGATACTCGCAGGGGTGTGGCGAGTTAAGCGGCGTGGAATATTGATTCTTGGCGGCAGCGTTCTGTTGGGTATGTGCCTTGCTACCATCGGCATCGTACCCGCTAACATCTACTCTCTGTCAGCCGTGCTTGCTTTGATTGGATGTGTGGCTGGCTGCATCAACATTCACATCGGCGCCTGGGTCATGCAGCGCATCGACGTTAGCGTGCGTGGCCTGGTCTCTAGCGTACTCATTTTAATTTCGTTGGGAGCAATGCCCGTATCGATGGGTCTTGCGGGTTTTGCCGTTGCGCAGAATACATCCGCGATGTTTCTCCTGGCGGGGATTGCTCTTTTATGCATCACGGCGGTAACCGCAAAAGGCCCGTCGATAAGGCAAATCGCCTAGCATCACGTAACCGGCAGACTGTTCATTCAAACCAGCACCTGCAGATGCGGCTCTCGGGTCGAAATCCCATAGTCAGCTACGCCTGCCCACACAACGATTCGCATAAGCATGACTTCAGGCCCATGTACTAGTACTAAGTAAGTACTACTGTTTACTCACGACTATGTAGCCGTGCAGGTAAGCCTGTGGAAGACACCGCCAGCCAGTTGAAGAAATTCCAGAAGGAGCTTTCCAGCGGAACTGTCTCGTTGGTGTTGCTGGCTGTGCTTAGCCAGTCGCGCCAGCCGATGTACGGCTACCAGATCGCCAAACGACTGGAGGAAACCGGTGAGGGCGTGCTGGCCGGCAAACAGAGCGCGTTGTACCCGGTGCTGCGCAATCTGGAATTGGCCAGCCTGCTGTCGAGCGAGGTCGAGCCGTCGGTTAGCGGGCCACCACGCCGTTATTACCGCATCACCAAATCAGGGCGAGACACGCTGCGCGAATGGATAGCAGCGTGGAACGCCACCCGCGATTCCGTCGATAACGTTTTGCAAGGAGGGGTGTGATGAAACCATCGTCGCCAACGACGCCACGCACGATCGTCGAATATCTCAATCAGCTTCGTGCCGCGCTGCGCGGTGCCGACCCCGCCTTGATCCAGGATGCGCTCTACGATGCCGAGGAGCATCTGCGCGCTGAGCTGGCGGATCATCCCGGTCGCGATGAGGCCGCCATGCTGGAACAGGTGGTTGGCAGCTATGGCGCGCCGGATGAAGTGGCCGAGATCTATCGCGATCAGGAAATAAAAATCCAGCGTGCAATTCGACCACCGCCCGCGCCACAGCGGCGCTCGCTGGCTGGGCGTTTCTTCGGTGTCGCAGCTGATGGTCGTACCTACGGTGCACTGTTTTACATGCTGCTGTCGCTGGCCACCGGCATCTTCTATTTCACCTGGGCGGTAACCGGCGTGTCGATGTCGGCCGGTCTCTCGGTACTGATCATCGGTATTCCCTTCGTTGTGCTTTTTTTCGGCAGCGTGCGTGGGTTGTCGTTGCTGGAAGGGCGCATCGTCGAAACCATGCTGGGCGTGCGCATGCCACGGCGACCGGCGTATACCGCGCAGCCGGGGCAGCCGTTGTTCAAGCGCATCGGCTCGATGTTCACTGACGCGCGGACCTGGACTACGCTGCTATACATGTTTTTGATGTTGCCGCTGGGTATTGTTTATTTCACCCTTTCGGTGACCCTGCTGAGCGTGTCGATCGCCTTCGTCTTAGTGCCGTTGGCGCTGCCGTTCCAGTATCTCTGGGGGGACAGCGTTTTCATCGGCAACCGAGTGACTGTCGACTGGGGCTTTGGCCAGCACGTACCCGGCTGGAGCGAAGCGATCGTCATATGCGTGATCGGCATCGCCTTGCTATTCATCACGCTGCACCTGGTGCGCGGGCTCGGCAAGTTGCACGGACAGATCGCCAAACACCTGCTGGTGCAGAGTTCCTTCGACTGAGCTGATCGCCTCGTCCGAGGCGATCAGGGCGAATCAGCGGTAGTTCAAATCCGGCGATGCCAGCAGAAAGCTGTTCCACTCCTGTTGTGATGTGGCCTTGGCGAGCGCGTCGTGTGTGGCTGGAGACAGGTAGGGCTCGATGGTGTCGTAGTAGAGGCGCGTGGTCAGCATCGGAAAGCCGCCGCTGCGTGTGGTGCTGCCGACGGGAGTGAATAGTTGATTGTTGCCGTTGCCGATCGCACGGGCGATGTCGAAACGTTTGGCCATCTGGCCGGAGCTCGACCAACTGGCACCATCAAGTGGCCAGCCATCGGGCGTGATGCGGCCGAATAGTGGTTCGTCCAGCTGGTTGAGCCAGTTGACGAGCGGCAACGCGTTGGCGACAGGCTTGCCATCGAAGGCCAGCCGCACTGACGACACGACGAAGCGCATCGGGTCGTCGAACTTCGGATTGTCGAATTTCTGATGATTGCCGGCTAGCCATTCCCGTGATTCGATCATCGTGCGCATCACCTTGGCGATGTCACCGCCGCTGCGCTGAAAGGTATGCGCCATCTTCTTCACCAGCGCCGGTGGCGGGTTGTCGGCCACGAAATATTGGGCCAGCTGGCGCGAGATGAATTCGGCGCAGGCCGGTTGCTGCACGATGATGTCGACTGCCTGATTGACCTCGTCAAAGCCGCTGCCCTTGATCGTGTGGCCGAGGAAAACCTTGTCGCTGAAATCGTGGCGCTGTGGATTGAACTCGAACAAGCCATTGCGCACAACCAGCGGTGCGAACTGCGGATTGAATTTCTCCGGCTTACCGTTGATCGGCGCAATGCCGACGCCGGAAAGGATCAGCGCTAGTTGTTGCACGTCTTGCTGCGAATAGCCTGAGCCCACGCCCAATGTATGCAGCTCCATCAGCTCGCGCGCGTAGTTCTCGTTGACGTGTCCTTTGGCATTTTGATTATTGTCCAGAAATTCCAGCATGGCCGGACTTTCCAGCGTGGCCATCACCAGATCACGGAATTTGCCCAGCGCGTGTGGACGAATCGCGTTCTGCATATAGTCGCCCAGCTCCCAGCGGACACGGCCCTTCGGCGCGTAGACGCTGAAGTGATTCAGCCAGAACCACACCAGCTGCTCTTTCAGTTGATTCGGGCCGTACACCGCTTGCAGCATTTCGGCCTGCTCGGCCTGCTGTTGCAGCTGGTTGACCAAGTCTTGCAGGTCTTTTTTCGCGGCCACCTGATCGGGGCCATCCGGTATCATCTTGATGTGCTGCTGCGCCGCGTCCAGTTCCATCAGCAGCTGTTGTGGCGACTTGGCAATCGCCTGATAACCGTCGATCAGCGACACGATGGCCGGCGGCAGCGGATCGTTGATGCGATCGGCGAGCTGCGCATCCAGCAGCCCGCCGCGGCCCAGTTCGCGGTAACGCGTCACGCTGGCAGTGTCGAGTCCGAACCCATCGCGGCGCAGCCAGCTGATGTCATCGGGTTTCAGCGGAGCGCTGCTGCGCGCGTTGGCCAATAGCGGTGTCATCAACAGCAGGGCGCAGGCGAAGAGATGCAGGCCGCGCAGGAGGTGACTCTTCGAAACAGTAAATTGAACAGGGCGCATGCGAGGCGTTTCCTTGAAATCCACTAAGGTCGAGCGAGCAACATATGTTGCCCCATCATGCGCTCAGACTAGCTGCAGATCGCGCGGCTTTGCCTGAGGAAATACCGCTTGCATGCGATTACCTTGCAGCCCCCAGACGCGACCCAGCAGACCGGCCAGCACGTCACGATAGTTGTTCAGCACTTGGTAGTCGCGATTCTGCAGCAAGTTCTGCTGGTTCACCGCGATTTGTTCGCCGGCGATGCGGCCACCTTTGACCTTGCCGCCGAGCACCCAGTGCACGGTACCGTGGCCGTGGTCGGTGCCCTTGTCGCCGTTCTCGCGGAAGGTACGGCCGAATTCAGACACGACTACCACCGTGGTGTTGTTCCACTCGTCGCCCAGGGCGTCAGCATAGGCGGCCAGACCCTCGCCGAGATTCTTCAGATTGTTGGCGAGTCCGCCGGTGACGCTGCCTTGATTGACGTGGGTATCCCAACCGCCAACATCGACGAAGCCAAGCCGGTATTGATCACGCATCAAGGTGGCGATACGTCGTGTCTCGTTGGCGAAATTGCTCGCGTTGGGTGCGCCGCGGCTGGCTTTGGCCATTTCATCTTGCAGATCTCTCGACACTGTCTTGCGTAGCTCCAGGCCATCGGCTGTGGCAGATGCCAGCGGCGTGCCGCGATACATGTCGGTGAGAATCGCCGACTGCCGCGCGTCGAATGACGAGTTGGTATTGCCACGTAGCGAGATATTCGGCACGTCCTTGTCCGAGCCCTGCAGGCTCAGCGGCAGATCGTTGGTAAAGGCGATGGTGGGTACGCTGTGCAGCTGACCGGACAGACGCGCGAGAAAGCCGGAACGATAGTTGCCGGTCGCTCCCATGGCCTGACCGCGTTCGATGTTGTCCTGTGTCTCGAAATGGCTGCGCGACAAATCATCGGTGCCGGCAAACGGCACGAAAGCAATCTGCTTGCGTTGCCACAGCGGGTAAATCGAATCGCGCAACACGGGATTGAGGCCCCAGTTCGAGTCCAGCGCAATGGCGCTGTTGGGGTTGTTGGCGTCGGGGCGGGCGATTGCCAGGGTCGGGCGTGACTCGTAGTAGAAATCGCTGCTGTAAGGCACCAGCAGATTGTTGCAGTCGTAGCCGCCGCGCAGAAAAACGAATAGAAAGCGCTGCGAGCTGACTGGCGCGGCAAACAGCTTGCCGGAAAAAGACAGCGTCGGGATGGCCACGGCAGCACTGGCGGCGGCAAGCAGGAATTCGCGACGGTTCATAGACACCTCAACGGAGTTGGTCTTTGCTGATGAAAGCAGAGCTATTGATGTGATTCATTGGATGTGAGTCATCGATAGTTAAAGTCCGGCGACGACAGCAGAAACGTATTCCATTCTGCCGGTGAGGCCGCCTTGCTCAGCGCGGTACGAGCAGCCGATGACAAGTCAGGTTCGATGGTCTGCTGGTAGATGGCATTGTTCATCGTCGGCGGATCGACGTGCAGCGGCGGCCCGTCGCCGCTGGCAAACAACCTGTTTTTGCCGCTACCAATCATGCGCGCCACATCAAAGCGTTTGGCCATCTGGCCGGAGCTCGACCAGCTGCTGCCGTCCAGCGGCCAGCCATCGGGTGTGATGCGGCCGAATACCGGCTCGCCCATCTGGTTGAGCCAGTTTACTAGCGGCTGCGCATTGGTAATCCGCTGACCATCGTAGGCAAATCGCATCGCAGAAACCAGGAACTGAGTCGGGTCCTTGAACTTTTTCGGCTCGTTCGAATAACTTACGCTGGCAGTGAGTTCGTTGGATAGAAACATCGTGCGCAGCACGGAGGCGATATCGCCATCGGTGCGGCGGAAAGTCTTTGCCATCGCATTGACCAGGGTTGCTGGCGGCTTGTCAGCGACGAAGTACTGCGCGATCTGCTGCGAGACGAACGTGGCGCAAGCGGGTTGTTGCACGATCAGGTCGACTGCCTGCGCGATTTCGTCAGCGCCGCTGCCCTTGATGCTATGGCCAAGAAAAATCTTGTCGCTGAAATCGTGTTTGTTGGGATTGAAGACGAACAGACCGTTGCGAACCATGCCGGGCGGCTGGTGGTGAAAGAATCCTCCGTCCATGCCATTCCCTTTGTCGGGTGCCAATCCTGCACCAGTGAGGATCAGCGCCAGCTGCTGCACGTCCTGCTGCGAGTAGCCCGAGCCGACGCCCAGTGTGTGCAGTTCCATCAGTTCGCGTGCGTAATTTTCGTTGGTCTTGCCTTTGACGTTTTTCGCGTTGTCGAGAAACTGCAGCATGGCCGGGCTTTCCAGGGTGGCCAGCAGCAGGTCGCGGAACTTGCCTAGCGCGTGCGGGCGAATCACATTTTCCTCGTAATCCGCCGCGCCTACGTGCACGCCCCCCTTGGCCGCATACACGCTGAAATGGTTGAGCCAGAACCATACCATTTGTTCCTTCAACTGGTCGGTTCCATAAATGGCACGCAACAATTCGGTCTGCTGCGCCTCCATGGCCAACTCACGGCCATGCACGCGTAATGCTTTTTTTGCCGCGATCTTGGCGTCACCGTCGGGCATCGCCTGAATGCTTTGCCGGCTGTCGCGGAACTGCGTGGCCAGCTCGGTGAGCGGCGTATTGATGGCCTCGTAGCTCTTGATCATCGCGGCGATATCGGGCGGCAGCGTGTCGCCCGCATGGTCAGCGAGTTGCTCATCGAGAAACCGTACGCGGCCAAGCTTTCGATAATCTGACAATTCGGCGGAGTCGATGCCAAACCCTACCCGCTGCAGCCAGGCGATATCGTCACGGCTAAGTGGCTTATCGGCTGCGAGCGCGGGTGTTGCAGCCAAAGCGCAAGTTACAGCGATGATCAGTGCGGGCGCCGATTTTTGCAGTTGAATGACAGTTTTTGCGAGCATTGCTGGATTCCCACGCGCCGTTCGGGAAGCCGCCCGGTGGCGACTTGTCCAGTATCAACGTGTCGGTGTCGCGATAGGCTGACGCGGGAATCAATCATGGGGGCGGCGCGTTGGGTTTGATTCACCTAACGCCTTAGCGCGTGTCATCCGTGGAAACTAACTGCGAAATAATGCGGTTTCTTGCCGTGAGAACTTGCGCGCAGGTCGGCTGCGTGTCAGAACTCGTCGACGAACTCGATACCGGCTTCCAATTCGTAGGCAACCGCTTCCGCGCTGCCGCGTACGGTATCGGCGACCTGATCGTTCGGCGTATCCACTTCGATGCAATAGATCTGACCTTCGCTGTCGCTTACCGACTCGCTGGAGCTGGAGTCGTCGCGCATCATCGGCATCAGGTCATCGACTTCTTCAATGTGTTCGACGTTGTTGATGCCGTGCAGTGCGGCAATGATCGAGTCAGCGTCGGCACGATTGCCGATCAGACGAAAACGGACCATGGGCATGACAAACTCCTCAAGTACTATTCAGCGCCGATACTCCCAAGCAAGGCGCATACGCGAGGTGACGCCCGTCGCTATTCGCTAGTATGGGGATCGAATCAAACCTTGCTATTTGCCCTTCATTATTCAAGAGCTGGCTATGCCGAAGACCTATGACCGCGATTATTTCGACAAGTGGTATCGCGATCCGAAACACGCAGTGGGCTCACCGGCCGAATTGAAGCGCAAGGTCGCGATGGTGGTCGCACATGCTGAGTACTACCTTGGGCGAACGCTGCGCAACGTGCTTGATGTCGGTTGTGGCGAAGGGACTTGGCGCGCGCCGCTACGGGCATTGCGGCCCGGCATTGCATATCGCGGGCTCGATGCCAGCGAGTATGCCGTTGCCCGATACGGCCGTAGCCGCAATATCGGCCTCGCGCGCTTCGGCCAGCTTGAGCAGTTACGTTTCGATATGCGCTTCGATCTGATCGTCTGCACCGACGTGTTGCATTATCTGAAGCCGGCGGAAATCCGGGCAGGTCTCCATGGCATCAGCGAGATGCTCGAAGGCATCGCTTTTCTGGAAGTGTTTACCAATCGCGACGATGTGGCTGGCGATCATCATGGCTTCGTCTCACGCGCACCGGCATGGTACCTGCGTCAGTTCGGCGAAGCGGGCCTCTTGGCGTGCGGCTCGCATTGCTATCTGGGACCGCGACTGGAACGCCATATCGCGGCGCTGGAACGGGCGCAACTGCCGGCTTGATGCCATCAAGCGGTAGTCTTGTCCTTGTAACGACACAGATCCCGAATCACGCACTGCGGACAGTCCGGCTTGCGCGCCTTGCACACATAGCGGCCATGCAGGATCAGCCAGTGGTGAGCGTCCATCTTGAACTCGTCAGGAATCACCTTGACCAGCTTGTCCTCGACGGCGCGCACGTCCTTGCCGGGGGCCAGTCCGGTGCGGTTGGAGACGCGGAAGATATGCGTATCGACCGCCATGGTCGGTTCGCCGAAGGCCGTGTTGAGCACAACATTGGCCGTCTTGCGGCCGACGCCGGGCAGCGCTTCCAATGCCTCACGGTTGTGTGGCACTTCGCCATCATGGTGTTCGATCAACAGCCTGCAGAGCGCGATAACGTTTTTGGCTTTCGCATTGAACAGGCCGATGCTGCTGATGTATCGCTTGAGGCCGTTTTCGCCTAAATCAAGAATCGCCTGCGGCGTGTTGGCCACCGGGTAAAGTTTTTTCGTGGCCTTGTTGACGCCCACATCGGTTGCCTGCGCCGACAGCACCACGGCGACCAGCAGTTCGAATGGCGTGGTGTATACAAGTTCGGTGGTTGGATGTGGATTGAGTTCGCGCAGGCGCGTGAACAGCTCGATGACGTCGGCACGCTTCATGATGGGAATTTCACGATTTGGGTGTCTGCTGTTTGGCCTTGGCGCGGGCGAGCGCTTCCAGCACGGGATTGCGTTGCACGGCATTCTCGGCCACTGCAGCCTTATGCGCAGCAAGTTCGGCATCACGCTGCAGACGCTGATGCTCCAACCGAGCCTCACGCCGGTTGAAGTGTTCGCGTGCCGCATCGGCATGGGGGGTATCGATCTGTGCCGCTGGCATCGGCAGCAGCACGATGCAGTCGACAGGGCAGGCCGGTACGCACAGCTCGCAGCCGGTGCAGTCGTCGGCAATCACGGTATGCATCAGCTTCGACGCGCCCACGATCGCATCGACCGGGCAGACCTGGATGCACTTGGTGCAGCCAATGCAGTCGGCTTCGACGATGCGCGCCAGCGTACGCGGCTTTTCAACACCATGATCGTGGTTAAGCGGTAACACCGGTCGATTCAACAGTGCCGCGAGCTTTTCGATACCGATGGACCCGCCGGGAGGGCACTGATTGATTGGCGCTTCGCCACGCGCTATCGCCTCGGCATACGGCCGGCAGCCGTGATACCCGCATTGCTCGCACTGTGTCTGCGGCAAGATCGCGTCGATGCGGCCGGCGAGCGGACTGGGAGAGGGATCGATTTTCACTGTCGCATTGTAGCGACGTGTGGTCTGCTTCGATGCCGGTTGAATTGCACAGCGATCGCCGCATGTATTGCATAGACCCTTCGCAATACGAGGAATGATCATGAAAATAGGCATTATTGGTGCGGGACAAATCGGCGGAACGCTGGCTCGTCGTTTTACCGAGCTGGGTCATCAGGTATTTATCGCCAACTCCCGCGGGCCCCAGTCGCTGGCAGACGTGATAGCAAAGACCGGTGCCACCGCCGTGACTGCGCACGAAGCAGCGCGTGCGGGCGACGTTGTAGTGGTGACCATTCAGCAAGCCAGAATCCCGGAATTGCCGAAGGATCTTTTCGCAGGCGTACCTGACGACGTCGTGGTGATAGATACCGGTAATTACTATCCGCGGGAACGCGATGGCCGTATCGAGGGTATCGAGGGTGGATTGCTGGAAAGTCGCTGGGTAGAGCGGCAGCTTGGTCGCCCGGTGATCAAGGCGTTCAACAATATTTATGCGAAGAGTTTGGGTGAAAAAGGTTCGCCGGCTGGCACGCCTGGACGAGTCGCTCTGCCCGTCGCTGGCGACCAAGCCGCTGGCAAGGCCACCGTGCTGAAGCTGGTTGAGCAATTGGGTTTTGATGCCATCGATGCAGGTGGGCTCGACGAGTCGTGGCACCAGCAGCCCGGCACTCCCGTCTACTGCAAGGATTACGACGCCAATGGTGTCCACAAGGCATTGTCGGAAGCCAGTCGGCAGCGCACGGCACAGTGGACAGGTACCGAGAAAAGCCCGGGTACGTTTGCTGCCCCAGCCTGATTTCGTACGGGCTCTAAAAACCCGGCGGCTTCCGAAGCTGCCGGGTTTTCAGGTCAATAGGCGATCAGCGAACGGTAGCACCCGGCGCCGCACCCTGATCGGCATCAAGCAGAAACAGATTGCTGCCACCATCACCTGCCGAAAGAATCATCCCCTCGGACAGGCCGAAGCGCATCTTGCGCGGGGCGAGGTTGGCGATGAACACCACGTTGCGGCCGACGAGCTTTTCCGGTTCGGCGTAGGCGGCACGAATGCCGGAGAAGATCTGCCGTGTCCCCAGCGTGCCGGCGTCCAGTTCGAAGCGCAGCAGCTTGTCTGACCCGTCCACGAATTCGCAGGCGGTGACCTTGCCGATGCGCAGATCGAGTTTGGCGAAGTCGTCGATGGAGATGGTCGACGTCGCAGCGGCGGTATCGCCGGTGGCTGGCTTGCTATCGCTCATGGGCTTGCTGGATTCCTTGGGCTTTTTGACGGACGCTGCCTTTACTGGCGCGAAGACAGGTTCGCTGGATGTGCCTAGCGACTCCTTTGATGCCTCGACCATCGCCTCGACGTGCTTGGGATCAATGCGGCCGAGCAACGATTCGAACGGCTGGATGGTCTGGCCAAAAAGAGTACGTCGCGCATCGTCGAAACTGCTGATAGGCGCGGCGAGGAACTGTTCAGCGGCAGCCACCGTGGCGGGCAGCATCGGTTTGAGCAAACCGGCAAGCAAACGGAAGCCGTTGAGTGCCAGCGTGCAGACCTGTTGCAGTTCATCGCGGCGGCTATCGTCTTTCGCCATCAGCCATGGTGCCTTGGCGGCGATGTAGCCATTGACGAGATCAGCGATGGTTATAAAACGGCGCGTCACTTCGGCAAATTCGCCGGTTTCGTAAAGCTGGTCGATGCCGTCGTAATGCGCCAGCATTGTCTGCCACAGCGTGGACTCCTCAGCGCCGAAATGATCGGCCAGCCGGCCATCGAAGAATTTCTGGACGAAGCCCGCAGTGCGGCTGGCGATGTTGACCCATTTGCCGATCAAGTGCGAATTGACGCGCTCCTCGAACGCTTTCAGGTCGAGATCAACGTCGACCGGCGCATCGCTGAGCATGGTCGCGAAGTAGTAGCGCAGAAATTCCGGATGCAGGCCGGCGTCGAGATAAGTGCGCGCCTTGATGAAGGTGCCGCGCGACTTTGACATTTTCGCGCCGTTGACGGACAGATACCCGTTGACGTGCAGCGCGGTGGGTGTGCGCAACTGCGCGCCGTGCAGCATCGCTGGCCAGAACAGGCCGTGGAAATTGATGATGTCCTTGCCGATGAAGTGGTGCATCTCGGCAGTGCTGTCGGGCGAGAGGAAATCGTCGAACTTCAGCCCGGTCTGGTCGCACAGCGCCTTGAAACTGGCGAGATAACCGACTGGCGCGTCCAGCCATACGTAAAAGAACTTGCCCGGCGCATCGGGTATCGGAAAGCCGAAATAGGGCGCGTCGCGCGAGATGTCCCAGTCCTTCAGGCCGCCATCCAGCCATTCCATCAACTTGGCCACCACGCCACTATTGGCTACCGGCTTGCCGGCAGTGAACTTGCCGCCGAACCAGTCGCGCAGCAGTGGCTCGAACTTGCTCAGCTCGAAGAAGTAATGTTCCGAATCGCGCAGCACTGGCGTGGCACCGGACATGACTGAGTACGGATTGATCAGGTCGGTGGGCGCGTAGGTGGCGCCACAGTTTTCACAGTTGTCGCCGTACTGGTCGGGCGTGCCGCAGTTGGGGCAGACGCCCTTGATGTAACGGTCCGGCAGGAACATGTCCTTTTCCGGATCGAACAGTTGCTGGATGGTGCGATTGGCAATGAAGCCGCCCGCGCGCAGCCGAGTGTAGATCAGCGAAGCCAGCTCGCGATTCTCTTCCGAGTGAGTCGTGTGGTAGTGGTCGAAGCTGAAATGGAAGTCCGAAAAATCCGCTTCATGGCCCGCACGAATCTCGGCGATGAACACCTCTGGCGACACGCCGGCTTTCTCGGCGGCCAGCATGATCGGCGTGCCGTGTGCATCGTCCGCCGCCACGAAATGCACTTCATTGCCCATCATCCGCTGCGCGCGCACCCAGATGTCGGTCTGGATATAGCCCAGCATGTGGCCCAGGTGCAGCGGGCCGTTGGCGTAGGGCAGGGCATGGGTAACAAGCAGGCGACGGGACATGGCGGCTTTGATGATGGCGATTCGATAGCGGGATAGCCCTGAATTATGGCATGCAGGTGCTACTCCTGCTGCAGGCGGCGCGTGTGAGTGAAGAGCGATGCGCGCCCGAATAAATGGACAGTAGTTGCAATGCACGTTTATGCATGTTTATATACGTTTACGCATATTGATGCGAAAACATTGGAGATAAAAGTGCTGAAGATGGAAGGCCGTACGACCCTGCAAAAGGCGACGCGGGCGACGCGGATGATCTTTCTGATGTCGGGATTGGCCATGGCCAGCTGGGCGCCGATGGTGCCGTACGCGAAGGCACGACTGAATCTGGATGATGCGAGTCTGGGTCTAGTGCTGCTGGCCTTCGGCGGCGGCTCGATGTTGTCCATGCCAGTGATTGGCTGGCTCGCCAGTCGCTATGGCAATGACAAGGTGATTGGCATCGCCGGTGCCTTGATGTGTCTGGCGCTGCCGGCGCTGGCTCTGGTCCAGACGATCGCGATGCTTGCCATCGGCCTGTTTTATTTTGGAGCGATGCTCGGTGCGGTGGACGTTGCCATGAATGCGCATGCGGTTGAGGTGGAGCGGCTGGAGGGGCGTGCGGTAATGTCCGGCTTCCACGGGCTTTTCAGTCTGGGTGGTCTGGCAGGTGCGGCGGGGATGAGCGTGATGCTAGCCAGCGGTTTACCTTTATTTGCCTGTGCGCTGTCGGTATCGGCCGTGCTCGCGCTGATCGTCATCAGCCAGCAGACAAGTCTGTTGCGCACGGCAAACCATGCGGTCAGACAATCGTTCGCCTTTCGGATGCCGCGTGGATTGCTGCTGCTGGTGGGGGCGCTTTGCTTCGTCAGCTTTCTTGCGGAGGGATCGATGCTGGACTGGAGTGCGTTGCTGCTGCGAGATTTTCGCGGCTACAGCGCGGCCTCTGCCGGCATTGGTTATGCCTGTTTTTCAGTGGCGATGGCGGTGGGCCGGCTCACCGGGGATCGCCTGATTGCGTGGCTGGGCCCGGTTTGGACGGTACGTGCCGGCGCCATGCTCGCTGCTGCCGGGTTCCTGATGTCGGCGTTGATGCCGTGGCACGCGACCGCTTTGCTTGGTTTTGTGCTGGTGGGTTTGGGCGCGGCCAATGTGGTGCCAGTGATGTTCAGCGCGGCCGGTCGTTTGCCGGATGTGGCGCCGGCGGTGTCGATTGCGGTAGTCACCGCCTTGGGTTACGCCGGTCTGCTGCTGGGTCCTGCGTTGATCGGATTTGTCGCCCATGCCACCAGCCTGCCTGTCGCGCTGGCCGCCGTGGCGGTGTTGCTGATGCTGGTTGCGGCATCCGCCCCCGTCGTGCGTCGTTGACCGCCAATTATCCTGTTCGAGGTATTGCCATGAATGACTCATTTGCCAACGGACGAGAACGGCCGATGCCGGATACGGTGATTTTCGATATCGGCGGCGTATTGATCGACTGGAATCCGCGCCATCTTTACCGCCCGTTGTTCGCCGATGAGGCGGCGATGGAGCAGTTCCTCACTGACATCTGCAGCCCGCAGTGGAACGAGCAGCAGGACGCAGGCCGCGAATGGGATGAGGCAATCGCACTGTTATGTGCGCAGTTCCCCGCGCAGGCGTCATTGATTCACGCCTATCGTGAACGCTGGGAGGAAATGCTCGGCGGCCCATTGCACGATACCGTGGCCGTTCTCGATGCGCTCCGTGCACGTGGTGTACGGCTATTCGCGCTGACCAACTGGTCGCACGATACCTTTGCTATCGCCCGCCAGCGTTACGCCTTTCTGGACTGGTTCAAGGACATCGTGGTCTCGGGTACCGAGGGCATGATCAAGCCCAACCCGGCAATTTTTCAGCTGTTGTTGGCGCGTGGCGGGATCGATCCGGCCCGCGCGGTCTACATCGACGATACTGCACGCCACGTCGATGCGGCGAAAGCGCTCGGCATGCGTGCTTTGCTGTTCCGGGATGCTGCAACGCTGCGCCGCGAGCTTTCGTCACTCGGTTTGCTCGAACCGATAACGACCGGGGAAACGTCATGATAAAAACCATGCCGAACGAAGCACTGCCGCAGGAGCGTCAGCAGTGGATTCTGGATCGCCTGCGCAGTCATGGTCGCGTGGTCGCGGTGGAACTGGCAGAAACGTTTCAGGTGTCGGAGGACTCAGTCCGCCGCGACCTGCGTGAACTGGCGGCGCAGGGTCTGTGCAAGCGTGTTTACGGCGGTGCGTTGCCGCTATCGGCTGCATCGACGCCACTGAAGCAGCGCCGCAGCGAACACGGCAACCGCAAACTGGCACTGGCACGCAAGGCGGTGACCTTGGTCCGACAGGGTCAGGTGTTGCTGATCGACGCAGGCTCGACCAATGCTGCGATTGCCGCGGCCTTGCCGGAGCGTTTTGATCTGACCGTGGTGACTAATGCGCCCGATGTCGCGCGGATACTGATCGATCGCGAAGGCTTCGAGATCTTGCTGATCGGTGGGCGCATCGATACAAGCATCGGCGCCGCCGTTGGCGCACAGGCGATTCAGGAAATTGGCCGCGTGCGCGCCGACCTGTGTTTTCCCGGCGCCTGTGCCATCGATTCGTTACATGGGCTGTGGAGTTTCGACAGCGAAGAAGCGTTGCTGAAGCGCGCGATGATCGAAGCCAGCGGCGAAACGGTAGTGGTAGTCACGCAGGAAAAACTGGGTTCGGCCGCAACGCACCAGGTAGCCAGCATCGAGGAGATACAACACTTGGTGATCGAACATGCTGTGGATCGCGCAAGCCGATTGGTATTCAGCGCGCGCGGGGTCGCGGTGCACAGGGCGGATGCTGTCAGCGGCTAAGAACCGATAGCATGTCTCGAGCGGAGCAAATAAAAACCCCATACGACAATTCGCATGGGGTTTATCGTGAAGCCGGTTGTTTACACGGACCCGGAGGCCCAGACGGTCATTCCGCTAGACGGAACCAGGTCTGCGAGCGGCCGAGCAGCGAGAAGCCGATATAGCCACGCACGTCGAGCTTCTGGCCACCGCTGTCGAGCGTGAGCTTGACCTTGTAGACCTTGCCGGTTTTCGGGTCGATGATCTTGCCGCCGTCCCATACATCGCTGTCTTTCTTGACGCCATACATGATGGTCATGCCTTCGACCGGCTGATCCTTGCGGGAGCCTTCGCACAGCACGCATTTCGGGTGTTCGCCGCCCTTGCTGATTTCTTCCGGTGACAGGTTCATCACCTGCAAGACCTTGCCCTGCAGTTCGCCGCCGTTGTCGGTGATTTCGATGACCGATTTTTGCTTGCCCGAAACATCATCGATCTGTTTCCATTTGCCAACTGGTGAGTCGTTGGCGGCCAGTGCCGCACCGGCGGCTAGTAACAGGCCAGTAGCGAATGCGATGCGGAACAATTGCTTCATGGTATTTCCTCCCGTACGAAAGCGTATGGATGAAGACTGACCAGCCTCCACGAGGTGGTCAAGTTGCACTGCGCAAAGACCCATCGTTCACATCCGTGACGGTTGTGCAGCGCCGGCTGGCATAATTGGCAGTCTTCCTTTCCAATTGCCTATATTCAATGAATTTTCCCAGCGAAGCCCTGGTTCGCCGCATTCTCGCTGAGCTGATTGATGCCCATACTGGCGGTCCGCTGGTCGACGCCGTGAGGGCCCTCGGTGTCGATGGCGGGCGCGTTTCGGTCGACCTGCAGTTGGGTTATCCCGCTGCCGGAGCGATCGAGGAACTGACGGTACGAGTGCGGCAGGCACTGGAAGCCGACCCGGCGATCGAGTCGGCAACTGTCTCGGTCACCAGCCGCGTCCATGTACACAAGGTGCAGGGCACGCTGGCGCCGCTGCCGAACGTGAAAAATATCATCGTTGTCGCATCGGGCAAGGGCGGCGTGGGCAAGTCCACGGTTTCGGCCAATCTGGCGCTGGCGTTGCAGGCCGAGGGTGCGAAGGTCGGCGTGCTGGATGCCGATATTTACGGCCCCAGCCAGCCTCGCATGCTCGGTGTCAGCGGCAAGCCGGAATCGCCGGATGGCAAGACCATCATTCCGATGCAGGCACACGGCCTGTCGGTGATGTCGATCGGCTTCCTGGTCGAGGAGGACACACCGATGATCTGGCGTGGCCCGATGGTGACCCAGGCGATGATGCAGCTGCTCACCGACACGCGCTGGGAGCAGTTGGATTACCTGATCGTCGATCTGCCGCCTGGCACGGGTGACATTCAGCTCACGCTGTCGCAGAAGGTGCCGGTGGCCGGCGCGGTAATCGTCACCACGCCACAGGACATCGCATTGCTGGATGCGCGCAAGGCGCTGAAGATGTTCGAGAAGGTCGACGTGCCGGTACTGGGTGTCGTCGAGAACATGGCGACACATGTGTGCTCGAATTGCGGCCACGAGGAACACATCTTCGGCGAGGGCGGTGGCGAACGTATGGCGGCGCAGTATGCCGTGCCTTATCTGGGCTCGCTGCCGCTGGATATCCGCATTCGCGAACAGTCCGATGGCGGTACGCCGACCGTGGTGGCGATGCCCGATTCCGAGTTAACCGCTCGCTACCGCGAGATTGCCCGCAATGCGGCTGGCCGGCTGTCGCGCCAGCCGCGCAACAAGTCGTTGGGGTTAGGCAAGATCGTGGTGCAGGGGGCTCCGTAAGCGTGGCAGAGTGGCGCGTACTGTGTCTGTCGGGCAGCTTGCGGCGAAGATCCGGCAATACCGCGTTGCTGCTGGCGGCACGGCAGCTTGCACCCAACGCACTGGCGCTGGATATCTATGACGGCCTGGGCCAGTTGCCGCTATTCAATCCCGATGACGAAGTCGATCCCTTGCCTGCCGCGGTGCAGGTATTGCGCGCCGCCGTTGGTACCAGTGATGCGTTGTTGATCGCTTGTCCCGAATACGCGCACGGCATCCCTGGTGCGTTCAAGAACCTGCTGGACTGGCTGGTGGGCAGTCTGGAGTTTCCCGGCAAACCGGTGCTGCTGCTGAACACCTCTGCGCGCTCGCACCACGCGCAGGCTGCGCTGCGGGAAGTGTTGCAGACCATGTCGGCGCGGTTGCTGGATTCGTCTTGCGTGACGATTCCGTTGCCGGGCGCAGGTTGCGAGGTCGAAAGCATCCTGGCCAATGACTCGTTCTGCAAGGACTTGCGTGACGCACTGAACGCCTTGTGCCGGGCGCTGCTGCGGGAATGACTGCGCCAGCTATGGCGCGCGACATGGTATTTTGGACAACTTAAGACCAGGCCGAGGCCTGCGTCGCATCCGTTACGACGATTGGAGCACGTGTGAGCATCAAACCCGACAAGTGGATTCGCCGCATGGCCGAGCAGCACGGCATGATCGAGCCGTTCGAGGCCGGTCAGGTCAAGCTGCGCGATGGCCAGAAGCTGGTCTCGTACGGCACGTCGAGCTATGGCTACGACGTGCGTTGTGCCAGCGAATTCAAGATATTCACCAATATCAACTCGACCATCGTCGATCCCAAGCATTTCGACGCGGGCAGCTTCGTCGATGTGACGGCAGACGTGTGCATCATTCCGCCCAACTCCTTTGCGTTGGCGCGGACAGTCGAATACTTCCGTATCCCGCGCAAAGTACTGACCATCTGCCTGGGCAAGAGCACCTATGCGCGCTGCGGCATCATCGTCAACGTCACGCCGCTGGAGCCGGAGTGGGAGGGCCATGTGACGCTGGAGTTTTCCA
Source organism: Rhodanobacter sp. MP1X3 (assembly GCF_014207165.1). Classification (NCBI taxonomy): domain Bacteria; kingdom Pseudomonadati; phylum Pseudomonadota; class Gammaproteobacteria; order Lysobacterales; family Rhodanobacteraceae; genus Rhodanobacter; species Rhodanobacter sp. MP1X3. The sequence goes on along the minus strand of NZ_JACHCO010000006.1, from coordinate 131,011 downwards.
ACACCACGCCGCTGCCTGCCCGCATCTACGCCAACGAGGGTGTGGCGCAAATGCTGTTTCTCGAGTCCGACGAGGAATGCGAAACCAGCTACAAGGACCGCGGCGGCAAGTATCAGGGCCAGCAGGGCGTGACCTTGCCGCGTACCTGAGTCATCGCATTCTTTGGCTATCTGCGCCTGAATGGCCTGTGTAAAGGCCGCTGCCATTGCTGCAGCCGGGCGTTACACTTCAACTGATTAAATCGATCCACCGCACGGGAGACTTGCATGATCCGTTTTTCCACACTGCTGAAGCGCGCCACGGCCGCGATCATGCTCGGCAGCCTGTTGTTGCTTGCCGGTTGCCACTTCGGGGGCACCAAAGGCGTCCCCTCTTACTCGGTGAAAGGTCAGTTTGACACCACGATCCAGGCCTACAAGGAAGGTCAGTTTCTGATTGACGGCGCCGTGCTGTCGGCTATTGATGCCGGCAGCCACTTTGCCTATCTGAAAGATCAGGGCAAATTGCCAAAGACGATCTTGCTGACGGCCAGCGACGACTCGAAGATCCGCAAGCAGCACCTGCAGTACATGGCGCGCATGCAGCTCGACTATGGTTTCCGCGTGTACTACGAAGAGAAGGGTCAGTTGATCGAAATCAATCCGGTGGACACCAAGGCGCGCCCACTGGAGGATCATCATGACAAGGCGCCTATCGAAGACACCGCGCCACCTCCGCAGGATCACACTGGCTCGGGCAGCGGTTACTGATCTGGCAATGTCATAGCGTTACCGAAAGCCCGCGGAGCGATCCGCGGGCTTTTTCTTGTTTGATCGTTTCAGTTCTGATTGTTTGGTCGCATGGGCTTGCCGAATACCGCCGCCGGTTCAGTCGATAGCCCCGCCAGCAAGCTTGCGATCAACCGTGGTGGCAATCGCGGTGCGCAGCGCAATCTCCAGTGCGCACACGACATCGGTCGTGGCCATGCTCGCTACACCGCGCAGATGAGCGGCTTGCTCCGGCAAATACGGAATATGGATAAAACCGGCACGTACGCCGCGTCGCTTCGACGCCAGATGCAGCATGGCGTAGGCAATGTGATTGCAGACATAGGTGCCGGCTGTTTGCGATATCTCGGCCGGCAGACCCTTTGCCTGCAGTGCGGCCAGCATTGCCTTGATCGGCAAGGTACTGAAATAGGCGGCCGGGCCGTCGGCGATGACGGGTTCATCGACCGGCTGCACACCGGCGTTATCAGGGATACGCGCATCCTGCACGTTGATCGCCACGCGTTCGATCGACAGCTGCGCGCGTCCACCGGCCTGCCCGACGCCAAGCAACATCACAGGCGTAATTTCGCGCACAGCGGCTTTGAGCGCACGCAGTGAGCCGGCAAATTCCGTCGGCAGCTGACGCGCGATGATCCGATGGCCGCCAATGCGACGCCCATCAAAAAGGCGCACAGCCTCCCATGATGGATTGATGCTCTCGCCACCGAAGGGATCGAAGCCGGTCAGCAGGATTCGCGGAAAATTCTGGCTCATGGTTTTCTGCATCGTGGGTTGATGTGGCATCAGTGATTGAATCAGCGGAACACGAACACATACATCAGCAGAATGTTTGCAGCAAGAATCGCCAGCGCGCTGCCGAGCTGCGCACGAATGACGCCGTATGGGCTACGCAGTTCCAGCAGCGCAGCGGGTACCAGGTTGAAGTCGGCTGCCATCGGCGTCATCAATGTGCCGCAGTAGCCACACAACATACCCATCGAGCCGAGAATTGCCGGGTTGGCTCCGTGCTGTTGGATCAGCAGAGGTAGTCCGATACCAGCCATCATCACTGGGAAAGCCGCGAACGCGTTGCCCATGATCACGGTGAACACCACCATGCCCAGTGCGAACGCCAGCAGGCAGGCCAGTGCGCTACCGGTCGGCAATACGGTGCTGGCCAGCCCGGCAATGGCAGCGCCAACGCCACTCTGGGTAAACACTTCGCCGAGCGCGGCGAGCAGTAGCGGTAAAAGGACAGCCCAGCCAATGGCGTCGAGCAGGCGTCGGCCTTCGATCAATCCTTCAGGCATCGATGAACGGGTGACGCGTGATGCAGCAAACAGTGCGATTACGCATGCCAAGGCCAATCCGATCAGCGTCATCTGTGGTTTGGCGAACACGGCGTAGCCAGCAATCGACAGATGAGAACCAAACAGCGCGACCAGCAGAGTCACTGCGGGAATCAGCAGAGCTGGCACGAACAGTCGATGGCCAAGCCGTATCGCCGAATGCACGCGATGTTCGCTGCTGACGTTTTCCGCGTGCGGGGTACGTCGCAGTTGCGGCGCCAGCAGGGCGAGCAGGATCACACCGCCGCCAGCCAGTTCTGCCGGCAGCGCATTGCCAGCGGCTTGCTGCGCCAGCACCTCGTCGCCGCCGGCGAATAGTGCACCCAGCAACAACCAGAACAGTGCGCGCCAACCTCGGCGCTCCAACAGATTGCGTAGTCCCGCGTAAAGCAGAAAGGCAGCGATCAACCAGTAGGCGTATTCGACACGCAACATGCTCAGTTCGTCCTTTCGCTGCGCGTGTTGGCAGCACGACGTTGCAGCTGACGTTGATACAGCCAGACGCGCACCGACTGAATCACGAAGGCGGCAATGGCTGTCGGCATGGCCCACAAGGCAATCGACAGTGGCGTTAACTCAATCCCGTGCTGGGTGTAGAACGCCTGGATCAGCAGCACGGCACCCAAGGCAATGAAGACGTCCTCACCGAAAAAGCGGCCGATGTTATCGGTGGCGGCAGCTATCGCGCGCACTTCATCGCGGTCTGCACTGTCCAGCTCGGGCAGAATCTTTTCCGCTGCCGCTTCGCTCATCGGTGCGAGCAGCGGGCGTACGGTTTGTGCCGCACCGGCGACACCGGTCAGGCCGAACATCGCAAGCACCTGCCGCAGTAACAGGTAACCCGTCAACAGGCGTGCCAGGCTCAATCCGTGCAGCCGACCGATCCAGCGTTGCGCGTGTTCGCGTAGCCCCGCGCGCTCAAGCAGGCCGATCACCGGTAGCGTCAATACATAGAGCAGCAACAAGCGGCTGGAAACGAAACTCTTGCCCAGCAGTGCCAGCAATGCCAGCGGCGTCAAACCTGCCAGCAGGCCACTGGTCAGCGCCGCGCAAACCACCACCGGCACCGGATTGAAGCGCAACAGAAACCCGATCACGATTACCGCGATACCGAGTAGTGGCCAATAGTTCATGGGACTGTTTCGATGATAGATGTGCCGGTGATGTATGCGAACGACATCAGACGGCGCCGGGCGCGGCGATACGCAAGCCCGCTGCCTGCAGTGCTTCACGCAACTGACTGGCAAAGGTCAGCGCATGCGCGCCGTCGCCGTGCAGGCACAAGGTGTCGGCATGCAGCGATAGGCGGCTGCCATCGGTGGCAGCGACGCTGTTGTCCTGGGCGATACCGATGGCTTGCGTGGTCGCCTGTGCAACATCCTCGATGACGGCGCCACTTTCGCCGCGTGGCTGTAGCGAACCATTGGCGCAGTAACGTCGGTCGGCAAAAGCCTCGGCCGCCACCGGCAAACCGATGGTCATGGCCGCATCAATTAACGCGGAATTGGCCAGGCCGAACAGGCGCAGCTGCGGATCGAACTGCTGCACGGCGCGGGCGATCGCTTCGGCCAGTGCCGGATCGCGCGCAGCCATGTTGTAGAGCGCGCCGTGAGGTTTTACGTGTGCCAGCCGTGTGCCGGCGGCCTGGGTAAAGGCGTGCAGGGCGCCGATCTGATATAGCGTCATCGCGTGCACCTCGGCCGGCGTGACGCGCATCTCGCGGCGTCCGAAACCCTGCAGGTCAGGGAGCGAGACATGTGCGCCGATCGCCACGCCATGGGCCATGGCCTGGGTCACCGTGTATTGCATGATGTCGGGGTCGCCGGCATGGAAGCCGCAGGCGATGCTGGCCGAGCTGATCAGCGCCAGCAGAGCATCATCGTCGCCCATGCGCCAGGCGCCGAAGGATTCGCCGAGATCGCAGTTCAGATCGATGCGTTTCATGGCAACCGTTTCCATCGAGAATGTTCCAGCCTTTCAGTCAGTGTGCGGAGCAGGCGTGTCAGGCGCTGCTGCTGCCCGGCTTGGCGCAAGCTGGCCTCATCCAGCGTGGTCTGACGAAAGCATACGGTATCGCCGGGGCGGCGTTGCGCCAAGCGCGGCAAATCGACAGCCGCGATCTGGCCAATACGCGGATAGCCGCCGGTCACCGGAGCTTCGGCCAATAGTGCTATGGGCTGCCCGGACGGTGGCAACTGCAGTGTGCCGGGCAGCGTCGCCTCCGAGATCAGTTCCAGCGACCGGCGAAGGCGCAACGTATGGCCGTCCAGACGGCTAGCCGTGCGGTTGCTGTCCTTGCGCAGGACGAATTTTCCGTTATTCAATAGCTGCTGCGAGCTGTCGTCCAGCAGCTTCGAGTGGCTGCCGGGCAACAGTGCCAGCGGCTGGAATGCGAAGTCGAACCAGGGATGCGGATCGATGCTCCACGGCAGGCAGTGCACGTCTTCCATGTCGTGCGACCATCTCAACGGTGTTGCGATGCCTAACGGCAGCTCGTCGCCGGCGCGCAGGGCGCGGCCGTGCGCATAGCCGAGCTTTGCATGCAGATCGCTGCTGCGGCTGCCGAGTATTGGCCTGACGTCGAAGCCGCCACGCACGGCCAGATAGCTGCGGCAGCCAACCGTCATGCCGCCAAGCTGCAGCACGCTGCCGGCGGGAAGCTGGCAGCGTGTCCACATCGGGATCGATCGACCGTCTATATATGCACTTATCGCTGCACCCGTCAGCGCGATCACGGCGGGTTGAGAAAAATGTAACGTCGGGCCGACCAAGGTGCATTCGATCGCTGCCTCGCCGTGGTGATTTCCTGCCAGCGCATTCGCCAATTGCCAGGCAGGTCCGTCCATCGCACCCGCACGTCCCACGCCAAGCGCGGCAAATCCTGGGCGCCCTGCGTCCTGCAGCGTGCTGGATAGCCCCGGTTTGATGACGGTGACGCTCATCGTGACTTTGTCGCGGCAAGCTGCTGGAAGGTGGCTTCATCGATGGCGTGGAATCGCACGCGGTCGCCGGCAGCCAGCAATGATGGAGTATCGGCGGTGACATCAAACAACCGCTGCGGCGTGCGTCCAATCAGTTGCCAGCCGCCGGGTAGTTCGTTGGGATAAATGCCAGTCTGGCTGCCACCGATCGCCACGCTGCCAGCCGGCACGCGTTGACGCGGATCGGTGCGGCGAGGTACTGCCAGCGCGGGATCCAGTCCCAACAAATAAGGAAAGCCCGGCGCAAAGCCAAGCATGGCCACACGATATTCGGTGGCGCAATGACGCGCGATGACTTCGTCGATCGAAAGCTCGGTGATCGCCGCTACTTCGACGAGATCAGGGCCATCGGTATCGCCGTAGTGCACCGGAATGTCTACCAGTCGCGTGTCCACCGACTCGGTGGATAGGTTATTCAACGCATCCTGCACAACATCGCCAAGTCGCTGATGCGGCGTGCGTCCACTGGTGCTCGACCACTCATTTGGATCAAAACGCAGCAGCAGGCTGGCGTAAGCCGGCACGCATTCCAGCTCAGGCCATCGCTGTCGCAGATGGCTGGCGGCTGCATGCACGCGAGCGTTGATGGCAAGGTCGATGGTGTCACCGAATCGCAGCAGCAGGGCGTCTTCCGCCATCGCCTCACACTGGATGGCAGGGGGCATGCCTGCTTAATCCGCCGCGTTGGTCAGGACGTGTCGCAGCGCCTCAACACGTGCGGCCAGTGTTTGTACTTCGTAGGCTTCGGCTTTGCCGTTGCCCCACACCGGTCCCGGCCACGCGGCATCGCCTTCAATGCGAGCGACGAGGTGAACATGGAGCTGGCGCACGATGTTGCCGAGTGCGCCAAGATTGAGCTTGTCGCAAGGCGCCACCGCTTGCAGTGCGGCGGTGGCGCGATTCACTTCCTGCCAAAGCAAGGCTTGTTCGTCGGCAGCCAGGTCGGTGATTTCGGACAGGCCGCTGCGACGTGGCACCAGAACCAGCCACGCATAACGGGCATCCTTCATCAGCAGCACTTCGCACAGCGGCAACGATGCCACGGCAACCGTGTCGGCTGCCAGTCGTGGGTCGAGTGCGAAGGGTTGATCGATCATGCGTCGAGACCGTAAACAGGCTCTTAGGCCAGGTTCTTCTCGAAGAAGGCCAGCGTGCGCTCCATGGCCAACTTGGCACTGGGAGCGTCGTAGCTGCCGCGCTGGTCGCAATTGAAGCCGTGATCGGCATCGTAAACGTAGAACCCGGCGTCGGGATTGGCGGCCTGCACCTTGGCGCGGTCGTCTGCGCTGATATGCGCATCGCGCTCGCCGTAGTGGAACAGCAGGGGTGCCTTGGCCTTCTGGTCGACGAACATGATGTTGCGGCCACCGTAGTAGCTGACGCCCGGCAGGCCAAGCTTGATCGCTGACAGATAGGCGACGCTGCCGCCCCAACAGAAGCCCACCGTACCGACTTTTCCGGCACTCGCAATGCGCTTGGCTGCTGCTTCCACGTCCTGGATCGGTTTGTCGAAGCCGAGCTTGCTGACCAGTTCGATGCCCGTTTTCATGCCGGTCTCGTCGTAATTCAGCTCGACGTTTTTCTTCTCGTGATCGAACAGCGCCGGTGCGATCGCGGTGTAGCCGGCCTGCGCGAAGCGATCGGTGATGTCGCGGATATGGCTGTTGACGCCAAAGATTTCCTGGATAACCACCACGCCGCCCTTGGACGGGCCGGCGGGTTCGGCGAGATAGGCGTCGATGGTGGTGTTGCCGCTTTCAAGCTTGATGAACTGACCCATGAGTGTCCTCGGATAGTGGTTGCGGGAGAGGTGGCGGGCACGCCGAACAGCGGGGATAACGTGCCAGTCGAGAGGTGATTCGTGCGTGCAAAGTCTAGCCCGAAGTGTCACCCCGGCATGTTAGGCATTCGTCGTCGCAAGGTGCTACGGCCGATGCACGCGGCGCGCGGGGTACAATAGGCAGACTTGTCATCAACGTTTCCAGCTTATGTCCACTTCTGCCAGCCCTTCCGCCAGCACGCAAAAAATCGGTTTCGTCAGCCTTGGTTGCCCCAAGGCATTGGTCGATTCCGAGCGTATCCTCACCCAGCTGAAGGTCGAGGGCTACGAGATCGTACCCAGCTACAACGCGGCCGATGCGGTGGTGGTGAACACCTGCGGCTTTATCGATTCGGCTGTGCAGGAATCGCTGGACGCAATCGGCGAAGCACTGCACGAGAACGGCAAGGTGATCGTTACCGGCTGCCTCGGCAAGCGTGAGAGCCTGATCCGTGAAGCGTACCCCGACGTGCTGTCGATCAGCGGGCCGCAGGACTACGCCAGCGTGATGACCGCGGTGCACAAGGCGCTGCCGCCGATGCGCAACAAGTTTCTCGACATCGTGCCCGATACGGGCGTCAAGCTCACGCCGAAGCACTATGCCTATCTGAAGATTTCCGAAGGCTGTAATCACCGCTGCAGCTTCTGCATCATTCCGTCGATGCGCGGCAACCTGGTGTCCCGCCCGGTCGATGAAGTATTGCTAGAGGCCGAGCGGCTGGTGAAAGGTGGCGTCAAAGAGCTGCTTGTCATTTCGCAAGACACCAGCGCGTATGGCGTGGATCTGAAATACGTCGAGCGCCAGTGGCGCGACAAGAGCTATCGCACGCGCATGACGGAGCTGTGCGAAGGGCTGTCCGAGCTGGACGTGTGGTCGCGGCTGCATTACGTCTATCCGTACCCGCACGTCGACGAAATCATGCCGTTGATGGCGGAGGGCAAGCTGCTGCCGTACCTGGATATTCCGTTCCAGCACGCCAGCCCACGCATCCTGAAACTGATGAAGCGTCCCGGCAATATCGATCGCACGCTGGAGCGCATCAATAACTGGCGCAAGGTCGTGCCGGATCTCACCATTCGCAGCACCTTCATTGTAGGCTTTCCCGGCGAAACCGATGCGGAGTTCGAGGAACTGCTCGATTTCCTGCGTGAAGCGAAGCTCGATCGCGTGGGCGCATTCGCCTATTCCCCGGTGGACGGTGCAAAGGCCAACGACTTGCCCGATCCGGTTTCCGAAGAGCTGAAGGAGGATCGTCTCGAGCAGTTCATGATGGTGCAGGCCGAAATTTCCGCGGCCAAGCTGCAGCAGAAGATTGGCCGCACGATCAAGGTGCTGATCGATGAAGTCGGCAAGAACGGTGCGATCGCGCGTTCGGCGGCCGATGCGCCGGAGATTGATGGCACGGTGCTGATCTCATACGAAAACTTTGCTGATGGCCAGAAGCTGCGGCCTGGTCAGTTTGTCGAGGTGCTGGTCGAGTCAGCCGACGAGCACGATCTGCACGCGCGTCTCGTCGGCTGATCCATGCGTTACCACGCGCCGCCGCGCGAAGCTGTCGATCCGGCGATGTTTGCGCGGCAGCCGCTGGCCGCGTGGCATGAGCATGCCGCGTTGCTCGAAGGCGACGAATGGCCGTCTATCGATGGACTCAACGACGCGTTACTGAATGAAGCGACCATCCGCTTCGTGGCGCAAACACCGGCCCTGCTGGCCGATGGCATGCACTACGAACAGCGTATCGCCGAACGCGGCGAGGTCGCGACCCGCGAAGGCAACTGGCATGATCTGCTCAATGCATTGATCTGGCTACGCTACCCGGAGCTCAAGCAATCCTTGAATCAGCGCCAGATGGCGGAAATCGCACGGATGGGGCCAAAGCTGCGCTCGCGTGCGCAGTACGCGATGACCCATTTTGACGAAGCTGGCGTGATTGTTGTCGTGCGCGATCCCGCGCTGCTGGCGCTGTGGGATGCGCACGACTGGTACGGCTTGTTCTGGCGACAGCGGCAGGCGTGGCTGGACGGTGCGATCCAAGTGGAGGTATTTGGCCACGCGCTGCTCGAGCATGCGCTGAGCCCGGACAAGCTTCTGGTGGGCAAGGCGTTGGCGTTCCATGCGGCATGCGAGGTGGACATGATCGATGTCCGTCGTGCGTGCATCGAGGCGATTGCCGCAGGGCAACTTCTCTGCGATCCGCTGGAGTTGCGGCCATTGCCGCTCTCGGGGATCCCGGGATGGCGTGCCGACAACGACGACGAGGCGTTTCACCGCACCACCGTCTGCTATCAGCCACGGCGACTGGACCGTCAGTATCCCGAAGCCATGCGCCTGGTTTGATCTTGCCTGGGCTGATATCTCGCACACGTGAGGTGTGTATTGCAGTTGCTGAATCGAAAGTTGTCGCAAACTCATACTCGCAAAAGGTGGCGATGTTAGGCTCTGCGTTCACCTGAAGCCACCGAGGAGCGTTTGATGAAAACACATACGATTTTACGCAAGCGCCTGATGTATTCGCTGCTGGCATTGCTGGGCGGCATGCTGTTGCTCGCGCCGCTGTGGGCGCAGGCTCAGCAGGTGCCGGTGTTTTCGGCTGCCGACAAGCAGGCGATCGAGAGTTACAACTTGAACGAGGATAACTTCAAGCGGCTCGCTGCTGCCGTCAAGGAAGTGCACGAGGAGGGCATCAGCCCACCGCCGCCGAAGGATTTTTCGAATGTGCATAGTCTGGACGATCTGGCCAACGTACCCGTAGCTGAGGACAAGCGCATCCTGCCATTGCTGCAGAAGTACGGATTCACGCCGCGCGAATTTCTGGTGGCCAACTTTGCATTGGCGAATGCAGGTATTGCGGTACAGGCGAAAAGCAATCCGGAGGCAGCGAAGTACATGGACAAGAACCGCATCAACCCGGCCAACGTGAGCTTTTACGAAGCGCACGAAGCGCAGATTGCCGCGTTGCAGCAGCAGTTTGAAGACGGCAGCAACAAGTAGGCTCTCATCGTGTGCGGTGGGCGGGTCTGGCGCTAGTCATACTTCTATATCAGTTGGCGTTATAGCTGATGTCGATGATGGCGAACGCCGCCGGACCACCCGGCAATTCCACATTGATTTCATCGTCGGTACGTCGCTTCAGTGCCGCCCGCGCCAGCGGCGAATCAATGCTGATCCATCCGAGTTTTGCGTCGGTCTCGTCGGGGCCGACAATGCGGTAGTGCAGGATCTCGCCGGTATCGACGTTTTCCAGTTCTATACGGGCGCCAAAAAACACCAGGCCGCGATCACCTGGTGATCCTTCGGCCACCTTGAGATCCGGAATGCGCTTGCTCAGGTAGCGGGCGCGCCGATCGATCTCGCCCAGCTGTTTTTTGCGGTAGATGTACTCGGCATTTTCCGAGCGGTCGCCTTCGGCCGCGGCAGCAGCCAGCGCCTTCACCACTTGCGGTCGCAGCACGTGCCACAAGTGGTCGAGTTCGGCCTTCAGTCGCTCGAAACCTTCGCGGGTGATGATCGCGGTGGAGCTGGGTGAGGGCGGACGCCAGCGACTCATGGAGTGCGCGCCAATCGCGATCGCTGCAGCCCGATCTCGGCATGCAGCGGGTGGTCCGGCCACGCCGATTCCAGCGTATCCAGCAGTCGGGCTGCTTCGCTTTTTTGCTCCGGATCTTCAGCCAGAAGGCGTGCGGCGAGCATGCCGATATGGGGTGTCTGCGTATCCCGCGGCCACGCGTTGAGAAACCCGCGGCAAAGGTGCAGTGCGATACGGCGCATGCTCAGTCTTGCCGACAGATCGGCAAGCTCGGCGCACGTGCGCGGGTCGTCGGGAATGAAGTCCGCATCGATGCCGCAACACTCCTGCAGCACCCCCAGTGCGCGCTTGGCTTCGCCCTGGGCGATCAGCGAGGCCATCCAGATCTGACCGTGGACCAGCAACCCGTCGCGAAAGCCCTGTTGTTGCAACAGCCTTCGATACGCCAGGTGAAGCGAGGTCGGCGCCACGCGATTCTGCATTCGTGCGACCAGCAAGGAAGTGGCCGCTACCGTGTCATGTGGCGCCAGTGCGTCGACTTCTGCCAGCAGATCCTCGTCAGCATCCTGTCCGCCGATCTTCGCCAGCTTTGGCGCTTCCGGCTCCAGCCCGAAGCGCTCGTGGCGCTGATGAATCATCACGCCCATCAGATGAAAGGCCAGCACCGCGAGGTAAGTGCTTGCGAATGCGAACAGCGGCAACGCCAGTAATTGCGGCAGCAGGGCCGTGGTGACCGAGGCGATTACAATCGTGATGCCCAGCAGCAGATTGATCGCTACGGGTATCAGGTACGCGCTGCCAAAGGCACCGATCACGCGAGCCCAATTCAACGGGTTGATCGCCAGTGCCATATTGCCGTCGAACGCCAGTGACATGTCGATGGCCGGCAGCACCAGTGCAAACAGGATGAGAAAAGGCACAAGCAAGTGCGGGTAGAACACGATGGCGATCACGCAAAAGGCGACCACCAGCAGATGGATCGCGACTAGCCCCCAGGCGCTGGTATCGCTGCTTTCGACGCCGACATCCGGCGGATCGGCATAGCCGTTGGCCGTGTGTAGCAGACAGGTGGCGGCATAGCGCCAGGTAGCAGCCCACACGAATATGCTGGCCAGCGCGCCGATGTACGACGGCAGCAGCCCCACGTAATGGATAAGTGCCAGTGCGACACAGGTGGCCAATCCGGAGCCGCGCAACGGATAGCCGAAGCCACCGCGCAGGCGTTCGGGGAAGGGTGCATCTACGGAGGCAACTTCGATACGTGGCATGCGTGACTCAGCGCTTGTCGTCGACGATGTAATTCATTACGCCGTTCGGAATTTGCTGGCCCAGCTGGCTGCCAATGCGGCGTTCGACGGAAATGATCTGGAGAACACACTTCCCGGAATCGCTCAATTCAAGTGCGTGTCCGAGCAGGGTTGCCCCCATGCTGGATGGAGGGGCCATGCTCACGCAGGTGCGATCATTGCTGTCGATCAAGACTTCCATCATGTGTTTTGCATCCGTGGGTGGCCAACCGATTGTAGCGACCATGCTCATGCTGTCGCGTATCCGTGGTCGTTGAGTCGGATCGCAGCGCCGGCTATGGTGGACACTTTGCAGCTAGCGAAATCCCCCATGTCGGTACTCTCCAGCTACCTCCGTATCGCGCCTCTCGCCGCTGCCATGACCCTGCTCGGCGCCTGTGCAAGCGCGCCGTCAGCGGCAGGCAAGCCCAGTGCCTCGGTCAATGCGCTTTATGCGCAGCTCGACCAGGCGAGCAAGGGTTACGAGGTCGCGCTGCAGCAGTCGCGCGAGGGCAACCAGCAGGCATCGCAGCTGACACTGACGCAGTCATTGGATCAGTTGAAAGCGGCGGCTGCGCACTGCGGCACGACGCCGGGATGCGATTCACAGCGGTTCTTTTCGGTGTTCGATCGCTTGCTGCGGCTGAAGGATGGTGACTTTGGCGGCGATCAGGATCTGGATAGCGATGTCGATCCGTCCCAGGCCGCGCTGCCTACCGGGAAGACCGGCGCAGCCAGCCTGCCCGAGGCGCAGCGCAGTGTGACCCTGCTGCACGGACAGAAACTGTCCGAATTGATCGCGATGAACGGGCCGGTCAAGGCGGCGCTGGAGATGTGGCTCACCCAATGGCGCCCGGCTTTGATGGATGCCTACGTCAATTATCAGTACATGCGCTTTGAGATGTGGCCGCAGTATGAGAGCGCTGATCTGCCCGAGGCGCTACTGTTCGGCATCATGGCCAAGGAGTCTGGCGGCAAGGTGCATGCGGTGTCGCGTTCGGGTGCCGCCGGGCCGCTGCAGTTCATGTACGCCACCGGCACGCGTTTCGGACTGACCAGCGACGACGGATTCGACCTGCGCTACGATCCAGCGGAGTCTGCCCGGGCCAACGCCGAGTACATCAATGAGCAACTGGGCCAGTTCAACAACAATCTCGAGCTGACCATCGCGGCCTACAACGGTGGCGAGGGCCGCATGCGACGACTGGTGGGCGACGATACGTCGGTGAGCTTCTACGACCCGCGTGTTTACAACCAGTTGTCGCAGGAAACCCGCGATTACGTGCCATCGGTGCTTGCGGCGGCGTGGCTGTTTCTGCACCCGGACAGCTACAACCTGAAATTTCCGAAAGTGGATGGCGTACCGGGCAAGATCATCCTGCAGCGCATGACTTCACTGTCCGAGCTCACCGTATGCCTGGGTTCGTCCTATGGCATGAGCGATGGCTGGTTCCGCACGCTGCGCAATCTCAATCCAAGGCTTGATCCGCAGGTCGAGCAACCCGCCGGCAGCCAGCTGCAAGTACCCAAACCACTGGAAAAAGTCTATGCCTCGCGCTGCGTCAATGGCCCGTGGCCGATTCTCGCCAATGATCTGCATACGGCGGTCATACCGACGGTGGCGTACACCCCGGCAGCGCCTGCGCCGGTGGCGAAAGCCGAACGCCGCTACAAGGTTTACAAGGTCCGTCGTGGTGATTCGCTCGCCAGCGTGGTGCGCAAACTGCAGTGTTCCAGTGTGCAGGAAGTCGCGGACATCAATGGACTGAAGCACCACTCGATCAGTGTCGGACAAACCCTCAAACTGCCGGATTGCCGTTGAGCCAGCAGGTTTAGTGAAGAGCTGACAAATTATCGAAGGCAGCGGTTACGTCAGGCCGCCTGACTTGACTGCATCCAGCTGTCGACGGTATCCCCGCTGGTGCGAACCTCTTTTATTTCCCGCAGCAGCTGCATCAGCTGACGGTACTGCGGTTGCAGGCGTGCGTGCGGCGAATTCTTGGTTTCGTGATACGCCACGGCCAGCCATAAGGCGATGCCACGCATGGCGACCTCCGGATTGTTCGAGCATGCGCGCTCAAAACCCGCCTCGGTGCCTTGACCCCATGGCAGATAGCGCGCTTCCGGCGCGGTGCCATACAAATGTGGAAACTCGGTGCGTGATGCCTGACCGATCTCACGCAAAGCCAACATGCTCATGCGGGGCCGACTACGTTCCGGCAGTGCGCGGACGCTGCGCTCGATGCCGCGAAACTGGCGGGCCAGCTGGCGCGCGCGCATCATCACGATGACGGGTGTGAGTAATCGCATGAGTTCCCCTTGATGATCAACGGCAAGGCAGCATCGCTGCGCGGCTGGCGGTGATCGTAGTAGAGGACTATACGCGATTGCGCCTAGAACGTCACAAAATGACGTATTGCGTCATCACGCGATGAGTGGCTGAATTTGGCAGCAGGATCTTGCATACACGCGTGGACGATTTCAGCAGGAGCCGATCCGCTGGCCAACCTGCACCGGTTGCTGGTGTTGCAGGGTATCCAGTGTCGCCATGCCTTCAGGCATCAACAGGATCACCGTGGAGCCCATATTGAAACGGGCCATCTCGGCGAAACGTTCCAGCGTGATGTTCTGGCCCTCGAACGACTTGCGGCGGATCGATGACGCATAGGGCGGAATCACCAGGCCGTCCCACACCGTGGCCACCGATGACACCAGAATCGCACCGACCATCACCAGTACGAACGGACCATGCTCGCCTTCGAAATGGCAAACCAGCCGCTCGTTGCGCGCAAATAGCCGGGGGATCGCCTCCACCGCGAATGGCGCCACGCTGAAAATGCGACCTGGCACGTGTACGGTCTCCTTCAGTCGCCCGGCCAGCGGCATGTGCACGCGATGGTAGTCGCGCGGTGAGAGGTAGACGTTGACGAAGCGACCGTTGCGATAAGGCGCAGCGGCGGCTTCGTCACCCAGCAGCTCGGCGGCGGTGTAGTCGTGGCCCTTGGCCTGAAAGATCCGTCCTTCGACGATGTCGCCGGACTGGCTGATGCGGCCATCGGCTGGGCAGAGCAGGGTGGCTGGATCGGCATCCGCAAGCCGCGCGTCGGCGCGCAGCTTGCGGGTAAAGAAGGCATTGAAATGCTGGTAGGCCAACGGATCGGGCTGGACCGCCTCGGTCATGTTGACCTGGTAATTGCGCACGATGGTGCTGATCAGCCAGTTTTTCCACGGCGCAAACGTCCAGCGCGTAGCCCAATAAACCACTCGCGACAACGCGCGGTGGGGCAGCACATACTGGAGGATGATTTTGAAGGTCATCCGCCCAGTATAAGCAAGCCGGGCGATCCGGGTCGCTGGCTTTATACTGCCCGCCCTTGACCGCGTATGCCCAGGATTCTCCGTGACTGCCGAACTTGCCTCGATCATCGACTTCATCCGCTATGGCGCAAGTCGCTTCTCGGCCGCCGGGCTTACCTTCGGGCACAGCCATGACAACCCGATCGACGAAGCCACGCACCTGGTGCTGGCCAGTCTGCATCTGCCGCCGGACATTCCCCCGGCTTACGGCGCCGGCCGCTTGACCAGGGATGAGCGCGAAAACGTATTGGCGTTGATCGACCGACGCATCAATGAGCGTTTGCCGGTGGCTTACCTGGTCGGCGAAACCTGGTTTGCGGGACTGAAGTTCAAGAGCGATCGCCGGGCACTCGTGCCGCGCTCACCGATCGCCGAGCTGATCGAGTCGCGCTTTGCACCGTGGCTGGACGATCGCCACATCGAGCGCGCGCTGGATCTGTGCACCGGCTCGGGCTGCATCGGCATCGCGATGGCCGAGTACAACCCGGAGTGGCAGGTCGACATCGTCGACATCAGCGAGGACGCGCTGTCGCTGGCGCGGGAAAACATCGTGTTCCAGCACCTGGAAGGCCGTGTCAATGCGATCCAGTCAGATCTCTTTGCCGGCGTCAAAGGCCAACGCTATAGCCTGATCGTCTCCAATCCACCGTATGTCACCGAGGACGAATACACCGCGTTGCCGGGCGAGTACCGGCATGAGCCGAAGCTCGGCTTGACCTCCGGCGAAGACGGTCTCGACCTCTGTTTGCGCATGCTCAATGAGGCGGCTGACTACCTCACCGAGGATGGCTTGCTGATCGTCGAGGTTGGCGAGAGTGAGCACGCGCTATCCGCTTTGCTGCCCGAAATTCCCTTCGTGTGGATCGAGTTCAAGGTTGGCGCGATGGGCGTATTTGCGATCGAGCGGCGCGATCTGCTTGAGCATGCCGATGCAATTCGCGCGGCGGCGGATCGACGTCCTGGTTGATCTGCCGGCAACTGGCAGGCGACGGCAATGCAGCTGACTACGACACGACTGCGGCTCGACGGGCTGCGCCGCGAAGATGCCGAGGTGCTGTTTCGCTATCGCGCCGATCCCGAGGTCAGTCGTTACCAGGGCTGGCGGCCAGCATTCGTGGACGACGCGCGTCGCTTTATCGAGGCCTGTCACGCGGTTGCGCCGGATACACCGGGAACCTGGTTCCAGCGGGCTATCCGATGGAGCCGTACCGACGAGCTGATTGGTGATGTTGGCTTGCATTTCGTGGCTGATGCCGAGGCAGCTGTCGAACTGGGTATCAGCCTGTCGCCTTCTTATCAGAAGCGAGGCATTGCGACCGAGGCACTGAATGCCGTGTTGGGCTTCGTCTTCGACAGTTTGCACAAGCATCGCGTGTTTGGTTCGGTTGACCCGCGCAATCACGCCAGTATCAAGCTGCTCGAGGGTGTCGGCATGCGCAAGGAAGCGCATTTTCGTGAAAGCCTGCGCATGGATGGCGAGTGGGCCGATGATGTGATCTACGCTATGCTCGATCGGGAGTGGCAGGCCTGCTGCACAGCAAAACCTCATCGCGGTTAAGCTGTCACGGTTTTCAACGGCATCCAGGCGCCATGTCCAGCAATTCCTTCGGCAAGATTTTTACTGTCACCACCTTTGGCGAAAGTCACGGGCCGGCGATAGGCTGTGTAATCGACGGCTGCCCCCCTGGGCTGCCGATCGGGGTGGAAGAGTTTCGCCGCGATCTGGATCGGCGCGCCACTGGCAAGAGCCGCTATACCTCGCAGCGACACGAGGCGGACGACGTGGAAATCCTGTCCGGCGTCTACGAGGGCAAGACTACCGGCACGCCGATTGGGCTGCTGATTCGCAATACCGATCAGCGCAGCAAGGATTACGGCGATATCGCGCAGACGTTTCGTCCAGGTCACGCCGACTACACCTATTGGCAGAAGTACGGTATCCGTGATCCGCGCGGCGGCGGTCGTTCTTCCGCGCGCGAGACCACAATGCGGGTAGCTGCGGGCGTGATCGCCAAGAAATGGCTGGCCGAGCGTTATGGCGTGCGCGTGCGCGGCTATCTGGCCCAGATCGGCGAGATCACGCCGAGGGCTTTCGATTGGGACGCGGTGGAGCAGAATCCCTTCTTCTGGCCCGATGCCGCGCAGGTTGCCGAGCTGGAGATGTTTATCAACGCGCTGCGCAAGTCCGGTGACTCGGTCGGCGCGCGTGTGAACGTGGTGGCCGATGGCGTGCCCCCGGGCTGGGGCGAGCCGATCTACGGCAAGCTCGACAGCGATCTGGCCAGCGCGCTGATGTCGATCAACGCGGTCAAGGGAGTAGAGATTGGTGACGGCTTCGCCGCCGTGAATCAGCGCGGCAGCGAGCATCGCGATGAGATGCGTATGGACGGCTTTACGTCCAATCACGCGGGTGGCATTCTCGGCGGCATCAGCAGCGGGCAGCCGGTGACAGCATCGATCGTTCTGAAGCCGACCTCAAGCATCCTGATTCCCGGTCACAGCGTGAACACAGCAGGTGAAGCAACCGAGGTCGTGACCAAGGGTCGCCATGATCCCTGTGTCGGCATCCGTGCCACGCCGATCGCCGAGGCGATGATGGCACTGGTGCTGATCGATCATGCGCTGCGTCATCGCGCGCAGTGCGGAGATGTCGGTACGGTCGAGCCCAGGATTCCCTGATGCGGTCGGGAATTTTTATGGGTCGACGGGCTATTGAGGAGGCATTTGCTGGATGAGCAAGCGGCAACGCGTGTGGATATCTCGGCCACTTTTCCCCGATATCGTGACCAGGCTCGAACAATATTTCGACGTCGTGGCAGAGACGGTCGACCAGAAACGCTCGGCCGAACAGCTGAAAGGCACGCTTGCCGATTTCGATGGCGCCATAGTGGGCGGTAGCGATCGCGTGGATGCCTCGGTGCTCGACGGCAATCGGCGATTGAAGGCCATCGCCAACCTGGGCGTTGGTTACAACAATCTGGATATTCCCGCGCTGACTCAGTCTGGCGTGCTTGCGTGCAATACACCCGGGGTGCTCGACGAGAGCGTGGCCGATTACGCCTGGGCATTGATGCTGGCCGCCTCGCGTCGCGTCGGTGCAGCCGAACGCTGGCTGCGCGCGGGGCAGTGGAATGGCATGCGCTTTGACGATTGGCTTGGTGTCGACGTACACGGCAAGACGTTGGGCATCCTCGGCATGGGCCGGATCGGTCAAGCGATTGCGCGACGTGCGGCGGGCTTTGGTATGCCGGTGATTTATCACAACCGTCATCGCCTGCCGGCCGATATCGAGGAAGCCTGCAAGGCGCGATATGTTGAAAAGTCCACGCTGTTGCGTGAGTCCGATCATCTGATCCTGGTGCTGCCATTCACTTCGGAAAACCGGCACGTTATCGGTGCCCTGGAGCTGGCGCTGATGAAACCGCAAGCCGTGCTGGTCAACATCGCGCGCGGTGGCATCGTCGATGATGTGGCGCTGGCCGCAGCGCTGCGTGAGGGCCGACTGGCGGCTGCGGGGCTGGACGTATTCGAAGGTGAGCCGGCGGTGCACCCCGATTTACTGGCGCTCGAGAATGCCGTGCTCAGCCCGCATCTTGGCAGCGCGACCGAAGAAACGCGCCACGCAATGGCCACACTGGCAGCCGACAATCTGATCGCGGCGCTAGGCCACGGACTGCAGGCAGGGCATCCACCAAGCCCGATCAATACCGAAGTGTTGGGAAAGTGATGAGACACGTAGCCGTCCAAACGCCCACTCGTATATTCTGCGACGACGGTTTGGATGGATCTGCGTTTTATCGGCCATCAATTTTTATATCGAACCTCTCGTGAACTGGAATCGCAGGTAAAAGATCAGTGAGTAAAAAGAGCAGTTACAAAGTGGCAATGGTCGGTGCGACGGGCGCCGTCGGTGAAACGTTGCTGGCGATTCTGGCCAGCCGTGATTTTCCGGTCAGCGAGCTGGTGCCCTTGGCGAGCGAGCGATCTGCCGGTGGCAAAGTCACGTATGCAGGCCAAGAGGTGACGGTTCAGCTGCTCGATACCTACGATTTCACGGGGGTCGATATCGCGTTCTTCTCGGCCGGCGGTTCGGTCAGCCGCGAGCACGCGCCACGTGCGGCAGCGGCCGGTGCCGTGGTGATCGACAATACTTCGGAGTTTCGCTACGACGATGACGTGCCGCTGGTGATCAGCGAGGTCAATCCGCATGCCATTGCTGACTACACGCGCCGCGGCATCATAGCTAACCCCAACTGCTCGACCATGCAGATGCTGGTGGCGCTGGCACCGATTCATCGTGCGGTGCAGATCGAGCGGATCAACGTGGCGACGTACCAGTCGGTGTCAGGTGCCGGTCGTCAGGGCATGGAGGAGCTTGGCCGGCAGACCGCTGCGCTGCTGAATTTCCAAAGCGTCGACCCGGGCAAGAAATTCCCGGCACAGATCGCGTTCAATGTCATCCCGCAGATCGACGAGTTTCAGCCGAATGGTTACACCAAGGAAGAAATGAAGCTGGTCTGGGAGACCCGTAAAATTCTGGAAGATGAGTCGATCCAGGTCAATCCGACCGCGGTTCGCGTGCCGGTGTTTTACGGTCACTCCGAGGCGGTGCATATCGAGACGACCGACAAGATCACCGCCGAGCAGGCGCGTGAACTGTTGCAACAGGCCGAAGGTGTGGTGTTGATGGACGAGCGCAAGCCGGGCGGTTATCCGACGCCGGTGGGGGAGGCCGCCGGCAACGACGCCGTATACGTCGGGCGTATCCGCGAGGATATTTCGCACGAACGCGGCCTGGATCTATGGATTGTCTCGGACAATATCCGCAAGGGTGCGGCACTCAACGCCGTGCAGATTGCCGAAAAGTTGATCGAGGATTACCTGTGATGGCAGGTGTGGTCGGAGTGCGCGATTGGAAAGTCGCTGGTCTGGTTTTGCTGATGGTTTCGTCCGCCGCCTGGGCTGGCGGCGGTCAGGGGCAGGCGCACCAGACCCATTCTGCCGCAGCAACGCAGGCGTCGTTGGCACAGGCCAAACAGCAGCTTGAGCAGCAGCAGGCCCAGGTCAGGCAGTTGCAGGACACGGTGGCGAAGCAGGAATCGGACAGCAAGCAAGCCAGTCAACGCCTGCAGCAGCAGGATCAAACCATTGCCAAAATGCAGCAGGAGTTGCAGGAGTTGCAGGCGTTGCACACAAAACCGGCGGTTGGACATCGCTGAAGTGTGCTGTAGAGCGAGAACGAACTACAGGAATGTACTGCAAGTGGTCGTTTCAGCTATTGTTGATTGGCATGCATGTAACTAAAGTGGCTCCGCGTCTGGAGCGTTCGCCGCCGCGATGGCGACTTTAATCTAGTGGCGTTAAGAGTCGTTCGGGGGAACACGCAAATGAATCGTTCGTTGAAGTTGTCGATGCTGGTGGCGCTGGCGCTGGGTAGTAGCCAGGTGCTGGCGCTGGACATGGGTCAGATCCAGGTCAAATCGGCGTTGTGGCAGCCACTGCTGGCTGAAATCCCGATCAATGCTGCCACTCCGGCGGATTTGAAGGGGCTGACTGCGCAACTGGCCTCGAACGAGGACTTTGCCCGGGCTGGCATCGTGGGTGGGCGACCTACCGTGCCGCTGAGTTTCAGCGTCGTCACCAACGGCGGCCGATCGGTCATCCGCATTACCAGCACGGTAGCGGTGAACGACCCCTATCTCGATCTGTTGATCGAAGTGGATGGCCACGCGGGCAAAAGCGTTCGCGAGTTTGCCATTCTGCTTGATCCACCCAATTCGCAGCCGGGCAGTGCGGTGGCTGCAGCATCCCAGCCATCAACGCATTTGGCGTCAAGCCATCCGGCGCGCAGCACTGCCGCGACATCTTCGGCAACTGAAACTGCAGCCCCCCGACCGAGGCGCCCTGCAGCCGAACCGAAAACAGAGTCGGCCTCAGCCACCGCCGACAAGGGCAAGTATGGCCCGGTCGAGAGCGGGCAAACGTTGTCGGCGATTGCGCGCAGCACGGCGCCGGGCTCCGGCGTGAGCATGAACCAGATGCTGATCGCGCTGAAACAGGCCAATCCGGATGCGTTCTATCGCGACAATATCAATGCGCTAAAGCGCGGCGCCATTTTGCGTATTCCCACCACTTCCGAGGCACAGACGCTAGCCGCCGCCGCCGCCATCGCCGAAGTGCAGCGGCAGAACAGCGACTGGCGTGCCGGCCGGGTCGGCAAATCCACCGCCGTGGCAGATGCGGCAACGCGTTCGTCCAGTGCACCGACCTCGACGGCAAACAGTACAGCCGATCGTCTGGCACTCGTATCCGCCAGTGATCAGCAGGGTTCAGCCGACCAGGGTGGCAGGGCGGGTGGCAAGGGCGATAAAGCGACGTCCGGCTTGCGTCAGGATCTGCAGCGCACGCAAGAAAGCCTGGCCAGCGCCCAGCAGCAGAGCACGGATCTGAAAACGCGCCTGCAGGATTTGAACGATATCAACAGCAAGAACGAGCATCTGTTGTCCCTCAAGGACAGCGAGATAGCCGATCTGCAGAACAAGCTTGCCGCCGCGCGCAAGGCGGCGGGTTTGCCGGCACAGTCAGCGCCCGTTATCGCGGCCGCCGCGAGTGCTCCGGCCGTAGCGGCAACTCCGGTGACGAAGCCGATAGCCACGACGACGGTGGCTGCTGCTGGCACGGCTGCGGCACCGGTCTCGGCAACGTCCACTGCCGGCGCCGCGCCGGTCGCATCAAGCTCCGTGAAATCGATCGCGACGCCAGTGGTTGCAGCCAGCGCTCCCGTGGCAGTCAAACCCGTACCGGTGATCAAGCCTAGCCCTGCGCCCGTAGTAAACGACGAGCCTTGGTATACGCAGGCGTGGGCTGCAGGCGCTGGTGCGATTGTGCTGTTGATCCTGCTGGCCTTGCTGGGGCGCCGGCGCAAGGCATCCTCCCCGGTCGGGCAGTCATCGTCCTCGTTGGCTGACCGTTTCGGCTCGGAGTCGATCGGGCACGACCCGAGTGACATCGATCAGAACGAGTTGCTGGACCAGTTGGCCGAACATCCTGACGATATCGACCTGCATCTGGAGCTGGTTACGCTGTATTACTCGCGTCGCGATGTCGATCACTTCGAAGCGGCTGCTGAAGCGATGCATGCGCATATCACCGATACCGATCAGGATGAATGGCAGGACGTTCTGCACATGGGCGAGGATCTCGCGCCGGGCCATCCGCTCTTCGATCACCACGTCGAGTTGCCGCCGCACGAAATGAACGAAGCGCGTCGTGCGTTCGACCTCGATCACTATGCGTCTGATGCAGCGCTGCCAGAAGTTGAGGCGCCTGCGACGAAAGTCCCGCCGGCGATGCCACCATTGCCATCTTCCAAGACGGTCAGTGAGTACCATTTCAATTTCGATTTGACTACGCCCGGTCGCGTGAACCCACCCGGTGGCGAACCGGAAACCGGCAAGCCGGTTGCTCCGCCCAGTGCGTCGGATTCGCATGCTGAGCTTTCTTCCGCGGATCCGGTCAAACCAGGCTCAAGCTGGCAGTTCGAGGAGCCGGTTGTAGCGCACAGGGACAGCGCGCACGACAGCAGCAGGGCTCATGATGGCCTGGATGATTTCAACGATGATCCGGTCGATACCAAACTCGATCTGGCCCGTGCCTATGTCGACATGGGCGATGCCGACGGCGCTCGCGCCATGCTCGATGAAGTGATCAAGGAAGGTACGCAAATTCAGCAGGATGTCGCCAAGCGGTTGCTGGAAACGCTGGGCTGACCTTTCACGATACGTAACGCACTCACTGTCGGGCCGGCCTTTGCCGGCCCGACTTTATTGGCGGCCGCCGACCAGGGATGGTCCAGTGTCGCGAGCGCAGGATGCGCAGGAGCGACCTGCTAATCTTGTCCGTCATTTATCGAGCTTGTACCGAACGTCATGCGCATCGCCCTTGGCATCGAATACGACGGCACTGACTTCTGCGGCTGGCAGCGGCTGAAAACCGATGCCAGTGTCCAGGCAAGTGTGGAGCGGGCGCTATCAAAGGTCGCCGCCCATCCGGTCGAGATCAGCTGCGCGGGGCGCACGGATGCCGGCGTGCACGGTCGCTGCCAGGTCGTGCACTTCGATACCGAGGCGCGGCGTGATATGCGTGGCTGGATGCTAGGCGTGTCTTCCAATTTGCCTGATAGCGTGGCGGTGCTTTGGGCGCAACCGGTGGCGGCAGAGTTCCACGCGCGCTATGCCGCGCGCAGCCGGCGTTACCGTTATCACATCCTCAATCGACCGGTGCGCGCGGCGCTGGATGCCCGCTATGTGACCTGGGAGCGTCTGCCACTCGATGCCGAATTGATGCACAAGGCCGCGCAGGGATTGTGCGGCGAGCACGACTTCAGCGCATTTCGCGCACTGTCGTGCCAGGCCGCGCATCCGCGCCGCACGGTGCTGGAGGTGAGCGTGCGGCGTGAAGGCGAACAGTTGTTTGTCGATATCGAGGCGAATGCATTTCTGCATCACATGGTGCGGAATATTGTGGGTTCATTGCTGCTCATTGGCCGTGGCGAAAAGCCGGTGGGATGGATGGCCGAGCTGCTGGCTGGCTGCGATCGTCACCTGGCCGGCCCAACGGCACCGGCATCCGGTCTTACCTTTCTGGGGCCGCGTTATCCCGTCCACTGGGGTTTGCCGGCCGAAGTCTGTTTGCCCGAACCACGCTTGATCGAGGTTGCCTCATGACGCGCATCAAATGTTGCGGCATGACCCGCGTAGAAGATGCGCTGCTTGCCGCCACCCTCGGGGCAGATGCGATCGGCCTGGTGTTTACCTCGCGCAGCAAACGCTGCGTGTCGATCGCCCAGGCGAAAGCGATACGTCAGGCGCTGCCGCCGTTCGTCGATACCGTGGCCTTGTTCATGGATGACGAGGAGGCCTATGTGGAAGACGTCATCGCCGCGGTGCAGCCCGAGCTGTTGCAGTTCCACGGTGACGAGCACGATGCCTGGTGTGGGCAATTCGGGCGCCGTTACCTGAAGGCTATTGCGATGGGTGCGGGTGCGGCGGCCCTGCCGCGTCTGCGTGACTATCCCGGCGCTGCCGGGTTGTTGCTGGATGGCCATGGTCTTGGCGAGGCCGGGGGCAGCGGCAAGGCCTTCGATTGGACACTGATGCCGAAGGATCTGGCACAGCCGCTGATTCTCGCGGGCGGTCTCACTCAGGACAACGTGGCGGAGGCCGTGCGCATCGCGCGGCCGTGGGCGGTGGATGTCGCCAGCGGTGTCGAATCGGCACCGGGCATCAAGGATGCCGCCAAGCTCAGGGCTTTTATTCAGGCCATACGCCAGGATGCTTTTACGGCAAGCTAGGCCGGTCGCTGGCCAGGGCTTGGCGCAGCCAGTTCGCCAGAGCGTCGAGGCGCTTGTCATTGCCGCGCCGTGGCGCGGCGAGAATCCACGATGCTGTGGTCTGCTGAAACCCCCAGGGCGCGAGCAGACGACCGGCGACGAGATCGTCAGCGACCAGTTGTCGTGGTGCGATGGCGACGCCGAGCCCGGCTACCGCGGCTTCCAGCAGATAGTAAAGATGGGCGAAGCCCTGGCCGTAATGCAGCGAATCGAACGCGATGCCTTCGGCTTGAGCCCAGTCCGGCCAGGCCTGGGGGCGTGAGGTGGTGTGTAACAGCAGTTCCTGTTGCAGCACGCTTGAAGGCTGCGTCTGCAGAGGCACCATGCCGGCATAGCGGGGGCTGACCACCGGACCGATCCACTCCGGCGCCAGTTCGTACACCTGCCAGGCAACAGGGAACGGCGGGCTGGCCAGCATCAGTGCGGCGCCCAAACTGCTCAAAGCGGGCGAGAAGGGTTCTTCCTGGGCGGCCAGATGCAGTTTCAACTCAGGCAGGTCGCGACCGAGCTGATCGAGACGGGGTATCACCCAACGGGCCAGCAGGCTGCCAGGGCAGGCCAGCACAAAGGGTGCCTGTTCGCTTCCACGGCGCAGGCTGGCCCAGCCATCCCGCAAGCGCTCGAAGGCATCGGTGGCGTTGTCGCGCAGTTGCTCACCGGCCGAGGTCAGGCCGAGTCCACGACCCTGGCGGACGAACAAGGGCTGGCCAACAGCGTCCTCCAGGGCGTGAAGCTGTCGGCTGACCGCGCCGTGCGTGACATGCAGCTCCTGCGCAGCGCGGCTCACGCTTTCCAGCCTGGCGGTGGCCTCGAAGGCCCGCAAGGCATTCAGTGGTGGCAGGTCGCGGATGGTCTTCATGTGAGTTTTTCTGACATGTAGTAGCGATCTTATCGCTTTTCCGGATGCTTCGTTCGCGATAACTTAGGGCTCGCCCGCCTCATCGATGGCATCGGCTCGATAACAGCTTTTCGCACAGGAAACCCGCATGACGATTCCCCAGGACTACCATCGCTGGCCTGATGAACACGGGCGCTTTGGCAATTACGGCGGCAGCTATGTCGCCGAGACCCTGATGGCGCCGCTGGCCGAATTGACCGAGGCCTACCTGCGCCTGCGCGAAGATCCCGACTTCATCGCCGAGCTGGACCGCGACCTCAAGTACTACGTGGGCCGTCCCAGCCCGATCTATCACGCAGAACGGTTGTCGAAACACGTCGGTGGCGCGCAGATATTGCTCAAGCGCGAAGATCTCAATCACACCGGCGCGCACAAAATCAACAACACCATCGGCCAGGCCCTGGTCGCCAAGCGCATGGGCAAGCCGCGCATCATCGCCGAGACCGGCGCCGGCCAGCACGGAGTGGCCAGCGCCACAGTGGCGGCGCGCTTCGGCTTGAAGTGCGTGGTGTACATGGGCGCGGTGGATATCGAGCGACAGAAGATCAACGTCTACCGCATGAAACTGCTCGGTGCTGAGGTGGTGCCGGTGACGTCCGGCTCGAAGACCTTGAAGGACGCGCTGAATGAAGCGATGCGCGACTGGGTCACCAATGTGGCCGACACCTTCTACATCATCGGCACCGTGGCTGGTCCGCATCCGTATCCGATGATGGTGCGCGACTTCAACGCGATCGTGGGCCGTGAGGCGCGCGAGCAGATGCTAGAGCAGTACGGCCGTCTGCCTGATGTGCTGACCGCTTGCGTCGGTGGCGGTTCTAACGCAATTGGCCTGTTCCACGCCTTCCTCAACGACGCCGATGTGCGCATCGTGGGGGCGGAGGCGGCAGGCGAGGGTATCGAGACGGGACACCACGCCGCCTCGCTGGCCGCGGGCCGCCCGGGCGTGTTGCACGGTAACCGTACTTATGTACTGTGCGACGACAACGGCCAGATCACCGAGACGCATTCGGTCTCTGCCGGGCTCGACTATCCCGGCGTCGGTCCCGAGCACGCCTTTCTCAAGGATGCCGGCCGCGCCGAGTACGTCGGCGTGACCGATGACGAGGCGCTGGAGGCGTTCCATCTGCTGGCGCGCACCGAGGGCATCCTCGCCGCATTGGAGTCCAGCCACGCCGTGGCACAGGCGGTGAAGCTGGCCCGCGAGATGCCGAAAGATCGGCTGGTGCTGTGCAACTTGTCCGGTCGCGGCGACAAGGATGTGCATACGATCGCTGCCCGCGAAGGAGTGCAGGTATGAGCCGCATCGACCGTCGTTTCGCCGCGCTGAAAGCCGCTGGCCGTACTGGCTTGATTCCCTTCGTCACCGCTGGTGATCCTGCTCCCCAGCACACGGTGGCGCTGATGCATGCCCTGGTCGATGTCGGTGCCGATCTGATCGAGTTGGGTGTGCCGTTTTCCGATCCGATGGCCGATGGCCCGGTGATCCAGCACGCCAGCGAGCGAGCCATTGCCAAGGGTGTGGGACTGGCGGACGTGCTGGCCTGTGTCGCCGCCTTCCGCCAGCGCGATGCCGATACGCCGGTGGTGCTGATGGGGTATCTCAATCCGGTGGAGATTCACGGCTACGCGCGCTTCGCGCAGGAGGCCGTTGCCGCCGGTGTGGACGGCGTTCTGCTGGTCGATTGCCCGCTGGAAGAGTCCGCCGTGTTGGCACCGCTCAAGGCGGCGGGTTTGCAGCAGATCCTGTTGGCGGCGCCGACCACTGCACCCGAGCGTATGGCGCGGTTGTGCGGGATGGCTGAGGGTTTCCTGTACTATGTGTCGTTTGCTGGCATCACTGGTGCGGGTCACTTGAGTACCGGGGATATCGCCGCCCGCGTGGCGGATATCCGGGCCCGTGCCAAGGCGCCGGTGGCGGTAGGCTTCGGGGTGCGCGATGCGCAAAGCGCCAAGGCCATCGCCGGGTTTGCCGATGCGGTAGTGATAGGCAGCGCGCTGGTCGAGCGGTTGGCGGGGGCCACGGAAGCGGATGACATCGCCCACCGTGTGCATGGTTTCCTGCAACCGATTCGCGCCGCGCTCGATACACACTGAAACGGTTTCCTGGCCGTTTCGGGTCAGGAACGTTTGAGGTGATGCGATGAACTGGCTGCAAAAAATCATGAACCCGCGGACCCGCAAGTCGCAGCCGAATCCCGGCAAGGGTTCGGTGCCCGAAGGCGTGTGGGAAAAATGCGGCGGTTGCGGCAGCGTGCTGTATCGGCCCGAGCTCGAGCTGAACCTGATGGTCTGCCCCAAGTGCGGTCACCATGGTTATATCGAGGCCCGCACGCGCTTGCAGGCTCTATTCGATGAAGGTTCTGGCGAAGAACTCTGGGCGAGCATGGAGCCCACCGACCCGCTGAAATTTCGCGATACCAAAAAGTATCGTGATCGCATCGTCGCCATGCAGAAAAAGACTGGCGAAAAAGATTCGCTGCTCGTCATGCGTGGCATGTTGAAGGCCCGGCCAATGGTCGCCTGCGCTTTCGAATACGCGTTTATCGGCGGCTCGATGGGCTCGGTCGGTGGTGAAAAATTTGCGCGTGCAGGCGAGCTTGCGCTGAAAGAGCGCGCGCCTTTGGTGTGTTTTGCCGCCAGCGGCGGCATGCGCATGCAGGAAGGACTGTTCTCGCTGATGCAGATGGCCAAGGCCGCCGCTGTGCTGGCGCGTTTGCGCGATGCCGGCGTGCCGTTTATTTCGGTACTGACTGATCCGACCACCGGCGGCGTATCGGCCAGCTTCGGCATGTTGGGCGACATCAATATCGGTGAGCCGAAGGCGTTGATCGGCTTCGCCGGTCCACGTGTGATCGAGCAGACGGTGCGTGAAACGCTGCCGGAAGGTTTTCAGCGTTCGGAGTTCCTGGTCGATCATGGCGCCATCGACATGATCGTCGACCGTCGCGAGATGCGTGACAAGCTGGCCGGTCTCCTCGGCATTCTTTCCAGCATGCCTCGCGCGGCTTGATCGTCGGTAGCCGCGAGTTTTCCACAGCGATTGTGGAAGGCTTGCGGTAAAGCCTGTGGACAAGCCCTTTTTGTGGTTTATCCATCAAGCACTTGCTACGCGATGCGCAAGTTTTGTCCAGGTTCGTGCAGCGTGCCTTGAAGAAGTTTTCCACAGCGATTGTGGAGCACGATGCTTAAAGCCTGTGGACAACCATGCTATCTGTCTGACTTCAAAGAGACTTATGACGGCGTGCGGAAGTATTGATCAGAGCGGCGTTGACCAGCACAACGAACACTCAAGCCAGCATGGTTAACCACGGCATCAGATACAACGAAGCGGTGCCAAGACCGCAACCGATGCCGATGGCCGCCAGCACGTCACTAGGGTAATGCAGACCGAGGATGACTCGCGAAGCGGCGATCAGTACGGTGAAGCTGACCAGCAGCGGTGCCAGCGACGGAAACCAGCTGATCGCCACGATACTGAAACTCACCGCTTGCAGCGTGTGGCCGGATGGGAAACTGAATTCGTCCAGCGGCGGAACATGCGCGATCACCCCGGGGCACACCCGATACGGACGCGGTCGACGTGTCCAGCGTTTCAGCAATCGATACAGCAGCAATGCGGTGAGCCCGGTAAGCGCCATGTGCAGCGCAGCGAGACGTCCTCGCTCGCCGCCGATGACAGCCAGCATGGCCATCAGCGCATACCAGAACAGGCCATCGCCCAGTCGGCTGATAGCGCCGAAAAAAAGACCTACTGCCCGCCTTGCACCCCAACGATTGGCGGCGATACAGACTCGACCATCCAGCGCAAAGCGTGGACCCATGTTGAGTTCAGGGCTGAGCTCAGGCGTGCGAAACGACGGCAGCAGATTCATGAGTTCTCTCCTCGGCCAGATCACGCAACAGGTTTTCGAAGTCCCGGATCACGGCATCCGGCGAGAGACCGGACATGCCCGCATGTGCAGCGCGTCCCATATGCCGGATCAGGGCGGGATTGCTGCCCAGCTTGGTCGCTGCATCGATGAAAGCCTGGGCGTTGCCCGACTCGATGCGATATCCGTTGACGCCATCGATCAGATGTTCACGTGCGGCACCTTCGGCATAGGCGACCACGGGCAGGCCGGCAGCCAGTGCTTCCAGAATCACATTGCCAAAGGTTTCGCTAAGGCTTGAAAACGGAAACAGATCCGCGCTGGCGTAGTGTCGGGCCAGCGCATCACCGCGCTGCACGCCGGTGAAGATGAAATCCGGATTGGCCGATTGCAGCGCCGCGCGCTCTGGGCCGTCACCTACCCAGACATACCGCGCCTGCGGCACCTGCTGCTGGATAGCGCGAAAGGCCTGCACCATCAGGGCGAGATTTTTCTCTGCGGCGATACGACCGACGTAAAGAACTGCCGGCGTGGACGCATCGACACCCCAGCTGGCGCGCAATGCTTCGTCGCGGTAGCGCGGATGGAACAGCTGCGTATCGACAGCACGTCGCAGCAAGCGCGCATTATCGACGCCCATCGCATGCAGTTCGTCAGCCAGTGCTTCGGTCGGCACCAGTGTGGCGCCAGCGCGTCGATGAAAACGTCGCAGATAGCCGCGCACCAGCGGGGTCAGCAAGCCTACGCCGTAGTGGTCGGCGTAGCTGTCGAAACGCGTATGGAATCCACTGCTCAGGGGAATGCCCATCTGCCTCGCTGTGCGCATCGCCGACCAGCCGAGCGGACCTTCAGTGGCGACATAGATGGCATCGGGTCGCTGCTCCGACCAATGCTGGCGCAAGGTCCGCCCGGCAGGCAGGCCGAAACGCAGGCCAGGGTAGCGGGGTAGGGCACCGCCACGCACACTCAGTACGTCGATGCCGGCTTCGTCGGTATGCGGCTGCTGTTGGCGCGGGCGGACCAAGTCGACGCTATGACCGCGGGCGGCGAGACCGGCGGCGAGGCTGTGCACGGTCAGCGCGACGCCATTGATTTCCGGTGGATAGGTTTCGCTGACGATGCCGATGCGCATGAGCGTACCCCTACTGTGTTGACCCAGCATCGTTGGATCGCGTTGCGACATCGTGGCGGGTTGATGACGCTGTGGTGACTGTAGTGCAGGGCAACAGCGATGTTTTTCGGTACGAGTCACGCTTACACTGGAAACCCTAGCTGCCGTGGAGTGCATCGATGAAACGTGTATTGCTTGCTCTAGCTTTCTCTCTCGCCGGATTTGTCGGCGTCACAATTGCCGCCGATGCTCCTGGCTTGCCAGTCACCAAGGCACCCAGCGGCGCCGAGGTCTACATCATCTCGCCGAAGGACGGCGCCACAGTCGGTGAGAACGTCACCGTGCTGTTTGGTCTCAAGGGCATGGGCGTGGCCCCGGCTGGCGTCGACAAGGAGAAAACCGGTCACCACCACTTGCTGGTCGACGTGAAAGATCTGCCGCCTGCCGGGCAGCCGATTCCCAAAGACGAAACGCATTTGCACTTCGGCGGTGGCCAGACCGAAACCACGCTGAAGCTGACACCCGGCACCCATACCTTGCAGCTTGAAATGGCCGATCAGAACCACATTCCGTTCGACCCTGCGCTGGTGTCGAAGAAGATCACCATCCACGTCAAATGATGTTGGCGCGGTGAATGCGATTTGACGCATTCGCCGCGCTTTATCAGCGACCCAGGTAAATCGATACACCCAGATTGGTCTGCCACTCGGGCGCGTTGCCCGATACCCGATGGTCGAAGCCAGCGTCGATCTGCACGCGCGGGCTGACCAACCATGCCAAGCCGGCGCCGGTTACCGTGCCGCTGCCTTGATCAGGCATGTGCAGAAAAGCGGTTTCCGCATAAAGCGTAAAATTCTTGCTGACGCTGTAATTGTCGCTGAGCGCTACCGTGGTGCTGTCCTTGCCACCAGCGCGAACGTCTTGAAGATAAGCGCCGAGCGAGTTTCGCTCGTCAGCCTGCAGATTGAACTGCGCACCGAGCAGATACTGGTTCTGGTCGTTGCGGAAGTTCTTCGAACCGTTGGTGAATTCGACACTGGCAAGCAGGCCCCAGCTGAAAATCTTGTTCGATGTGGGTGGCGCAAACTTTGCAGCGAAGTTGGTGTCGCCGTGGCCATGACTGCTGTCGTTGATCCCGAGCCCGGTCTGATCCCGTGAAAGGGATGAATACAGATAGTCGTAGGCCGAGCCACCCAGCTGAAGCTCGAACGGGCCACCCACGCCAAGCCGGACCAAGCTGTCGGTTGAGTACATCGAGCTGCTGACGCCATCCTGATGATCGCGACTCCAGTCCGGAAATCCCTGCTCAATGGTGACGTCGCCCGCACCCAGCACTACCGGTGTAAAGCCGTAGCCAGGGCGGTCGTAGCCAGGGTTGTCGGCCAGTGCCGGTGCAGCCATGCCCAACCATCCCGGCATCAGCAGCGACGCGAATAACGCACAGCTCCGATAACGCGCGCGATGTGTTCTGCTTACTCTTCGCCGGTTAGTGCCCCGGTATCGGCTAAAATCCACGCTTTAAGTCCCCAATATTTGAATACGATGACCGTACGCACCCGCTTCGCTCCCAGCCCCACCGGATTTCTGCATATCGGCGGTGCGCGCACCGCACTCTATTGCTGGCTGGAATCACGTCGTCGCGGCGGCGAGTTCGTGCTGCGTATCGAGGATACCGACCGCGAGCGTTCAACCGATGCCGCGGTAAAAGCGATCCTCGATGCGATGCAGTGGCTGGGTCTGAATCACGATGAAGGTCCGTTTTACCAGACCCAGCGGCTTGAGAGATACCGACAGGTCGCTGACGGACTCGTGAAAGCCGGCAAGGCCTACTACGCCTACGAGAGCAAGGATGAGATCGAGGCGATGCGCGAGGCCGCGATGGCCAAGGGTCAGAAGCCTCGCTACAACGGCTACTACCGTGATCGTCAGGAGCCGCTGCGTGACGATCCAAATCGCGTGATCCGTTTCAAGAATCCGATCGAAGGCTCGGTGGTGTTCGACGACAAGGTCAAAGGCCGTATCGAGTGGGCGAATGCGGAGTTGGACGATCTGGTGATCTTTCGCTCCGATGGTTGGCCGACCTACAACTTTGCCGTGGTGGTCGACGATATCGACATGGGCATCACCGAAGTTATCCGCGGCGACGATCACGTCAACAACACACCGCGGCAGATCAATATCTATCACGCGCTCGGCGCCGCCGTGCCTGAATTTGCGCATCTGCCGATGATTCTCGACAAAGAGGGGAAGAAGCTGTCTAAGCGCACCAGCGCGGTCAGCGTGATGGAGTACCGCGACGACGGCTTTCTGCCGCACGCGTTGCTCAATTACCTGGTGCGCCTGGGCTGGTCGCACGGCGATCAGGAAATTTTTTCCACCGACGAAATGATCGCGCTGTTCGACATCGCCGACGTCAACAAGGCGGCCTCGCGCTTCGATACCGAGAAGCTGGCCTGGCTCAATCAGCATTATCTGAAGACGGACGATCCGCAGACGCTGGCATCGGAATTTGAATGGCATCTGGCACGGGCGGGTATCGATACCTCGGGCGGACCAGCACCGGCCGACGTGATCGTGGCCCTGCGCGATCGCGTGCATACCTTCAAGGAAATGGTCGAGAAGGCGAAAATCTGGTACGGCCCCATCGTCGAGTGGGACGACAAGGCGGTTGCCAAGCATCTGAAAAACGATACGGCCGTGGCAGTGCTTGAGCAGGCCAAGGCGTTGCTCACCGATTGCGTGTGGAAGCCGGAGCCGATCCATCAGGTGATCGAACAGATTGCAGTCACGCTCGAACTCGGTATGGGCAAGATCGCGCAGCCTCTGCGCGTGGCGCTGACTGGCAAGCAGGTATCGCCGTCGATCGATCACACGCTTTATCTGACCGGTCGTGCCGAGGCGCTGAAGCGCATTGATGTGGCGATCAGCAAGGCGCAGGGTTAAATGATGGCTGCCATGTCGATGATTCGCTGATATCGGCATGGACGAGCTGCTCGCCAAGGCCTCTCAAGGCGTCGATCCGGATTCGCCAGACGCGTTTTTACATATCTATCTCAACCTGTTGAATCTGATGCCATGGGCAGCCATGTTCTGGTGGAGCGTGGCATTTGTCGTGATCGGTGCCGTGCTGGGCTGGTTGCGTGGCCGAGTGGTGGAAGGCATCGTCTGGTCCGCCACGCTGGGGCCGATCGGCTGGATTGTGATATTGATGAAGCCGGTGCGGCGACCACGTGCCGGGCCACCACCGCTGAAATGAAATAAGCATCGCGGAGGCATCACAGCCGGCGCTGTATGATCAAAAAACGAGGCAAGCCAGATGAGCCATAACGCTACCGACAATCTGCACGCACATCATCCGCATCCACACGATGCAAAGAACTTCGTGCGCGCGGTGGAGCATGCCAGTGAGGAACGCGGGTTGCGTCTGACGCCCTTGCGCAAGGAAGTGCTGGAACTGGTGGCGGCGGCCAACAAGCCAATCAAGGCCTACGATCTGCTCGACCAGCTGCGTGAGCAGCACGGCAACGCGGCTCCCCCAACGGTATACCGCGCACTGGATTTCTTGCTCGAAAATGGCTTCATCCACAAGCTTGAATCGATCAATGCGTTCGTTTCCTGCCATCACCCGGCCGAAGCGCATCAGGTGCCGTTTTTGATCTGCGATAGTTGTTCGAGCGCGCAGGAGGTCTGCGACGAGCGCGTGGCCGATCTGATCGAGGCGCAGGCCAAAGCGCTTGGCTTCAAACCACAGGCGCAGACGCTGGAAGTCCATGGTACTTGCAAGGCTTGCCGCAAAGCCTGAAGCAACAATTCGGGCGCCATCCGTTAGCTATGGCTTTCAGTAATGTTATAAAGTAACATTACTGGACTGTGCACAAGCCGCCCTGCCGGGCGACGCCCAGGACAAGCCTATGAAGTCCGATCAGGCAAGCAAATCCCGTTGGTGGCACGTGGCCGACCGTGTCGGCGCGACAGCTTCTTTTCTCTGCGCCATTCACTGCGCTGCACTGCCTTTTGTTCTGGCACTGCTTCCCTTCATCGGGCTGCAGTTTCTGGCCGATCATCGATTCGAGCGTGGCTTCGTGTTTTTTGCCTGCACGCTCGCATTGTTCGCGCTGATTACCGGTTACCGGCGCCATCAGCGCCCGCTACCGCTGATGCTAGCGATACCAGGGTTGCTGCTGTTGGTTCTTGGCGTGACCTATGGGGAAGGCATCTCGATCATCGTGCACAGCGTGCTGGTAACCATCGGTGGCCTGCTGGTGGCCAGCTCGCACTTCGTCAATCTGCGCAGCGACCGCCGCCGTGGGCACGACGGCCACGTGCACGGGCCGCAATGCGTGCATTGATCTGAATGTAGGGGCTATGCGGTGATTCTTGTTCTTAGTGATTCTTGCTCTTAGTGATTGTGTAACGGCGGTCGTCATTTCTAGCATATGCGTATGAGCATCGCCCAAGACCACTCCCACGATCACGCGCATGACGCGTCTTCCGGCCATGCGCACCATGACCAGGGGATCGACGATATTGGCGATCCCGGCAGCCGTCGCCGCGGCAAGCTGCTGTTTGCCTTTGCGCTGACCACAGTGATGATGATCGCCGAGGTTTTTGGCGGCATATGGTCGGGGTCATTGGCGTTGCTTGCCGATGCGGGCCACATGATGGTCGATTCGCTGGCCTTGCTGCTGGCCTTCGTCGGTGCGTGGATGGCCACCAAGCCGGCCGACGCCCGGCGCAGCTATGGCTACGGACGAATGGAAGTACTGATTGGCTTCGTCAATGCATTGAGCCAGTTCGTGCTAGTTGGCTGGATCATTTACGAGGCGGTTACCCGGCTGATGCATCCCGGCGAGATTCTATCCGGCGTGATGTTTGTGGTGGCGATTCTTGGTTTGTTCGTCAACATGGTGGTGCTGCGCATGTTGCATGGGCATGCGCACGATGACGTCAATCTGGCCGGTGCGAGTCTGCATGTGCTCGGTGATCTGCTGGGCTCCGTGGCGGCCGTATTGGCGGCACTGGCCATTCGCTGGATGGGGTGGCTATGGGCCGACCCGGTTTTGTCGCTGCTGGTGTCGCTGCTGATCCTCAATAGCGCATGGCGGCTGTTGCGCCTGTCGGCGCATATCCTGCTCGAAGGTGTACCTGATGGCATGGACTGCGCGGAAGTGGAAAAGTCCTTGCGCAGTGCGCACCCGTCGATCCGCAATATCCACCATCTGCACGTCTGGCAACTGGCCTCCGGCTCACGCATGGCCACGCTGCATGCCGAGTTGCACGAGCCGGCCGCCAGTGCGTCGGCGCTGCTGGCAATCAACCAGCTGCTGCTGGAGCGTTTCAATATCCAGCATGTGACCGTGCAGATTGATCCGGATGGCGAGTGTTTTGATCAGACGCCTGGCTGCGTGGGGCACGGACATCCCTGATTTTGGTGCTTTGCGCTGGCGCTGCTATGATGCAAGGTCAATCATTCAATCATTCGTAAGGAGTTCCCATGGGTAAGGGCGATCGCAAGACCCGTCGCGGCAAGACCTACCGCGGCAGCTACGGCAATACCCGTGCGCACACCGCTGCCCCGGCTGTCGTCGGTGCCAAGCCGACGGTGACCAAGCCGGTTGCTGCCAAGAAAGCCGCGCCGAAGAAAAAGTCGGCCTGAGTTTTTCGGCCAGCTTTGACGAAAGCCCCCGCCTTTGCGGGGGTTTTTGTTGGTGGGTACGACCCGGAGAGTGCGGTGCGATAGATTTTGGGCGAAACAGGACAACACTTTCGAAGCGTGCTCGATAGCGATCGGAGCAACGCTCAGCCAGGTTGCACGCTGCCCAGCGCCAGCTTGTAGCCCGCCGTACGACGCCAAGTCGGATCGTAACGATCGCGACCTTGCCGTTCTGCATTGCCGCCACCGCCACCGGTTGTGCTCAGGCAGTGGCCGTCAACGCCGACCGGAATAATCGCGCAGGACACGACGCTAGCTATGCGCCCATCCCTCCATATGGCCGATCATGCGGTGGGTACGCCAGTAATGGTCAATCGCCAGATCACCGCAGCTGCAAGAGAAACGGCGGCGGCGATCCACAACGCAGCGTGCATACCGCTCTCGAACGAAGGAGATGTGGCGATCAGCGTGCCGAACACGGCAATACCCAACGCGGCACCGGTTTGTCTGGCTGAGTTGAGTACGCCGGCGGCGATGCCGGCCTGGCTTTTCTCGACCGTTCCCATGGCGGGCGCCGTAGCGGCCGGAGAGATGAAGCCGGCGGCGATGCCGATCGCCGGCATGGACAGCGCGGCGAGCCAGTAAGGCGACGCTGGAGTGAGCAGGGTCAGTCCCAGGAAGCCAAGCATGTAAAGACCGAATGCCGCACACATGGGCCAGCGTTGGCCGTATCTGGCGACGAGAGGGCCCGACAGCATGCTCCCGATCACCATCACTGCGGTCAGCGGCAGAAAAGACAGCCCGGTCCACAACGGCGAATAGCCGTGCACGCGCTGGAAATACAGGCCGAGCAAAAAGGTCAGGCCATAGAACACAAAGGCCGACACCATCGAAATGAGGGTTGAGCCGGAAAAGATGGCGTTCTTGAACAGGGGCAGCGGCAGCATGGGATGTGACCGGCGAGCCTCGATCAACAGAAAAGCCACCCATGCCATGCCGTCGATGGCCATCCCAGTCAGGATCGTTGGCGATCGCCAGCCGAG
Source organism: Rhodanobacter sp. MP1X3 (assembly GCF_014207165.1). NCBI lineage: Bacteria > Pseudomonadati > Pseudomonadota > Gammaproteobacteria > Lysobacterales > Rhodanobacteraceae > Rhodanobacter > Rhodanobacter sp. MP1X3. The sequence continues at coordinate 93,975 of NZ_JACHCO010000006.1, read as the reverse complement.
CCGTGAGCCTTCGATCAGCACGGCGATCAATGCACCCAGTGCAAGCATCGCGGTGATTTGTCCGGCGGGGTCGAACGGCCGTGCGTGCAGTGACCTCTTGTCACGAGGAATGCGGCAAGTTAGCCAGATTCCGGCCACGCCGATCGGTGCGTTGACCAGAAAGATGCTGCGCCAGTCGAACCAGTGAATCAGGATGCCGCCGATCAGGGGGGCAGCCGCCATGGCGACTCCGCCGCAGCCGACCCATACGCCGATCGCCGAGGCACGTTGCTGAGGATGCGGATAGGCATGGTTGATCAGGGTCAGCGAGCACGGTACCAGCATGGCCGCTCCGACACCTTGCAAGGTGCGAGCGGCGATCAGAATCATCAGGTCGGGCGCCAGTCCACAGAGCACCGAGGCGAGGATGAACACGATCAGGCCGGCGAGGTACATATTCCGGGCGCCCCAGCGATCGCCTGAAATGCCGCCGGTCAGCAGCAGGCTTGCAAAAGCCAGGGTATAGGCGCTTACGATCCATTGCAGGCCAGCGATATCGGTTGCCAGGGCCTTGGAGATGCGTTCCAGCGCGACGTTGACGATCGATGCATCCAGCAACACCACGGCGTAGCTGATGCTGGTCGCCGCCAACACTCGACGTTGCAGCATGCTTGTGGCAGACACGGTCACCTTATCCATGACGTCGAGTGTGCACCGATCTTGCTGCTTGATGCTTCGATACTTGACGAAGCATTCGATCCGGCATGGGGTTACGCTGGCGACAGGTTTATCGGGGATCGAGCATGCGCGCACAACCTAATCTCGCTTCTGTCGCTTATCTGATCGCTGATCCGACGCGCGCGACCATGTTGATGACGCTGGTCGACGGACGGGCATGGCCGGCCGGTGAACTGGCCCATGCAGCGGGTGTGACGGCGCAAACGGCCAGCGCGCACCTTGCCAAACTTCTCGCCGGTGGCTTGCTGACAGTCAAGACCGAAGGGCGGCATCGCTACTATCGGTTGGCGGGCTCGCACGTCGCGCTGGCGCTCGAGCATCTCGCCTTGATTGGCACCACAGAACCTGTACGACGACGGTTGCCTGATCCGGAGGCGCGTCATCTGCGTCTGGCTCGTTGCTGCTACGACCACCTAGCCGGGCGGGTGGGAGTGGCAATGACGCGAGGCTTGCAGGAGCGCGGATGGATTGTCGCTGCGGCGGATAAGCGATTCGATGTGACGCCAGCGGGTGTCGTATGGTTTGACCGCATGGGTCTCGATCTGGGCGGCTTGCCGTCGAGCCGGCGTGGAATGGCTCGGCAATGCCTCGATTGGACGGAGCGTGAGTACCACCTTGCCGGTCCGCTCGGGGTGAGATGGATGAGTTTGTTATGTGCGAATGGTTGGCTGCGACGTTCGAAAACGTCTCGTGCCGTCCAGGTCACGCCGAAGGGCTGGGCAGGGTTGAAAGAACAGCTTGGCGTCGATCAAGGTCAGCTCATGCTATCGCCTGAGTCGTGAAGCGCGCGCTCTCAGCCCTGCGGTAGCGAGATGCTCATCTTGAGGTCGGGAAGGGCATAACAACCGCCGTAGCCCGCGCAAGCACTCGTTCAAGCTGCCGAGCGCACTGAGAGCGACGTCGCCTCGCCTCGCGTACGCATCGCCGACAGAATGTCGAGCCCATCAAGTTCGCCTGGCAGCATGCGATCAAGCACGATCTCATCCCACTGTGTTTCGTGGGCAACGGCCATGCCGTATACGGCGTCATAGTTTCTGCCAACGCCCATCAGGGCACGTGTTGTCGCAGGCTGGCATCGGTTTTCTGGCTAGGCGGGACTGCGAAGAGGGAAGCATGGCTGAACGTTGCCTGGCATAGCTATTCCAGTCGTTTGCGAGCTTGGGAAGTGTCATGTACCATTGAACTATTGTATTAATGCATTAGTACGTTATGAAGCGACGATCACTGGATCCGGAGACGCCCGATGCGTCCGCCAAGTTGAGTCTTTGCGAGGCGTTGCTCTCGTTGAAAAGTGCTGACGAGATGAGCGCGTTCCTCGGTGATCTGTGCACGCCGGCGGAACTCGAAGTGCTGGTGGATCGCTGGCGTGTGGTTCCGTATCTGCTGGAAAGTCTTTCGTATCGCGAAATTCACGAGCGCACCGCCGTTAGCATCACTACCATCGGACGCGTGGCGCGCTATCTCAATCAAGGCAACGGCGGTTACCTGGCGGCGGCAGCGCGGGCAGCGCGACGTCAATCGCAGACAGCAAAAAAGGCCAGGGCATGAAACAGCGTGATCGACTACGCATAGCGATGCAGAAATCAGGACGGTTGACTGAGCCGGCGCTGGAGCTGCTCAATCGCTGTGGTCTGAGTTTTCGGCAAAGTCGCGACAAACTGTTCTGCTTCGGCGAAGGTGAGCCGGTCGATCTGTTGCTGGTGCGCGATGACGATATTCCGGGACTGATCGCGCAGGGTGTATGCGATCTGGGCATCGTCGGTCGCAACGTGCTCGACGAGTTTCGACTCACCACTGGTCGTGAAGCCGCGCCACTGGTCGAACTGCGCCCGCTCGGCTTCGGTCGTTGCCGGTTGTCGATCGCTGTGCCGCAGGAGCTGGATTATCAGGGTCCGCAGACGTTGGAAGGCGAACGCATTGCCACCTCCTATCCAGGCCTGCTTGGCGAGTGGCTTCGCACCCATGCGGTAAATGCTGGCGTGGTCACGTTATCCGGTTCGGTCGAAATTGCGCCGAAACTGGGCACCGCCGATGCGATCTGCGATCTGGTGCAGAGCGGTGGAACACTGGTCGCCAATCAGTTGCGCGAAGCCGAAGTGCTGCTGGAGAGCGAAGCCGTGCTGGCTGGTCCCCTGGCTTTGCCGATTGACGAGCGTGGTGACATGTTGGAGCTGCTGCTGAAGCGGTTGGACGGCGTGATCCAGGTGCGCGAGTCGCGACTGCTTCTACTGCAGACTTCGCGCAGTTCGCTGGAGGCGATCACCCGGTTGTTGCCGGGTGGGCCGCAGCCAACGTTGCTGGCCGTTGCCGGGCAGCCGGATCAGCTGATGCTGCAGGCGCTGTGCGCCGGCGAAGTGAGCTGGCGGCAGCTGGAAGAAATCAAGAAGGCCGGAGCGCGCGAGATGTATGTGCTGCCGGTCGAAAAGATGCTGGCCTAGCGTCAGCCTGCTTCAATCAAAAGTCATTCAATCACAAGTCATTCGATCACAAGTCATTCCTGAGTCGTAACCAGCAAGGTTGTCATGAACAAGGCTTTTGCAAATCCGATCGGCATCGATCGTACCGACATGAAGCGTCTGGACTGGAATGCGCTGGACGAAGCCAGTCGCCGCGCTGCGCTGGCTCGCCCGGCGCAATCGCGGGTGGACGATCTGCGCCGTGGCGTCGAGCAGATCATCGCCAGCGTGCGCACGGGCGGCGATACGGCGCTGCTGGAGCTGAGCAAGAAGTATGACCACTGCACGCTGGATGCGATCGAAGTCAGCGAGGCAGAATTCGATGAAGCCGAGACCGCACTCGCTCCAGAGCTGAAGGCGGCGATCCACGAAGCAGCCGAACGTATCGAGATCTTTCATCGCGCTGCCGCACCGCAGCCAGTAGGCGTAGATACTGCGCCCGGCGTGCGGGTGGAACGCGTGCTGCGTCCCATTAGTCGAGTCGGTTTGTATGTGCCGGCGGGCAGCGCACCGCTGCCTTCGACCGCGCTGATGCTGGGCGTGCCAGCAAGTATTGCTGGCTGTCGCGAAGTGGTGATGTGCTCGCCTGCGCGAGCGGACGGTCGCTGCGACGAGGCGGTGCTTTACGTGGCGCGCATCACCGGCGTGCACAAGGTATTCAAACTCGGCGGCGCGCAGGCGATTGCGGCGATGGCTTACGGCACCGCCAGCGTGCCCAAGTGTGACAAGCTGTTTGGCCCGGGCAACTCCTGGGTCACCGAAGCCAAGCTGCAGGTGTCTGGTGATCCCGATGGCGCGGCGATCGATATGCCGGCAGGCCCGTCCGAGGTGCTGGTGATTGCCGATGCCGACGCCAATCCGGCCTTCGTCGCGGCTGATCTGCTGTCGCAAGCCGAGCATGGGCCGGATTCACAAGTGATCCTGCTCAGTCCTTCAGCCGAGATGCTCGACAGAGTTACCGGTGAAGTCGATCGCCAGTGCGCCGCGTTGCCGCGCAATGCGATTGCCGCGCAGGCGCTGGCGCAGAGCCGCCTGATCAAGGTCGATTCGTTGGCGCAGGCGATCGAGGTCAGTAATCGTTATGCGCCGGAGCATTTGATCCTGCAGGTGGCTAAGCCGCGGAACTTGCTCGAGAGCATCGACAGCGCGGGCTCAATCTTTCTTGGCGCGTGGACACCGGAGTCGTTGGGTGATTACTGCAGCGGCAGTAATCACGTGCTGCCAACCTATGGCTATGCGCGCAGCTACAGCGGCGTGTCGGTGGCGAGTTTCCAGAAGCAGATCACCGTGCAGGAAGTGACGCCGGAAGGTCTGCGCGCGATCGGCCCCTGCGCGGCAACGCTCGCGGCGGCCGAGCAGTTGGAAGCGCACCGGCGCGCGGTAACGATGCGTCTGGCCGCGCTGAATGGCGAATCTTCCGAGGGAAAATCATGAGCGTGCTCGATCTCGCACGCCCGGAAATTCGAGCCATGCAGCCGTATTCGTCGGCGCGCATGGAGGCTAGCGATGGACAGATATGGCTCAACGCCAACGAGTCGTCGTGGTTGCCGGAGGGCGATGCCGGGGTTGGCTGCAACCGCTACCCTGAGCCGCAACCATCGGCATTGATCGATACACTGGCCGAGCTCTACGGTGTGCATCGCGAACAGCTGCTGGTCGGTCGCGGCAGCGATGAGGCGATCGATCTGCTGGTGCGGGCATTCTGTCGCGCGGGCCAGGATGCGATCTTGATCCAGCCGCCGACCTTCGGCATGTATTCCGTTTGTGCTCGCATCCAGAATGCGCACGTTGTCGAAGTGGCGTTGAAATCTGATTTCACGCTGGATGTCGATGCGCTGCTGGCGGCGGTGACGCCTGCGGTGAAACTGGTCTTCATTTGCACGCCCAACAACCCTACCGGCCAGATCGTGCTGGGTGCCGACATTGAGCGTCTGGCGCAGACGCTGTCGGGTCGCGCGCTGTTGATCGTGGACGAGGCGTATATCGAATTCTCCGATGCCGATAGCACCATCGAGTTGATCGATCGCCATGAAAATCTCGCCGTACTGCGCACATTGTCCAAGGCGTGGGCACTGGCCGGTGCGCGCATTGGCAGTCTGCTGGCATCGGCTGAAGTGATTACCCTGCTGCGTCGGATCATGGCGCCATATCCGTTGCCTTTGCCTTGCGTAGCGGCTGCACTATCCGCGTTATCGACGGTGGGCCAACAAAGTGCTCGTGAACATCTTGCGGTTATTCGCGAGCAGCGCGATGTCATGCAGAAAGCGCTAGTCAGGCTCGCTGGCGTACGTGAAGTATTGCCGTCCCATGCAAATTTTGTTGCCGTGCGTTTCGACGATCCCGGTGCCGCGTATCAACGCCTGATGGCAGCAGGTATCGTGGTGCGCGATGTACGCCGCTATCCGAATCTGGGTGATGCGCTGCGTATCACCATCGGCACACCACAGGAGAATGCGCGCGTGCTTGATGTACTGAAGGCGACTGCAATTCAGGAGGCACGCGCATGAGCCGCAAGATTCTGTTTGTCGATCGCGACGGTTGCCTGATCGAAGAACCCGCGGACGAGCAGATCGACCGCTTTGAAAAGCTGGCTTTGCTGCCCGGCGTGGTGGCGGCACTGCAGCGCTTCGTGGGGGCTGGCTATCAGCTGGTCATGGTGACGAACCAGGACGGTCTGGGTACGCCCAGCTTTCCGGAAGCCGACTTTATCGGCCCGCAGGAGCTGCTGTTGCGCATACTGGCTTCGCAAGGTATCGGCTTCCATGAAATCCTGATCGACCGCAGTTTTCCGTATGAGCACCTCGATACGCGCAAGCCGGGTATCGGCATGGTGCGTCACTATCTCGCCAGTGACGACTGGAGTCGCGCGGCATCGGCGATGGTCGGTGATCGTGAAACCGATCTGCAGTTCGCGGCGAACCTGGGTGTGCGGGGCTGCCGGGTCGGACCACAAGGCATGACCTGGGATGCCATTGCGCATCAACTGCTCGATGCGCCACGCATAGCCACGGTCGTCCGTAACACCAAGGAAACCCGCATTACCGTCAATGTAGACCTTGATCGCGTCGCCGATCCGAAGGTGCACACTGGTCTGGGCTTTTTCGATCACATGCTGGAACAGATCGGCAAGCACGGCGGCTTTGCACTCGAACTTCAGTGCGATGGCGATACGCATATCGATGAGCACCACACCATCGAGGATTCCGCGCTCGCGCTGGGTCAGGCGCTGAAGCAGGCGCTCGGTGACAAGCGCGGTATTGGGCGCTACGGTTTCACGTTACCGATGGACGAATCGCAGGCGAGCGCGGCATTGGATCTTTCCGGTCGGCCGTACTTGGTGTTCGAAGGCAGCTTTCCGCGCGAACGCGTGGGCGACGTGCCGACCGAACTGGTGCCACATTTTTTCCGTTCGGTCTGCGAAACGCTGGGCGCGAATCTGCATCTCACCGTACAGGGCGAGAACGCACACCACATGGTCGAAGGCTGCTTCAAGGTTTTCGCACGCACCCTGCGCCAGGCACTCCGTCGCGAAGGCAGCGAGTTGCCCAGCACCAAAGGTACGTTGTAATGAGCGTTGTACTGGTCGATGCCGGCGGTACCAATATCGGTTCCGTGCGTTATGCCTTGCAGCGGCTTGGCGTCGATGCCGAGTTGACCGCGGATGCCGAGACGATTCGCGCGGCGGACAAGGTGATTCTTCCCGGTGTCGGCGCCGCCGGCCCGGGTATGGCACGGTTGTGCGAGCTGGGCCTTGTCGACGTGATGCGTGCGCTGACCCAGCCGGTGCTGGGCGTGTGCCTTGGCATGCAGTTGCTGTGCACGGATTCGGAAGAGGGCCACACCGAATGTCTCGGCGTGATTCCCGGCTCGGTGCGACGCTTCACTGAAGCCCCGGGTATACGCGTGCCGCATATGGGCTGGAATCAGCTGGTCGCCCGGCAATCGCATCCGCTGATCGCAGGTTTGGGTGACGACGACAGCGCGTACTTCGTGCACAGCTATGCGGCACCGGCCGGCGAATACAGTCTCGCCACGGCGGACTTCGGTGGAGATTTTTCCGCGGTGATCGCGCGCGACAATTTCCACGGCATGCAGTTTCATCCCGAGCGCTCGGCTGCTCTCGGCGCCAGATTGCTCAAGAATTTCCTCAGCCTGTGAGTACGGATGCCGTGAGCTTGAATGTCATCCCCGCCATCGATCTGCGCGGCGGAAAGGTGGTGCGATTGAAGCAGGGCGACTATGCGCAGCAGACTACATACGAAGCCGATCCACGCGAGCTGGCGCAGCGTTATGCAGCAGCCGGAGCGACCTGGTTGCATCTGGTCGATCTGGATGGTGCCCGTTCCGGCAACCTCGACAATCTCGCCGTTATCGAGTCGATCGCCGCGGACGGCATGCGAATTCAGGCCGGTGGTGGCGTACGTGGCGAAAGCGATCTAAGCCGACTGTTCAGCGCCGGCGTGAGCCGCGTCGTGCTCGGCAGCGTGGCGATTCGCGATCCCGAACTCGTGGCGAGCTGGCTGACGCGATGCGGCGCCGAGCAGCTGACGATCGCGCTTGATACACGCAGGATCGATGGTCATTGGGTGCTGCCAAGCGCCGGCTGGACCGAAATGGAATCGCGCACGCTGCACGAACTGGCGCCGTGGTATGCGGAGAAGGGGGCGCGTCATTTGTTGTGTACGGACATCGACCGTGACGGCATGCTGGCCGGCTTCAATCTCGATCTGTATCGACACCTTGCGCAAACCGTCCCGGCGTTGGCGGTGCAGGCGTCTGGCGGCGTTCGTTCGCTGGATGATATCCGCGCCGCTCGAGAGGTCGGGGCGAAAGGCGTGATTCTCGGCCGCGCTCTGCTGGAAGGACGGTTTACCATCGAGGAGGCATTGGCATGCTGAGTCGCCGACTTATCCCTTGCCTCGATGTGCGCGATGGCAAAGTAGTGAAGGGTGTGCAGTTTCGTGACCATGTGGTGATGGGCGAAATCGTCGACCTGGCACTGCGTTATCGCGACGAGGGCGCGGACGAGCTGGTTTTCTACGACATCACTGCCAGCCCAGAGGGGCGTAGCGTGGATCGCGACTGGGTCGAGCGTGTGGCGCGAGTCATCGACATTCCCTTCTGTGTCGCTGGCGGTATTCGCTCAGTCGACGAAGCGCGTGCGGTGCTGCATGCCGGCGCCGACAAGATCTCGGTGAACTCGCCTGCACTAGAGCGGCCCGCATTGATCGACGAACTGGCTGCCGCCTTTGGTGTGCAGTGTGTCGTCGTCGGCATCGATTCGCTGCGTGATACCGACGGCGAATGGCGCGTGCGCCAGTACACCGGGGATCCTGACAAGACGCAGGCGCTGGCCCGCAAGACGCTGGACTGGATGCTTGAAGCGCAGCAGCGCGGTGCGGGCGAGATCGTGCTCAATTGCATGGGCAGCGATGGCGTGCGCAAAGGCTACGATCTCGAACAACTTTCCGTGGCGCGTGCCGTTTGCCATGTCCCGCTGGTTGCTTCCGGTGGCGCTGGTGTCCCCGAACACTTTCGCGATGCCTTCATTGAAGCCGATGTGGACGGTGCACTTGCCGCCAGTGTGTTCCACTCCGGCGCCATCGCCATACCCGAACTCAAAAAGTATTTGCGCACCCAAGGCGTGGTGGTGCGGCTATGAGTCTCAAGGAAAACAAGCGATGAGCGATTCCAATACCGATCTCAGCCGACTTGACTGGGCCAAGGGCGAAGGTCTTCTGCCGGCCATCGTGCAGCACTGGCAGAGCGGCGAAGTGCTGATGCTCGGCTACATGAATGCTGAGGCGTTGACGCAAACACAGAGCAGTGGACATGTGACCTTCTATAGCCGCAGCAAGCAGCGCCTGTGGACCAAGGGCGAAAGCTCCGGCAACGTGCTGACACTCAAATCCATCCGCATCGATTGCGACGCCGATACCCTCCTGATACAAGCGGAACCCAACGGCCCAACCTGCCACGAAGGCACCTCAAGCTGCTTTGGCGAACGCGCCGACGTACGGCCGCCACTAGGATTTCTCGCCGAACTCGACGCCCTGGTTGCGCAGCGCCACGCTGAACGACCCGCAGACAGTTACACCACCCAGCTGTTTGACGACGGCATCCGCCGGATGGCGCAGAAAGTTGGCGAAGAGGGAGTTGAGACGGCGCTCGCCGCCGTGGCCCAAGGCGACGCCGAATTGCTCAGTGAGTCAGCCGATCTCATTTTTCACCTTATCGTGGTGTTGCGCGCACGTGGTCTATCGCTGACTGATGTCGTGGCGTTGTTGGCCGAACGGCATAATCGACACGGCGGGTAGCGACGTTGAACGGGACATCGAACAGCGGCTTACGACCCATTTCAGCCGGTGACGAACGGCTGCTTTCAGGAGGTAATTTCTTCAACGCTGGGGCCAAACTGGCGTGCGGCTTTTCGCGCGTCTGCTTGGACTGGCCCCCCAAGTTGCCATCGTGCGCATCACACATTAGGAGGCAAGTCGTGCTCACCTGCGTGCAACAACAAGAGGGAAGTTGGCGAGTTCGGCAGGCCGCCGTAAGGCCGTGCGTATACCTGGATCATTGGGCGCTCGACCAGGTTGGTAGTGATTCTGAGCTAGCTGCTACATTGATTGCCGCACTTCAAGCTAGTGGTGGGACGTTGTGTATCTCCGTTGTCAATGCAGCCGAAGCGTGCAAAGCATCCGACCCGAAGCATGCTCGCCGTATCGACACCTTCCTAGCCGCCGCCATGCCCCAAATCGCGATGGTGGATCTAGGTGCAATGGCCATTAGTGAGGGCATCCCGGACACGGCTGAAGGTGAGATTCCTGTTTATGCCTTGGGCGACCCTCCGTTGGAACGACAACTCGCTTTCGAGTTCGCGATGATTGTGTCGAAGCCGAACGGCATCGGCTGGGTCGAAAGCGCGTGGCTCCAACGAGAGCGGCGCGGAGACATACTCAGTACGGTGTCCGCAAACATCGCAACGCGCTGGGATGAGGAGCGGCAAAAGGAAGCCTGGCGCGACCGTGCACGTACTGCGCCGCTCAATCGGCCCGCGAAACGCGCGTGGAGGGTAATTGCCGACGTGATGCGGCCGGCTGTCATCAACACAGCTCAGAGCATTCCCGTGAACGATGGTGCCGACTGCTTGCATGCCCTCGTGCTTCCGTACTGCGACTTCGTATTGCTGGAACACAAGTGGGCCGACCGTGCTGAAAGCACGCGGCGACGTTTTGAAAAGCACGGAGAAAAGATAGGCAAGACTATCTCTCAACGTACGGGCGGCGTGGCTAAGTTGGTCGAGGAACTGCTGGCCTTCGGCTAGTTTGGCGACGGCGGTTACACCAGGCTGCGCGGAATTTTGTGTAACCTCGTGGATGAGACGCTGGCTTACCTAATACAGCGGTCGACCGTCCGCTGTTGGCCCGACGGAAGACGTTTGTGGTCGGTCAACAATTCGGTGCCACTAATCGTGGCCTTTTTGAACTGACGAACGATTATTGATTCGCGGCCGCCGTGCTGGCAGAGCTCGGGACTGCTGGCTTGAACGGTACCATCGGCCCAGGCGTGAAACCCTTGCGCCAAAGCGCGAGCTGATCGGCGATGCCGCTGCCGATATTGATCTGCGGTTCGGACGGTGTGAGCTTGTCGCGCTGTTCCCACTGGTTTATTTCGCCGCTGGCCTGTTTGAAGGCGGTGATGAAATCCGGGGTCTGGTTCAGTGCATCGACTAGCCAGGCCTTGCCGAAATAAGTGGCGTCGGAATCGCTACCACAGCCGAACGAGCTGCGGTCGGTGCGGGCGGCGGTGATGACCAGTGTGCCTGGGTTGTGTAGTGGTGGAACGAATCCACCGGAATAGCACGCGCTGATCACCAGCACTTTCCATTTGAATGGGTGCTTGGCCAGGATGCCGGCGAGATCCGGTGCGCCGATCTGATCCAGTGGCAGTGGATCCATGTCGACCAGCAGGTTGTGGTCTTCATCGCCGTGGCTGGTGACGTAGAGCATCAGGATGTCCTGATCGGGCTTCATCGCCTTGGCCACACCATCGAGGGCTGATTCGAGGTTGCTCCAGCTGGCCAGCGGATGCGCGGACAGCGTATCGGGATTGTTTTCCAGCACCAGCGAGTGTGCGGTAGCTCCGAAGCGCTGCGAGAACAGTTGCGATGCGTATTCGGCTTCATTGCGGAAAACGTCTTCGCCGCCGTCGCCAGCGAAAGTCACCAGATAGAGATTCGGTTTGCCGGCGATACGCGGGGTGAGCTTTGCCAGCGCGTCAGCCACCATCTTTGGCTGTGCGTAGATCACCTGCTCGGGTGACGGGCCGGAACTCGGCCAGTCAGCGTCGTTGTTGTCGTCAGCATCGGCATCTGCTGATGACGATGTGGCCGGTTCGTTGCCCCTGGAATCAGCCGCTGCGCTGCCGGATGACTGGGAATCAGCGGTAACGAACGGCAGCGTTGAATGATGCGGCAACCACAACATCACAAGGACGCCTGCAGCGAAAGCCAGCAAGGTGATCAGGGCAGTTCGCATGGCGGGACTCGCGCGGCAGGTTCAGGGCTGGATGGCATCGAAATTACGATAGGCAGCATGACGCGGCGCATCCGGCCATTCCAGTGGCTCACGTATCAGCCAGGCGGTGTGGAAGCCTGCGGTTTTTGCAGCGTCGAGTTCTTCCACAATATCGGACAGAAACAAAATCTGTTCGGGACTTGCATCGATAGTCTCAGCGATGCGTCGGTAGGAATCGACCTCGCGTTTGGCGCCTGTTTGCGTATCGAAGTAGCCGGAAAACAGTGGTGTGAGATCGCCCGCTTCGCTGTAACCGAACAGTAGCTGTTGCGCCGGCACGGAACCGGAGGAGTACACATACAACAGTACTCCGCTGGCATGCCACTGGCGCAGGCACGCAGCGACTTCGGGGTACATATGCGAACGGTAGTCACCGGATTCGTAGCCGTCTTTCCAGATCATGCCCTGCAGCGCTTTCAGCGCGGTGGATTTGCGATCCTCGTCGATCCACTGCAGCAGCAGCTCGATGATTTCCTGTCGGCTGGCTTCGACCAGTCCAGCTTCCTTCGCGGCTTCATGCAGCCAATGCAGTACGTCCGGTTTGTCGCCGTGAGTTTCGACGAAGGCCGGCAGGCGCTGGCGTGCATAGGGGAACAGCACGTCGCGGACAAAGCTGATCGAGCTGGTGGTGCCCTCGATATCGGTGACGATGGCGCGGATGTCGGTCATGGCTGGACGCTGATTGAATAAGACGGCCAGCATAAACGACTGGGCGGTTTTGCAAGGCCAACTAGGCTACGTATACCAATATGAGGGCACCCGCGTGCTGTGAGGTTCAGGCGTGCGCCGGCGAATAAGGCTGCATGCGCGGGAAACGCTTTGCGATGTCGTCGCCGGTGAAATTCGCGACCCAGCCTTCCTTGTTGGTGAAGAAGCGGATAGCGACGAAGTAGGGTGATTCACTCATGTCGAACCAGTGGCGCGTGCCGTCAGGCACGCCGATCAGGTCGCCCGATTCGCACAGCACGTCGTAGATCTTGTCATTGATATGCAGGGTGAACTGGCCGGCGCCGGCGACGAAGAAGCGCACCTCATCCTCGCTGTGCGTATGCTCGTTGAGGAACTTCTGCCGCAGCACGGCGCGATCGGGATGATCCGGTGTCAGGCTGATCACATCCACGGCCTGATAACCCGTTTCGCCCATCAGGCGATCGATATCGGTTTTATAGGCCGCAATGACTTCATCCTGGCTGGCACCGGGTGCGATCGGCTGGTTGGCTTCCCATTGTTCAAAACGGATGCCGACCTTGTCCAACTCGCGGGCGATCGCCGTATGTTCGCGATGCAGCGACAGTTCGGCGTCTGGGTGAACTTCGTCATAGATACGTAGCTGGCTCATGATGCTCTCAACCTTTTCAAATCCAGTTCACAGCCCAGCAGGAATTCGAGTGCTTCCAGATGGCGGTGCGTTTCTCTCATGTCGCGGCCCCAAGTATAAATCCCATGGCCATCGATCAGATAAGCGTGCAGCGGCTTGTCGGCATTCAGCCAGGCATCGACCCGATCAACCAGCTCGGGCATATGCTGGGTGTTGGGGAAGACCGGGATCTCCAGCAGGCTCTCGTGCGTGCTGTAGCCGGTGATTGCTTTTTGCAGTTCCCAGCCCTGCAGGCGAATCACACCGTCGCTGGCGTAAAGGCGTGAAGCCACACTCTGCGTGCGTGAATGGGTGTGCAGAACAGCGTGCATTTCTGGCCAGCGCCGGTAGATCTGCGTGTGCAACGCCGTTTCCGCACTGGGCTTCGCATCCGTGCCAACGGCTTTGCCTTGCATGTCGATCAGCATGATGTCATCGCGACCCAGCTTGCCCTTGTCGCGGCCGGAGATGGTGATAGCTGCGTGGTCAGCATCAATACGTGCCGAGAAATTACTGCTGGTTGCCGGTGTCCAGCCAGACGCTGCCAGTTCACGCGCGGTGTCGGCGATCGCGTCCGCCGTCGTCTCGAACAGGCTGGTCGGTATGGTGGAGGGTAGCTGCTGGCTCATATGGTTTGGACGTCCAAATGGAGACTTACTATACCACGCGAGAAAGTGCCGCCAGACTTGAAAAAGTGCCGCCAGACTTGAATGAGAGCCATTCTCGCCACTCACGAACGATTGATGAAACAGGCGTACCATCGCCGCAAATCCAGCGCAAAGTGCGTGGGATAAATGACGGAGGCTTGCCCATGTCGCATGAGAAGAACACGGAATCACGGCGTCGATTTCTGAAGGTGGCTGCCGGTACAGCGGCAGCTGTTGCGATCATGGGCGGCCTGCCGCGATTTGCGCGCGCTGCCGACCTGCCGGCGGTGACCCCGGATGATCCAACGGCCAAGGCGCTGGGTTACGTGGAAGACGGCAGCAAGTCGGCCGATCCCAGGCACAAGGCTGGCGATACCTGCACCAACTGCCAGTTTTACTCTGGTGGCCCTGCCGGTCGTGGACCATGCCAGCTGTTCCCGGGCAAATCGGTCAACGCGAAAGGCTGGTGTGTGTCGCATAACCCGAAGCCAGCCTGAGTCTGACTCGAATAACTTCAGTTTCGAACAAATGAGAAGGCCGGCATCAAGCCGGCCTTTTTGCTTTACGGGCTGCAATCGTCCAGTTAGTGCATGACGGCAAGCCGGTTCGGCGGAATGAGTCGTTGTCGCTGCAAGAAAAGTGCTGCCCGACGCACCAAGCTAAGGAGCTGACCCACTTGGTGCGCCGAGCGGCGATCCGGAGGCCCACTGCCAAGTGATCAACCCGCGGACTGGCGATGATACTCCCGAGCGGCGCGAATGGGCGGCTGTCCGCCAAATTTCTCTTGAAAAATTCTCGTTAAATGCAGTAAAAACAATAAGTTATGATGAAATTCTCAGCGGGAACTGAGATTTCTGGCGGCCTTCCTGGCTAAACGCGAAAGTTGCCGTAAACCTGCTTATTCACGACTTTATCGAGCTTTCAAAGACATTCCAGGAAGTTCACGATTCGGCGGCCAAGTTTTGCTCGCGGCGTAGATGACTATGCCGACGTCCATAGCCGAAGTAGATCGTCATGCCGACGACTGTCCAGATGCCCAGCAGCAGCCACTGGTACCAGTTTTCCCAGTACAGCAGCGCCAGGCAGCTCAGCACGCCCAGTACGCAGGTAACCGGTGCCCACGGCACGCGGAATGTGCGCGGCAGATCAGGCCGCGTCTTGCGCAAAATCAACACGCCAGCGCAGACGGCCACGAAGGCAATCAGGGTTCCCATCGACACGAGATCGCCAAGTACATCGAGCGGAAATACCGCAGCGAGCGCGGCGATACCGACGCCGGTGATGACCGTGTTGATGTGCGGGGTGTGATAACGCGGATGAATCTTGGCGAATACCGGTGGCAGTAGACCGTCCCGAGCCATGATCATGAAAATGCGCGGTTGCGCGATGATCATCACCAGAACTACGGATGATAATCCGATCAATGCGCCGATCTCCACGGCCCAGCGCAGCATGAACAACTGCGGGTGCGCACGCACCGCGGTGACCACGGGCTCGGCGGTGTCGAGCTGGTCGAAGCGCAGCAGGCCGGTAATCACGGCGGCAATGCCGATATAGAGGATCGTGCAGATCGCCAGCGAAGC
This sequence comes from Rhodanobacter sp. MP1X3, assembly GCF_014207165.1. Classification (NCBI taxonomy): domain Bacteria; kingdom Pseudomonadati; phylum Pseudomonadota; class Gammaproteobacteria; order Lysobacterales; family Rhodanobacteraceae; genus Rhodanobacter; species Rhodanobacter sp. MP1X3. The sequence goes on along the minus strand of NZ_JACHCO010000006.1, from coordinate 78,639 downwards.
GAGTGTGGCAATCGGCAGATCGCGCTGCGGGTTCTTTGCCTCCTGCGCCGCCGTCGATGTCGCCTCGAAACCGATGTAGGCAAAAAACACCAGTGTGGCCGCGCGCATGATGCCGGCCCAGCCGTACTTTTCCGGTCCCTGACTGGCAGGAATAAATGGGTGCCACAAGGCGGGATTCACGTAATGCCAACCGGCAGCGATCACCAGCACGATCAACGCCACCTTGAAGATCACCATCACAAGATTCGCGCCACTGGACTCACGGATGCCGACGTAGCACAGCCAGGTCAGTGCCATCACGATGCCAACGGCAGGCAGGTTGAAAAGCGCGCCCGTGGTGACGAGATGCCCGTCGGTATAGGCGAGCGGGGCGTTCGTCAGCACGGTCGGAAGATGGATGCCGACGTGATCCAGCAGGCTGACGAAATAACCCGTCCAGCTCACCGCGACCGCCGATGCGGAAACACCGTACTCAAGCACCATGTTCCAGCCGATAAACCACGCGACCAGTTCGCCCAATGTGGCGTACGCATAGGAATACGAGCTTCCCGACATCGGGATCAGCGTGGCGAATTCCGCGTAGCAAAGCGCCGTGAAGCTGCAGCAGATGGCGGCGATAACGAAAGCCAGAATAATTGCAGGGCCCGCATGTTCGGCCGCAGCCTGTCCGGTAATCACGAAGATACCGCCGCCAATCACGGCGCCAATGCCCAGCGCCGTAAGACCCCACGGCCCCAGCGTTCGTTTCAGGGCAGGGCCATGGCTGTCATCGGCTTGGGAGAAATCAGTCTTGCGTGCGAGTAACTGTTTGAGCATCGAACGGCCTTGCAACGATAGGATGAAGCGGAGCGAGTTGGATCTTCAAAAACAAAGGGCCGGCAACATGGCCGGCCTTTTGTACGAGCTTCAGCCCCGGCTGGCCGGATTACGCATTTTGCTATGCCAGTGGCCATAGCCGAAATAGATTGCCATGCCGATGGTCGTCCAGCCGACGATCAGCGGCCAGTTGACCTGGAACGACTGCCAGAACAGGTAGAGGCAGATCAGTGAGCCAAGGCCACTGACCAGCCATACGCCAACCATGCCACCCGGCACGCGGAACGCACGCGGCAGTTCCGGGCGGGTATAGCGCAAGGTCAACACGCCGATGCAGACCGTGGTGAAAGCCAGCAGCGTCCCCATCGATACCAGTTCGCCAAGAATGCTGACCGGAAAGAGACCGGCGGTGACCGCTGCAACCACGCCCGAAACAACTGTGGCCACCGACGGCGAGCGGCGGGTTGGATGCACCCGACCCATCGCCAGCGGCAGCAGGCCGTCTTTCGACATGCTGAAAAAGATTCGCGAGGTGCCAAGCAGCATCACCAGAATCACCGAGGAAAGGCCGGCCAGTGCACCGAACGAAACGATGGCCTTCAGCCACAGCAGTTGCGGGTAAAAGCTCAGCGCCGTGGCGACCGGCTCGGGTGTGCCCAGCGAGCGATACGGAGCGATACCCGTAAGCGTCAACGCCATGGCGATATACAGCACGGTGCAGATCGCCAGCGAGCCAAGGATGCCGATCGGCATATCACGCTGAGGATTCTTTGCCTCACCAGCGGCGGTAGATACCGCATCGAAGCCGACATAGGAGAAGAACACCAGCACGGCTGCGCGGAAAATGCCGCTGGTGCCGAATTGCCCCGGACCTTCTGCCGGCGGAATAAACGGGTGCCAGTTGGCTGGATTGATGAAGCGGAAAGCAAAGATCAGGAATAGGAAGATGACGATAAGCTTGATCGAGACGATGATCCCGTTGACGAACGACGACTGTCGTATGCCGATGTAGCAAAGGCAGGTCAGCCCGGCAACGATGGCTACGGCCGGCAGGTTGATCAGGGTTCCGGTGGCAACGATGTTATGCCCGGCGAATTTGAATGGTGCCGAGGCAAGGGCATCAGGCAGTGCGAGCGACATGCCGGTCCAGTGGCCAATGATGGAAAGGCATTCGTTGAAGTAGCCCGACCAGCCCGCAGCGACGGTAGCCACCGCAAACATGTATTCCAGTACCAGATTCCAGCCGATGAACCAGGCAACGATCTCGCCCAGCGTTGCGTAGGAATAGGCATAAGCGCTGCCGGAGACCGGGATCATCGCAGCAAACTCGGCATAACACAGGCCGGCAAAAGCGCAGGCGATACCGGCGACGATAAAGCTGATCATTACCGCGGGGCCAGCGTGCTCCGCCGCCGCCTGGCCGGTGATCACGAAGATACCTGCGCCGATTACTGCACCGATGCCGAGGGTAACCAGGTGTCGTGCGGTCAAAACGCGCTTCAGCGTGGGCTCACCATCCAGGCCGTCGTGGGGCAGAACTCCCGCATCGACATGCGGCGAGGCACTGATCGGGTGCTTCGCGAAAAGTTGTTTCAGCATGCATTTGTCCCCTGAGAGATTGGCGGCTTTTCTTTGGCGATCGTACGCACGCAGTGCATGCTTCGCCGTTTATTTGCGTCAATCTGGAACCATAGCCGAGCCACCGTAGGGGTACAAGCTGCGCTGCGGCTATGATTGGCTTTATTCCCAGTTCGTTGTTGCCATGCACGCCAGCTCGCCCAACGCTTCGACCGCCTTCTGGAATTATGCGGAAAGCTATCCCGCACACGTTTCGCTGGCGGAGGATTTTATTCAGTTTGCGCGGCTGGGTCTGGCGGCTTTCGAGCGCAGCCATCCGTCTGGCCATTTCACCGGCTCGGCGTGGCTGGTTAGTGCCGACGGCGAGCGGGTGCTGCTAACGCATCATCGTAAGCTGGATCGCTGGCTGCAGCTGGGCGGGCATGCGGATGGTGATGCCGATCTGGCACGTGTGGCGCTGCGTGAGGCCGGGGAAGAGTCGGGGTTGAGCGAGCTGGTGGTCGAGCAAGACATTTTTGACCTTGATCGCCACCGTATTCCCGCACGCGGCGAGGAGCCAGAGCACTGGCATTACGACGTGCGTCATGTGGTGCGTGCGATCGGTAGCGAAGCGTTTGCGGCCAGTGAGGAGTCGCTGGCGCTGGCCTGGAAATCGATTCGGGATATCGCAATTGACGTCTCAGCTGATGCATCGCTCCAGCGGATGGCGCGCAAATGGCTGGAGCGAAACCAGCCAGATTCATCCCGACATTCCCCGTCCTAGCCGTATTTGGCTGGCGCCGGATTCAGATGCCCGCATTGGTCGCAGGTGCGCACCTCTCGCGAACCATAGAAGCGATCGAACACTGGCGGGAAATCCTGTTCGATATCGTCGAGCACAAAAAACTCTTCATAGAGTTTGTGGTTGCAGCGTTCGCAGAACCACAGCAGTCCGTCCTTCTCGTGCGGCAGGCGCTTGCGCTCGATCACCAGTCCGATGGATGCCGGCATGCGCTGCGGCGAATGCGGCGTGCGTGGCGGCAGATAGAAAAGCTCGCCGGCACGAATCGGAATGTCGCGGGCGTGGCCGTTGTCCTGCACCTTCAGCACCATCTCGCCTTCGAGCTGGTAGAAGAACTCCGGGCCTTCGTCGTAGTGATAGTCGGTGCGTGCGTTGGGACCGCCGACGATCATGATGATGAAGTCGCCATCGACAATGCACTTGTTGCCCACCGGTGGCTTGAGCAGATGGCGGTTGTCGTCGATCCAGCGCTGCAGATCGATGGGTGGCATCAGAGCCATGCAGTCTTACTCACAAAGAATGAGTCGACACCTTAGCCCTGCCGGCGTCGCAAAAAAAGCCACCCCGACGAGGGAATCGGGGCGCTGGTCTTGCACTCACGCGTTGAAAGAGGATGTGCCGCTCAATTACGGCATCAGAACCTTGTCGATAACGAAGATCACGCCGTTGGACTGAATGACGTTGGGTATCGTGATATTGGCCACGTTGCCCTTGTCGTCGGTCACGGTCCACTTGCCGTCAATCTTGGCAACGGTGATCGAATCGCCTTCGACGGTCTTCAACACGGCCTTGCCGTTACCGGCCTTTGCGGCTTTCTCAAGATCCTTCGAGGTCATCTTGCCGGCGACCACGTGGTAGGTCAGGATCTTGGTCAGGTCGGCCTTGTTCTCCGGCTTCAGCAGCGTATCGACGGTGCCGGTGGGAAGCGCAGCAAACGCTTCATTGGTTGGTGCGAAGACAGTAAAGGGACCCGTGCCGGACAGTGTGTCGACCAGACCGGCAGCTTTTACCGCGGCAACCAGGGTGGTGTGATCATTCGAATTCACCGCATTCTGGATGATGTTCTTCGACGGATACATGGCGGCGCCGCCGACCATCACGGTTTTACCGCTGCTCATCGAACTCATCGAGTCGGCCATTGCCATCGGCACCACGGCTATGGTGGCAAACGCCAGTGAGAGACCAAGGGCGATGCTGCGCATGCGCTGATTCTTGTTCATGGGGATCTCCAAAGATTTCCGCTTCGCGGATTGGAAGCGTGTGGAGATACGGCGCGAATTGCAGATCGGATGCAGTAAGTATTCGTGAAAATTCGGTAATCACGACAACGTCACAGCAAGTGCCCGAATGCCGGGTCGCGTGCTGTGACGTTAGTTAATGCATGTAGTTCGGCGACGCCATGCACACCCATTTGCCGGGATGTGCGGGTCTTTAAATACAAAGCGCAGTAGCGGTTGTCGTGAAACAGCTAGTTCAAATTTCCAGCGTTGCCAGATCGCCTTTCTCTTCCAGCCAGGCCTTGCGATCGCCGGCACGTTTTTTCGCCAGTAGCATGTCCATCAGTTTCGACGTGCCGTCGTCATCGCCGATGGTCAGCTGCACCAGCCGGCGCGTATCGGGATGGATGGTCGATTCGCGCAGCTGTGGCGGGTTCATCTCGCCCAGACCCTTGAAGCGGGTCGTGCTGACAGCGCCCTTCATTTTCTCGCGTTCGATCCGCTGCAGCATCGCCGCCTTCTCGCTTTCGTCGAGGCAGTAGAAAACCTGCTTGCCCACGTCGACGCGAAACAGCGGCGGCATAGCCACAAACACGTGGCCTTCGCTGACCAAGGTGGGGAAATGTTTCAGGAACAGTGCGGTCAGCAGGGTGGCGATATGCAGACCATCGGAATCGGCATCGGCCAGAATGATTACCTTGCCGTAGCGCAGCCCGGAGAGATCGTTCTTGCCTGGATCGCAGCCGATGGCGATGGCGAGGTTGTGCACTTCTTCCGAGGCCAGCACCGAGCCGGACTCGACTTCCCAGGTGTTGAGGATCTTGCCGCGTAGCGGCAGGATCGCCTGGAACTCCTTGTCACGCGCCTGCTTGGCGCTGCCGCCGGCGGAGTCGCCTTCGACCAGAAACAATTCGGTGCGGGTGAGGTCGGTTGCCGTGCAGTCGGCCAGCTTGCCGGGCAACTGCGGTCCCTGGGTGATCTTCTTGCGGATGATCTGCTTGGCCGCTTTCAGACGCGCGCTGGCGCGTTCGATCGCCAGCTGTGCGATGCGCTCGCCCATCTCGACGTGCTGATTGAGCCACAGGCTGAAAGCGTCGTGGATGACGTTCTCGATCATGCCGGCAGTCTGTCGTGAGGAAAGACGCTCTTTCGTCTGGCCGGCAAACTGTGGATCCTGCAGTCGTGCCGACAGTACGAAGGCCAGCCGCTCCCACACATCTTCCGGCGCCAGTTTTACGCCGCGTGGCAGCAGGTTGCGTATGTCGCAGAACTCGCGGATGGCGGTGGTCAGGCCGGTGCGCAGGCCGTTGACGTGGGTGCCACCTTGCGCGGTGGGAATCAGGTTGACGTAGCTTTCCTGCACCAGCTCGCCTTCCGGCAGCCAGGCCAGGGCGACCTCCATGCCTTCGACATCGCGCGCCATGTGGTGCACGAACAAGTCGTTCGGCAAGGCGTCCGCGCCATCAAGTTCGCCGCGCAGGTAATCGCGCAGGCCGTCCTCGTAATACCAGTCGTTGATTTCGCCACTGGCGACATCGGTCAGCTTGACGCTGAGGCCCGCGCACAGCACGGCCTTGGCGCGTAGCAGATGACGCAGGCGCGCCAGCGAAATCTTCGGTGAGTCGAAATACTTCGCTTCGGGCCAGAAGTGCAATGTGGTACCGGTGCGCTTCTTCGGCACCGTGCCGATGATTTCCAGCGGGCTGACTTTGTCGCCGTGCTCGAACGCCATGCGGTATTCGGAGCCATCGCGGCGAATCGACACCTCGACGCGATCCGACAGTGCATTCACCACAGACACGCCGACGCCGTGCAGGCCACCGGAAAAGTTGTAATTCTTGCCGCTGAATTTTCCGCCGGCGTGCAGCCGCGTCATGATCAGCTCGACGCCGGACACGCCTTCTTCCGGGTGGATATCCACCGGCATGCCGCGGCCGTCGTCGCTCACCTCGACGGAACCATCCGCATGCAGCACGACTTCAATGCTGCGGGCATGGCCGGCGAGGGCCTCATCCACCGAATTGTCGACGACTTCCTGCACCAGATGATTCGGGCGGGTGGTATCGGTATACATGCCGGGGCGGCGTTTGACCGGGTCTAGACCCGAGAGAACTTCAATATCGGCGGCGTTGTAGCGACTGCTCATGCGTGTGTTTCAACCAGGATGGGACGTCTAGCGGACAGCGAAGCATGGGGCGCGCGGGCAGGCAGGGTCAAGCTGGCCCGGCAATATCTAGCGGTAGCCTTGTGCCTGCAATGAGAACAGGTGTGCATAGTGACCCGCCAGCGCCATCAACTGCTCGTGGCTGCCATGTTCCTTGATCCGGCCGTCCTGAATCACGATGATCTGGTCGGCCATGCGCACGGTCGAGAAGCGGTGCGAGATCAGGATCGCGATACGGCCACCAGCGAGCTCGCGGAAATGCTCGAAGATCGTGGCTTCGGCCTCGGCATCCATCGCGGCGGTGGGTTCGTCCAGCACCAGGATATCCGCGCGTGAACGCATAAAGGCGCGCGCCAGCGCAATCTTCTGCCACTGGCCCCCGGACAGCTCGCGGCCGTCGCGGAACCATTTGCCCAGCTGGGTATTGAAACCGGCCGGCAAGGTGTCGATGAATTCACTGGCCATGCCCTTGTCGCTGGCTTCACGCCAGCGTTCGACGTTCTCGAATTCGGTCACGTCGCCGGCACCCACGTTCTCACCGACGCGCATCTGGTAGCGCGCGAAATCCTGGAAGATCACGCCGACCCGCTGCAGCAGGATGCTTTCATCCCAGTCGTGCAGGTCGGTGCCGTCCAGCAGCACGCGGCCGCTGTCGGGGGAATACAGGCGCGTCAGCAGCTTGATCAGAGTGGTCTTGCCGGAGCCGTTCTGGCCGACCAGCGCCAGCGATTCGCCGGGTCGGATATGCAGGTTGATATCGTGTAACGCGGGCTCGGTTGCTCCAGGATAGGTGAAGCTGACCTGTTCGAAGCGGATACCGTCCCTGGGGATTGCACCTACCTGTGCGGTGCCGACCGACGGCGGTACCGGCGTTTCCAGGTACTCGTACAGCGTCGATAGATAGAGGTTGTCCTCGTACATGCCACCGATCGCCGAGAGCATCGCTGACACGGCCGACTGGCCTTGTCGGAACAGCATCAGATACATGGTCATCTGGCCCAGCGTGATGTGGGCGACCACCGTGCTCATGGCGATCCATACGTAGGCGGCATAAAGCGTCAAGGTGCCGAGCAAGCCCAGGCCAAAGCCCCAGCTGTCGCGTCGGATGGTCAGATCGCGGTCGTCGCGATAGAGCGTGTTGAAAATTTCGCGATAGCGGTCGAGCAGCAGCGGACCGAGGCCGTAGAGCTTCACTTCCTTCGCATGATCCTCGCGCGCCAGCACCGTCTCGAGATACAGCTGCATGCGTGTTTCGGGCGAGCGCCAGCGGAACAGGCGGAATGCGTCGCCGGAGAATTTGGTTTCGGAGATGAACGAGGGCAGGCCGGCCAGCAAAAGCACCAGCACCGCCCACGGCGAAAAGTGGAACAGCAAGGTGCCGTAGCTGATCAACGAAATCGCGTTCTGACCCAGCCCGAAGGTGCGTGTGACCAGCGACAACGGCCGGGTAGAGGCTTCGCGGCGCGCACGGGTGAGCTTGTCGTAGAACTCCGAATCCTCGAAGTGGGCCAGTTCCAGCGTCAGCGCCTTCTCCAGAATCATCACGTTGACGCGCTGCCCCAGCTGCGCTCGCAACAACGACTGGCACACCGAAAGCCCGCGCTGTGCGCCGGCCAGCAGCGCCACCAATAGGCCCTCGAGCAACACCCAGCGAACCACCGGCCACCATGCCACGCTGCCACTCGATGCCCACAGCCGGCTGGCGCCCACCACGGCATCGACGATATGCGCACCGACATAGGCCACGCCAGCCGGCAGCAGACCTGCGATCAGCGTGAGCAAGGCCAGCGTAATGGTCAGCGCCTGGCTTGTACTCCAGACCAGTTGCAGCGCGCGACCGCTATAGCGAAACACGCCCAGAAAACTGCGCGTGAGTTCCGCTGATTCAGCCGGTGAGGAAGGAGAGGCTTGAGGCGTCACGTGGGGAGTTTGGTCCGGCCAGCAGCGCATCAGGCGCCGAAATCCAGAGATGGGGGCCGTGACGCCTCACGCAAGTCGAGGGAATCGCGCGGTGTTGATGACTCAGTGCAGCTGAATCTCGACCACCTGCTGCTCGTCCTTGTAGATGGCCGGAAACAGCTTCTTCAGATGGGAGACCATTGGCGCGTCGTTGTAGGCGATGTATGGGTTATCCGGATGCAGTTGTGCGTAGTTCTGGTGATAGGCCTCGGCTTCGTAGAACGCCTTGAGCGGTACGACTTGCGTCACGATCGGTGCGTCGAAGGTTTTGGCGGCGGTCAACTGCGTAATGTAAGTGCTGGCAATTTTCTGCTGCTCGGGGCTATTGTAGAAAATCGCCGACCGATACTGTGTGCCGCTATCCGGCCCTTGGCGATTCAATTCCGTCGGATTGACCGGCACCGAGAAGTAAATTTGCAACAGCTGGCCGTAACTGATCTGGCTGGGATCGAACTCCACACGGATCGACTCGGCATGGCCAGTGTCGCCATCGCTGACCTGGTCGTAATGCGCCGTGGCCGCCGCACCGCCGGAATAGCCAGCCTCGACCTTGCGCACGCCTTTGACGTGATCGAACACCGACTCCATACCCCAGAAGCACCCACCTGCAAGCACCGCAATCTGGTCTTTGGAGGCGGCCGCTTTCGGCGCATCCATTTTTGGCGCAGGCACCGCGCCCGCGTTGCTGGCGGCCGATACGGGCTGGCAGGCGCTCAGTCCGGCGACCATCAATGCGGCGGCAAGGGGAAGGGCTTTGAACAAGGTACGATGATTCATGGTGGGCCTCACTAACGGTGATGATGCGTCAGATCGATAGGCATCAGTTACGTTGGGATTTCGGCGCCGGATGTAGCAGAAGGTTGTTTGAGTTACGGAATTTCTGCTGCTCCAACAACGCGTCCCAGCGGCATCCGACGACCTCGGATACCTGTTATTCGCTGGGCGACTGGCGTCGGTTACATGGCTCGCGATGGGAGCTGATGAGGTCTGGCGGAGCAATGCCTCAGCGGGCGTCCGCCAGCACGTGGATTTCCATGTCGTCGATGGTGACGACCTGACCTGCGCGGATCTTGCAGGTTTTGCGCAGTTCCATCGTGCCGTCCACCAGCACGGCACCGCTGGCCACGATGGCCTTGCCCGCGCCGCCGCTGTCGCACAGGCCGGTGAGCTTGAGCAGCATGTTGAGTTCGACGTAGTCGCCTTCGAGTTCGAAATCCTGGGTTTGCATGGTTTTCCGGTGTGGGATGAATGGGGAATTTCAGCTGGCGCCAGTGGCTGTTTCGGGCAGGGCGAGAAACGCGAACCACGGCATATCGTTGTCACTGGCAAAGGTGGCGGCGTCGTCGAGAATACCAAGCAGGATGTTGAAGTCCGCTTCCGCCGCATGCCGCAAATCATCGGCGTGATCGAACAGCAACACATAACCCCAGGCCGGCATCCAGCGCAGATCGCGCAGGCAGTCGGCCAGTGCATCCCAGTTATCACCAAACGTGGCTGGCAGTTCGAGCGACTGAGTCAGCCGTCGCAGCAGCTCGTCCTTGCCCCGGCAACCGGACAGATCGGTGCGGCATACGCGCAGTTCGTCGCGCGTTGCCGTGTTGGCCAGTCGGGCGAGGTCATCGCTGCCCACGAAATAAATGCCGCTTTGCGTCGGCTGCGTGAGGTTGGGGTCGAAGTCGCGCGGACGGCGCGGACCATAAATGTTCATCGGTTGACCTTGAACGCGCGGAAGCTGCGGTAGTGATCGTCGGTGTAGTAGTAGATATCCGGTGGCGTACCACCAGTGATGATGCGTCGTGCACCACGGGTGTCGGCGCCCGGTGTTTCGACGGTGTACTCGTGGTAGTAGCCGCGTGGCTGTGAGGGCAGTAGGTTCTCGTAATTGCCGAAAACCACACCGTCCTGTCGATGTGTGAAGGGGCCGGCGCTGGCGATGCGATCCAGCGTGGCGCGCGCCTCTGCCGGCAGGAAACTCGGTAGTGAGGCTGATGTGTTGTTGCTGCCGGTTGTTGCCGCAGAACCGACTGCACCGTTTGGACTCGCACCATGCCCTGACCAGATGGCTGCAGCAGCGACCAACACCAGGAGCAGGATCAGTGGCTTGAACTGGCGCATCGGAGTTTGTCGGCGTGATGGATGGAAGGAAGCTTAGTCCGATCAGCTACGCATGGAGTGGATGCCGTGTGTTGCTGTGAACTCAGCCAGCGTCAACGCGGGCCTGCATCGCCATCGCAGCAGCCGGATTGCGTTCCTTGGCACTGCTGATGAAGAACATGAATACATCGCGCGATTCTGCCTGCGGAGCTGGCGCACCGATGTGTGGCAGATCGGCTGGATCGCCCCCATTAGCCCAGGCTTTGGCTTGCCTGGCCCAACCATCGAGGGCAGTAGCGGGGTAACCCGTATCGATATCCGACTGGCTGCGCATCAGGCGGGCATAAACGAATGTCCCTGTGATGTCGGCCATCGACGGATAATTCGTTGAATCGGTGAAGACGGTCGCTATGCCTTGCGCACGGGCCAGTTTCAGATAGGACTCGCAGAGAAAGCTGTCGTGCCGCACTTCCAGAACATGGCGCAGCCGACGCCCATCCAGCTCGCGCGGCAGCGTATCGAGAAAGGCAGCCAGATCGTCCTGATCGAAGACTCGAGAAGGTGGCAGCTGCCAAAGAATCGGTCCAAGCCGTGCGCCGAATTCGGCCAGGCCGCCGGTGATGAAACGTTTTGCAGCAGCGGTTGAGTCCGCTAATCGCCGACCTTCGGTGATGCTTTTCGGTGCCTTCAATGAAAACACGAAATCTTCCGGCGTCTCGGCTGCCCACTTGGCATAGACGGTCGGCGTTTGTGCTCGATAGAACGTGCCATTGATCTCGATGGCTCGAAGCTGGCGGCTGGCGTATTCCAGCTCGCGCCGCTGCACCAGCCCATCCGGATAGAAATTCTTGCGCCATGGCGCGAACGTCCAGCCGCCGATGCCGACGCGAATCGAGGCGGCGTTTACTGCGGGCGCCGGTTTGGCAAACAGATCATCAGTCATGGGTGGCATCGGTGGCGCCGTCGAAGGAATGCGGTGCCATGTTAGCCGGCAGTTCCGGTGGATCGGTGCCTTGGGCTCGATGTGGTGCATGACTTTCAGCGCTGGCTTCGCGCCCGATTTGCCGCGATAGTTGATCGACTGACCCGCAGGAATCGACATGCTCAAGCGCCGCTCTTTCCACTATTCCTTTTTCCCCGGGACGGCCAGCCTTTGTGCGTTGATGGCGTTTGCCGCGGCGGCAAGCGCCCAGACACCAGCTGCTTCGGTGCCTGCGCCGGATACGGTAAACACGGCTCCCAGCACCTTGCAGTCTCAGCTGCAGGACTTTGGTGCCTATGTCGATAGCGCGCGCAAGACCTTCGATGTGCCGGGCATTGCGGTAGCGATCGTCGAGGATGGCAAGGTGGTGATGGAGCAGGGCTTCGGCCTGCGCGAGATCGGCAAACCCGAAGCCGTCGACGCACACACGCTGTTTGCCATCGCGTCCAATACCAAGGCATTCACCGCTGCCGCGCTGCAGCAGCTGGCCGAGCAGGGCAAGCTGAAAATGGACGATCGAGTTATCGATCACCTGCCGTGGTTTCGCATGTCCGATCCGTATGTGACGCACGAAATGCGCATCCGCGACCTGCTGGCGCATCGCAGTGGTTTGAGCCTCGGTGCGGGCGATCTGCTGTACTGGCCGCCGACCTCGTATACCACCAAGGAAGTGGTCGAGCATCTGCGTGATGTGCCGATCAAGAACGGTTTTCGCAGCGGCTATGCCTACGACAATATTTTGTTTGCCGTCGCCACTCTGGTGATCGAGCAGGCCTCTGGCCAGAGCTATGCCGACTATGTGCGCACGCATCTATTCCAGCCGGTCGGCATGGACGAGTCGTTGATCGACAAGACCTATCTGAAGCCGGGCATGGATGTGGCTACCGGCCATGCCAAAGCCAATTTCAAGAATCTGGAGCCGGTTCCGCCGATGGCCTGGCTCAACGATCCTGGCGCGGGCGGCATTTACGCCAGCGTGCACGATCTGGCCAAGTGGATGAACGTGCAACTGGCTGGCGGCGTGCTGCCGGGTCCGGATAAGGACAGCAAGCCGACGCGGCTGTTCTCCGAGGATAGCCAGCAACAGATGTGGTCGATGCTGACACCGATCACCATCATCAAGCCACCGATCCCCGAGCTGGCACCGTTGACACCGCACTTTTACGGCTACGGCGAAAGCTGGTTCCTGTCCGACTACCGCAACCAGCGACTGGTCTGGCATACCGGCGGTTGGCCTGGCATGGTTTCGCGTATCACGCTGGTGCCGGAGCTGCACCTGGGCGTGGTGGTGCTGACCAACCAGGAGTCTGGCGCGGCGTTCAATGCGGTGACCTATCGCGTACTCGATGCTTACCTCAATCCATCGCAGAAGACCGACTGGGTCGCGGTTTACGACAAGGCCGTGAAGAAGGCGAAATCGAAAGCCGACGACAGCTTCGCCACGCATGAGAAGGCGCGCGACAAGAACAGCAAGCCGTCACTGACGCTGGCGAATTACGCGGGAACCTATCGCGACCCTTGGTATGGCGATGTCGTCATCAGCAGCGAGGGTGGCAAGCTGCGCCTGCGTTTCAGCAAGACCGCTCAGTTGATCGGCACCTTGTCGCCGTGGCAGCACGATGCCTTCACTGTGCGTTGGGATGATCGCGCGTTGAACGCCGATGCATTCATCAGCTTCAGTCTCGATATGGACGGCCATATCCGTGAAGCGCGGATGGAGCCGATCTCGCCGCTGACCGATTTCAGCTTCGACTTTCAGGATCTGCGTCTCACGCCCATCCGGAAGGCTGAGGCTGAGTAACCTCCCGCGTACGGAAACGTTCGACCGACAGGCCTTTGGGATGACGGCGAAAGCATGTGGCCCATAGCCCATGGCGATCTGTGCCGTCGCGCCGAAAGTGCATGCATCGTTGGCTAGGGTTGGACATCCCCGTTGGCCAACCTGCTTTGCACATGCCGTGCTTTGCACCTGCGTCAGGCTCGCTTCGCACCGATGATGCGCGCCAGCCAAACACCAGGGTGATTGATACCCCGTTCACGACAAACGCTGCGGGCAACGATCGCCGATAACCGTTCCGGAGGTGGCCGCCATGGCCTGACGGAACTCGCTCAACTCGCGCCTCAAAACATCTTTGGCGCCAACCGCCTGGATATCCATGCCGAGACCATCTATCGGGCTTGGAAACCTCTGATAGTCGAACGCATTCAGGCCCGAATCTGACGGTTGACCTGTCTCGGCTACTGCGGACGTCCATGGATCGCCGCCTCCGCATGCTCATGCGATTCAGCACCACATCCTCGCGAAATCAGTTTTTTTCCGACAGACGCGATGCCAGAGCAACCTCACTGTACGGATGACGGCCTTGGGCAACAACGCCGTCGGACACATCCGGACGCGTTTCCGGACGCGTCGATACCGGTCGTCATCGCGATCGGACACTGATAACGCCATTACCCAAGGAGATCCTCATGAGCAATATCCTCATCGTTCTACCGTATAGCGGCAGGAACTTCGGCGGTGGTCTCGCCGTCTTCAACCAGGAATTCACCAAAGCTCTCGTTGTTAACGGGCATAGCGTCAAGCTACTCACTCTCGACGTAAGAGTTCCTTCGGGGCGTGAGCCCATCAATCCCACTGCCGAGGATCATGGCCGCGCGACGATTCTGTACATCAATGACGAGCCGATCCTGATGCAAAACCCGGGTGGGATCGACAAGGAACGCGAGGAGTTGTACGAGCGAATCAACGATCCGGATTACCTTTCCAGGAACAATGTGCAAGCAAAGGTCCTGGGTTCGGATGCGCCATGGCATCCCGAGATCATCATCGGCCATTCGCGGTTTTCGGGGCCGGCTGCGATCCTGCTCAAGGAAAGATACTTCCCTCGTGCGAAGACGAACTATTTTCTGCATTCCTATCCCGTGGAAGGCACGATTTTGACTGGCTACGATGCCTATGGCGAGGCGATCGACACCGAATCGGCCGGACGAAAGATCGCGATAGAGGCCGAGTGGATGAAAAAAGCCGATCTGGTGGTGCCGGTGGGACCGTTGCTGCGCGCCGGCGCGCTGAAGCTGCTGCATGGCGCGAAGGTGCGCGTCCACGAATGCATTGGCGGTGTCGAGGCTATGGAGAGGGTGAGTTTCGAAGAACCCAGAGCGCGGATAGGGCTGCTCTTCAATGGTCGAGCCAGTGCGCCGATCAAGGGGCTTGAAGACATCCTGCTCGCTGCGCAGATACTTCGCGACGATAAGGGCTGCCCACCGCTTGAGTTGCATGTCCGTTACTGGGCGGCCAGAAATTTTTACCCTGATGGAGCGAGGCACCGTAGTACGGTAGTGGAAACGGTCGATTACCAAGCCGTGCAGAAATTCGCGGACGAGATAGTCCACGTGGGTCGTGATGCCGACAAGGTCAGGGTGTTGGTTGGTCCATCGACCACCACCATCATGAAGGAAGTGCGCGCGTCCTACGGCGTGCTTATGCCATCGTATATCGAGCATTTCGGGTTGGTGCCGATGGAGGCTTTAAGCGCCGGCGTGCCTGTGCTGGTGAATGAGATCAGCGGCGCGGGAATGTTCCTGGCGCGTTTCGGCAAGCATGGCGAGAATTGTGTGGTCCACGACTTTTACAAACGTGTCTCGGCATCGGAACCCGACGATTTTCTCGAGCCGAGCGGGGTGCCGACGACGGCCTTTGATGGCCGTCCTGCGGCTTGGGCTGTCGCGATCAAAAAGCTGGTGACGAATCTTCCCGCCCGCTTCGGGGAGGCAAGAGAATTGGGTGAAAGGCTGGGCAAGTCCTATACCTGGGCGGACTGCGCGCGGGGCGTTGTCTTGGCCTCCACTTCGCCTTACGACGGATACGCCGTCACCCGGCAAGGTCCGGAAGGCTCTGTAGAGCAGTGCTGAGGGCAGTTCCGTGCGTGACTTTGCCGGCGAGAGGTGTACTGCTCGCTGTGTGATTCAACCCATGCGAGGGCGAAGGCGAGCGAGTACACCCACTCGAATTCATGAATGGCGAAGATGGTCGGGTTGAGGGTCGAAGCCCATTGATGGCATGTCTGCGATGGCAACATGGATGGCAACATGCGCTTGGGCAGGTTGCGGGTGCGAACACCGATGCACGAGCACGGTGTTCGCACCAAGGTAAAAAGCGATTCAAGCCAATCTCATCGAAGTAGCCTCGTCGATGACCATGGTGTGCGATAGGGTCATCGGCTCATTGCGCATGGCATGCACTCATGCAAGCAGTCCTGGCTGATGATCTTGCGCAGCGACCATGGCAATCAGTACTTTAACGAGCCGATCCAGCACGGTGCCTGGTACACGTCGACTTTGCGCGTTGTCGCCTTTTACGAACGCACTGCAGCTGCGTGCGTAGCTTTTCAAGCGGTTTGCTCCGGACATCGCTGGAGCTGTCGTTGGTATGCGAACATTCTCGGTGGATGCATGCTGGGGAGAAGGACTTCGAATAAGCCCTCAGAGCAAACAGTGCCAGCAATTTCTTTCGAAATTGAGCCATCATTTACCTTTTTGGAGATACGCATGCGATGTCGTTGGATCGCGGCCGCTTTTATCGGCCTTTTGTTGAGTGCAACGGCGCAGTCCCAGACAACAGCATTGCCCGCGCACAGCTTTTTCCACGTGCAGTTGGGCAACTCGGCATCGGCACAGCCCATCTCCGGCCGGCTGCTGCTGTTCGCTGTCGAGGCGAAAGCCGCGGAGGCTGAAGAAAAGACGGAGTCCGACGGCAAGAGCAGCGTTGTTGACGAAGTGGATGCGAATCCGTTCAGTGCCACGCAGACCTCGGTGGCAGCACGCGAGGTGAGCCGCTGGACACCGGGCCAGATCAACGATATCGATGCCGACCAGCTGGCGTTTCCGGCTGGCTATTCGCAGCTGCCGCCGGGCGATTACTACGTGCAGGCGGTACTCGACGTCGATCACACCTATAACTACGCTGGACGTGGCGCGGGCGATCTGGTCAGCGAGGTAGTGAAGCTGCATTTGCCAATCGCCAGTATTCCGACGTTGACGCTGAGCAAGGCACTGCCGGCACGGGATCCCTGGACACTGTCGGCGTCCACGCCAGCAGCTATCCGTGCACTTCTCCCCGAAGCCCGCCAGCATGCGAACCTGGTCGAGTTCGTCAGCCCATCGCTGAGCGCGTTCTGGGGCAGGCCGATCACGATGCGCGGCTGGGTGCTGACGCCGCCTGGTTATGACGCCAAGGCCGGCAAACGCTATCCAACGGTTTATTACACGCAAGGTTTCGGCGGCAACAACGATCGCGTGGGCGGCCCGCTGGCCACTGTCTATGCGGCGATGAGCAAGGGCGAGATGCCGCCGATGATCTGGGTATTCCTCGACGAATCCAGCCCCACCGGCACGAACGAGTTCGCCGACTCGGTAAATAACGGACCGTGGGGGCAGGCGCTGACCACGGAGCTGATTCCGCAACTGGAATCGCAATACCGAATGGATGCAAAGTCCGGCGGGCGTTTCTTGAACGGCCACTCTTCCGGCGGCTGGGCCACGCTGTGGCTGCAGACGCGCTATCCGAAAATTTTCGGCGGCACCTGGTCGACCTCGCCCGATCCCAGCGACTTCCACGATTTCACCGGCATCGACCTGTATGCGCCGCATGCCAATGCCTATCGCAAACCGGATGGCTCGGCGTATCCACTTGTGCGCGATCATGACAAGGTGCTGGGCACCTTCGAACAGTTCGCCAAACTGGAGCGTGTGCTGGGAACGTATGGCGGCCAGCTCGGCTCGTTCGAATGGGTGTTTTCACCACGCGGAAAGGATGGCCTGCCGCTGCCGATGTTCAATCGCGATACCGGTGATATCGATCCCGCTGTGGTCGCCTACTGGCGTGATCACTATGACATCGCCTTCCGGCTGCAACACAACTGGCCGCAGCTGAAACCCGATCTGGACGGCAAGATCCATTTGTTTGTGGGTACCGCCGATACGTTCTATCTCGACGGCGCCGCGCACAGGCTGCAGGCGGTGCTGGACGGTCTGCATGCGAAATCGAGCTTCACTTTTTTGCCAAACCGCACGCATTTCGATCTGTACGTGCAAGGTAAGGATCGCCAGGGCCTGCTCAAGCAGATCAGCTGGCAGATGTACGCGGTGGCGCGGCCGGATTCGACGCTGAAGGCGCCACTGCAGCCGGTGCAATAAACAAGGCCGGCGCTAGATGGCTCAGCGCGATATCGTCGAGCCATCAACAGATCGACCCCGCATAACTTACAGGTGACGAGGTAACTGACGCTACGATGACTCGATCTCGGCTAGATTGACCGCTCGCGTATCCCAAATAGGGCCATGCGGCGTTGAGTTGATCTGGATATAGGGATTGGAAAGCTGCTGGCATGCGCAAGTCGGTATGGATCACTTTGACACTGTCGCTGGTACTGGTGCTGGCGATCCTCGCTTCTGCACTGGCACTGCGCTGGCATGCCGCGCATACGCCGCCGATCTTCAATGTAGAACTGGATGGTGCGGCGACCAAGCCCGTTTCGGGACGGCTGTTGCTATTCGCCACCGCAGCGACGGCTGCGCGCAAGGCGGCCAAGGGTGGCAAGGTCGAGAGCGTGGACGCCGATCCGCTGTATCCGATGCGCACGGCAGTTGCCTCGCGCGAGGTGAGTCGGCTGGTGCCGAAGGGTAGCGTGACGATCGATACGGATAGCCAGGCTTTTCCGATGAATTTTTCGGCGCTGCCGCCGGGCGACTACCTGCTGCAGGCGGTGCTCGATCTGGATCACAACTACAACTACAGCGGACGAAGCGCCGGCGATCTGGTCAGCCCGGTGATCAGCGTGCACTTGCCGGCGATTACGCCTTCAACCCTGCGATTGGTGCGCGTACAGTCCGAGCCCTATCCGTGGCAGCTGACCTCGACGCCAGATCTGCAGGTCGCAGCGCCGGACGCGCGCGCGCATACCAAGCCGATCGACATGGTCAGCCCGATGCTCTCCGTTTTCTGGGGCAGGCCGATCCATATACGTGGCTGGGTATTGACCCCGCCTGGATACGAAACCAGCGGCAGTACGCGGTTCCCTACGGTGTATTACACCCACGGCTATGGCGGCAACGACGAGCGCCTGATCAATACCGTGGTGGGTGTGCATCTGGCGATGATGAAGGGCGAGATGCCGCCGATGATCTGGGTGTTTCTGGACGAGTCCGGCCCTACCGGTACGCAGGAGTTTGCCGACTCAGTCAATAACGGTCCCTGGGGCAAGGCGCTGACCGAGGAACTGGTTCCGCAGTTGGAGTCGCACTATCGAATGGATGCGCGCGCTTCCGGTCGTTTTCTCACCGGCCATTCGTCGGGTGGCTGGGCGACGCTGTGGCTGCAGATCACCTATCCGAAGATGTTTGGCGGTACGTGGTCGACGTCACCCGATCCGGTCGATTTTCACGATTTTTCCGGCATCAATCTCTATGCGCCAAATGCCAACGTCTATCACCGGCCCGACGGTAAGCCGTGGCCGCTGGAGCGATTGAACGGGAAGGTCCAGGGCACATTTGAGGATTCAGCCAAACTTGAACGCGTGCTCGGTTTGTACGGCGGCCAAATGTCGTCGTATGAATGGGTGTTTTCACCGCGCAAAGAAGATGGACGGCCGGCGCTGCTGTTCGATCGCGATACCGGTGCAGTTGATCCGGCGGTGGTGGCGTACTGGCGGGCGCATTACGACATTGCGCATCGCCTTCAGGTCGACTGGCCGTTGCTGAAGCCCGATCTGGATGGAAAGATTCACGTGATGGTCGGTACCGCCGATACCTATTACCTGGATGGTGCGGTGCACAGGCTGCAGGCGGTGCTGGATAACCTGCACGCGAGATCCGATTTTCGCTATCTGGCGGGCAAGACGCACGCTGATCTGTATACCCAGGGCGATGATCCGCGCGCCTTGCTCAAGCAGATCAGTTGGGAAATGTATGCCGTCGCGCGACCGGATTCGACGATGAGGCCGCCGGCACAAGCGCAGATCGTCGCGCCGGTCAGCAGCTTGGCGCAGCATTCCGAATAAGGTGCTGCGACCGTCTGCCAGATAAACGCAGCCGACGAATGCGGTTTTATCGTCATGTTTATCGTCACGGATTTGCGGCATAGTCGCGCAGCAGGCACTGCAGTCCCAGTGCTTGGGGAGGCCGCCGCAATCCGTCGCTTCAACGTATGCGCAGAGCGTCCGGCGTGTGGCCAATAAGGTGGGCGTCGTTTCGCCTATGAAACGGCGATTCCAAGGGGTTACGTCAACGCACGTTGGAGTATTCGAGATGAAATCATCAGGTTTGATCGCAGCACGTTCGACGAAAGCAGGCTTGATCGCGGCAGCCATTTTCTGTCTGTTTATCGGTTCCGCGGTTCACGCGCAGCAGTCCGCTGCACCGGCTGGCTCGACCGGCCAGTGCAAGGACGGCAGCTATTCCAGTCAGGCCAGCAAGAAGGGTGCGTGCAAGGGGCACAAGGGCGTGAAGGAGTGGTATGCCGCAGCCGGCACACCAGCTGCAGCAGCTGCCCCGGCAGCGGCCCCGGCCGCAGCTCCCGCCGCAGCCCCAGCAGCAGCGGCACCAGCCGCGGCGGCCGCCCCAGCTACTGCGGCAGCAACCTCGAAGAAGGGTGCGTCGGCACCTGCTGCTACCGCCGCCGCGGGCGGTGGTCCGGGCCAGGTTTGGGTCAATACTGGTAGCAAGAGCAAGGCGTATCACTGCCAGGGCAGCAAGTGGTATGGCACCACCAAGCAGGGCAAGTACATGAGCGCGTCGGACGCGCAGGCGGCGGGTTATCACGCGGCCAAAGACGAGAAGTGCTCGTAATCCGCGGTTTTGACCGCTAGGTACTTACAACGGGCCGGCTCATGCCGGCCCGTTGTTCTGCTTCACGACACATGCCACGGATCGTAGCTGCCGAAATACCACAGGTGACCTTCCGGATCGCGGCAGCTGTAGCCGGCACCGCCGTAGTCCTTTTCGGCATAGTCATCGACGATCGTGGCGCCGGCCGCCAGTGCCTGCTGATAGTGAGACTTGCAATTGATGACGGTGACGCATGCGCATTGCGTTTCTCTGCCGCCGATGTCACTGGGTTGAGCAATGCGTTTGCCGAATTCGTCGTCGCGCACTTCGCCGAGCATGATCATGCCGTTGCCGTAGGTCAGCTGTGCGTGTTCCACACCGCCTCGCTCGTTTTCATAAACAGCATGCTTGGTGAAGCCGAATGCCGTACACAGAAAATCGATTGCGGCATGCGCATCGCGGTAACGCATGCCGGGGATGATGGTGCTGCCGTTCGGTCTGGACGTGGACATCGCAAAAACTCCTTGGCTGGAATCTGAAGATCAGGCTAGCGCGACATTAAGTACGTCTTGTGGATTTTCGCAGGCGACATGTTCACTTCGCCCATTCAATCGACCAGCAGCGACCGAATGCGTGCGAGCTTGCGCATCGATCAAACCGTCAGCGGTGCGGCTGGCTGGCTTTGTTGAGTTCCATCGGCAAGTCCCCGACTGATGGCGATCAGTCCAGCCCTGACTTGGCTGGGGGTGAGGTGATTTAGCAGTCGCCGGTCAATCCTTGTCGTCGCGGTTGTCGTCGTTCGTTAGTGAGGCGGGCAAGGTGTGCACGATCATGCTTTGCGGGCTGGTCATCGGCAGCTTCGCGTCGCGCAGGCGGTCCAGCGTTTCGAACAGCAGATCGCTTTTCACAGCGCTGACGTCGCGCGGGCTGTTGACGTAGGCGGTGCAGTCGAACGTCATGGTGCCGGCGTCGAGGTTGTCCAGTCGTACGACCGGCGCTGGCGTGGCAAGTGTTGATGGATGTGCGTTAAGCACCTCCAGAATGATTTCGCGCGCCTTGCTGGCATCGGTATCCAGTGGCATCGGCAGGGTGATGTGCACACGTCCCTGCGCGTTGGCCAGGGTCACGTTGCGCACGTTCTGGGTGATGAACTGGGAGTTTGGCACGATCATGGTCGAGCGGTCGCCCATCTGGATTTCGGTAGCGCGCACGTTGATGCGGCGGATATCACCCTCGACACCGCCGATGCTGACCCAGTCGCCGACCTTCACTGGCCGCTCGGCCAGCAGGATCAGACCGGAAATAAAATTCTGCACGATCGCCTGCAGACCGAAACCAATACCGACAGACAGCGCGCTGGCCATCCAGGTGATGCTGGTCAGGTTGACGTTCAACTCGAGCAGTGCGAGCACGAACACGAATACGCCGCCAACATAGCCCAGCAAAGTCAGCACCGAGTTCTGCATGCCCAGATCGAATGAAGTCTTCGGTAGCAGTTGCTCGCTTAGCCAACGCTTGATCACCCGCAACACGACCAGGCCGATGCCGAATACCAGCAAGGCACCAAGGATATTGCTGGGTACGATCTTCAGCGAACCCAGCGAGCCACCCGACAGCAGCGTACCGATACGTCCAGCCAGTTCCTCGGGTCCAGCACCAAATGGCGCCAATACAAACGCTATCGCCATGATCAGCAGGATCGCGCGGGTCACGCCGGACAGCACGGTACCCACCTGTTCCAGCGCGCTGGCCGGCAGGCCAAAACTGTTCTGCATCCGCTTGCCGGTGCGGCCCTTCGGCGCAAAGACGGTATCGAAGATATCGTCGACCAGATGCATCATTAGATACAGCGCGGTGAGGATCACGCCGACCCACAGCATCTGTCGCGCGATAAAGAAGGCGAACGCGATATAGCCCGATGCGACGCCGAGCAGGGTGATGCCAACGGAGATGAACGCGGCGGCAACCACCAGACCGACCCAGATCGGTCGCTGGGCCGGCTCCTCGCCCGCCGCCAGCATGGCGCGCCGGGATTTGCCCAGGCGGATCAAGGCATCGGCTACCAGCACGCCGATCAGCACCGAGATAAAACCGCGAGTCGCAACCGAAGCCGACAAGCTGATGCCGATCGCGTCGTTGATGCTTTCCAGCAGGCCCAGCAGAAATGCCGCGCCGCCCAACAGCCACGGGAACATGCGCAGCCGCTGTGCGGCATCGTCGGATAACGCTGGAAGTCGCCATGACGGGCGTTTGATCGACAGCATGGCGCGACCCAGTCCGGTCATGAACGCCGCAAAGGTCACCAATCGCACCAGTCTTTGTGCCAGGCCGTCCAGGTCTTCGCTGAGGATGTCGTTCCAGTTCAACGCCAGATAGACGAAGTGGGCCGACAAGCCGACCGTTAAGGTATAGGCGAGTGTGATCGTGACGGCCAGTGCGCTGCGGCGTAGATGGCCGGCCGGCATGCGATTGGTGGTTACCTGCACCAGTGCGCGCTCAATCAGCCATCGACCGACCGTCAGCAGGAGCACGGCAACGATCAGGCACAGGATGAGCGATATACGATTTGGCGGCTGCCACGCTGTCGATACAGCGTCGGCCACCGAACTGTTCAAGTGCTGTTCGCGGGTGAGATCGTCGGGAAATGCCTGCGCTGGATCGACCCAGAATGCGCGGCTGAACGGCGTTGCGGTTCGTGAGGCCAACGAGGCCTGAAACTGGTCGCGGCGCAGTTCCGAAACGTGCACCGCCAACTGCGCCGCTTCCGTGCCGAGCGAATTGGCCTGCTTGATCTGGCCGTCCAAATCAGTTTTCGTTTTTGTCAGCTGCCGGCGCTGCGTGCTGAGTTCCGACGATTCGGGCGGTGCACCTTTGACCGGTGCTGGGCCAAGCACATCGAGCCGGGTCTGCAGGCTGGTCGATTGCGGTGACAGGCTGGTGGCGAGTTGTTCGGCCTGCTGCTGCACGGCCAGCGCACTGGTGCGCAGATCGTTCAACGGGACGTCCGGCTTTTTGGTGTCCACCGAACTCTTGATGTCGTCCAGTTGCGCGCGCAGCTGGGTCAGTGTCTGCACTGGCGTCAACGCAGGCTTGGCGATGGCCGAGCTGCTGGCTGCAGCTGGCGCGTCCTGTGCAAGTGCGATGCCGCCGGAAAAGGTCAGCAGAAGGACGAATAAATAACGAAGCAAGTTAGGCATTTCCCGATGATCCGGTCCTTGTTGCAGTCGGTCAACCGAAATGACTGTTGGGCCACGTCAGCTTTGACGCAGTGTTCAGATAGCGTAATCCACGCTAACGGCATGAATGGCCGAAGCATAGACAGCTGGCTAGACCTCGACATTGGGGACGCCTTGGCGTGGGATGGTGACGTCACTCGCGCTCGCGCACTGCAGACTGAACTCGCGCTTCGGGTCCGACTGGACGACGAATTCCCGCCGCTACGCCTGCTGGCCGGCGTCGATGTGGGCTTCGAGGCGGGCGGTGCGATCACCCGCGCGGCAGCGGTGTTGATCGATGCAGGGACTTTGCGGCCGATAGCCGAAGTCGTTGCGAGATTGCCTACGCGGATGCCATATATGCCCGGGCTGCTGTCGTTCCGCGAGTTGCCGGCGGTGCTGCAGGCATTGGCCGAACTGCCGCAGCAGCCCGATCTGATTTTCGTCGATGGGCAGGGCGTAGCGCATCCGCGTGGACTCGGCATCGCTGCGCACCTTGGGGTAATTACCGGTCTGCCGACGATCGGGGTGGCGAAATCGATCCTGGTCGATAGCCATGGCGAGCTTGGTCAATGCCGCGGCGACCGCACTGATCTGATCCACCGCGGCAGGATGATCGGCACGGTCTTGCGCAGCAAGGACCACATCAAGCCGCTGATTGTTTCGCCCGGGCATCGCGTGAGCCACGTCAGTGCGCCAGATCTCGTACTCGCCTGCTGCACGCGCTACAAGTTGCCCGAGCCCACCCGACTCGCGGACAGACTCGCGTCACGCCGCGACCGGTCGGGGCAGCAAAGCCTGGATCGGGGTCTGAGGTAAGGCGTTATCAGCCTTGCAGGCGTCTGCCGGGATTGGGTCTGTGAAAGTTGTATAGGGCGCTGGCGGCCTCGATTTGTCTTAGCTAAATGCCGGTTCGCACCGTGAATTCGAAGGTGCGCGACCCCATGTCATCGCGACTGCAGTGAGGTGCTTCAAGCACAATGACGGCCTGCAGCTCTGGAGCGCTCATGATTTTCCGCTGGTTCGAATCTCTCATCGACGCGTTCAAGGAACCGTCCGACGGCATGCCACCGCAGGCGGTGTGGCGTTTCTACGCATTTTATCTGCGTCAGGTATGGCCAGTGTTCCTGGCGGCAATCGTGGTGGGTTTCGGCGTGGCGATCGTCGAGGTGTCGCTGTTCGGCTTCATCGGCAGCATTGTCGATTTAACCAAGGGTATGCCGGGGCCGGATTTTTTCCACCTACACGGGCGCGAGTTAATCGGTATGGGTCTGGTTGCGCTGATTGCGCGGCCGGTGCTCGCTGGCTTGCATGACCTGCTGGTGAACCAGGCGATCGTACCCAGCCTGACCAACCGCATTCGCTGGCAGAACCATCGCTATGTGATCCGCCAGAGCCTGGGTTTTTTCCAGAACGATTACGCCGGACGTATCGCCAATCGCATCATGCAGACCGGCGCGAGCCTGCGTGAGTCGGCGGTGCAGATTGTCGATGCGCTGTGGTACGTCACCATTTATACTGGTAGCGCGATCGTGCTGTTCGCCAAGGCGGATGCGTGGTTGGCCGTACCGTTGGTGGTGTGGGTGATCTTTTATGTCGGATTGATGGGATATTTCATTCCGCGCATCAAGCAGCGTTCATGGCATGCGTCCGAGGCCCGTTCAAAACTGATGGGACGCATTGTTGATGGTTACAGCAATGTGCTGACGCTGAAACTGTTCGCGCATACACGGCGAGAGGAAGCCTATGTCGCCGACGCGATGGGCGAGCAAACCAGCAAACTGCGCCGCATGACCCGCCTCACCACGGGGATGGATGCCAGCATCACCACACTCAACGGGTTCCTGATTGTCGGCACGTCGGCGCTGGCGATCTGGCTGTGGAGCCAGGGCAAGGTCAGCGTGGGGGCGATTGCGTTGTCCACCGGCTTGGTGATCCGCATTAACAACATGTCCGGCTGGATCATGTGGGTAGTCAACGGTGTTTTTGAAAATGTGGGTACGGTGCAGGACGGCATCACCACCATCGCCCAGCCGCGTGCGGTGCAGGATCGTGAGGATGCGGAGCCGCTGACAGTGATGCGCGGCGATGTGCACTTTGATGACATTCATTTCCATTACGGCAAGCAGGGCGGTGTGATCGCCGGCCTCGATCTGGCTGTGCGTGCCGGCGAGAAGATCGGTGTAGTCGGGCCATCCGGTGCCGGCAAATCTACCCTGGTCAATGTGCTGTTGCGGCTTTATGACCTGGAGGATGGACGTATCCTGATCGATGGCCAGGACATCGCCAAGGTCACGCAGGAGAGTCTGCGCTCGCAGATTGGCGTGGTGACGCAGGACACCTCGTTATTGCATCGCTCGATTCGCGACAACCTGCTGTATGGACGTCCGGATGCCAGTGAAGCACAAATTCTCGACGCCGTGCGCAAGGCGCGCGCCGACGAATTCATTCCGCAGCTGGTCGACGGCGAGGGTCGTTTTGGGTATGACGCGCTGGTCGGTGAGCGTGGCGTCAAGCTCAGCGGTGGCCAGCGCCAGCGCATCGCCATTGCCCGCGTGCTACTGAAGGACGCGCCGATCCTGGTGCTCGATGAAGCCACTTCGGCGCTCGATTCCGAAGCCGAAGCGGCAATCCAGGACAGTCTCGATATTCTGATGCGCGGCAAGACGGTGATCGCGATTGCGCACCGACTTTCCACCATCGCGCGGATGGACCGCCTGGTGGTGCTGGACAAAGGCCATATCGTCGAAACCGGCACGCATGCCGAACTCATCGCGCATCAAGGTCTATACGCGCGACTATGGAAACGGCAGACCGGAGGTTTTGTGGCGGCTGAGGATGCGCTGGCGTGAAAGCTTAATTCTCGGCGGCTTTGATGGCTGTCGTGCAGATTGAGTTAGTCTGGTGAGTAGTGTTGCCTGCGTAATCTAGCGCTGCACGTACACTGCAGACGGGCCATGAAAGTTCGCCGCAAGACAACCTGAGCATGAGCATGGCACTGCGTAGACCATACGGTTAGCAGTGAATTTTTCTGATCTGGATCTACTACAAAATAAAAGGGGTTTCATGAACAAGTTCGTTCTTTCTGCCGCATTGGCTGCGGTGGTTGCATCTTCCTTGCTGAGCCATGCAGTTTGCGCTGCGGATAGCAATCCACTGGACAACTTCTATGTGGCTGGAAGCTTCGGTCAGAGCCAATATCGCGCCGATGCCAAGCATGCCGACAGCGTATTCCAGAACCTGCGCTTCGGCTGGCGCTGGAATGGCATTTTCGGGCCGGAAATCGGCTACGCCTATCTCGGTCGACGCAGAGACGTCAACTCGTCGGGCGGGTTTCGTTACAAGACTTCGGTCAATGCGCGCGCGGCCACCCTCGGCATCAGCGGCAAATACAACTTCGGCCAGAACTGGTTCTTTACAGGCCATGGTGGTTATCTGCGCTCGCATCGCAGTCTCGATGACCTTGGGTATGACAGCGGTAATACTTTGGCTACCCACAAGAGCTGGAACAATGGTTGGTACGGTGGCGTGGGCGTGGGTTATGACCTGACCAAGAATGTAAGCATAGGCGTGAACTACGACAACTATCACCTGCAATACGGTCACGACGGCGGCTTTCGTAGCAAGGTCAACGTGGCAGCGTTTTCCAGTTCGATTGAATATCGCTTCTGAATCCGCTGATTATCGGATCATGAAAAAGCTACGGCCGCCGATCGGCGGCCGTAGCTTTTTCAGACGGCCAATTGGCGCGATCAGTCGTTTGCACCAGCCAAGCGGATATCGGGAGCAGGCTGAGTTTCATGCCTGTTCGGAAAGCACGAATCTTGGACTCGCTGGGCAACGAACGAAGTGGCATATCAACGCTGCAATAGCGTTAGCTCGGTATTGCAGGAGAACAGCCATGCTGCACGACTCCACGTGTCGCCGGGGTGTACGACGTGGTGACGATTGTCACTGACGATGATTGACGGCTGCCTCTGCTTTGACTGAGGCAGTCGATGGATTATCTCTCCACGCACCGCGGTGGTGTCGGAGAACTGCCATGAAAATTTTCGTCGCTTACTCGATCTTCCATCAAGCCCTGGCCATCGTATTTGCGGTGCTCGCCACGGCGTCAGTCACCTTTGCCCTGTGTCAGGCCAGCCTGCTCATGCCGGCCTGATCCTGGCCCAACGTGCCAGGCGCAAGTTGCTGACCTTTCCAGTCATCCATCAAAGGCACCGCCCTCATCTGGACGAGTTGCAGGAGAACACTCATGAACGTATTCAATAATGACCGCATGAATGACAGCCGCGTCACCGACACCATCAGCAAATTGGAAAAATACATGCCGCTGATGTTTGGCTTGCTGATCGCATTTCTTGCCGGCAAGGCGCTGAAGAAAGTGTTCTGGACCGCATTTGGCATGTACATGGCCTTGCACTACAGCGGTATCCATCTGTTTGGTTGAGCGTGGCGAATGGGGCGCGCGTCCTAGCCATCATCCTGGTGCAGACCACTGGCTGGCTCGATGCATCGTGTTGCATTGTCCGTGCGCTCTTGCCGGTTTGCGCCTTCGGGACGTACGCCTCTAGCGCCGGCGCGCGTCATCGTCTATCGATTAGGCGCTAGCTGCCCTGATGTGGAACCCGTGGATGAGAGCATCCTTAGATAGGCTTTTTGCTCGAGCGTCGCATCGCAGAGATCGACGCCATATAGCGCATAACGTGAGCTTGCCCAGGTGACCGCTGCCAGTAGTGGCCCTGTGGCGAACGGGACGATTTTGCCATAGGGCTGGACGACGCGCTGTTCTGCGTGCGCGGCGCTATTCAAAACTGGGGGCATCGCGGTCGTACGACGCGCCGGCAAGCGAGCTGAAGGATTCCGCCTAGCCTTGTTGCCCTGCACCGACATTATTCGATCGTGCATCCGCAGGCACTGGGCACGTTGTGCCTGGGCCTGATATGGCTGCGCGGATCAGTCGACCGCGATGCGTCACTTTCGCGGCCGCCGCCGATCTCGTTGCGTCAGTTCGGCCAGCGACAGTTCTGCGGAGTACAGGCCCATCAGATGCGAAAGCGCCGCGGTGGGCTTTCCGACGGTGTGGGTGAATTTGATCAATAGATTGATCGAGATGTTAATCGGGCGCGTTTCTTTGAAAGCCTTGCCGACCCACTCCTCGGGCGCACCGTAGTCGGTGGCGCATGAGGCATCGGCGACAAGGGCCAGCAGACCTTCACCCTGCGCGACCAGATTAGCCTTTGGCGGCGTGGCAGGGACGAGGTGGTTGTAAGCATGTCCGTGGCTTTGGACTACCGTGCCCTGGGTCGAGCCGACGGCGGTCGGGTCCAGCGTGGGGCAGGATGGCGTGCGTTCTTTCCAGTCGGGATCTCGCGGCTGGTAGGGTTCTTTGGGGTCATGGCGGTTGTCGAAATCGCGTCCCCGGAAAAAGTAGCCGCGATAGTCCGGCAGATTGAAGCCGCTGCCGTCCCCACCGTAGATGGTGCCGATCACATGGAACAGCGGGCAGTAAATCGAAGGGGTTTTATCGAGGTTGTGAAAGGGAAGCGTCGAACCGTCGCAGACCAGCCAGCCGCAACTGCGCAGCTTTTGCCGTAGAGGCCCTGCTGGCGAGGCCTGGTCCTCGACGGGGCCGGCGTACATGATGACCGTGCCGATCGGTTCGTGGACAGGGTGCAACGAATGGCTACCGACGTCTTGGGCATGGCTCACCGTTTGCGCTCCCGTGGATATTCGCCTTCAGTGGGCGATGGGGTTGCCGGTTGCAGATCGACATGAGGCAGTTCGTCGCCTTCCTGCAGAACTTCCAGCGCGGTGGGTTCTTCTATCCACCAGCCGTGCCGACGTGACGTGCACGGATGCGCGATGTCGGCGGCGGCGTCCAGCCATGGCTCGGGCAACAGTGCAACGCCACCATCGGGTCGCCACAGTGCGCCGTAGCTCAAGTAGTACATCAGCGCGAGTTCGTAGCCGGGCGTCACCGGCAGCAGAACGCGGGCCGATCCGGCGGCAAGAAAGGCATCCAGCAATTCGGCGTCGCGGTGGCTGGCGCTATCGAGACCGCGCCAGTGCAGCCCCGCCTCCGCGCCGGGCTGGTCGACGTTCCAGGGGAAAAAAGCATAGGCCATCTGTCGCCACTGGAAAGCCTCGTCCAGCGTTGTCTTGACGAAGGAGGGAGCCGCCGATGGCGTGCCTGCGGGGGAGCAATACTGCGCCGCCAGAAGATCCAGTGCCTGGCGTTTGAGTTCGCTGACAAAGAATGCGCGTTCGGACGTGCCCAGATCGTTGCTCACCCGTTCCATCCGTTCGCGGTCGTAGTGGCGCCGCCGCTCGATACAGGCGGACAACAATTGGTCGTAGAGCGCCTGCTGCCACTGTTTGGTTCGTTCCGCATACATGCTGTCCTCCGCCAGCAAAGTCACCGTGAGGGCATAGGACTGCGCATGCGAATAGGCGAGGATCGGAATGTCGGTGGCCGACGGGTCGATCGTCACCGATGCATCCGTGCCCGCGGAGGGGATGACCGGCGGTATCGGCGGTTTCTGTGTGAACGGGTCGATCATCTTGCAGCATGGCGCCGCCGGGTCTTCGGCGGCTATCGCAGGCACGGTCGCTGGCGCAGGCGTCGAATTGGTGCCGCCATAGACGGCTTTATAGTCGCCGACGATGCATGCCAGCACTTCGGTCTTGTCCGAAGTGACATAGCTGAGCGTGGCCGTGACGGCTGACGATAGCGTCGTTGAGCCGCGGCCTGCGGAGGGTTTGAAGCCTTCGGGAAGGCAAATCGCTTCATGCGATGGCGACGCCTGACCCGAAAGTTGGGCGATGAACTGGCGATACTGCTCCGGCGGCGCTGGCGGGTTTTCGAAGCCGTAGATGCTGGCCAGCTCAAGGTAATTGCCGTGGTTGATGTCGGACGGATGATGGATGGAGAACGACGCGAGCGTCGGTGGTGGTGTGATCGGCACGCCGGCAGGCTGATCCACTTGTGTGATGAACGCCGCGGCCGGTGTTGCAATGAGGCATTCAATGACGAGGCGGCGGCCTTCGTCATGCAGCACCAGTCGCGAGCGCCGGATCAGCCAGCGATACAGCCCGTTGAGGTGCGCGGTTCCGTTACGGTTGTCGATGTCCCTGGCCACGGTATGTTGCCACCGCCGGGCATGGATCACGCGGCGAGTCTGCTGCACGCTGTCGGCGATGCGACGCGTGGCACGGCGCGTGATTTCCTGGGCGAGTCGGGTGACCTGCGTCTGATCGTGGACGTTGGCGGTGTCGGTATCGACCCAGTCGCCGCTGATGGTCTGCGGCATGTAGATGTCGCTGTAGACGATATTGAGCTTGTTGAAATCGCGCTCGTGGCAGCCCGACTCGACCGTCGCGCGCAGCGCCCCCTCCAGATCGCTGGCATGCATGTGGCTTTCGTCCGCCAGTGTCGTCGTCGCCTGGGCGGTAGCGTCGTCCAGGTGTTCGACGTCAACGCTTTCTTCGCTTGTCTGCACACGTCGACGCTCGCCCTGCAAGACAGTAAATGTGCGCGATACCGGGCCAAGCGCGTAGCGCTCGCATTCCTTGTAGATGGCCTGCAGTTCGCCTACGCCCAGTGCCCGTACATTGCCTTCTTTGGCGTGTGGGATAGCACCCGGCGGCGGTACCGCGCACGTTGGTATCACGATCACGCCCCCCAGACGATCCCGGCGGCCTTGCTCCTGCATCAGGCTGGTGTCCCTGATGCTTAGATCGAATACGAACACGGCGACGCGGAGTACATTGCTCAGCGCGTCGGCAAAGTTCACTTTACCCGTGGTCAGGATGAGTGCGATCAGGCTTTGCCATACGCGGATCCATTGGGTCCGGAATATTTTGTCTTCGGCGAACCGGGACCGGTCGGCGATAGTTTCGGCGACGATCGCATCGAGAGTATCCAGCGACACTTCGCCGTGTACCTGCAGCAGACGCCGCTGCAGATCGATGAACGACTGCCACTCCTTGTCCAGGTCCGCCAGTGATTTTATGTAGGGGTAGGCGACATCGCTCTTTGTCTTTGCACCCGCGCCGACATAGGTCGTTGCGGTTGCGCGTATGGCCGTCCATGCCGCGGCGGCATCCGTGGCTTTTTTCTGGTCTTGCCGTAGTGCCGAAAGCAGGGGGCAGGCGGCTATCGCCAGCACATGCTCTACCCGGATGAAACGCGGATTGTCGGCGGTCGCCGGCCGGATATCGCGCAACCAGAGAAAATTGAAGATCTGGTAGCGATTGCGCGGGTTGGCGATGTTGAAGCCGTGGGCCTGTTCCGGGTCGTGAAAAGGACTCCAGGAGGGGGAGTCGGGCTGGTCGGGACCGTCGGGGTCCGCCGGCCGTTCGGGCTCGCGTGGATCGGGCCGCGGCACCAGGAAGTCGCGAAACCATTTGTTGATGGCGACAGGAATATCGGCATGAATCCGTATGCGATCGTCGGCATCGTATTCGAGATGCATTTCGACGTGTCGCTCCTGCGGGCCGATGACATGAGCCGGCATACGGAATTTGCACACCGGCGCCGTTGCCATCGATAGCTTGCAGGTGTGGATGTGCGTCGCCGGCATCGTGATCATTGAGTGCAAATGCACGGTGACCGTTTCGCCGTCCTCCCACACCCAGTGCACCGACAGTTGCGCTGGTCCGCCGAGAAAGCGCGAGCATGCAGACTCTGCTTTTCCGGCGAGGGGAGAAGCTGACTCAATGTGGGCGGTAGTCATGGCGGTAATCCGGCGGTATCGCATAGAAAAGCGATCAGTGCGATCGCTTTTTACCCGTGCCTGCTTTGCTCTTGTCGGCCGGACGCTTGCCCGTCGACGCAGCAGTCAACGGCTTGGCCGATTTTTCCGAGGGCGGGGTCTCGGCTTTTTCAGGTGCATTCGGCCGTTCCATGAAAAGCCCGTAAGTACCCTGGGCGATCTTGGCGCGGCATCCGTTCGATGCGCCTAACTGGCAGTGCACGTGCAGGTACAAATGGGCGTGGTGGGGGAAGACGACGGGAATCGCCGAATCGGGCGAGGCCAGGAGTCCTCCCAGATAGATCAGGCCGTGGGTCTGAAAGGGATTGACGCCATCGCTTTCCGGCACGATTTCACCGAGAAGCGGCTGACGTTCGAGCCAGAACGGTTGGGGAGCGCTCTTCGGACTGAGCTGGATCGTGAGGGTCCCCGAAGGCGGGACATAACTCGGCGCGTCGTGCGGCCTGCGCGTATATAACTTGCAGACAAGCGTTGGAGGCCGGCTTTTCTCTTTCTCCAGCTTCCAGGCGATGACCAGGCCTGCGCTGCCCTTGAAGTACTCGATGCCTTCAAGCATCGACGGCAATTCGATCTTCTGTACGGGGTCGGGAACGACTGATGGATCATTCATGAGTAAATCGCCTCATTGATAGGTGGAGAAGGGCCGATCCGCTTCCTTCGAGGCGGATCGGCTCCGCTGCGTGTGGCGTCAGCTCACAAACTTCACGCTGTAGCCGACAAAATCGGAAACCAGTTCGTCGTCGGCGTAAATTTGTACCGTGACATTGGTGTTCGACGTGGTGATCGACGAAGAGGTGACGCCGTCGATGATCGATTTGAAGGTGTAGATTTCGCGGGTGCTGACGAAATCGCGGTTGTAGTCGTCGATCACCGTTACCGAGCGCAACGGATTGCCGTCCATGGAGGTTTCGAACGACACCGGGTACTTGGTGTGGTTGTGCAGGGTTATGCCGCCAGGGTTGGTGCCTGGGTCCGTCTGCAGACGGAAAGCGAAAGTGCCGTTCTCCTGCAGCACCTCGGCGGTGACGTCTTGCGAATTGCTGGAGAAGCTGGCCGGACCGCTCACGTAGGTGTTGCCGTCCTCCATGGTGACCCTGGCGATGACGGAGTACGAATTGGAGGTCGGTACGCTGACCAGGCCATTCCCATCGATCGGCAGGCGGCCGGTGAGGGTGCCGGCGCGCGACATGATGACCAGGCCGGGGATCGAGGTGCTGTTTTTGATCGTGATGTTTGACATTGATGTGGTTCCTTGGCTTCGGTGGGAAACAGGGGCGCATGCCCCGTGCATTCGTGTCTGCTTTACGAGCGCGTCACGCGGCACAGCAGCGGGAGCTGGTCGCTGGACGATGCCTAAGCTAAGCGCGAAGCAGCCATTGCGGTATTCGTCAAAACCCTGATTGCGTCTGAGAAAATCGGTGTTCAGGCATGCGAATAGGCGCCGCCCCTGCTCAGATTTTTTCCGGGTTCACGTCGGAAAATTTCGTAGTGCGGGTGACGGCGGTGTGCCGATCGCGGCCTATAACTCGATGAGCTCGCGTCTGATCGCAAAACGCACGATGTCGACATTCGTTCGCAGCCCGAGCTTGCGCATCAAATTCATGCGGTGGGTATCGACGGTTTTCACGCTGATGAATAAACGCGCTGCAACTTCCTTATTGCACAAACCCTCCGCCAACAGGCGCAGCACCGACAGTTCGCGACTGGTGAGCTGGCTTTCCGGCTGGTCGTTGCCCGGGCACAGATAGCGGACGGCGAATGATTCCTGCAGGCTCAGCGGAACGAAGAGCGTGCCGCTGGCGATCGCGGTGATCGCCGTCATGAATGCGCGCGGCGGTTCGCTGATGGCCACATAGCCGCGAGCGCCTGAACGGATGAGGCGCGCGGCGTCGTCGTCGTCCCGCTTGAGTGCCAGCATCAGCGGCTGAGATTGCGGGTGCCTGCGCAACGCCTGCTTGAGCTCGCGCGAGGTGCTCTCCGAATGCCCTACGGCGAGGATCACCACGATATGCGGTGCGCTTTCCGTCCCGCCCGCTCCGGTCGTGTCGTATGGGTGGTCAGTGGAATCGTCTTCATGCACGATCACATGCTGCGACCCGTGGAATTCGGAGACGGCCATGCTGAGCGCGTAGCGCAGCAAAGGTGGGATGCCACGCAAAGTCACGTTGATGATGCTTCTGCCCAGCATGCCGTTCCGTGCGGAGGTGCCGGTGTGCGTTTCGCTACTGGTCTGCATAGGTATTCCCTGTAGATCGCCGGGCCTGGCCAGCAGGCTGTTGGCGGATGACTGCCGTGCGATGTCCGCGTTGGCGATGGAGCCACAGGTTGAAAGAAGTCCTTCGGCCGAACCTTCCAGAAACCTTCTTTCTGAGAATTTTTCTCAGAAACAGCTTGTTATACGCGGCAGCGGGTTGGGCTTCCGGTCCAGACGAGGGGGCCGAAGGCATAGGTCCCCGGGCGATCCGCCGGCGTCGCGGGCAACCAGAACATCGAGATAGGTATGGCGTGTGCCGGCGGCGCCACCTGCGCCTCTATAATCGCCAGTCAGGGGGAAGACCGGCCGCGGCTATTCGATCGTTGATCGGGTTGAGTTCGCCGTGGCGCCGTTCCTTCTCAACAAGTGTTTTCGTGCTTGCGATTGCACCACAGGGGAAGCGGCGTGATAGGGAGCCATAAAGCACGCATAGCGCATTTTCGTTTGGGCGAATGGATCGTGAAACCGCAGGAGCGTGTTTTGCAGCGTGGCCCGGTCTCGGTGGAGATCGGCGTCAAAAGCATGGATGTTCTGGTCCATCTGGCCGAACAAGCCGGGGCCGTGGTGAGCGCCGAACAGCTCCTGATCGAATGCTGGCGCGGCACGTTTTACGGCGACAACCCGGTTCACAAAGCGATTACCGAGCTGCGCAAGCAACTCGGCGACAACGTCAGGTCACCGACTTATATCGCGACCATCCGCAAGCGCGGCTACCGGCTCCTGGCGCCGGTCGTCTTTCCGGACAATTTTGCGGGCATGGTGACCCGCTCGGACCCTGCCTGGGGACACGGTTCACCGTTTCGCGGGTTGGAACCTTTCGATGCCAGGTATACGACGGTGTTCTTCGGCCGCAGCAGTGCGACCGCGCAGATTTTGCAGTCTCTTCGCCGGCAGATCGATGCCGGTTGTGCCTTCGTACTGTGTGTCGGACCGAGTGGTTGCGGCAAAACGTCGTTGATTCGCGCCGGCGTGTTGCCGTTGCTCACACAGCCTGGGGGCTTCGACGGAATTGCCGTCTGCTCGGTTACCGAAGTGAGTCCCATCGGCGAAAGTCTCTGCAAAGCGCTGGCACATGCCATGACCGCTTGGACTGTGCGCGATCGGCCGGTCTTCATGTCATCGGAGATTCAGGGTCTGGCGATCGAGCTGCAGGCCGATCCCGAGGCTGTCGTAGGGCGTCTGGCAGCGGCACTGCAACGGCTGGAGCTCACGTCGACCACCTATCCAACAGGTGTACGGTTTGCACTGGTCGTGGACGCACTGGAAGGTCTTTTTGCGAATCCTCTGGTCAGCGAGCATGACAAAGCGTCGTTCGTGCGTGCTCTGGACTTATTCGCCCGCTGTGGCCACGTGCTGGTCATGGCCACTTGCCGCAACGATTTTTATCCACGCGTGGTCGAATTGCCGGTGCTGATCGAACTCAAGCAGGGTAGCGGTCTGTACGACGTAAAACCTGTGACGCTGGGCGAGATTTCCCAGATGATCCGTCGTCCAGCCCAGTCTGCCGCGTTGACATTCGCACGTGACGCACAGACCGAAGAGTTGCTCGACGACGTGATACGCGATGCGGCGGGGCGCAATCCCGAGGCGCTGCCGCTGCTTCAGTACACATTGCAGGAACTCTATGCCCGGCGCAGCGACGCTGGCGTGCTCAGTTTCGAAGCTTATCGCGAGATCGGTGGCATCGAAGGCGCGCTAGGCACGCGTGCCGAGGCGATTTTTCAGCAGTTGGACAACGAGGCGCGTTCGGCACTCCCGTGGCTGTTGCAACATTTGGTCAATCTGCACGCCGACGACGGAGGTGTCACCGGCCGGAAAGTCGCCTGGTCGTCTCTGGGCACCGAGGCCCGCCAGCGGCTAGTGCAGCGATTAGTCGATGCGCGGTTGCTGGTGAGCGAGCTGGCGTTTGAGCAGCCGATGGTTTCGGTGGCTCATGAGGCGTTGTTGCAGCACTGGCCACGCGTGGTCGATTGGATCGATGAAAATCGTGCGGCATTGCAGGCAAGGGCGAGACTGGCAGCGGTGGCTTTGCGGTGGAAGCATGAGGCTCGTCGCCGTGATTTTCTGTTGCCGAGCGGCCGCTTGCTCGATGAAGCGCTCCCCTTGCTGGAAAATATGGCGGTTTCGTTGGCCGACTATGAGATCGCCTTCATCCGCATCTCCGATCGGCACGCTCGATTTGCGCAGCGCATGCGGGTATTGGCCGTGTCATTGATCAGCGTGTTCGCCGTCATGGCTATTGCCGCCGCCGTGATGGCCATCCGCGCCCGGCAGGATGCGGATCGCCGACGTGCCGGTGCCGAAGGGTTGGTCGATTTCATGTTGGGTAACCTGAGCGAACGCCTGCAGCCGCTGGGCCGACTCGACCTGCTCGACAGCGTCAGCACCGAAGCGTTGCACTATCTTACCCATGCCCAGCCTGCCGACATGGATCGTGAAAGCTCGTTGCATCGAGCCAAGGCGCTGATGCAGATCGGCGATATTCGGTTGGCACGCGCCGACCGCGAACAGGCACTGGTAGCATTTTCCCAGGCAATGACCCTATTGCAGCAACTGCATATCGAGGCACCGAAAGATGCCGACATCCTGGCGGAGCTGGGCAAGGCGAATTTCTGGATGGGACTTATCGATTTTCGCAAGCACGACCTGCAGGGCGCGGCAGTGGCATGGGAGCGCTATCGTGTAGCCACCTTGCAGCGTAGCGTTATCCAGCCGGGCAATCCGGATGCGTGGCTGGAGATGTCCTATGCCTACAACAATCTGGGAACCCTGGCCGCCGCCCGTAATAACTACGACGAAGCGCTGGCCGATTTCCGCCGGTCGATTGAGCTGAAGCGACGCGTGCTGCAGGAACAGCCAGCCAACGACAGTGTGGCAGTGGAGCTCGCCGACAGTCTCTCGTGGGTCGGATCCAATTTGCTGCATACCGGCAGGCTGCTTGCTGCCAGGGATAGTTACCAGCAGGAGTTTGATGCGCTCAGCAAGGCGCGGGTGGCTGATCCCATGGCGGCCGTATGGCGGTTTCGATTGGCGAATGCACACAGTCACATTGCCGGTCTGGCGATGTTGACCGGCAACCTTGCGGTGGCGCAGGAGCACTATGAATCGGCGCGCGTCATCCTGGTCGACATCATTGCCAAACAGCCCGACAATCGTTCTTGGCAACATAGTCTGGCTGTCTTGCAGATCGAGATGGGAGGGCTGTGGCTTGCCGGGTCGCGGCCGGCGCAGGCGCAAGCGATACTGGTCCAGGCGATCGCGACGATGGAGTCGCTATTGCGGCGGGATCCGTCGGTCCGGGATTGGCAGTTGCAGCTCGCGCTTGGTTACCGTTATCTGGCCGTCGCCTGCCTTGGCACCGCGCATCTCGCCGAGGCACGTATTCACGCGGATCGTTCGGTCCAGATAGTTGAGGGTATCGCGAGTAAAACGGCTGACGATAACCCTGTCGATCGCGCAGCGTTCGCCCAATCGTTGATTGTCCGTGGCGACGTCGAGCTGGCGGCTAGGCGGATCGACGTCGCCACGCAGTCCTGGAGCAGGGCTCTCGAATTATTGGCACGGCTTGCTCCCGACAGCCGCGATCCGCGCATGCTCGAACCTTGGGTACGCGCTCTTGTCCGGTTGCATCGTGATGAGCAGGCGGTGCCCGCCATCGATCGTCTCAGCGCTTCGGGCTATCGTGATGCCTTCATGTCAGTCACCGCTTCATCAACCGCAGCAAGGGAGCTAGTCCAATGAAGTCGAAGGTAGGAAGCAAGTCAGCAAAGTCCTCAAAAAAAAGCATCGTCGACGCCGACTCCGCGGTATTGGTCATCGTAGAGGTCTCATACGTGGGCAATGGAGGCAACACCGGTTCAGGGGTCTATCACTATTCCTGCACTCCCGACCCGGTTCATGTGACCGCAAAGGACACTGCGATCACGTACGTCATGTCGCCGCTGGTCGGGCCCCAGTTTGTATTCACCGGACTGTACTCGTCCGACTCGCTTTACGAGCCGCAGTTGAGCAAGAAACCTTCGATCAAGTCGAAGGGTCGAGTCATGCTGACAACCCATGCAAACAAGGTGGCCACGCTGATCAATGTCTCTCTGCAGATTCAGGACACGACCAAGCAAGTGCGTATCAGCTGCGACCCTCAGGTGACCAACGATCCCAATCCGAGCGGCTGATACAGCCATGCCGGACGGCTGCATGAGTGCTGTCCGGTCCATTCAACGGCGCGGTGACATTGCGTCCGGCTTCTGTTGATCAACGATTTCGCGCATCGTTCGGTGACGATCGTTACCGGCAATAGCCGGAAGCCGGTCCCATTTTCGTCAGGGCCGGTATGGGATGATTCTTCCGCACCGTGATCGTGCGGACAACTCACAGGAAAACCTCCATCAAGCGCTTCCGGCCAGGGAACTGCATGTCGCTGGTATTGGAGACTTTTGCCATTGGCTCGATCGTTCTCGAACCGGGTCGGGCCATCGCCGTTTCGCGGATCTGGCGGTTGCTATACGGCGTCGCCGGATTTCGCCGGCTCCCGCTTTCGTCATCGGGTCCAGGGCAAGACGTCCGTCGTCATGGCGCATCGTCTTTCCGCGGCGGCGAGGACGGACGGCTTGACGGACCAGCGCGTATCGTCTCAACCGCCATGCATAGGGAATGGACCGCGCGTCCCGGCCAGCATCCTGGTGCAGACCACTGGCTGGCGATATGTGGGGCTTCGGGTTAGTGCATCGACGCATTGATATCGTGCTGTCAAAGGCTGGAACGCAGTCGCTTGGTTGAGCGAATGCCTTAAACTTCGTATTCGTCCATCAGCGATGCGCTGCTGCAGCGCGAACGCCGTCGAATACTCCCGCACGAAGTCTTTGCATGACCCGCACTCTCGCCGAATGGTTGTCTTACCAGGAACAAGTCAACGTGCGCAGCATCGAGCTGGGGCTCGATCGTGTGCGGGCGGTGTGGGAGAGGATGGGGGCGCCAGCAACCGCGCGTAGGGTGATCACGGTTGGCGGCACCAACGGCAAGGGTTCCACCGTGGCGCTGCTGGAAGCGATGCTGACGGCGGCTGGGTTGCACGTCGGTAGTTTCACGTCGCCGCATCTGACCGAGTACAACGAGCGCGTGCGGATCAACGGCGTCAATGCCGATGATGCGTCGCTGGTTGCATCCTTCGAGCGCATCGAGGCCGCATGTGGTGCGGGCCACAACGATGCTGGAATGCACGAAGAGATCCCGTTGACCTATTTCGAATTCGGCACACTGGCAGCGCTGGATCTGTTTGCCCGCGCTGATCTGGATGTGGCCATTCTTGAAGTGGGACTGGGCGGTCGGCTGGATGCAGTGAATATCATCGATGCCGACGTATCCGTCGTGACGACGGTCGATCTCGACCATATGGAATGGCTGGGATCGGATCGCGACAGCATCGGCCGCGAGAAAGCGGGTATCGCGCGGGCCGGCCGGCCGGTTATCGTTGGAGAGCCGGATCCACCTGCCGGTTTGCTTGATGCATTGATCACCAGTGGCGCCGAAATAAGGCGCGCGGGAATCGATTTCACCGTGGAGCGTCTAGGCCTCGGCTGGCGGTGGCAGCATCGCGACGGTTTGGCGATGGCGTTGCCTGATCCTGCGCTGGCAGCGCCAGTGCAGTATGCAAATGCGGCGACCGCTATCGCTGCGCTGCACGCTTTGTTTGCCGATGATGCATCGATAACGCCAAAAGATTTTTTCGCTGCGGCGAGCCTTGGTCTGCGATCCGTTCGCGTGCCCGCCCGGCTGCAGTCGCTAGGTGGCGATCCGGCAGTGATCGTGGACGTAGGGCACAATCCGCAGGCGGCCCGTGCACTGGCGGAATGGCTGGATGCGCACCCCGCCAGCCGCGTGCATGCCGTGTATGGTGCGTTGAGCGACAAAGATGTGGCCGGCGTCATGGCCGCGCTCGGTTTGCGTATCGATCATTGGCATCTGGCTGGGTTGGATCGCGACACGCCGCGCGGCCTCACGGCGGCTTGGCTGGCGGAACGACTTGGCAAAACCTTGCCGCAGGCGTCGTTCGATGTGCATGCCGACGTGGCAACCGCATTGGCTGCCGCCCGCGCTGCCGCTCATTCGGGTGAACGTATCCTTGCATTCGGCTCGTTTTTTGTGGCCAGCACTGTCATCGCTGAAGCGGCAAATAAACCGGCGTTACCGGATTGAGCGTGGTGGGGGACGCAGGCAGGTATAATCACCGCGTTACGTACCGCGTTTGCCGCTTTGGAGCCAAGTCTTGAAAACACGCCTGCTGGGTGCCGCCGTCCTGCTAGCACTGCTGGTTCTGTTTGTGCCGATGTTTTTTTCGAGCAAGCCACCGGCACCCGGCGGTGACCAGACCGTGAGTCTGGCGATCCCGCCAGCACCCGATCGCGATCTGCAAACCAAGACCATGAGCCTGAATCCGGACGCTGCCGTCGGTGCGGCGTCTTCAGCACAGCCGAATGCCGCGACGGTGACGCCGGGAACGAGTGGCCAGCTGGCCACGGTCGATATCGGTTCGAACCGTCCGCGTGACGTGGAAACCGATCCGCAAGCGGGCAAAAAGCCTGCGGTGACGACGGTTACCACCGGTTCGGGTGCAACCTCGGCCGAACCGGTCATCCCGATGCAGAACAAGGTTCCGGCAACAAAGCCGTCTGCCGCGATCACCGCGGTACAGAGAACGCCAAAGGCATCCGCAGTGACGCTGCCGATCGACGCTGCGCCGGCAAGCGGTCACGGCAGCTACAAGGTCAATCTCAGCGCATATGCCAGTGCGGCGGGTGCGGCCAGTTTGCAGCGACGCGTGCAGGCGCTGGGTTATCCGGTGAGCAGTCATCCCATTACCCAGGGCGGTCAGCCGCGTACGGTTGTGGTCGCTGGGCCCTTCGAAACGCGCGCCGCAGCCGAAGCGGCGCGGCTGAAGATCACCCAGTCGGTTCCCGGCGTGCCCGCGCGGCTGCAGCAGGACGCTAGTGAAGAGAGTGCTTCGACGCCGGTGTCTGCAGCTCCCGCTACGGCAGCTGCTCCTGCAGCGACGAAATCCAGGGCCGGCGGTTTTGCCGTGCAGCTGGCGGCGATGAGCAATCAAGGTGATGCCAATGCGTTGCGCGATAAATTGCGTGGTGCCGGCTTCGACGGTTTCGTGGATTCGGTGCAGGCTGGCGGCAAGCAGCTCTGGCGCGTCCGCGCCGGTCCGCAGACGCAACGTGCCGATGCGGAGCGTATTCGCGATCAGATCAAGGCCAAGCTGGGTGTTGCCGGCAATATCGTTCCGGTGTCCTGACTACGCGTGTCACAACTGCACGTGTCACGGTGTCGGTCAGGTCGTGCTACTCAAATAACGCGTCAGCAGCGCAGGTGAACGGATGAACTGGACCGACTGCATCATTCTCGGCGTACTGGCCCTATCGGTTCTGATCGGTCTGTTCCGTGGATTGGTTGCCGAAGTGCTGTCGTTGGTGATCTGGGTGGTCGCGTTCTGGGCGACGTGGGCGTTCGGCCCGATTGTATCCGCGCAGCTGGCGCATGCGATTACGTCGGTGCCGTTGCGAACTTTCGTCAGCTACGGCATCTGCTTTGTTCTGGTGCTGATACTGGGAGCGATCATACGTTTCACGATCAGGCGGTTGATCTGGAGCAGCGGCTTGTCGGGCGTCGACCGTATGTTCGGCACGGTGTTCGGCTTTGTGCGCGGTGTGCTGATTGTGGCGGTGTTGGTGTTTCTGGTCGGTCTTACCGGTTTCACGAAGGAATCGTGGTGGCGTGAATCGACGCTGGCACCTCAGTTTCAAGGCCTGGCGTCCTGGCTGGGGCAGGAGGTTCCCACAAGCATACCGGCCAGCGTACGCAATCAGGTTCATCCAGAGGCCTTGCTCGAGAAGATCCATCCGTCGGACATGCTTAACCATATGCCCAACTTGTCTACACTGCCGCGCGTCCCCATGTTCGGCTCGCCGTTTACACCTGCGGCATCACGCACAGCGTCACCGGCCCCCGCGACGAGCGTGGCCACACCCCCTACGAATAACTGAAGCAGGCTACGACCATGTGCGGAATCATCGGTATTGTCGGTACCACCGAAGTCGCGTCGGCCCTGTATGACGGGCTGACCGTGCTGCAGCATCGCGGTCAGGATGCGGCGGGCATCGCCACCGTGGACGGTGCGCGTTTGCGATTGCACAAGGGCAACGGGCTGGTACGCGATGTGTTCGGCCAGGCATCAATGAGCGAGTTGCGGGGCCGCATCGGTATCGGCCACTGTCGTTATCCGACCGCCGGCTCGGAAGGTTCGGCGGAGGCGCAGCCGTTCTACGTCAACTCGCCGTATGGCATTGCTTTCGTGCACAACGGCAATCTGGTCAACACCGAATCGCTGCGCCG
Source organism: Rhodanobacter sp. MP1X3 (assembly GCF_014207165.1). Classification (NCBI taxonomy): domain Bacteria; kingdom Pseudomonadati; phylum Pseudomonadota; class Gammaproteobacteria; order Lysobacterales; family Rhodanobacteraceae; genus Rhodanobacter; species Rhodanobacter sp. MP1X3. The sequence continues at coordinate 35,588 of NZ_JACHCO010000006.1, read as the reverse complement.
CGAAATGTTCGAAGACGATCGTCGGCACATCAACACCGACTCGGATTCCGAAGTGCTGTTGAACGTGCTGGCGCACGAGCTGCAGATCCAGGACCGGATGCAGTTGACGCCGGATCACATCTTCAAGGCGGTTGCCGGCGTGCACGCGCGCGCCAGCGGCGGTTATGCCTGCGTGGCGCTGGTGCTGGGCTATGGACTGGTGGCATTCCGCGACCCGCACGGCATCCGTCCGCTGGTGCTGGGCGAGCGTGTGACCGCGGTAGGCACAGAGTACGCGGTGGCTTCCGAATCAGTAGCGTTCGACGTGCTGGGCTTCAAGCGCGTTCGCGACATCCTGCCGGGCGAGGCGATCATCATCACCGACGCTGGTCAGCTTTATTCGCGCCGCTGCTCCGAAGGTGCGGTGCACGCGCCGTGCATTTTCGAGTACGTCTATCTGGCCCGCCCCGACTCGATGATCGAAGACGTGTCGGTCTACAAGGCGCGGTTGCGCATGGGCGAGAAGCTGGCTGAAAAGATCATGCGCGAGCGGCCCGATCATGGCATCGACGCGGTGATCCCGATCCCCGACACCGCACGCACCGCCGCCAGCGCACTGGCTGGCGCATTGGGCGTGCCGTTCCGCGAGGGCTTCGTCAAGAACCGCTACATCGGCCGCACCTTCATCATGCCGGGGCAGGGTGAGCGGGTGAAATCGGTTCGCCGCAAGCTCAACGCGATCGATCTGGAGTTCCGCAAGAAGAACGTGCTGCTGGTCGATGACTCGATCGTGCGCGGCACTACCTCCAAGCAGATCATCCAGATGGCCCGCGACGCCGGTGCCAAGAACGTCTACTTCGCCTCGGCCGCGCCGCCGGTGCGTTATCCCAACGTGTATGGCATCGACATGCCGTCCGTCTCCGAACTGGTCGCTGCTGGCCGCACCGAGAAAGAAGTGGAGACGACGCTCGGTGCTGACTGGCTGATCTACCAGAGCCTCGATGATTTGATCTGGGCGGTGCAGGACGGCAACGAAGAACTTCAGCACTTCGATACCTCCTGTTTCTCCGGCGAATACGTCACCGGTTTGGACGATCGCTATCTGGAGCAGATCCAGATGCTGCGCTCGGACGACGCCAAGGCTGCTCGCCGCATCGCCTGACGCCTCTGCTTCCCCCTCCGCTTGGGGGGAAGCGAGGTGGCACGTCTCGGCTGAAACTCAATGACCGATCTCCACGCCGCCGCCAAACGTTGCCTCGATGCGACCGATCCGGCTGAAAAGCTCCGTCTGACGCGTGAGACCTGGGAGTCGCTTCTGGCAGGTGAACTGCGCGCCGAGCCATCATCACCGCCGCCGGAACCCATCGGTGCGCCCGGCCGCCCGGCTAAACCGTTGCTGGTCAATGCACGACAGGTGCCGCAACGTGGACTCGGCAGCGCCGAGGGGCGTGCGGCGCTGGTGCATGCTGTGGCGCATATCGAATTCAACGCCATCAATCTGGCATGGGATGCGGTCTACCGCTTTCGCGGCAAGCCCGACGAGTACTACCGTGACTGGGCCAGCTGCGCGAACGACGAGGCGCGGCACTTCGCCATGCTCTCTGCTCGCCTCACCGAGATGGGTCACATCTACGGTGATTTCGATGCACACGATGGCTTGTGGGCAATGGCCGAGAAAACCGCCGATCACGACACCGCCCGCATGGCGCTGGTGCCGCGCGTGTTGGAAGCACGCGGGTTGGATGTCACGCCCGGCATGATCGAACGGCTGCGCCATCTTGGTGATACGCGCACAGTGGCGATACTCGAAGTGATCCTGCGCGAGGAAGTGGCCCACGTCGCCGCAGGTACCCGTTGGTATCGCTACTGTTGCGAACGCGACGGACTCGATCCGATCGATACCTTCTTCGAATTGCTGCACGAGTACATGGGCGTGAGCCTCCGTGGCCCGTTCAACCTGCCGGCGCGTCGCGAGGCGGGTTTTGATGAACGTGAACTCGATCAGCTGCTGGCGTTGATGCCGTAGCAACTCACGTTAGCCTTGCTGGCCTTCCGCTGCGAGCGATGACTTAGCGCTGCACTGCAGCTTTTCCATAACGGCCGGGTGAGTAGGTTCGCGAGGCCGAGTTGTCATTTTCCAAATTTTGGTTGTGTCGCGGAGCTGGCGTTTTCAAGACAAACCTCCGTCATCCATAGTGGAATCCAGAGCCATCGTCCGCGAATATGCCAAAGAGGGCGGCTTTCCAGCCAACAAGGTCACGCGTATCCACACCACAATCGGCCCAGCCACGGCTGAGTAAGTCGGCCAACACACAAAATGCAGCCACAAAAAAGCCGGCGCTAGGCCGGCTTGATCATCGAATTTGGTCGGGGAGACAGGATTCGAACCTGCGACTTCTACGTCCCGAAGGCTAAATTACGCAAAAATAAAAACCGCATAACATGGAGGTTTGTGCGGTAAACTCACCCATAAATCGCCCCTAGAGCCCATAATTGGGACACTTTCGGGACAGTTGTGAGGAAGTTATGGCTTCGATCACGCGAACAGCAAGCAGCACATGGCGGGTGCGCGTTCGGTTGGTTGGTGGCCGGTCAACGTCCGCCAATTTCGATACAAAAGCCGAGGCCCAGGCGTGGGCAGCGAAGGAAGAGAGCGCAGTTCATCACCGCGTACAGCGTGACTACACGGCCGCCGAGAAAACGTCGCTGCATGATCTGTTGACGCGCTATGAGCGCGAGGTTGCATCGACGCTGAAATCAGCCACGGTGATGCACTATCACCTCGCACGTTTCGTGGACGACCTCGGCCACCTGCGGCTGGCCGGCCTGACGCCGGAAGCGCTGACAGCTTGGCGCGATGAGCGTCTACGCACGGTGTCGTCGGCCACGGTGCGGCGTGAGCTGCAGACTCTGGGCAGCGTCATGACGTGGGCGCGCAAGGATTTGTTAATCGCGATGCCGGAGAATCCTGTTTCCACGATCCGCTTGCCGCCCGCGGGGAAGGCGCGCGATCGACGACTTGAAGGGGACGAGGAGACGCGCTTGATGCAAGCGCTGGGCGATCATGCGGCGCCGACGAAGGGCGCGAAGCGCGCGGGCAATTACCGGGTTGGCACGCGAAACATCTGGATCAAGCCGGTGATTCAGTTCGCCATTGAGACCGCGATGCGCTTGAGTGAGATTGTTGGCCTGTGCTGGGGGGACGTTGACCTGGGTGAGCAAACGGCGTTCCTCGCGGACACCAAGAATGGTGACTCGCGCACGGTGCCGCTGTCGAAGCGTGCTGTTAGGTTGCTCAAGGGCTTACCGCGCATCGAGGATGAGCCGCGCGTGTTCCCCGTGTCGGCCAATGCCGTGAAGCTAGCGTGGCGCCGCGCGACCGCGCGCGCCGGCATCACGGATCTGCGAATCCATGATCAACGGCATGAAGCGACCTCGCGCATCGCCAAGAAATTACCGAATCCTCTCGATCTGGCTGCAGTCACTGGTCACCGTGACCTGCGCATGCTGCAGCGTTACTACCATCCGCGCGCAACCGATCTCGCCAAGAAACTCGGGTGAGAGTGAAGATGCGGGTAGCGAATGAACAGCGTGCCGGTTGGATCTGGTCACCTGCGCCGGTTGCGTCACTCTCGGCATGCCGAGGCTGATGGCGGTAGAATCGGAATGGTATCGCGATCTTGACTGCACTGCCGCCAGCGTACCGCCCGGAGCAATCTAGAGTGCACGCGATTCCATCGCCTTCCGCCGCTACATCGCGGCGAGGGATCTTTGCAGAAGTCGGATCGGTTTTGATGCGCGGCAGGCTGCTGCACCAATAATTCGGGGGATCATCAGTGGAACTCTATGTAGGCCTAACCTTGATGGGATTGGGCATCGCGCTTTTCTTCGTCGGCCGCTCGAAGTCCAAGATAGTGCGAGTTGAGGCAAGCGGCGGTTCTATCGCAGTCGGTGGCAAGAACACGGGATCGATCACGAATGTAAACGTCGGCACACCATCTCCAGCGGCGCATGGCTCGCACTCACTAACCTACTTGGCCATCGGAGTGGAACTAGTTGGCATCGCGGTCACCCTCTGGCACGCTTGGCACATGGCTGCAATATGACCCAGGACAAGGACGAGCCCAACGTCGGCAGGGTCTTGTCGGCGTTGCTGCCGGCCGTGACCAAACTTACCAAGAGCGCGCCGCCGCTGCTGGAAGCATCGGTGACGGCTAGTACGGGAAGTGTTGCCGTCGCCGGGGCCAACTATGGCTCGATCAACAACGTCAACGCGCAAAGCGTCATCTTGGTCGAGCGGCAGATCGCCCGAGAACTGCCGTCGTACCTGTCTAACGTGGTCGCGCGATTCTCGGAAGATTTGTCCGCATACAATACTGGGCCCCAGCGATCGTTGCCGCCCGAGGTCAGCGTCAAGCTGGCTTACAATGACTTTCCGCCGGCGCATTACATCATTACCGACTACTCGAAGTACTCAAACGTGCTCGAGGCAACTTATCGGGGTGTTGAGCAGCGCAACGACGACGCGCGTCGCTTGGTCCGCCGCCGCGCGGCAGTGGCTTATACGGAGCAGCTGCACAAGCTGTGCGCGGCCCATGGCATCAAGCATGCGCAGGCACACGACTTCGCCAGGAGCCATGCTGTTCCTCTCGTTATAGAGGTGGTTGCCGCTCTCCTTGCTGATTTCTCAACTGGAGGCGCAGCCCACGTGATGCAAGAGACCGCGCACTTGGCGGTCTGCTTAATCGTTGCCGACGCAGTGATTGAATGCGAAGTTCTAGAGAGGCCGGTCGATGCTCTTGCCTCGTGAACAGAGTCCCTGGAATTGCGGTTACTACCTTGGCGCTATGGCCTTGAAAGCCCTTAGCGAAGCGCCTGAGGGCAAGCTCGACCTTCTGAGCCTACAGGAACGAATGGGGCTGCTCACTAAGCGCGCGATCTCGCCGACGCAGGCGGTAGCTGCGGCGGCGTGGCTGTACCTCATCGACGCGGTGAACCTTGATGAGACTGGAGCAATCCAAAAATGCAGCTAGTCTCACTCAGCATCGAGCGCGCAAACCAATTGTTGCGCGAAATCACCTTCAAAGATGGGCTAAACCTCATTCTCGACAAACCGACTGTTCCCGGCCAACAGAGTGGCAACAATGTTGGCAAGACAACGGCCATTCGCCTTATCGATTTTTGTTTAGGATCGGACGGCGACGAAATATGGCAGGACTCCGAGTTCAGAGGTAGCGTCAATCAGGATGTCTTCGACCTGCTTCATGGGACGCCTGCCGTCTTCATCACCCTGACGATTTCCGACAAATTCCGGGGCATCCATTCGTTCCGTCGTTCATTCAAAGTGAAGGCGCAGAAGGGCACCGGCCTGCTCTACATCGACGATGTTCCGCAAGACTCGATTACCGCATACCGTGACGAAGTAAAAAACATTCTTTTTGGCACGAAAGCGAAAAAACCCAGCATGCGCCAACTGGCGCCGAAGTTCGTTAGGTCTTCGAGCGCCGTGATGAGCAAGACGTTGAAGTTCCTCGGGTCCTTTGGCAAAGAGGTGGAGTATGAGGCGGTACACCTCTTTCTCTTTGGATTCTTCAATGTTGGTGTCTTGGAGGAAAGAGCTGCTCTCAGTAGCAGGCGTAGCGTTGTCGCGCGAGATCTACTTGGGGCAACTCGTCAGCGGAAAGAAGGGGAGATCGAACAGCTCTTGCTTCACCTGCGGCGCGAAATCGACGAGGCTCAGGCCTCAATCCAGCTCCGTGGTGAAGTTCCAGAGATCGCTGCTGCGGCCAATTCTGTTTCTGAGATCCGCGCACGGGCCTCGGACGTGGGAAGCGCTTTGGGAAGGATCGAGGGGGAAATTGCCTCGATCAGTTTGGCTATAGCCAGTTTGAAGCATGACTACAACAACATCGACTACGTCGCAGTCAAATCAATTTACTCAGAGGCTGGCAAATATCACGAAAAGCTTCAGCACGATTGGGAAGATCTCTCCAATTTTGTGGCGAATTTGCGCGGACGGAAGGAGCGTTTTCTTCAGCAGCAGTTGGATGAGTTGAACGAGAAAGCTGCGATCGCCCACCAAGACCTTGCACGCCTTCAGGTAGAAGAGGAAGGCTTGGTAACGGCGCTGCGTCAAACGCGAGCTTTCGAGATTGCACTTGAGGCTCGAGCGGATCTACATGAAAAGCTTAAGCAGGTGGGCGGCCTTGAGGAAAGCCTGAGCGCAATTCAATCGCTTCGAGCCTCTCTGGAACACATTGACAGCAAGCTCAATGCGACACGGGAGACCGTGGAGGAAGGGAAGGCGCAGCTGACGCAGCGCGTGTCATTATTCAATGAGTTTTTCTCGTCCCTTTCGAAAGATTTGTATGGCGAGCAATATTTGCTGACCTTCGATGAGTCCAAGAACGGCTCGATAGTCTTTTCTTTGACCTCCGTTGGTGCGAACGTCGGTGCGGGCAAGAAGGTCTCACAAACGGCAGCCTTTGATATCGCTTATATCAAGTTCCTGCATGCAGCCAGAATCAACTTTCCGACCTTTGTTTGCCACGATGGCGTGGAGGCAATCCATGGAAATCAGCTATCGGAGCTGCTGACGACAGCCAACGGTCTAGATGGCCAGCTGGTACTTGCTGCAATCCGAGACAAGCTTCCTGGGATCAGCGAGACGTTTCTTGAGGAAAATACGATTCTCGAACTGGCTCAGGATGACAAGCTATTTCGGCTGTAGGAGAGCTTCATGCGCTGGCCGTAAAAAAAGGCGATCCTTCGAGGCAAGGGCTAAGCGACAGCCACCGGATAATTCTTGATGGGGAAGCTCTCGGCACCGTAGTCCGTAAACGGGCCTTTATATCCGAGAAGATGGAAGATGATCTGATAGATCAGTACTTCGACGCGGTAGGCGTTGTTCAGAACACGTTGATAGGTGGCTGGGCTGGGTGGTTCCAAATCAGCCAGGGTGGGGTGAACGTGTCGGTTGCGCAGATCGGTCCACGACTTGATGTAGTCCTTCTGAATGAACCCTCGTTCGGCGAGTTCATGCAGTGTGTCTTGGGGGCGCTTCTTAGACCACTGGGCAAGCATGACGTCCAGCCGCGTCGTGAGGCCGGAGAATTCTGTCTGCTGGGACAGGTGATCGTGCATGTGCTTCTGAAACGCTTCGATGCGTTCGAGCACGTCCTCCTCATGTTTTGTAGCGGCCAAACTCACGATGGCTTCGAGCGTCACGCTGACACCAACGGCGCCCGCGTCAATTGAGTTCGCCGTGGATTCCCGTGCGTTGTGGAGGTGATAGGCGATGGGATTCCATTGCGTGCCGTGCGTTTGAGCGGTCACATAGGCCAGGAAGCAACCGAACAGTCTCCACCCGTGCGCGCGGAATTCCGCGGCCCCCTGAGAGATGGGAGGTTTCAACGACGTCTTACGTGCTTTTCGAAACGGGGAAGTGAGTTCAAGCACAAATGCATCTGGGCTGACTTCGACCCGTGCGCGCCATGCGACGGTCTTGCCGGTGAGGAATTGCAGCGCCTCTTGGGCTCGCAGGTAAAATGACGCGGGCAGAGAGTTATCATGGGTCACCTCCATCACGGTGTCCCCCGATCCTTTTCGCGTACGGACTTCGAACTTCAACTCGCCAATGTCAAACTCGGACCGGTCCAGGGTGTAAAACTTGTGCCCGTTCCGATCCGTCTCACTCATCAGATGGAGAGGCAGTTCAAGCTCCTCGAAAAAGTGCAGGCGCTGGTAGTAGTTGCGGTTGTGGTTCGGAAGCTCAGCGCGAATGGTCTCCAATTGACCGTAGGAGATCTTGGTGTTTGCTTCTACGTCGGAGCTGAACGAAGGAAAGAGCCGCGACGCTGTCCATATGGTGCCCTCGATCGTGGTGGCCGTGAGGTCGTAGTAATCCTCGTCCTCGAACAACTTGCCGGGACGGACCTTGCTGTAGATTTCCAGTTGCCGAAATGGGCCGCTGTTGAGCGAGGTACCCACATACAGTTTGTACGTCAGGCGGCCGTCGGGTCCTTGCTTGATGTAGCCGCTGCCTTGGCAGACCTCGCCGTTGTCCTTGCGTTGTTTCAGTTCCATGGTGGGGCAGTCAACTTCGAGCGAACGTTGCCGAAGGGCTTCGATGCTGTCGTCGATATCCATCTGTGTTCGTTGGTCCATTCGCCCTTGGATTGATGTCCATCATAGTAAAGGAGACTTGGGGCGATCTAAGTACCCTGACTTCAGGGATCGATCTGCCTTGGAGTTCCAAGCATCCAGCGCTCATCGGGGTACGCTCTGGGGCGACATGTGGCCTTCAATCGGGTGTTCAACGGGATTGCCCACGACTGTTTAATGACCTGGCAATCCGTAGCTCAAGACCTATGCGCAACACGCGTTTGCAAACGCAAGAAACGTTGGCCGCCGACGGGGGCACGGGCGCTTGCCTATGGCATGCACGTGGGGCCGGTGCTCGGGTCGAACGGCGGGACCGCTGGGTGTCGTAATGGTCCGCGCGGCGACCGTTGGAGCTGCAGCGGCGAACATTTCGAAATCAAAAATTCAGTTCTGTTTTTCATTGTTGGCTCTTGCTATTTTGGTTGTTGGCCATCGCGGGCGGGGTTGGCGCGGAGAGCTTGAGAGTGCCTAGAAAACCGAGGGCTGCGGTGCGCTCGTTTTCACGTTTCAAGTGCTTTTCCAGAATCGCGCGAAGCAGGTCGATCCTCTCGGGGTCATCGAGTACCTCGCACTCCATCGCTACGCCCCATAGAACCAGCGCCCTGTTTCGTGTCGCACGTGCCTTACTACTGTGGCGAGCCTTTTCCTGTGCCTCGCGGACCTGTTGTTGCGCCTTCAAGGTGGCGAGTTTGGCGGCGGCCCGGTCGATCCTGTCCTTCAACGGATTGTTTTGTTTGTCCATGGTGTATCTCCGATATATCTGCAATATGTATGTAATTTCATTTAGCCGGCTAGACGTCTAAATGCTTGCATTTACACTATCTCTGGTGGCAGCATGGCGTCAAGTTTTCGCTTGCCCGAAGCCGCCGAAGGCGAGCAAGGGCGCGCTTATACGTTGCCCCTGTGGGACAACGTGCGCGACCGCCTGTCGGCGGCATCAAGCCAGAGCAGGAGCAAAGCAGAGCCGTGGCAATCTACCGTTTCTCCGCGCAGGTCATCGGACGCAGTTCCGGGCGGTCAGCGACCGCGGCGGCTGCGTACCGTGCTGGCGTGGAATTGACGGACCAGCGCACGGGTGTCGCTCACGACTACACCAGGCGCAGTGGCGTCAAGGATGCTTTCATTCTCACGCCAGCCGGCGCGCCCGTATGGGCGGCTGACCGTTCCGCACTGTGGAACGCGGTCGAATTGGGCGAGAAGCGAAAGGACGCTCAGGTATGTAGAGAGGTGTTGTTGGCGCTGCCTCACGAGCTGGACACCGACCGACGCCGCGCGCTGGTCGAGGGCTTTTGCCGCGATCAATTCACGGAGCGCGGCATGGTGGCAGATGTGGCTTTGCATGCGCCAAACCGCAAAGGCGATGATCGAAACCACCACGCCCATATTCTGCTGACCATGCGAGGTTTCAATGCTGACGCTTTCGGACCAAAGATGCGTGAGTGGAACGACACCGTGATGCTGGAAGGCTGGCGCGAAGCTTGGGAAGTACACACCAATCAGGCGCTGGAACGGGCGGGCCAATCGGCCCGCGTCGATCATCGCTCTTTGGCCGCCCAACAGGCTGATGCTTTTGAGCATGGCGATCTTGCTGCTGCGTTGGCATTTGGTCGACTTGCCCAAACGAAAGTTGGCGTGAATGCAACGCAGATGGATCGGCGCGCTGGTCGTGTCATTAGTGAACGCGGTCGGGTGCGCGAGCGCGCTATGGTGCTGGCGCGCCACGCGCTCAGTTCTGCGGCACGCTGGGCTCAAGAATTGATGGATGCCATGCGGCCACAAGCGGAGACGTTGGTTCGGGCCGAAATCGGCGAGGTTCAGGCGACCGCCCCAGCGCTGGACGCCGTGAACGACATGCCCGCGTCGGCCGCTCAGCGGCCGGCCGATGGCGTCGATCTGGCCGCGGTGCGGCGGCGCCAGGAAGATGCCGAGAAGCGGAAGAAGAAAGAGGAAAAAAGCCGGCTCGTTGATTTCATCCAAAAGTGGCGGATGAAGGCCGACGAGGGTCGATCGAAACCTGATGAGTTAGTTCACGAAAAGGAGAAAACCAAGATGCCTAGACCAAAAGTAGGTGTGGGAGCGGACGCGTCAGGGCAAGCCCAACAGCAGCAGCGGCAGGAGCGCGACCGTGACGGCGGTCCTGAGGCAAGGGGATGAGCCATGTATGAGAAACCTGAGTATAGGGCATTCACCCGCCACGACCTGTTTACGTGGGCTCCGGACGGCGAGCGGCAAGCGATGGCTTGGAACCGCTTGCGCAGTGTCTGCATTGAATTACACGTGAAGGTGCCCACCATGCGGGACGTCAAGGAAATGGATCAGGACTTGGCGCGCGATTTTTTAGCGTTTCAGGAGCAGTGGAATAAAGACCGGGTGATGTTCGACGAGGAATTTTCCGCGGTCGTGATCTGCGGGGCAGAGAATGGCGACGATGTGGTCTTCGTCCAGTTCGATTCAGGATACAGATTTTAGCAAGAGCTCCGACTCGTTGTGGCATCGCGACGGGTCTTTCAACAGCGCAAAACCGAAACGGGGGAAGGAAAATGACACGTGCGAGCACTTTTCAAATCGACGACCTGGCATTGCAAGACGTCCCGGATGACATCCGTGAAGCTTTATCGGCCGCCGCCGATTCCATCCTGACCAAATGGGAATGTCCTTTTCCCGGACCAAGCTGGGCAGACTTGGAAGCCGTTAGGGCGGAGCTTCAGCGGTATCCGTGGCCTGACCCAGATGAGCAAAACTGATGCTGTTCATCATCATCGCCATCGTGATTTTTCTGGAGCCAAAGCTGGCGCCAGGAGCTGAGGCCTTGGGCAGTGCCGCGGATGAGTTCATGGGAGGCACGGGCGGGGTGCAGCAAGACATGGATCCGCTGGTGGCAGCGGTGGTGGCCTTACCTTATTGGGCCGCAGTCAGGACTGCGTTAAGCATGTTTGTCGCGGCGGGAAAGGCGGGTATGGGCGGCGTGCCCAAGGGCGACGGGGGAGTGACCTCCCTACGCTGAAACACTAATGGGCCTGACTGGTTCGGGCCTTTGATGTACATCAGGCGTGATCGGATAATGGCGTTTCAAAGTAAAACATGGTGCGCACCTGGTGCGTATATGGTGCGCACTTAATATGCATATGGTGCTTAATTTGTATTTGGATGGTGCGTGATTTAAAGAATGAATCGATAGTTAATTAGTAATTAAGCTATAGCTAATATTATTAATTGCCTTCTCCATGGAGGTATAGACATAATGGGGTTATGTCTACGACATCCCGCATTGATTCTTTTTATTTCCATCGTCTTCGGCCGGAAGATGGAGACTATGTGGCGTGCTTGGTGGAGTTCTGCTGGCCAGAAGCCAAGTCGGCCTATGAATCCCTTCGTTGGATGGCGTTGGCGCTCCTGCTAGTTGCGGGCTGGGGACTCTGGTACCGCGTGAGCCACGGCCTCGGCGTAGATTCTGCGACGCTGGCAATTGCGGTCGCTGGCACGACTTTCGGTCTGCTGCGGCCTGCCGCATTGCGCGACGTTGCTAATCGCGGCGCGAAATTGGTTGCGCGAACAGCTGCAGCGAGCATCCCGGCTCCGTCTGATCGTCTCGCTGTTCGGAGCGTGGAAATCGATGCACTGGTCATCTTGGCCACCGCCTGCGCCACCTTGGCGCACACCACCAAGGATCGCGCGCGCACCATCGTGGCTCGCGTGCTGGCCGCCAGGTCGGCCATAACAGAAACGATCCATCTCCGTCTTGCCGCCTCGCTGGCGGCCAACTCGTTGCGCTCAGCGTGGCGAACCCCTAGAAAGCAACAGCGCATTTAGCCGTCCGATCGGCCAAATGAATTTCTTAAGGGCCGCCGCGCGCAAGCGCGGCGGCTTTTTTGCGCGCGCTCCACGTGGCGGCCTCTCGCAGCGAGGCCAAAATCATGCAAGCCAATTTTGTTTCTGCGGCGCAATCGCGTCGCTTGGTCACCCCAGCAGAAGCACTCTATGCACCCGAATTCTTGGCGTTGCCGTCACCCGCCAATCCAGCCCGCGCGGCCGGGCTCCGCATCGCCCGCCGTCGATTCCCGCTGCCGCTAGTTAAAGTCGACGGGAGAAACATGGTGCGCATCGAGGATATCCATCGCTTCATCGACGGGCTGCGCCCTGTTGAGCAAATGCCCGACCCAGCTCCACGCCGCCGTGGGCGGCCAAGGAAGGCGAGGGTGAGCCATGACTAAGCTCCGGGAAGCCCGGATTGAGTATCACACTGGCGGCAGCGCGGGTTTTTTCATGCCGCGGCGAGGCATCGCTGAATATGAACCGTCTCGTCCGTTATCGCCGCTAGCCAGGCTGATCCGAGTGCACCTCCATGATCTCAGCTCACGCCGAAAAAAAGATGGGAGCCCTTGGGAAATAATCGTGGAGCAGATCCAGCGCTCCCTCCGTCTTAACGAGGCCCAGTGGGTGCGCGCTCGACGAGAGCTGGAGGCACATGGCTACTATCGAGCCGAGCGGCAGCGACGACCCAACGGCAAGTGGCAGTGGATCCACCATGCCTTCGAGGATCCGCAGTAGCTAGGTTAGAATCCATCCCCCCAGAATCGAGGGGATGGCTCGCCATGGGATGGCTAGATGGGGGATATACAGATAGACACTTATGGATACACATCTACAGATACAGACTAAGTATCCGTCGCGCTTCGCTGCCGGATGAGTACATGAATATGGGACGGACTGGCCGATGGACGATGGCCTACGGCCACCGTATGGACGGCTGTGGGACAGCCCGCGGGCAGCGCTGAGCGCTGCCCGCCGCCTGCCCCTCACCCGCCCACACTTCGCCCAGCGTCCCGCCGTTGAGAGGCTCTGGCGACGGGTGGGGGAAATCACCACAGCTAGCGATAGAGATAGGCGGAAGCAAAAGCTCAAAGCAGGTTTGCAAGGGGACGGCGGATCATCCGCAAAATGTGCACTAGCTCATGGCTGCACAATTGGCCTTGTTCTGCCGAGGGTTGCGCGGAGTAAGATCATCGTTGGGAGTTGGGGAGGTAGAATGCGTCATTGGATAATTGCGGTGGGTGTTGCCATCATCGCAGGTCAAGTCATGGGGCGACCGTCCGATCGAGAGACTGTCGGTGGGAATCGCGTGGCGAAATACGGTGCACCCGAATGTAAAGCCCCTGTGCTCAGCGGCGTTGGTATCCCAACCCGATCAGCGCGGCCGGCGAAGCTTGGTCGGTGGATTTGGACGTGTCGGATCACGTGGTGGGCATCGACCAAATCGTCTCGCCGTGACACCTTTGTCTAGCCTGGGTTGATCCGAGATCAGGCATCACCCGATGCAGCTCACGGTCACCTAACCCTAATTTCAAGCGTAGGCTGACTGACACTGTATTTTGACGCGACATATCAACAAGGTCGCGATGCTGGTCGTGAGTGACCCTCACACCAATGTCCGGAGGCATTGGCGGAGCTCCCTGCGGATCGCAGGAGCCGTTCAGATACCCTAGGGATGCTCTGATCTATTCCCGGTCTGAGGCATCATAGGGACGAGCCCGCAGGAAGTGCACCCCCGATGAAACAGCGTTCGTTTGCCTCGTTGAGTTTCGACGCCAAGAAGAAGCCGACACGTCGTGAACTATTTCTTGGAGAGATGGACAAGGTGGTGCCGTGGAGCGAGCTTCTGGCCCTCATCGAGCCGAGCTATCCAACCGCAGGCCGTCGCGGTCGCCCACCGATGCCGGCGGCGACCATGCTGCGGATTCACTTCATGCAGCAGTGGTACGCGTTGAGCGATCCGGCCATGGAGGACGCGCTGTACGAGATCGAGTCGATGCGCCGGTTTGCGGGGTTGGAATTGAACGAAGAGGCGATTCCTGACGAGACGACGATCCTGAAGTTCCGCCGCTTCCTGGAACAGCAGGGTTTGGCGGTGAAGCTTCTCGAAGCGGTCAACACGTATCTCAGCGGCAAAGGTCTGCTGCTGCGTCAGGGCACGATCGTGGATACCACGATCATCCAAGCGCCCTCGTCGACCAAGAACCGCGACAAGCAGCGCGACCCAGACATGCGCCAAACGAAGAAGGGCCAGCAGTGGTACTTCGGCATGAAAGCGCACATCGGTGTCGATGTGGAATCGGGGCTGGTGCACACGGTGACCACGACGCCGGCCAATGTCAGTGACGTGACCGAAGTGGACAAGCTGCTGCACGGCAAAGAAAAAACGGTCCACGCCGACGCCGGCTACATCGGCGCCGAAAAGCGAGCGCCCAAGCGCGGGCGAACGTGGTACATCGCCGCCAAGCGCGGTCGCGTCAAGGCGATGCCCGAAGGCGAGTTGAAGGATGCCGTCAGGCACACGGAACAGATGAAGGCAGCGGTCCGGGCCAAGGTGGAGCATCCGTTTCGCGTGGTGAAGCGCCAATTTGGTTACCAGAAGGTGCGCTTCAAAGGACTGCTCAAGAACACTTCGCAAGTGCTGAGCTGTTCGCCTTGACCAACCTGTGGATGGTGCGACGAACCTTGCTAACGAACGCAGGGGAAGTACGTCTATGAGGCGAGAAAGGGTATTGATCAGAGGCGCCTACAAGGTAGGCCGGCAAGAAAACATCGCAAACCTCATTTTTTTCGAAACTTGGCAGCCATTTTCTACCGGCCGTCTGGATGGCCGTTTGATGATCAATAGATCAGAGCATCCTTAACAGAGTGCTTTTCCCGCTTCCCATGCGTATGCTGCTTTGGGCCTGCCACCGTTTTCTGAATTGGTGGAGCGCAATGCGCTGACCGCCACCGAATGCCTTAGGAACGCCGCCTCAAATAATTCGGGAGATGCGGGGAATACCAGAAGGGCGCTCGACGGAGAGAAATTGATGAGTATGCTGCTAGCGAAGCTGCCCGCGAATTTTGCTTTCAACGCCACCTATGACGTTACCGGTGTGTCCTCCTATTTCCATGCAAGTTGATGTTGTATGGCAGCGATGAATAACATCGAGATAGCAGAAGCGGATCTCGATGCCTAGAATCGCCACACGCGCAGGTTTTTTCCACGCGGATGTCCGAAGGCGGTCACTTACTCCTCGGTCCTGGCCGTGAATTGGTTTTCGCGCCAGTCGTTCGCGATCCATCCTAGCGGAGAGCAGATGTACACCCAGGATCGACACAAATGAATTCGAATTGCAAAGATCCCGTTTCGGGCGTGAACTTCCAAGCATGGCAACCGCCTGGTGATCTCATCGCATTGGCTTCGGGCGAAGCACACCTGTGGTACGCGTGGACTGAGAAGTGCTGCACACCTAGGCGTCTGGCTCGATATCGATCGTTGCTTAGCGAGCAAGAACATCAACGCCTTGAATGTTTCCGTTTCGATCACATCAAGCGCGAATATTTGCTGACCAGGGCGTTGTGCCGGTTCACCTTGTCGCGGTATGCCAACGTGTCTCCCTCAGCATGGCAGTTCCGCACTAACGAATTCGGGCGACCTGAAATTGCCTCGCCTGACGCGCCACCATCGCTTCGCTTCAATCTAGCGAATGCAACTAGCCTTGTCGCCTGCTTGGTTGCGTTCGACATTGATGCGGGAGTGGATGTCGAGGAAACGAATCGCGAAGGAGAGGTGACAGACCTCGTTGATCGCTATTTTTCACAGTCCGAAGTGCGCGCGTTACGAGCATTGCCGTTGCCCGAGCAGCGTCGGCGCTTCTTCCAGCTCTGGACTTTGAAGGAGTCCTACATCAAGGCCCGTGGCATGGGATTGTCGATCCCGCTGGAACAGTTTTCGTTCGAACTCGATGAGCCGCCTCCTATCCGGATCAGCTTTGATCCAGTGTTGGAGGATGTCGCGACGGACTGGCAGTTCCAGACGTTTGCGCCGAGTGTTGACCTTCTGATGGCCGTCGGCCTGCGTCGCGGCAACGTCCCCGATCTGCGGATCAGCGTTGCCGAGACGATCCCCGGCGTAGTCGTGGATCGATTTCAGAACGATAAAGATATAGCCTACTGATAATCTCGGACGATGGTAAGCGTCCGCCCATCTCATCTTTCCCGCGTACTGCACGATGCTCACGCTTGAGGCTCGATTGGACGCGAGCCGATGGTGAGTTTTTATTCAATTTGAAACAGCCGTCCGGATGAACGTGTGAAAAGCCCATCGGGCTATACAAAACAACGCTCTCTTAGGCCGTTCCGTGCCCGACATGTTGCCGATCCACACCGCATCAACTCCGATTCCTGCCTCACAGGCGCACCCGTCCTGCGTTTGCCAGCAAAGTTCGCCGCACCATCCACAGATTGGCTAACGCCAATGGAGTCAATACCTACCCGGTGTTCTTTAGCAGCTCATTGAAGCACATTTTTTGGCAACCAACCTGGCACTTCATCACACGGAACTGGTGCTCGACCTTGGCGCACAACGTGGCTTTCGTGTGTTCGGTGTGCTACACCGCGTCTTTTCAACTTAATATCGGGCATTGAGAGTTCCTACGCAAAAGCGGACACCGGTTAGCCACCGGCGTTGGGCGTCGAACTCGATGGGAGAAGCGGCCTAAGGACGAGCGTAAGCGCCTGTTGTCGTAGAAATCGAAGTGACTTCGAATGGTGCATCGCAGCATGCCCTCGACGGTGAAACTCTCGCGGTGATACCGACTTTATGGATTTGTTCCACAACTCCATAACTCGCGTTATCCATCATCCGGCGCGGGCTGCTCACGCTCTAGATCAGGCCGGCGCGTGCGATGGCCGCTTGATGTCATTGGCCAGGAACTCCATCACGCTCACCGTGCAGCGTGCCTGATGACAGCTAGCGCTGGTCTCTTCTAGCGCTCGTTGCATCAGGCGCGCCATCCTGTACAAACTCAAGGGCCATTCTGGCAGTCGGCGCGAATAGCGATCGATCACCATGGACACGTACCGCCACTTCCCCGGAACCTTCAGGTACTTCACATTGGTGACTGAAACCTGACTGAGCCGATTCATCCTCAACTCATGAACCTGATCGTCGGGCCACAGAAGAAGCGGCTCACGCGTGGACAACGACGATACAATAAGTCGAGCACGCGCGGATGGGATTGTCTTGACTCGATGCTCGATCCTACGGAGTCCGACCGACTCGCCATCGCGTTGTTGTCACGCGTGTACGCGCGTACTGCGAAAGTAGCTCGAAAACGCGCTTGAGTAGACGCAAGTCCTCCTTCGCACGCGCCCTTTCCGGACGATCCGGTCATGTGTAGTGGCCGCCGGCAATCAGACCGAACAGCGCACAGCCGCCGCGCTGGGTAGTGCTCCTGCTGCTGCTCGATGAACGCGATCGCTTCTTAAAAGGTCACGCTCAGTCTTCAGTTGATCGCAGGTCTTCTTCACACATCGCAGTCCTTGGAGCTCTGCATACATCGCCTGACCAACGGCATACCCCTCTGGATCACGGTGATGCCCTAGCACCCAGCTTGCTTCGACGAAAACGACCTGAAAGGGGGGGGGTGTGAAGCGACTTAGCGACGTCCTGCTTGTTCGCCGTGGCAACTGGCTGAGGCATGCCAGTTGCCTTAAAGTCACCGCTCAGCGGGTAGGGGTCTTTAAACTTGGCTCCGACACCGGCTCTCCTGAAACGTTAGTTAGCAGGCTGTTGAGAAACTCCGACGCGTCGTCGCGGTCATAGTTTGCCTCAATCGCAGAGCATTCACCCGATGCGCAGTCCCGACGTCCAGCAGCTTGGCATGTTCTCGTATGTGTCTGTAGAAGACCGCGTGCCGAACGATCATCCGATCCGCAAACTGCGCGTGCTGGTGGATTCGATCTTGGGCGAACTCGACGGTGTGTTGACTGCCCGCTACGCCGAAGGCGGCCGACCGTCGATTCCGCCGGAACGTCTGCTGCGGGCTGCGCTGCTGCAGGTGGTCTACAGCGTGCGCAGTGAGCGGTTGTTGATGGAGCCGTTGGACTACAACCTGCTGTTCCGCTGGTTCGTGGGACTCAACGTGGACGATCCGGTATGGGATCACTCGACGTTCTCGTTCAACCGTGAGCGATTGTTTGACGAGGCGATTGCCCAGCAGTTCTTTGAGCACACCGTGCTACTGGCGCGGATGCAGGAGTTGGTCAGTGACGAACACTTCTCGGTGGACGGCACGCTGCTGGAAGCATGGGCCTCGCACAAGAGCTTCCGGCCGAAGGACAGCAGCAGTGACGACGATGACGACTTCCACGGACAGAAGCGAAGCAATGACACACACGCTTCCACCACCGACCCGGACGCGCGCCTGATCCGCAAGGGTAAAGGCAAGGAAGCGAAGCTGAGCTATCTGGCCAATGCTCTGATGGAAAACCGTAACGGCCTGTTGGTGGCCGTGGACGTGCGCCACGCCAGCGGCACGGGCGAGCGCGACGGCGCGCTGGATTTGCTAACCGCTGCGGGCGTAAAGCGCGGCGCTACGCTTGGTGCGGACAAAGGCTACGACACGCAGGACTTCGTCGCGGCGCTGAAACAGCGTGGCATCAAGCCCCACATCGCTCGCCATACCACGGGACGGCGCAGCGCCGTCGACCACCGCACTGCCCGTGGCAAGGGCTACGCGATGAGCCTGCAGATCCGCAAACGCATCGAGCAGGGCTTCGGCTGGATCAAGACTATCGGCGGGTTGCGCAAACTGCCGCGGGTGGCGCTGCCCAAAGTACGCGGCTGGGTGACGTGGACGTTTGCGGCGTACAACCTGATCCGCTTGGGCGGTATCGGAGAGTGGTGGGAGCCGTCGCCGACGTGAGCGATGACGGCAGACGTGCGCAGGCATCAGGGAAAATGACCGTGATGGCTGCTTGCACGTCGTGTGATCCATAGGACGAAGCTATGCCCGCAGCGCCGAAAGGGGCATTCTCAACAGCCTGTTAGGGCTTTCACTAAAACCGTATGAACTATCGAATTAGGAAAATTATTGACACATGCGTCGCGATATGAAACTTTCTCACTGGCGACGGGTGCAAACACGGGGTACAAACAGCGAACGAAGTGTGGTGCTGCTTACGGGCGGTTACACAGAAACAGGCATCGTTGTTCATCGCCTCAGGAAGCAGGGATCGTGTTGCTTAACAGGGTGTTATAAGGAGGTCGGCCGTTTATGGATGTAAACAAGGTGATTCGCGTCATAGATCTCGTTCCAGGATCTGTCTGTGAACTCCCCCGCATTGAGGCTTGCAAGCTAACGCCAGACGTGTTTTGGAACGAGTATGTTCGCAAACATCGACCTGTGATTATCAAAGGCGGGGTGAGTGATTGGCCCGCTGTCACTAAATGGTCCGAATCCGGATATCTCGAAAATATTCCTTCGTCGGAGAGGACCCGTCTTAGTCGGACTTTCAACCCTGTGCCGCCCCAGGTCATTCGTCACGCCATGCATGACTGTGGCATTCCAGAAGGGCTTCGCGAAATGCGTAGTGCACCTGACGATGCTACGTATTCGATGCCTTCCATTCCTGTTCCCAAAGAATGGAGAAAGGACCTCGGTGATTACCCATTCCTGCCTTCGGGCCGTGCCAAATGGCCACGTAATTATCCGCGCCAGCGCCTTTTTATATATCGTAACGCGTCCACCGAGTGGCATTATCATACGATGGATGAGACGCTGACGACTCAGTTGAGTGGTGCCAAGCGTATTTCGCTGATCAAACTTGATGCGAGTAATTGGTCCAGTTACAGGACTATTATCGAATCCAATCTGCATCACGTTAGTTGTGCTAGTCGGTTTTTCCCGACGAACGCACAACCAAAGAAATACGAAGGTATCATTGAACAGGGTGACGTTGCCTATATTCCGCCGTTCTGGTGGCATGGCGTGGATCCTAATGATTCTATGCTTGGCGCGACTCTCGCATTCTGCTTCCGCAGTCCAATAGAGCGCGTTGGCAAGTGGCGCGATCCGGCGACTATGACGATGCTGTCGACGGGATTGAGGAATATGCCTCGTAACGTGATTCGTGCGAGCACGATTGCCTACAGTTCCGTCGTGAGGATGGCCAAGGGAATTAGCTGGGACGAATAGACTGAATGGCTTTTCGACGCGCACCAGTAAGCGCACCGCATTGACGTGTACAAGATAATGAATAGCGTTCTAGCGATCCGTGGATGCTGGTGATTGTGTATATATTTACGTCGTTTAGTGGCAACGGCAAGCCAGGCCGTTCCAATTGAGCGCAAAAGCTAAGCACTGTTGTAACAGGGAGGTTTCATTGCAGTCGAAGTCCTCGCAATCGAACTCGCGGAATCTGAAACTTTTGGCGGGGTTGGCAGCTTGTTTTATGCTGGCGTCAGCATTTGTCAGATTTCGTCATGATACGCCCACGCCTGTGATGCAGGCAGTTGATAACAGGTTTTCCGCGGAAAACGCAGCGAAAATCGTTTCTACGGTACTCGCCGGGAATTCGCCTCATCCCGTCGACAGCGCAGCTAACGACGCCGTACGCGGGCGCATTGTCGGTTTATTGCATCAGTTCGGGTACGAGCCAGATGTCGAGGAGTCAACATCGTGTCGTGAGGGGTCTAGCTTCGTCTGCGCGAGAGTGAAAAACGTCACCGCGATGCTCCCAGGTCGCGAGCGCGGCCAATTGATCACGCTAGTCGCGCACTACGATTCTGTAAGGTCGGGACCTGGCGTGAGCGACGACGGTTCGAGTGTGGCGGTGCTGCTGGAGGTGGCTCGCATGCTGAAAGCGCTGCCCCCGGGCAGGCACGGCGTGCTATTTGTGTTTACTGATGGCGAAGAAGCCGGGCTGCTAGGCGCGAGGGCGTTCATCCGAGACGATGTCCGGGTCCCCGATATTGCCGCTGTCATTAATTTGGAGGCGCGCGGCACGTCTGGGCAAAGCTTCCTCTTTGAAACCGGTGCATCAAGTGGCTGGCTGGTCAGGGCCTTTACGCACAGCGCAAGGCGACCATCGACAAATTCGACGGTTAGTTCCATTTACCGATTGATGCCTAATGATACGGATCTCACAGTTTTCAAATCGCGAAGTATGCGTGGCTTGAATTTCGCATTTGGCGAAAACGTCGGTTATTACCACACCGGACACGACGACCTCGGGTCGCTCGACCTCGGCAGCCTCCAGCATCAGGGCGACAATGCCTACGACTTGGTGCTTGCCTTGCGTGATGAAGTATTTCCGGCCCGTGACATCACGGGCAATTTGATCTACACGGACATCCTTGGCATAGGTGTCGTGAGCTGGACAACGCCGACAGGGTGGTTGCTCTGGATAGCATCCCTGGTAGGGCTTGGCGTGGCGCATCGGCGTCTGCGACGCTCGAAGTTGAATGGACATGGGGACGTTGTGCGCGGCTTATTGCTCGTGCCTCTCTCAGTGCTCCTTGCTGTTACTGTGGCCTACGTTCTTACCTTGGTCCTAGCTACGGTCAGCGGGGGCTTACCAGCTTGGCACACTGCGCAGCTACCCAATCGCTGGTTCCTGTGGCTATCGACGTTGCTCGCCGTGCTCTCTCTTCAGCACAGGTTCGCGCGAGGTGCCGAGCCGCTTGGCTTGTGGTTTGGGGTGGGTTACGCATGGGTCTTCTTAGATCTGCTTGCGATGATTTGGCTTCCTGGAACCAGCTACCTGTTTGCGATGCCTGCCATGGTCACGGCCCTGATCGCCATCGCAATTTCGCTGGCACAGATTAGGGTTGGTGAGCTGCCGTTGCTCGCGCCCTTGCCAGCGCTGCCGGCATTCGTACTGTTGCTGCCGATCGTCTTTCTCATTGAAATTATGCTCGGCTTCAACACCCTCGCGGGTGTTATCGGTATGGCAGCGCTTTTGGGTCTCGCCTCGTCCTTTGCCATCCCGCTGCTTGCCGCGTCTACGCCGTCGCGTGGGCTGGGCTACCTCGCCCTGGGGGCTGTGGCGGTAATCATTGCCAGCGGAGTGCTCTCGATCAGTGCTCCCAGTTTTTCGTCGTCACAGCCAAAGAGTGTCAACGTGTTGTATATCCAGAATGCGCAGGGCAATGCTTATCTGGTTTCGTCGAAGATCACGGCGACTGCGTCGATGATGCGGAGCATGGGGCGCGGAGCCTCCGTGCGCGAGGTGGTCCCAGAGTTGAAGACGAAGTTCCTAGCAGTCCCAGTCGCGTCGGCGAGCCTCTCGCCAGCACGTATTTCCATCCTTGACGAGCATCAAGTTGCGGACGGTATCCAGTTAACCATGGCTCTGAATGCGGATATCGGCACCGATGGCATAGAGATCCTGTTTCCGAAGACGATGCATCTGCGTTCGCTGGAAACCGACGGGCAGCGAAAAGACTATGCGATGACGTCCGGCAAAATCGGCGATTACGATTCTTTCGTTTGCATCGGTGAATCGTGCCGTAGCAGAACGCTCACAGTGGTGTTCTCCTCACGAGCCACGCAACCGGTGGTATTGCAGCGACTTGCCCAATTGCCTGCGCTGGCCAACGATTTGGTGAAAGCGAGGAACGAGGAGGCTGTGGCACAGCAGGACGGAGACCGGGCAGTCGTTGTCGATCGAATACGCCTCTAGATGTTAACAGGGCAGACGCCTAGGAAGCAGTCCATCTTCCGAGGCGCCATGTTTGCGAGGATTTATGGACACTCTGATTTATTCGGGTCTTACTTAGGGGGCAGTTGGCCGAAGTCTACTTCGCGTAGGACAAGGAGAAAGTTATGCGTCGCGCTTCAATCCAAGTGACAGGAACCGCAGGTACTGAGCCATGAACGAATCCGTTCTGGAGCTCACGCCGGCGCAACAGGATATATTTCTCGAA
This sequence comes from Rhodanobacter sp. MP1X3, assembly GCF_014207165.1. Taxonomy (NCBI): domain Bacteria; kingdom Pseudomonadati; phylum Pseudomonadota; class Gammaproteobacteria; order Lysobacterales; family Rhodanobacteraceae; genus Rhodanobacter; species Rhodanobacter sp. MP1X3. Next base: position 12,718 of record NZ_JACHCO010000006.1, on the reverse strand, counting down.
GGCAAGCTTTTCGGGAAAACGCTGAATAACATTGGCGGATATCAGGTGTATCGCCATGGCGTTGATGTGGACCGTTTTGCGCGCGCGCGTCACATCCTCCTGAACGAGAACGATGCCTATCGGCTGCGTTTCCGGGATACAGGCGACTACTGCCAACCTTTCATCTCAGTCGACGAGCCGGCTGACTTGCGCCTGGTCGACTTCAACGAAGGGGGACAGGCTCACTCCTGGATTCAGTGCGAATTCGAGCGCCCGTTGGATGATCCTTCGTCCTGTGTTTTCGAGGATGCGCTGATCCGCTTTCCTTCGGGTGAAGCATGGTACTTTGCAAAGGCGCACCACCTGATCATGGATGGCTGGGGCTTCGCATTGCAGATGCGTCGGTTGCTCGCGCTCTACGCGGAAGTCGGTGCTCCGACTGATACTCAGGTCGACCGGCCATCGTTCGTCGACTTCATGTACAGCCAGGCGGGCTATCGCGCCAGTTCCGCCTACCAGGCGAGTCGTGATCACTGGCTCGCGAGGCATTCCGGCGCGTGGGGTAGGATGTTCATGCCCCTCGCGCACGACGGTCTCGCCGGACGCAGCGAACGTCTTACGGTCGACCTAGATGGTGCGTTGATTGAGAGCCTCAGGCAGCGTGGCCGCGAAGCGCTGGGGAATCTCGTCGCGGTGATGTACGGAGTACTATACGTGTACTTCTCGCGCGCTTGCCAGCGGCGTGACATCGCCATCGCCTCGCCTGTGCACAATCGCCGCACGGCGCAAAACAAAGAAACCATTGGTTCGTTCGTCAACGTGAACGTCCAACGTGTGCTGGCAGAGCCGGACGTGACCTTCGACGCACTGGTCGATCAAATCGCCAGCACTCAGCGCCAGGACTACCGGCACAGCCGATTCCCGCTTGGGGACCTAGTCAGGGCTTCGCGCGAGGTCGCAGGCACCGATGGCGACTTGCTATACGAAATCGCCTTCAATTATCAGAAACTCGATTTCCAACTGACAGCCGACGGACAGCCGACAGAGACTCACTATCTGTCTCACTCCCGCGAACGGTTGCCGTTGACCTTTGTGATTTGCGACTACGGCACGGCCCAGACGCCCCGTCTGCATTTGGATTACAGCTCAGATTATGTGAGGGGCGAGGAAGCATCCGCCATCATGGATAGGCTGCTCGGATTGATGCGCCAAGTCGGCGAGTCAGGCGCACGCCCCATCGATGATTACAAGATCCTCACGGATCGAGACTGGCATGAACAGTTCGTCGCTTGGCAAGGGGAACGCGTACCTCTGGACTATCTGGGTTGCATCCACGAACTCGTTAGTGCTCAGGCGCGTAGAACCCCGGAGCAGGTTGCGATCATCTGCGGTGGCGCTGCGCTGACCTATCGTGAACTCGACGAGCGCGCGGATAGGCTTGCGCGACAGTTGCTCATGCGCGGGGTCGTTCCAGGCAGCCTAATCGGTATCTGCCACGCTCGTTCACTCGACCTTATCGTAGCCATGCTGGCGATATTGAAGTCCGGCGCGGGATTCGTGCCACTGGATCCAGCGTACCCGCGTGCACGTTTGGACTACATTCTCGAAGACGCCCAGCTTTCGACGGTGATAGCCGACGCCGCTGGAGCAGAACTCCTGAACTTGCCAAAAGGCCGTGTGGTAGCGGTTGATGCCTCTGTTGTAGACGAGACGCTGCTCGGCAAGGCGCCGGTCGCGGCGACGACGGACGACGTCGCGTACGTGATCTACACGTCTGGATCTACGGGTCAGCCGAAGGGCGTGCTCATCGAACACCGCAACGCGGTCGCGTTTATCGCGTGGTCGTTGCGCCAATTCACCCGGGAGGAAACTTCATCGGTGCTGGCAGCGACGTCGACTTGTTTCGATTTATCAATCTTCGAGATCTTCGTGCCGCTGGTGAGCGGCGGCCGCGTCGTGCTCGTCGACAACGTCCTTTCGCTGGTGGGCGGCGGCGTACAGGAAGAAATCAGCCTGATCAACACCGTTCCGTCGGCGATCAGGGGCTTGCTCGAGGCGGGAGCCATTCCCCCATCGGTGCGTTGTATCAATCTTGCAGGCGAGCTGTTGCGACAGGACCTAGTTGATGCCCTTTACGAATACGGGGTGGCACAGGTCTACGATCTTTACGGTCCATCAGAAAGTACGACTTACTCGACTTGCTGTTTGCGCGAATACCACGGTGAACCGTCAATCGGTCGGCCGATCAACAATACGCAGGCTTACATTCTGGACGAGGCTGGTAATCCTCTACCTGCCGGCGCGGTGGGCGAGCTCTATATCGGGGGCGCGGGCTTAGCTCGCGGCTACCTTAACCATCAAACAATGACTCGCGAAAAATTCGCGTTCAATCAGCATGCCAAGGCGCGGCTTTATCGCACGGGAGACTTGGTGCGCTTCCTCGGAGATGGACGCCTGCAGTATCTCGGACGCAAGGATGGGCAGGAGAAGATTCGCGGCTACCGGGTCGAACCGGGTGAAATCGAGGCGCGGATCATCGCTCATCCCATGGTGGCAGACTGTGCCGTCATCGGGCATGACGTCAGCGGTCGCGAGGGGCGCACACTGGCCGCCTACGTCGTGCCGATCAATGCAACGACGTCGCCCGATGATCTTATCGAGCAACTGCCGGCTTTCGTAGCGCTCACGCTGCCCGCCTACATGGTCCCCTCGGCCTTCATCATGCTGGCTGAGCTCCCACTGACTCCCAATGGAAAGCTCAACCGAAGAGCATTGCCTCCGCCTGTGGCGAGTGATCGACTTAACGCAATGCGTATCGCATCCCGTACACCTGTTGAGGAGGGGCTCTATGCAATCTGGCAGCGCATCTTACCGGAACGCGACATAGGCGTCCTTGACAGTTTCTTCGCGAGCGGCGGCGATTCCTTGCTCCTGCTTAAGCTAGCCATGTCCATCGAGGCGGAATTCGGCCTCCGAGTGGAATTAGCCCCGTTGTTCACCCATCAGACGATCGAGAAACAGGCGCGCTGGATCGATCAGGAAATGGCGCTTGCTCGCGTGTTTCATACATTACGAGCCACGGAACAAGCGTCACGCTCAAGCTTCATCGCCCTTTAGCTCTTTTACTTCTCAAATGGGTATTCGACAGTGCTAGACATCATTAACCAAAACAAGAAGCGGATCATCCTAATCAGTGCGTTCAGTGCGCTGGCAGGTGTCGCCAACATCGGCCTGCTATTTCTTGTCAATCGGAACATGCATACAGGGACGAGGGACATGCAGTCGGCATTGGAGTTCGTGTCCGTCCTCGTGCTGATGGTCGCGATCAACTTTAGCTCGCAGCTAATGCTTTCCCGACTTGGTGCGGTGGCATTCATGCGGTTGCGCGATCAACTGGTTCAAGGCATCAGCCGCCTGACTTCTCTGCAAATGGAGCGTATAGGCCGTCCTAAGTTGTTCACGGCGATCACCAAGGACGTGCCGGCCGTCAATGATTTGATAATCGTCTTGCCGAACTATGTATTCAATGTGGCAGTAGTGGTCTCCTGCCTCGTTTACCTTGCTTTGGTCTCCACACTGCTATTGGTGGCACTTGTCGTATTTCTCGGCGTGGCGCTTGCCGTGGCGAAATTCGGCATCGCCGAGCGGGGGAGGCGACGGTTTGAGATTCGCCGCCATGCCGAGGACGAACTGTTCCGGTGCTACCAGGCGATCATCGACGGAAGCACCGAGCTGAAATTCAATCGCCGCCGCCAGGAGCAATTCGTCAAGCAGGAGGTGCAGGAGCACGCGGAAAAGTATCGTGACGCGACTCTGGCCGCCGAGCTGTACTGGAATATTTCAAGAAACTGGACGACAGCGTCGATCTTCGCTGGCCTGGCTGGGCTGCTGTTTATCTCCTCACTTATCGGGATCGGCGCTGGTTCGCAGGTTATATCGACTTTCGTTATGGTCATCTTTTACCTCTTGGGACCGTTGGCGACCATCATGGATTCGTCCCGATTCACCCAAGCCGCGCGGCTGGGTATCCAGCGTTTGGACGCACTGCATCTGGATGTCACGAGTAAGGAAAGTGCAGATCTGACCGCAATCGCCCGTCCCTTTCAGTCACTGTCCGTGCGCGGTCTGACGTTTTGCTACGAGAAGACCGATGGCCATCGCGAACGTTTCAGTGTGGGTCCCTTGGATCTAGATATTTATCGTGGAGAACTTGTATATCTGGTTGGTGGCAATGGAAGCGGCAAGACCACGGCTGCGAAGGTGCTGTCCGGCCTGTACACCAAACAGAGTGGAACCGTGTTGGTCAACGGTATCGAGGTGATTGATCAGGAAGCCTACCTCCAATATTTTTCGGCGATCTTCCAAGACTATTACTTGTTCGAACACCTTATACCCAAGCGCGGCCAGGAACTTGACGAGCGCGCCGTCGCGATATGGGTGGAGAAGCTCAATCTGACCGACAAAGTGCGCGTAGAAAACGGCCGACTGTCCACGACAAGCTTGTCTTACGGCCAGCGCAAGCGACTGGCACTACTGGTCGCCTTTTTTGAAGACTCCGATATTTACGTCTTCGACGAATGGGCGGCCGACCAAGACCAGGAGTTTCGTGAGTTCTTTTATGCGGAATTCCTGCCAGAGCTCAAGCGCTTGGGTAAGACGGTACTGGCTATCAGTCACGACGATCGTTACTTTCACCTCGCGGACAAGCTAATGAAGTTCGACGGCGGCGTCATCGTTTCGACGACGCACCCGATGGCTGAGCGTCGCGCTATTGATGCCGATCCGATCAGAGCCAAGGTGTAATCCTTGAATATTCACGAGCTCCTGGTTCGCTGCCTCGACTGCGGTATCTCGCTTAGTGCAAGAGACAACGAACTCCGCGTCCACTATGAACGCGAGGCTCCCGACGGGGAGCTGCTCGCGCTCTTGCGCCAACACAAGCACGAACTGATGCGCTACCTGCTTCAGCCGACTGGAGCGAGGATCAGTCCGCGTTCGGATGCGCAGCAGAGCGGATTTCCCGCCTCTCTGGCCCAGCGCCGCATGTGGTTCGTCGATCGCTTCGAGGGAGCCGGCTCGGCCTACAACATGGTGGGTTTGTATCGCGTTCAAGGTCGGTTCGAAATCAATGCCCTGCAGGAGGCGATGAATGTCATATTGGCCAAGCACGAGGCGCTCAGGACCACTCTGCATGAGGTCGATGGCGAGATCCGCCAGTTAGTGCATGAGCCGTCGATAGTGCCGTTGGCGGTTGTGGATCTGTCCGCATTTCCTACCGATCTCCAGGACGTGCAGCTGCGGGCGGTGATCCGCGAGGAAAACGCACGACGCGTTGATCTTTCGACTGGGCCGCTCCTTCACGTAACCGGCGTCCGCCTGGATGATGATACGTGGATCCTAATACTTAACGTCCACCACATCGCGTGCGATGGGTGGTCGGTGCAGTTGCTTGAACGTGAGATCGGCACCGTCTACCGCGAGATCGCTGCGGGCGGCTCGCCGATGCCACACGCGCATGGCCCTCAATACGGTGACTATGTCGTGTGGAGTAGTGAGCGCGACAGTGAAGCCCCATGGCGAAACCAACTGCCGTATTGGCAGGGTGTCCTAGATGGCATGCCATCGCTGCACAATGTGCCGTTGGATCGGGCGCGCCCACCGGTGCAAACTTTTGAAGGGGGGACCATCCGCCATGATCTTCCGGCATCGTGGCTTGGTGATGCCCTTACCCTTTGCCGTGAGCATGGCTCGACACTCTTCATGTTCCTGCATGCTGCCTTGTCGGCGGTCATCGGCGTGTATTCAAGCGAGAGCGACATCATCATCGGGTTCCCTGTCGCCGGACGCCGTCATCCCCAGGTAGCATCGACCGTTGGCCTTTTCGTCAACACCCTTGTTCTGCGTACGCCATTCGATGGCAACGCATCATTACTCGACGCGCTGAAGCGAAGCAGGCAGGCGGTAATCGATGCGCTTGACCACCAGGATGTTCCGTACGACGCCCTTATCGAAGCGCTGCGTCCGCAGCGAAGCCATGCCTACTCTCCTCTGGTGCAGATCGTCCTGGCTCTGCAGAACGCCGACGGCGCAGGACTTAATCTCGGCGGATCGCAAGTCGTGTCAATGGAGAACGACGACGCGCCAGTGAAGTTCGATATCCAGATCGAAGCCACGCAGTCCGCCGATGGCTTGGCTCTGGCCTGGCGCTTCAACAGCGCAATATTCGACGATATTTCGGCACAGCGCATGCTTGCCTGCCTGGTTGGATTACTGGAACAGGCAGTGCAGAACCCCCTCGAGCGGCTCTTCATGCTACTGCGCGAGGAAAGCACGCCAGCGACCGAAATTTATTGCGGTGGGTATTTCCCGCGCCTGGAGGACAGGATCGGTGAGTTCGTAAGGGCGTTTCCGGATCGCCTTGCGGTGGTCGCTGAAGACACGTCGCTCACGTACGGTGAGCTTGATTGTCGTGCTAAAGCCGTTGCGTTGCTCTTGCGCGCGCGCGGCGTTCGCGCAGGGGCAACGGTCGCACTGTGCACGCCGCGCTCGGTGGAGACGATCGTGGGGATGCTTGGAATCCTCAAAGCAGGGGGAGCATATGTGCCGCTCGATCCGGCTTATCCGTCGGCGCGCCTAGCGTTGATCCTTGAGGATTGCGGTGCTGAGATCATGCTAACCAAGCAGATCCTGGCCGAGCAATTGGCTCCGTTAGGTTGCTCGCTGGTCCTGCTCGATGGGATGCCCGCCGAGTCGCCGCATGGCAGGTTCGATGCCGACGACCTAACTGTCGGCGATGCGACCGATCCCGCCTACATCATCTACACATCAGGCACTACCGGTAAACCGAAGGGCGTCGTTGTGGCTCATGCCAGCGTGGTTAACCTCGTTGAGCATTTTGACGAGGTTGCGCCACACGACGAGTCTTGGAGTGGTTCGCTATGGAGCAGCATTAGTTTCGACGTGGCGGTCTATGAAATTTTTACTGTGTTGTGCCGAGGCGGGACGCTGCACATCGTCCCAGAAAATCTCCGTCTAGCGCCGGAACGACTGTTTCGCTGGACCGATGATCATGCGATCACCAGTGCTTTTATGCACGCCGGCTACTTAGAGCCGTACATCGAGTACTTAAGACAACCTGGTTCGGGTGGGAGCTTGCGCCGCATGCTGGTCGGCGTCGAGCCCATCGCCAGCGATCATCTGCTGGCGGTAGCCAACAGCCTACCGCAACTGCGCATTGTCAACGCGTACGGCCCGACAGAAATCACAGTCTGCTGTACCACGTTTCTGTTCGAACCATCGACCCACACGTCCGGTGGCCGCGTTCCGATCGGCCACGAGGTGCGCGGCACGACCCTGTTTGTGATGAACGGTGGTGGTGAGCCAGCTCCTCGCGGCGCGATAGGAGAGCTGTACGTTGGTGGCATCGGAGTGGCGCTGGGCTATCTCAACAACTCGGCGTTGACCGATGCTCGCTTCGTTACGGTGGTTCTCAGTTCTGGAACTATCCGCATGTACCGCACCGGCGATCTGGTGAGGTATCGCCGCGATGGTGCGCTTGAATTCATCGGTCGTGCGGATGACCAAATAAAGATTCGCGGCTTCCGCATCGAGCCGGGCGAAATCGAAGTTCGCCTCTGTGGTCTTAATACCATTAGCGATGCGGCGGTAATCGCGGTCGGCGACGGTGCGGCCAAGCAGTTGGTTGCCTATGTCGTGCCGCGTCCTGAGTATGTCGTACAGGCGCGATCGGGTGATGCGTTCGTCACCTTGGTCAAGCGCGAACTGCGCAAGGACCTGCCCGGTTACATGATCCCGGATGAGGTAATAGTCATCGATGAGATACCCCTAACGACGAACGGCAAATTGGCACGAGCGTCTTTACCGCCGGTGACTAGCGCGCAAATCCCGGGGGAACGCGTGGCACCGCGCAACGATATCGAACGCCGCGTGGCCCTGATCTGGAACGCCGTCCTCCACGTCGAGGATATCGGAGTCTACGACGACTTTTTCGCGCTAGGTGGCCAGTCGCTCCTTGCGACGCGGCTGATCGCTAGGGTACATCGCGAATTCGAACTGGAAGGCCTGGGTCTGCCGTTCGGGACCCTGTTTGAAAACCCTACGATCGCTTGTTTCTCCGAAGTGTTGGGGCGCGCGATTCAGGAGCAGGATTTGCGCCGAAAGGCGGCCCGTCTGGCTTCGCTCCAGGAGTACGTTGATGAGGGAACGTTTTGATGGACGGCAAGCAAATTTATGCGATCGCCCTTGAGGCCAATGTACTCCTGAAGCTTGAAGATGGCGTGCTCACCTACAAGGCCGCCGACGGCATCCCTGACGATCTGCGTGAGATTGTCCGATGTAACAAGGACGAGGTGACCCGCTACCTGGCGGATTTGAAGGATGCGCCATTGGCCGAACATGGGCTGGCCACGCGTATCACTCGTATAAGTGATCGCGGCCAGTTGCCAGTATCTCGGGCTCAACAACGCATATGGCTGGCCGAACTTCAATCGGCCAATAGTAGCCATTTCAACATCCAAGGCTGCTTCATGGTCGAGGGCGACCTCGATCCCGCCCGAGTCGATACTACGCTGCGCCAGCTGACCCGCCAGCACGAACCGTTACGGACACGATTTTTCGAGAAGAGCGGCCGTCTACACCAGCACATTCACGACCACGACGAGATTCTTCTTTTAAGCATTGATTTTTCCGACATGGATCCGTCCTCAAAGGAGAGCGCGGTTCGCAGCTTCGTCCGCGAGGACCTCTGGCGCCCATTCGACCTTGCTGCAGACGCCTTGCTCCGCGTAACTGTGCTTCGCCTGGCAGCTGATTGCCATATTCTCGTGTTCAACATGCATCACATCATCTCCGACGGTTGGTCGGTTGGCCTGCTGATGGAGGAGTTCTGTGCGGCCTATGCCAGCGACGCCACCGAACCAGACGCGGGTGACAAGCCCGCGTTGCAATACGGTGATTTCGTGGCTTGGCAGGAAACGGGGCTGCGGGACAACATGCTTGAGCGTGGGTTGCGTTTTTGGCGCGAATACCTCGCCGGCATCCCCCAATTGAATAGCCTGCCGATCGATCGTACGCGGCCGGCGCGTGTGTCGTTCCAAGGTGAACGGTTGCGCTCTGTGGTCGACGCCGCACTGGAGCGCAGGATCCGGGATTATTGCATCGCCCGTCGCGTTACTCTATTCACATTCTTGCAGACCGCGCTCGCTGTGTTACTTGCCCACTACGGTAGCGACAGTGACATTGTGATGGGCACGCCGGTTGCCGGCCGCACATCGCCGGAAACTGAATCGATCATCGGCCTGTTCGTCAATGTCGTGGTCCTGCGTACACAAGTGGACATGTGTGCGACTTTCGATGAACTGCTCCTGGCAAACAAGGACCGCATATTGTCTGCTTTCGAACACCAGCATGTACCTTTTGAACTGGTGGCCGAGAATTTGGCGCACAAGCGCAGCTCGAGTTATAGCCCGATATTCCAAATCTGGTTCGTACTCCAGAACAATCGGCAAGTGGAGTTTTCGCTGCCGGGTTGCCAGATTAGCGAATATTTTGATGCGCCAGAACCGTCGGCCAAGCATGAATTGAACCTCTACGCCCAAGAACGCAACGGCACGATCGAACTAGACTGGGTCTTCAACACCGATGTATTTTTGGCCAAGTCGATCGGTTACGTTGCGCAACAATTCCTTGCCTTGCTACAGAACATCGTCGACAGGCCGGATGCGGTGTCCTTTGCGCACGGCTTGTTTGATTCTTCGAAGCGCCGCGCCGAAGCCATGGTTGTCCCGGCCGCGGTTGGTCAGGTGGCCGTCGGCGGTAGCATTCTGGATGCTGTGCAGCGGCATGCCGCCCAGTACCCCGAATCACGTGCCGTAGTTGCGAAGGATCACTCGGTAACCTATCCCGAGCTGCTTCATGTCTTACGTGGCTACGTAGGAGCAATCCGCCGCCATGAGAGTAAGTGCGTCGCTCTGCTGCTCGATCGAGGCGCGTCCATGGTGGCGGCTATGCTGGCTGCGCTGTCAAGCGGTACGCCGTATGTTCCTCTGGATCCCGACTACCCTCCGGATCGCCTTCGCTTCATGGTGGAGCATGCGAACTGTGATCTGCTGATCACTAGCCCGTCGTATGCGATGCTCGCTGCGAGTATTGCCGGCACCGCCGCCGTGGTGGAGCGGGGCGACGATGCATGTGACGACTTTACGTTCGCGGCAATGGACAACGACACGACGGCTTACATTCTCTATACCTCCGGTTCTACTGGACAGCCGAAGGGTGTGTTCCAGAGCCATGCTGGTCTCGGCTACCAAGCAGGTAGTTATGTACACGCACTGGAAATTGGCCGCAACGATCGCATTCTGCAGCTAGCTTCGTACAGCTTCGATGCGAGTGTCCTGGACACCTATGGTGCTCTACTCAGCGGTGCCGAACTGCACTTGGCCGATGTACGGTTAATATCTAGAAATGACCTGTGGCATCGGCTTTCCGATGAGCGCATCACCGTCTACCATTCGACGCCGACTGTTTTCAAACAGCTATTCTCCGTTGCTCCGCGAAACGTGGCGCCATGCGTTCGCCTCATAGTCATGGGAGGTGAGCGCGTCGACGAAGCGACGGTCGAGGTGTTCCGTCAGGTCTTTGGTGCTGAGTGCCGATTAGTGGGCCTCTACGGTGCGACCGAGTCGTCGCTGGCCACGCTGAACATCGACTGCCTCGCCGGGGATCCTGTTGGAAGCTTGGGTCGTCCCATCTTAGGCACGGACGTGGCTGTCATCCGCGACGACGGAACGCCAGCGCGGATTTTTGAAGTTGGTCAGATCGCGATTCGCAGCCGATTCATCGCTCGTGGCTACTGGCGTGATGAATCGTTGACCGTAGGCCGCTTCCTGCCTGCCGATGGCAACGAACGTATTTACCTCACGGGCGACGCAGGGTATGTCTTGCCCGACGGGAGTGTGCGTTTCACCGGGCGTCGCGATTTTCAGATCAAGCTTAACGGTATCCGCATCGAAACCGGCGAGATCGAGGCTCGCCTTCTGCAACTCGACGTGGTTGCTCGTGTCGCAGTCGTCGCGACATCGGAACCCGCAAGGCTAGTGGCATACGTCGTGCCTGCTGCTGAGATACTGCTCGGCGATGCTGGCACCAGAACGAAGGCGGAGCGGCAAATCGCGGCCACCTGCCGCGAAGCGCTGTGGCGCTGGCTGCCAACTTACATGGTGCCGGCATTATTCGTATTTACCGACACGCTGCCTTTGCTTCCGAGTGGGAAGATAGACCGTCGAGCACTCGCCGCGCTGACGGTTGATGCACGCATCGACTCCGATTGTGCACCGCCAGCCAATGTGCTGGAGTCGCTTCTGTGCCACATCTGGCGCGAAGTCCTCTCCTTAGCGCAGATCGGCGTCGACGACAACTTGTTCGATGTCGGCGGTACTTCGATGCACAGCATCCGCCTGCGGCAGGAAATCCTTGATCGAACCGGCTTGGATGTCACTGTCACCGATCTGTTTGCTTACCCCACGATCCGAAGTCTCGTCCGCCACCTCCACGGTGACTCGCCGGCCGGCGTTGCCAAGACTGGTGCACTGTCGAAAGTCTCGCAGGCTGACAGGAGTGACAGGAGTGATAGCTCGATCGCCATTATCGGCATGGCCGGGAGGTTTCCCGATGCTCCGGATGTCGAGGCGTTTTGGTCGAATATCGCCGGTGGCGTCGAGTCGCTGCGGGTATTCACCGATGAGGAAATGCTTACCTTTGGAGAGGATCGCGAGCTGCTAGCGCACCCGGAATACGTGAAGTCCGGCGTGCTCCTCGATGGTTTGGACTTGTTCGATGCCAACTATTTTGGCCTCAACGCCCGAGAGGCTGAAGTCACTGATCCGCAGCAAAGACTGCTTTTCGAAGCGGCCTCGGCGGCGCTAGAACACGCTGGTTATGGCGATGTGTCGAGTCCGCGTCGGGTAGGCGTGTACGTAGGCATAGGAGAAAGCAGATACCTTTTTGACAACCTGCTGCCTCAGGCGTCAATGCTCGATGCCGCGCGAGTGATCGCGATGCATGCCAATCGTCCCGCATATGCGGCAACTCGCATTGCCTACAGTCTGAATCTTTCCGGGCCAGCTATGAGTATCGGAACAGCTTGCTCCTCCTCACTAGTGGCAGTGCACAGCGCCTGCGTAAGCCTGCGAAACGGCGAATGCGACATGGCGCTGGCTGGTGGCTCCTCGGTCACTCTGCTTGGACCGCAGGGCTATCTGTTCCAAGAGGGAAGTATCGTATCGCCGGATGGTCACTGTCGCACTTTCGATAGTGAAGCACGTGGGACTCGCTCAGGTAGCGGTGCTGGCTTGATCGTGCTTAAACGGCTGGATGAGGCGCTGGCAGACGGCGACGCCATTTATGCGGTCATTAAGGGATCGGCCAGCAACAACGATGGCTTCGACAAGGTTGGTTATGCCGCTCCGAGTGTGTCAGGCCAGGCGCAGGCCATACGCGACGCGCATCGAGTGGCCGGCATTTCACCAGAAACCGTCCAGTATGTGGAAGCGCACGGTACCGCTACGCCGTTGGGCGATCCAATTGAGGTGGCTGCACTTACCCGCGCATTTGGCGCCGCGCAACGCCAGCGCTGCGCGCTAGGTTCGGTTAAGCCGAACATCGGTCATCTGGATTCAGCGTCTGGCATAGCTGGCCTGATCAAGACAGTGGAGGCACTCAA
>NZ_JACHCO010000005.1:0-388936 GCF_014207165.1 Rhodanobacter sp. MP1X3 | reverse complement strand
CACCTGATCCCATCCCGAACTCAGAAGTGAAACGCGCATGCGCCGATGGTAGTGTGGCTTTGCCATGCAAGAGTAGGTCACCGCCAGGGGCCTTATACCCTCAAACCCCTCGATCGTATGATCGGGGGGTTTGTTTTTGGGCGACATGTTTATTTGCCTCGCTGGACAAGCTCGCGAGCCTCCCTACGGCCTTATGATGGTCGGACCCGCGTCTTGGGTCAGGTGCCGAAGGACTGAATTTGTTTATCCACGTCGAAACTCGCCGCCGACCGCGCTGGCACTGGGCAACCTTGCTGGTGGTCACGGTCTGCGTGGTGTGTTTTCTCGCGTTGGCGCTGACGCCGGAACCCCAGCGCGGCCTGTTGTTGCTGGAATGGGGAACGGTACCGGCCAACATATTCAATTCGCACGAACCGCTGCTTCCGCAGCTGGCCGATCCTGCGTTGCTGCGATTGTTCACGGCACTGTTTATCCACGTGACCTGGCTGCATCTGCTGAGCAACATGCTCTTTCTGGCTATCTTCGGGCTACCCGGTGAGCGCGCGCTTGGCTCGTTTCGATTTCTGCTGCTATTCGTCCTGGGCGGAATCGTTGCCAACCTGATTGGTGCCCTTTCGCTGGCGGGTGTCCGGCTGCCAATCATTGGCTGCAGCGGGGCGGTATCCGCCGTGGTCGGCACATATGTCGCGTTGTTTCCCCGGGCCAAGCTTGGACTGGTCTTGCCGCTGGGTTTGTATCTGGAGTTCGTGCGGGTGCCGGCCTTTTTGCTGATCGGCCTGTGGGCGCTGCTGCAGCTGCTCTTCAGCTATATCGGACCGAGTTATGGTGCTTACGTCTGGTGGGCACATATCGGCGGATTCATGTTCGGGGTCGTATTCGCGCTGTTTTCGCGTGATTCGATCGGCCGCCGGTTACGTGGCTGAGTCATTAGCTGACTCAGCCAATGGCATGACTCCAACCATGTACACGCGAAAAATGACGAAGCAACCGCCGAGCCATCGGCGTGGCGGCGACTGCTTTGAAAACCCCTGTCGGGTCTGAACCTTCCTGCCGCATATCGGCGTGCTTGCGTCTGACGTAGGCGCGCATTACCTCGGCATTGAACTCAGGATGGAACTGCGTACTGATCGCGCTTGGCCCATAACGCAGCAGTTGATGCGGGTCACGCGTTGATCGCGCCAACACGGTCGATCCGCTGGGTGGCTCAAGCACGCTCTGCTCGTGGGTCGTATGCGCCCGAAAGACGGCCGGAAGGCCAGCCGTCAAAACATCGTGCGAAGCATCGTTGATGAGTTCGATTGGTTGAGTTCCGATCTCACGCCCGCCGGGAAGGTAATCGACCCGCCCACCCATAGCGTGTGCCATCAGCTGATGGCCATAACAGACGCCGAATAGCGGCAGCTCCAGATCCATCGCGTCGCGTATCCAGCCAGCGGTGCGTTCGCTCCAGGAAGCGCGCTCGGTGACCATGGCCGCGGATCCGGTAATCATGGCGCCGGCGACTTCGTGCGGCGGGGGCAACGACTCTCCGGCACTTACTTCAACCACTCGCAGTCGATGAGGTTCGACCCGCGTGCCGATTCGGAACCAGTGCGGAAAGTCGCCGTGGCGCCCACGAATGGGGTCTGGTGCTCGGCCAGTTTGAATGATCAGTACAGGTTTCATGCGGTACCAAATTGCGTGACGTTCTGGACGTCTTTACGGCTGTGCATCTTCGGGTAGCGTATCGTCAAAATTCTCAACCGGCGGCAGAACGGAAAGTATTTCTTGCACGGTTGTCAGGCCTACCGCCACCTGGTCAGCGGCGGAAATGCGCAGCGGTCGCATGCCTTCCAATAGCGCGGCCTTGCCAAAGTTGCCAAGATCCAGTTCGGCCGAGATGAGGCTGCGCAACCGCGGCGACAGTTTCATCATTTCGTAGATGCCGGTGCGGCCCAGGAAGCCGGTATTGCGACACTCGAGACATCCGAGCGGCTCAAAGACCCTTTCGGGAACAGGGATATCCCAGCCATGAGTAAGCACGTTCCATGCTTGTGGATCCTGTGTCGTCGGCTGTTTGCAATGCGGGCATAGGGTTCGCACCAGTCGCTGTGCGACCACGCCGGTCAGGGTGGACTGGATCAGATAATGCGGTACACCAAGATCCAGCATTCGGGTCACTGCACTGGGCGCGTCGTTGGTGTGCAACGTCGACAGTACCAAATGGCCTGTCAGCGAAGCCTGCACCGCCATCTGTGCGGTTTCGAGATCGCGAATTTCGCCAACCATGATGATGTCCGGATCCTGTCGCAGCAGCGTGCGCACGCCGGCGGCAAAATCCAGGTCGATCGCCGCGTGCACCTGCATCTGGTTGAATTCTGGCGAGACCATTTCGATAGGATCTTCCACCGTGCACACATTGAGTTCCGGCGTGGCCAGATGCCGCAATGTGGAATAAAGCGTCGTGGTCTTACCCGAGCCGGTGGGACCCGTCACCAACACGATGCCGTGCGGGCGTTCGACCATGCTGCGCCAGAGGGCACCTTCGCCAGGCGAAAAACCGAGCTGGGCAAAATCCTTGACGACCAGATCCGGGTCGAAGATACGCATTACCACTTTCTCGCCGAAAGCGGTGGGCATGTTGGAGATACGCAGCTCCACCTCGCGGCCGGATGCCGAACGCGTCTTGATGCGACCATCCTGCGGTCGACGTTTCTCCGCCACATCCATGCGCGCCAGAATCTTGATGCGTGCGGTGACCGCCGTCATCACGGGTGACGGCAACTCGAAGACCTTGTGCATGCGGCCATCGATGCGGAAGCGGATCAATCCGACTTCACGACGGGGTTCCAGATGGATATCCGATGCACGCTGTTCGAACGCGTACTGCAGCAGCCAGTCGACGATGTGCACGACATGGCGATCATCGGCGCCGACCTCGCCGGTCTTGCCCAATTCGACCAACTGCTCGAAGTTGAGGATGGCGGAGGAGGTCTGGCTGGTGCCCTTGGCATCGTGCGCGAGCTGAATCGAACGCTGTACGCCGTAAAATTCCTGCAGATAGCGATTGATGTCGATTGGGCTGGAGACCACGCGCTGCACATCCCGGCGCAGCATCTGCGCCAGGTCGACAGCCCAGGCCGCGTCGAACGGTTCACTGGTGGCGAACGTCACCTCGCCCGGTGCGACGGCCACCGGCAGAATGCGGTGACGCTGCGCATAGGCATGGCTGACCACCTGAGTTACCGAGCCCGCGTTGATCTTCATCGGATCGATTTTCAGATACGGCAGGCCGGCATGACCGGCCAGCCATTCGGTCAACGTTTCCAGTCGCAGCGGTCGGCCAGGATCGCGCTGGTTGACCATCTTGGCGTTGGCGATCAATACCAACGGATGCAGCTCTACCGTGGCGCGGCCGGCGCGCGCGCCCATGCGTACCTGCTTGGCATCGTCGGCGAGCAGGTAACCATCAACCACCAGCGCTGCCAGCATATCGTCCAGCTCGAGGCGGCCACGCCGGCCGAGCAGGGATGCGATTTGCGGTGATACAGCCATCCAGACGTGCCTCCGATAATGTCGCTTCTTGCGGGCATCCTATCGGAAGCATCCGGTAGAAAAGCAAGCTGCAGCTATACTAATACGCTTTATCCACGGTCACGGAAAACCATGTCCGCGCGCACCTTTCAGGACGTCATCCAGACTCTCAACCGCTACTGGGCGGAACAGGGTTGTGTGCTGCTGCAGCCGCTCGATCTCGAAGTCGGCGCCGGTACGTTTCATCCAGCCACCTTTCTGCGATCGCTCGGTCCCGAGCCGTGGGCAGCTGCTTATGTGCAGCCCTGCCGCCGGCCTACCGATGGCCGTTATGGCGACAATCCAAATCGCCTGCAACATTACTACCAGTATCAGGTGATGTTGAAGCCGAACCCGGAGAACATCCTCGAGTTGTATATCGGTTCGTTGAAAGAGCTGGGCATCGATCCGCTGGTGCACGATCTGCGCTTCGTCGAGGACAACTGGGAATCACCGACGCTGGGCGCCTGGGGGCTGGGTTGGGAGGTCTGGCTCAATGGGATGGAAGTCACCCAGTTCACCTATTTTCAGCAGGCTGGCGGCCTGGAGTGTCGGCCGGTGACCGGCGAGATCACCTACGGGCTCGAACGCCTGGTGATGTACCTGCAGAACGTGGACAGCATCTACGACATCGTCTGGACCCACGCTCCACACGGGGTCGTGACGTATGGCGACGTGTTTCATCAGAACGAAGTCGAGCAGAGTACCTATAACTTCGAACAGGCCAATGTGCCCGAGCTGTTGCATTGGTTTGACGTCTGCGAGACCAATGCCAACCAGCTGATTGCCGCCAATCTGCCGCTGCCGGCATATGAGCAGGTCATGAAAGCCAGTCATACCTTCAACCTGCTCGATGCGCGTCGCGCCATCAGCGTCACCGAGCGCCAGCGCTACATCCTGCGTGTACGCACGCTGTCGCGCAGCGTGGCCGAAACCTATGTGGCGCAGCGGGAGAAGCTCGGGTTTCCCGGCCTGAAACAGTCCAGGGAGCAGGCCGCATGAGCGCCGCCAAATCGCTGCTGATCGAGCTGGGTACCGAAGAGCTGCCACCCAAGGCGCTGGATGAATTGTCCGCGGCGTTTTTGCGTGGCATCAACGATGGACTGGCGAAGCGCGGGATTGCTGCTGATTTCGATCAGGCCAAGGCGTATGCGTCACCGCGTCGTCTGGCCGTCCATGTTCCGAACGTAGCGGCGGCGCAGCCGGAGCAGGTCGTCGAGCGTCGTGGACCGGCGCTTAGCGCCGCGCTTGATAAAGAAGGCCAGCCATCCAAGGCGTTGCTGGGTTTTGCGCAATCGTGTGGCGTCGACGTCGCGCAGCTTGAAAAGCTCGAAACCGACAAGGGCGGCTGGTACGTCTGTCGCTCCGTCAGAGCGGCTCAGCCGCTGGCGGCATTGTTGCCGGAAATCGTTGACGAGGCATTGAAGGCATTGCCGATCCCCCGGCCGATGCGCTGGGGCAGCCACGACTACAGCTTCGTGCGCCCTGCGCACTGGCTGGTGATGCTCCATGGCGCCGAGATCGTCGACGGACAAGTGCTGGGTTTGGCGAGCGGCCGCAAATCGCACGGTCACCGCTTCATGCATCCCAAGCCGGTGCATGTCGCGGATGCCGATAGCTGGCTGGATGCGATGCGAGCCGCCAAGGTGGTGGCGGAACCTACCGAGCGCCGTCAGCGTATTCGCGATGAAATTGCCGGGGTCACGGTGCAGACCGGCGGTGTGCCACGCGTGAATGACGGGCTCTTGAACGAGATCGCCAACCTTACCGAGTGGCCCGTCGCCATTAGCTGCACCTTCGAGCGCGAGTTCCTCACCGTGCCGCCGGAAGCGCTGGTGATGACGATGGAGACCAACCAGAAATTCGTGCCGGTGTTTGATACCGAAGGCAAGTTGACCGAGCATTTCATCGGCATCGCCAACATCGAGAGCCGCGACCCAGCCGAGATCCGCAAGGGCTATGAGCGCGTCATACGTCCTCGCTTCGCCGACGCCAAGTTCTTCTGGGATGAGGATCTAAAAACGCCGCTGGCCTCATACATGGCACAGCTGAAGAACGTCACATATCAACAGTCGCTCGGCAGTCTGTGGGACAAAAGCGTGCGCGTGGCCGAACTGGCGCGGATCGTTGCCAATAGGGTAGGCGTCGATGCCGGTCAGGCGACGCGTGCGGCGGCGTTGAGCAAATGCGATCTGTTGACGCGGATGGTTGGTGAATTTCCAGAACTGCAGGGCGTGATGGGTCGCTACTACGCCATGCATGATGGCGAAACACCCGAAGTAGCCGAGGCGCTGGACAATTTTTATCAGCCGCGCTTTGGCGGCGACGCGATTGCAACAGGCAAGGTTGGCCAGGTATTGGCCGTGGCCGAGCGGCTCGACACGCTGGCCGGCATTTTTGCGGTCGGCATGAAACCCAGCGGCAACAAGGATCCATTTGCCTTGCGTCGCGCGGCGCTTGGATTGGCGCGCACGCTGATCGAGGCCGGCCTGGAGATCGATCTGCGCAGCAGCTTTGTCGAGGCACTGGAGATGCTGCCCGATGCGGCGCTGGCGGCCGGCCTCAAGCCTGGCAAGGATGGCAACGCACCGGCACTCAACGCGGGTCAGCGACGTGCGGCCCTGGCCGAGGAGCTGTACGACTTCGTGATGGATCGTCTGCGCGGTTATTACGCCGAAAAGGGTTTTGCTACGGCGTCGTTCGAAGCGGTGCTGGCGGTACATCCGGGTAGCTTGCCGGATTTCGATCGGCGGCTGCGCGCGGTGGCGGAGTTTGGTCTGCGTCCGGAAGCAGCCAGTCTTGCGGCGGCCAACAAGCGTGTGGCCAATATTCTTCGCAAACAGGCCGAAGAGCCGGGTGCGTCAGCCATTTCCCGCACGGTCGATTCTGCGCATTTCGAATCGGATGCCGAGCGCGATCTGGCCGAAGCACTTGCCTCTGCACAGCGAGACACGGCGGATTCACTGGAAGCCGGCAACTACACCGCCGTGCTGAATCGACTCTCGCAGTTGCAGGCTCCGGTGGATGTGTTCTTCGAGAGCGTGCTGGTGAACGCGGAAAACCCGGCCGTGCGTGCCAATAGGCTGGCCCTGCTTGGCCAGTTGAAGGCCCAGTTCGGCGGAGTTGCCGATATCGCCCTGCTCTGAGCCGGTGGATAGCGTCAAATAAAAAAGCAGCCGTGAGGCTGCTTTTTTATTCCATCGAAACGATAGCTTCAGACCACGGGATTGCGCCCCTGCCGGATGCGCTTGGCCAGCCGGTGGTTGAACGTCACCATGGCTGTTGTGTCCACGTTGATGCCGCCTGGGCCGAGAATTTCATAGAGATCTGCCAGCATGTCGGTGTTGTCGGCCAGCGTCAGCGGGCTATCGGCCAGCTCGAGTTCGGACTGCAGAATTTTCATGGCGGTATTCAGCCGCTGCGAATCCACACCGTTTTCGTGGGTAGGCAGGATACTGACCGAAGCCGTACCCAGGCGGAGCTTGGGGCGTGCCGAGATCACTTCGGCGCTGTACTGATCGTCCGGCGTGCTAGTCGAGGGGTCGGACTGGATCGCACCTTCACCAGCAACAAGCCAGACCAGCGAGATGCCGAGCGTGCGCGCCAACGTCACGCAGCGTGCGCGGGAGGGATCGGTATTACCATCGCGCCAGCTGCGTACCACGCCTTCCGAGAAGCCGCACATACGCGCAATTTCAGTGGCGCTGCCAACCCGCTGGATCAGCAGCTTGATGCGGTCTGAAAAAGTCCCTGCCGGCGCGGGTGGATAGGATGGCTGCATATTCATGATAATGGCCGTGACAAGTGTTGTGTAAGAGGTTGCGAAAACTGCTGAAAGTCTTGGTGGGTTATCTAAAAAGAGACGCCACCGTCACCCTGATTTTGTGCCGCTTTCAACAGGATATGTTCTGAGATTACGCGCTAAACGTAAATATTTACATATCTTTACTTAACTGCATGTCATTGAAAAATATCCACGAACAGCACAGTGACCTTGGCCAAACAGGCTGCTCGGCTGTCTTGAAAGCATGTAGCGCATGATAGATTTCAACGTACGCGCAGTTTCTTTCTTGGGAGTTTCGTAAGCTAATCTCTCGCAACGCGCCAGCATGGGTGCGGTTGACAACGCGGACCCACCCCAAGGAAAGACATGAGTCAATTCGCGCTGCTGGGCAAACGCCGTTTCGCGCCCTTTTTCTGGACCCAGGCACTGGGTGCATTCAACGACAACGTGTTCCGCAATGCGCTGGTGATGCTGGTGGCGTTCCAGATGGGGCTGGATGACCACACCGTATCGCTCTACACCAACTTGGCGCCGGCGCTCTTCATCATCCCGTTTTTCCTGTTTTCCGCGACCGCCGGGCAGCTGGCGGAGAAGTTCGAGAAGACCCGGATCATCCGCTACGTCAAGCTGTTCGAGATCGCGGCGATGGTGCTGGCGGCGTTCGGCTTCTATACCCACAACACGGCGCTGTTGCTGGTGGTGCTGTTTCTGATGGGTATGCACTCGACTACTTTTGGTCCAATCAAGTACGCGATCCTGCCGCAGGCCCTGAAGCCCGGCGAGTTGGTCGGCGGCAACGGTCTGATCGAGATGGGTACGCAGCTGGCCGTGCTGATCGGGCTGATCGTCGGTAGTGCCTTGATGCAGATCCCGCACCTCGGCACCGTGCTGGCTGGGGCCGTGACGATCACGGTGGCGATTGTTGGCTACATCGCCAGCCGCAGCATTCCGATCGCGCCGCCCACAGCGCCGGAGCTGAAATTCAACTGGAATCCGTTGACTGAAACGTCCCGTGTGATGGGTATTACCAAGCAGGATCGTGGCGTGTTCAACGCCGTGCTGGGCATTTCCTGGTTCTGGTTTTTCGGCACCGTGCTGGTGGCGCAGTTGCCGAGCTATACCAAGCTCAATCTCGGTGGCGATGGCTCGGTCAATATCCTTGGGCTGACGCTGTTCTCGATCGGTACCGGTATTGGTTCGTTGCTGTGCGAAAAGATGTCCGGCCGGCGTGTGGAGGTCGGCCTGGTGCCGCTCGGCGCGTTTGGGCTGACTGCCTTCGGCATTGACCTGTTTTTTGCGCGACCGGGTCTGGCGCAGACGCACGGGCTGGACTGGCTGGCGTTTCTGCATGCCCATGGCAGCTGGCGTATTGCGCTGGACCTGACCTTGATCGGCGTTTTTGCCGGCTTCTATGTGGTGCCGCTGTTTGCCTTCATCCAGAGCCGCACACCACGCGACCGGCTGTCGCGGGTGATCGCTGGCAACAACATCCTCAACGCGCTGTTTATCGTCTGCGCTGCCGGCTTTGGATTGGGCATGGGCGCGTTGGGCTTTGGCATACCGCAGATCTTTCTGGCCATTGCGGTGCTGAATGCACTGGTAGCGCTGTACATTTTCACGCTGGTACCCGAGTTCTTGATGCGCTTTATCACCTGGGTGCTGGTCAACACGCTTTACCGGGTGCGTGTCGACGGCACGCAGAATATTCCCGAGGAAGGTGCCGTGTTGCTGGTTTGTAACCATGTCAGCTTCATGGACGCGATGCTGCTGATGGCCAACCTGCGGCGTCCGGCGCGCTTTGTCATGTACTACAAGATCTTCAATATCCCGCTATTGCGGTTCGTATTCCGGACGGCGAAGGCGATTCCGATCGCCGGGCACAAAGAAGACCCTGCGTTGCTGCAGCAGGCCTACGACGCGATCGACGCAGCGCTCGCCGATGGTGAAGTGGTGTGCCTTTTCCCCGAAGGGGCACTGACACGTGATGGACAGATCGCGACATTCCGCACGGGTGTAGAAAAAATCCTGGCGCGACGGCCGGTGCCGGTGGTGCCGATGGCGCTGCGTGGCCTGTGGGGCAGCGTATGGAGCAGGCGCGATTCGATGTTGCATCGCTCGCGATTGCCGCGGCGTTTTCGTGCTCGGGTGGAGTTGGTGATCGATACCGCGGTAGCGCCTGAGATGGTTACGGCCGTGTCATTGGAAAAGCGTGTTGGCGAATTGCGCGGCGCGCTGGCGTAACGCGCCGCTAGCCGAGTGAGGTCAGCTGAGCCAACCGCCAATCACGATCAATGCGACTGCGCTAAGCCACGCCAGTAACGCGCGCAGTAGCGCGCCGCGCAGGCGCAGCAATTCGGTGAGGGGTTCGCTGCGTTCCTCGAAGTAACCGTCACCGGCTTCAATATCGCTGATGATGTCGGCCTGAGCCGCTGCGCCGAGAAAACCTGGCGCTGCGCTGTACCAGCTCGTGGCAGCTGCCTGACTGTGCCAGCGCCGCCACGCACCGATCACCGCTTCCCAGTGGCCCACCACGGCCAGGGTGAATGTCAGCAGCTGCGCAGGCAGCCAGTCCAGCGCGTTGGCGAAATAACGGGCCGCGTTGCGGCTGCTCGCATCGAGTGCCAGCGATTCGTCGCGAGCCAGCGTTTGCGCCAATCGATAGAGCAGGGCGCCGAACGGGCCGAACAGAAAAAACCACAGCAGCACGGCAAACCGGCGGCGCAGCGCAGCGTACGCTACAGCCTCGCCCAGTGCGGGCGCGGTCCATGCCACGCTGCCGCCATCGTCGATGAGTTGCTGCGCTGCGGCCTCGCGACTGGCGGCATCGGGCGCGTTCAGAATCGCCTCCAGATCGCTTTCGAATTCGCGAGGGCCGAAGCAGTACAGCAGCACGATCAGCGAAAACAGCAGCCCCAGCAATTCGCCGAGCGGCGGATGATCAAACAGCCACGACAGCAGCAGGCACACGGCCAGCGGCGGTAGCAGGGCCAGTACCACGTGCCCGCTGCCGCTGGTGTCGGCCAACTGCGCTAGCCAGCGTCGGAACAGGCCATCACGACGCCAGCGCGCCAGTTGCGGCATGACGTGCAGCAGGCCGAGGGCAATAAGAGCTGTGAGCAGGCGGATAGCCATAAATGCGGACTCGAGGAGAGTGTGCGCATTGTATGCGAGTGTTCGATTCCACCGCAGATGGACGGTGATGCGCGTGCCGGACGCTATCGTTTGATGATGTGTGAGCGATAGGGCTCAAGTTCAGCGCAGGTTGACAACGGTGATCCGATCGACGTCAACGTGGGTGGCTATCAGCAACCAGCGCGTCCAGATCCAGTCCTGCACGCAGCTGCAGCCAGCCGGCAAGCAACTGGTACGAGACCGACAGCGCCATTGACGGAAGGAAGCTGCCGTCGGCAAGGCCGTCGATGATCTGCTGAGGCGTGAACCAGCGCGCTTCTTCAAGTTCACGGTCGCACAAGGTTATCTCGGGCGATGAGGCGGTGGCGATGAATCCCACCATCAGCGACGCGGGCATCGGCCACGGTTGAGAAGAGTGATAGCGCACTTCGTCGACGATCACGCCGGCCTCCTCGGCTACCTCGCGTCGCACGGCATCTTCCAGCGACTCGCCGGGCTCCACGAAACCGGCCAGCGTGGAATAGCGCCCCGGCGGCCAGCCGGCTTGGCGGCCCAGCAGGCAGGCGCCCTCGTATTCCACCAGCATGATGACGGCAGCATCGGTACGCGGAAAATGCAGATGGGCGCCGTCTGGATTAGTGCAACGGGCACGATGACCGGCGGCGATCAGTTCGAGCGAGGCGCCGCAGCGGTGGCAGTAGCGCATTTCGCGTTGCCAGTGCGACAGGCCCTTGGCATAGGCGAATAGACCGGCTTCATCGGCGGCTAGTTGCAAGCCGGCGGAGCGAAGACTCATGCGTCGAGCGTCGAGCGCTTGTTCCAGCGCGCCGTTGGGGGCGGATTCGTCCAGCACCAGCATGAAATGCGGAGTCGCATCGATCAGGCCGAGAAAGCTGGCCGGCGCTTTGCGGATCAGCTGCTCGCGTTCGCGGATATCCAGCCAGCGCAAGGCTTCGCGATCGCGATGCATGAACGCTTCACCGGCGGCATCCAGCAGCAGATAGCGCGCATTGGGCGCGCTTGCCTGTTCGTTGATCCACGTCGTTTCGTCACGCCGCTCAGCTGCCCGGTTGAGGATCAGGCTGAGTCCGGCAAACGTGTTTTGACGCGGAAGCATGGCCCGATCCATCAAAACATTCCGCTCAAGTCGAAAACGAAGAGCCGCACCCGCAGGTGGTCTTGGCGTTCGGGTTGCTGATCACGAACTGCGAGCCGCTGAGGTTCTCGGCGTAATCGATCTGCGCGCCGGTAAGATATTGCAGCGACAGCGGGTCGCACAGCAGCGTCACGCCTTCGCGCTCGAGCGCAAAATCGTCTTCAGCCTGCGCCTCATCAAAGGTAAAGCCGTACTGGAAACCTGAGCAACCGCCACCGGTGATGTAGACGCGCAGCTTCAGCGCCGGATTGCCTTCTTCGGCAATCAGCTCGTGCACCTTGTGCGCGGCGGCCGCGGTGAACAACAGCGGTTCGCCGCTGCTGCGATAGTCGGGAATGGTAAGCAGGGTTTCCATGGTCTAAGAGTCTGTCTTCATAATCCAAATACGTCGCGTTGTCCTGCAGCGGCTGGCAGGTGGTAGACCGTGGCGCAGCCCATGCTGGTTGCATGAGTAAGCCACGGGCTGCCGCATGACGGCCGCTGCAGGACAACCCGCAGGGCCGGAGTCTGTTTGCCCACTGGGCAGCGTCATCACTCGGTCATGTATCGACATACATTCCCTCTTTCTTCCTTGCCCCGCGGGCAAACAGACTCCGGCGCGGCGCATTTGGATTATGAAGACAGACTCTATATGGGGCCGTGTCGGTCGGGTGCAAGCATACCGCCTTAGGCCATCACACCCTCATCCAGCGAATCTGGCGATGGCAGCTCGCGCGGTGCGTCGTCGGCTTGACGGGCAATACGCCCGTTCACCTGGGCACCGGCGGCCATTTCCATCGTGTGATAGCGCAGGTCGCCGTCGATACGCGCGTGAGCGGCCAGTTCCAGTCGAACGCTGACATGTACATCACCGGTCACATGGCCGTTGATGACGGCCTGCGGCACGCGGATTTCGCCCTGTACGTGGCCGTGCTCGCTGAGGGTGAAGATCGCATCGTCTCCCTCGCCCAGCACGGCGCCTTCAATACGTCCGTCTAAGTGCAGCGCGCCACTGAAGCGCAGATCGCCGCGTATCACCGTTCCATGTGCGATCAGACTGGTGTCCTGACTGACCGGGCTGCGTTCGTTGCGTTTACGGTTGAGCATCGTGATCCCCCTGAGCTGTGATGATATTGCCACTGAGTGCGTCTTCCCAGGCAACCGTGCGCGTTATCGGAGCGTCGCCAGCGGACTGGATACCGATATGCAGTCGCATCGGACGAAAATTGGCAGGCAGTACGATGGTGCCGTGCAACTGCTGGAAATACATCAGGCGAAACGGCAGGCCGTCTTTCTGTGTGGCGTCACCCAGCGCGGCCCAGTCCAGTTGCACCACCTTGTCGCCACGCAGACCTTCCACGCTGACGGTCACGTTGCCGGTGATTTCATCGCTACGCTTGGCATTCTGGGTGAGGCTAAGCATGAGGTTCCAGCCGTGCGAGCCGGAGATCGGCTCCAGCTTCACTTCCTGCAACTTCAATCCCTGACGCTGGGTATCGCCACCGACCAGGCGAGCGTAGAAGCCCAGATTGGCGCGCAAGCCACTTATTTCTTCCTCGCGCTGGGTCAGCGTGACGCGCAATGACCTGGTGGCTACCTCGTTGACCTGCGCATCGCGCTGGACATTGGCAACCTGCTGCTTCAAGTCTTCGATTTGCGCGCTCATCGCGCGCTGTTGCCGGTGATCAATCGCCGCCGGGTTCGCATGCCGGCTCAGCAAGCCGACCACCAGTCCGGTCAGCAGCAGGGTACCCAGCCAGATCAGGCCAAGCCACAGCTGACGCCGCCTGAGACCGGCGTCGTCGTGCTTCCGCACCACAAAACGCGGCGGTGGTCGTGAAGCCATGCAGGTGGTTCCGGGGAAAACTCAAGGTATAGCCCCGGTGTGATGAAAGCGTCAAGGAACGAATGCACGCTTTGGCGTTTCAGGCGCGCAAGGTAAATCCCTGCGCGCGATGCGGGCTCAGCTCTTGGCTTTGTTCTGCAGATAGCGTTCCGCGCCAATGTCCTTGATCAGACTGAACTGGGTCTCCAGCCAGTCGATATGTTCTTCTTCGTCGTGCAGGATTTCCTTGAACATATCGCGGCTCACATAATCGGCAACACCTTCGCTGTAGCCGATCGCATCGCGCAGATCTTTCACCGCATCGATCTCCAGATCGAGATCACCCTGAATACATTCCAGCACGTTCTCGCCGATCCGCAGCTTGCCCAGATGTTGCAGATTAGGCAGCCCATCGAGGAAAAGAATGCGTTCGATCATGTGATCGGCGTGCTTCATTTCCTCGATCGATTCCTTGTACTCGTGTTCGGCCAGCTCCGTGTAGCCCCAGTCCTTGAACATGCGGTAATGCAGAAAATACTGGTTGATCGCGGTCAACTCGTTGTAGAGCACCTTGTTGAGGTACTCGATAACCTTGGCATCACCTTTCATGGGCGTCTCCGACTGGCCGTTCAAACATGCCGACACTATACAAACGCCGATCGCCCGGTGGTTGAATGGGAATGGCTATGGTTTGCTTGTGCGTTGGACGCAGGAAAGTGAGCTTTCAGGGATGCGACTGAGTTCGATCCAGAGCCGGGATAACCAAAAAGCGCTGATCAGGCCGCGACGGCAGGCCACTGAACGAGCGTCTGATGTTCGACAGCTTTGGCAAGCGTAGCGCGAGCCATTTGCTCGCAGCATCCGCAACAGTCAGAGCAACCCGTACGCGCCTGCAATTCGCTGAAAGACTGCACGCCATCGGCCGCCTCGCGGCGGATGTCATGGTCGGTAACGGCGTTGCACAGGCAGATATACATGCGTCTATGAGAACGCGAATGCGAACGATTGTCAACAATAAGCCGCTGCGGCATGCCCTAGGCGGCTTCGCACCCTTTGCGCGGGCCGCCAGACGATGGGTCGTCATTGTTTCGTGGCGGCAGCGTACCGAGTTGCAGGCTGCACAGGCCTTCAACCAATGGCGCAAATTGCCGCAATGCGCGCTCGTAGACTTCCCGCTTGAAATTGACCACATGCGCGGCGGGGTACCAAAAGTCGACCCATCGCCAGAGATCGAACTCCGGCTTGTCGCAGGCATCCAGTTTGAGCGCTTCCTCACCACCCACCAGCTTCAGCAGAAACCAGACCTGTTTCTGGCCAATGCAGGTAGGGCGCTGATGGTGTCGTACATAGCGATTGGGCAACCGATAACGAAGCCAGCCATGGGTGGCCGCCACCACCTCGACATGCTGCGGCGCCAACCCGGTTTCTTCTTCCAGCTCGCGGTACATCGCTTCCAGCGGTGTCTCGTCCGTCCGCATGCCGCCCTGCGGGAACTGCCAGCCGTCGCGGTTGATTCGGCGCGCCCAAAACAGCTGACCATCCGCATTCAGCAGAACGATGCCTACGTTGGGGCGATAGCCATCAGTGTCGATCATCGGGCCTCCTGGTACCATGCCGTGCAATGCGCGCAGGCATAACCTCTCCGGTTCTATGACTGATTCAACCACAGCGCATCAAGATGCAGCAAGCGCCGCACTTGTACCGACCGGCAGACGCCATTACACTTCCGCGCCCTGCCGTGGTCATGCTGATCCGGTATACTGGGAAATCCCATGGCTATGTAGCTCAGCCGGTTAGAGCACAGCACTCATAATGCTGGGGTCGGTGGTTCGAGTCCACCTATAGCCACCAAGAAATCTTCTCCCAACTTCTCTTAACGCCTCGCTGAAGTCTCGCGAGGCGCTTTGCTATGCGGTTTCCGAGGCCTGATCGTCTCAGTTTGTCTCACTAAATCTCACTACAGCGCGCGGCATTTAGTGGTATTTTTTGGGTTACATCCGGAGTAGATGGCCGATTCTTACCGGGTGTACCCCCAGCACGGGTGTGCGGTGGTGGTACTAAGGAGAGAGGACGTGGCAGAACTCACGGTGGTGGCCGCGCGTAACGCGCAGCCACGTGAAAAAGCGTATCGGATCGCGGCCGGCAAAGGCCTGTATTTGCAGGTGATGCCCAACGGCGCCAAATACTGGCGCCAGAAATACCGATTCCGGGACAAGTCGCTAATGCTCGCGCATGGCGTCTTTCCCGAGGTCAGCCTGGCGCAGGCGCGCGATGCACGCGATGACGCGCGGCGGTTGCTGGCCAGTGGCATCGATCCCAGCATGCAACGAAAGGCCAGCAAGGTTGCGCAACAGGCCGACGTGACCAACAGCCTTGAGGCGATCGCTCGCGAGTGGCACGAACTGCACAAGCATGAGTGGTCGGACACCTACGCCGAGCGAATCATCACGGCAATGGAGCGCGATATCTTCCCGTGGCTCGGCAATCGGGCCATCGGCTCGATCGAGCCGCGGGATCTGCTGGGGCGCCTGCAAGAAATCCAGCGCCGTGGCGCCAAGGAAACGGCTCACAGGCTGCGCCGATGGCTTAGCCCGGTGTTCCGCTACGCGATCATCAAGGGCGTTGCTGCGCGCGATCCCGCAGCAGACCTCAAAGGTGCCCTGCAGGGCATAGTTAAGAATAATTTCCCCACCATCACCGAGCCTGCAAGGATCGGCGAACTGCTGCGGGCGATCGAGGGTTACGCCGGTACCTACGTCACGCGCGCGGCCCTCAAGCTGTCCCCTATGCTTTTCATGCGCCCGGGCGAGCTGCGGTTTGCTGAGTGGTCAGAATTCAATCTGGACAAGGCTGAGTGGTCGATTCCGTCATTGCGCATGAAGCGGCGCAAGGAACAAAAGGCCAACGGCGAACCGCACGTTATCCCTCTGAGTAGTCAGGCGGTAGAGATCCTGCAGAACCTGAAGCCGCTTTCGGGTGCGGGTAGGTATCTCTTCCCCGGCGAGCGCGACGCCAAGCGGGTTATTTCGGAAAACACGGTCAATGCCGCGCTTCATCGCATGGGTTTTAAGGATGAGATAGTGGCGCACGGGTTCCGTCACATGGCCAGCACCGCGCTCAATGAGGCTGGCTGGGACGAAGATGCCATCGAGCGCCAGCTGGCGCACAAGGATAAGAACAAGATCCGCGGCACCTACAATAAAGCGAAGTACCTGGCCGAGCGGAGAAGGATGATGCAAGCGTGGGCCGACTACCTCGATCAGTTGCGGGATGGAAAGGTTAAAGCACTTTTTGAGGCTGCGTAGGTGACGCCCTCGCTAAGAGTGACAAAGGGCGTCCAGAACTGTAAGAAATTACGACTATTGGCGTGAGGAAATGTTTAGAGGATGAGGGCCATCAGCTTGTCGGCTCGTGTCTTTAGGTCACATGCCAACAAGTCCAGTAACTGGTAGACCGAGTCGGCGTTAAGCGTGTTGTTTCGGATGCCTTCGGTGATCCCAGTGGCGGCGACATCGAGCGCATTCAAGCGCAGACGCAAGCCTTCGATGTTTCGGATTAGCTCGATGGTGTGATGATCCAGCATGTTGTCTTTCCCTATAGAAATCGAATGCTCCGGCCGGACAAGTTCCGGACACGGCGCGTTCGCTCTTGCTCTATCCATGCCAGCGCAGCTAAAGGGCACCAAGCATTTGCACGGCGAAGCCGCCACCTAACGCTCAAAGGCCCTCACCCGTAACGGTCTCAGCTCCGCGATTGAAGACGGTCTAATACGAAGACAGTGATTACACTGCACTTTGAAATCTACTTAGCGTTAGACATGAAGGAGACAACATGTTCACTGAAAGACCACAAGATCAAGGCATCATTTTTGTTGGGCATCATGTGCCCGGCAAAGCAATTAAGCAGTCTATTTCAGCTGGAGATTCCGTTACTCTCCGGATCGGCGAGGAGCGCGTTCTTGTTCGCAATGTTGCGCCTACGGGTCGAGATCGTTTCAAAGGAACTATTTATGGCTTCGAGCCAAGTGTCAGCCTTGAGCACGGCAGCCTAAAACTTGAGCAAGAGGTCCAGTTCCAAGAGCAGCATGTTTTCGGGTGTAGCTAGACGCGTCTAACCACTCATCCAAGTGGACGGCTTCGCCATCGCTCAATTCCAGCGTTAGGTCTGCAATGCACCATGGCCTCGTCGAACAAATTAACCAAAGGACTGTCCCATGGCGACTACCGTTTACTTTGAAGAGACCATCACCGATCAGGGCGGCAAAATATCTATGGACGTAGAACTTGGCCGTTCTTCGTTCTACTCCGAAGACAGCATCTATCTGAAAGTTGGGGATGAACTAGTGATCATGGATCGGGCTACAGCAAAGCGGTTCGTAGAAGCTGTCGTTTTGGTTGGGCATTACCACGGCTTCGTGGGCTAGCCTGCTGCCCAGGGTTGCTACCGTGGCACCTCCGTTACGGCCTGCTCGATGCAGACCGTTCTCGTTGGAAAACCCAGCACTTCACCGTGACGCCGTGGCTGTCGACGATTCGGAGTTGGCTGTTGACTGCCCTGTAAGCGACGAACTTCCGCGCGCGGCTTTCGGGAAGAAGGCGTTTAAGGTCGATATGCGACGGCACCCTTAAGCCGTGTTGCGTGGCTCGACTCTGAAATTCGGGCAGGCTCACCGCGATCAGTGATTCATCGCGGCTGTGGTTGAGCTTTTCGCCCTGATCCGTGTCGTTGAGATGGTCGAACATCTCCCAGAATTCGCTCACGATCGGGTGGTCGGCGTTGATGGCCCGCTGACGCGTGACGGCCATGGCGATAACGGCGTCGTGTGCGAGCCGCTTCTGTTCCTTGCTGATCGGTGTGACAAACTCCAGCGCATCCACCAGCGCCATGATCTGCGCGTGGTTTTTACAGATGCGCACGCTTTTCAGGTCGGGGTGTGCCTTGAGCATGGCCTCGTAGCCAGGCGCGTATTCGCGCATGGCATCCATGATCTTTTTCTCGCGACGGATCGCTGCGAGGATGAATCCGCTGACGCTCTCGGTTGACCATGTTTCAAGCGCCTTGCCGGCGATGCCGCCCTCGATGCTGTGGTTGCTCTTGTCGAGGTTGATGTGGACGATGCGCTGCAAGACTGCGTCACTGGCATCGACCACGGCGTTCTGGCTGATGACCACGCTGCCGCGGAACGGTGGTTCGTAGGTTTCATTGCCGGCGCTCTTGTGACCACGTGCGCGGCCAATACGGCCGTTGTAGAGCGTCTTTAATTCATCCCAGTCGAACTGCTTGACGTTCATCCGCTCGTTGCCGCAGCTGCGGTCGGCCTCAATCATTACCATCGGCAGGTTGCCCACCTGACCAAACGTGCGTGTGCGGCCGGCAAGTGTGCTTTTGGTGGGGTCGGTACCCTCATGCTCTGGACGGCCCAGCAGCTTCCACATGAATTCGATCAACGTGGATTTACCGGAGCCGGCCTCGCCGATCAGCTCGAGGAACGGAAAGCTCTTGTCAGTGGCGCGGATTTGTTCGGCAAACAAACTGCCCAGCCAGAACGAAAGCGCAACCACGCCCTTCACGCCGAAGGCTGTCCACAGATTGCCGAACCACGCGTCGGTGTAGTCCTCCCGGGCGGTATTGATGTGCAGCTTCATCGACTGCAGAAGGCTTTTGATGTTGGTGCGGCCGATCTCGAAATAGTCCTCGTTGTTCAACTCGTAGAGGTTGCCGTCTTTCACTGCGACATCGCCCAGTACATAGGCGCCGTGCTCCTTGCTGTAGCCGATAAAGTCGATGGTCTCGACGGTCTTGATGCCGCTAACCGGTGTCTGGTCGCGCAGCAGCTGCATCAGCTGCTCGGATTTGCCGGTGAAAAAGCAGCCGGCGGCAACGCCGGCCAGCCGCTTGCCAAACTCGGCACCGGCCATGATCTGGCCACCGGTAAACGTGTTTTTTATGGCCGGCTGATCGCCTGGTCGATTGATTCGAAAGTAGTACCAGCTCTCGTCCGTTATGTCGTTGCGCTGGAAATACAACACGCGCGGGTAGCCGGTGCAGATCTGGTAGACGGCGTTGCATTCGGCCAGCGCCTGTTCTTTCAACTCGTCCTCGGTGAGGCCGGTGTCTTTGTCCTCCAGCTCGGCTTTGGTCTTGGCGTATTTCTTGAAGTCGAGCTCGAACCAGTAGAGCCGGTCGCCAAATTCAAATGGGAATTGTGAGCGTCCCGCTTGGTTGTACATGAGCATGGCTTTGGCGCTCGGCGTGCGAGCGATTAGCAGCGCGCCCTCGTACAAATAGGCCTTGATGTCTTTGACGCTGAGGCGATCACGCTGGTGCAGGTCGTTCCAGTCGATCTTGCTACGGCCGTCCTGCTTGATCTGAGCGGCCTTACACTCCCAGCCCAGCTCGCGGGCCTGTTTGACCCACTTGCGGATGTACCGCTGGCCAGCACCGTCGCCGTCGGTACCGTCGGTGTCGAGCGCCCAGACCAACGTCGGCCGATCGCCGCTGCGCAGCTTGGCCAGCTCGGCGAGTGCCTTCTCCGGCCAGTTGTTGCAGCTGAGCAGCGCGACAGCTGCGATGCCGTGCAGCCACAATGCGATTGCGTCGAAAATGCCCTCGACCAGCCAAAGCTCTTCCACCTTGGCCAGATCGAGACCGGGCGGTGTCCACCAATGGCCGGCATGCTTGCTGCCGTAGTTGAAACGCGCTTTTTTCTTGCCGAAACGTTGTGGCCTGTCGATCAGACGTTCCCAGTAACCACCACCGGGCAGCGCAAAGCGCACGGTTGCCGTGCCGGCATCCAGCTCGCGGTCGACGTAACTCTCTTGCGAATAGCAGCCTCTGAGCTTGCCGATGTCGAAACCGCGCATATGTGTCAGGTACGCATCTGCCGAGGCGTTCGGGTTGGTTTCGGTGACCCGGTATCGATCGGACCAGTTTTCGAATAGATCCGGATACAGCTCTTTGACGTGGCCTTCCCAGTTGCATTTGCTTTCGCGCCCGCAGCGAACAACCCATGGATGCTCGGCGTTGGTGTACAGCTCCTTTTTCGAGCATTGCGGGCAGCGGCCTTCACGCAGCCAGGTGCCTTTCTCTTTTAGCTCGTAGTCCTGCAGCAGCAGGCGGGTGATGTCGGAATGCAAAGATGGATTCATATACGACCGCCTTGGCCACGCGAGGCGATCCACATGTTGAAGTCGCTCTCGCGCCAGCCAATAGACCGACCACCCAAAGGCACCGAGTCTGGGAAGTCGTCATTAGGGTCAGCCATGCGTCGATAGATGGTGGCGCGCGCCAGGCCGCTGCGTTCCATCATCTCGGGCAAACGCATCACGCGATCGTTGGGGTTGATAACGGCCGGCGCTTTTGCTGGCATCGATCGATACGCCGCCATGCTGACGATATGGGCGTTCATGCCTGCACCGCCTCGGATTCAGCGTTCGCCTTAGACACTGCGATGTAGTGGTGTGCGGCCCGAATCATCGCTTCGCCAAGTTCGATGGCTTCACTGGTCGACAGCGACATGGTCATCGGTCCGAACGTCATCGACACCGGCCAGGTCATGTCCATCACACCGCTGGTGTTGACGTTCACAGCGGTGCCAATGACTCGAACGTCTACGCTCGAACGAAGCGCCGGTACTGCTCTATACAGATTCATCACCACAGCCCCTGCGTTGCGCCGCTGGCGACCGCGATGGAAGCCAACAGCATCAGTGCGAATACCCATTTGCCGCTGGGCGAATCCTCGATGCATTCCACTGGGGTACGTGTCGCCGTGCGCGCACTCTGTTTTTTTGCGGTCGGATCGACCGAAACGTTGACCAACAATGTGCCTCTCCCGTTGGATGTTTGTCAGTGCTTGGTCGAGGCGGAGGCCGCCGTCATTTCAGCCTGCTCGGCGCCATAGCGGGCGAGGTCGGCGGCAGTAAAACAGACGGTTTTCCTGCTGACCGGGTCAACGACGAACACGGCGTAACTGGTCGAGCGGGTCATATCGACGTGCGCCGAGGTGGCGCGCGCCTGCACCTCGCCGAGTGCTTGCAGCGATATGGTGGTGGCGGTGTCGCGGCTGATACCGGACTCCATCAGATGATCAGTGCAGCGACCGACCAGCCGATGGCGGTCGGGGTGCAGATGCTCGCCTTGATGGGCGAGCAGGTAGCTGATTGCGGCGGTGTGCAGTGTGGAATGGGCCATGGTTTCTCTCTCCGTAGGCAGTGGGTGCCGGCTTAGCCGGCGGCAGCGGCGGGAGCCGCGGGTTCGGCGCTTGTCGTTGGGACAGCGACGGTGAGCGGGATGTCGATCTCGGGGTTTGGCTGTTCGCTGGGGCACAAGGTGCGCAGCGTTTCCAGCCCGGCGAGCCAGACGTGACCGCAGGCGTCGTTGGTGCACTCGAAGCGCACCTCTCGGTAGATGGGCGTGAGCTGCTTACTACTGCGAGCACGGGCGAAGCTGTTGCAGTGCGGGCAACGCACGCGGAAACGGCTCTCGCGATGCTTTGGCGCAAGATGTTGCGCTGCATGAGTCATGCGTTATTCACTCCCGTGGTCGTATTCATTCCGCAAGCCGCGTGATGAACAGCCACGGCCCGCTCATAACTTTTGATGCCGCGCAGGTACATCTGGCGGGCGAACGAGGCGCTGGAGCTGCCAGTCTGTTCTGCCAGGGATTCGTGTTTAGCAAGCTCGGGGGCGAGCAGCCGCAGCGCGATCTGTTTCCGTACGACGCCGCGAGGCGCGTATACGACGGGAGGTTTTTGCGCCATGGAGATGGGGTACAGTTCTGCGAATGGGTTACACAATCCGCAGATTACACGCAATTTGCGTGATTGCAATACGATATTTGCTGAATTTACGCAAAATGCAGGAGAGAGATGATGGCCGAACTGAACGCAGGGCCGGTCATCGACCGTATGCAAGAAGTGGTAGGTGTGCGCACGGATATCGCGCTAGGAGCCCATTTCGGGTACGGAACCAGCGCCGTCAGCGGCTGGCGTTCGCGCGACAAGGTGCCTTATGAGGAATGCATAATTCTTGCAAAACGCAAGGGCATCAGCCTGGACTGGCTACTGCTCGGTGTCGGCAGCATGGATGGCGCGCCCACGACCTATCCGATGCATGAAGGAAGCGCTGCCGATGATCGCGTGCAGCGAATGCTCGGGTTTTTCACGCATTGGGATACGACCCGCAGCGCCGACGAAAAGGTATGGCTGGAAATGCAGCTGGCACGGTCCATACCCGAATACGCAGAATGGGTTTCAGCGCGAGGCAAGAGCGGCTAAATAGACGTCTAAGTCAACGCTAGGCTTCTCGGTCGTTCTTGTTTTTCGATCTTATCCCTGATAAGAAGGCGTTCAACAGGGGCGCTCGCGAAATTCGTGAGCCATGTTAATCGCCGCAATGGCGATCAGGGAGAGATGTATGTCAGGGATTGGCAAGCGTATCGAACGCCGCATCGAAATCGGCCGCATGGTCTTTCTGCTCGGGCTGCTACTGCTGGCCGGATGGGCGCTGCCGAGCGCAGCAAAAGCGCAGACCTATTACGGCCCCACGTACTATACGAGTGAAAATTATGTTGGTAACACCACGACGAAAGTTTTTTATCAAAGTCTAGGATCTGCTGAATCGGCACTGTCAAACGCTCTCTTGACTAACTATTGCACGACCAGCGTATGTGGGCCCGAAAACGTCACTTATTTCAGCAGTTCGCAGACTACTTCCAATGACGGGCTGACGGTCGCCAAAATCACAATCGCCATGTGTAATGCAGATCGCACTGACTGCACCGATTATGGCTTTGCTTCCGGTTCGGTTTACGCGACTACTTACAGCATTGATCCGCTGAAAAGTGCGGGTGGTTGCACGATATGTAACGGTCACAATGGGGACGCGGGAAGCGGTTCCAGCCCAGCCGGCAGCAGCGGTGATATGGCGCGCGATCTCCATAAAATATTCGGCACGCCGATGCATGGCGATCCGATCAATGCGTCTTCAGGCAACAAGTTTCAGCAAGACACGGATTACCGTGACTCGGCATGGCTGACCTTTCGGCGTTTCTATAACAGCAGAGCCCAGGTGGCATCAGCCACCCTGGGCGTGCGCTGGCGTCACTCGTTCGATCGTTCGTTGGATATCTTGCGATCGAGCCCCGGTTCTAGCGGCATCAGTGTGATCGTTCTCGCCCGACCGGACGGCACGCGAGAACAGTTCCAGCAAAGCAGCGGCGCATGGGTGGCCGAAGCCGATAACCCCGATACCCTGACCGAACAGGACGACGCCAGCGGTAACCCCACGGGATATACCGTCTTCGTGGCGGCTCCCCATCAGTCCGAGCAGTATTCGCCCACGGGTCTGCTGCAATCCATCACGGATCAGGCTGGCACCGTAACGACCCTTGCCTACAGCACGGCAACCACCCCGGCCTCGGTCGCACCACAACCCAATCTCCTGCTGACCGTCACCGATCCGAACGGTCGCACACTTCAGTTCATCTACAACAGCAGTGCACTTCTCAGCACGGTGACCGTACCCGATGGCGGCGTGCTGACTTACGGCTATGACAGCACTACCGGCAATCTGACCTCGGTGCAGTATCCCGACGGCAAGACGCTTCAGTACGTGTACAACGAATCCTCCCTGACCTCCGGCACCAATCTGCCCAATGCGCTGACCGGGGTGATCGACGAAGCCGGCATACGCTTCGAAAACACCGGCTATAACAGCGCGAATCATGCAATTTCTTCCAGCTTCGCCACCGGTGCCGATCTCACGACCTTCAGCTACGACACCGCCTCCAGTTACAGCGATTCGGCCACAGTGACCACGCCGCTCGGCCTCACGACCACGGTCGGTTTTCAGAACATCCTTGGCGCGCCCAAGGCTGGCAGCAGTTCGTTGCCGTGCGGTACGCAGTGCAATCAGCCGTGGTCGGCGCAAACCTATGACGCCAATGGTTATCCGTTGTCCTATACGGACTTCAAAAACGTCGTCACCAAGACGACCTACGACGCCAACGGCCTGCTGGATCAACAGGTCGATGCCTCCGGTACAACGAACCAGCGCACCACCACCACGACTTGGAACATTCCGCTGCGCGTGCCGCTGACCCGGACCGTCCTCGATAACAACGGCAACACCGTGGCGCAGATGGCATGGGTCTATAACGCGGCCGGCGAGCCCACGGCGCAATGCCAGATGGACCCCACCATCGCTGCCGCCGCCTCGTATACCTGCGCCATCACCGGCACACCGCCCAGCGGCGTGCGCCGCTCGACGAGTGCCTATTGCACCGCCGTCGATACGGTGCAATGCCCAATCATCGGTCTCTTGCTGACGACGACCGGCCCGCGCACAGATCTGACGGACGTCACGACCTACGCCTACTACCTGACCGATAGCGCCACGTCGAAACATGGCGACTTGCAGTCGGTCACCGATGCGCTGGGACACGTCACCACTTACGCTAGCTACGATGGCGCCGGTCGCGTCACCCGCGTGATCGCCCCCAATGGCGTGATCACCGATCTGACCTATACAGCACGTGGCTGGCTATACACATGCACTGTGCGTGCGCTGGCCAGCGGCGCAGCCTCCTCGGGTGATGCCACTACCACCATCACCTACACACCGTACGGGGCGATCGCCACGATCACCGACCCGGATGGCGTCGTCACCACCTACGGCTACGACACCGCGCATCGCCTGACCACGATCACCGATGCGTTGGGTAATTACATTCAATACACGCTGGACGCGTCAGGCAACCATACCAAGGAACAGACCTTCACCGCTGCGGGTGTCGCCACGCGCACACTGGGCCGTACGTTCAACACGCTTGGCCAGCTCACGAAGGTCACGGACGGTCTGAGCCAGACCGTGTTCAACGCCAGCACCAGCGGCAACTACGATGCCAACGGCAATCTTGTGCAGTCCGTCGATGCTCTGGGCTATCAACGCAAGCAGGGTTACGACGCGCTGAATCGATTGGTCAGCACGATCGATAATTACAACGGCACCGATACCGCGACCAAGAACACGACCAGCAGTTTCACTCTCGATGCGCTGGATCGACTGATCGGCATCACCGATCCCAGTGGTCTCACCACCACCTACACCTACGATGGCTTAAGCAACGGAAAGACGCTGCAAAGCCCGGACACCGGCACCAGTACTGATACCTTCGACGCCGCTGGCAACCGCCTCACACACACCGACGCCAAAGGCGTGGTCAGCACTTCGACCTATGATGTGCTCAACCGTTTGAGCAGCACCGACTATACCGACACCACCCTCAACGTCAGCTATCACTACGACGAGGCCGATACGGTCACGGGTTGCGCTGCGTCGAGCCCGGTGGGGCATCTCACTCGCGTGGTCGAGAATGCCGTCACCACCACCTACTGCTACGACATCCGCGGCAATGTCATTCAGAAGCTTCAGTTGTTGGGTACGACGCTGGATACCACCAGCTATAGCTACACCCTGGCGGATCGTCTGCTGACATCGGTTAATCCCGACAGCACCACGACCACGTATGCCCGCGATGCTGATGGCCGCGTGACCAGCCTTACGGTATCCCCGCCGATGGGCGCGACCGTGACCGCCGTGAGCGCCATCACCTACCGCCCCTTCGGGCCGATCAATAGCTACACGCTGGGCAACGGTCAGGTCATTGCACGCACCTATAATGCGAACGATGCGTTGACCGATCTCACCAGTCTGGCACTGAACCTCCATTTCGCGCGCGATGCGATGGGTGACATCACCGCCGAAGGTGCAGCGGCGGGCGCCAATCCGGCCACGGAAACCTACAGCTACGATCCGTTGTACCGGCTCACCAATATCGCTGATGGCACCACCGCGGTTGAAGGCTTTACCTATAACCCGACCGGAGACCGTCTGACCAAGACGGGGAGTGGCCTTGGCGTAGGTAGCTACGCCTACACCAGCGGCACACACCAGTTAAGCAGCATCGGCACCGCCGCCCGCACCGCGGATGCCAATGGCAACAGCACCGCCAGCACGAGTGCGGGCCAGACCTGGGGCTATGGCTACAACGGCCGTAACCGACTGACGGTGGTGCAAGCCAGCGGTGTGACCGTGGGCACGTATACCTACAATGCGATGGGCCAGCGTATCCAGAAGATCGCCACGTCGCCCGTGGCGATCACTCAACGCTATGCCTACGACGAGCAGAGCCATCCGATCGGCGAATACACCAGCGCCAACAACCGCGACACGATCTGGTTGGGCGATATCCCGGTGGCTACCGTTGATACCGCAGGCTCAACCAGTACGGTCAACTATGTCACCGCCGATCACCTCGGCACGCCGCGTGCGGTGAGCAATGGCAGTGGTGCCACGATCTGGTCATGGTCCTATGTGGGGAATGCGTTCGAGGAGCTGTCACCCGTGTCAACGAATGGGTACGTGCTCAATCTGCGATCCGCGGGCGAGTACTACGACGCCGAGTCGGAGTTGAATAGCAACGGCTACCGGACTCGCGAGCAGGCCAGTTGGCGCTTCTTGCAGAGTGATCCGGAAGGTCTGGGCGCCGGTATGAGCACGTATGCCGCGGTGGGTAACAACCCATTGGGCTATATCGATTCACTCGGATTGGATCAGCACAGCTCACCCTGGCTGCTGGCGTTTGTGCCTGGACAGGGGGCATGGGATGCGGCAGTAACATCCTGGCAGCACGGTAGCTATGGCATGTCAGCGCTTTACACCGCCGATATGCTTGGGGAGCAAG
The DNA here is from genome assembly GCF_014207165.1 of Rhodanobacter sp. MP1X3. Taxonomy (NCBI): domain Bacteria; kingdom Pseudomonadati; phylum Pseudomonadota; class Gammaproteobacteria; order Lysobacterales; family Rhodanobacteraceae; genus Rhodanobacter; species Rhodanobacter sp. MP1X3. The sequence goes on along the minus strand of NZ_JACHCO010000005.1, from coordinate 361,763 downwards.
TGCTCTACGTTGAAACGTTTGGACGGTCGCAACCAGTTCGAGCGGGAGTGATATGCCCGTCAAGCGTGGCAAAAAGTGCAGGACAGCTTGGGCGCGAGGGCGAGGCGGCTGTTAACGAAGCCTATGACATTGGCGATAAGGCCAAAATCTCTATCAATGGCCGGACGCGAATTCCTGACGGTTTAAATCCATTTGCAAGAACCCTCAGCGAGGTAAAGAATGTAAACAGTCTCAGCTTTACGAGTCAATTGCGCGACTTCTCGGACTATGCCCAAAGCCAAGGTTTCCGGTTCGATCTCTATACTCGGTCGAGTACTCAGTTGTCAGGCCCGCTGCAGAATGCAGTGGACAGCGGCACTATCAACCATCTGTACATCCCAGAATGATGAATCCAAAACAATCAGTGTCGGCGCACGAGCCATTGAGCAATGAACAGCTTGAACGGCTTACCGCAAATGATTTTGTGCGGCTCAAGCTAACCGAAGACGAAAAGACTCGGCTGCGTGAAATCAACAAAGTACGAGAACAGGAACGCATAGCAAGTGTCGCCCGAATTCGTATAGAGGCTGCTGGCTTGTTGTCGGAGTTGCAAGCTGCCGGATTAAAAATTCAATCTGTTGGTGATTTGATTGGCATGTCCGAAAGGTATGAGGCAGTCATTCCTATTTTGTTGAAGCACCTACAGATGCCATATTCGGATGCGGTCAGGGAAACCATCGCTCGCTCATTGGCTGTTCCCGAACCAGAAGTGCGAAATGCGTGGCCGATACTGGTTGAGGAATATCGTAAGGCACCGACGGGCTGGGGTATCAAAGGGCCTGGCGACGCTAAGGAGTTCCGGTTGGGTGCTAAGGATGGTCTAGCTTGTGCGCTATCGGTTGCGGTCACTGACGAGACGCTGGCAGACTTGATCGCCATCGCAAAAGACCGCACGCAAGGCGAAAGCCGCGTCTTATTGCTGTCAGCCCTGCGCAAATCAAAGAATCCGCTGGCGAAACAAGCGATAGAAGAGCTGGCGAGCGACCCCGATCTTAAAAAGGAAATCGCATCCTGGCGGAGTCGATAACGTTATTGGATGGCTGTTTGGTCTAAGGGGATGTATGCCCTCGGTCTACCGGCCGTTCTTTCGGATCATACGTCGCTGTCCGGCGGGTTCTTGGCGTCGCGATGCTCAAGCTCCAGCTGGGTGATAAAACCAGCATCGCCGAGCAACTGCTCGGCCTTGACGATGATCCAGTCCACCGCATCGATCTCCGGTTTGAAGCCGCGCACGGTGACGTGCATTTCGGGATAGAGATCCGCGCGACCACGGGCGAGCGTGTAGTTGAACGTTACCGTGCCGCGTAGTAGCCGCGTGTACTCGCTGCGCGCGGCGCGCATTGCATTACTCCTGGTGGCGTAGATCGTGCGCAGCGTCTTGACGCCCTTGCCGTCGTCGACACCCACCAGCACGTCCCGCGTCTTGCTACTGCGCGTGTCGTCGTACAGCGCACGGATGCCGCTGTACGCGTTGCGGTCGGCGACGTGGTAACGGTGCTGGTCGCCCTGCGCGCGGGTCAGTGTGACCTTGGGCAGCGGCTGGCCGGTGGCCGTGGTGCCCTGACCGATCGGGCAGAAGATCAACGCGCTGGACTTGATCGTGGCGACCGCGTCATAGCGCTTGCCGAGCCGCGTCAGGAAGTTGATGTCACTCTCGTTGGTCTGGTCGATATGGTCGATCGCCATCGCCACCAGATCCGGGTGACAACGCGCGGTGAGCTTGTTGCGGCCGGCGAGCTGATTGACGATCGCGCCGACGGTGGTGTCGCTATAGCTCTGCTCGCGTTGCTGGCGCAGATCGCTGCGCAAGTTGGCGCTACGCCCACGCATCACGATCACGTCAGGGGCGCCGGCATGCTCCAGCTCATCGATGACAAAGCTGCCCTTGTCGGTGAGGCCGCTGTCGTCCCAGCCAAGCCATACGCGCAAGGTGGCGGTGGTGGGTGGCAGCGCCAGCTGGCCATCATGGTCGCTGAGTGTGATGTCGAGCTGGTCGGCAGTGTCCTGCCGGCAACTGGTGACGGCGAGCCCGACGAGGCGCGGCATCAAGGTCGCCGTGAGGTCGCGGCCATCGAGCGTGACCTTCCAGCGCGGCTGCGGGTTGCTGCTCGTCATGCGAGATGGCTCGCACCGCTGCCACTGCCGTCGATGGTCGCCATGGTGGCGCCGTTGCCCGGTGGTGCGCTGGACACCAGCATATCGTCGCTGCGTTTGAGGCCGATGCTGAAGTCGGTGCGGCGCGCGATGCCGTCCTGCGTGAACGCACTGCCACCCTCGGACAGTGTTTCGATCACCCATGCGCCGAACACACGGCCGGCGCCGTCGATCATCGCGTAGGCGTCACCGGCATCGGCCATGCCGCGCAGGGTATCCAGACTGTCCAGCTTGCCGGCGACTTCCGGCGCCAGCACGCCGGACAGCGTGATGGCGTCATCGCCTGGGCCGACGAACTGCCGCGCCGGCCGCGCACCGACACGACTGTTGGCCGCATGTCGCCACGCGGTGGAGCGCTGCAGCTCGCTGTACGCGAGATCCGACAACTGGAACACGAACTGGCCAAGGCACATCAGCATGGGTTACTCCGTATCACTCAGGCGGCTGCGGCTGGCGGCGGCTTTGGCACGTTCACGCCGATCCAATTCCGCCGAGGCGGCTCGGGCCGCGGCATCCTCATGTCCCGGCATCGCCTGCACCGTGACGCTGTACTGGTTGTGGTTCGTGATCGAGCCACCGCCGCCGGCACGTAGCGGTGGTCGGTTGTCCAGGGTGAAGCGCGCCGGTGGTTTCACGTCGTCATCCGCACCGGTGTTCCAGTGCAGCCCACTTGCTACCGCCGCATCGCCGTCGATGCCAAGCTTGGCCTTGAGCGCACGCCACTGCGCCATGAAGCTGTCGATCTTGTCGGAGATCCATTGGAACGCGGTGACGAAGGGCGCCTTGATCGCCTCGCTGACAGTCGACCAGGTGCTGCCCAGCCAGTCGATTAACTGACCCCCATGGACGACGATCCAGCCGGCGGCCGTGCCGATCGCGGTACCGACGGCGGTGAAGCCCTTGGCCAGCCACGTGACCCCCGTGATGACGCTCATGAGCACCTCACCCAGCACGCGGCCGAAGTTCACGCCGTTGGCGGTGGCGCCGGCCAGTTGCTCCTTGGTGGCCTCGAAGGGTGTGAACAGCTGAGTGATCCCGCGCCACACCGCGCCCATGGCGATCGCGAGGGCATCCCATGCCGGCTTCAGTGGTGCGAGCGCCTGGCCTAGCTCATTCAAGGCGGGGCCGGCGACGTCGCGGATGCCCTGGCCGAGACCGACGAAAAACGCTTTGATCGGCCCCCAGTATTTCCACACGAGGAACAGCAGCGCGGTCACGGCGGCGACCAGCGCCAGCACGGGCAAACTGATGCCGGTGATGGCCAGCATCGCGGCACGTGCGCCGATGCCAACGCGGCCGAGCAGGCCGACGCCAGCGGCTTCACCGCCGGCACCACGACGCGACAGCGCGGCACGACCGATGGCAAAGCGCAGCAGCGCGAACTGGCCGATCAAGCCGCCCAGCGCGATCATGACGCCACCGGCAGCGACCATTAGGACGCCGAAACCGGCAGCCATCAGAGTGAGGCCTTTGGCGATTGCTGGATGTCGCTGTGCTGCACCGGTGAGGGCTTTCAGCAGGGTGACGAGTTTCTGCAACGCGCCCACGTAGACCGGTAGCAGGGTGGTGCCCAGCGCTTTGTAGAGGTTGGCCTTCTGTGCGAGCAGTTCAGCCTCCTGCCCCTGCGCGGTATCTGCCGCACGCTGGTACGCTGCGTCCGTGCCCTCAAAATCGGCCGACGCCGCGAGTTGTTTCTGGATGTTGCCGCGCTGCATGTACATGCCGGCAAACAGGTCGCCGCCCTTGCGCGCGCTGAACAGGCTGTTGAGCTTGCTGACCACTTCGTTCTCGGTCAGCTTGCCCTTCGGATCGATGCGCGGGATGACCTCCTTCATCAGGTACTCGAAGGGGTTGGTCTCGTACAGCGCCTGGTTCTTCAGTGCGCCGGGTAGCATCTTGGTGATGTGGCCGTTCTTGCCGTACTTCACCGCGCCTTTGTTCAACAGGCCGAGTTGGCTGAGCGCCTCGGCGGTCTGCTGGGTGCTGCGGCCGGCCGCCCAGTTTTGATAAGCCGATGCAAAACCGGTACCGGAGCGCATGCCGCCCATTTCCTGAATCGTGTGCATGGCGCCGAAGAACAGCGACTTCTCGTCCATCTGTTTGGTGGCCACGCCGCCGACCTTCATCGCCTCCAGGTAGTCGCTGGGCTTCACCAGGCCGCCGCTGCCGACATAGGCCTTGGTCATCATGTCGAGCAGATGGCTGAACGCTTCCGGTGTTTTGGTCGCGTTGCGCAGCTCGCCGGTCTGGATCGCCGCGATCAGCTCGCCGATGGTCTCCTGCCCGTGACCGGCGCCTTCGCCCTTGGACGCCATCAACGCTTCGAAGGTGAGCTTGGTCTTGAGCAACGACGGGGCGACCGCGATCGCTTCGTGCATGTCGCGGAAGATGCTGTTGGCGTCCTTGAGGATCTCCAGCTTCTCGGTCTGCGAGCTGCCGATGGTCGCGTCGTTGGTCGCGAAGTGCTGCGCACGTGACACGTCGGCGGCGCTGGTGCCCTGCGCACGCAACTGCTCGGTGATGATCTGGTAGTGCTTGGCTTCGTCGATGGCCGGCGTGATCTGGCCCATGACGCGACGGCCGCCCTCGAGGGTGGCGTAGCCGGCGATGGACAAGTGTGCACCGAGCGCTTCGCGCTTGCGCAGTTGGTCGTGCAACGTGGCCAGCTTCTGCGCCTGCATACCCTGCGCACGCAAGGCCGCGGTCTGTTGTGTGATCGCGGTGGTGGCGCTGGCCGACTTCGCGCGCAGCGCGGCCTCGGCGGTGCCGAGCTGGTGCGTGTTGATGCCAGCCTCGCGCAGCGCATTGCGCAGTGCCTGCAGCTTGGCCTGTTGTTCGGTGTGTTCGGTCTTGAGCTTGGCGCCTTCGCGCGTGAGCTTCCCGAACTCCGCCGAGAGCTTGGCCGACGGGTTGGCGGTGGCCTTCAGCGCCGCCGCTGCCGCACGCGTGCGCGCCTGTAGATCGGCCATGCGTTTGGCCGTCTCGACGCTGCCCTGTTTGAGCTGGCGGAACGCGCCGACCTGTTTCTGCGTCTGGTCGAGCTGACGCAGCGCATCGCGGGTTTTCTTGAGTTGGGCAGCGGCGCCGGTCGCGGAGCCCTGCACCTTTTTGAGCGGCGCGCTGGCCTTGTCCAGCGCCTGCAGCAGCACCTGTAGTTTGAGATCCACGCGCTACTCCATTCCACACCGTTCACGGGCGCGCTCGCGCCACTGCATCAATTCCAGCAAGGTGAGGTCGACCATCGCGGCGGGTGACCAGTGGAACACCACCGCGATGTCGGCCATGGCGTCCTCTACGTAGCGAGGGAAGCCTTGACGTCCTTCGGTAACAAAAAATGGAGAATCTCGGTGCCGATCGCCATCAGGTCGGGCGCTTCGAGTTTGTTGATGTCCTCGGACGTGAGGAACGGATCGCTAATGCGTGGCAGCACCTTGGCGATGGCGCTGACTTCCATCTGGGCCAGATCGGCCAGGCTCACACCGCGCAGCTCGCCGGCTTTGGGACGACGCAGCGTGATACGGGTGATGGTCTGCTCACCGCGCGTGATCGGTGTGTCGAGCGTGACGGTGGCCGTGGCGTTGTTCGGCTGCGCGGGAATGTCGGTGTGCTTCGTCATAAATCTCTCCGTAGGGATCGGGTGGTCAGGGATGAGGGTTACAGGCCGAGCGCGCGGCGCTGCTGGGCGAGGCGATCGACGCCGCCGACGTTGAAGATGAAGTTGAGGCGGTCGATCTCGATCTCGACGAAGCCGTTGATCGTCAGCTTGTAGTACGCGCAGCTGATGCTGTACTTGTGTGCGGTGTCATCGCCGGGCTTGGCGTTGCCCATGTCGATCTCTTTCGGGCGACCGCGCACGACTACTTCGACCGCATCGACGTCACCGGTGTCGTCTCGCTGGTAGGCGCCGGCAAAGCGCGTCATGTAGGCGGTGGCGCTGGTGGCACCGAACTGTCGGATCGCCTCGCGGACGATGCCGCCGGCGGTGTATTCCAGCGTGAGCAGTTCACCGCCCAGATCGACCTCGACACCGCCGTCCATGCCGCCGCTGCGGATCTCTTCCATCTTGCGGCTGAGCTTGGGCAGGGTGATCTCGGGTACCTTGCCGGCGTAGTTGACGCCGTCGTTGAACACGTTGAAATTTTTGAGCTTGCTGGGCAGTGCCATGGCGAGGTTCCTCTAAAGGTGCGGGGACGCGCGACCGCCGTAGCGGCCGCACGACAGTCAGGCGTTGATCGCCGCGGCGAAATCGGCCAGGTACGAGGTGGTGATGTGCTGGCGCAGCAGAAGATCCTCCAGCGGCGGCACCGGCGAGTAGTCGTAGTCGACGACGGCTTTGCCGCCCGCGAGGGTGCTCTGGTCGTTGGCGCTGGCGTCGTACCAGGCGGTGCCGCCGAGGATGTAGCCACCGGTGGTGAGGTCACGGAATTTGGCGTTGATGCCGTCCATGATGTCTTTCACCAGACTCGGGTACATCGACTTGTCCGCGGCCCACTGGAAGCCGTCAGCGATCGTGTCGCTCAGCACCTGTGCGGTACGCGTGGCGGACTCGAAGACGAAGTCCGGATCATCGCTGCAGGTGCGGTTGCCCCAGAAACGAAAGCCCTGCGTGTTGATCAGCGTGGTGATGCCGGCGGCATTGAGTACGCCGGCATCGGTCGCCGAATCCTGCAGATCCCAGTGCACGTCACGACTGATGCCGGTGACACCGTTGACGGCGACGTTGCTGATGGTTTTCTGCCAGCCCTGGTCCTGATCGATCTGCGCGCGCAAGCCGAGCGCGTAGGCGACCGCTGGCACTTCGACGTCGGCACTGGCGACGGTATCGAACGCCATGACGTTGGGCCAGATCACCATCACTTCGCGCTGGCTGAAGGTGGCGCGGTACGCGATGGCCTCGGTGACGCTGGTGGCGCCGTGGGCGTGCACGTAGGTCATGCCGCGCAGTTTCTTTGCCACGATGGCCAATGCGACGGCGACGGCCGGCGTGTCCAGGCCGGGTGCGCCGATAATGCGCGGCTTGATGCCGAGGCGACCCTGCGCACCGAGCAGGGCCTGCATACCGGTGAGCCGGCCGTTGGCGTCGGTGGTACCGATCACATTGCTGCTGGTGGCGGCATCGTCGACACCCTTGGCCACGCGCACCACGATCACGATCGGCTTGGTCTGCGCGTTAATGGCCTGCAGATCCGGCAGCAAGGTACCCATGGCGGCCGACCCGGCCTTGCCGATCGCTGCCTGCACGTCGGTGACCAGCACCGCGGTGTTCAACGGGAACGCGGCGACATCGGCATCCTCGCCGGTGGCGACCAGACCGATGACGGCGGTGGAGGGAACGGTCAGCGTGCGCGCGCCGGAGGTGGCTTCGACAACGCGGACGCCGTGGTGGTAATCGTTGGGCATGGTGAATCCTCGGGTGATGCCGTTAGGGCACGGCGCTGAGTTGCAGAGGGACGGTGATCGCGGCGGGTTGGGCGACGGGTGTATCGGTGCGCACGCCTTCGAGCGTCACCACCACCTGGCCGGGCTGGTCGCCCAGAGCCATCAACACGCGCGACAACTGGACGCGCGGTTCCCAGCGCATCAACGCGGTGGCGACGGCGGCGACCAGGCGGATTTTTGTGGCGGTGTTGAATGGCTGGTCGATCAGGCGCGGCAGCAGCGAGCCGTAATCACGGCGCATGACGCGCGAACCGACCGGCGTGCCGAGAATGTCGCCGATCGACTGCTGCAGGTGCGCGAGCCCGTCCAGCGGTTTGCCGGTGGTGCGATCCATGCCGCGCATTACAGCGGCGCTCCGGTCACGGGACCTTCGATGGGATGAGCGTGGCCCTTGACGCTCTTGCCGCCGCCGGTGACGTCGATGGTCGCCGTGAGCTTCGTATCGACGGTGACATCGCTGGCGACGTGCAGCGTGGCGCCGAGGTCGGTGTCGTCGGTGACCGAGAGCTTGCCGACGATCCGGGTATCGCCAGCGAGAGTGATGCCGCCGGAGGCGGTGACATGCGACTTGCCGCCCTCGGGCAGCGTCGCGGTGAGCTGATGCGACTCGGGGTCATAGCGAAAGACGGCGCCATCGCGGAACGTGGTGACCTTGGCCGTGGCGCTGCCGGCAGGGCGCGGTACCGCGTTGGAGTAGATCGCCGGATGCACGACGCCGCGCGCCGTATCACCGCCGGGGCAGAACACCATGACCTGCTCGCCGATGCTGGGGTCCCAGCCCGTGCTGGCGTCACCGGCACGTTCCACAAACCACGGCATCGGCCGCGTCACCAGCGCGCCGGTCTTTACCGTGCACACGCCCGCGTCATGATCGACGGAGGCGATCGTGCCGAAGCGCAGCAGGTTCTGCAGCAGACGCAAGATTTCGACGAGCTGATCCATGCCGGCATGGTGCTAATGCCATGCGCGCGAGAGCTAGGCGCGGCCGATGTACCAGTGGGCTGGTACATCGATAAACAGCATCCCGTGTAAAAGCGATGCCGTCCTCTCGTCGAATGTCCGCTTAGACGGAGCCGTCCACGCTGCAGTGGAGTGTGATCGTTGTCGTCGACAAAACCTGCCCCGTTGAAGCGTTGCGGAATTGAATGGTGAGCGCACCGCTCTGGTCTTTGGAACCGCCTTGGAATCCTACGGTTTGCGCTAAGCCTGCTTGCTGCGCCGCGCCGCAGGAGAGCCAGTTCGATGCACTGCCAAAGCTCCCGCTCGTTGTTCCTGACGACTGCTGCAGGGTCCACGATCCACTGAAGGCGACTTGCACGGCCGAGACGGCCAGCCCGAAGGTGCTCCATGTGCCGGAGGCGTTGACCGTGTTTCCCGCAGGGGGATTACCGGATGCGGCGGCGTGTGCGCGGTAACCCGTGACGTTATAGGTGCCGTCCGCAGAGACGTTGAAATAAATGTTCGCTTGAGCCGTTTGCCGATTAGCCGCGACATCGCCAGCGTTATATTGCTTGCCGTTGATGGGCAGGCTGTAGACAGCCGTTCCCTTGGTCGTCCATCGCGGGCCGTTATCGACGCCCGCGCTGTTGCGGTAACCGAAACTCGGTCCCGGTGTTCCATAGGGCGCGGCGGCGTATTTCAAACCCACCCCGTTCGAGAGGCGAAAGTTCTCGGCTTGCGGCCCGTCGCCTACGATGTCGGTATCAAAAAGGTTGTCGGCATCGACAGCGGCGCCATTGCGATAGCCCGACATCAGCCGACTGCCGTTTCCGATACCGGAGCCGGCATGAGTGACGCCGCGGCAGCCTCGGCGTGCGCTGCCATGACGGCCGCGCGCTCGTTGTAGAGCGTGTCGTACGCCACCTTGATGACTAGCGCTAAGCCAGCCGTCGATACCTGCGACAAATCGGCACCAGTTACAGGGTCGGTACCGACGCCAAAGCAGCGCGGTGCAATGTCAGCAATGGTGACCTGCAACACGTCATAGTCGCCGTTCAATGGCTGATACGCGTTGTTGACGAACAGGCTTTCGCGCGCCTGAAAGGAGACCACGCCGCTGCCGGTCGACGGGTCGTAAAGAAGATGGGTTTGCTCGGCGATCATCTCGGCGGTGATGCCGTTGGCGATGGTGCGAATGCGTGCGTTGGTTGTCATGCGTAAAAATACCTTTTGGGTTTATGCGTGGAGTGCGTCGACGCGTGCGGAAAGCTCTTTAATGGCTTGAATCAATACAGGCGTGATCTGCGCGTAATCCACGGTCTTGCGACCGGCGCCGTCTTCGCTGACAGCCTCGGGGATCAGGGGTTCCAGTTGTTCGGCAATCACGCCCAGACGACGGCGCCCATCGGGGTTGTAGGCCTTTTTGTAGACGTAGCTCGCCGTCTCGATGGCGCACACTTCAGCGAGCCCGGATCGGACGCGTTTGAATTTTGTTTTCAGCGCCTTGGAGGAGCCCACCTGAAATCCGCCGGTGGCGTAGCACGTGCCTTGCAGCGCCGGGTTGGCGACGCCTTCATGGATGATGCGATAGGCGACAGCGCCATACGACCAGCCACCGATCTTCATCACGTTGTCCGTGTCCAGACCGAAGTGGACGCCGCACTGACCCTCGCGAATGAAGGACATCGTTGCCGACGCGCTGTTGTTGGCGGCGTTGCCGATTTGCAGGGACGTATTGCGGTCGTTGCCACTGCTACTGATGGATGAAATGTTCGGCGGCGCGCCAGATGAGAAAATGGTTCCGGCCGTGCTGTTGCTGTTGCCGCGTAGAATCGCCGTCTGATTCACCCAGCTTTCCAACGCGACGTTGCCCATATCGGTCGCATCGATAGTGACCTTGACCTTCGAACCACTCCATCCGATTTTCACCGCGTTGCTCAGCTGACCTGAGCCGGTGCCCTGCTGCACCGGCGTGAAGCCGAGTGAGTTCTGCTTGGCCGCCAGCGCTTTGGTCATTGTCGCTGCGAAATTGGGGTCATCGCCCATCGCATCAGCGAGTTCTTTTAGCGTGTCGAGTGCGCCGGGTGAGCCGTTGATCAGCGCGTTCACGGCCGCGGTGATCTGCGTGGTCACCGCCGTCTGCAGCGGCCGTGCGTCGAGCGCGGTCTGCAGACCGTTGATGTCGGCGATTGGATGCGAGTGGGCGAGGGCAGCGGCGCCGATATGGGCCAGCACTTGTGCCGGGGTTTTTTCCGCGAGTGTGCCGGTGCCGTTGCCCACCAGGTAATTGCCGGTGGTGAAGCTGCTGGCGCCGGTACCTCCGCGTGCCACCAGTAGAGTGCCGCTGGTGATGTCAGTCGCGGAGTGTTGGTGCGCGGACGGCGTGAAAGCGTCCGGTACATTGGTGAGGTTGCCGTAGCTGCGGTAGTACGCACCGTGCTGGCCGTCGAGCAAATCCGCATCCAGTCCGTTGTTGCTGCCGGTGTCGTACGAGGCCGCACCACGGATGCCCAGCGCGGTGACGAATGCCAGCGCGCTGACCTTGTTGAGTAGCGTCTTGACGAAGGCGCTCGGTGCGCCGACGCCAAGGCGCTCGTTGAGCGCGGCCAGCAGGCTCCTGGGCGTGATGGCGAGCTGAGGGTCGGTGCCGGTGAGGGTTTCGGCATCGGTGGCGAACCGCACCACGCCGGTGACATCGGTGGTGGCCAGACTCATCTGAAAGTTGGTGTCGCCGAACGTGAGGCTGTTGGCATCGATGTCGGCGAACTGCACGTCGCCGGCAAGCAACATGGTGGCCTGACTGCTCTTTTGCAGCAGGTCGGTGGGTTGGCTGTACACCGCGAACAGCGTGCCGTCGGCAAGGTACAGGCCGACGCCGCGGACGCTGTAGGTGTCGGTACTGTCATCACGGATGGTGACGTGCAACGTGTCGGTAGCGACCGCACCGCCGCTGATCGTGCTGATGCGCTTGCTCTCACCCGGGATGACCTTCGTCGTGGGCAACGGGGTGAAGCTGGTGGCCGTAATGCCGACGCTGACGATGGTGGTGGACGCCGTGCCGTCGTGTGTGGCATTACTCAACGCGGCGCGGCCGGCGGCCGTGACGATGATTTTGAGTGCGGTCATGGTGTGGCAGCCTCGGCGTACAGGTTCAGGCGGGCATAGATGCAGGGACGGATGAATACGGCGACGCGGAGGCGTCCAGTAAGCGTGGCCGTCTGCGTGAAGGTGAAATGGCTGCGCGTGGGCTTGGTGCGACTGACCTCGGCGATGACGTCGTCAACGAACGCGGCGCTGGCCGGCTCGCCGTCGACGCCGGACACGGTGAGCTGCATGTCGAAGGTGTACGGGATGCCGGCTGGGTCCATCTGCCACCACTCGGTGAGCACCACCGAACCGCCGAAACTGGCGATGACGTCGAAGACGCTTTGCGCGGTGCCCTTGCGTCGGGCGATGTCGATCGCACTGGCGACGCGTGCGCGTTTGACGGCCAGTGGCCAGTAGCTCTTCCACGCGCTGATGCCGAGTGCCCATGCCAGCCACGCGAGCTTGTCCTCGGGGCAGGTGTGCGGATTCCATAGCTCGGCGATGGGCACCGGAATATCCGCGAGGCGTGCGGTGGCGGCCTCGATGGCGCGCTCACTGGTCGTGGCATTGGGCGGCAGCAGGCTGCGTCCCCTCGGGGGGCTATTCATCGATCCCGCCATATGCGAGTGCGATCGATGTGCAGTGGGCGGCCTGCGTGCCGCTAATGACGATGTTGGCGCTCGGCGACGTCAGATCCGTGCGCTGGATGCCCGGCACGCGCAATGCGCCGTAGATGCCATCGAGCGTGATGTCGCGATCGAGCTTTTTAGAGTTTGCAAGATAGGCTGCGAGGTTTTTATCGGAGGCAGCCAACACCAGCTCACTATCGGGACCACCGAAGGTGTAGCGCGTACCGACGATGGCAAAGGGGACGATCTGCGCGCTTTGCACGGTGACGTGATCGGTCAGCGGGCGCTTGGTTTTTGCACTGAGCGCGCTGTACACCATGGCGAGCAGATCATCATCGGCCGTGCCATCGCCGATACGTGACAGCACGCTGACGACGACCTTGCCCGGTGTCGGACTGGTGGGCTTGGCATCGAGCACCAGGCCGGACGCGCTGAGCGAGAGAAAGATGTACGCGTCATCCGGGCCGGCGACGGAATAACCGGAAGGCGCGAGCGTGACGCGGCGGCGTAGCTCGTCGTCGGATTCAACCGTCGGCGGGATGCCCAGCGATGGATCGCCTGGGTCGAGGGTGAGACGGGTCACGCCGTAGAAGGCGGCGAGGTTGTCGAGTGTCCCCTTGACGGCGAAAGCGAGCAGGACGCTCTTGGCCGCATCGTTCACCCGTTGCCTCAGGTTGAATTCGCGGTACGCGGCGACCTGCAGGATCTTGTACGCCGGATCAGATTCCACCAACGCGGTGAACGACGGATCGCGCGTGATCAGGTCGGCCAGCGTCTCGGCGAAGATCTGCTCGTACGCGAGCGTTTCCACTACCTCGGGCGGCGGCAGACGCGATAGGTCGACGGACGTGGTGACCGTCATGGCAGGCAGGGAGCGCGTGGCGTAGGCATGCCGGCATGGTGCTAAGGGCATACGTACGCGTGCGAGGCGGTAGCGATGTACCAGTGGGCTGGTACATCGGAAGCGGCCTGCCCAGCGGGACCCCACGCAGGGCACCATGGCCGCCTCATTAAGTGGAGCGGCCGGCGACGCGCGTCAACGCGGCACCAGCCACCCGACACCGCAGCAACACCTGCAGGCCAAGCCAAAGGCTCCACACCCCGTCGACGGAGCCCGGCGAGGCTATCACGCCCGTCAAACAGGATCTGAGTGATGCAGGATGTCCGCTGTTCGCGCTGCGCGAAGTTGCTCGCGCGCGCCCGTGTTTTTGATGTCATCGAAATCAAGTGCCCGCGCTGCGGGACGATCAATTCTTTGAGGGCCGTGTCGAGTCCCCTGCCAGCGAGCCAGGGAGCACCGAACGGAAACACTCATGACGCACACGACTCTTCCCTACACGATCCATCGCGGCGACGCGCTGCAGGTGTTACGCGGCCTGGCTGATGCCAGCGTCGATGCAGTGATCACCGACCCGCCGTATTGCTCCGGTGGCCAGACCATGGCCGCCCGCGCACGGCCGACCGGCGAGAAGTACATCAACAGCGGCAGCAAGGCGCCGCTGCCTGACTTCGAAGGCGACTTCCGCGACCAGCGTGGGTTTCTCGCGTGGGCCAGCCAGTGGCTGGCCGAGTGTCATCGCGTGACGAAACCCGGCGGGCATCTTCTCGCGTTCATCGACTGGCGCATGTTGCCGACGATGACCGATGCGGTGCAGGTGGCCGGCTGGGTCTGGCAGGGCATCGTGGTGTGGGACAAAACCGGCGGATGCCGTCCACAGCGTGGTCGCTTTCGTAGCCAGGCCGAATACGTGGTGTGGGCCAGCCGCGGGCCGCTCGATATCAAGGCGCACCCGGTGGTGTTGCCTGGTGTTTTACCCGTGCATCCGCAGCTCGGTGGCAAGCAGCATCAGGTCGGCAAGCCTGAATCGCTGATGGAGAAGCTGTTGGCGATCGTACCGCCGGCCAGTACCGTTCTTGATCCCTTTATGGGTAGCGCAACTACGGGCGTTGCCGCGCTGCGCGCTGGCCATCATTTCGTCGGCGTGGAGATGTCGGAGGGCTATTTTGACGTCGCTGAAAAAAGACTTCAGCGTGAGCCACCGAATCGCTTCGTTCAGTAGAAGGCAGCGAGCCTAACGGAACAGAAAAGGCCTCACTGGGAAACGAGGCCCTTTTCTTGTAGGCAGTGCACCGATCATATTGCTTCGGCTAAATCCAAATCCTTATTCGGTCCCCGCGACACCATCCGCGCGAACTCGAACGCCTTGTCCATCTGGTCTTGATGCATCTTTTTTACCGTTGCCTCCTCTTTGGCTGACCCCTGCCCCTGCTTTGGGGTCAGCCTTTCCGGTTGCCTCGGTTCCAAGCCCATCGTCGACTTTTGCACCAGAGTTTTCATGATTAGTTCCTGTTTGGTTACTTTGTTGAGCTGTTTCGACCATCACAGGGTCAATGTCGGTTTGGCTACCGAGCGACTCCCACGCAGCGTAACAAAATGTCTTTTCAGCATCTGTTAGATGCGACACACGCTCGAAAAGTTCAGACGCTTCTTTGCGATCGATGACAAACCCATGAGCTGGATAGTTGTTGATCAGCTGCACCAGCGCGCCATCTTTAAGATTCTGCCCGTACTTGTCCAACCTGCTGCCATATTCAAATGCTACTCGCATTGCTCGCTGCATCTCTCCAAGCCTAATCGGGTCGATCTGCGAAAACAGTGGCGCAGCCATACCCGAAACCACTTGACCTGCAAATTCCGAGCAGAGTTTTGTTGAAAGTCCAAGGCCGCGCGACTCAACCAGCATTCTGTGAAACGTAACTTGTGTGTGCAACGTGACAGCTTGCAATGCCTGCATGATATCAAGGCCAGAGCTACTTTCTTCAAGCTCAGAAGCCTTCCGTACTTGAATATCTAGAGGTCCGAGTTCGCCAAAATCACCAATACCTAACTCATCAGCAGCGATAGCCACTAACGTTCCCGCGCTCTTGCAAAAACTTGGCACCACCAGTCTGATGTTTTGCGTGTAATGATGACGTAGACATCGACCAATTCGATAGCCGCCGTTTGGGTCACCACCATACGTTGTCAAAAACATCGTGCAGGCTTTGTTGCGCTGTTTGGACGCAATCAGACTGCTAAGTTTATAGTGTAGGTGTCTCGAAACTGCGTGAGACACGACTATATAGTCCCGGTTCGGGTCGGCCGCGTACAGTCCCGCTACAGCATCTGGAATGCTGGTTTCTGGCATGTTTTGGTCCCCCCCGGCTGGCCGCCTGTGTTGAGTCTTGCACATCTATCTATAGATCGGCCATAGGCGCCGATGAACACTGAATTTCCGAGCAAGGATCAGGCCAATCGATAGAGGAGGTTCTCAAGAAGAACGTTTCTGATCAGTGATCGATCAGCTTTCGTGAACCCTAGAAGGACGCGACGTGAATAACGCACGCGTGGGCCATGCGACGTCACGCGATCCTCGCCGCCCACCTGGTGCACGCTCGCGATCTGCCCGGCACGGCCGGTGAACTCAACGCTGGCGAAGGCATCGGTGGCCTTGGCTTTGAGGTATTTGGCGGTGCGTAGTTTGGTGAACATGGCATCGCGCTGGATGCGGCCTTGTTTGCCCCGCAGTTTTTTCCGTGCCTTGCGTGGCACGAACGCAGCGCCATCGGGGTCCATCTGCGCCGCGATGCGTTGCTGTTGGCTGTGACGTAATGCGCGGCTGATGGCCAGGGCGATCGCGCGGCGGCGGGCGGGTGCGAGCTTGAGTAGCAGGCCGGCGGCCCAGTTCTCGAGCAGGACGAGATCGTCGCTCACGCCGGCGGCACGTCCCAACGGGCGATCAACTGCTCGCGCAGGTAGACCTCCCAATGCTCGGCGGTGAGCTTGGCCTCGGGCTGCGGCTCGTCGGCGATGCGGATATCCAGCTTGCCGTTGCCAAGATCCTTGACGATGACGCGCTCGGTGAGTTGCAGCTTGATGCTGAGGTCGACCTTGTCGTGGTCGATGATGTCGGCCTCATAGGTGATGCCGCTTTGGCGCTTGTCGACGTTGTCGAGCAGCTCGGACTGGTGGACACGCAGCCAGATCAGGATAGCCACCCATACGACGAGCGGATCACCGGCGAAGTCGGTGAGGATCAGGTTGAGCGTGTACGCAGTTTCATAGCTAAGGCCGGGCGCGTAGGTGCTGTGCAGCGAGCCGGCGTCGATGAAGACCAGCAATCGCTCGGGATCGCGGGCGAGATCCGGCAGGGCAGCCACGAGGGCGGCGCGCAGGCTGGCCGGCTTCTTCATGGCTTGGCACCGGACGCGGTGTTGACGCGCACCCAGTCCTGCAGCGCGGTTAGCTGAGCGGCGGTGGCGTGGCAGGTGGTGTAGTTGTCGACGACGGTGCCGGCGACGGCAGAGAGTGCAAGACCGCTGGGCTGCGCATCAGCAGCGCTGGGGGTGTCGGGCAATACGCCCGCGGCAGCGGCATCGTGCACGCGGGCAAAGCCAACAGGCACGAGGCAACGAGCATCCGCTTGGGCAGTGACATAGACGGGGATCTCCTTGGTGAGGGTGGCGCCGATGTCGTGCACGACCTGCACGCGATCGACGTACTGCACAACGATGTGATCACTGACCTGTTTCTGTGCGAGCTGGCCCTGCGCGATGCGTTCGCCTGCCTCGGCGGCAGTGGCTCGCGCTTCGGCGGTGGCGATGCGGTGTTGGGTGATCCACCCGTAGAGACACAACACGGCGATCAGCGCGACGCCGAACAGGATCTGGCGCAGCACCGTCATGCAGCCTCCGCGGTCGCACTGAGCGCGGCGCTGTGTCGCGCGTACGCGCTGGCCAGCTTGGTGTCGTAGAGGTTCGTCGCGTAGGCCGGGCCGTTGTAGAGCTTGGCGAAGGCGCCCCACTTGCGCGCGCGCAAGGCCTTGAGCAGATCCGCATCCAACTGGACGAAGCGGACGAAGGCGACCAGGTGTTCACCCTCGCCCTTGGCGAATGCGGCGGCCATCGCGATCGCACTGGCGTAACCGAGTGAGGTCGCGTGATAGCCCATGATCTGGAAGCGGCCCCAGCTACAGGCGGCAGTGGCGGCTTCCGGGTGGATGGCGACGGCCTGCGCCAGGCGTGCGTATTCCGCGGCGCCGCCGACGTAGCCGCCGCGCTGTTGGGACAGGATCGACGCCGGCAGCGCGACGGTGGTCGGATCGATGCCTGCCGCCACCAGCTGCTGCCAGAACACGTGCCGCTCGAACAGGATCACCACGCGACCATCGGGCAGGAAACCGCCACGCGGGCTTTCGACCTCGATCACGGCGTTGATGGTGGCCGACTCACAGTCGAGTGTGGCGGCCGCAGCGACGATGTCGTTC
Organism: Rhodanobacter sp. MP1X3; assembly: GCF_014207165.1. Classification (NCBI taxonomy): domain Bacteria; kingdom Pseudomonadati; phylum Pseudomonadota; class Gammaproteobacteria; order Lysobacterales; family Rhodanobacteraceae; genus Rhodanobacter; species Rhodanobacter sp. MP1X3. The sequence continues at coordinate 344,170 of NZ_JACHCO010000005.1, read as the reverse complement.
TGGGTGAGTGCCAGCGGGTCGATGATGCCGGTCAATGCGGCTTGTGTGCGTGGGCCAACGATGCCGTCGACCACCTGGCCATGACTACGCTGAAACGCGCGCACCGCGGCCTCGGTCGCAGCGCCATACCAGCTGTCGACGGTGAGTGGCTGACCCGCGCGGACCAGCCGCGTCTGCAGCACGGTGACGTCGCTGCCGTGGTCACCGACGCGCAGGCTGTTGGGGTTGTTCATCGTGGTTCGTCCGTAGGATGGCGGCGACGTTGCCGCGGGCGGTGAGGCTGAGTACGCACAGCACCAGGGCAATGCCGATGTCGCCGAGGTGAATGTCACCGGGTGGGTACTGGCCGAGTGCAATGCCGAGCGCCGTGCTGCCGGTGGAGACGATCAGCAGCCAGGCGGCGATGCTGACGATCGGCCGGTAGCGGGCGCCCTCGCGGCGGTAGAGGAAAAGGCGCACGCCGGTGATGGCGTTGGTGGCGAACAGCAGCAGGGCGATCAGGTGATCCATTACGGGCCTCCGCGGCGCAGCAGATTGCTGATCCACGCCGTGAGGTCGATCGTCTTGATGCGCTCGATCAACTGGACGGTGAGGGCAATGACGATGGCGGCGGCGATGAAGGACGCGACGCCGGATTCCTGCAGGGGGATCTGCCGCATGAGCAGCGGTGCAGCGAGGTAACCCATGATCCAGCTGATGCCGAAGTAGGCCAGCCGCGAGCGCATGGACACCTCACGCGCATGCAGCGCCATCAGTGCGGCACCGGCAAAGGCGCCGATGATGGCGTTGCCATCGATGCCGGGGATCAGCGTGGCGATGCTGACGCCGGTGGCGACGAGAGCGATCGAGCTGGTGGTGGTCGGTTCGGCCATCGGTGGTCCCCTGTCAGTTCCAGAGCTGCACCAGCGCGGTCTGCGACTGCGTGGCCTGTACGGTGTCGGGCAGGTAGACGACAGTGCCCAGCGGCAACACGACGCCGAGGTCGGCGAGGCCGGGATTGGCAGCGAGCGCCGCTTCGGTGACGCCCTCGGTGCGGCCCAGCACGCGCCAGCACAACGCGTCCAAGGTCTCGCCCTGGTTGGCGCGCACGATCACAACAACTCCACATCGGCACGTGGCCGGCCGAGGATGTCGCGGATGGCGTAGCGCACGTTGCGGCGGTAGTCGTCGATGGTGGAGTCGAGTGTGTCGGCGTGTTTGTGGCCGGCGTGCGTGGTGTCGACATCGCGGTAGCGCTCGATCAGTTCGGCCTGCGCGCTGGCGTACACCGCGCGGCGATACAGCCGCACCAGGCGCGAGGTGCCGGCGATGATTTTGCTGGGCACCTCAACGAGCGTGGCGCGGCCAAGGGCGACCTGTTGCTGTTGCCAGGCGTCGAGCTGATCCTCGACGGCAGACATGGCCAGCGCGATGCACTCGGTGAGGCGCTCATTGGTGACGGTGCCATCCACGCGCATCACAGCACGCGCCTCGGTAAGGTCGATGGACGGATACCAGTCGCCGGAACGCAGGGGATCGGGCGCGGTAGCAGGCGCGGTGGCGACGAGACCGGACATCATGACCTCACAGGGGTGTGGCGCGGAATAAGTGCGGCGGTGATCGGTGGTGCATCGGGTGGGAGAGAGGTCACACGATGTCCACCGAGCCGCCGCGGTGCTCGGGGCGAGCTCAGGTGGCGACCGGCGTCGACAGAGCCAGCTGCTTTTGCAGCTTGGTGATCTCTGTCTTGATGCCCAGTCGCGCGTTCAGTTGCAGCGCACGCTGCAGATGGTCGAGTGCCTGCGCGGGCGATGCATCGCGCAAGGCCAGGCCGATGGCCTTGTGGAGTTTGGCGCGCACCTCATCCGGCATGTCGCGCCCTTCAGTAAGTTGGCCCACTTGCAGTAGCTGGGATGCGGTGACGTTGCCGCTATCCGCGTGGCCGGCACGCTCGGCGATTTCTTCCACCACCAGGGTGGCGAGGTCGCGCTGGTAATGTTCGGGCAGCTTGAGGTTATGGGTAAGCATGTGCGTGGCCATGACCAGCGCGCCGTCGATGTCGCCGGTGTCGATACGCCAGACCATGACGGTGGCGAAGACGTCGTCCTGCACCGGCTGATCAGCCTGCAGCACGCCGTCGATCCATGCCGCGTACTCCGGCAGGCGCTGACGCTTGACCTCGATCTTCTGCGCGATCGACTGGATACCTTTGAGCGCGCGCTTGTCCTCGGCGAGCTTGGCGAGCATCAACGCGTACGCGCTGCTGGCGACGACGGCGCTGTGATCGGCATCGGTTGCTACGGTCTGGGACATCGCGGCGGCGATGCGCTGGCGGTGCTGTTGGGCGGGTGACGGCATGGCGATGCTCTCTCGCGGTATCGGCGGGGCACCGTCGACCGGCTCTCCAGCCGACGGGCTTCGCTGTGGGGGAGGGGTTCGGTGATTACGAGACGACGATGTTTTCGACGAACGCTGTCAGCAGGTAGTTCTCGACCACGTAGGCGTCGTTGCTGGATTCGTAGTTCTCGACCCGGTCGCGCTTGGCGTTGTCCACCAACTGCCGGCGACGTGCGCCTTCCTGCGAATAGATGGACAGGTTGTCGAGCGTGGTGATCAGCATCGCGTTCTTCGGAAAGAACGGCACACGCACCGCCTTGAGGCCGCCGATCTGTTTCTGCGACACGATGATGTCGGTCGCCAGTTCGTTCTCGGCGGTCTGCTGCTGGTTGATGCGCTTGAAGTACTTGTCCTGCAGCAAGTCACGACCGCAGATGACCACCAGCGCCGGGTTGTCGCGCACGGCCTCGGCGATCAGGTTCTCGGTCACATCCGACACCAGGGCGTCGAGGTTCTCGTAGTCCTTGCCGGCACCGATGGTGACCTTGCCGCTGGCAGGAACGACTTCCTTCATCCAGTGTGCCGGTGCATCGGTGCGGATGTGTTCCAGCCAGCCGATGTTGACGTCCTGCAGCAGCGGGTTGGTGACCCGGTTGGTGTTCGCGGCCGCGCTGGTGCCGTGGAAGCCGATCATGATGCGATCGAGCGCCTGCTGGCCGACGACCGCATCGCGGAACATCGTCTGGAAGTTGGGGAACTTGGCCCACGCGTCGATCTTGGAATACTTCAGCGACGTGTCGAAGTTGGTCTTCTTGCAGGTGTAGTCGTTCGGGAAAAGATCAGTCGGATCGGCCGGCGCGCGGTCGGTGGTATCGGTGTCGGTACGGCTGGCGATGGTGCCGGTGGTACCCAACGCGAGTTTCTCGCCCCATAGCTCGGTCACCAGAACGACGTTGATCTGTTGGAGGAACGCGCTGGATAACTGGATCTGTTTTTCCAGCGTCTGTTGCACGGTCGGTGCGACGGTGAAGGTCTCGCCTGCCGACGCCACGCCGTTGAGCTGGGCGATGCGCTGCGAGAGGGCGGTGAAAGCAAGGCGGGTTTCGTTGCGCATGGGGTGCTCCGTGACGTGCAGGCGATGACGTGGGTCGGCGGTTCGGAAAGAAAGGGTGGATGCGATTAGCAGTCGGTCTGGCCGACATCACCGCCGCCGGTTGCCGCGGGACGCGGCAGACCGCCGGGCGTAGCTTCGAGCTGGGCGCGCAAGCTGGCGAAGTCCTGGCGATGCGTGGCGTTGGCGGCTTCGATGGAATCCAAGCGCGCGCTTAGCGTGCTGAATTGATCGGCGAACCGCTGGGTCAAAGCGGTATGACTGCTGGCGAATTGCTCCAGCGTGTCGGCCATGCTCTGCAAGGCTTCGCCGACGTCGCCCAGCTGGCCGTCGTTGACCTTGAACTTGGTGCTGATCTTGGCGAGCTTGTCCTTGATCGCGGCGAACAGCGTGCTGGCGCTGGTATCGGCCGGTTCGTCTTCCCACTCGATCTCGACAGCATCGGTGGCGGCGGTGAACACGTTGTCCGGATGCTGTTTGCGTGAGGCGAACGGGTTGGCGTCCGGATGCTGCGCGGCGAAGGTGAGGATCTCGGTGCCGAGGCTGGCCGGACTGTCGGTGATGCCGAGGCCCGATAGATAGGGCAGGCCGGTGTCGGCGAATTTCGGGGTGATCTCGATGCTCGAGTAGATCTTCTGGCGAGCCTTCACCAGGTTGACCATTTCTGGCGTGGGATCGATCTGCGCGTACAGCGCGAGTTTGCCCTTGAGTGGACCGTCGGGAATTTCCTCGGCCTTCACGGCGGTGACGTCGCCATACGCCTTGAACGGGCTGTCCGGCGCGTAGCCGCGAATGTGCTCGGCGAAGATGCGCGCGCCGTAAAGCACGGGGTTGTAGGTCGCGGCCATGCCTTGAATAGCGCTGCGCTCGATCGCTCGCCCATCGGAGGTCGCACCTTCGACAGCGACGCGGAAAAACTTGGACTTGGCCATGGACGAAACCTCGGGGTGGCGGCACGTTGGGGAGACGCGGCCATCGTCGGCACCGTGCGCGAGCCGGGCAACGCGGGGCCGATGTACCAACGGGCTGGTACATCGCGGCAGGCAATAGTTACGTCGGTGCGCTTGCGACGATGCCGCCATGTTGATGCCTGTCCCCCACGTCGATCAGCGACGCGCTGCGCGCTCCCTGTTTTTTCGGGGATGGCCGGTCACGGATATCGCCGACGAGCTGGGTATTGCGCGCACCACGATCGAGTCGTGGAAGACACGCGACGCATGGGCGAAGGCGCCGATGATCGAGCGCGCCGAGAGCTGCATCGAGGTGCGGTTCCAGACGCTGATCGAAAAGGAGAAGAAGACCGGCGGCGACTTCAAGGAGATTGATCTGCTCGGTCGGCAGATCGAGCGGCTGGCGCGGGTGCGGCGCTACCAGGCGCCCGGTGGTAACGAGGCTGATCTCAACCCGAACGTCGAGGCGCGCAACACCGGGCCGAAGCGCGCACCGAAGCGCAACGAGTTCACCGAGGAACAGGCCGCGGAGCTACGCCGGCAGTTCCATGAGTCGTTGTTCGCCTATCAGCACAAGTGGCGCACCTCGGCGGATGAGCGCACGCGCATGATCCTCAAGTCGCGCCAGATCGGCGCGACCTGGTACTTCGCACGCGAGGCGTTGGACGATGCGATCGCCACCGGTCGCAATCAGATTTTTCTGAGCGCGTCGAAAGCCCAAGCGCACATCTTCAAGCAGTACATCCGCCAGTTTGCGCAGGAGGCGGTGGGCATCGACTTGAAGGGTGATCCGATCGTTCTCTGGAACGGTGCGCACCTGTATTTCCTCGGCCAGAACGCGCGCACGGCGCAGGGCTATCACGGCAATTTTTACTACGACGAGTTTTTCTGGTCGCAGAATTTCGAGGAGATCAACAAGGTCGCCAGCGGCATGGCGATGCACAAGCAGTGGCGCAAGACGTACTTCAGCACGCCGAGCGCCACGAGCCACGCGGCGTACCCGTACTGGACGGGCGATCGCTACAACCGGCGGCGCAAGAAAGAGGATCGGGTCGAGATTATCACCGACCGCGTCGCGATAGCCGAAGGCCTGCGCTGCGCCGACAAGGTGTGGCGACACCTGGTGACGATCGAGGACGCCGAGCGCGGCGGCTGCGATCTGTTCGACCTGGAGGAACTGCGCACCGAGTACCCGCCGGACGAGTTCGCCAACTTGCTGATGTGCCAGTTCATGGACGACGGCGACAGCCTGTTCACGCTGGCGATGATGCAGGGCTGCATGGTCGACAGCTGGGTCGACTGGACTGACCTCAAGCCGTTGTTGATGCGGCCATTCGGCATGAAGCCGGTGTGGGTGGGTTACGACCCGGCCTTGGGCCAAGGCGGCGATGGTGCCGGGTTGGTGGTGCTGGCACCCCCGGACAAGCCGGGCGGCAAGTTTCGCGCGCTCGAGCGACACCGACTCAAGGGCATGGACTTCGAGGCGCAAGCCGCGTTCATCCGCACCATCACCCAGCGTTACAACGTGCAGCACATCGGCATCGACGTGAGCGGACTGGGCCAGGCGGTGTACCAGTTGGTGATTCAGTTCTTTCCGCTGGTGCGCAAGATTACTTACTCGCCCGACGTGAAGTCGCTGATGGTGATGAAGGCGCAGAACGTGATCGACAAGGGTCGACTCGAGTTCGACGCCGGCTGGGTGGATCTGGCGCAGTCGTTTATGGCGCTCAAGCGGACGATGACCGACTCCGGTCGGCATGTGAAATACAGCGCAGGACGATCCGCGGAAATCGGCCACGCGGATCTCGCGTGGGCCTGCATGCATGCACTGATCAACGAACCGCTGGAAGGTCGCACCGCGGCCAATACCAGCCAGATGGAGCTTTACTGATGCGCAATATGACCGTGACAACCGGTACGGATAACACGCTTGCACCACGGGCGACGGCTTTCAGCTTCGGCGATCCGACGCCGGTGCTGGATGGGCGAGACATCCTCGATTACATCGAAGCGTGGCGTAACGGCAAATGGTACGAGCCACCAGTGTCGCGCGAAGGGCTGGCCAAATCGTTTCGGTCGACACCGCATCACAGCTCGGCGATCTACGTGAAGTGCAACATCCTCACGTCGATGTTCCGGCCACACAAGCTGCTGAGCCGCGAGACGTTCGGTGCGTGGGTGCTGGATTTTTTGGTGTTCGGCGACGGCTACCTGGAGCAGGTGAAGAATCGACTCGGCCAGCCGATGCCGTTGAAGCACGCGCTGGCGAAGTACATGCGCCGAGGTTGCGATGATCTGGACACGTACTTTTTCGTGCAGGGCTGGAAGACGGACCACGAATTCGCCAAGGGCTCGGTGTTCCAGTTGCGCCAGCCGGACGTACACCAGGAGATCTACGGACTGCCGGAGTACCTGTCGGCGCTGCAGAGCGCGTGGCTCAACGAGGCCGGCACCCTGTTTCGTCGCAAGTACTACCTCAACGGCTCGCACGCTGGCTACATCCTGCACCTCACCGATGCGTTGACCGACGAGACACAGGTCGAGGATCTGAAGAAAGCGTTGAAGGAGAGCAAGGGGCCGGGCAATTTTCGCAACCTGTTTCTCTATGCGCCGGGTGGCAAGAAAGACGGCATCCAGATGATCCCGATCAGCGAGGTCGCGGCCAAGGATGAATTCTTCAACATCAAGAACGTCACGCGTGACGACGTGCTTGCCGCACATCGCGTGCCGCCGCAGCTGCTCGGCCTGGTACCGACGGGTACGACGGGGTTCGGGTCGGTGATTCCGGCCGCTCAGGTGTTCGCGGTCAATGAACTACAACCGCTGCAGACGCGCTTCCAGCAGCTCAACGAGTGGATGGGTCAGGAGGTGGTGACGTTCGATGACTACAAGGTCGCTGGCTTGGCTGCCAATGGAACAGATGCTGCTATCTAGCACTATGCAACCTGCTCATGGAAGGACAGATATTGGCTATGCCAATATCTGTCCTTGGCGCGGCTGAACTATTGCAGTTTCGATTCGTCGAGACCGGTGCTGGTAAAGTCCATTTTATGAACGTTTGAGTTGTGCATGCGCCATATACAACAATTCCTCCGAACGTTTGTGCAATTAAATCGATGGCTTGATCCATAGGTATATCTACATGGAACCCGGAAGATGAGGCAGTCCATTCGCCGGCGGCGTGATCGCCTGATTAGAGACTGTTGGACAAGGGGTGTGAATTTGCTTTGAGATCTGCACCCATACATCATCATTCCTAAAGTTAATGACGACTTTGTTATCAATACAATTGATTTTTATGATTTTTGAAGTGAATAAGTGATAGGGCGCATATGTAGTAAGATCATATTTCCACCCAGCCTTTTCTCGATCCAAGAAAATCCTTAAATCAATATATGTTTGATTACTTTTACTAAGTGACACGTTTTTTGTTGCAATCCCATGGTTGTACTCTGCATATGTTAAATCTGATGGATATTCAAAAACAGGTAAATTGACGCGATAAAATGGGAATATGAGCATCAGAATGGCTTTTAAAAAGAACATTTAATCAATACCTCATGCCTAATACGAGATTGAGTAATTTGAAATATTGAGCCTGTGAATAATTTCGGCAGCTATTTGTCATAACGTTATAGGGCCCAGCATTTCCTAGCTGTTTTCTTAGGTACGCTATAGCCGCAAGATCTTCTAATGGAGTTGTTTTGAGATAAAAGCGGTTGTCTATATTTGTGATGGGATCTTCGTCCTCATAGACCTCTCCACTTCCTTTACCACCCGGCGCCGGATCAGCTGCCGATGAAGTCGACTGCTGGGGTGAATCCCTACTCGTCATTCCGAAACTTTGCCCATATAAAGGACCACCAGGCGGGCCGACAACAATTTTTTCGTGTAACCCGCCCACCTGTGCTGTGTTCGCGACGTAGATATCAAGCCCCTTGGGATCAACGAATCTGACAGGATTATTTCCGACATAGGCATAAGTATTGATGCCGCCTGGCAAGCCACTTGGGTCACTCTCCAGATAGCGCCCCAACCCCGAGTTAAAGTCCCGATAACCATTGTTCCAGGTCAGCGTCTCGGCATCGTAGTATTGCCCCGGGAAACCCAAGTTCAACGTGATGTTCGAAACGATAACCTTCTGGGTAAAAGCAAAGTTCTGTGCTCGCCACACCACGTTCTGCGACGCATCCGTCACCGCTTCCGGTCGACCGACTTGGTCGTCATGAATGGCATAGGCCTGGCCATTGGCGATTCGACCGATCATTCGTCCGTTGAGCCATACGTAGTCTGTCCAACCACTCCCCTGGCTCTCCGCCAACATGCCACCATCGCTGCCTGGAGCAAAATAGGTCGTACCTGCACTCCCGGTTTTGCGCAGGCGCTGACCTTCGGGATCGACGTAGTAAGTCATGCCTGACGATGTGTTGAGTCGATTGAAGGCGTCGTAGTTGTACGCTGCTCCACCATTGACTACCGTGCTGTTGCCCTTTGCATCGTAGCCGTAGGTAGCATTGAGCGTCCCCGCGACACTCGCCAATTGATTGCTCGTACTGCTGGGGGTTTCGTTCAGCGCTGTTCCGTTGACGTTCTGGTAGGTGCGATTGCCGTTGGCGTCGTATTGGTAACTCTCGTTATCCGCCCCGGAATAGACCGACGTCAACTGCGACATGTAGTCGTAGCCAAAGTTCTGCGTCAGCGTGTTATCGATGCCGTTGGTGATCTGCGTGATGCGGTCGGCGGCGTCGTAGGTGAAACCCAGGCTCTGCTTGCCAGGCACGCTAATGCCCGCCAGCCGGCCATCGGTGTCGTAGTTCAGGGTGTTGATCAGCCCGTTGCTGGAGGTCCACGACGCCATCGCCATGTCCGTCGGCCGATACGTAATCGCCGTCGCGCCGTTGATCGGTGAGGCGCTGCCGATCTTCAAGGAGACGCCGGAGACGACGCCGTTGGTGTAGTAATAAACGACTTGATTGCTATCGGGGTAATTCACTACGGTAAGGCGACCTACTTCATCGTAATTGAAACCCAGCGCATACGTCGTGCTACCTATAGTAAAGCCACGCCCGCCGATCCATCCTTCCGGCGTATAGCTGTAGGACGTCGCCCCAATAGCATCGCTGTCTGAGCACAGACGACCCAGGCCGTTGGTGCAGTTGTCGTAGGCGAACGTCTGGGTCAGGCCACCGGCACTCACGCTCGTGCGGCGGTTGAGGCCATCGTAGCCATAGGTGGTCTGCACGCCATCGGCACGCGTCATGCTGGACTGACGGCCATAGCCATCGTAGACGAAATTCGTGGTGCCCGTGTCCGGACTGGTCTGTCGCCACAGCAGGCCCAGGCCATCGTGGGCATAGGTCGTCACCAGACCTCGCGGATCGGTGACGCTCGCCACGTGATCACCGGCGTCGTAGGTCATCACCGTGGTGACGCTCTGGGCGAGCAGCGACGCGGGCGACAGTGAAAGTATCAATAACGCCGGTAACAACTTGAGCGGAAGGCTCCGCTTCTTGGGTTCGCACATGGTTTCTTTCCTTGAAGTTTCCACGCGAAATAGGAACAAAGACGAGGAAATTTCCATTAGTCGGTCCCCGTTATTTCTGACGTCAACGTGCAGGTCGAACTCGAAATGTTTGCACCTGCGGCATTAAAAAACGTCACCGTCAGCTGATATATCTCGCCACGTTGTGGCGACGCAGGACCGTAAGTACCGGTCGTATAGTTACTCACGGGATTGGTGCTGATGGCCACCGGTGAAGCCGCCGGGTTGGTCACTGTACCGGCGGACCCCGATTCACCTTGAGAAGGACCCTCAAGAGTCCACGTGTACTGCACCGTTACCGCCGCACTTGGAACCGTGCCCGTTGCCGCTGCCCTATACGCGCCGCCTGTGCTGGGCGAAGCAGTAAACACTTGCCAGGTGTTACTGCCGGTTATATCGAACCCAATAGTCGTGTAGCCAGTTGTCTTCGCGGGGACAGCGTAGCCAACACTGTACGACTGGCCATTAATCGCGATAGGCACAGGAATCGTCACCACGGTCGTACCGGTGGCGCTGTCAGGCCCACAGCCACTGATATTGCAGCCCTGCACGCGATAGCCGTAACTGCCATTCGTTTCGCCACTGACCCCCACACTCGTCGCCGCCGAATTTTGCAGCGTTGTCCAGCCACCCCCGTTGACCTGCTGCTGCACCGTATAGGTGGCCGCACCATTTACCGTGCCCCAGCTCACCGAATAACTGCCCGTGCCATTCGTTGCTGGCACCGTCAGCGCCGGCGCGGTGCTGGGAACTGCTGGCAGGCTGACCGTGATAGTTCCCACCGCACTCCATGGACCACAGCCCACCGCGTTACAGGCCTGCACCTGATACCCGTAACTGCCACTGGCCCGTCCACTGGCATTCCAGCTCGTGGCCGCCGCCGATTGCACCGTCGTCCAGCTGCCGCCGTTCAACCGCTCCTGCAGGGTGTAACTGCTCGTGTTCGCGACACTGGTCCAGGTCACCGAATAACTGCCCGTGGTGCTGCTCGCCGGTACCGTGAGTGACGGTGCGGAGGTGGGCGCCGACGGTACGTTGACCGTGACAGAACCAGCTGCGCTCAACGGACCGCAACCCGTCGAATTACAGGCCTTCACCTGATAGGCATAGGTGCCGTTGGCTTTACCGCTAGCGCCCCAGCTCGTCGCTGCGCCATTGGCCACAATGACAGCGCCCCCGCCATTCGCCTGTTCCTGCACGATGTAACGGGTCGCCCCACTCACTGTCGTCCAGGTCACGGTATAGGCGCCGGTCGTACTAGTGGCGGGGACCGTCAGTGTCGGTGCCGTTGTGGGCATTGGCGGACTCGCACCGCCGGTCTCGGTCGTCTGGCTGACCCGGTCCAGATGATCGTATTGATTGGTCACTACGTGACCGGCGGCATTCGTCGCCGTCAGCACATTGCCGTTGCCATCGTAACCGTAGGTCACTGTCTGGCCGTTATTGCCAATCTTCTGATACAGCCGACCCAGAGCGTCGTACTGCGCTGTCTCGGACAAACCGACATCGCTGCCGCGCGTGACGACGTGACTGGTTACATCGCCGTTGGGATCGTACCCAAACGTCTCGGTCGACGTGCCGTCCTTGTCGTTGTGCGTGATGGTTTGCACCATCATTTCCGCATTGCGATTCCAAGTGGTCACCTCGTTATCGGGTGTTGTCAGCGTGTAGAGCAGCCCGAAGCCATCGTAGGTATACGTCCACGTCCCGGCGACGCCGTAGGGATGCGTTGTCTTGGTGGCGATGCGACCACGCGTATCGTAGGTGTAATCGGTGGCATCCCCGTTGGGTCCCACGACATGCTGGACTTCGTTGAGCCCGTTGTAGTTGCTGTTGGTCGTGGTGTGGCCTAGGCCGTCGGCAAAGGAGCTCACGTTACCTAGCGCGTCGTACGTCGTCACGTCGGTGTCGCTGTTGTTCGGCGACGGATGCGTCACCGACATCGTTTGCACCATGCCATTGGCGTACAGCGTGTAGTTGTAGGTGGTGGTCAGCGTCTGGTTGGCGGTGCCGTTGGCCGACAGGTTGGTCACGGCCAGGGAGGCTAGGCGATTCTGCGCGTTATAGGTGTAGGCGGTCTTGGACCAGCCCTCGACCGTCACACTGGTCAGGCGATTCAGCTGCGCATTGGGGTCCCAGACGTAGTCGGTCGTCCGTGCCTGCGTCGTCCCCGAGGCCTCTGTCTCCGTCTGCAGCTGGCCGTTGGCCGCATAGGTGTACGTGTGAACGTTGCCGTTGTTGTCCACCGTCTGCTGTAGAAACCCGTTGCTGTCGTATGTACGCGAGTTAACGGTCGACCCACAGTCGGAAACGGCTGTATCGCTAACGGACGCCAGCAAGTTACTGGCGTTGTAGGTTTTTGTTGCCGTATGGCCCAATGGGTTTGTGACAGCAGCCGATACGATTCCCGTTCCACCCGCAACATACTGAATGCTCGACTGCTGGGAATTGTCCGCCAGATATTCGCTCGTCGCATAACCCGTCGTATTATCGTAACTCGTGTACGCGTAAGGGGTGCCGTTATAATCAATTTCGGTAAGGCGCTCAATACCCTCACTGGTAAACGAGCCGTATTTATAGGTAACAACTGTCGCCGGCGTACCCGGATAGGTGACAGAGGCGATATCGGTTGGATGAGCATTTGCAGCGTAACCGTTGCCGGTTTTATAGGTATAAACATTACCACCGGGGTCGGTAACCGTAATAACGTTCGTATAAGTCGACCCGTTTAAAGTGCTTTGCTCGTTGATGGTGATGTACTGGCCGTTGGTATGTGTGACCTTGATGGGCTCAGATTGCGGTGCGGTAACACCCGGGGCGAAAGTGAATGTCCAGCCGATGCCCGATACGTCAACGATCGACTGAATTTGGCCAATGGCGGAGTACGTTTGTGTCGTACTGTCTTCATCCTTGAGTACAAATGTTCCATCAGCATTGTGGGTAAGGCTAGCTGCGCCCTGCGTCCAAGTGGAATAGATCGTTGGATCGGCGTTAAAAACGATGGTAGAACCATCGGGTCTATAAATGCTTACTTGATGGCATTTCCCACTAAGTGCGCCTTGGCATGTCGGGTCAAGCCAATAGGAAAAATTATCATTCCAGTTGGGATTTGTGGCGGTATTGTAGTAGCGCTCGTATTTCAAGCCCATTTCGCCGGGGAGCGCGAAATCGGTATAGCCAAGCACTTTACTTCCCGTGCTTAAAACGATGGGATCGCCGACGCGGCCTTCGCATCCACTGGGATCAAATATTTTCTTAACTGTGGTCTTTTGATTGGTACTTTTGGCGAAGTGTCCGAGGACATTTACCGCCGGAAGCGCTGTCGCATTCGTTTGCTGTACACCGGGAGCGACAGACACGGGGTTAGCCGTCGGGTCAGAAGGTCCAATGACATAATTCTTCTGCAAAAGTTTTGCGTTGGCAGGATCTGGGCCAGTAGCTGCGTACGCCGATCCGATTACCACAGATAAAAGACAAACGCCGTACAACCCAATCTTGGTATTTATTGCTTTTGTTTTCATTAGGAGTCCGTTCCCACGGGGGAATTAGAAATTGAGCGAAAGGGCAGGCTTTATATTCGCCTGGAAATTAAGCGGTCTAGGGATTCCGCTGCATTCCCCATCAAGGCCTGCCCCTATGTACTGATCACCGAGCGCTTAAAATTCAGGTTTGCATTTGGCAAATGCCAGCGGCGCATGGGAACCACGTTGAGACGTTAATCTCAACGTGAATAATTTCGCGAACACGCGATCGTTGGAACGTACTTGCCCGGTCATCCCCTATCCCCTGACTCATCCATGCGCGAATTCATCCTACTCCGCGCCGACGGAGGGTGCGGCTGACGAGCCTAACTTGTCAAGCGCGCATGGATATCGTCATGCGTCCGGGGTCTTGCACGTCACCCGAGCCGCGCAGTTTCCCCCGCCGCACCCGCGTGGTCTTTAGAGATCGATTCTGACGATGGTATCTACAGGCGCCACACGGCGCTGTGTGGCTCTCACGAAGAACTTGGGAAGCCGCCATATATGACGCAGAACGACGCACCAAAGAACCGAATCCCAAAAGAGAAAGGCCCCCTTTCAGAAAGGGGGCCAGTGAACCGCGCAAAGGGGATTGCTAACGGTTCGTGGCGCCCGGTGCATCGGTAAGGAACCAGACTTCCCGGGCGAGGACAGATTGCTGCTACGGCGACGGGACGCCTAGCGGGTAATGACCCGTGACTGCGTAGGCATCTGCTGATGCCTTGTCAGGTGCTGGGCTAGTCACTTTGACCACGATAAGCGGGTGGGGTGCGGAAAAAGGTAATCACGGTGATATGCGGTCAAATGTGGCATAACTTCATGATTTTATTCATTAAATAAATTACCTTTTGAAGGTAATTCCAGGTAACTGGCAAGGTAATTTAAATTTAACCATTTGATTCGAAAGGGTTTTATTTCTTGCCGACGTTACCCTTTGCTATGGTAATTGATTACTTTCAAATTACTATTAAATTACCTTTGGCGTTTGTCCGTATTGCTTTGATTTTTTTGACTAAATAGTCAATGTTGAGCAACGGGTTACCTTGATTACCTTTTGCCGAACGGCTCGGAAATTTTGGCCAGTTAAAGGGGAATGTTCGAGCGTTGGGGCTGATCTTTCGGTAACATTGACTAAACCGGCGCCGCCGCGCTGGGGTACTTGTGGTGGTACGTGTACAGAAGGTCTTAATTATTACCTTTTGTATCATGAACTTACGGTTCTAGTGCGGCGGTACCTATAGCCACCATTTCAGGCGTGTATTGCTCCGCCAACCCACTCCGGCACGCGGGCGTTTGCCATGCAGATCTTCAAGGTATTTCAGCTGGAGGCAGCGCATAAGTTGCCGAATGTGCCGGCAGGACATAAGTGCGCGCGTCTGCATGGCCATTCGTTTCGCATTGAAATTCACGTGGCGGGCGAGCCGGATCCTGCGATGGGATGGGTCATGGATTTCGCCGACCTCAAGACGGCGTTCGCTCCGCTTTACGATCAGTTGGATCACCATTATCTCAACGACATCGAGGGGCTAGAGAATCCCACCAGCGAAATGCTCGCCCGCTGGATCTGGCAGCGACTGGAACCGCGTCTAGCGGGATTGGACAAGGTCGTCGTGCATGAAACCTGCAGCTCGGGCGCGACCTGCAGCCGGGCCAGTTTTTGAGTCGACATCCTGACGTAAAAATATGACCTTCATGGTGCCGAACTGAGTCGCGGCAGTAGCTGAAGTGTGCCGCACTGCAGCGCAAAATCTTCACGTTACAAGTCTCGATGCGAGAGTTGCGCGGTTGTCGTCTAGCAGGAGCGGCTGATATACTTTTCGGGATTGGGATCGTGGCCCGTAGCTGTAGCGGTGCCGCCTGGTGTAAACCGTGCGGGGACCTTACTTGCTAAATAGTCTTGCCTCCGGTCGACGTCTAGCCTTGCGCACCGTATTGCTGCAGCTTGCTGTAGCCGTGTTGGCCGGCCTTGTTTTTTTGACGCTGGGGCGTCGTGAAGCGATGTCAGCCGCTATGAGTGCGGCATTCGTGGCGCTCGGCACCATGCTGTTCTCGATGCGATTTTTTAGCGGATTGAACGGTGCGGGTATGGCTTTCAGCCGGTTGATCGCGGGCGTGATTCTGAAATGGTTCGTGATCGTCGGGGGGCTGTTTTTGATCCTGGCTAAATTCAAGCTGCCACCGCTCGCCGCCATTACGGGGTTGGTGGCTGCCCTCGCGGTTTACTTATTTGCATTCAGATTCAAGGGTTGAGACATGGCAGGCGAGCCGCAGGGCGGACTAACCGAATACATTCAGCACCACTTGACGCATCTCATCCCGATGAATGTCGAAAAGGGTGCGTTTTGGGCGGTGCATATCGATTCGGTCAGCGTATCGCTGGCGCTTGGTGTGGTGTTCTGCCTGCTGTTCTGGCTGAAGGCACGCAAGGCGACGGCTGGTGTGCCGGGCCGCGGGCAGGCGTTCGTCGAGATCGTGCTCGAGTTTGTTGACGGTCAGGTCAAGGACGTCTTCCACGGAGATCGCCGCGTACTGGGGCCACTCGCGCTGACCGTGTTTGTCTGGGTACTGCTGATGAACGCGATGGATCTGCTGCCGGTGGATCTGTTGCCGCTGATCACGGAAAAGTTCGGTCTCGGCCACTTCCGCTCCGTGCCGACGGCTGACATCAACATGACGTTCGCGATGTCGCTGACCGTCTTTGTACTGATCATCTTCTACAGCTTCAAGGCCAAGGGTTTTGGCGGCTACATGCACGAGCTGTTTACCGCGCCGTTTGGCGCGAATCCGCTGCTGTGGATCCCCAATTTTCTGCTCAACGTCGTCGAACTGCTTTCCAAGCCCGTCAGCTTGGCGATGCGACTGTTTGGCAACATGTATGCGGGCGAGCTCGTGTTCATGCTGATCGCCGGATTGTTCAGCGCCGGCAGCTGGGTGCTTTATGGCATGGGCATCATTGGTTACACCGTGTGGGGCATTTTCCACATTCTGATCATCGGCATTCAGGCGTTTATTTTCATGGTGCTGACGATCGTGTACATCTCGATGGCGCACGATCACCATTGATTGCAGTTTCCGCATCACTCATTTAATCAAATAATTTTTCAGCTTCAATTTGCCAGGAGACCACCGTGGAACATCTCGTTCAATTTGCACAAATCCAGGGCTTTACCGCCATTGCTCTCGGCCTGATCATCGGTTTTGGTGCGCTCGGCGCCTGTATCGGTATCGGCATCATGGGCTCTAAGTTCCTCGAAGCCGCTGCACGTCAGCCGGAGCTGGTTCCGCTGTTGCAGGGTCGCATGTTCCTGTTGGCTGGTCTGATCGACGCGGCGTTCCTGATCGGCGTGGCGCTGGCGATGTACTTCGCCGTGGCGAACCCGCTCCTGGGCAAGGTTCTGTCGGCTGCAGGCGCTGGCCAGTAAGTTTCATGTTCCTGGCGCGCCGCGTTTGCGGTGTCGCCGTGTATCCGGCGCGGGTGTATTGATATCCGTACCGGTTTCATTCCGTATCTACAGGTAACGCAGCGATGGATTTCAACGCGACCTTGATTGGCGAAATGCTTTCGTTCGCCATCTTGATCTGGTTCTGTGTCCACTTCATCTGGCCGCATCTCACAAAGGCTATTGAGGATCGGCAGGTCAAGATTGCCGAAGGTCTCAATGCGGCTGAGCGTGCGCATGCTGAATTGCGTGAGGCTGACACCAAGGTTGCCGCTGAAATCAAGGTAGCCCGCCAGCAGGCGACCGAGATCATCGACAAGGCCCAGCAGCAGGCTAATCAGATCATCGAAAAGGCTCGCGCCGAAGCGGTGATCGAAATCAACCGGCTGAAGGCTTCCGCGCAGGACGATATCGCCTCGATGGCGCAGCGTGCGCGTGATCAGCTGCGTGAGCAGGTGGGTGCGTTGGCCGTGCAGGGCGCCAGCAAGATCGTGCAGCGCGAGGTCGATGCATCGACGCACAAGGCGTTGCTCGACCAGCTCGCGGCCGAGATCTGATCGATGGCCCAGGCAATCACCCTCGCCCGTCCGTATGCTCGCGCTGCTTTTGAAGTAGCGCACGCGGCTGGGTCGCTGGATAGCTGGTCGCAGTCGCTGGCGTTCGCGGCGGCGGTTTCGGCGGATGCCCGCGTGGTCGATCTCGACAATGATCCCCGGGTCAAGCCCGAGCAGATCGTGGCACTGCATTTGCCCAATGGCATCTCTGCTGATGCGCCGTTTGCACAGTTTCTGGCCGAGCTGGTCGAAAACCGTCGGGTCACGTTGCTGCCTGAAGTGGCCGAACTGTTTGAAGCCTACAAGCGCGAATCCGAGTCACAGTTGCTGGTCAAGGTGACCAGCGCGATGGCGCTGGATGCCTCTCAGTCCGAGCAGCTGAAGGTGTCGCTCAAGCGCCGCTTCAAGCGCGAGATTGAACTCGAGACCGAGGTCGATGCGTCGCTGCTGGCTGGTGTGGTGATCGATACCGGTAGTGAAGTGATTGACGGTTCCGCCCGCGGACGTCTGGCCCGTATGGCCAGCGCGTTGGCAGTTTAAGTTTTACGCGAAGTCCTTTTCGCGGAAGAGTAAAAGCCGGCCATCCGTGGCCGGACTCTTGAGAAAACAAAATTTCAGGATAACGACCATGTCCAGCACCACTTTGAATCCGTCTGAAATCAGCGAGCTGATCAAGACCCGCATCGAGCAGTTCAAGCTCGGCGCCGAAGCACGCAACGAAGGCACGATCATCAGCGTGTCCGACGGCATCGTGCGCATCCACGGCCTGGCCGATGTGATGCAGGGCGAAATGATCGAGCTGCCGGGCAACTCGTTTGCGCTGGCGCTGAACCTTGAGCGCGATTCCGTCGGCGCCGTGGTGCTCGGTGAATACCAGCATCTGCGCGAGGGCGACACCGCCAAGACCACCGGCCGCATTCTCGAAGTGCCGGTTGGCCCGGAGTTGCTCGGCCGCGTCGTCGATGCGCTGGGCAACCCGATCGACGGCAAGGGCCCGCTCGGTGCCAAGCTCAACGCGGCGATCGAAAAGGTGGCGCCTGGCGTGATCTGGCGCAAGTCGGTCGACCAGCCGCTGCAGACCGGCTACAAGTCGGTCGACGCGATGATTCCGGTTGGCCGCGGTCAGCGTGAGCTGATCATCGGCGACCGCCAGACCGGCAAGACCGCGCTGGCGATCGACGCGATCATCGCGCAGAAGGATTCCGGCGTTAAGTGCATCTACGTGGCCATCGGCCAGAAGCGTTCGTCAATCGCCAACGTGGTGCGCAAGCTGGAGTCGCATGGCGCGCTGGCCTACACCATCGTCGTGGTTGCTTCGGCCTCCGAGTCGGCGGCGCTGCAGTATGTGGCACCGTATTCCGGTTGTGCGATGGGTGAGTATTTCCGCGATCGCGGCGAAGACGCGCTGATCGTGTATGACGATTTGTCCAAGCAGGCCGTGGCCTATCGCCAGATCTCGCTGTTGCTGAAGCGCCCGCCGGGTCGCGAAGCGTATCCGGGCGACGTGTTCTATCTCCACTCGCGTCTGCTCGAGCGCGCATCGCGCGTGTCCGAGGAGTACGTCGAGAAGTTCACCAACGGTGAAGTGAAGGGCAAGACCGGTTCGCTGACCGCGCTGCCGATCATCGAGACCCAGGGCGGTGACGTGTCGGCGTTCGTGCCGACCAACGTGATCTCGATCACCGACGGCCAGATCTTCCTGGAAACCGACCTGTTCAACGCCGGCATCCGTCCGGCCGTGAACGCCGGTATCTCGGTGTCCCGCGTCGGCGGTGCCGCGCAGACCAAGATCGTCAAGAAGCTGTCCGGCGGCGTGAAGCTGGCACTGGCACAGTACCGTGAGCTGGCCGCGTTCGCGCAGTTCGCCTCGGATCTGGACCCGGCCACACGCGCGCAGCTGGATCGCGGTCAACGCGTGACTGAGCTGATGAAGCAGGGCCAGTATTCGCCGCTGTCGATCGCCGAGTTGGCGCTGTCGGTGTACGCGGCTGAGAAGGGCTACCTCGATGACCTGGCGGTCAACAAGGTACTGCCGTTCGAGAAGGGCCTGCATGCCTTCATGCACCAGAATCACGAAGAGCTGATGACCAAGATCGTCGCTACCGGTGACTGGAACAACGAGATCGAAGCCGTCTTCAAGTCGTCGGTGGACGAATACAAGAAGACCGGTAGCTGGTAAGCAGAAATCGGAAACAGGATGCGGCACCGAGTCGCCATCCTGTCCCACGAGCGAGCAGAACGAGCGGATAGAGCATGGCAAGCGGACGCGAAATCAAAACCAAGATCAAGAGCACGCAGAACATGCGCAAGGTCACGCGCGCGCTCGAAATGGTCTCGGCGGCGAAAATCCGCCGCGCGCAGGACATGATGAAGGCCTCGCGCCCGTATGCCCGTTCGATGCGCAAGGTGATTGCGCATGTAGCCCAGGCCAGCACCGATTTCAGCCATCCGTTCCTGACCCAGCGCGAGAACATTGCGCGCGTGGGATACATCGTGGTTTCGACCGATCGCGGCCTGTGCGGTGGCCTCAATTCCAACCTGTTCCGCCGACTGCTGCCGGCGATTGCCGAATGGCACAAGCAGGGCGTGGAAGTGGACGTGGTGGCCGTTGGCCAGAAAGCGATTTCGTTCTTTCGTCGTATCAAGGGCGTCAACCTGATCGGCAGCGTCAGCCATCTCGGCGAAAAGCCCAAGCTCGAGCAGTTAATCGGCGTGATCAAGGTGATGATGGACGTCTATACGTCCAATGGCCTGGATCGGGTATTTCTCGCCTATAACGACTTCGTTAACACGATGACGCAGAAGCCCACCATCGATGCGTTGCTGCCACTGCCGGCTGTGGCGGCGGAGATGGAAAACACAGATGGCGTCAAGCTCGAGCAGACGAACGAGTGGGACTACATCTACGAGCCCGACGCACAGACTGTGCTTGAGCATGTGCTGGCCCGTTACGTCGAGTCGCTGGTGTACCAGGCTGCGCTGGAGAATCTGGCCAGCGAGCACGCGGCGCGCATGGTTGCCATGAAGAGCGCATCGGACAACGCGAACAAGGTAATCGACGAGTTGACGCTGATCTACAACAAGGCGCGTCAGGCCGCGATCACCCAGGAAATTTCGGAAATTGTGGGCGGCGCAGCGGCGGTGTAAGCGCCGCGGTAATTAAATAATTGGCGACGCGTAGCGGCGCCGCAACAGAAACTTGAAAGATCCATCCGGAGCAGGTTCATGAGCCAAGGCAAAGTAGTTCAGATCATCGGTGCGGTTGTCGACGTGGAGTTTGCCCGTCACGAAGTGCCACAGGTCTATGACGCACTGAAAATCGACGGCACCGAGATCACGCTGGAAGTGCAGCAGCAGCTCGGCGACGGTATCGTGCGCTGCATCGCGCTCGGTTCCACCGACGGCCTGCGCCGCAACCTCGTTGCGCGCAACACCGGTGAAGGCATCAAGGTGCCGGTTGGCAAGGCCACGCTCGGTCGCATCATGGACGTGCTGGGCAACCCGATCGACGAGGCTGGCCCGATCGGCGAGCAGGATCAGTGGGTGATCCATCGCGAGGCGCCGAGCTATGACGACCAGGCGGCGGCCAACGACCTGCTGGAAACCGGTATCAAGGTGATCGACCTGATTTGCCCGTTCGCCAAGGGCGGCAAGGTCGGCCTGTTCGGTGGTGCTGGCGTGGGCAAGACGGTCAACATGATGGAGCTGATCAACAACATCGCCAAGGCACACGAAGGCTTGTCGGTGTTCGCTGGCGTCGGTGAGCGTACCCGCGAGGGCAACGACTTCTACCACGAGATGAAAGACTCCAACGTGCTCGACAAGGTCGCAATGGTCTACGGCCAGATGAACGAGCCGCCGGGCAACCGCCTGCGCGTCGCGCTGACCGGTCTGACCATGGCCGAGTACTTCCGCGACGAGAAGGACGCCAACGGCAAAGGCCGTGACGTGCTGTTCTTCGTCGACAACATCTATCGCTACACACTGGCCGGTACCGAAGTGTCCGCGCTGCTCGGCCGTATGCCATCGGCGGTGGGTTACCAGCCGACGCTGGCCGAGGAAATGGGCGTGCTGCAGGAGCGCATCACCTCGACCAAGACCGGCTCGATCACCTCGATCCAGGCCGTGTACGTGCCCGCGGATGACTACACCGATCCGTCGCCGGCCACGACCTTCGTGCATCTGGACTCGACCGTCGCGCTGTCGCGCGAAATCGCCAGCCTGGGTATCTACCCGGCCGTCGATCCGCTGGCTTCGACCAGCCGTCAGCTCGATCCGCTGGTGATCGGCGTCGAGCACTACGAAGTGGCTCGCAAGGTGCAAGGCACGTTGCAGCGCTACAAGGAACTGAAGGACATCATCGCGATTCTCGGCATGGACGAGTTGAGCGAAGAAGACAAACAGTCCGTCACGCGCGCGCGCAAGATCGAACGCTTCTTCTCGCAGCCGTTCCACGTGGCTGAAGTGTTCACCGGTTCGCCGGGCAAGTACGTGCCGCTGAAGGAAACCATCCGCGGCTTCAAGATGATCGTCGACGGCGACGTGGATCACCTGCCCGAGCAGGCTTTCTACATGGTCGGTGGCATCGACGAGGCGATCAAGAAAGCCGAAGACATGGGCGCCAAGAAGGCGGCCTGATTTCGCGGGGCGGCTTCATGCCGCCCACCGCTCTTGCATTCGGAACCTGAGTCATGACCAATACCATTCGCGTCGACATCGTCAGTGCCGAAGCCGAGATCTTCTCCGGCGACGCGACGATGGTCATTGCTACCGGCGAGCTCGGTGAGCTAGGTATTACACCTCGCCACGCGCCGCTGATCACTCGCCTCAAGCCCGGCCATGTCGACGTGGTGCTGGACGGCGGTGAGCGTCAGCAGTTCTACGTCTCTGGCGGCATTCTGGAAGTGCAGCCTCAGGTGATCACCGTGCTGGCCGATACGGCCGCCCGCGCGTCGGATCTGGACGAAGCCGCCGCGCAGCGTGCCAAGAAGGAAGCCGAAGACGCCCTCGCGCATCGCACCGAAGCGGTCGATATTGCCGAGGCCCAGGCCAAGCTGGCCGAGGCGATGGCCCAGCTGCAGGCGTTGGAGCGTTTGCGCAAGAATCTCAAGCACTGAGTTCGTGACTGTTTCGTGGAAATAAGAAACGCCGGCCTCGCGCCGGCGTTTTGCCATACGTGCATCTCTACACCGCCGGTTCTTGCCAGCACGCGGACATTCGCACGACTAGAATGCAGTGACTCGCACTGCGGACCGATCACCATGAAGCTCCATTACCGCCGCCACCTGGCCGTGCTGCTGATCGTTATCGTGCTGCTGTTGATCGTGCGGGCCGTGCTGCCGTACGCGGTGCGTCACTATCTCAACACCCGCATGGACAAGATGGGCGACTACCACGGTCAGATCGCCGATATCGATCTGCACCTCTGGCGCGGCAGTTACACGATCAACCAGCTGAGCATCGTCAAGGACGCCGGCAAATTGCCAGCGCCGCTGTTGGATGCCCCCCGCACCGATATCTCGCTGAGTTGGAGTGCGCTCACTCATGGCGTCTTTCGCGGCAAGGTGACCTTTACCCAGCCGACAATCAATTTTTTCGATGGAGGCAGCCAGGGCGATAGCCAGACCGGCAAGGGCGTCGACTGGCGCGATCAGCTCAAGCTGCTGGCGCCGATGCGGCTGGACGAAATCAATGTCATCAACGGCACGGTCACCTTTCAGAGTTTCGTGTCGAGCCCGCGTGTCGATCTGAAGATGACCGACGTCAACGGCACGGTTACCAACCTCACCAATATTCAGCGCCGCAACGGTAACCGCGTCGCGGAGCTCCATGCTACCGCGAAGATCTTCGGCGGCGCACCGTTCGAAACTCAGGCGACGTTCGACCCGTTGCAGCAACTTGGCGATTTCTCCTACGAACTGCGCGCCACCAATATCCAGCTGGTGAAGGCCAATGATCTGGCGCGGGCTTATGCGGGCCTTGATTTTGCTGGTGGCACCGGAGATTTCACGATGGAGCTGCAGGCCAAGGATGGACGTTTGGACGGCTATGCCAAGCCGCTATTCCATAACCTGCAAATCTTCAGCTGGAAACAAGACGTAGAGCAGGAAAAGAAAAGCCCGCTCAAGATCGCCTACGAGGCTGTCGCCCAGGGTATGGTTTCGGTGTTCAAGAATCAGGAGAAGGACCAGTTCGGCACCCGCGTGCCGATCTCTGGGCGCATTGGCGACAAGCACGCCGAGCCGTCGCAGGCGATTCTGGGCATTCTGCACAACGCGTTCGTGCAGGCGTACACGCCGCAACTGGAAAAGCTGAAGCCGGCCAGCGATGCGCCGAAAGAGTAGTGAGAGCAGATCTTGATCAACGCCGCGACTGATCCAGCCAATACTGGTGGTCAAAAGCAAGAGCAACGTGCCGCGGAAGACGGACTATATTCTTCGCGGTCCATAACCCTGAATAACGTGGTGCTGTTATGCCAGAGCAAACCTTGCACGTAATCATCCTTGCTGCAGGCGAAGGCAAGCGGATGAAATCCAGGCATGCCAAAGTGCTGATGCCGCTGGCGGGTCGGCCACTACTGGCGCATGTGCTAGTTGCTGCGCGCGCGTTGCAGCCGGTAGGTATTCATGTCGTTTATGGGCATGCCGGTGAAGAGGTACGGACGGCATTCGCTGATCAGGCAGACCTGCACTGGGTGTTGCAGGCTGAGCGGTTGGGCACCGGCCACGCGGTCGAGCAAGCGCTGAAACAGATTCCTGATGGTTCGCAGGTACTGGTGCTCTATGGCGATGTACCGTTGATCCGCACCCAAACGCTGCAGCTACTGGTGCAAGCTAGCGGTGAGCTGCGCCTGCTCACGACGCGTCTCGATAATCCGCATGGTTACGGTCGAGTCCTTTGCGATGCTGCAGGACAGGTCCTCGAAGTCATCGAAGAGAAAGATGCCAGTGATGGCCAGCGCGCGGTTGACCTGGTCAATACCGGCATTCTCGCCGCCGAGTCGATGGCGCTGCGTAGCTGGATCGCCCGGCTCGATCGCAACAACGCTCAGGGCGAGTATTACCTCACCGATATTTTTGGTATGGCTGCGCATGAAAACCGTGCTGCACTGAGCATCGAATGTGCCGATCCGATCGAGGCGGCTGGTGCCAACGATCCATGGCAACTCAGCGAACTCGAGGCGCACTTCCGTCTTCGTGCGGCTCGCGCCTTGGCGCTCGATGGGGTGCGTCTGGCCGATCCGACACGCGTTGATGTGCGCGGTACGGTTACTGCTGGCTGTGACGTCGAGCTTGATATCAACGTCATCCTTGAGGGCAACGTGGTGCTAGGCGATGACGTGCGCGTCGGTGCATTCAGCCGGCTGAAAGACGTGCAGCTCGCCGCCGGTACCGTGGTGCATCCGCATTGCGATATCGAGGGGGTAGTCACCCATGGTCCGTGCATCATCGGCCCGTTCGCCCGCCTGCGTCCCGGCACCGAACTGGCCAGCGGCGCGCATGTCGGCAATTTCGTCGAGGTCAAAAAAACCACTATCGGCGAAAACAGCAAGGCCAACCACCTCAGCTATCTCGGCGACAGCATCATCGGTCGTGGCGTCAACATCGGTGCCGGCACCATCACCTGCAACTACGATGGCATCAACAAGTCGATCACCCGCATCGAAGACGGTGCCTTTATCGGCTCCAACAGCGCACTGGTCGCGCCGGTAACGATCGGCGCCCAGGCCACCATCGGCGCTGGTTCCGTGATCACCCACAATGCGCCCGAGGGTGAGCTGACTCTGACACGCGCGAAGCAAAGCACGCTGCGTGGCTGGAAGCGGCCAACAAAAAAATAAGCAGCTTGCTAGAAAATCTTTTCCACACTTTCGAATCGCCAGATGTTTCAAAGGCACTACAGCATGGCCAACGTTCGAGTTCGTGCGATGGTTTGCTTTGCAATGCTGTTCATGGCCATGTTTGTTTCCAGCTTGGCCGTGGCTAAGGACGGTAACGTCAAACAGCTCCCGCAGGGTCTCGACAGCCGTCATGGCAACCAGCCGACAAGCTTGGAAGGTAAGGATTTTCGCCTTCATCGGACTCACGCGATGGATGCAAGCGGCAGAGTGATTGACGACGTGCCGGCTTGGTTGGTGGACGTGAGGGACGCATATCCAGGGAACGATAAGTTTGATCCCATGTATGACACCAAGATTCCGGCTTTCGAAGGAGCCATCCCCAACGTGCTACACGGGAAGATTGCGCTGTACTATTTTTACGGATGGAAGATCGTCCCAAAGGATTGGCAAATTCGATATGCCTTTATTTCTGTAGATGGAAGTGATGGTTTTTCGCTCGTCGCTCCTGCGGGAGAGCAGCAAGGATGGATGGATTTTTCGTGGTTCAATGCCTGCGTTGGCTGTATGGATGAGGAGGCGGACGGACTCATTCTTGGAGCCCATCAGGCATACAAGGACGATATGCAGATCGACGACATGCCTTCGGGGGAGCCAAGGCTTTTACCGAGGCCGTGGATGCTTGTTCGTCCGGACAAGTGCAGTGTCTTATTTGCTTATCGACCGAAAGAATCGCTACCGGTTGAAGCGGCGATGGTCGCAGTGTGGTCTGAGCGCAATCTGATCTTTGTCGGCAGTGTCTACGCGGCGCTTCCGTCCGCGCAAAAGTCGTTGGCAGATTTCATCGTGCGCCAATATCGGAAAGATCGGTCAAGGTGCGTACATCAGCGGCTCTGAACGATAAATATCACTCCCTACGCATACCGCCACCCATCGATCTCCGCCAGCAGCTCGCGGCGGCAGATATCGCCGTGCAGCAGCAGCACCGGTACGCCGGGCAGACGGCGGCGGAAGAAGTCGCGTACGCGCGGGGCGTCGATGGCATGGCGCACGTAGGCTTTTAGCGGCGAGTGGGTGTCGAAGCCGGCGGGCATGTCAGCGCTGGCGAGCAGGGCTTCGAGGTTCAACAGGGTTTCGTCGAGTTGCGCATCCAGATCGTCGTTATGCGCCGATGCGTGGCCTACCACTGCCGCTGTGCCGGAGATCGCCAGCACATCCTGCGCGGGCAAACTCATGGCGCGGGCGAAGCTCGGTGGCGTGCGGCCGTACTGGCGCGGATAGCGCCAGGCACTGACTTGACGAGGATTTTCCACGCGTGCACCGGGCTGATCGCAGGCCAGCAGATAGACCTGCAACCGGTGGGCCGGACCGTGGTGGCCGATCGCGCTGGCCGCAGGGAAACCTTCGGCGAAAAACGCGCCCATACCGGCGGCGCGACCGTCGCAGAATTGCTTGTAGCGCTCGGCATCGCCCGCGCCCTGATTGATCGCGTCCAGGTAATTCCAGATGCGCAACACGTGCTGCTCGTTACGCTGGTGGATGAACTGACGTAGCTGCGCATAGGCGCTGGACGCAGCGCCTTCGGGGCCGCCGTGTTCGCGTTCGTCCAGCTCGATTGCGGCGAACAGCCAGCCGCCGCCGGCTGACCAGCGCAGGGCGCCTTCAGTACCGCAGTTCACCGGTGCATCGACGTGCCAGATCTCCAGCGCAGCGGGCGCATCAAAGCACTCCAGGGCGACTTGTAGCACCCGCGGATCATTTACAGTCTGACTACCGGCGCCAAAGCTGAGCAAGGCCAGCGTGCCAGCTTCCTTCAGCGTCGAGGTGATATCGCCAACGCGATACGACACGCGCGGCGCGCGGCGCATAAGCGGGTCAAACTGAGGTTTTTCACATCCCTGAACCATGTGGTGCAACCGAGAGCATTAAGGTCGCTATGTTACACTCCGCGGGCACTGCCACCGGGGGGGAGGCAATGAATCACGATGACGGAATCGAGCATGGCAGAGCAGACAGCGGCAGAACACGAATTGGCCACATTGGTCGTGGAATGCCTGAATCTCGATACCGTCACGCCGGATCAAATCGACCCCGATGCGCCGCTGTTCGGCGGTGATCTCGGTCTGGACTCCATCGACGCGCTGGAAATTGCGCTGGCCGTGTCCAAGCGCTATGGATTCCAGTTGCGTTCGGACAATCCCAACAACCGGCAGATCTTCACCAGCCTGCGCACACTGTCGGCGCATGTCGAGCAGAATCGCATCGCAGCATAACGACACCCGTGGCGCGTCTGCCTGCGTGGCCATTCATCGCGGTATCCGGCATGACGTATTCGCTTCCGCCCTGTGAGCAGCCTTCGTCCGCCGTTGTCATGCGGCGCTACCTGCTGCCGCTTTTACTGGCGTACCCGGTGCTGGCGATTGTCGGCGATGTAACGCATCGACAAATTTTTCCGCTGATCGCGCTGTTGTTGCTGGCGACGGCATTCATGTTGCCGTGGCTGCTGACACGGCGCCTCGGCGCCTGGCTTTCGTGGCTGACTGTGTTGGCGGCGCTGGTGTCGTCGTCGCTGTTCGGATTCGCCGACCTGCTGCTGGAAAGTGTGCCGATTCTGGTCAGTGCGCTGCTGGCGATCGGTTTTGGTCGTACGCTCGGCACGCCAGAGCCGCTGGTGGCGCGTTTCATCGTGGTGCTGGAAGGCCCCGAGCGGCTGGCGCAACCTGGGGTGGCGCGCTATGCCAGGGAGATCACCTGGAGTTGGACGCTGTTGCTGGCGGCCCAGGCGCTGCTGTTGGCCGTGCTGCTGTTGTGTGCCGAGCACGCGGGCGTGCTGGCGCGCCTGGGTTTTACTTCGCCACTGGCGGTGCCGGATCGCTGGGCCGCGATGTGGCTGCACGTCGGCGGTTATCTGGTACTGGCTGTCGCCTTCGTGCTGGAATATGGCTATCGGCGCTGGCGTTTGCGGCATCTCAGCCATCCGGGCCTTCACGACATGCTGCTTAAGCTCATGCTGCACTGGCCGGAACTGATGCATGGCAAAGGTGCGATATCGTGATGAGTACCGATGTGATTAAGACGGACGTAAGAAAGACGGACGCCATCAACGATGCATTCGAACATGATTTCTGTATCGGTGCCGATCACCCTTCGCTGCCCGGACACTTCCCTGGTCATCCGCTGGTGCCGGGCGTGATCCTGTTGGAGCAGGTGGCGATTGCCTTGCGCGCATGGCGCGGGGAGCACTTGATCCGTGTGCTGGAAGCGAAATTCATGGCGCCGCTGCTGCCGGCCGAACAGGCGCTTGTGCGTCTGACAGTGGTTGCCGCAAACGGGGCGACTGAAAAGGCTTCCGCTGCGCGCATCCGCTTCGAGTTTTTTCGTGATGACACATTGCTGGCGCGCGGCACGATCGAGGGCGCGGCGTGAGCACGAACGAACACTGGCAGAACCGGCCCGAGGGCGGCAGCTTTTTCGGTATGTGGGTCGTCCGCACCATCGCACTGCACGGCGGTCGTGGACTGGCGCGCGCGTGCCTTTATCCGATCACGCTGTATTTCTATTTGCGTCGCAAGCCCGAGCGGGTCGCTTCGCAGCAATATCTGCAGCGCGTATTCGGCAAGCCGGCCACAGCGCGACAGGTGTTCCGGCACATGCACAGTTACGCGGCGACCAGCCTGGACCGGATCTTTCTGCTGGCGCGTGGCGAGAAGCAATTCCAGATCGAAACGCAGGGACTGGAACTGCTTGACGAGAGCATCGCGCGCGGCCAAGGCGTACTGCTATTTGGCTCGCATCAGGGAAGCTTTGAGGCTTTGCGTACGGTCGGTGTGCGACGTCCTGACATGTCGGTACGCGTGGTGCTGGACAAGCAGAAAACCCCGGCGATGACCAAGTTGCTTGAGGACCTGGCGCCGGACATCGGCGCCAACGTGATCGACGCTTCGCAGGATGGCACCAGCATCGCGCTGGCCATGGCAGAGGCCTGCCAGGGCGGCGCGATGGTGGCGATGCTGGCCGATCGCGGTCGTGGCCACGAGGTACTTCGGTACGCCGATTTTCTGGGCTCGCCAGCACCGTTTCCGATCAGCCCCTGGCTGCTGGCGCATACCCTGCAGGTGCCGGTGGTACTGTGCTTTGGCCTGTATCTGGGCGGCAACCGCTACCGTGTAGTGTTCGAGGCGATGGCCGAGCGGGTGGAGATTCCGCGCAAGGAGCGGGGCCCGGCCCTGGACGCGTTGATCTCCCGCTATGCCCAACGCCTGGAACACTACGTCCATGTCGCTCCCTACAACTGGTTCAACTTCTATGATTTCTGGCAGCAAGATGTTCGCGCTACTGCTGTGCATGATGTTGCTGCCGTGGGCGAACGCGTCCAGGTGTGAAACCACGGCGGCGGTCGCCACGTCGTCCGCCACGTCGGAGCCGTTGATCGCTGCACTGGGCCAGCCCGCACCCGCGCGCACGGCGTTCGCCGAAGCGCGATTCCTGAAAGTGCTGGACAAGCCGCTGGTGGTCTCCGGCGAGCTGGCCTGGCTGGGTGGTGACCAGTTACAGCGACGCGTCGATCATCCCAATCCTGAAACCGCCAGCATTGCCAACGGCGAAGTGACCCTGCAGCGCGCTGGCAAGGCCGCGCGCACGTTTTCGCTGTCGCACGCACCGCAGCTGCAGGTGTTGCTGGACAGTTTCGTGGCCTTGCTCAGTGGTGACGGCAGCCGCTTGCAGCAGGCCTTCAACATTAGCCAGACCGGCGAAGCCAGCGGCGCGTGGACGCTCACGTTGCTGCCGCGCGATGCGAAGGTGGCCAAGGCTGTCGCCAGCATCGTGGTCGACGGCTACGGCAAGCAGTCGCGCTGCATGCAGATGCAGGAAGCCGACGGCGATCTGGCCATCGACCTGCTGGGTTCGCTCGCGGAGAAAATGCCCGCGCAGCCGACCCGCGAATCGTTGCAGGCGCTGTGCCGGGGCGCGCACTGAGCATGGGCTTACGAGGTCGCGTCACGCTGCTGGTGCTCTGGCTGCTGGTGCTGGCCGGGCTGGGCTGGATGGTCAGCCAGCGACTGAAGGTGAGCACCGACCTGCGCAGCTTCATGCCGGCGCCGACCACGCCCGATCAGCGTCTGTTGATGGAGCAGGTCGGGGAAGGCCCGGGCTCGCGTCTGCTGTTGCTGGCGATATCCGGCGGCTCCGATGCCCAACTCGCGGCACTCAGTCAGGGACTGGTGGTGGCGCTGAAGGCGGACAAACGCTATAGCCAGGTGCTCAACGGCGGCTTCGATCTGGACGCGCTCGATCCGAAGTTGTTGCCGTATCGCTACCTGCTGTCGCCGACGCTGGATACCCAGCCGCTGGATGAGGCGTACCTCACCGATCAGCTGCAGCAGCGGCTCGATGATCTCTCTTCGCCCGGCGCCAGCCTGTTGAAGGATCTGCTGCCGCGCGATCCCACGCTGGAAGTCTTGAAGCTGGCCGAGCGCTGGGCACCGCCGAAATCGCCGGAGTTGCGCGAAGGCGTGTGGTTCTCGCCACAGCACGAGGCGCTGCTGGTGGTGCAGACCGCCGCGGCTGGTTTCGATCCCGAGGCGCAGGCGCGAACCATCGGTGGCATCGAGCAGGCGTTTCACGCGTTGCCGGGTAGCGCCAGTGCCCATCTGGATCTCAGCGGGCCGGGTTACTTCAGCATGGTGATTGGCGCGCAGACGCAGCACCAGGCGGAGTGGATCGGGCGCATTTCCACCGTGGGTTTTATCGCGCTGCTGCTGCTGGCGTATCGCAGCGTGAGTTCGCTGTTGCTTGGCGCGTTGCCGATCGTCAGCGCGGCACTGGCCGGCATTGCCGCGCTGACCCTCGCGTTTCCCGACGTGCACGGCATCACGCTGGCGTTCGGCTTCACCCTGCTCGGCGTGGCGCAGGAGTATCCGATCCGCGTGCTCAGCCACCGCCGCGCGGGTGAGGATGCGGTGCAGAGCGTGCGTGCGCTGTGGCCGCTGCTGCTGACCGCGATCGCCTCGGCCTGTATCGCGTATCTGGCGTTCTACGCCTCCGGCGTGAACGGGCTGAAACAGCTGGCGGTGTTTACCATCGTCGGCCTGCTGGTCGCCGGTTTCAGTACGCGCTACCTGCTACCGCACCTGCTACCGCGCAAGGTGCGCGACGTGGCCGATCTGCACTGGCTGGTCCGGGCCCGTGACGTGGTCGATCGTCTGCCACGGCCGCGCTGGATTCCCCTGGTGGTCGCGTTGGCGATCGTGCTGATGCTGACCTTCGCCCCCGGGCCGTTCTGGCAGAACAATCTCGCGGCACTGACCCCGCTACCACAGGATATGTTGCTGCACGACGCGCGCCTGCGCGAGGCGCTGGGCGCGCCGGACGTGCGCTACCTGCTCGTGCTGCAGGCGCCGACCGAGCAGGGCGTACTGGCGCTGTCCGAAGCACTGCAGCCGAAGGTCGACGGACTGGTCGCGAAGCATGCCGTGGATGGCCTGGAACTGCCGTCGCGCTACCTGCCCAGTGTCGCCGTACAGCGCGCGCGGCAGCAGAAACTGCCGGACGATGATGCGCTGAAAAAAGCGTTGACGGATGCGCTGCAGGGCATGCCGTTCCAGCCGAATCTGTTCCAGCCGTTTCTCGATGACGTCGCCATTGCGCGCCGTTTGCTGCCATTGACGCCCGCGCTGTACGCGCAGTCCCCGTTGGGCCAGCGTCTGGCTTCCATGCTGGTTCAAAGGGATGGCCACTGGCTTGGCCTTGGCACGATCAGCGGCTTGCACGATGTGGCCGCTGTGCAGGCCCTTGGTGATCATAGTGGCGGCACGGTGCGCCTGCTCGACCTCAAGGCAGCCTCCGAATCGCTGGTGGTCGACTACCGCACGCGGATCCTGCAGGCGCTGTTGGCGGCGGTGGTGCTGCTGATTTGCACGATCAGCTTTGCCCTGCGCAGCCTGCGCCGCGCCTGGCACGTGCTGGCGCCGATGACGCTGGCCACCTTCCTGGTGCTGGCGGTGGAGCGCATGGCCGGTATCGAGATCTCGCTGTTTCATCTCGTGGCGCTGATCCTCGCCGGCGGCCTGGGCCTGCATTACGCGCTGTTCTTCGAGCGCGATACCGGCGATCCGGCCGAACAGCGGCGTACCCTGCATGCCACTCTCGTCTGCGTGCTGTCCGCGCTGCTGGTGTTCGGCATGCTGGCATGGGCGACGATTCCGGTGCTGCGCGCGATCGGACTCACGGTGAGCCTCGGTGTAGCCTTCCATTTCTGTCTGTCCATCTTGATGGCGCCGCATAGGCCAAAGACTGACTGGGCTGCACTGATCCCCCATGCTGGCAGCATGTGTCTGCTGGATGGCGTGCTTGCGTGGGACGAGCGCACCATTCACGCGATTAGCGAAAGCCAAGCCCGTGCAGACAATCCTTTGCGCAGCGCGCAAGGTTTGCACGCGGTGCACCTGGCCGAGTACGGCGCGCAGGCGATGGCTGTGCACGGAGCGCTGCTGGCGCGCGCTAGTGGGGCGCAGACGGCCCGGCCCGGTCGACTGGTCAGCTTGCGTGACGTGCAATTGTTTGTTGAATATGTTGATCACTACGATGGCCATCTGGACGTCCATGCCGAATGCCTGCAGGCCAGCGAGGCCAGTGCGCAATACCTCTTCCGTGTCGAGCATTGCGGCCAGCTGCTGGCCAGCGGTCGCGCGGCCGTCATTCATCCCGAATCCTGAGAGCGCATGCCATGACCACAATTCCTGCCTTGCGTCGCGCCTTGGTCACCGGTGGCAGCGGCGAGCTCGGTAGCGCGATCTGCCACGCGTTGGCTGCCGGTGGCTATCACGTGATCGTGCACGGCCATCAGAGCCTGCAGCGTGCACAAGAGGTGGCAGCGGAAATTATCGAAGCCGGCGGCAGTGCGGAGTCCGATGCCTTTGATGTGACCGATGCCGGCGTGACCCGCGCCGCATTGGATGCGCTGCTGGCCGAGGGCACCATCCACGCCGTGATCAACAACGCCGGGATCCACGACGATGCGCCGATGGCCGGCATGTCCGACGAGCAGTGGCATCGGGTGATCGACGTGTCGCTGCACGGGTTTTTCCATGTCACCCAGCCGCTGCTGCTGCCGATGGCGCGTGCGCGCTTCGGTCGCATCGTGTCGGTGAGCTCGGTGGCCGCGCAGGTCGGCAATCGCGGGCAGACCAATTACGCCGCGGCCAAGGCGGCCCTGCACGGCGCCACCAAATCGCTGGCGCGCGAGATGGCATCGCGCGGCATCACCGCCAACGTGGTGGCGCCCGGTATCATCGAAGGCCGCATGATCGGCGACGACTTTCCGCCTGAGCGCATCCGCGAAATGGTGCCAGCGCAGCGCGCCGGCAAGCCGGAGGAAGTCGCCGCGCTGGTGGCGTTCCTGTGCAGCGATGCGGCAGGCTACATCAACGGCCAGGTGATCGGTGTCAACGGCGGCATGGCCTGAGTTCCGACGGATAGTTGTTCACGCCGCCGCAAACAGCGTCGGCCGCAGGCGCGCACGAGTCAGGTCATGCATATCGCCACGCAGCGAATCGCCGCCGTCGGCCACGGCGCGCTCGACGATGCTGGCGGCCAGGCCATCGAGCAGGTCGACGTTTTCACGCAGACGCGTGCGCAAGGCTGCATCACTCAGCTGATCGTGCAACGTGGCATTCATCTCGGCAAACCATGGCAGCATGCCCTGATCGAGCATGCCGCGCGGATTGCGGCCCTGCGACAGCACATGCCAGCGTCCGAAGAAATGCTGCATGCGCTCGTTGAGTGCCTGTGCCGTTTCCAGTTCACGCGCCATGTCGGCAAACAGCGCGACATCGCCGAGGCGCTGTTGGAACACCAGCTGACACAGCACACCCCAGTAATAGGCGTAGTCCCAGATCACCTTGATCGGCAGCACTTCGGCATTGCCGAAGAGCGGGTATTGATGGCGATAGAGGGTGAGCGTGCTTTCGTAAAACGAGAAGAACAGCCGCTCGTACAGTCGTGCATACGGGGCCAGTGGCTGGCCGGCGCGGTCCAGCGCCACCAGTCGGCAGATATACGTATTGGCGATCGCGATGAAGTCGGTTCCCGGCGAGTAGAACGGATCGAGAAACGGCCCCGCCTCGCCGGTCAGCGCCCAGCGGTCCGCGCTGAACATGCGCGCGCAGCCGTAGGAGTAGTGACGGAAAAACGCGAAGTCGAGCAGCTTGTCGTGGCGCTTGCCGACTTCACGTGCGATGGCTGGCTGATGGGCGCCGAGCCAATCCTGCGCGCGTGCGAAGGTGTTCATCGTGTCGATCGGATGCATCGCCGCATCGGTGACGATACCGACCGAATGCGCACCCGATGCCAGCGGAATCAGCCACGTCCAGTAGCCCGGGCCGCACAGATGGTTGGTTGAGCGCCAGCGTTCTGCCGGCGTGCAGCGGCTCTGCCAGTCGCCATCGCTGCACCAGCCGTCGATCGCCAGGCGGTCGTCGATGCGAAACCACACGGCGTTGGCGTGGTGGCCGTTATCGCGGGTGAGGTCGAGCTTGCGGCGGATCAGTCCGGCACGACCGGAAGCATCCAGCAGCCAGCGTGTGGTGAGCGCGTACTGCTCGCCACCAGCATCGGTACAACGCACGCTGTGTGCATCGCCGTGGCTGCCCATGTCGAAACCCTGAACGGTGACACCGTCGCGAAAATCGATGCCGCGTCGGCGTGCTTCATCGCCGAGAAAATTCTCGAAGATGCCGCGATCGATCTGGTAGCTCGACGTGGGCAGCACCTTGCGCACGCCCAGCTCGGTCACGTTCTCCAGATCGCTGCGGCCATCGGAGAAAAAGAAGCGGAAGCCGAATTTGCGGATGTGCTCGGTTTCCAGGTGCTCGCGCAAGCCGAGTGTCTCGGCCAGATAGTGCGCGGCGATTTCCACCGTCGATTCGCCGACCTTGTGTGCGGCCAGTGGCAGCGGATGCGCATGGCGCTCAAGTACCACGATATCCATGTCGGGAAACTCGCCGCGCAGCTGCAGCGCCAGGCACAGTCCGGCGAGGCCGCCACCGAGAATCACTGCATCATGCGTCGTGTTGATCATGCAGACTCCGTGCCGCCAACCAAGCCTTGATTGTGTACCTTTCGATACTCGCATGTAGCGAGTGACGAGGCGGTCAGTGCGAAGGCATCGTGCCATGCATCATTCCGCTGCACAGCATGGGGTGAAACGGACGGTGATCCTGCGACGTCAGCTTGCGTTGGTGTCCTGGACAATCAGGGGTCGCGCGCGCGAACGGCGGTAGCTGGCAATCACGTTGCCGTAATGGAACACGCAGCCGATGGTGTAGGTGGTGATGCGGGTGACATCGCGCACCGGACTGAAGTGGCTGCGTCGGAATGTGTCGTGGTAACGGGAAGCGATGGGTACCGCGACGACGCCGAGTTTTTTCTCACGCGAGGCGGCAATCAAAATGGCCGCTTCGAACACGAAATGTTCGGCCGACAGATTCACCAACTCCATCGCTGTACGCGGATACCAGCGCTGGCCACTTTGCGTGTCGGCCACCGGCTGCGCGCAGGCCCAGGAAATGCCCCAGTCAGCCACTGCATTGGCGCGGCGGCGAGATTTGGGTTGCTGCGCGCGATCGAGCAGGCGCGCACCGATCACGATGTGCTCCGGATAACCAGCGGCTGCTGCGACGATGCGTGGAATGTCCTCGGCCACATGCTGGCCGTCGCCGTCCATCGTCAGCACCGCGTCGAAACCCTGCCGCAGCGCCTCGCGGAAGCCGTGGCGCAGCGCTTCGCCTTTGCCGCATCGCTGCGCGTGGCGCAGCAGGGTCACCGGCAGGCTGGCGACGATCTCGGGCGTGCGGTCATCCGAGCCGTCGTCGATCACGATCACGGCCGCACCCAGCGCCAGCACGGATTCGATCACCGATTGGATCGCCTCTTCCTCGTTGAGGCACGGGATCAGTACGCACCAGCGCGTGGTGTTGGCGGTCAAGCGACATGCTCCGCGTTGCGGTGATGCGCGTCGAAGGCACGCACGTCGACCTGCTGCAGCTCAATATGCAGTCCCAGCGTAGCGGCGGCATCGACCTGGCAACGACCATGACCACGCGCCAGCAGGGCCAGCAGCAGCAGCGCATCTGCCGAAGCGTTGGCATCGCGCCAGCCGGCCAGCGGCTCGGGCAAAGTTTCGACCGGGCCGTTTGGCGCAAGCGTGATGTCCAGCGAGGCCAGTGTCGTCCCGCTGACCGCGGGTGCCAAAACCAGCGCGCAGCCGAACGACTGCGTGCAGCCGGTTTCTTCCACCAGTGGATACACGCCGGCGATATCGCTGCACACCAGCAGCACCGGGCGTTGGTCAGCCAGCGCCTGGCTTATCGCTTCCAACAAGCCGGCACCGAAACTCATGCGGTGCGCACACACCGCGGTTGACGGTTCGTGGCAGCCGGTGGCGATGGTCCAGTAGCCGGCCGGCGCGTTGTGTACCGAGTTGTGGAAACGGATCGGTGACAGCTCGGTCGGCGCGCTTGCCAGCGTGGCGCACATGTAATCGGTGATCGCTTGATCGCCGTGCGACGAGGAAAACACGCAGGTCAGTGACGCCGCTGCGCGGCCACTCATCGCCACTGCCTGGCCGGCCACCTCGACCGCTAGCAGCACACTTTCCGGCGCGCGCCGGCGTTCGTTCGGCGGCAGCGTGGTGGCAGCGGGCTTCGACAGCGGTGGCTCGGGCGTATTGCCGACCAGCAGCGACTGCAGCGCGGTGTAGCTGCCAAGATGCTTCGACCACAGGCCGATGCCTTCGATATGGATGCGCAGCGGGCTCATGCGGAGAATCCAGCGCGAGCGAAAGCGAGGCATGCATTGTTGCCGCCAAAGCCGAACGAGTTGCTGAGCGCTACATCAACGCGTTGATGCTCGTTTTTCCAGGCGAACTGCGGGCCGCAGCCCGGATCGGGCATGCTGCCGCCGAGGTTGCCAGGGATCAGTCCATGCTCGATGGCCTGCAGTGCGATAGTCGCCTCGATAATGCCTGCCGCGCCCAGCGTGTGACCGGTGAAACCCTTGGTGGAACTGCTGCGTGTGCGCGCGGGAAACGCGCGACTGACCAGCGCGGCTTCCACCTCGTCATTCTTCGTGCTGGCGGTGCCGTGCAGGTTGATGTAATCGACCTGCACCGCGTCCAGCCCCGCGCGCGCCAGCGTGTCGCGCAACGCCAGCTCAGCGCCGAGGCCTTCGGGGTGCGGTGTGGACATGTGGTGGGCGTCGCTGGCTTCGCCATAGCCGAGCAGGCGTGGCGCATCGGGCACTGCATCGACGCGCTCCAGCAGCGCGAAGCCGGCCGCTTCGCCGATCGAGATGCCGTTGCGCGCGGCGTCGAACGGGCGACACGGCTGCGATGACACCAACTCCAGCGCGTTGAAGCCGAACAGCACGCTGTCGCACAGGGTATCCACGCCACCGACGACGGCTGCGTCCACCAGTCCGAGACGGATCATGCGTTCGGCGCTGGCAAATACCTTGGCGCTGGACGAGCAGGCGGTAGAAATGGTCAGGCACGGGCCTTCCAGTGCCAGCACGGCGGTAACGAAAGCCGCCAGCGAATGCGGCGCATGGATCGCCGGGCGCCGCATATCGTCGGGGAAGCCGCCGTCGGCATCGAGCCGGCGATAGGCCGTTTCCGTTTCACCAATGCTGGCGGTGGAGGTGCCCAGCATCAGCGCGATACGCCCGGCGCCGTAGCGATCGCGCGCCTCGCGCACGCGATCGAGGAAACCGTCCTGATTCAGGCCCAGCCACGCCAGCCGGTTGTTGCGGCATTCCCACACGGCATGCTCAGCTGGCAACCGCGTGTCTTCCACACCGACCACGCGGCCGATCCAGCAGTTCAGCGACGCACTGCTGAAATCGTTGGGGCGCAGGCCGCTGCGTGCGTGACGCAGCGCATCAAGCTGGGCGGCAAGGCCGTGTCCGATGGCCGAGGTGGCGGTATACGCGGTGACCGCGAGAGGAGTCATGGGATCGGACATCGCGAGAGCCTAATGGTCGGTTCGGGGATTGCCTAGCCCGTCATGGGTTTGGCGACGGGTTGGCGAGAATGGTGGGCCTCGCGGCATGAAGGTCATGGGAATGTCAGTCAGTGGCTTATCGGCGCTGCGTGCTCCGATTCAGCGGTGACGCAAGTCAAGGTACGCGGCATCGCGGCGCATCGCCGCCGGTGATTTGCCTTGCTAAGCTCGCTGCTGTTGAAGAATCGAGTAGCGAGATGAGCGAGCAAGCCGAACGTGCCGAAACCTTCCTGCGTGGATTGCAGGACCGCATCTGCGCCGGGGTCGAGCAGATTGACGGCCGTGGCCGCTTCGTCGAGGATGCCTGGGTGCGCGAAGGCGGCGGTGGTGGCCGCACGCGGGTGCTGACCGATGGCGACGTATTCGAGCAGGCTGGCGTCAATTTCTCCTACACCCAGGGCAAGTCGCTGCCGCCGGCTGCAACGGCGCGCAAGCCCGAACTCACCGGTGCCTCATATGTGGCGGCCAGCGTGTCGCTGGTCCTGCATCCGCGCAATCCGCATGTACCGACCACGCACGCCAACGTGCGCTACTTCGAGGCGAACAAGCCGGGTATGGAGCCGGTGTGGTGGTTTGGTGGCGGCTTCGACCTTACGCCGTTCTATCCGCATGACGAAGACGTACGCCATTGGCATACGGTCGCCAACGACTTGTGTACACCGTTCGGTTCGGACGTCTATTCGCGCTATAAAAAATGGTGCGACGAATATTTCTATCTCAAGCATCGCGATGAGACCCGCGGTGTCGGGGGCCTGTTTTACGATGACCTCAATGAAGGCGGCTTCGAGCGCTGCTTCGCTTTCACTCAGGCCGTAGGCGAAGGATTCCTGGACGCCTACCTGCCGATCGTCGAACGCCGCAAAGCCATGCCGTACGGCGAACGCGAGCGCGAGTTCCAGCTGTACCGGCGCGGCCGCTATGTGGAGTTCAACCTGGTCTACGACCGTGGCACGCTGTTTGGTCTGCAGTCGGGTGGACGTACCGAATCGATCCTGATGAGTCTGCCGCCGCGGGTTCGCTTTGAGTATGCCTATGCGCCTGAGGCTGGTTCAGCCGAGGCGAAGCTGGCCGCGTATCTGAAGCCGCGCGATTGGGTGTAGGCACTATGCAGGCGTCTGGCACGCCAGACGCTGCGAAGCTTGATGCGTCGAATCAGCTGGGCATGCGCGCCGTAAAAGCCACGCACGTCCCGAAGCCAGGTCTACAGTTAATACCCACTTCCTGAAAAATCGTGCCCCGATGTTGCCATCCTTTATTAAATCAAGCGTGATCGCTTGTCCCTCAACGGGAATACCTCCGGCGATTTCGAACTTTGTTGATTGAGGATCCTTTTTGTTGGGATCGAGATGAAACTGGTCCGCAAGATATTTCGCAATCACCAAAACGCCGCCGCCATTTCCTGAATCCATCTCCATCCACGCCATGCCATGCGAAGTTGGCACGGCTACATCCACCGTAAGCGCGACGCCCTCGGCATCGCGTACAAGCCGTATGGGGACTTCTTTGGCGTTGCGTATTCGGTCTTTGAAACTGTCCACGCTCTCGATGGTGAGCGTTTTTCCGGATTCATCGAAAGTGATCGTCCGCCCCGCAAAAATGTCCAGACCGAGTGAACCATCCAAATGAGGCGCGCCCTTTGGGAGCATGCCCATGATGTCGAGTACCCCAACAGTTGGCGCTTTCAAAATGGCGCCTGCCGTTTTGAATTGCAGATCGTCACAACGCTGAAAATCCAGACGTTCTCCTGTCATGCGAAATCCGGTAACCCTCCCCCAGGGAGTGCATCCGATGGTTTTGGCGAAATCCGAGCTGATGATCGATTCGCCTCCACCGGTATCGAACTGAAAGAGTCCCTCGTGACCGTTGACCTCCGCGCGCATCGTCAACGTTGAACCCATATAGGGCTCAAGCTGAATGGTTGTTGCTACCGAAGCGAGTGCGTCGGCATAGGTTACGCTGATCATGCACGACATGAGCACGCAAGCAAGAGCCTTCTTCCGCATGTTTATCCTTCGTGCAAGATCACAATGAGGGCAGATGGGACTTATGGCGTCGCCCCGCTGAACTTCACCACCGTGGCGCCTTTCACCGGTCCGATCTGCGCGCTGTCGCTGACCTTCAGCACCACCTCGCGGCGAAATTCCAGCGTGCCCTGAACGACGGCGTGTGGCCCGATCACGATCACCGGCGTGTGGGTGTTGTTGTGGATCCAGCCGTGCGACTCATCGACAAGGATGCCGCCCTCGACGTGCGAGTTGGCGCCTACCGTGATGTCGCCGGTGACCGTGTTGATTCCGCCGGCCACATGCGCCGCCTCCAGGGCGATGGCACCGTTGACGTTGCCGACCTTGCCGAGCACTTCGGCGCCCTGGGCCAGACGCAAGCCGCCGTTGACCGCGGTGACGTCACCGCCGACGCGGCTGGCGCTGCCCAGTGTCACGGCGCCATTGACCGTTTCCAGCGACTTGGCGTGGCCGTTGTCGCCCAGATCGATCGAGCCGTTGACCGTGTTGGCCTTCTCGACCTGGGCGCCAGAGCCGATATGGACCGAGCCGTTGACCGAGCTCACGTCGCCGGCCGGCTGACCGGCCTCGACGGTGACCGAACCGTTGATCTTGCTGATGTCGTCGCCGCTGGCCCAGGCTGAGGAGGGCAGCGTCGCCAGCGGCAGCGCCAGCGCGAAAGCGGCGCTGATGAAAATCGTCGGAATTCGACGCATGACAGTCTCCGTGAGTGATTGGTGCAGCTAGGATGCACCCGCGCCGCCGCGGGTTTACCATGACCTGTGGCAGGGGTCGGTATTTGACGCTGCCGGCCGGTGGCCGCACCATGCCGGCCTGTCCCACGTTGATGATCGCCTTATGCACAAGCTCGTACTGATCCGCCACGGCCAATCGCAGTGGAACCTCGACAACCGCTTCAGCGGCTGGGCCGACATCGACCTCACGCCGCAGGGCAACGCCGAGGCCATCGCTGCTGGCGAGCTGCTGAAATCGTCCGGCTATACGTTCGACGTGGCGCACACCTCGGTGCTGAAGCGTGCGGTGCGCACGCTGTGGGGCGTGCAGGACGCGCTGGAGCAGATGTGGATCCCGGTACTCACCGACTGGCGCCTCAACGAACGCCACTACGGCGGCCTCACCGGCCTCAACAAGGCGGAGACGGCGGCCAAGTACGGCGAAGACCAGGTCAAGATCTGGCGCCGCAGCTACGACATTCCGCCACCGCCGCTGGAGCGCAGCGCCAACGAATCCGTTGACGATCCGCGTTACGCCACGCTCGATCCGAAAGACATCCCCGACACCGAATGCCTCAAGGACACCGTTGCCCGCGTGTTGCCGTACTGGCACGAAACGCTGGCGCCAGCGATCCGCGCCGGTCAGCGCGTGCTGGTGGTGGCTCACGGCAATTCGCTGCGCGCGCTGGTGAAGTACCTCGATAACATTTCCGACGAGGCCATCGTCGAGTTGAATATCCCCAACGGTATTCCGCTGGTCTACGAGTTCGACGAACACCTCAAGCCGCTGCGCCATTACTACCTCGGCGATGCCGCCGAGATCGAG
The DNA here is from genome assembly GCF_014207165.1 of Rhodanobacter sp. MP1X3. Taxonomy (NCBI): domain Bacteria; kingdom Pseudomonadati; phylum Pseudomonadota; class Gammaproteobacteria; order Lysobacterales; family Rhodanobacteraceae; genus Rhodanobacter; species Rhodanobacter sp. MP1X3. The sequence continues at coordinate 302,278 of NZ_JACHCO010000005.1, read as the reverse complement.
GCCAAGATGGCCGCCGTGGCCAATCAGGGCAAAGCCAAATAAGGATCGTCCGTGACCAAGGTCAGTTCACCGAAAGCCGTCGCTGCGTCGCTGACCGACTACTGGTCGCCGCGCATCGTCGGCGAAGTGGACGATGCCTTCATCAAGGTCGCCAAGGTGTTGGGCACGCTGTGCTGGCATAGTCATGACGACGAGGACGAGCTGTTTCTTGTCCTCAAGGGTCACCTGCGTATCGAGCTGGAAAACGCCGAAGCCGTTGAACTCGACGAAGGCGAGATGTTCGTCGTGCCGAAAGGCGTGCGGCATAACCCCGTGGCTGCGGACGAGTGTCACATCCTGCTGATCGAGCGTAAATCGACCCTGCATACCGGCACCGTCGTCACCGACAAGACGCGCTCGCTGGCCGAGCAGCTCGGCAGCGTCTAGTTCGCCATCTTGGATAGCTGACAACGGATGAGATGACAGCCGTCATGTGCGATGACTGTGTCCGGTCAGTCGCCAGTGTCGCGCCGCTCGATTAAGCTGTGCTTGTATCCACCACCTTGCGATGACGATGCCTCCCCATCTGTCCCAATATTTCATCATGGTGCCGCTGCTGGCATGGGTGGTCTGGCGGCGCGTCAGCCGCTCGTTCGGACGTCAGCCAATCAAGCGCAAGACGATGATTGTGCGCATCGCGATCTTTGCGGTGCTCGGGGCGCTGCTGGCGCTCAGTGGCCTGCACAAGATCGAGCTGGCCGAAGGCCTGCTTGGCGGCGCGATTCTCGGCGCCGGACTGGGTGTCCTCGGCGTACGCCTCACCCGCTTCGAAGTCGACCCGGTGCGTGGCGACTGCTATGTGCCCAACCCATGGATCGGCGCGTTTCTCACCGTGCTATTGCTTGGTCGACTGGCCTACCGTTTCCTGGTGGTGCTACCGCAGGTGCAGCAGGCGCATGCCGCGGCACAGGGTGCTTCCGATGCGGGTGCGCAAGCCTGGTCGTCCGGCTATACCTCCAGCCCACTCACCATGTTGGTGGTCGGGCTGCTGATCGGCTACTACATCGTCTATTTCACCGGTCTGCTGATTCATCACCGGCGTTTTCAACAGGCGCAGCTGCACGCTACGGTGATGTAGCGAATGAGCGGCAATACTTCAATACGCATTACAACGAGCGGGTGTCTTGTCATTGCGGTATTTCTGCTTTCGTGTGTCGTAACGACAAGCGTCGCAAGCTCACCCTTGTCATGCCCGAAGCCCGATAAATCGTTTCCTGCGTTTCTATCGCGATTTACCAGCGATGCCGTATTTCAAGAGTCGCGAGTGATTTTCCCACTCGTTTCGCGCTTTGGTGACTATCGGCTATCCAACCAAACCGTCGAGCTCTGGAGCTTGAGTGATATCCACAAACAAAAAAATCCGCTCATCTATTCAAGATCCGACCTAAAAAAGCAGTTTCTTGTGCAATCCATTTCGTTATTTCAGCCGCATCGCTATGCGGAAGTCATTCAAGAAAATGCTGGAGAGGCTGATAGCACACGGCTGCTATATAAATTCAGGGAAGTGGGTGGTTGCTGGTTTCTGGAGGAGGTCCATGACCGCTCACTTTAGTCGTCTTGATCAGATGCGCTAATTTATGGGCGGTTAAACGCAGGAATCTTTCTCGCCTAGCATCGCCGAAAATTCCCTGGCGAAGCGATGCACATCACCGGGCCAGCGCGCCGACACGTAATTGCCATCACGTACCACGAAGGCTGGTGAATCATCCTTGACGCTGTCGCGCGCGATGCCGCTGGTCTTGCGGGCATAGTCTTTGGCGTCGCGCGGCACGTCCTTGAAATCGGCCGGATCGGCCAACGCACGTGTCACTTCCTGTTGCACCGACATATAGCCGCTCGGTTGATCGGCGCTCTCGTTATAGGTGCGGTAATAGTGTGGATCCCAGAAGCGGGTGATTCGCGCCGTGGTCCACGCCTTTTTCTCGAGCACCCAGGTCAGCGCGGTGGTGCGTTTGCCGAACAGCACCGACTTGCCGCTCAGCTTCGAGCGACTACGCGCGGCCAGCAGCACGCCGTGACAGATCGCTGCGACCGGTTTGCCGGCATCAAAGAACGCCGCGACGATGCCTTGTAGTAGCGGACTTTCAAGGTATTCGCGCATCCCACGCGCGCGATGACCACCGGGCAGCAGCAGTCCGGCGTAATCCGCCGCGTCGAGTTCGTCCCAACGCAGCGGCGCGCAAAACGCGGTGTCTTTCAGCATCGTGGCGTAGGCCTTTCGTGCATCGCCATTCGCGCGCAGGATCAGCCCGACCACCCGTAGTTGCCGCAGCCCCGGCAGCCAACCCCACGGGTCGAGTCCGACGCCGCTGAGCATCATTTCGTCTGCGCTGGCCGGATGGCCATCAGGTGTGGCGAACACGATCTCATGCCCATCATTGCGCAGGATCTGCCAGCTCACCGCGACCTCGGAAGGATCGGCATCGCGGCTTGGCAGCGGGATAAGAATTTTAGCCATGAGGAGATAGATGCTCTTATGCGGTTGGTCCGTTGAGATAATCCAGGCTCGCCTGCAGCATCGATTCCATCCCGATCGTCAGTGCACCTTCGTCGAGGAAGAATTTCGGCGAATGGTTGGACGGCGCCTTCGAGGCGTCCTGTCCTTTCGGCGTGGCGCCGACGAAGAAGTACACGCTCGGCACGGCCTCGGCGAAGTAGGCGAAATCTTCCGAGGCCATCCACGGTTTGGCTTCGATCGCATGTTCGCTGCCGATGGCCTTGCCGATGCTGACCCGTACGCGCGCGGCGAGGGCAGGGTCATTGACCAGTATCGGGTTGCTGTCGCCGATCGGGATCTGCTCTTCCACTGTCGCGCCGTTGGCGGCGGCGATATGCTCGGCGGTGCTCTTCAGATCATCCACCGCCTGTTGGCGCATGCCTGCGTCGAAGGTGCGCAGCGTGCCCTGCAGTTCCACCTGGTCGGGCACGATGTTGTAGCGCGAGCCGCCCTCGACGATGCCGAAGCTGAGCACCGCGGGTAGCGTGCTGATATCAAGGCGGCGGCTGACGATGGTTTGTGCGGCAGTGATGATCTCGGCCGAGGTTACAATCGGGTCGATGCCATTCCAGGGCATCGCGCCGTGCGTCTGCTTGCCGTGCACCACCATGCGGAACCAGTCCGAGCCGGCCATGGTCGGCCCCGGTCGCACCGAGACGGTGCCGACGTTGAGCGAGGAGACCACATGCATGCCGAAAATCGCATCGGGTTTGAAATCGCGGAACAGCCCCTCTTTCAGCATCAGCGCGGCGCCGCCTTCCTCGCCGACCGGCGCGCCTTCCTCGGCGGGCTGGAACACGAACAACACCGAACCGTGCAGAGTCTTCTTCATGCCGCTGAGCGCCTGCGCCATGCCGAGCAGCATTGCGGTGTGTGCGTCGTGGCCGCAAGCATGCATCACGCCGGTCGGCTTGCCGCGGTATTCGCCCGTCGCCTTCGAGGCGAACGGCAAACCTGCCGGCTCGGTCACCGGCAGCGCATCCATGTCGGCGCGAATTGCCAGTCGCGGGCCGGGCAGGTCGCCCTTGAGCAAACCGACCACACCGGTGTGTGCGATACCGGTATGTACTTCCAGCCCCAGCTTTTTCAGCTCTGCCGCCACCAAGGCCGACGTGCGCACCTCGCGGTTGCTCAGCTCGGGATGCTGATGGATATCGCGCCGCCACGCCGTAACCTGCGGCAACTCCTTCTGCGCCATGGCCTGCACGCTGGGGGTATCGGTGGCGTGCAAGGACGTGATGGCGGCGGCAAGCGTCAGGGCGAAAGCAGTACGGCGCATGGGCATCTCCAAGGTAGGGATGATCGATGCTAGCGCGTGTGCGCGTTGCGTTGCCGTTTTTTTGGCGAGTGATTCGTCGGAAAGTGATGTAGCTGCTTGCGTCGGGCGGTGACTCATTAAGCGCTTTGGGCCGCGACCGGCCAAAAGAAGACACCGGCACTCTATCTGCTTGTTGGGAAAAGGAGGGAGCGAAATATAACGGTCCGATTCGATTCCACCGTCCCGGTGGCCTGCAGCCATCGTTCCTTGGCGATAATCGGCGTGCATGGGCCAAAAGTGCAGATGCGAATCTCACGGCCCATCGCTTCCTGTCGCAGCGAATCCAGCACAGCACGCATGATCGTGTCGGTGAAAGGCGTATACAGATAAAACACCGTGCCACTGGATAGATCGGCAGCCTGTGCATCCTGCTGAATAAAGGTCACCTGCGTCAGGTTCAACGCTCGGGCGCTCCGTTGCGCGCAGTTGACATAGGCTGCCTCGAGTTCAATCCCGATGCTGCGCGTACCTGAACAGATGGAAGTGAGCAACGGGACATGACCCATGCCCGAGCCAAGATCAACCAGTACATCCCGTTCGGTGAGTGCGGCGCGCTCGATCAGATCTAAGATATGGCGCGCCGGAGTGGGTTGATAAAACACCATCTCTGGCGGCAGCTCAGCTACTCCGGTGCAGGGCTCTTCGAACTCTAAAACTCCGCTGATCAGTTCATCAAGATAGTCATAGCGTTCACCGCTTGCCCGAGAGGCATGATGGCCATCATCAGCGGACGCGATCACCCATTGCAACAGCGATTCCGCCCCGGCACCCCGCTGGATGTCGCGACGGATGGTGTGGTAGATCGCGTAGTTGACTGCCTCCAGCCTGGCATAGATCGCCTCAGCTCGATGATGGAGTTCCGCCTCCAGAGAGGATTCAGCATCGCGGACTTGAGCCTGTCCATTCGGGAGATGGGCCTCGAGGCAGTCAAGCGCCTCGAGGCGTTGACGCAGCCGCCCCGGTTCGTCGAGCGAGCAATCCTGCTCCATCTCCTCGATCAAGGTTTGCAACACACTCACCAACGTTCTGAAATTCCCTTCGTCCAGCTCCAAGTCCTCCAAATGAACGTGTGCATCGGCGCTTGGAATTTGCTTCATGAGGCAAACTTCTCATCACATTGGCATAGGGTTGAATCAGCTGCAGTCAAATTGAATTCAGCGTGTAATCGATGCTTGGTTTTTCTCGACGATCTTATCGACTATTGAAAAGTGTATCCGAGTCGATTGCGGCCGCCATTGCCTTATTGCCGATATCGCCAGGGTGCAGGTGGTCACCGGAATCGTAGGCAGGCAGCAGGCGCGTTGGATGCGTGGGGTCGCGCAATAATTTGTCGAAGTCGACGACAGCATCGAATTCACCGCTCTCGCGTATCCAGCGATTGACGGCTTGCCGTACCTGCTCTTTCTCGGCGGAGTAATAGCCAACCATGGGCGTGTCTTTCAGCGCACCCTCGAATGGCGTCAGCGTCGCCCCGATGATTCGCACGTTTCGCGCATGCGCGCGGGCGATCAGCTGTCGATAACCGGCGATCAACTGCTGGGCGGTCGCGGGCATGTCGTTCGGAGCAAACGCCATGTGATTCCAGCTGATATCGTTGATGCCCAGCAGCACGATCACTGATTCGATATTCGGCTGACTCAGCACATCGCGATCGAAGCGAGCCAGCGCATTGACGCCCATCTTGTCCTGCAAAAGGCGTGCGCCGGAAATGCCGGCGTTGAGCACTGCAACGTGATTGTCGACAAGTCGCGCAGCTAGAAAATCGGGCCAGCGCGCATTGCTATCCATGGTCGAGCCCGCGCCGTCGGTGATCGAATCACCCAGCGCAACGACGGTTCGTGTTTTCGATGGCGCATCAACCTGAATCGCGCTGAGGAATACGCGGGTCGTCATGGTTGCATCGGGCTTGATGGAATCTTTGGCTGTCTGGTTGCCGCTGACGATGTAAGCCGTTTGCCGCCCGTCCCAGTGAAAAGTGGAAGGCGAGACAGGTTCTGGAAAATAGAGACTGACCGATACGTTCTGTAGTGCTGCCACTTTCAGATCAATCGGATCGCTGAGCACCGGTGCGCCTGGCGGAATGCTGATCGATCCTTGGCCGCCAAACGTTATCGACCGATCCGTTCCATCCACAATACCGGCATCCTTTCCGGTCAATGCGATGTGGGCCGAGCCGATAACCAAGGGTGTCGAGCCGTAATCATTCGACAGCTGGATGCGCACGCTGTGCCCTCCCACGCTGACGCGCGCGGCCTGTCTCACCGTCTGATTCCAGAAATTGAAAGGCACATTGGTGGTTAACGGAAAATCACCCTTCCACAGTGGCTGCGGGCTGGCGATCCAGGTCGTGATCCATTGGGGTTTGTCGAATCCTGAAGGCGCTGCAGCACGCGCTGAAGCGGCGAAGCAACCCACCACGACAAGTAAAAGCAGCGTAGTAAATCGATGACTCGATCCAGTTATGCGGAGGCAGGATTTTGCCGACGGTAGAGTGCCGAGACGCATGACGATCTCCTGAAGTGGCTGGGTGGATTCTTGTGTTGCCTGATTTGATTCAGGATTTAAGCGGACGCGCAAACAGCGGATGTTCGGGATTCAACACGTCTGACCGAATCCAGCCGCACACTCACCAGTGCCACCATCAGGCCCGATATCGTCACCAGCGCGGCAACCCATGTCACAGCAGTCATGCCGGGACCGTGCGTGATCACCACACCGCCCAGCCATGCGCCGATCGCGTTGCCCAGATTGAATGCGGCGATGTTGAAGCTCGATGCCAGGCTCTGTCCGCTGCCAGCGGCCTTTTGCAACACGCGTAATTGCAGCGGTGCGACGGTGGCGAAGGCCGCGATGCCGAGCAGGCCGGTAAACACGATCATCGCCGGCTTGCTGTGCAGCGCGAACGTCATTGCGCCAAGCACAATGGCCAGTGCGATCAGCGACCCGAGCAGCGTCGGCGTGAGCTTGCGATCGGCCAGGCGGCCACCCAGCAGGTTGCCGACCACCAGCCCACCGCCGAACACCAGAAGGATCGGTGAGACCGAGCTGTCGGCGAAACCGGTGATGCCGGTGAGGATCGCCTGGATGTAAGTAAATACCGTGAACACGCCGGCGAAGCCCAGCACAGTCATCAGCAACCCGAGCAGCACCTGCAGCTTGGCGATCCCCCGCAGCTCTTCAAGAAACAGCACCGGCGCAGTGTCGCTGCGATCTGACGGTACCAGCAGCGCGATGATCGCGGTGGCGACCACACCGATCGCGGTCACTGCCCAGAACGTGGCGCGCCAGCCGTAGGCGTGCCCCAGCCATGCGCCGGCCGGTACGCGCAGCAACGTGGCCACGGTCAGACCAGTGAACATGATCGATATGGCCGAAGCCTTGCGATCTTCGGCCACCAAACCGGTCGCCACCACGGCGCCGACACCGAAGAAGGTGCCGTGGGCCAGCGAGGTAATGACGCGCGCGATCATCAGCACCGTGTAATTTGGTGCGAGCGCGCTGGCCAGGTTGCCAACGGTGAAAATCAGCATCAGTGCAACCAGCGCTGTCTTGCGGTGCAGTCGACTGGTCGCCGCGGTCAGTAACGGCGCGCCGACGAACACACCCAACGCGTAGCCGGTGATCAGCAAGCCGGCCGCGGCGATGCTGACGTGTAGATCGGCAGCGACCTGCAACAGCAGGCCCATGATCACGAATTCGGTGGTGCCGATGCCGAACGCGCCAGCCGTCAGCGCGTAGAGCGCGAGCGGCGTGCGGGGTTTGGAGAGGGATGGGGCAAACATGATGACGCTCCAAAACAGGAATGGCGTCAGCGTAGAGCTTTGCATTTAGTAATAAAACAGACAAAATGTGGAATCATTTTCAATGAATGATTGATAGTCATGGACCGCATCGGTGACCTGAGTCTGTTCATGCGCGTGCTCGATCTGGGCACCATCAGCGCGGCGGCGCGAAGCCTCGGTTTATCCGTGGCCGTGGCCAGTCAGCGCCTGAAGCGACTCGAGCGCGAGCTTGGTGTAGTGCTGCTGCATCGGACCACACGCCAGCTGCATGCCACGCCGGAAGGTCTGGCGCTCGCCGCACAGGGTCGCGTGCTGGTGGAAGATCTCGAAGCGCTGACCAGCGGCCTGCGCCAAGCCGCAAACGAAGTGTCAGGCACGTTGCGCGTCACCATGCCTGCCTCCTTCGGCCGTCAGTACGTGTCGCCGCTGCTACCGGAATTTCTGACTCGCCATCCGCGCATCAAGTTGAGCGTGAACCTCAGCGACGAGCTGCTGGATTTGGTCGGCGCGGGCTTCGACCTCGGTATCCGTGTGGGCGCGCTTGGCGATTCCGGTCTGGTCGCGCGCCAACTGGCCACCAACCGGCGTGTACTGTGCGCCTCGCCTGCCTATCTGCAGCGGCACGGGCATCCGCGCAAACCGAAGGACTTGGCCGAGCATGCCTGCCTGTTATTGACGGGCACGTCGGGACAGCAGGACCTATGGCGTTTCGGTGATGGCAAGGGCGGCGAAATTTTGCAGCGCGTGCACAGCCGCTTCGAAAGCAACACCGGCGAACTGCTGCGCGATGCGGCCGTGGCGGGCCTGGGCATTGCCATCCATTCGTTCTGGCATGTTTGCGACGAGCTACGCACCGGTCGCCTGGTGGTGGTGATGCCGAAATACCCGATCACCACCACCGGCATCCACGCCGTCATGCCGCAACGACGCATGGTGCCGCCACGCGTACGCGCCTTCGTCGATTTTCTGGCCGAGCACTTTGGCAAAAATCCGCCGTGGGAGCGCGGTATCGAAAAACGTAGCCGCGTTGAGCGCCGTTGATTTTCAACGGACGTCTATGCGTCAGGTTCACGTTGATCAACGCGTTCTGCGTCACCTCAACCCTCTCAAGGTAGCAGTGGCCGCGTTGCAAATGTCAGCGCTACTGAGCCGGCAGCTGATGTCGTGTCCAATTCCCAATGGCATACCTCGATGACAGGTACACCACACACAACGGGAAAAGCAGGTATCGCGAAGTAATTGAGAGGATTTGCGAAATGAATCCATAGGAGCCCGAGATGCCATCGGCGCCGTAGAACGAGAAGTACCAGAATGAGGTGAAGGCAATCAACAGGGCAAGATTGCCTTCAACGTCACCAGCAACAGCCTGGCAGACCTTCGGAAACATTCTGCAGAAGAAGTGGTAAGTAATGTAGCCCGAAACGAGCATTACAAATGGAAATAATCCCCAGGTGGAGATACCCAGGCCTTGCGCCGCGATGGCAATATCGGCGTGCGTGGTAATCGCCCGTATGGGGACATAGCCCCAGACATTGGCAGCGCACATCAGGGATAGCCAATAGAAAAAGGCCAATACGAATCGGCGCGACTTAATGAAACTGGTCGAAGTCAGCCCGTACAGGATGAAGTACAGCAAACCATTTCCCATGAAAGGACCCGCAAGCGCAATCAGTGCGGCGCTGTGCCCATTACCACTGGCGAGGATGGGCGAATAATCCACATTGTCCGAAACATCTCCCAGAAAGATGATGTTGTAGGCCGTGGCAGGTCCATAGTCGATACCGAATGGCTGTTTCATCCACCCTAGCGACCAGGCTGTCAGTGAATGGCTGTATTCGTGAGTCAGATAAGCCACGGCATGTGCGATAAGCACAAAGACAAAAGTCACTAAGGCAAATGCCAGATTTTTCACTGTGACGTGACTGCTACCCGGGTTGGCGCTGGAATTCATGGGCTTGTATCCGTATGAAAAGTCGGCGAGGGTGTGAAGATCAACGGCTTTCATTGGCGAGCAGACTTGCCAGTTTTAGCTCTGCCATTTTGTCGCATTGCGCATAGCCACGACAGTCGGTCCGCGCTAAGTTGATTGCTCGGAACAACACCGGAGCACGCATGAGCGAAAGCACTGATGTGATTGTGATTGGCGCAGGGTTGGCCGGACTCGTGGCGGCCACGGAGTTGACCGACGCGGGCAAGCGCGTACTGGTGCTGGAGCAGGAGCCCGAGCAGAGTCTGGGCGGGCAGGCGTTCTGGTCGTTCGGCGGCTTGTTCTTCGTCGACTCGCCTGAGCAGCGGCGGATGGGCGTGCGCGACTCGCACGCGCTGGCGCTGACCGACTGGATGGGTAGCGCGGGTTTCGATCGCGCCGAAGATCGCTGGCCACGCCGCTGGGCCGAAGCTTACGTGGATTTCGCCAGTGGCGAAAAGCGCGCCTGGCTGCATGCTATGGGCATGCGCTGGTTTCCGGTGGTCGGTTGGGCCGAACGCGGTGGCTACGGCGCGATCGGCCACGGCAATTCGGTGCCGCGCTTTCATGTCACCTGGGGCACCGGCCACGGCGTGATCGAACCGTTCGTGCGGCGCGCGCGCGAAGCCGAGGCGAAGGGACTGCTGCGCTTCGCGTTCCGTCATCGCGTTGACGAACTCATCGTCGACAAAGGCACTGTGGTCGGCGCACGCGGCAGCGTGCTGGCCACCGATACCGCGGAGCGCGGCAAGCCCAGCTCGCGCGAAACGATCGGCCAGTTCGAACATCGGGCGCAGGCGGTGATCATCTGTTCCGGCGGCATCGGTGGCAATCACGAATTGGTGCGCCGCTATTGGCCCGAGCGTATGGGGGCGCCGCCGGCGAAGATGATCTGCGGGGTTCCGGCTCATGTCGACGGCCGCATGCTGGATATCGGCGCCGCCGCCGGTGCCAGCCTGATCAATCGCGACCGCATGTGGCATTACGTCGAGGGCATCGAGAACTGGAACCCGATCTGGCCGATGCATGCGATCCGCATTCTGCCCGGCCCATCCTCGCTATGGTTCGATGCCACCGGCCAGCGCCTGCCCGGTCCGTTGTGGCCTGGCTTCGACACCCTGGGCACGCTGGAACACTTGCGCCGTACCGGTTACGACTACAGCTGGTTCATCCTCGACCAGGCGATCATCAAGCGCGAATTCGCGCTGTCCGGCTCCGAGCAAAATCCCGATCTGACCAGCAAGAGCTGGCGGCAGGTGGCCAAACGCGCGATCGGCAAAAGCGCACCGGCGCCGGTGGAAGCGTTCAAGCAGCACGGCCGCGATTTTATCGTGCGCGACAACCTGGAAGAACTGGTCGCTGGCATGAACGCGTTGGCAGGTAATAACCTGCTCGATCTTGCGCACATCCGCCGCGAGATCGAAGCACGCGACCTGCAATTCGATAACCCCTTCAGCAAAGACAGTCAGGTCATGGCGATCCACAACGCGCGCCGTTATCGTGGCGACAAGCTGACGCGTGTAGCCAAGCCCCATCGCATGCTCGATCCAGCGAACGGCCCGTTGATCGCGGTCCGACTGAACATCCTCACCCGCAAGAGCCTCGGCGGTTTCCAGACCGATCTCGATGCTCGCGTGCTGGCGCCGAATGGCCAGCCATTGTCCGGTCTCTACGCTGCTGGCGAAGCCGCCGGTTTCGGTGGCGGTGGACTGCACGGTTATCGTGCACTGGAAGGCAGCTTCCTTGGCGGCTGCCTGTTCTCCGGTCGCATCGCTGGTCGCGCCGCGGCAAAGGCCTGCGCATGATCGCTTCAGGGCGCGCCGTCGTCTATGGCGCCGGTAGTATCGGCTGCTATATCGGTGGACGTCTGGACGGCCAAACATCGGTTCGTTATATCGGCCGCGAAGGCATGCTGAATAGCTTGCGCGAGCACGGACTTACGGTGAGCGACTATCGCGGTCACCAGCAGCGGATAGAGCCAGCTGTACTCGATCTGCATACGGAAGCATCCGCTGCAGCGGATGCTTCTCTGGTGCTGGTCTGTGTCAAATCAGCGGCTACGGCCGAAGCTGCGCAGCAGCTTGCTGGCGTCCTCAAACCCGGCACGCTCGTCATCAGTCTGCAGAACGGATTGCACAATGCGGAAACGTTGGCCGTAGCGTTGCCGCTGTGTACGGTGCTGGCAGGTATGGTGCCGTTCAACGTGGTACAGCGCGCACCCGGCGTGTTTCATCAGGCTTCGTCCGGCGAACTGATGGTGCAGTCCGATACAAAGCTCGGCGCGTGGCTGGCCGCCTTCGCCAACGCCGGCCTGCCGTTGCAGTTGCACCACGACATGGCCGCCGTGCAACGCGCCAAGTTGTTGCTCAACCTCAACAACGCGATCAACGCGCTGTCCGATCTGCCGTTACGCGACGAGCTGTCACAGCGTGGCTGGCGCCATTGTCTCGCACTGGCTCAACGCGAGGCGCTCGATGTTTTTCGGAGCGCGCGATTGCCGGTCGCCAAGCTAACGCCACTACCGCCGACATGGATGCCACGTGTGCTGGCATTGCCCGACGCGTTGTTCAGCCGTATCGCCTCGCGCATGCTGGCGATCGATCCACTGGCCCGCTCATCGACCTGGGATGACCTGCAAGCCGGCAAGCGCACGGAGGTCGACTACATCAATGGCGAAGTGGTGAAATTGGCCGAAGCACAGAATCGACAGGCACCGGTCAACGCGAAGCTATGCGCCTTGATTCACGAGGCAGAAGAAACGCCACGATCATGGACGGATGCGGCGCTGCTGGCGGAACTGCGTACGGCGATATAGCCAGTCATGAAGAACGCGTCGCTCATCGCATGCGTTGCGAAGTGTTCGTTGTGTCCATACGACGATAACGCACGTTACGAGATTGCCGTTTGGCCTTCCCCGATGCAATGCCTGTTGTCGGCAAGAAGTGGGCATTAGCGCAGGAAGAACAGAAGAGTGCTCGCATGCGCCCTGGCGAACTGATCGCCCGAACAATTTGGCAAGCACGGACTTTTCTGCACTCGACATGCCGAAGATGGATACAGCAGTCGTGATGTTCGTGGGCGTGCAAGCACAGCCCACGCTGTGTTAGTGATCGCGGGTGATTTCCGTTGGCGCTGCATCCCCTGCATTCTGTGCGAGCGGCAAGACATCGGTCACCAGATGCATCAAGAACCGGCCCGGTTGTTCCTGCATGATCATATGGGCCGAGTCGGCAAACCTCACCAGTCGCTTCGAAGGTGCCTGTATATCGCCGAACCACTTTTCCGTCAGCTCGTGCGCCGTGGTGTAGTCGTGCTGCCCCACGAACACGATCACCGGGCAATCGAAATGTGTGGTGTTGTCGAAATCGACCGCCAACAGCGGCTGCAGCAGATGATTCAGCGAAAACAGGCTGCCCTTGCTGATCGCGGCGAGGTCCGCTTTGCTGTAATCGGGCGACAACGATTCAGCATCGTCTTCGAACTGGTAATCCTGGCGACCATAGGCGAGACCGCCGTAATACATCTCCCATTTGCTGCGCATGCCGATGTTGTCGAGGGTCAGTTTCGGGCCAGGGTATGGCGCCATGGCTTTTAGTTCGCGCACGGCCTGAGCATTGCCTTGCGCTTTCGCTTCGCGGAGGGCGAAGGCGTAACCGACCTCTTCGTTGTGGCGCCCGTTCACGACCTGGCCTACCGAGATATAGGCGTAGAACCAGTCCGGATGCAGCTGGGCCAAGTGAACGCCCAGCACCGTGCCCCAGGAATGTCCCAGCAGGAATATTTTCTGCTTGGCATAGTGCTGACGCAGGTACTCAGTCACCTGTGCCGCATCGTCCGTCATGCCTTCGATGGTCATTCGCGACACCATCGCCTGCTCCGAGTTGGCCGCATAGGTTTTGCCAGCGCCACGCTGATCCCACTGCACCACGGTGAAGTAATCCTCCCAGGGCGTCTGGAATGTATAGGCTTCAGGCATCGCCGGGGAGGCAGGGCCACCATGCAGGAACAGCAGGATAGGATTGCGTCGATCCTTGCCGCGAATCGACAGCCATTGGTCGATGCCACCGATACGTACTTTGACCATCTCGTCGATGCCATCGGGTGAGACGATCTTGCGATTACTCGCGAGGATCCGGGTGATCTCGTCACGCGACATCAGTGGTGATTTGTCCTGTGCTGGAATGGTTGCCGTGCTGGATGCGCCAGCCGGCGTCGCAGCCGAGGAAACATGGGTCGCAGCCATTCCAACGGCCAGTGCCAACATGAAAGAAAGAATGGTTGTGCGAAACATAGTCAGCAAAGCTCCTGATACGGATATTTGGCAATACCACTGTGCTCAGCGAGCCAAGCGAAGTGGGAAAAGGCTGCAGTCTGTGGACGGAAGCGAACGCGGCAGCTGTATTCGGACACAGCAAACCCTGTGCCAGCGGGAGATTCACGGCTGAAGCAAGTCAATTCAAGAGTTTGCTGGCCGGCGGCGGATACGTGTCACCGTCCGCGGACAGATACGCGGACGTTCGGCCAATGCCACGCCAGCAGACGTCGAGTGCCTATTGGGTCGATAGCCATGCCTCGCTTGTTGGCTGCTGACCCGCGTTGAATCCATTTACCTCCATCGGCGCATCCAAGCCTCTGACACCGTGAGTACCGCGGTCCAGCAAGGTCTTCCCAACCGACGAGTCGTCCGTCCGCCATCGAGGGGGCGGATAGGCACAGGAGCGCAGCCGATGAGCCATTCCATCCAGATCGAAAAATGCGCAATCCGCAAATGCTTTCTCGTACCCATACTTGTACTTGGCAACCTCCTCTTGGCTTCCACAGCAATGGCTGCGTCCACGGCGGCGAGCTTGCCGAACACGCCGGTCGGCAAGCTCGGCAGTGAGTTGATCCACCACATCAATACCGACACTCCCGCACAGATCAGGCAGTGGGCACCCACCATTCTGTCCTTGGCCATCGATGCGGACGACAAGGCGGATTTCATAACAGACCTGGTTTCGGCGGCTCGCGATAGCGGCGGCCTGGACGTGTTCGATGTGCGCACGGATCCGCACCAGCCGGGACTGCTCGAAGTCGCCGTCAAGGGACGTCGCAGCTCGCAAGCCGCCCTGTTCTGGCTGACCGCCGACCCGACGCATCCGAAGCAGCTCGCCCAAGCGCACATGGTCCCGATGGACAATCCGCTTTATGCCGACTGGCCCAAGGGACCGGTGTCGCATGCGGAGCTGGGAAAACAGATACATGCCGTACTGGACCGATTGGTGCGCGTGTCCGATTTCTCCGGCTGCGTGACCGTTATCGATGGCAGCGAGACCGTGTTCGACGAATGTCGTGGCCTTGCCGAACGCAGCTTCAATGTGCCGGTCGATCACCAGACGAAGTTCCGCATCGGCTCGGTCGGCAAGATGTTCACCGCGGTCGCCGTCGCGCAACTGGTCGAGGCCGGCAAGCTGTCGTGGAACGACACACTGGCAAAGCTGGTTCCGGAATATCCCGACCAGGCGATGGCGAAGAAAGTCACTGTGTGGGAACTCCTGCACCATACCGCGGGCCTGGGCGACTTCATGGTGCCGGACTATTTCGAGCACTCCGAACGCTACGTCAATCCGGTGGACTATCTGGCGCTGATCGCCCGCCAGCCCAAGGTGGGTGAGCCGGGCAAGGGGTTGAGCTACAGCAACGCCGGCTACATTCTGCTCGGTCGCATCATCGAGAACGTCTCCGGTGAAAGTTACTTCGACTATATCCAGCACCACGTCTTCGAACCTGCGCAGATGGCATCCAGTGGCTTCGACAGCGAGGACGAGATCGTGCCCGGGCTTGCGGTCGGCTACTACCACGACGATGGGGTGTTCTCCCATACGTGGAAGGCAAACTGGGTGCAGGGCATCTACAAGGGCAGTCCCGCAGGTGGCGGCTATTCCACCAATGTCGACCTGCTGCGGTTCGCCAATGCCTTGCACGGAGGCAGGCTGCTCAGGCCCGCGACGCTGGCGAAGATGTTCGACGACGAAGCGCCGAACGACGGCCCCGGTGCCATTGGAGCCGGAATCGACGAACGGCTCTCGCACGGCCGCCACATCCGTGGCCACCAGGGCGGCATCGAGGGCACGACGTCAGACCTGGAGATGGTTTGGGAAACCGGCGCGGCCGTGGCTCTGACCAGTAACGAAGGGCCGTCGCAACACTGGTTGCTGGCCGAGGAGATTGCCGACCTGCTTGCCGCCGAAGGCGCGAAACCCTGAGGACTCAACCGGGCATCAGGCTAATCATCCACCATCCGAGTAACTCAACTCTGGAGCAAGATAATGGAACCTGCAGCACTATTTATTCCCTTCATCGTGATGCTGGCCCCCGTGCTGATCGTTCTGATCACGCTGCGGTATCGCTATCAGCAAACGCAGGCGCGCTATCAAATGCTGTTGCAGCTAGCCGACAAGGGTGTGGATCTTCCCGCGCAGCTGCTTATCGAGCCGCAAGTGGCCTACAGCGAACGTCGCCGGGGACTGGTGCTGATCAGCACCGGCCTTGGGCTGATGGCGATGCTGCTGGCCTTGCCCATACAGCTCGACAACGGCCGGAGCATCGGCGGCTTGTGGGGCCTGGGCCTGTTGCCGCTGATGATCGGCCTGGGCTATCTCGCCAGCTGGTGGCTAAACCGGCGTGGCTGATAGCGCCGTCGAAGCGCGTATTGATCGAGCGCTGGTGGCTCGAACGTTGCTGGGTGGGGATCGCCGCGCGTTCGAACAGTTACTGCGCCGCCATCAAGGCATGGTGCGCGCGCAGTTGCGTCGTCTGCTGCATGGCGATCACGCCATGGCAGACGATCTGGCGCAGGAAGCATTTCTGCTGGCGTGGCGGAAACTGGATCAGTTCCGTGGCGAAGCGCGATTCTCCACCTGGCTTTACCGCATCACCTATTCGTGTTTCCTGCAGGCGTGCCGAAAGAAACCGTGGCCTTCTGGCGACACCGATGACGACGCGGTTGATCAATTGCCAGCACTGCCCGACGCGGTTGATCTACGGCTGGATCTCGAGCGCGCCATGCAGCGCTTGTCTGCCGCTGAGCAGACCGTGCTGCTGCATTGTGTGCAACTGGGCCTGAGTCACGAAGAGGCGGCCTATGTACTGGTCATGCCGCTGGGTACGGTGAAAACCCATGCAACACGCGGCAAAGCAAAACTGAAAACATGGCTGGCACCTTGGCGTGAAACCGCCGATGAGGAGCGAACATCATGAGTCATCAACACGACGATCCTATCGACGCACTGCTGCAAAAGCAGTTCGAGGGACCGGTGCCCGATGACGGGTTTTCCGAACGCCTGATGCAGCGTTTGCCACCGCGTCGCCGCCGCGTTGCCTGGCCGTTGTGGATCGGTCTCCTGGCAGGAGCGGGGGCGTCCTGGCTAAGTCTCCTGGCCATGCCGCTGCTGCATCTTGGTTGGCGCGACTTGATGGGTGGCGAGCTGTCGGCATCGGCCATCACGCTGTTATTGGTGATAGCGGGCGTTTCGCTACTGACTTGCTGGTGGACCATAACGGAGGCCGATGATCGCTGAAGCGAAGAAGCTACCTGTTACGTGAGGATGCAGTGTGATTCTTGCCTGTTGATAGTGACCGCTGGGTCGAAAGCAGAACCTGGCTCAAACGAATCGCAGCAACCTACAGTCGATGCAACATCCGCCGTTGCGGATCGCGGTACACCAGCACGGTAGCGATCAATCCGCACAGCGCCGCAAACGACAGCCACAAACCTGGCGCGGCGTTGTTGCCGGTGAGGTGGATCAGCCATTGCGAAATTGCCAGGCTCGATCCGCCCAGCGTGGTGGCGAGACTGTAGGCGAGCGAAAAGCCGGCGGTGCGCACGTCGGCAGGCATTATTTCGGTCAGCGCGACCACCAATGCGCCGTTGTAGCTGGCGTAGATGAAGGACAGCCATAGTTCTACGCCCAACAGTCGACTGAAACCCGGGTCGGCCACCAGCCAGTGCAGTACAGGATATGCGGTGAGCAACGCGAGTACGGTACATGCGAGCAGCAGCGGCCAGCGGCCAATACGATCGGACAAGGCGCCCATCAACGGCAGCCAGATCAGGTTGGACAGGCCGATACATAGCGTGACGACAAACACATCCGACGATGACAGCTTCAGCACTTCCTTGCCGAAGGTGGGCGTGTACGCGGTGATCAGGTAGAACGACACCGTCGTCATCAACACCATCGCCATGCCGAGCAGCACGATGCGCCAGTTGGTGATCATCGAGCGATAGATTTCGCCGGCGGCCAGGCGATGCTTGCGCGCGAGAAATGCCTCGGTCTCCTGTAGCGAGCGGCGGATCAGGAACACGAACGGCACGATCAGACAGCCGATGATGAAGGGGATGCGCCAGCCCCAGTCGTTCATCGCCTGCGCCGGCATCCAGCGCTGCAGCAGCAGGCCAAGCAGCGCCGCAAACATCACCGCCACCTGCTGGCTGGCCGATTGCCACGAACAATAGAAACCGCGATGTCCGGGCGTAGCAATTTCCGACAGATACACTGATACACCGCCCAGTTCCACACCGGCCGAAAAGCCTTGCAGCAGCCGCCCGCCGAGTACCAGCAGCGGCGCGAGAATGCCGATGGTCGCGTAGCCCGGCACCGCGGCCACCAGCAGCGTGCCCACCGCCATCAGTGCCAGCGTGACGATCAAACCCTTGCGACGGCCGTGATGATCGATATACGCGCCCAGCACGATCGCACCGATCGGCCGCATCACAAAGCCTGCGGCAAACGTCAGCAGCGTTAGCAGCAGCGACGCATATGCGTTGTGGCTGGGGAAATACGTGCGTGCAATGGCCGAGGCGTAATAGCCATAGACCATGAAATCGTACATCTCCAGAAAATTGCCGCCAACCACGCGAAAGATGGCCTTGACGCTTTCGCTGCGCGAGCGGGGTTCGGTATGAGTCACGGAACGTTGCCTGATGTCTGTAAAGGGATGGCGAAGGGATTCATGGCGTCCGATGCTAGCAGCGGACGGCGTAGGTTGGTGGTGAGCGCAGCGACTGTGGAGGCAGGATGCCGGAACGAACATTCGCGCAGCGAATGGCCCGAAGGGCAACTCGCAGGAGCGAGTTGTAACCTCAATAGGTCAACCTTAGTCAGCCCGATGCTCAAGCGCCAGATAATCCTTGCTCTGCATTTCGATCAGGCGGGATTCGGTGCGGCCGAATTCGGCGCGCAGGCGTTCGCCGTCGTAGAGCTCGGTGATCGGCGCAGCAGCGGAGAGCACCAGCTTCACATGGCGGTCGTAGAATTCGTCGACCAGTTGCACGAAGCGCTTGGCCGCGTCGTCGCTATACGTGTTGAACTGCGGCACGTTGGCGACGATCACGGTGGGGCCAGCCTTGGCCAGTGCGATGTAATCGGCCACGGCACGCGGGCCTTCGCACAGCGCTTCGAATTCGAACCAGAGAACCTTTTCTGCGCGCTTGTGGAAAGCAATGTTGCGTCCGTTGATAACGATGGCGCCATCCTGCTCGATGGTGCCGCTGGCCTGGCTGGCAAAGATGCGCTCCAGCGCGCGATGCGACTCTGCACCGGGTGGTGTGAGATATACCGGTGCTTGCGCCAGCGCACGCAAACGCCAGTCGTGTGACGAGGCCATCTCCACCACGTGGCAGTGCTTTTCGATCAGGGCGATGGCGGGCAGAAAGCGCGCGCGCTGCAGGCCGTTCCTGTACAGGTCGGCCGGTGCGGTGTTGGAGGTGGTGATCAGGGTGACGCCGCGCGCAAACAACGCGTCGAGCAGGCCGGCGAGAATCATCGCATCGCCAATGTCGTTGACCAGAAACTCGTCCAGGCACAGCACGCGACACCGAGCGGCCAGGCCAGCCGCTACTTCGATCAACGGATTCTGCCGGTTGCCCAGTGCGCGCAGACTTTCGTGCACCTCGCCCATGAAGCGGTGGTAGTGCCGACGCAGCGCCGTGCCTTGCGGCAAGCTGGAAACAAATAGATCCATCAGGAACGTCTTGCCGCGCCCGACGCTACCCCAAAGATAAAGTCCGGGCACAGCCGCTGCGGGCTCATTGCCGAGCAGCGACTTCAGCCGTCCAAACAATCCGCCGCTGGCGTCCGGTTGCACACACAGTGCCGCATGCATGCGATCGAACTCGGGCAGCAGCGCCAGCTGCGTGGGATCGGATTCCCAGCGATGCGCGGCGATGCCTTCCTGGTATCGCGCGCCAGGCGCAAGTTGCGGAGATTCACTCATGAAGCGGAAAGTCTTGGTGTGGGGGGATAAGGGCCGAGCGACGGATAGGCAAAGACGGACAAGCGATGCTCAACGCGCCGGTGGGAGCCAGCCGCGTATGGTGTGCTTGATCGCGCCGCGCAGGTCCATCAATCGACGATGGAAAAAATGGCTGGTATCCGGCATGCGCACCAGCTCGGGCTTTTTCTCCAGCGCATCGATCCAGTCGAACACCGCCTGCGGCTCCACGACTTCATCAGCCTCGCCCTGCACGACCAGCCACGGGCAGGTCGGCACAGCCAGCTCACCAAAGGCCCAGCGGCCCACCGGTGGTGCGATGCTGATCAGCGCATCGGCGTGCAGTTGGGCGGCGCGAGAAATGGTCACGTAGCTGCCGAACGAGAAGCCGGCCAGCCACAGTGCATCGTCAGGACGCATGCGTCGCACCCATGCAACCACGGCAGCCAGATCGTCGCCTTCGCCTTTGCCGTTGTCGTACTCACCGGGTGAATTGCCGGTGCCGCGAAAATTGAAACGCACGGTG
The DNA here is from genome assembly GCF_014207165.1 of Rhodanobacter sp. MP1X3. Classification (NCBI taxonomy): domain Bacteria; kingdom Pseudomonadati; phylum Pseudomonadota; class Gammaproteobacteria; order Lysobacterales; family Rhodanobacteraceae; genus Rhodanobacter; species Rhodanobacter sp. MP1X3. Next base: position 281,896 of record NZ_JACHCO010000005.1, on the reverse strand, counting down.
TCGAGTCCGGATTCGCGCAGCGCGCGCTCGGCCATCGTCACCACCTTGTTGTGCATGGTGCCACCCTGCACCGGGTTGGGGTGGCAGATCACCGCCACGCCGCGGCGTGCGCAGGCGGACTCGGCGACATCGGTGATGGTTTCGAGCTTGCCGGTCGGGCCATCCAGCATGAAACTGGCGGCCTGGTCCGGAAAACGATCGGGATCGGCGGGGAGCACGGTGGGGTTCATGCCTGCGATGATAACCGGCCTCGGCAGATGCCTGCCGATCGGGTCGGTTTCACCCACTCCGGGCCGACCGCCACCCACCCATCAAACGCAATGCCACGCCCATCGAGGCCAATCCATGACCAAAGCTGCTGAACGCCAACGCTGTCCCTGGGGTGCGACTGATCCGCTGTTGCGGGACTACCACGACACCGAGTGGGGTACGCCACTACACGACGATCAACAACTATTTGAGTTTCTCTGCCTGGAGGGCGCGCAGGCCGGCTTGTCGTGGCGCACCGTGCTGGCCAAACGCGACCACTACCGCCGCGTGTTCCATGATTTCGATATCGCCCGCGTTGCGGCGATGAAAGATCGTGAGCTGGAAAAGCTTCTGCTCGACCCCGGCATCATCCGCAATCGCCTGAAAGTCTTTGCGACACGCGATAACGCGATTACGGCGCTGACCGTGATCGCGGAGTTGGGCAGTCTGGACAACTACCTGTGGTCCTTCGTCGACGGCAAATCGCTCGTCAATCGCTGGACGGAAAGTGGCAGCGTACCGGCAAGCACGCTCTTGTCCGATGGCATGAGCAAGGCGATGAAAAAGCGTGGCTTTCGCTTTGTCGGAAGCACCATCGTCTATTCACTGATGCAGGCAACGGGGATGATCAACGATCATCTGGTGGGGTGTTTTCGGCACAAGGCGTGCACTGCAAAAAAGACATAAGCGCCGGGAACACACCGCTTCCAACGCTTGTGCCAACGAGTATCGCTTTTACTGGCTTGTTCTGCTGTCAGGTCAGATCAAACAACGGCTGCCCGATAAATCCGCCTTCTTTCGCACCCGGTGGGCAGGCGAACACGCCGCCGCCGACGTGGGTGACGAACTGGTTCATCATGTCGAACTTGGACATCTTGTCGAAGATTTTCACGAAGCCAGTGCGTGGGTCGCGCTGGTAGCTGATGAACAGCAGGCCGGCGTCGAACTCCATGCCTTGATGCCACGGTGGCCAGCGTTCGGCGATGTAGCTCAGGCCGTTGTCGTAGGAATACGAACGCCGCAGTATCTGCGCGCCGTCGTTGTTTTCCGGCGCACCCAGGCGCACGTGGGCATTTTCCGGAATGATCGGGTTGCCGTTGGCGTCGTTGGCATCGAGCGCGAGGCTGTCGTTTTCATGCCTCTGGCCGAGCGGTGCGCCGGAATGCTTTTCGCGGCCCATCACCTGCTGCTGGAAGCTGAGTTTCATGCGGTCCCAGTGCTCGAGCGCGATGCGGATCGGCCGTGCAACCATATAGGTGCCGTGCTGCATCCAGCCGCCTTCATCGCCGGCCCAGATGTATTGATTCATGGCGGCCTCGGCGCGAATCGGCACGTTCATGCTGCCGTCCTTGAAGCCCATCAGGTTGCGTGGCGTGCTTTGATCTTTTTGCGCGGCCATGAAGCCACTTTGCGCCCATCGGATATTGGCAGCGCCATAGGCAATGCGCGTGAGTTGGCGCACGGCATGAAAAGCCACTTGCGGATTGTCGGCACAGGCCTGGATGCAGAGGTCGCCGCCAGTACGCTCGGGTACCAGCTGGTCGCCGTTGAAGCGGGGCAGGTCGGCCAGCGCGTCGGGGCGGTGTTTGGCCAGGTCGTAGCGATCCTTGCCGTCCTTGGTGAACATCCCCGGTCCGAAGCCGAAGGTGAGCGTGAGTCGGTCGGTCGCCAGCCCTGTCGTTTCGTACGAATCGAGTTCGGGCGTAGCGGGATCGTTGGTCAGCAAATCCGCGGTCTGACCCTGCGTCAAACGCGCAGAGGCCGCGGTCCACGCGCGGAGTAGGGCAATGACATCATCGCGCTTTTCGGCGATGAGATCGAATGCGGCGAAATAGACGTTGGCCTGTGGCGTGGTGGCAACGCCGGCTTGATGGGTGCCGAAGAACGGTTCGCTGTCGCTGCCGGTCTCGCTGGATGCAGACGATGCGCGTGCATGTGCCGTCGCCGCTACCGGCGCCGTGGCAGCAACGGCGGCAACGGTCGCGGCCGACGCCAGGAACCGGCGCCGGCCGCGCAAGCGCGGATCGTCTGACTCGTTCATTTGCCGGCGCGCATCAAGGTGTTCATGTCGTCCTCGACGTAATAGAAGCCGTCACCATTGGGCGTCATCGCAATACCGAACAGGTCGCCGTTACCTGGGGGCGACTGCGCCTGGTCGGAGTCGATCCACTGACTGTAGATCTGCTTGCCGGTGACAGTATCAACCTCCACCAGCTGGCCGTCCTTGCCGTTGCAGGCGAGCAAATGGCCGGCCGATGTGTAGACCATCGCCAGTGGCCAGTTGAGCAGGCCGCCCTGGGTCACGACCTTGCCGGTGCCTGCGCTGGTGGTGCGATCGAGCGCATCGGGTATCGCGGTAATGATGTTGTCCAGGCCATCGGTCACATACAGCGTGTGGTCCGGGCCAAGTGCCAGGCCTGTCGGCCCGAGCAGGAAGTTGTCGCGGTCGGCGCGCTGCGAAAAGCCATCGCCGACGACCGTCTGGCTGACCAGCACCGGCGGCTTGCCCTGTGGAATCTGCAGCTGCAGACGTAACACGGTGGCCTTCTTGATGCGCACCGGGAACTTGGTCGCCGGATCGATCACGTCAGGACTTTGCAAGCCAAAACCCGCCATGCTGATGAACAACGTCGCGGTGTCGCCGTTATCGATCACCGCCATGTTGCCCCACGGATCGTTGATGGTCGGCCCGGACCACGCTGCGACCATCTGGCCGTTGGGATCCAGCACCAGCACGCAGCCATCGCCCTTGGTGGCCGTGGTGCCGTCGGTGCTCGGCGTGCTGCCGACGATCACCCAGCCGGACTTCAGCATGGTCATGGCCGTGGTCAGGCCCACGCCACCGGGGCATTGCGCCAGCTTCTGCGGCAACTTGGCAAACAGCGTCGTCTGCTTGGTGGACGGCCGGTAATCCACGATGGTGGTACCGGTACCTTGCAGGTTGGAAAGGTTGTTGAAGTTATCGACCAGCACATCGTCCTTGACGATCTTGCCGGCTGAAACGGGTGCAACGACGATTGCGTAGGGATTGAGATCACCGTTGTCGGTCACGGTGGAGGTCAGCGTCACGTGGCGATGCACGGTTTCGAGAAAGCCGGCCGGTGCCTTGTCGGCAAAGGCGGTGCTAGCGCAGAGAACGGTGACTGCAGCAATGAGCGCTCGAATTAGCTGGCGGCTTCCAGCCTGCTGGCGGCGGGTCTTATTCATGGCATGGCTCATGTCGATCACTATCAAAAGAGGATGTTGGTGCGCAGGCCGAGCACCAGCTCGTTGCCGACGCGTCGTGTGGGGTCATTCGGATTGACGATGCCACCGCCGGGATTGAAAACGTACTGCACGTCAGGTTGCAGCTGCCACCACGGGCGCAGCTGATACTGATACGTGGTTTCCACATACGTTTCGGTGTGGCGCACGATGTTGAGGCTGCCGGGGTCCACGATGGCCGCGACGTTTGCCGCATCGCGATCCAGCCCGGAGACGTTGCTGCCGACCTTTACATAACCCATGCCGACGCCGAAGGTGTCGTCGGCGCGATTGCGGAATGGTTCGTGATAGACGAAGCCTGCATTTGCGCTGTAGCGGATGAAGTTGCGATCGTTCTGCGGTGTGCCCATCACGCGCAGGAAGCCGCTCAGCGTATTGTTGGGATCATCCTGATTGCGCCACAGCATCTGGTCGGCCACGGCATATAGCGAGAAATCTCCGCGGTGATTGGCCGGTACGCCATTGCTTGCGGGATTGGCCAGCGAGAGGCCGTTGCTGTCGTAGCGTTGATCCGCAAAACTTTCGGTGTCGTACCAGGCGCCGAGCCGATAGGTGCGTGCCAGCGGCGCCGACTCACCCGGATAGACCATGCTGCCCAGCGCAGGATAGGCGTATTGGACTTCGGCCATGATCAGCCGACCGCCACCGAGTGGGAAGCTGGTGCCCGAAGAATTCTGCTTTTGCGGGTCGCCGGTGTTGTTGCTGGTTGGGCTGCCGTTGAACACCCCGAGCAGCACGTTGATCGAGTCGATGGGTCGATAGCGCAGGCGCACACCGAGCGCCGAGAGCGGATACGCCGGTCCGCCGCCCGGCATATTGTACGAAGGCAGCGCCGGCCAGCCGAACATCGTGTTGACGAAGTAAAGGGCGTTGGTGCTGACCATGAACTCCTGGTCGACGCTCTGCTGTCCCACTTTTATGTCGAGCCGGTCTTCCTCCAGAAATTTCTGGTCGTACCAGAGCTCCCACAGGCGTGTCGCGCGATCAGCCTCGATGCCGCTGGCCGTCTGGATCGTGCCCAGATTGTCGGCACTGAAATTCTGCCCGTGGATCTGCAGCGCGCTGACGTTGAACAGACCGCCGTAAAGGCCGAAGGCGCGTTGCGTATTGACCTGCAACACGAGCTGGGTCAAGCCATCGTACTGGGCACCCTTCTGGATTCCGCCGACGGGATTTCCCAGCATCTCGCTGGTCTCCTGCGCCGCCAGGGAAATGCCGTACTTGCTCAGAAATGTGCGTAAGCCGAACAGGTCGCCGAGCAGAAAATTGGTGCGCTTGAGATCCCCGAGAAAGGTGGTCTGGTCGGTCGACTCACCGTTCGGCGATTGCTCCGAACTGATCGGTACCGACAGCGGCGGCGGAGCAGCCAGCGCGGCCGTGGCCACCATCAAACCGGCAATGCATGTAGGCACCATCAAAATACCGCGCCGGTAATTCCAGAGCCGGTGTATTGCCATTCTCATAAATCCCCTTCATTCGATTTGATGGTGCAGACGTCATATCGCAGCACGCTGTGACCAGCCTTGATTCCGAAATATCGTGATGCGAATCATTATCAAATGCAATCACAAAGTGGCGTTGTAGCGTGAGTACGGCGGCGTTCGATCAATGACGCGCCCCGACATTTCGCATTATTTTTCGATGATGGTGAAAGGTCGGCCAGGATTATGTTGGTGTTGTCTCGTTTCAGTTTTGGATTTGATGGGAGATTCGCAATTTATTGCGCCAATGCATACCATTCAAGACAGGTAATGCGCATGCTCTTCCATTGCGGCAGAGCGTCAAGTTGATGCGTGTGCGACGCATCGATCTGCCCGCCGCTTGAAAGCCAGGTAACGGGGCGAGTCCGCTGTCTGTGTCAGCCGGAAGGTCGGTGTTGTTACATCGACAACGAACTGCCATGCCCGCAGATAACGGCATCGTTTCCGGATCGCCACCTCCCGGTGGGGGGCTCCGATGACGCGGGAAAGCAGCAAGAAAAATGAGTACGCACTGGAAACCGGTTTTCAGGACTCGATGGCGAGATTCTTCGACGATGAGCTGCCAATAGCCTCCAGGTCACTCGGCGTCGGTGCCGAGGTGCTTTTATCGGTACTCACCGCAGCATGGATTTGGCCGTTGTCGAATGTCAGATTCAAACGCATCGACTGGACACTGGCGGCTGCCGTGACCAGCGCCAGGCCGAGTCCGGTGTGCACGCCGGCATCCTGGCCTTTGCGCCAGAACCGCCGATGCATCAGCGCCACATCGTTGCGGTCCAGGTCTGGGGCGTCGTTCTTCAGCCACCAAGTGCCTGATTGGTAACCGAGTGTCAGGCGGCTGCCGGCTGGGGCATATGTCACGGCGTTGCTTACAAGGTTACTCAGCATGACTTCGAGTAGCGTGGGATCGGCTTGCCAGATCAGCGTACCCTGCGCGTAAATGCTTAAATCGAGGTGCTGTTTTTTAATGTCACCGCAATATCGGTCCAGCAGCTTGTGTGTCAACGCGTCGATATCGACCGACTCATATTGCACTTGCTCGATACCCGCTTCGATACGCGTGAGTAACAGCAGCGCGGTAACCAAACGCTCCATTTCGATGCCAATGACACCGAGATCGGCCAACATGGTTCGTGGATTGCGCTCACTGGGGTAACGCAATTCCACTTCGATCATGGTGCGCAATTCGGCCAGCGGTGTGCGCAATTCATGCGCGACGCCGCTGGCGAACTGGCGCTCGCGCATGAGGCCTTCTTCCATGCGCGAAAGCACCTCGTTGAAGCGCATGATCAATGGCCGCAACTCGGCTGCACTGTGGCTATCCAGGCGCCGCTCGGGTGACTCAGGCCCGATGAGTTGCACGGCTTCAGCGAGCCTGGACAGGGGCTGCAAGCCACGCCGGATCAGCAGCGGCGTGAGCAGTACAACGATAACGATGGCGATCAGGATGCACCAGTAATCGATGCGGTCCATGGATCTCTGAAAACCTCTTACCGCCTTGAAATCAACCGCCAGACCGAGGTTGCAGCTGGACTGAGGTGAGGCTGGCGCATTGTCGTTTCCGCTTGCACGCGAGGCAGGTAGAAAACTCATGGCTACTCCCCGCAGTTTGGTACCGAGCGTGTCCGACATGTCGGCAAAGGTTGGCTTTCCCGCCGTCGGCGTCGGCCACGTCAGTACTGCCGCTGCAGGAGATGAGAGTGTGTATTTGCCTTGGCACTGGATTTTGAAATAGACAATTTTGTCATCGGCCAGAAACTCAGGCACATGGTCGAAGCCGAGTGTTGGTTGATCGCCATTTGGCGGCATGCGGAAAATATCGGAGAGCGCCTGAGCGCGCTCAAGCAGATTGGTGTCGGCTTGCAAGGCCACTTCGTTGTCGATACGCGAATCAAGCAGCCAGGTCGCTGCACCCAACGTAAGCACGATAGTCACTACCAGAAATAGCGTGATACGCAGCCGTATCGACATGACGCGAATCATGGAATGAGATAGCCCGAGCCACGGCGTGTTTCGATCACGTCGGTGAGGCCTGCCTGAGCTAGTTTCCGGCGCAGTCCGAACACGACAACCTCGATACTTTTGTCGGAAGCATCGGACTCCGTGCCCGACAAACGATCCAGGATTTCGGTGCGTGTAAAGACCCGGCCGCGATGGCGCAGCAGTAACTCAAGCAGTGAATATTGGCGAGGCGTCAGCAGCAGTGGCACCCCGCCAACATCGATCTGACGGGCCTGTGGATTGAGGTTGAGCGTTCCGACCGAAAAGGAAAGCAGTCTCGCTTCCTGAGGGCGCCTGGCCAAGGCGTGCAGTCGCGCCACGAGTTCGTCGAACGCAAATGGTTTGACCAGGTAATCATCAGCACCCTTGTTCAGCGCACCGATCCGGTCCGATACCTGGTCGCGTGCCGAGAGCACCAGCACGCGCGGGCGCTTGCTGCGATGGCGTAGATGATGGAGCACGGCGAGGCCATCCTTCCGCGGCAAGCCGAGATCGAGAACAACCTGTTCGTAGCCGAAGCTGTCTAGGTGATGGCACGCCGCCACACCGTCGGCGGCCAGATCGACAGTGAAGCCGGCGGCAGTGAGTCCACGAGCCAGCGAGTCACGAAGACGCACCGAGTCTTCAACAATGAGCACGTTCACGATCAATCTCCAGGCAGGTTATGGCGATGCGCAGCGCGCGTCATCGGAGAAAATTACGTCTTGGCCATACCTGGCAAAAATCGAAAGAGCTAAGTGGCGTGGAGTTCCCCTGCAACTCATTGGACGGAGGCCAAAACCTGAGGCTGTCCTAGTGTGTCAAGCCAAGCTAGCAGCAATAAGAAAACAATTTTCGATAAATGTTCCTCAAGCCAAAAATATCCACACGGAAATTCCGTTAACAATTCTTAACTGTATTTACGGTTATTAATGGACGGGCATCAACAAATAAATAACAACTACTAATCATCAGCAAAGTTTTAGGCGTCACACTGAAATCCGAAAAGAAGTCATGATCAGACTTCGATATCCATCGAAATTTGCGCTAGCGCGCCAGCAGCTTCGGGGTTATGTGTGAACTTACTTTCTCCCTGTCACGGGGTTAACGCCATACCCAGGAACGAGATTTATCGCATCCTGGTCTGTCGGCCGAATCATCGGCTCGGCAATATGATTCTTGTCACGCCACTCATTGCCGAGCTCGGACGGCTCTACAAAGGTGCTGAAATCGATATCGTGGCGGAGGGCGATGTCGCCGCTGATATATTTCAAACATTCTCAAGCGTCAGAAATATTTACTGTCTTCCGCGTAGAGGTTTCAAGCACCCTTTCGTTTTTCTTTCAAAAATATTGAAAATACGAAAAACGCACTATGATTTAATAATCGATCCCTGTCTTGGGTCGGGCTTCAGCCGCGCGCTGACGAGAGTATTCAAGGGTCGACGCAAGTTGGGTTTCGACGATGCCGGCCGTCGTCGCGGAATGACACATCTGGTGCCAAGTTCCATGGCACCGCATCACATGGCGAAACGATCCGTGATGCTTGCACGGTGGTACTCATCGCCACACATGGACGACGTCGAAAATTTCCCGGTCCTCGATATCCGCTTGACGGATGTTGAGAGACAACTGGGTGAGCGGCTGATACGTGACATTGTCGTCACGTCGGAGCAGCTCAATACGGGCGGCGTGATCGGTTTATTCGCCGAGGCCACGGGGAACAAGCGCTACTGCCAGGAGTGGTGGAGCGACTTTGTTTCTGCCGTCAGGCTCGCCAGCCCCGATTGCAGCATTGTTGAAATCATCCCGGTGCATGGCCGTTCGATGCTGGATTCGAAGTGGCCCGGCTACTACTCCACCAGCATTCGACGGATGGCATCTGCGATGGCTGGCGTCGACATGATGATCAGCGCAGATTGCGGTGCCATGCATTTGGCGGTGGCATCGGGTACGCCAACCATCGGCATGTTTTCCGTCACGGACGCCAAGATTTATGGCCCGTATGGATCACACAATGCCCATCTGGTTACTCAGGGCATGACGCCGCAACAAGCGGCAAAACGAGCGGTCGATCTGTATCGTGAGTCGTTCTTTGGCAGCGAAGAATTGCAAATCACTCCTCGTCTGGAAGCGACGCTGCTTTGAAAATGCTCGGCGTAGTCGGCACGTGCATCATTGCTGCTTCGTAGCGTGAGAACGGCCAATGGCCGGACGATTGGCCGCCGCGTACGCCTGCGCAGGGGCTGAGTGGAGTGTAACCACGGCAATATTGTCGACGACTCGCAAACTGTACCCGCTGGTAGCGCGGACGACTGCAGACTGACGGGCCTTGGCCAGAAGGTCGGATTGGGCGTGCAGGTTTGCGGCATCGGTTTGCCGGCCCACGTTGGTGATGCCGTCGACGTAGTACATCAAAAATTCATTGGTATGAAATCTGTCCGCCGAGGCGATGTACGGTGAGATCAGCTTATTGATCATCGGAAACTCCTCCGCCACGTGACCGGTTATCGGCGAAAACCCGATGTTGCCATCGAGCAGGAAGCCGTGGATGCCTTTGGCGGCTTTCAGATCGGCAAGATCGTCTGCCATGCCGGCAGCGATGTGGTCCTCGTAATTCTTTTGTTCACCCAAGGCGTTGCCATAAGCGCTGGCCAGCGAGCACATGCCAACCGCCAGCATGCATCCCGCCGCAAGCGTCCAGCGTGGAGACCTATGCCACTGCGCCAGCGTTGCCTGCATGACGATCAGTGCGGCAACCAGCAGCGCACCCACACCCATCAACACGCGTGGCTCAAATTCTGGCGTGAGCAAAAGTAACATGGGACCGGCGATACAGAGCAATGCTGCCAGAGGCAATACAAGGCTGATGAGGATCAATGCCGCGTTGATCCATGCTGCATGCGAAGCGCGCCGTGTTGTTGCGTATTGGATACCGATGGCAACGGGAAACACGGCAAGCATGATCAGTAGCGGCAGAAAATAGGTCCACCATTGCTGGTCGAAGCTGTTGCCGATAAGCCGGTAGAAGCCGCCAATATTCGTGGCGATCAACGGCAGCTGGCTCAAGTTGTGGATCTTTCCGCTCTCTCGTTCGACCCAGCCATGAATGTGGATGCCTATGATCAGCTGATACAAAAGCATTGCTAAGCCGACTTGCAGCACGCGCAAGAAGAGCTGCTTCATCCAGTTGGCTATTGGCTCGTCACGCAACTGGGCCAGCACAACCTCCAGAAGCACGAAAATCAGATAGACATTGACCGCCGGCTGATAAAAATTGAGGCTGGCAAACAGTGACAGCACACCCAGCCACCAGCCGCGCCGGTGATTCGCGATGGTGAGAATCGGCAGCAAGGCCAGCAGTATCGCGATGCTCATGCTCAGCGCATCGAACTTGTACGAGAGATTTTCCAGATAGAACGGTTGTGCACCGAGCGGGAACGCGATCAGTGCGGCCATCCACGGCGAACGCAGAGCGTAGCGGCGCGCGATCAGCACACCGGTCCATGCCAGCACCGCAATGGCGCCAATCTGTGTCAGCGGCGAGATGTCGACCAGCCCGCTGTCGTAACACTGCAGCAACTTCATCAGCAGCGTGGTCAGCGGACGACCATTGGAATCCCAGCCGGTGTGACCGATGAGTGCGCGCTTCAGATCATCGTTGTAGTAGCGATTCGCCCGCAGGATCGGATACAGGATGAGAAAATACAACGCCAGAAGAATGGTGAAAACCCTGCCTTCGTCACGCCGTGAAAGGTCGCGTGCGTGGTTCGGGTGGCTGTGCGGAATAGAAAAGCTCACGTTTTAAATCTCTGGGATGCGCAGCTAATGTAATGTCAGGCCATCGATCGATCGGGCGAAAGAGCCTGCGCAACATGGCGGCACACCGGGAACGCAGACCTGCCCCTCTGGGATGACCTTGACCTCGAGACGCCTTCTGACATCTGCTTCGGTCAAGCCTGCCATCCGTATCAGGACCCGAGAAAGTGTGTGTGACCAGCGCCGAAAGTACTAAGCAGCACCCGATGATTGACGATGGCTTTCAGGCGAGTAGCCCACGCAGCAAGACTTGCGCTGATCGCTGTGTGAGCTCGACCCAGGCGTTCCCGGATGAAACTGAGCGATTCACCAACGGAATTGCTGCGCCACATGCCGCGTTCCCACGATAATGCTCTCACAAACTGATGATTTGCTTACAGCACACATCAGGTGACGCTGTTGGACCGACTCTCACTACCGCAGTTGGCTAGCGCCGGGTGCCGCGCAGACTATCCACCGAAAAGCTGGCGATTTCGCTGCCATCGGTACCGCGTCTTCCCTGACCTTGTGGCGGCCCCCAGGCATGTGCAGTGACGACCTCCCAGGTAGCGGGAATGCGGCCATCGACACGCATTGTCTCGTAGGCGGCGAGCATGCGCTGATAGCGTGCCTTGCCGGTGAGGCCGCGTTCGCGGGTCTGGTCGGCATTGGTAGCACCCAAACCCTGCAGTTCCTCCAGCAGCTTGCGTGGTGCGCTGTAGGTCAGCGTGTAATGGTGCACATCCAATACCGGGTCGCGCAGCCCGGCCGCGAGCATGGCATCACCCACGTCGTGCATGTCGAGAAAGCGACTGACGTGTGGTTGCTCGTCGGCCTGCGCCCATGACGCGCGCAGCTCCTTCAGCGTATCCGGGCCGAAGGTGGAGAACGCCAGTAGACCGCCGGGCTTCAGCACGCGCACGCATTCGCCGAACAGCGCCTTCAGGTCGTCGATCCACTGGAAGCAGAGGTTGGAGTGCAGCACGTCGACGCTGTGATCGGCCAGCGGCAGGGAAGTGGCTTCAGCGCAGACGCGCTGGAATGGCTTAAGCCAGCTGGAGTGCTGCTTGGCCGCGCGCAGCATCGGCAGCGCCAGATCGACGGCGATTACCTCGGCCTTGGCGTAGCGTTTTTTCAGCAGCGCACTGCCGCGGCCGGTGCCGGCGCCGACATCGATGATGCGGTTGGGCTCGGAAGTGTAGAAGTCCAGGCGCTCGATCAGCGCCGACTGCACTTCCTGTTGCAGGACGTCGTGCTTTTCGTAGCTGGTGGCGGCGCGGCCGAAGTTGTGGCGTACCTGCTGCTTGTCGAGATGGAAATCGCTCATGGCGCCGTATCCTGTGCAAGGCGTTCTTGTGTTTGAGCCAATATGGGCTGCAGCGCTTCCGCCAGTGCATCGACATGACCGAAGAACGGTGCGTGGCCGGCATGCTCGATTTCGGTGAAGCTGCCGCCGCATTGCCCAGCCGACCACTGCATTGCCATGGGGGGCACCAGCCGATCGCGGCGGCCGGCGATCCACGCGCTGGGCATGGCCAGGTCAAGCAGCGCGGCGCGGCAGTCGCCATCTTCCAGAATGCGGATGCCTTCCTGCAGCACGCGCAGGTCTGGTTCGCCGCGCGCGAATACCAGGGTGCGCAGGTGGCGGAGTTCGGCGCGCGGATCGGGGCTGCCCATCGCTTCCAGTGCCATGAAGCGCTCCAGTGTGGCGTGGTAGTCGGTTTCCAGATCGGTGGCGAGATGGCGCACCTGTGTTGCGTCGCTGCCATAGGGCCAGCTTTCATCACGCACGAATTTCGGCGTGGCGCAGAGCATCGCAAGACCAAGTACCTGCTGTGGGATTTCCAGCGCCGCGGTGAGCGCGATCAACCCGCCCATCGACCAGCCCAGCCACATCGCTGGCGGTGTGGCGGCAGCAATTGCGGCGGCGCTGGCGCTGGGCTCCAGCGGTAGCGGGCAATCGCGCGAATAGCCATGGCCGGGAAGATCGACCACGTGCATAGTGCAGTGATCCTTCAGCGCATCGACCAGTGGCGACATCACGCCACCATGCATGGCCCAGCCGTGCAGGACGACCAGGGGGATCGGGCCGGTGCCGACAATATCGATATGCAGGTCAGTCAAGGATCGGATCTCAGCGCGGGCGCGAGTGTGGGATCGACGGCGCCGCGCTCGTCAAACACAAAACAATCGCCATGCCAGTGGGCGCCGTCGGTTTGTTCGAGATATCTGAGGATGCCGCCGTCGAGCTGGTAGACGTGCGGCATGCCGAGGTCCTGCATGTGCAGCGCCGCTTTTTCGCAGCGAATGCCGCCCGTGCAGTACGACACAACGGTCTTGCCCGCATAGCGCTCGCGGTCGGCGGCAATCGCGCCGGGAAATCCGGTGAAGCTGGCGAGCCGGTAATCGACCGCATCGTCGAAAGCGCCAATGGCGGTTTCATATTCGTTACGGGTGTCGAGCATCAAAAGCTCGCGGCCGTCGTCATCGTGGCCTTGTGCCAGCCAGCGCTGCAGCGTGAGCGCGTCAACGGCTGGTGCGCGACCGCCTTCAGGGCGCACTGTCGGCAGCCGCATGGTGATGATTTCCTTTTTCAGCCGCACACGCATGCGGCCAAACGGTGGTGCGTCGGACAAGGATTCTTTCGGCACGATATCGGCGAAGCGATGGTCGGCGTGCAGCCATGCCACGAATTCATCGATCGCCATACGGCTACCCGCCAGAAACAGGTTGATACCTTCCGGCGCCAGCAGCACCGTGCCTTTCAGCGCCAGCGCCGTGCAGTGTTCGAGCACGCGCTCGCGCAGCATGGGCAAGTCGTCCAGGCTGATGAATTTGTAGGCGGAAATATTGACGGTCGACATGCGTGGGTATGTTGATGAAGCAGCGGACAATTATACGGGGTGAGATGGCGACGCCCGGCGGTCAGCGGCTGGCCGGTCGCAGATGCAGCGCTTCCAATGCGCTCAACAGCTTGTCGATGTGCGCTTCTTCATGCGCCGCCGACAGCGTGATACGCAGGCGAGCACTGCCTGCAGGCACGGTCGGTGGACGGATCGCCGTCACCAGCAGACCACGCCATTCCAGTGTGTTGGCAGCGTCCAGCGCCGCCTGCGCATCGCCGAGCACGATCGGCTGGATTGCCGTGGTCGATGATGAAAGCGTGAGGCCGAGCTGCGCGGCGCCATGGCGGAATCGAGCGATCAGTGCCGACAATTTTTCACGACGCCAGGTGTCGGCCTGAGCCAGCTGCACCCCGACCAGCGCTGCAGCGGCCAGTGCCGGGGGCATGGCCGTGGTGTAGATGTACGGTCGTGCGAATTGCACCAGCCCTTCGATCAGCGAATGCGAGCCAGCGATGAACGCGCCAGCGCAACCGAGTGCCTTGCCCAGTGTGGCCATCAGTACCGGTACATCGTATTGATTCAAGCCGGCGGCCTCGACGCTACCGGCGCCATGGCTGCCAAGCACGCCCAGGCCGTGCGCATCGTCGACCATCAGGGTGGCGTTTTCGTGCGCACACAGCGCTGCCAGTTTGCGCAGTGGTGCGACATCACCGTCCATGCTGAACACGCCATCGGTAGCCAACAGCACGCCGGCGTTCTCGCTGCATGTCAGCTGACGTGCAGCGGCGTCAACGTCGGCATGCGGGTAGCGCTTCAGCTCCGCGCCGGAGAGCTTGGCACCATCGAGCAGGCAGGCATGGTTGAGCTTGTCCTGCACGCAGATGTCGCCGCGCGCCAGTAGTGCCTGCAGTACGCCGAGGTTGGCCATGTAGCCGGTGGAAAACAACAGGGCGCGCTCGCGTCCGGTCCATACGGCCAGCGCTTCTTCGAGTTCAGCATGTCCTGTGCGGTGGCCACTGATCAGGTGGGCCGAGGTACTGCCGACGCCGCATTCCGATGCCGCGCTGCGCAGCGCGGATATCAGCTGCGGATGTTGCGCCAGACCCAGATAGTCGTTGCTGCAAAAGGACAGCAGACGCTTGCCGCCGATCTCCAGCCATGGGCCATCGGCATGATCGATCGTGCGAACACGACGCAGCAGGTTCTCCCGTTCGCGATTGGCCGTCTGGACGGCCAATCGCTCCTGCAGGTCAGGCCGCGACGCTGCAGCCACAGCCTTGTCCACAGCTGGCTGATGCGGTTTCGGTTTCGAGAATGTCGGCGTGCACGGTGCTGTCGGTCTCGACAATCTCCAGCGGATGCAGGTCGAGCCGGCGGAACAGTGCGCGATCCTGTTCGACATCCGGGTTGCCGGTGGTCAGCAGCTTTTCGCCGTAGAAGATCGAGTTGGCGCCGGCAAAAAAGCATAGCGCTTGCACCGCGTCGTCCATCTGCTGACGGCCAGCCGACAGCCGCACCATCGAGGCAGGCATCAGCAGGCGTGCTACGGCAATCGTGCGCACGAACTCGAACGGATCGAGCGCCTCGGTACCGGCCAACGGCGTGCCTTCCACCTGTACCAGCTGGTTGATCGGCACCGACTGCGGATGCTCGGGCAGATTCGCCAGCGTCTGCAGCAGGCCGGCGCGCTGGCCGCGCGATTCACCCATGCCAACGATGCCGCCGCAGCAGGTTTTCATGCCGGCGGCGCGCACGTGTTCGAGCGTATCGAGGCGATCCTGGTACTGGCGTGTGTGGATCACCTCGCCGTAGAACTCTGGCGCGGTGTCGAGGTTGTGGTTGTAGTAGTCCAGCCCGGCGGCCTTCAGCGATTGCGCCTGGGTGTCGCTCAGCATGCCGAGCGTGGCGCAGGTTTCCAGGCCTAGGCCTTTCACCGCACTGACGATTTCCGCGACCTTGACCACGTCGCGATCCTTCGGGCTGCGCCACGCGGCACCCATGCAGAAGCGGCTGGCGCCAGCGGCCTTGGCGGCTTTTGCGCGCTCCAGCACGGCGTCCACGCTCATCAGCTTTTGCGCCTGCACACCGGTGTCGTAACGCGCGGCCTGTGGGCAGTAGGCACAGTCTTCGGGGCAGCCGCCGGTCTTGATCGACAGCAGGGTGGAGACCTGCACCGCGTTGGGATCGTGATGTTCACGATGCACGCTATGCGCGCGGTACATCAGCTCGTTGAACGGCAGCGCGAACAGCGCACTCACTTCGTCGCGGGTCCAGTCGTGGCGGATCACAGCTTCGGCCATGGAAAACTCCCATCAGTAAGCCGGCGAGTGTGTGAGCAGTTTGGTCAGCAGTCAACCAGGTGGGTATATTTTCAGTTGACGTGACCTCGCCAGGTCGCTGCCGCTACCATCAACCACACTACCGAGTAGGGGCGATTTGCATGAGCACAGGACAAGGCAGCGGCGGCAACGTATTGGCGGCCATCTGCAGTTTTTTCATTCCCGGCCTGGGCCAGCTGGTGCAGGGGCGTTTGCTGAAGGCGCTGCTGATGTTTGTGCTGGCTGGCGTGCTGTGGATCTTCTGGATGGGCTGGATCATCCACATCTGGTCGATCATCGATGCGGCGCTGTTCAAGCCCAGGTCCTGATCTAGGCGAATGTAATCATGAATA
The DNA here is from genome assembly GCF_014207165.1 of Rhodanobacter sp. MP1X3. Lineage (NCBI taxonomy): Bacteria > Pseudomonadati > Pseudomonadota > Gammaproteobacteria > Lysobacterales > Rhodanobacteraceae > Rhodanobacter > Rhodanobacter sp. MP1X3. The sequence continues at coordinate 265,608 of NZ_JACHCO010000005.1, read as the reverse complement.
TGCGCAGGGAAGCGCTTTCCAATCTCGGCACGCGAGTGCAGCAGTGGCTGCTGCCGTTGCGTTGCTTGCTTTGCGGCGCATCAGGTGCCAATGGCATGGACCTGTGTGCGGACTGTGCGGCTGAGTTGCCACGCAATCTTTCCTGCTGCGAGCGTTGCGCCCTTCCACTGGCAGTGCCCGCGGCACTGTGCGGCGAATGCCAACGTCGACCACCACCGTGGGATGCCGCCTGGGCGCCGTTTCGTTACGCGTGGCCGCTGGACCGGCTGGAGTCACGCTACAAGTTCGGTCGTGATCTGGCTGCCGGGCGCGTGCTGAGTTCGTTATGGCAGACCGAGTCGCGCGCTGCAGTCCTGCCTGAACTTATTCTTCCCGTGCCGCTGCACCGCAGCCGCCTGCGCCAACGCGGCTACAACCAGGCGCTGGAACTTGCCAAGCCACTGGCGCGCGCTTTCGACGTTCCGTTGGAGCACGATCTCCTGCAGCGTCAGCGCGCGACCCCAGCGCAAACTGAACTCGATGCCGTTACCCGTCGCAGCAACGTGCGCGGCGCTTTCGTCCTGCGCCCGGGCATCTCGCTGCCGGTTCACGTGGCGATCCTCGACGACGTGATGACTACCGGTGCCACGCTCGCCGAATGCACCCGCGTGCTGAAGCGTGCCGGCGTGCAGCGGGTGGACGTATGGGCACTGGCGCGAGCGCCTTCGCCGGGAAGGCGATAGCACCGCAATGAAAGTGTGATCGGTTTATTGCACCGCCGGCTCGTTACCCGTACCGGAAACGATGGCGTTGGCTTGCACGGTCTTTGCCACCAGCGCCTGAAAGGCTGCCAGCGGGCAGGTGTTCGCACCCTGGCAGCCAGGCAGGTGCAGTGATGCAACGTGCATGGCACCGATGGTGCTGACATCGCCGGCGCGTAGCGCGGCTAGTGTGGGCAGGGCGATCTGCAGGCGCACAGCGTAACGGCCGTGTGATTCGATCAGCTGGTAGATCAATGCGCCACCGGGCGGATAGTCATCGGGTTGCTCGGTGTTGTGCCAGTTCAGCCCGAGCAGACCAGCCTGACTGGCGAGGTCGGTGTCGTGACCGAGCAGGATGACGGCCTTGTCGCTGGCCGGTGCCAGCGGCGGCAGCTTCGTGGACTGTCCGGCGGCGGCGGTCAGGGTGGCGGCGATATGGGCCAGCATGTTGCCGCCACGGGCGTTGGCGGCGGCGGATGTCTTTTTGGCCAGCGCGAACTGCAGATTGTGGAGCGTGATGACATGGCCGACGCCGGCCGCATCGAGCCTGCCCCAGCCGACCTGTGCCAGTGGCAGGCCCTGGGCATATTCCAGCATCAGGTTTTCCGACAGCGTGCCGGCACTTTTCAGCGCCTTGGCTGGCGCCATCCCGAGCAGCACTTTCTTGCCGTTGGCCTGCGCGTTTGCCAGACACTCGGCGTCATGACAGTTGAGCAGCACCTGCTGCAGATCGGTCAGTGCAGGCATCGGAGACGGATGGGTGATGGGCGCGTCGGCATCCTCGTCACCGCTGCCGCGAAACAGTGGGTCCGGCTGATTGGGCGCAAAGGCGAAAAAGCTGCGAGGGCATGACGGCGACAGACCAGACTGGAGTGCGGCGGCACTGTCGCGGTTGCGCGGCGTACTGTCGGCGATCAGTTTGATATTGGCTGCTGAGCTGCATGCGCTAGGCGCGATACCGGATGACACCAGCGACTGGAGGTACCACGCGCCGAGCGAACGCATCAGCTCGGCACCATGCGGTGTGAGTTGTCCGGGATCGACCGGCCACGCTGGCCACAGTTCGGATGCATAGACGGCCAAAGCATCCGGCGCCGCGGTGGGCGAGCGGATGCCGTGACGGATCAGCACGATCTGCTGTACAACCCGCTCGTCCTGCGCAGCGTGCGCTGCATTGGCGCCTATGGCCGACGAAGACAGTACGGCGACCAACGCCAGCGCCACGCAGTACAGACGAGTTGAACGGATATGGCGATGAGGCACGATGATTCCTTGGAAAGCTGCGGTGATCAGGGTGGCGCTGCGAGCAGCATGCGAAAAGTCGAATGACGTCGCACCTTAAAGTTTCATCGATACGTCGAGAAACACGCCGCGTCCCGGCAGGCCGAAATACAACGCATCTCCACTGACCGACTGCGTGCCCGCATAGCCGGTCAGCTTGTGCACGTTGAACAGGTTATTGACGTCCACGCTGATTGAATAGCCCTTGTTCGAAACGCCGCCGTGCGTGGAGCGGAAGCCCAGCGCCGCGTCCACCGCGACATAGCCGCCGAGCCGCGCGCTGTTGGCGAAGACGGTGTTGCCGCTGTCGTCGGTGGTGTTGTCCACCCCGTATTGCTTGCCGATGTACTTGCCCATCAACGAACCGTAGTAGCCGCGCTCGCTGCTGTAGAGCAAGCCAAGCGCCGCGGTGACCTTGGGTGTGGCGGCCACCTGCACGCTGCTGTGCTTGTAGGTGGCTTCGTTGTAGCTGGCGTTGCCGTAGAGGCTCCACTGATGCGTCAACGCATAGGTGCCTTCCACCTCGGCCCCCTGGTAAATCGCGCCACCGCCATTGATGTAGGTCAGCTCGTTACCTTCCGCCGTGGCCACCTCGGTTTCGGTGAGGTAGTTGGTGAAGTCGATGTAGTAAACGTCCGCACCGAAAGTAAGGTTGCGCGAGGCGAAGCTGGTGCCGAGCTGGTAGTTGGTGGTCTGCTCCGGCTTGAGGCCGCGGGAGGCGTTGGTCTCGATCACGTCGATCGGCGGAGCCAGAAAGCCTTTTGCTGCCTGCGCGTAAGCCGCCCATTGATCGCTCAGCTGATCATGCACGCTCAGCGATGGCAGAGTGGAATGGTAAGTTGCCTCGGCACTCAATGGCACCGGCGATGTCTTGTTCAGCTGTGCATCGATCGATCGCGTCACTTCCGAATAGCGTATGCCAGGGCTTACGGTGATCTGGTCGCTGACTTTCCAGTCGTACTGCAGATAGGGCTGCACGGTGTCGGTGCGGTCACTGAACAGGTAATTGTCGAGAAAGCCGTACTTGGTGCCGGTCTGCTGGTCGGTGGTGAGGTCGAGCGGATACTGGTAGCGCGCGTCGATGTTGCGTTCCAGCCACGCACCTGTCTGTAGTGTGCCGGGCCCGAGATCGCGGCTCAGCCGCAGTACGTCACCGAACGCGTGAAAGCCGGAATCGGCCAGTTTGCCGGGCACGTCATCGGCGGCCTTGGCGACCTTTTTGCCGGCTGCGTTGTAGAACGTCACGCCGTTGTCGGCCGGATCGTTGTCACTGGCATCGGTGGTCTTGCGTGCCCAGTGGTCGAAGCTGTTGTAGTAGACCTTGTTGTCGATATCCCAGTTGCCGATGCGGCTGGTAAGACCGAGGTAGTTGAAGCTGGAGTAGTACGCCGCGTTGTTATAGCCGCTGTAGCTCTGCAGCGCGGGATTGTCGGACAGCCCATAGCGCCAGCCGAACTGCGCGATTTCGCTTTTCGTCGCGCCCTGCACGGTGTTCTGGTGTTCTTCGTTGTAGCTGGTGACAAAGGTCAGTGTGGTGTCGGCGTCGAGATCGGTGATCGTCTTCAGGAAGATGTGGTTGCGCTGATCGTCGGTGCCCTTGAGATAGGTGTCGCTGGCTTCCTTGGAGACATCGGCGAATACCTGGGTATGCGCACCGAGCTGGCCGTCCGCGCTGACGCCGCCGGCACGCGTGCCCCAGCTACCCAGCGTGAGGTAGGCGGTGACACCCGGCACACTGCTGGGGTCGCGCGAGCGCAAACCCACTGTGCCGCCGAAAGTGGCGTTGCCGATGGTGCTGCCGCCGCCCGGACCGCGGTCGATCTCGGCTTGCCCCAGCACGTGGTTGTTGAAGTACGCCGAAGTGGTGTGATGCAGGTCGCTGGCATCGCCGAACGGAATGCCGTCGAAGGTGATGTTGAACTGGCCATCCTGAAAGCCACGGATACTGATGCCCTCGTTCTTGCCCAGGCCCGGACCTTCCGGCGAAGTCACTGTCACGCTGGGCGCGTATTTGATGATGTCGTCGAAGTTGGCGTTGAAGCGCAGCCCATCGCGGATGAAACGCTCATCGATCACCGAGGTTGGCTGGATCGCGTCCAACGGTGCTGCACTGGGTGCCAGAGTGTCCACCACATTGGCGCTGACACTGACCGGGGCCAGGTCGTGCGGCACACTGGCCGCTGCTGCAATCGGCGGGATGCCGCGCGAAGCCGGTGTGTCCTTGGCGGGGGCGTTTCCCGCATGTTGGTCCGGCACGATCGTCACCGTGGTGGGTGTGACAAAACGGTAGTTCAGTCCGGTGCCGCGCAGCAACTGCTGCAGCTGCTGCGTCGGGCTCAGGCCGGCGGCCGCGCCTGGGCTGCGCACGGTGTTCGCGATGTCGGACTGATAGACCACCTGCAGACCGCTGCGTTGGGCCAGTACATCGAGCGCCTCGGTCAGTGGCATCGCGCCGATCGCCTGATCCTGTCGGGAATCTTGCGGCGACGCTGGCGCAGTCTGCGCTGCGGCAAGCAGCGGCAGGGCGCCGCCGAGCAGCAGCGCAATGTGGATGGCGAGTTGTTTACGCATGGCGATGACCTGTGATGGTTGGATTCATGGCTGGCGACAGACCCATGCGGTACGCACGGTTTGCCGCCACATGACCATCTACGAGTGCCCGGCGAGCAAACCGGGTACCGGTCATTTGATGAATTTTTTCTTACAGCCGATGGTGCGCGGGCTTCAATCCAGCCGTCGCGGCGATTACTTGCACGCGGTCATTGCCGCGCTGTATTTGCACGCCGGGCAAACTGCCCAGATACGCCACGAACGCATCGACGTCGTGCGCGTGGAACAGGCCGTTGATCCGCTTGGCGGCGATCTGTGGATCGTCGATTACCAGTGGTGTGGTGGTGTACGCGTTGAAGCGACGCGCGACCTCGCCCACCGTGGTGTTGTGAAACTGGATAATCGAAGGAAGCCAGGCAGTGGCCTGGGCGATATCCGCATGCTTGCTTGATGCGGTCACTGCACCGTCCGCGCCGATTATCACCTGCTCGTCGGCGCCAAGATCGGCTACCACGTTGTCGGGCGTGGATGGACGGCCCAGCCGGCGCGTCAGTGCATCCAGCCACGGATGCGTCGGCGACAGCACATTGACCCGGCCGCTGACCACGGTCACCTCGTCGCCGGCATTGTCGCGTCGTACCGCGAATACCGTGCCGATATCGCGCAACATGCTTGCGCCCATCTGCACCTGCAGCGGCCGGCCCGGATCCTTGCCGACATCGAACAGGGCGCTGCCGTGCAGTAGCTCGATGCGGCGGAATTGTGCATCGAAGTTCACTGCAATCGCGCTGTCGCGATCCAGCTGGACCAGGCTACCGTCGGGCAAGTTGAGGCTGCGCCCCTGGGTGATGGTCGAGGCATAGACGTCAGAGTGCGGATAGTCCGGCGTGAACAACAGCGCGCCAGCCGCAAAAAGCCCGATTACGGCGATGCTGGCCGCCGCCAGCCAGAGCCGCGATCGACCGCGTCGAGGTGCCTCGTTGCGCTGCCTTCGCGCAGTGGGAACGAACAGTGCCTCGCGCTCGCCATGCAGCGCCACGACGGCGGGCTCGCTCGCCGCCAGGGTGCGCAGCTGTTCGGCACTCATCGTCTCCATTGCGGCCGCGGCCTTGAGATCACCGTGCAGCCGGGCGATGGCGAGGTACTCGCCCACATGCACCGGCGACTGCTTTAGCCAGATCAGAAACGCTTCCTGGTCAGTCGCCGACAATCCTTCGCGCTGGTCGAGATACCAGCTGGCTGCCTGCTCGGTCGCGCGTCGCGCGTCGGCGTTGGAAAAATCCCGGTTCGGTCGATCAGTCATAGCGACCCATTCCCTGGCGGCAGACGGTGAGTGCCTTGACGATGTACTTCTTCACCATGCTGGCGGAAATCAGCAATTGCTCGCCGATCTCGCGATAGCTCAGCTCGTCGCGGTAATGCATCACCAGCACCGCGCGGCACTTGGGCGACAGTCTGCCAATCAGCTGGCCCAGCCGCTGGCGGCGCACCTCGCGATCAACCCCGGCCGCCGCATCGCATGGCGTGGTGAGCCGCTCGATGATTTCCTCCAGACCGTCACTTCCGACAGGTGCATTGCGCCGCATCACGGCGTGCTTCTTCATCAGGTTGGCGGCGATGGTGTAGAGGTAGGCTTCCGGATTACGGATGCCATCCGCACCGTGCTGATCGGCGGCAAGCAGCCGCAGATAGGTTTCCTGCACCAGATCCTGCGCGTCCCAGGCATGCGCGGTCCGCTTCAGGAAATAGCTGTTGAGCGGAGCACGCTGCTCGGAAAACAGGCGCAGCAGCCCGTGGGCATGGTCGGGTTTCACTGGCATGTCCACATGGGCGGCGTGCAGCAACGGAAAGTTCTTGAGTCCGTGCCCGACTGTAGTCAGCCTTTATGACAGTCCTATGAAATGCCGGCCAAGCTGGGCGTCGCGATGCCAGCATTCGCCATAAAACCTGGTTAGCGAACTGCCAGTGCCAGCACGATGCCTATCCAGAGCGTCAGGCCGAGCCAGTTGTTGTGGCGGAAGGCGGTGAGGCAGGCGTCCTTGGCGCGATGGCGGATCAGCCATAGCTGATAGCCGAACAGGGCGGCGGCTATCAGCAACCCGATCCAGTATGGCCAGCCCAGCGTGGCACGTTGGCCAACGAACAGCATGGTCAGCAGAAAGGTGCCCATCAGCACGCCGAGGATCGGCAGATCGGCATCACCGAACAGGATCGCGGTGGACTTGGCGCCGGCCTTGATGTCGTCCTCACGATCGACCATCGCGTACTCGGTGTCGTAGATCACCGACCACAGGATATTGCCGATAAACAACAGCCACGCCACCGGCGGCACGTTGCCCCCAACGGCTGCGAAGGCCATCGGGATCGACCAACCAAATGCCGCACCCAGCACCACCTGCGGCATGTGCGTGTAGCGCTTGCTGAACGGGTACGCCGCTGCCAGCGCTGCGCCAATGAACGACAGTTTGATGGTCAGTGCGTTGGTGAACAGCACCAGCAAGAAGGCGAATACGAGCAGCACGGCGAAGACGATCAGCGCCTCACGTGGCGTCACCCGTCCGCTGGCGATGGGCCGGCCGGCAGTGCGTGCAACCTGCGGATCGAGCTTGCGATCGGCGTAGTCATTGATCGCGCAGCCGGCCGCACGCATCGCGAACACGCCGAGAGTGAAAATAATCAGCGGCTTCCACGGCGGAAAATCACCGGCAGCCAGCCACAGCGCCCACCATGTCGGCCACAACAGAAGCAGGGCGCCGATCGGGCGATCCATGCGAGTCAACACGAGATAGTCGAGCGCCTTTTCCCGATAGCGTGGCGGCAGGTTTTGCAGCAGCCAGTCAAGGACTCGGGTTGCGCGGGTGGAACTGTCGGCGGGCCGTCGCGGTTTTTGCTCGGCTACCCTCGGTGCACCGGCACGCGAGCGCCCCGAGGGTGAAGGTGCTGTCTTGCGCGGCTGGCGCTTGCGAGGTGGTGGCGACATGCCACCAGTCTAACGCGAGCCTTCGACCTGTCGATTACATCAAGCCGTTGGCCGCGTCACGTTCCGGTGGATCGGCGTGGCTGATCGCGTTGGCTGTGACCGAGGCCTAAACATCAAGCTTGTAAAACGATCAGGCCTCAGAGCAGGTCGTCATCGCGATCGGGTTGCAGCGGCTCGGGGTCTGCATCGCGCTCAGGATGGGCGTGCCCCGGGTTCTCAATCTCGCGTTCGGGCACGCCTTTGCCGGGTTCAGCAAACGGCGGTTGCGGGTTCATGGGGTTGGTTGGCATTGGAATGCTCCACGTTTGCGGGTGAGCATCGAGAGTGGCGGCGCAGACGTTAACGGCATGCGATAGCCAAGTGAGGGCGGTGATGACCGCTACAGAGGCGAACTATGCATCCACCGAAGCGGCGTCGCTATCGCACAGCAGCAATCGGTAGGCCGGATTATCGCTTTCATTGGAATGTGGATAACCCAGCGTGCCGAGAAACTGCTGGAATATCGCCCGCTCGTGCGGTGGCACCTGGATGCCGACCAGGATGCGGCCGTAGTCGGCACCGTGATTGCGGTAGTGGAACAGGCTGATGTTCCAGTCCGGGTGCATGTGTTCGAGAAAGCGCAGCAGCGCGCCGGGCCGCTCGGGAAATTCGAAGCGATACAACTGTTCGTCGTGCGCCAGCGTTGATCGTCCGCCGATCATGTGGCGCAGGTGCAGTTTGGCCAGTTCGTCGTCAGTGAGGTCGAGCACGCCGAAGCCTTGTTCCTTGAATGCAGCCAGCAGTGCGTCGCGGTCGGCGCGTAGCGTGATCTGCACGCCCACGAAAATATGCGCGGACGATGCATCGCCGATGCGGTAGTTGAACTCGGTGATGCTGTGCTGGCCCAGCGCGGCGCAGAAGCGTTTGAAGCTGCCGCGTTCTTCGGGCACGGTGACCGCAAATACCGCTTCGCGCTGCTCGCCGATGCTGGCGCGCTCGGCGACGAAACGGAGGCGATCAAAATTCATGTTGGCGCCGGACACCACCGCCACCAGCGCGCCCTCGCAGGGACCGTGCGCGGCGACATACTGCTTGAGCCCGGCCAGGGCCAGCGCGCCAGAGGGCTCCGCCACGCTGCGGGTGTCCTGATAAATGTCGCGGATCGCCGCGCAGATCGCGTCGGTGTCCACACGCAATATGGTGTCGACATGGCGGCGACACAGTTCGAAGGTGTGCACGCCAACCTGTTTTACGGTGGTGCCGTCGGCGAACGGACCCACTTCGTCGAGCGCGACACGTTCGCCGGCTTCCAGCGACTGAGCCATCGCATCGGAGTCCGCCGCCTGCACACCGATCACCTTGACGTCGGGCCGCAGCGCCTTGATGCAGGTTGCGATGCCGGCCAGCAAGCCACCGCCACCCACCGGCACGAAGACGGCATGCAGCGCATCCGGATGCTGACGAAGGATTTCCAGGCCGACGGTGGCCTGTCCTGCGATCACATCGATATCGTCGAAGGGATGCACAAACACGCTGCCGTGCGTGTGTTGAAGCCGTGCCGCTTCGACCTGCGCATCGCTGTAGGAATCGCCAGTCAGCACGACCTGCACAAAGTCACCGCCGAAGCGGTACACGGCATCGATCTTCACCTGCGGCGCGGTTACCGGCATCACGATGGTGGTCTGGATACCGAGCTTCGCCGCGGCCAGCGCCACGCCCTGCGCGTGGTTGCCGGCAGACGCCGCGATAATGCCGCGCGCGCGCTGTGCGGCATCGAGTTTCACCATGCGGTTGTAGGCACCGCGCAGCTTGAACGAGAACACCGATTGCTGATCTTCGCGCTTCAGCCAGATATCGCTGCCGAGCTTCGACGACAGCAGCGGCGCGAATTCCAGCGGCGACTCGCGTGCTACGTCATAGACGCGCGAAGACTGCGCGCGGGTCAGGATCTCGGCATCGTTTGGCGTGCCTGCGCTTTCCGCAAGCAGCGACTGCTTCTCATCGACGACGGCATTCACGGCGGTGCAGTCATCGCCACGAGTCGGCCCGATTCACTGCCGCTCAGGGACAGCGTGGAGACATCGAGCACGTCGATCAGCTTGCGCGTCTGCCGCACGATCTGTTCCAGCGTGGCTTCGTCGCCATGCAACACCAGCGTGAGTTGCGAGATCGCCGGGTCATGCGTGGCGGCCACGGTCAGCGTGTCGATATTGCAGTGGCGCGCGGCGAACATGCCGGCCACGCGCAGCAGCGCGCCGGATTCGTTCTGCAGAAGAATGGAGAGTGTGTGGCGCATAAGTCGGTACTCAGAACATGTCGACGAGGGGAGTGGAGGTCACCGGTGGCGCAGCGCTGGCATCGCGCGCGGCGATGTGATCGCCGGTGATCATCTGCGCGTAGGTGGCACCGGGGCCGACCATCGGATAGACGCCGGCATCGGGGTCGATCATCACTTCGAGAAAAGCCGGTCCATCGAAGCGGAGAAAATCGGCAATAGTCGCCGCCATGGCTTCCTTGCGGTCCAGCCGCTGGGCGAATTTGAAACCATCGGCCTGCGCCGCCTTGACGAAATCCTTGCTGTGCAGGCTCTTGTCCGACGCGGCGAAGCGACCCTTGAAGTACAGCTTCTGCCACTGCCGGACCATGCCGTCGCCGAGGTTGTTGAACACCACCACTTTCACCGGCAGGTTGTAGGTGGTGCAGGCTTCCATCTCGCCGATGTTCATGCGGATGCTGGCATCGCCGTCGATGTCGATCACCAGCGCGTCGGGCCGGGCGAACTGCGCGCCGATCGCCGCCGGCAGGCCGAAGCCCATCGTGCCCATCGAGCCGGAGGTGAGCCACTGCCGCGGCTCGCGGAACGCCGAGTATTGCGCCGCCCACATCTGGTGCTGGCCCACGCCGGTGCTGATGATCGCGCGGCCCTGGGTGTGCTTGTTGATTTCCTCGATCACCGCATAGGGCTGGATCAATTCGCTGTCACGGTCGTAGTTCATCGCATGCACATGTTTCAGTTCGGCGATGTGCGTATGCCATGCGTCGAGCTTCGGTCGCTTGCCGTGCGCGATGCCGTACTCGGTCAGTCGCTCCAGCGTACGCACCATCGGACCGCAGTGATGCCACTGGATGGCCTTGACCTTGCCGAATTCGGCCGGGTCGATATCGATCTGCGCAATGAACTTGGCTCGCGGCGCAAACTTGTCCGGCACGCCGGCCACGCGGTCATCAAAGCGCGCACCGAGCGCAAGAATGAAATCGCAATCCTCTACCGCGTAATTGGCGTACGCCGTGCCATGCATGCCGAGCATGTGCAGCGCCAGTGGATCGCTGGTGTCGAGCGCACCCAGGCCCATCAGTGTGGTGGTGACGGGCAGCCGGAACGCATCGACAAAGGTACGCAAGGCATGCGACGCCTCGGCCGCGATCACACCGCCGCCGGCGTAGATCAGCGGACGCTGCGCGGCATCCAGTGCAGCGAAGAACGCGGCGCATTCGGCGTCATCCAGTCGTGCTTCATTCACCGCGCGCAGGCGCGCGCGATAGCCGGGAATGGGCAGGCGTGACTGGCCGTCGAACCGCAGCGCGGTGTTCTGTACGTTCTTGGGAATATCCACCACCACCGGACCGGGGCGGCCAGTGCGTGCAATCTCGAACGCCGTGCGCAGCGTGGCTTCCAGCATCTCGGCGTCGGTGACCAGGAACACATGCTTGGCGCAGGCGCCCATGATGTTGCTGACCGGTGCCTCCTGGAATGCATCGCTGCCCAGCGAGGTGGTCGCGACCTGGCCGCAGATCACCACCATCGGTGTGGAGTCGGCCATGGCGTCGCGCACCGGCGTGACCATGTTGGTGGCGCCAGGGCCCGATGTGACCACCGCCACGCCAACCTTGCCTGACGCGCGCGCATAACCCGATGCCATGAAGCCGGCGCCCTGCTCATTGGCCGGCACGATCAGCGGCATCGGTTCAGTGCCGTCGGAGCGCGCGTGTTCGGCGTTGTAGCGAAACAGCGCGTCGTACACCGGCAGGATCGCGCCACCGGAATAACCGAACATTACGCTGACGCACTCGTCGGCAAGCACCTGTACCACCACTTCGGCGCCGCTCATCGGTGTACCGGTGAGTGGATGCCGCGCATCGTTGATGCCAATGGACGGTGTTGTCTTGTGTGCTTTCAGCAGTTGCGTAGTCACGATGGATGTCCTGGGTTTGCCGCGAGTCGGCTGCTTACGGAATGTCTGGTGATGGCTGGCGCGCCCGCAGGTGGCGCCACGCTTTTATGTTTGGACGTCTAATTGCGGATTAGTTCGACCGCATCCATGTTGATGCCCACCATGGCGTAGGTAGGCTCGCCGTAGATCGATTCGATCAGCGCCTCCTGATCGGTGGCGGAAAAATTCTCCCATTCGATGCCGTTGGCATCCTTGGAGATAGTGAAGCCCTTGGCCTCGTCGTCCTCGAAGCCGATATGGCGAACCTGACCGGCCTGCTCGGGGAGTTCGTTGATCGAGAAGTTCAGTTGCCGGGTGCGCCACAACGCGTACTTGTCCTGAACCACGAGCTGCGGCGACTGGCCAAGGCGCGCGCTGTAGTCGGCGATGGAGTCATCCAGGTTGCGCACAGCCAGAGCGATATGAAAATGTTTCATGAGCATTCTCAGATGAAGTTAACTTGATGAGATGGATCGGTTAGGGTCAATGGCCGCCACGCGGATGGAATCGCGTGGCGGCCATTGGTTCAGGGCTCAGCCTACTTTCTTCAGCGGTTCGGCTGCCGGCGTTGCAGCGGCTTTGCCGGCCTGCAGCCATGGCATGCGCGCGCGCAGCTCCTTGCCGACCTTCTCGATCGGATGATCGAGATCGGCCTGCTTGAACTTCTTGTAGTTCGGCAGGCCGGCCTTGTATTCCGCCGTCCAGTTCTTCGCGAAGGTGCCATCCTGGATATCGGTGAGAACGGCCTTCATGCGCTTCTTGGTCTCGGCATCGACGATGCGCGGACCGCTGACGTAATCGCCGTACTGCGCGGTCTCGGAGACGAACTCCAGCATGCGGGTGATGCCGCCTTCGTAGAACAGGTCGACGATCAGCTTCAGCTCGTGCATCACTTCGTAGTAGGCGATCTCGGGCTGGTAGCCGGCTTCGACCAGCGTCTCGAAGCCCGCAATCACCAGCTCGCTGGCGCCGCCGCACAGCACGGCCTGCTCGCCGAACAGATCGGTCTCGGTTTCTTCCTTGAAGTCGGTCTGGATCAGCATCGCGCGACCGCCACCGATACCGTCGGCATAGGCCTTGGTGGTTGCTTCGGCGTGACCGCTGACATCCTGGTGCACGGCCCAGATGCAGGGCACGCCGCGGCCGCGTTCGTATTCGCTGCGCACCAGTGCACCCGGGCCCTTCGGCGCGACCAGGATCACGTCGATGTCGTCGCGCGGGCTGATCTGCTTGAAGTGGATGTTGAAGCCGTGGGCGAACAGCAGCGCAGCACCGGGCTTGATGTTCGGCTCGATCACGTCCTTGTACAGAGTTGGCTGCACCATGTCCGGCGTCAGCACGGCGACCAGATCGGCACCGATCACGGCATGCGCCGGTTCGACCACGGCGAAGCCGTCGGCCTCGGCCTTTTTCCAGGTCGGGCCGCCCGGACGCAGGCCGATCACCACGTCGAGGCCGGAATCCTTCAGGTTCAGGGCGTGGGCGCGGCCTTGGCTGCCGTAGCCGAGAACGGCGATGCGCGCCTTGGCGAGAGTGTCGTTGGTGGTGTGGCTCATGCGGTGGCTCCTGGGTTCGATTGGGTTTGAGTCGCTTGGGTGGAAGAGTTTTTGGACGTCTGGATGGCTGGACGACCTGATGCATTGATTGGCTGAGTGGTGGCACCGTCGGAAGCGGAGCCGACCAGCAGCGCGTATTTGGCTAGCGCGCCGTGGGTCACTTTGGGTGCCGGTGGATGCCAGTCGGCACGGCGGCTGGTCAGGTCGACACTGGTGCGCAGCTCGCGCTTTTCCGCATCGATGATCACGCTGTCGCCTTCGCGCAGCAGGGCGATCGGACCGCCGCGCGCGGCTTCTGGTGCGATGTGGCCGACCATGAATCCGTGGGTAGCGCCGGAAAAGCGACCGTCGGTGATCAGCGCCACGTCGTTGCCCAGGCCGCGACCGATCAGCGCCGCAGTGACGCCGAGCATTTCGCGCATGCCGGGGCCACCCGCCGGGCCTTCGTTACGGATCACGATGACGTCGCCGGCGTGGATGTGGTCACCCTGCACGGCGGCGAAGGCTTGCTCCTCGCTCTCGAACACGCGGGCTTTGCCTTCGAACTGGCCACTTTCCTTGCCGGCCAGCTTGAGGATGCAGCCGTCCGGCGCGAGGTTGCCGTAGAGGATGGAATAGCCGCCGCGGGGCTTGAGCGGGCTGCTGACCGGATGCACCACATCCTGCTTGTCGGCACGCGGCGCGGCGGCAGCTTCCTCGAACAGGCTGCGGCCGGTAATGGTGGGTGCGTCATCCAGCATGTCGACGGCAATCAGCTCCTGCGCTACGCGGCCGCTACCGCCCGCACCGAACAACTCGACCGCGGTATAGCGGCCGGCCGGCAGCAGGTCGGCAATCACCGGGGTATGCACCGAGGCCGGCTCGAAATCTTCCAGGTTCCATTCGATATCGGCTTCGCGGGCGATCGCCAGCAGATGCAGTACGGCATTGGTGGAGCCCGCGGTCGCGGCGACCATGCGCGCAGCATTGCGGAACGAGGTGCGGCTGAGCAGGTCGAGCGGTTTGCGGTCCTGTTTGAAGCATTCCATCACCAGTTCGCCGCAGCGAAACGCGGCCTGACCCTTGGCCGGATGCGTGGCGGGGATGTCGTTGAAGCCCATCGGCGACAGCCCCAGCGTGGTCAGCACCATCGCCATCGTGTTGGCAGTGAACTGGCCGCCGCAGGCGCCCGCGCCGGGGCAAGCATCTTTTTCCACTGAGGTCAGTTCGGCGTCGCTGATCTTGCCCGCGCCGTGCGCGCCGACGGCCTCGAACACCTGCTGGATGGTGATCGGGTGATTGTCATGCGTGCCGTGGGCGATGCTGCCGCCATAGAGCGCGACGGCGGGAATGTTGAGTCGTGCCATTGCCATTGCGGCGGCCGGAATGGTCTTGTCGCAGCCGCACAGCACCACCATCGCATCGAGGCAGTGGCCGTCGACAGCCAGCTCGATCGAGTCGGTGATCACTTCACGGCTGATCAGCGAGGCACGCATGCCCGGGGTGCCCATGGCGATGCCGTCGGTCACGGCGATGGTGTTGAACTCGATCGGCGTGCCGCCGGCGGCGCGGACGCCAGCGGCGGCGTGCTCGGCCAGTTCGCGCAGGTTGAGGTTGCACGGACTCACGTTGGACCATGTGTGCACGATGGCGACCAGCGGTTTGGCGATGGCTTCATCGTCCAGCCCGGTGGCACGCAGCATCGCGCGGGCAGGGGCCCGATCGGGGCCGGTCTTGATCTGATCACTACGCATGGGGGATTCCAGTAGTTTTGAATGGCACCGGTGTGGAAGGCATCTGCTGAGGCGGCGGTATAAAAAAACTGGACGCGTCCCTGTGTCCAATCGGGGAACTGCAAATACGTTGAGGTGCGGGCTTCATGCGCTGGCGCCGGCGAACGAGGTTTCGGCGGTCTCGACGTGGCGGTCGATCGCGCGCAGCACCGCGTCGCGCACCGCATCGGTGCCGGCTTCGCCGCCGATGTCGCGTGTATGCGGGCCCTCGCGCAACACCTGGTCGACAGCCGCCTCGATCGCGGTGGCTTCGGCATCCAGCTGCAGCGAGTGACGCAGCAGCATCGCGGCGGAAAGGATGGTGCCGATCGGGTTGGCTACGCCCTTGCCGGCGATGTCCGGTGCTGAGCCGTGGATCGGTTCGTACAGTCCTTTACTGCCATCACCCAGCGAGGCCGATGGCAGCAGGCCGAGCGAACCGGCAATCGCGGCGGCTTCGTCGGTCAGGATGTCGCCGAACAGGTTCTCGGTCACCACTACGTCGTAATGCGAAGGTTGGGTCAGCAGCAGCATCGCCATCGAATCGACCAGCTGATGCTCGACAGAAATATCCGGATACTCCGGGGCGATGCGCTGCACCGTGCTGCGCCACAGCCGCGAGGTTTCCAGCACGTTGGCCTTGTCCACCGAGGTGAGGTGTTTCTTGCGGCCGCGTGCCAGATCAAACGCACGACGCACCACGCGTTCGATCTCGTGCACGGTGTATTTGCACTCGTCGGTGGCGGTGTCCTCGGTGCGCGTCTTGGCACCGAAGTAGGTGCCGCCGGTGAGTTCGCGCACGAACAGCACATCGACGTTTTTCAGCTTCTCGTTTTTCAGCGGCGACAGGTTGGCCAGTGCGGGATGCACTTGCAACGGGCGCAGGTTCGCGTAAACGCCCAGCGCAGCGCGCAACGCCAGCAGCCCCTGCTCGGGGCGAACCTTGGCATTTGGGTCGGACCACTTCGGTCCACCGACCGCGCCCAGCAGCACGGCATCGGCGCGTTTGCAGGCCTCCAGCGAGGCGGCCGGCAACGGCTCGCCAAAAGCGTCGATGGCGGCACCACCGATTGCGTGTTCTTCAAAAGCGAAAGTATGGCCGCCGTGTTTCGCGACGGCGTTCAGTACAGCCACCGCGGCAGCGGTGACTTCCGGGCCGACACCGTCGCCGGGCAGGGTAACGATATGTGCCTTCATGCGGCCTGGTCCTCGTGCTGATGTTCGTAAGCGGTAATCGCATCGTTCTGCTGCAACAGGTAGCCAAGCTGGTCGACACCGTTGAGCAGGCAGTGCTTGGCAAACGGCTCAAGCTCGAAACCGATGTGGCTGCCGTCGGGCAGCGCGACGAACTGCTCGCGTACGTCGATGCTCAGCTCGATACCGGGTTGTTCCAGCAGGCGGCGATGCGCATCCGCTGGCACCACGATGGTGAGCAGGCCGTTCTTCAACGAATTGCTGCGGAAGATGTCCGCGATCTCCGACGAGATCACCGCCTGCAGGCCGAAATCCAGCAGCGCCCAGGGCGCGTGTTCGCGCGACGAGCCGCAGCCGAAATTGTGGCCGGCCACCAGGATGGCGCAGCCCTTGGTCTCGGGCCGATTCAACGGAAAGTCCGGGTTGTCGCTGCCGTCGGCGCTGTAGCGCCAGTCGTTGAAGGCGAATTTGCCCAGCCCAGAGCGTTCGGTGGTGGTGAGGAAGCGCGCCGGGATGATGCGGTCGGTGTCGATGTTCTCGAACGGCAGCACGGCGGTGCGTGAGCGGATATGTGTCAGCGGCTTCATGCGGCCTGCTCCAGAAACGTGGATGGGTCGGTGATCTGGCCGGTGACCGCAGCAACCGCCGCCACCAGCGGGCTGGCCAGCACGGTGCGTGCGCCCTTGCCCTGGCGACCTTCGAAGTTGCGATTGCTGGTGGACACCACCAGCTGGCCCGGCTGGGCGATGTCGCCATTCATGCCGATGCACATGGAGCAGCCGGCTTCGCGCCATTCAGCGCCGGCGGCACGGAACACCTCGTCCAGTCCTTCCGCCTCGGCTTCGCGCTTGATCAGCACCGAACCGGGAACGATCAGGGCGCGCACGCCGGGCGCGACCTTGCGGCCGCGCATGACATCCGCTGCCTCGCGCAGATCGGACAAGCGCGAATTGGTGCAACTGCCGACGAAGACCACGTCGACCTTCTCTCCGGTCAACCGCTGGCCGCCGCTGAACTGCATATAGGCCAACGCCTTTTCTTCCTGGGCATCACGGGCAGCGGGAATGGCCGCGCCGATCGGCGTGACCATGCCCGGATGGGTGCCGTAGGTGATCGTGGCGCCGATGTCGGCGGCATCGATAAACACCTCGTTGTCGTACGCCGCACCGTCGTCGGTGACCAGCGATTTCCAGCGCGTCACGGCGACGTCCCATTCCGCGCCCTGCGGTGCACGCGGACGGCCTTTGAGCCAGGCGAAGGTAGTCTCGTCCGGGGCGATCAGGCCAGCGCGGGCGCCGGCCTCGATCGACATGTTGCACACCGTCATGCGCTGTTCCATCGACAAGGCCTCGATGGCACTACCGCGGTATTCGATCACCTGGCCGGTGCCGCCGCCCACGCCGATTTTTCCGATCACGTGCAGGATCAGATCCTTCGCGCCGACGCCAGGCTTGAGCTTGCCGTTGACGTGGATGGCCAGCGTTTTGGGCTTGCGCTGCAGCAGGCACTGCGTGGCCAGTACGTGACCGACTTCGGTGGTGCCGATGCCGAACGCCAGCGCGCCGAACGCGCCATGCGTGGCGGTGTGGCTGTCGCCGCAGACGATCGTCATGCCCGGCTGCGTAGCACCGTACTCGGGGCCGATCACGTGGACGATGCCACGGTGGTCACTCCCCCAGCCGTTCAACTCGATACCGAATTCGGCGCAGTTCGCTTCCAGCATCGCCACCTGCTGCCCAGCTTCCGGCGTGACATAGGCATAGTTGCCTGCCGCATCGGCCGGGGACGTTGGTGTTGAATGATCCAGCGTTGCCAGCACCTTGTCCGGGCGGCGCACGGGCAGCCCCCGCTGGCGCAGTTCGGTGAAGGCCTGCGGCGTGGTCACTTCGTGGATCAGGTGTAGATCAACGTACAGGGTTGCCGGGGTGTCGTTGGTTTCGGCCACCACCTCGTGGGCGTCCCAGACTTTTTCGAATAGTGTCTTAGCAGTCACGCCGCGATCTCCTTGGTTGACGGCTCTATGTGAGGAGTGCGGCCATGGATGGCCGCTTCTTGATCTTCGCGGTCAGCGATGGGCGCACTCACATAATTCAGCCAACCGCGACTGTCTTCGGTGCGGCCGTCGAACAGGCCAAAGAAGGCTTGCTGGAGCGCGCGGGTGATTGGGCCGGGCTCGCCCTTGCCGACGGGTTTACGGTCGACCGAGCGCACCGGTGTGACTTCGGCCGCGGTGCCGGTCATGAAAATCTCGTCGGCCGAATAAAGCGCCTCGCGCGGCATGTCGCGTTCTTCCACGCGCAGGCCCATGTCCTCGGCCAACGTGATGATGGTGTCGCGGGTGATGCCGGCCAGGATGCCGGCGCTGGTGGGTGGCGTGAACAGCCGGCCCTTGCGCACCAGGAACAGGTTTTCGCCGGCGCCTTCGCTGAGCAGGCCGTTGTGGCCCAACGCGATGCCTTCGTCGTAACCGCCGCGTCGTGCTTCGAACGCAATCAGCTGGCTGTTCAGGTAATTGCCGCCGGCCTTGGCCCAGCTCGGGAAAGTATTCGGCGCAGCGCGGTTCCACGATGACACGCAGACGTCGGCGCCCACCTCCAGCGCATCACCCAGATACGCGCCCCAGTCCAGCGCCATGATCGACACGTCCACCGGCGAGCCATCCTTCGGCAGCACGCCCAGGGCGCCGGCGCCGCGAAACACAATCGGCCGTACATAGGCCGAGGCCATCTGGTTGACGCGAATCAGCTCGATGCAGGCGGCGTTGATTTCGTCTTCGGTGTAACCGACGTCGATCTCGTACATGCTGGCCGATTCGAACAAACGGTGCGTGTGATCGGTCAGGCGGAAATACGCCGGCCCGCGATGCGTGGCATAGACGCGTTCGCCCTCGAATACCGAGGAGCCGTAATGCAAGGCGTGGGCGCTGACGTGGACGGTGGCTTCGGCCCAGGGCTTGATACTGCCGTTGTGCCAGATGAAAGGTGTGGTCATGACAAGTTCCGAATGAAGTAACGAATGCGTAGTAGTCAGAGATGGGCGACGGCGACGCGCTGCATGGCTGGCGTCTGACGTTCGATGCGGTTGACGATGTCCAGCGCTGCTAGTGCGGTGGCTTCGACGATGTCGGTGCTGACACCGTGGCCGCGCCAGTCGCGTTCGTTGTGGCGCACGGTGAGCTGGGCCTGACCCTGCGCATCGCCGCCTTCGCTGACCGAGCGCACGGCGAAGTCGGTCAGCTTCAGTTCGTTGCCCGCAGCGCGTTCGATTGCGCGCAACACGGCGTCGACCGGGCCGTCGCCGATCGCGGTTTCGCTGGCTTCCTGACCGTCGTCGTGCGCCAGCTTGACCGAGGCCGAGGCGCTGCCGCCCAGGTGCGTGGTGGTGTTGAGCTGCACGATCCGCCACGGGCCAGCGGCATCGGGATCCAGACCCATCGCGATGGCTTCCAGATCCTCGTCGTGGATTTCTCGCTTTTTGTCGGCTAGTGTTTTGAAGCGCGCAAAGATGTCGTCCATCGCGGTCTCGTCGACCTTTTGGCCCAGACTTTCCAGGCGCTGGCGCAGCGCGGCGCGGCCGGAATGCTTGCCCAGCACCATGCGTACCTCAGGAATGCCGACGTCTTCCGAACGCATGATTTCGTAAGTGCCACGATGTTTCAGCATGCCGTGCTGGTGGATGCCCGATTCGTGCGCAAACGCGTTATCGCCGACGATCGCCTTGTTGCGCGGTACGGCCTGGCCGGTGATCTGGGTCAGCAGGCGTGAGGTCGGATGCAGCTTGCGTGTGTCGATGCGGGTATCGACGTCGAAATAGGGCGCGCGCACCTTCAGGGCCATGACGATTTCTTCCAGCGACGCGTTGCCGGCACGCTCGCCGATGCCGTTGATGGTGCACTCGACTTGACGCGCGCCGGCGCTGATCGCGGCCAGGCTGTTGGCCACGGCCATGCCCAGATCGTCGTGGCAATGGCTGGAGAAGATCACCTTGTCGGCGCCTTTGACGTTCTTGCGCAGGTAAGTGAACAGCTCGAAGATTTCCGATGGCGTCGTGTAACCGACCGTATCCGGCGCGTTGACGGTGGTGGCGCCCGCAGCAATGGCGGCGCTGAACACCTCGACCAGAAAGTCTGGTTCCGTCCGTAACGCGTCCTCAGCGGAGAACTCCACTTCATGGCATAGGCCGCGGGCGCGCTCGACGGCCATCACGGTCGTGTCCAGCACTTGTGCCTTGCTCATGCGCAGCTTGTGCTCGCGATGCAGCGGGCTGGTCGACAGAAAGACATGAATGCGCGAATGGTTGGCTTTTTCCAGTGCTCGGCCGGTGGTGTCGATGTCGCCGGTCTGGCAGCGCGCCAGGCCGCAAACGGTGGTGGTCTTCAGCAGCCGGGCGATGTCGGCAACGGCAGCAAAGTCATCCGGCGAGGCCTGCGGAAAGCCGGCCTCGAGCACGTCGACACCAAGTGCCTCGAGCGCCTGCGCCATGCGCAGCTTGGCGCGACGGTCCATCGAGAAGCCGGGCGCCTGTTCGCCATCGCGCAAGGTAGTGTCGAAAATACGCACGTGATCGGCCGCTACGTCGCTGATGCCGTCGTCAGATTGCTGGTCTTGGTTTTTCATCATGGCTCCGCTGTGTGTGCGTTGCCGATGGCATTAAAAAACCCCGCTCCGTTGCCGGTGCGGGGTTCTTTGGGAGTCTTCAGGTTTTTCTATCACCCTGGACACATGCCCTCAGCCCGCACCTCCGTTGGTAATAAGGAGTACGAGTACAAGGGTAAGGAGAAGCTTGCCGCGCAGCTGCAGCAGGGCATCGACCGAGACGAGGCGGTTGGTCGGAGTACGGCTGCGGTGGCTTGTGCGTTGCGACATGTGGTTGACCGTAAGGCACCTTGGTAAAGCCTGTCAACCTTTTTCTGAAGTAGTTTCCTTGGTAACTTTTTTGTTGCGGGCAAATCCGCATTTGGACGGCTGGCCGTCCAGATGTTCTGCCACGCGTTCGCGCTGGCTACGACAATATCGAACGCAGATACAGTTGCAGCGCACGTTCCAGCTGGGCGAGTGCGTTCTTGCGATCAGGGAGGCCGGGCTCCGCATTTATTGCCAGCGCGGCCTTCATCAGTTGCTGGACGACTATCGTTGCCGCCTGCAATGTGACGAGGGGCATGCTGGGTGATTTCTGTCGCAAGATTGCCTGAAGCTCGGCACGCAAGCGCTTGCGGATGGCGGTGCCATGGCTTGCGGGGAGCGATGCCGATTCCGCAAGCACGGCAAAGGCCGGATAGCGCCGACGAAAGAGCACCAGAAAGCCGATCAGCTGCGTACCGAGCTGATCGATGTCCCATGTTCCGGCTTGTGCGACGAGTGTTGCCAACCTCGCATACAACGCTTCGGTGTATTCGGCCAGCAGCGCCTGTACCAGCGCTTCCCTGCTCGGGAAAAACTGGTAGAGCGAGCCGATCGAGGCGCCCGCGCGGGCGGCAATCTCGGTCAGTGTGACCGCATCGTAACCCTTCTCGACAAAGCAGCTGGCGGCCGCGTTCAACAGCGCGGCGACGCGCTCGTGACCCCGTTTGCGGGTGGGTTCGCGCATGGCTTGGCTTGCTTTTTGTGAGGTCATCCTCATAAAATCCTAAGTGAGGATATCCTCACATATATGCTTGAACTATGGTTTGGAGGCTATTGTGGAAAACTTGAATCCGCAGAATACCGCGCTTGTTCTGATTGATCTGCAAAAGGGCATTGCGCCCTTTGCCGGTGGGCCGCACAGCTCGTCCGACGTGTTTACACGGGCTGGTGCGCTGGCATCGCGCTTTCGCGCCTTGAAGGCACCCGTGGTGCTGGTGCGCGTGGGCTGGTCGGCTGATTTTGGCGATGCGCTCAAGCAGCCGGTCGATCGTCCGGCGCCTGTTTCGCCGAATGGTTTGCCGGCCAACTGGCTCGAGCTTGCCGATGAACTCGCGACCGAACCGGGCGATATTCTTGTCATGAAACGCCAGTGGGGTGCTTTTTACGGCACCGATCTCGACCTGCAACTGCGCCGTCGCGGCATCACGCAGATCGTGCTGGGCGGCATCTCCACCAACATCGGTGTCGAGTCGACCGCGCGTTCTGCGTGGGAGCATGGCTATGCCGTGATCTTTGCCGAAGACGCGATGAGCGCAGCGAATGCCGAGCAGCACCGCTTCGCGATCGACAACATCTTTCCGCGGCTGGGTCGGGTGCGATCGACGGCTGAGATTCTCGGGATCTTGGCCTGAGATCTGGGTCCGTCGAACCGAATCTGTCATTAGCACGGCTAGACGCTTTTGAAGGCATCCATCATTTGATACGCGTTGGCTATGTTAATGACTGAGCAGCCAGGCCTTGAGCGCTTGGTCATCCGCCGTCAGCGGCTCGGCGATGGCCGGGCGAGCCAGCATGGCGGAGAGTGCGTCCGGTACATCGACAGGGTGTCCGATCAACGGCTCGACCACGCTGTCGAACTTGGCCGGATGGGCGGTGGCAACCACGGTCCATGACGTGGTGTCGCCGGCGGCGCGCAGCTGGTCGAGCCGGTGCACGGCGGTCGCGGTATGTGGGCAGAACACCTCGCCGTGATCGCGGGCGTGTCGGGTGATGGTTGCTTGAATGGCATCATCGTTGACGCTGTACGCCTGCATTTGCTGGCGCATCACGCGTTCATCGGGAAAGGTCCAGCGCAACCGTTCGACGTTGCTCGGTGCACCTACGTCCATCGCGTTGGCAAGCGTGGTGATCGCCGCGCGAGGCTGGTAATCGGCACCGGCGAAATAGTCGGGTAGGGTGGCGTTGGCGTTGCAGGCGAGCTGCACCTGGCCGATCGGTAAGCCCATTTCGCGTACCCACAGGCAGGCCATCGCGTTGCCGAGGTTGCCGGTGGGCACGATGACATTGAGCGGTTCGCCGTGTTCGCGCCACCAGCCCAGCGCGGCGTGCGCGTAGTAGCTCATCTGCGGCAGCAGGCGCCCGAGGCTGATGCTGTTGGCCGAGGTCAGCGGCACGGTGGCCTGCAGCTTCGTATCGCTGAGCGCTGCCTTGACCATGCGCTGGCAGTCGTCAAAACGGCCGTCTATACGCAATGCGTGCACGTTGTCGCCGAAGCAGCCCAGCTGATGTGCCTGGCGTGGCGACACCTTGCCATCGGGATACAAAATTACCACCCGCAAACCGGGCTGGCGATGGAAAGCCGCGCCGACGGCGGCACCCGTATCGCCAGAGGTAGCGACGAGAATTGTCAGCGGTCGCGCATCGGCACGCGGCAGCCGGCGCATGCAGGCAGCGAGGAAGCGCGCGCCGATATCCTTGAAGGCGGCGGTCGGGCCGTGGAAGAGTTCCAGCACGTGCGCGTTGCCTTGCGGCAGTGCGCGCAGCGGCGTGTCTAGATTCAGTGATTCGGCGCAAATCGCAGGTAGTTCATCCGCCAGCGCATCGCCGGCGAAGAACGGCGCCAGAAGGGTGGCGGCGGTATCGGCGAGCGTGCCGTGCGGATCGAACGCGGACGCATCGAGTCGCGGAAGCGTCTCGGGCACGTACAGGCCGCCGTCGGGCGCGAGGCCGGCGGCAATCGCTGCGCTGATCGACACGGTCGGGCTGCCGCCACGCGTACTGACATAGTGCATCGAGGCAGCCATTGCGGCGGCTTTCAATATGGCTGCCGTCATGCGCCCTCACCGGCCGGAGCCTCGATCCAGGTATTTTCGTCTATGGCATCGATCAGTCGCGCGGCTGGGCCATCAACAGGGGCGACATAGGTGTCGCTGTCGAGTCCGGCGTCGGCGAACGCGGCGCGCATCGATGCGGCGGCGGCCTCGGCCTCGGCCCGCTGCTCGTACCAACCGAATACGCTGGGGCCGGCACCGGAGATGCTGGCGCCCATAGCGCGATGATCGAGCGCAGCCTGCTTCACGCGGGCGAAGTTCGGTACCAGCGAAGCGCGGCGTGGCTCCACCAGCACGTCCTTGAGGCCTTCGCGCACCAGCGCGGCGTCGCTGCGATAGCAGCCGGCCAGCACCAGGGCGAGGTTGGCACTCTGCGCCACGAACGCGCTCAGCGGATACTCGCCGGCCAGCGCTGTGCGGGCCTTGCGCGTTTCCAGCACGTAATGCGGATGCACCAGCGCGCAGTGCCACGCGGCAGGCACGGGAATGCGCAGCAGGCGATCATGGGTTGCCAGAACCAGGCCACCAAGCAGCATCGGGCCCAGGTTGTCGCCGTGCCGGCTGCCGCTGGCGACCGTTTCGCCATCGAGCGCAAAGCCATACAGTGATTCGTGCGGCAGCGGCTTTTCCAGCAGCGCGTTGGCGGCGATCAGCGCGGCCACGCACGATGCGGCCGATCCGGCCATGCCGGAACCCAGGGCGATGCCCTTGTGCAGCACGATTTCAAAACCATGGCGCAGACCGAGCGCCTTGCGCAGCGATATCAACGCGGCGCCGGCCGTATTGCCCTGCGCGTCGGTGGGCAGATCGACCACGCTGCCGTGGATTGCCGAAATGCGCACCACGGGTTCCTCGATGCGGCGCACGTCGGCGCGGTCACCGGCGCCAGCCATGCTGTGGCCGAGGATGTCGAAACCCACCCCCACGTTGCCCACACAGGCGGGGGCAAAGGCGAGAGCACGGCGGGCACGTTGCGGAGCGGATTTCATGACTTCCTGCGGCTGACTGTTCGGTTGTGCAGCGTTGTTCTGCGGTAGCGCGCTCATGCGTGCACCTGCAGCGATTCGGCGATGCGCAGCAAGTCGGCAAACACGCCGGCCGCCGTCACTTCCGGTCCGGCACCCGGGCCTTGCACCAACATAGGATTATCGCAGTAGCGGCGGGTACGAAACTGCACCACGTTGTCGGTCAGCCGCGTATGGGCAAATGCGTGTGAGGCCGGCAGCACCATCAGTCGCACGCTGGCGTGACCGGCATGGTCCAGATGGGCGACGTGGCGCAGCACACCGTTGCAGGCGCGTGCCTCGGCCAGCTTGGCCGCCATCGGCGCGTCCAGCTCGTCCAATCGCTGCATGAATTCCTCGCGCGGCAGAGCGGCCAGCGCCGCGGGCACCAGGCTTTCCACCGATACATCATCCAGCGACAGCGACCAGCCCGCTTCGCGTGCCAGGATCACCAGCTTGCGCGCCACGTCGGTACCGGAGAGATCGTCGCGCGGATCGGGCTCGGTATAACCCAGCGCATGCGCCTCGCGCACCAGTGCCGAAAACGGTTGCGCGCCGTCGTGGCGGTTGCACAGCCACGCCAGCGTGCCGGAAAACATGCCCTCGGCGGCCAGCAGCTCGTCACCGGTATCGAGCAGGTCGCGCAGCGTCTGTACTACCGGCAGCCCGGCACACACCGTGGCTTCGTAACGGAAGCGCGAGCCGTCGGCACACGCGCGCTGGATGGCCTGCCAGCGATCCAGCGGACCGCTACCGGCCAGCTTGTTCGGGGTCACCACATGCAGGCCGGATTTGAGCCACGCCGGGTAGCGCGAGACGATGTCGTCGTTGGCGCTGCAGTCGATCAACAGTGCATGGCGGCCGCTGTTGCGCACGTGCTCGGCAAAAACATCCAGGTCATTCGGCCGCCAGGTCTGCGCGCCGCCGTGGCGGCCGTTGAGCTCGGCGTCGTCGCAGTCCAGCCACATGCGCTTGCTGGCGACTACGCCGCGCAGTTGCAGGGTCAGTCCGCTGTCCCGCAGCAGCCGTGGCTGTGCCGCACGCAGCTGATCCAGCAGGGCGCTGCCGACCCGACCGGGACCGATCAGGCCAACGGCCAGCACCCGCTGACGCAGCGACGGAGGCGCCAGCGGGAAGGCCGCGCGACGTTTGAGGGGTTGTTCGGCGAGTTGGGGTGCACAGATGTTCACAGTAGCCTCCGGATGAGGCCCCGATCTCTGTGGCGGGTCGGTGTGTGCCGGCTCGCCTCTTGGAGGGCGGAGCCGTTGCGCGTTTGTTAGAACCTATTCGCGCACCGACTCCCACCCCGTACCAGTACCGGTCGTGGTGGTAATCGTAATGGTGGACGAGGAAATGCCAGTCGGCGCTATGCCTGCCGACGATGGCATGACGCCGGCGTTAACCGGTGCGAAATGCATGCGTGCTGGCAGGAAGGTCGATGACATGACCTGAACATAGATGCGATGCAGCAACGGCGTCAATAGGTGCAATTGAAACTTTATGCATCGGCAAGATGGCTGCCTTCGGCCCAACGCAAACCGGACGGCAGCGGCGGTCCGAATAAAAAAATGAAGTATCCGGCGCAGCCGGCCCGTCTCCGATTTGGCCGACGAATGAACGATCAATGGTCGTATCGCAACGGCACCGCCGCGAGGAACCAGACAGCGGTGTCGATGCGTTGAACCGTGTTTCTGGATTTCCGTGCTGGAGAGTCTGCCGAGGACGTACGTACCCGGCACCACTTCAAGCGGTCCCGTTTCCGACGAGTGGGTATCCAGTTGCAGCCGGACGGCAACAAGCTGTTCCAGAACAGTTACGGGAGGCTGGACGAAAACCAGTCCTTCCTTTTCGACCAACCTCCCCGACCTGCAACATCCAGTCGCTCGCTCACAGAAGCGTCTTAGTTCCCTCTATCAAAGCTTCGCCGAGAATGTGAGCTCATAGCTGCGCTCGGGTATCGTGAAATACAGCGGCGTATTGTCTTGGACGGTGTAGCCAGACAGGTAATAGATGCTCTTGTTGTCGAAGATGTTGTTGACCTGCACGCCGACCTTGATGCTTTTCAGCGCGCCGAAGCCCTCGGCAAACGTGTAGCTGGCCGCAAAGTTGGTGAGGGCGTAACCGCCAAACGGCTGTTGCAGCCCGGTATCGCCGTAGCGATGGCCGACAAATTTATCGATCAGCGATGCATAGAGTGGCCCGCTGCTGTAGATCAGGCCCAGCGCGGCGGTCTTGTGCGGCGCGTCCGGTAACCACTGATTGGTGGCGTTGTCGATGGCGCGATTAAGCGAGCCATTCGCATACACACTGAAGCCGTCACCGAGCAGGTAGGTGCCTTCCGCTTCCAGACCTTTGTAGACGGCGCCACCGGCGTTATAGAACGTGGTGATGGCGCCGATAGTGCGGCTTTCGATCTTGTTATTGAAATTGATGTAGTAACCGTCCGCCGAAAGCGTGAGACGTCCATCAGTCCAGGTGGTGCCGAGTTGCTTATTGATGGTCTGCTCGGGTTTGACCGTATTGTCCTGCGGCGCGATGGTATAGAGAGTATTGAGGTTGGGCGCCAGGAAGCCCTTGGCGATCTGCGCATACGCGGTCCAGTCGTCACTCAACTGCCAGTGCAGCGCCAGCGATGGCAGCAACTTGTTGTAGTCCTTGGAATACTGGAGTGGTTGCAAGGTGCCCTGATTCACGGCGGCATCGATGCCGCGCTTGAAGTCCGCGTACTTCACGCCGCCGGTCAGTGACACCTGATCGGTGACGTTCCAGTTGTATTCGATATAGGGCTGAAACGTCGTCAGGGTATTGTGCTGGTCGCGATCGGTCGCGGCCAGCTTCGACGGCGCGTTGAATGCATAGTCGAGGTTGTCGTCCACTTCGTAGAGCGTACGCAGATTACGCTGGTGGTCATACCAGAAACCGGTGCGCAATTCACCCGGGCCGAGATCCTTGCTCAGGCGGAAGATATCGCCCCACGAGGTATAGGTATTGCGCAGGCGCTGGCCCGGAACGTCGGCGGGACTATAGATGGTGCCGTTCGGGTATTCACCATTCGGGTCTTCGCCATTGGAGCCGAAATGGTTGTAGTCATAGGTATAAGCCTTGTTATCGATCGTCCAGCCATCGAACGCCGAATGCAGCGCGATGTAACCCATGTATGTGCTGATGTCGTCGAAGTTGTAGCCGTAGTAATCCTGACTGTATGGGTTGTTGTTCAGGCCGTAGTTCGCGCCGTAGGTATTGATCTCTTCACGTGTCGTGCCCAGCGGCACGTTCTGATGGATCTTGTTGTACATGCCGACGAAGGTGAGCGTGGTGTTGTCACCGATCGGTTGCACAACCTTGGCAAAGATGTTCTGTCGGCGCTGTCCGGCATAGGTCAGATAGCCGTCCGAGCTGGCGTTCTCCACGTTGATCAGCGCCGTGGTACCACCGGTCTGCTGGATCACACCGGTATCGAGCTGCGCGCCTTCAACCCAGGTGCCGAAGCTGCCGTAGGTCAGGTAAGGCTCGATGCCGAACGTGTCTGATGGGGTACGCGAACCCACCGCGACGGTGCCGCCGAAGGTGGCGTTACCCAGCGTGCTGGCTGTGCCTGGGCCGCGATCGACGACGATGCTGCCGGTGTCCTGGGTGGTGAAGTACGAGGTCGAGTGATGGGTGAAGTCGTTCGAGTCGCCCCAGGGAATGCCATCGAACGTGACGTTGTATTGGCCGTCCTGGAAGCCGCGCATGGTCACGCTCTGGGCCTCCATCAGGCCCGGACCGTTTGGCGCGACAGTGGAGACGCTCGGTGCGATGGAAATCGCGTCGCTGTAATCGCCGGTCGTCGCCACGTTCTCGCGCAGGTACTGCTCGCCGATGATCGACTGCGGCTGTACTGCGATCATCGAACCCTGCGTCGGCGCAATCTGATCGACGGTGACGGCGGCACCGGTGACTTTTACCGCATCCAGATTTTGCACTTTCTTGGTTGAATCTGTTGTGGCGTCACCGGTCGTCGTTGGCGCAGAGACGGCCGGAGTCACGTCGCTGGCGCGACTGGCCAGCGGCAATGCTGCAGCCAGACACAAGGCAAGTTGAGTGCTCTTGAAAAGGGTAGTGCGACTTATCCGCTTCATGGTTATCCAGTAAAGAGTGGTTAATGACCTGACGACCACTATTTCTAGTTTCAAACCATGACAATTTGATAACCAAATTGTCGTTATGAAGACTATTTTAAAAATACCAAAATAATACTTAAATACTAAGCTGAAACTAAGCGTGCATAAGAAACAAAGCGCAAATTTTTACGGTGAAATTGCTGCCTGTTTTCTGCAAATTTCAGCCCGTTTAAGTCACAATCTGTACTAATGTATCGTGGATTTCAATGATCGTGAAGTTTTAGCGAAGCGGAACTCATGCCTTGACCAAAGCGGCTTTTGTGCATTTGAGTTGATTATCTCGTGTGATTCAAGTGTTGCATCATTAAATAGATTATTGAACGTATGATGGCTGTGCCGGATCGAAGCTGCACAGAAGTTGTCTTTCCGGTTATTTTATGTGGCAATAGGCATCATATTGGTCGAATAACACTTAAATTGTCGCGATTCGACTTCGAACGGATAGGGGATGACTGCTGCCGAGCGGATGCCGTCCAGCCGTAACGCGAAAACACGTTGATGTGTTTAGACGTTTGTTGATGCGTCACAGCGCCTTAGCGTGAAGCCGATAAGCATCGGCATCACCAGCAAAACCATCGGGTACTGCAGCATCAGTCCGGCGATGATGGCGATGGCCAGGGGTTGTTGCAAACCCGAGCCCTGACCGATGGCAAGCGCCAATGGGAGCAAGGTAAGAATCGCGGCCAGGGTGGTCATGGTGATCGGCCGCAGGCGATCTTCGCTCGCCTGGCGCAGGGCGCGCCGCGGCTCTACGGTTTCAGCGAGGCTCACGTATTCGGACACGTAGAAGATCGCCATCTCGGTGCCGATACCGATGATCATCGTCATGCCCATCATCGCGGTGATGTTGAGATCGACGCCGCTCAGCCACAGTGCGATGAACACCGCGGTGGTCGAAAACAGCGAGCAGCCCAGCACGATAAGCGCCAGCCACAGTCGCTGATATAGAAACATCAGCAGGATGAACTCGGCCACCAACGCTGCGGCAAACACCTTGCTCAAACCGACAAAGGCGATCTGCTGCTGCTGATACAGGCCGCCCAATTCGTAGCGAATTCCAGGGTCGAGCATGCCGGGCCTGGCCAGCAGCGTTTTTACATCGGCCACCGCGGCGCCGATGCCGCGACCTTCGATGCGTGCGGTGACGGCGACCATGGGCTGCAGATCTTCGCGCGAAATCTGCGGTTGGCCGCTCACCGGTTGCAGCGTAGCGACACGGCCCAGCGGAAACACGTGGCCATCCGGCGCGCGGATTGGCAAGCGCGCAAGCTGGGGAATCTTCAATCCCATCGCGCCGGGAATCCACACGCGCACGCCGACGCTCTTGGTCAGCTGCGGTAGCTGTGTGGCGACGGTGCCGGATAAGGCCTGATCCACGGCCTGGGTGATCGCATCGACCGTCATGCCTTCGAACGCTGCCCTGGCGGCATCGATGTTGACGTTGAGCGCATCGCCGGCCAGCTGTACGCCACTCTTGATCTCGACCACGCCGTCAATCTTGCCGATCGCCTTTGCCACCTTGTCGGCCTGATTGTCCAGTTCACTCGGGTCGGTGCCGTAAAGCTTGATCTCGATCGGCTCCGGTACGGCAGTGAGATCGCCGATAAGATCTTCCATCAGCTGTGCCAGCTCTATCTGCACGCCGGGCACATGGCTTTCGATGTTTCCGCGCACCGCGCTCATCACGTCTTCGGTGGCACGCGCATGATCGGGCTTGAGCTTGACGAAGAAATCGCCGTGATACGACTGTCCGAGATCACCACCGAGGCCGGTGCCGAGCCGGCGAGAAAACGTATCGACTTCCGGCATCGCCTTGAGGATGGCTTCGATTTCGCCGACCTGGCGCGAGGTCTCCGTCAACGAGGTGCCGGGCGCGGTGTAGTAATCCATCACGAAGCCGCTTTCGTCGACTGTCGGCATGAAACCGGTGGAGACACGGGTATAAGCGACATAGCCAAGCACCAGCAGCGGAACCAGCACTGGCGCGAGCAGCCACGGGCGACGGGCGAGGCCGTCGTAAAGCGGACCGTGTGCGCGTCGCAGCCATCCGCGAGGATTGCTGCCCGGGTCCTGCCAGCGCCGGAAATTGATCAACTGCCGCGCCAGCAGCGGCACCACCAGCGCTGTCATCAGCCAGGATACGATCAGTGCGCTGGCCATGGTGATCGACAGCGCTTTTGAAAACGCACCGGTTACGCCGTCCAGAAAGCCCAACGGGATAAAGACGATCAGCGTGGCCAGACTCGAACCCGATAATGGCGCCATGAATTCGCGTGCCGCCGGCAATACCGCATCGGCACCGATCGCACCTTGGCCATCCTCGTGCACGGCGCCGGCGCGGCGCGCGATATGTTCGATCATCACGATCACGTCGTCGATCACCAGACCGACCGCCGCCGCAATGCCACCCAGCGTCATGATGTTGAAACTCAGTCCCAGCACGCTCAGCAGCAGAACGGTAATCGCCAGCGTTGCCGGCACGACGACAATCGTGATCAGGGTGACGCGCAGATTGCGCAGAAACAGCAGCATCACGATGGCTGCCAGCACCAGGCCGATGATCACCGCATCACGCACGCTGCTGGCCGATTCGGTGACCAGCTCGCTCTGGTCGTACCAGTTGCGGATGGAAACGCCGCGTGGCAGCGCGAAATCAGCCAGCTTGTCGCGCACCGCCTGCGCGATCTGCACGGCATTGCCATCGGGCTGCTCATAAACGTTGAACAGCACGGCCGGCTTGCCGTCCTCGGCTACCTTGATCCATTGCGGTATGTAGCCATCGTGCACCGTCGCCACATCCGACAGCTTGATCCAGCCGGTCGCGTCACTCTTCAATACGACATGGCGCAGTGCGTCGATGCCTTTCAGCGAATGATCGGCGACGACGAGATAGAGCTTGTTGTGGTCCTGCACGTGGCCGACCGCCTGCAGCGCGTTGGCGCCGGACAGCGCCGTGACCAGATCGCTCAATGCCAGACCGTGCAAGGCAAGCTTCTGCGGGTCGGCTTCTACCTGGACTTCGGCTGTCTCGCCACCTTGCACATCGACGTGTGAGAGTCCCGGCACCGCGGCCAGCAGCGGCACGATCTGGTACTGCGCCAGATCCCTCAGCGCGACCGGCGACATCATGTCGGAGTGCAACGCGTACGAGATGATCGGGAACACCGTCGGGTCCATTCTGCGCACGCCGTACGTACTACCCGCCGGCAGCGTCGGCAGCACGCGCGCGATGGCCGCATCGACCAGCAGGGTCGACGAGGTCATGTCGCGGCCCCAGCCGAAATCGATCGACACCTGCGCCGAACCACGCGTAGTTTCCGAGCGCACGTTGACCACGCCGGGCACGGTACGGATGGCCTCCTCTACCGGACGGGTGACCAACAGCGCGGTCTGATCGGCGGGTCGATCACCGGCATCGAGGTCTACCACGACGCGCGGAAACGACACCTGTGGAAACAGACCGACCGGCAGCGACAGTGCGCTCGCCAGACCAGCGAGGGCCAACGCCAGTGCAACGATGATGAGCGTTCGCCCATGGCGCGCCAGCCAGTTGGGCTCACTCGATACCGGTTCGCTCACTTCGACGGCTCCGCCGTGCGAACTGCCATGCCGTCATCGATTTGCGTATTGCCTACGACGACGAGCGGGCGCTGTGCATCCAGTGCGCCGCTGACCACCGAGACCGTATCCGACTCGCCAACAAGGGTGACTGGAATCTTGACCGCCTTGCCGTCGGCTACCTGATACACCTGCCACGTGCTGCCATCACCGACCAGCGCATCGCGCGGTACCAGCCAGCCACGCCACTGGCCGACGGTGATGTCGGCGCGATAACCCATGCCGGCGATCACGGTGCCGTCGGGCGTGATATCCGCGTTCTGCAGATGTGTATGCGTGTCGAGCATGCCGGCGACGCGTTTCACCACGCCGGTGACCGAAGCTCCCGCGCCCAATGGCACCAGCATGACTTTGTCGCCGGGCACGGGCGCATGCTGCGGATCCAGCTCGATGCCGACGCTGACTACCACGCCGCCGCCGCGCGCCAGCGAGAGCAGCGGTGCGCCCTGCTGCAGGGTATCGCCGCGCGTGGCCGCGATGCTGCTGACGATGCCGTCGACCGGTGCGAGCAGCTCGACCGTGGTGCCGTCGCCCTGCTGTCTGCGCAGCGCATCGAGTGCGGAGCGCGCGTCGCTGGCCGCCTTTTCCGCCTGCGCCAATTGATCGCGTGTGGCGAGCTGATGCGACAGCAACTGCGCGGTGTGCTCGCGCTGCGCGCGCGCGACGCTCAACGCCGTACGCGCCTGCTGATACGCCGCCGCCGCCGCCGGTGAAAGCGTGAAGGTGAGCAGGTGCTGACCGCGGTGCACGGCGGTGCCGGCGGTGACATCGAATTGGGTCACCGCGCCTTCGGCCTGGATGTTTAGCGTGGATGCTGCATCGATCGCCGGCGTGGCCGTGCCATAAGCGCTGATGATGTCCGGCAGACTGCCCTGATGCACCGCCTGGGTGGTTACCGCCGCGCTGATCTTGTCGCTGCCGCCGCTGTCTGTCGTGGTGCCGCCGCAAGCGGCAAGCGTCAGCGCCAAAGTTGGCAGGACAAACGGGCGAAGGCGCATGTTCATGGCGCGATGACATCCTGGGAAAGGGAATCGGGCATGCCCGTGCCAAGCAGCGTATCCATGGCGACCTGCTGCTCCAGCACGGTCTGCTGCAGCGTAATCGCCGCGGCCTGGTGGCTCTGCGCGGCCACGATCAGATCCACGTAGGTGCGCAGGTCGATCAGTCCCAGCTGCTGCGCGCTGGTTGCCTGGTCGGCATCGTGGATGGCTGCCGGCAACGCTGGCAACAGCTCGGCGAGTTGGGTACGCGCCTGCGATTGCTCGGTGAGCAGCGCCTCGACTTCGCCGTGCGCCGCGGTCAGCCGCGCGAGGTATTCGTCGTGCAACTGCTGTCGCGTTGCTTTCGCGATGGCGATATTGCCCTGGTTGCGATCGAAGATCGGCAGATCGAAGGTAATCGCAGGACCGCCGTTGCGTACACGACTGTTGTCCTGCGAGGCAGCGTAGCCTATCGACAGCATCGGGAACTGGGCCAGCACGGCCGCGCGCAAGGTCGCTTCCTGCGCCTGATAGCCAAGCTGCAGGGCGACCAGATCGGGCCGGCGACGTTCGATACTCTTTGCGCTGCTGCGGATGCTATCCGCATCGGGCGCGGGCAGGTCGAGTGTCGCTGGCAGCGGGATTGCCGCATCTGCTGCGACACCGAGCAACGCCGCCAATTCATGCTGCTGGCCAAGCAGACGACGTTGCAGATCATCGTAGGACGTACGGGCATCCGCCGCCGCCACAAAATCCGGCGAGGCCGCGGTCAGATCGGTGTTACCTTCGGCGATGCTTTTGCGCAGCTGCTGGTTGCGTTGTTCCAGCTGAGTCAGCGTGTGACTTTGCAATGCCCGCAGTCTTTCACCCTCAACCAGATCAACGACCAGCAGCTGCGTCTTGCCGAGGGTCTGCCATTCCTGCCACAGCAAACTGGCGTCGACCTCGGCAGCGGCGGCTTTTGCCGCCTGCCGTCGCGGCGCCAGCGTGACCAGTGAGCGGATGTCCTCGCTGATGCCGGCGGTCCACGCGGTGGCGTCGCCTACGCCGGAGATGAGATAGCCGATGCTGCCATTGACGGAAGGATTCGGCAGCAGCCCGGCCTGAAGCATCTGTGCCTGTGCAACGTCGTGCTGGGCGCGTGCGGCGCGCAGGTCGGGATTGTTGAGCAATACCAAGCGTTGGAACGCAAGCATGTCGAGCGCACGGCCGTCGGTCGGCGCGCCCTGAAGATGAGCCACATCACGTGGCAGCTCGGCCACCGTCGGCAGCGGCGCAGGACGATAGGTGGCACATCCAACGAGCAACGTCGCGCAGCTCAGCAATAGACCGGCAACGGACGTACGCGACCATGATGTCGAATTTGGTCGTGCGCCTGACGCTCGCCATGTGAGTGATCGCGACAAGCCGCGCTCCGAGTCTGCCTGATGTGTCTCGTTACGCTAGCGGATGTGGCTTAGTAGTGACTTTGTTCGATATGACAATCTCGCGAAAGCGTTTCCAGGGAGGGCTTCACTAAGGCTGCGATAAGCAGACGCTTTCATGCTGGGCGGCATAACTCATCCACCCTCTCCGAACAGGCAGCCCTCATGCAAAACCTTTTCCGTCATCTTCTGCCTGCGGCGCTTGCGCTTGCGCTGGCGTTGACTGTTCCGCTGGGTGCGAGCGCTGGCCAGGCAGCGGACAACGATCAAGTGCTCTCGCGAATGGATCTCGGCGGCGACGGCGGTTGGGATTACCTCGGCTTCGATGCGCAGCGGCATCATCTGTTTGTCAGCCGTGGTGATCGTGTACTGGTGATCGACGTGCAGCACGCGAAGCAGATCGGAACGATTGCCGATACCCAGGGCGTGCACGGCATTGCCGTGGCGCAGGACCTCAAGCGCGGTTTCACCAGCAATGGCAAAAATGCCACTGTCACCGCGTTCGATCTGGATACGTTGAAACCCGTGGCGGTGATCACAGGCACCGGCGAAAAGCCTGACGCGATCGTGTATGACATCGCCTCGCATCACGTGTTGACCTTCAATGGCAAGAGCGGCAACGTCAGCGTGATCGATCCGCAAAAAAATAGTGTGATAGCCACCATCGCGCTGCCCGGCAAGCCGGAGTTCGCGGTGTCCGATGGCGCCGGTCATGTCTACGTCAATATCGAGGACAAATCCGAGCTGGTGCAGCTCGACTCGCGCAGCAACACCGTGCTTAACACGTGGCCGCTGGCGCCGTGCGAGTCACCCAGCGGCCTGGCCATCGACCGCGAGCATCACCGGCTGTTCTCGGTCTGCGATAACCAGAAGATGACGGTACTCGATGCGGGCAGCGGCCATCTGGTGGCAACGCTGCCGATCGGCAATGGCCCGGATGCGGTGGCATTCGACGACGCGGCATCGATGGTCTACAGCTCAAACGGTGAAAGCGGCACGATCACCGCCATCCACGAGGACGATCCGGATCACTACACGGTGAAAAACACGATTGCCACCCAGGTCAGCGCGCGTACGTTGGCACTCGATCCGCAGTCACATCGCCTGTATCTGTCCGCTGCGAAATTCGGCGACACCAAACAGGCAAATGGACATCCATCCATCGTAGCCGGAAGCTTTGCGGTCCTGGTCGTCGGTAAGCACTGAGAGGGTGGGTGGCGTATCGATCGCCGCCCATCATTCGCCGAGCGGAATAGCCACCCGCACACGCAGACCTGTGCCGAAAGGGGAGTCGAGCAGTTCGATCGATGCGCCGTGCAGCTCGGCAGCGCGCTGCACGATGGAGAGGCCAAGGCCATAACCATCGCCCCGGCTGGATTTCTCCCGGTGAAAGCGCGCAAACACGGCGGCGCGCTGCTCGGCCGGAATGCCGGGTCCATCATCGATCACGTCCAGCATGGCTTCCTTTGCACCCTGCTCGATGATCAGCTGAACTTGCCCGCCCCGCGGAACATGTCGCAAGGCGTTTTCGATCAGGTTGCGCAGCAGCGCTGCCAGTGCTGCCTCGTAGCCCTGCACGATCACGTGCGGACTTTGTTGCATGAAATCGAGTTGCACACCGCTGTCGGCGATGATCGTGGTCAGCTCTTCGATGACGTCGCTGGCGACTTCGACAAGATCGATCGCAGTTCGCTGTCCCGATGCCACGCCAGCCTCCAGTCGCGCCAGCGCGAGCAGCTGTTCGATACGGCGAGCGAGTGCAGCAACGCTGTGCTGCGCGCCGGCGAGGCTGTCCTGCGCTTCGGTCAGGTTGCTGGTGGCGATGGCGCTTTCGAGATTGATCATGATCGACGCCAGCGGCGTACGCAGTTCGTGCGCGACATCCGCGCTGAAGCGCCGCTCGCGTTCGAGCGCGTCTTCCTGACGTTCGAGTTGTCCGTTGAGCGCCGCAAGCACCGGTTGCAGTTCCAGCGGCGCCTGGTCCAGATGAATCGGCTTGCGACTGCCTGGTTCGCGCGACGACAGCGCCTGCGCCAAAGATGCCAGCGGTTGCAATCCACGCTTTACCGCCCAACCGACCAGCAATGCCAGCAGCGGAAGCCCGATCACCAGCGGCACGCCATGATCGAGCCACAGCGCATGCAGGATGCCGTTGCGACTGTCGTAACGCTCCGCCGTACGAATCGTCACGCCTTCGGCGACATCCCTCAGCGTGTAAACACGCCAGTTGTACTGGCCAGCATGCAGATCCTGAAAATCCGCATCACCCGGGTGCGGCGCGGGCAGGTCGATCACATTGGCCGTCGCCAGCGTGGGGTGCCCCAAGCTATCGAACACCTGAAAGCCGACCTCTGCCTCGTACGTGTAGGCGTGCTTGCTGCGTGCCAGCTTGATCGCGGTTTCGTTCGGTACCGGTACCAGGCCGCCCTGGCCATCCTGTCCGCTCAGCGAGCTGATGCCGGTGTGCTGGATCAGGACTTCGAGCGTGCGCGCCGACTCTGCCAGCCGCCCATCCATCAGTTCGTCGACTTCCTTGATTGTGCGCTGAAAGCTCAGTACGCCCAGCGGCACCAGCACGGCGACCAGCACGATAACGATCAGCCAGCGCAGCCGCGCACGCAGGCTTGTCGGTTTCACTTTGGTTCCCGCGGAATCATGTAGCCGAAGCCGCGCACGTTCTGGATCGTCTCGAAGCTCAGTTTGCGTCGCAGTGCGTGCACCAGCACTTCGAGTGCGCTGCTGCCCACGACGTTGTCCAGCCCGTACAGAGAATTCTCCAGGCTTTCCCGGCGAACCAGCCGGCCCGCACGTTCCATCAGTGTCTGCAGCAGCGAAAACTCGCGACGAGTCAGTTCGACTCGTATGCCGCGGAACGTGACCTCCGATGTGCCCAGGTCGAGGCACAGCGCGCCGACTTCGATGCGGTTGGCGGCGAGGCCCTGCATGCGGCGGGTCAGCGAACGGATGCGTGCGCCCAGCTCGTCGAGATGAAACGGCTTGATCAGATAATCGTCAGCACCGGCATCCAGTCCGGCCACGCGCGCCTCAAGCGTGTCGCGCGCTGTCATCACCAGCACCGGCGTCTTGATGTTGTTGCGACGTGCCTCGATCAGCACCTCCAGGCCATCCTTGCCCGGCAGGCCGAGATCGAGCAGCACAAGGTCGGCGGTTTCATCGCGCAGAGCGATGAGCGCAGCGCGGCCGTCGTGCAGCCAGGTCACGGTATAGGCAAGACGCTCCAGCGCACGCTGAATCGCCGCGCCGAGTTGGGTATCGTCTTCCACAAGGATGATGTGCAACGCGCGCTCCTCCGGATGTCACACCACCGCGTGTGTCGGAGCGGCATGGACCATACGCAGAGTATCGCGGGGATGGCTTATAAACGACTTATGGGGCGTGCAGGCGTGCGTCACATCGACATAGCATGGCCTCACCTTTGTGCTGATCAATGACCGTTTGCACGAGTTTGGGCAGGCGTAGGTGCTCGGCTTGGGGCCGACGGGGATGACCGGATTCGGGCCGGTGATTCCGGCCGCTCAGGTGTTGGCGACGCCCCCGATTCTGAGTGGCACGAAGTTTTAGAGTCCGATCCCAAGCTTGCTATGTATTACGAAGATGATCAATCAATAGGTCACGGATCATGCAGCGATCGTCCTTGGTGAAGCCGAGCAGCATGCGGCTGGCATAGCGCCAGCGCGGCGTCATCTGGGGGCCCTCTGTGCCGCGATGTACTGCATCAGGTCGGTAAGCTCGAATCGCTGATGGAAAAGCCGGTAGCGATCGTGAAGCCGAACAGGACGGTGCTCGATCCTTTTTATGAGTAGTGCCACGACGGGCATTGCCGCGCTGCGAGCCAGCCACCATTTGT
Source organism: Rhodanobacter sp. MP1X3 (assembly GCF_014207165.1). Taxonomy (NCBI): domain Bacteria; kingdom Pseudomonadati; phylum Pseudomonadota; class Gammaproteobacteria; order Lysobacterales; family Rhodanobacteraceae; genus Rhodanobacter; species Rhodanobacter sp. MP1X3. Next base: position 226,637 of record NZ_JACHCO010000005.1, on the reverse strand, counting down.
AGGCGTGGAAATGTCGGACGGTTATTTCGGGGTGGCCGAGGAGCGATTGCGCAACGAAGGACGGCAGGCGGCGTAGTGGCGCACGCCGGGTGCAATGCGCACCCGGCTTCCCACGGAAAGGTTTTCGATAGCTATAGCGGGGTGACGCCGGCGCACGGAGGACAGGCTGCGTCTGCCGGAGCTAACGCCGGTGTTGTCGTGGTCTTTGGCGATGTCTTGGCGGTGGCCGTCCATACGGTACTGCCATCGCTTTGATAGCGGGCTGTCAACTGCACCGTACTATCCTGATAGACCATGATGGCCGGCGCCGTGCTGTTGACGGCCGCCGCCAGCGGCCGCGCTGGCGTGGACACGCGCTGCGCGTCGGCACCCAGCGGTAGTACGAGAAAATAGCCGTTCTCCGTCGCCACCGTCGCGCGTACCGTGCCGACAAGATCGTTGACCTGGATGTACTTGACTCCGTCCTGTACGAAGACGTAAACATGCCAGCCGGGCGCCGCACTGACATTTTTCGCCTGCGGCCATGACTGTCCCAACCCCGACTGCTGCTGGCTTGTTCCAGCCTGCTGCTGTGCCATGGCAGGCAGCGCCAGGATGCCGGCGATCAACCCAGCCAACAATGGTGCACGCAATACACTGTGTCGAATCATGGTGTCCCCTCTGTTCGCGAATTCACATTCATTAGTTTAAGTACCAAACGTATTCCATGCAGCCGTCGCTATTGCATCGCATCACCGTCTTATCGCCAGTCTCACGCCACGCTAACTGCGCGCCGACCTTTATTTGCGGCAAATCCAGCGTCGAGCTTTACGTCAGGTGTGTCCAGCAACGACACGCTAATGCGTTGCCGACGCCTGTTGGAGCGCAGCCTGCCTTGGTAAAGGCTGGCCCGATCCCGCATGCCGGCAAGATCCAAACCCATGGCGCCGAGTCGAGACAGTAGCAGGTGGCTGCTCTTGGGTAGCGCGATCAGCAGCGGCTGCGCCGTGGGCGGTTCGGGTTCGCCGGCCACGACCAGCATTGTCCAGGGTATGTTGCGCGTCGGTCCCACCATCACCACCCGTACGTAGAGGCGGATACATGGCGTGGCTGGCGATTGCATCAGCGTATAGGCCACCGCTTCGCAGGCCAGCCGGTAGAGCGTCCACTGCGCGCCTGGCGTCAGCAGATTTACCCGCTCCGAGACGTGGCCATCGAAGACGATGCCACATTCTTCCATGGTTTCAGCGATCGCGCCGCCCCAGAGCGCCGTAGGCAAGCCCAGGCGTGGCCACTGCCACGGCGATGGAAGAAAACTCTCTTGCACCGAGGACGTGAAACGCTGGACCAGAAGCAGCAGTGTACGGAAGTAATGCAGCTCATTTTCAGGAAGCACGTCGCGGACGCGTTCGAGCAGGCGGCCATAACCCTCCTTGATATAATCATGGGCCTGTCCCTGCATCTCCATGCCACGACGTAACCGCAGCTCGCCCTGATAGATTTCATGGCGCGCCGCTTGCCGGACCTGCACATGGTCAGTAGCCAGCTGCCGCTCCTGCTCATTGAGCCAGTTGATCTTCGCTCCCAGCGGCAGTAACACCGTGAGAAAAATGGCCATAAAGTTCTGCGCGCTGATGACGCCCGGATCGTAGTGCGCGGGCATGCTCAGCAGGATGCCAACGCTGGCGGCGGTGCCGCCCACCGCGGCGCCCTGCCAGCCATAGCGCACGGCCATCCAAGCCACTGGCAAAAACAGGGCCATACGCGCGGCCTGACGCCATATGTCGCCGGCGACACCCACGCCCATCGCCGTCAGCAGCCCGACGCACGCCAGTCCGAGCACCACGCCTTCGAGCAATAGACGGCTGCTGCCCATCTGCCGACCCAGGTCACGCCAGGAGTCCGCCCGACGAACGGCTTGGTGGATGGCCAGCGCCAGCGGCCCCACCGTCAGACAGCCCAGATAGGTTCCCAATAGATAGCGCGGCGCCCAAAGCCAAACCCAGGCGGGACCGTTATCTTCCGGCTGAAACGTCAGAATAAGTTGCAAGGTGCTATCGGCTGCTGAAAGCAGCGCGAAGGCGAAGGTACAGCCCAGCAGCGCCGCCATATGCTTGGCTGTGATCGATTCGAGTACCCACTTGCCGGATACCGTGCCAGGGAGATGTGCACGCAGCGGCCATGCCACCACCATGGCAAAAGCCGATGTCGGAATCAGATGCAATAGCGACCCACTCCAACCGTATTGGTCAAAACAGGCATAAGCGACGGGGATAAAAGCCACGAGATTGGCGACCAGCAGGGCCGCCCAGAACCGACGCGGCAGCAGCAGCACACCAGCCAGCCAGATCCCGGCTTGGGGCATCCAGTAACCGTAATAGACCAACGAAACGCTGCGCAGCAGCAGGTACGCTCCGCAGAATGCCACGACGATGACTAGCTGTTGCGGCCAGGGCGTAAGCCCTATCCTCTTGAGCATGATGGTCTCCACTCCCTGAGTTGAAAGGGTTACGCACCCGTCGTTCCATCAGCCTGCGCCGAAAGTCCGTAAACGTCGTCATACCCCTCCAGTTTTATTACATTGCGGCCTCTCTCCGTGTCAATGAGAAATAGTCTTAGAACCTGTTCACGATCTCCCCGACATTCCTGATAATGGGAATGTGTAAGAAGAGCTATCCCAGCGATATGAGTCGCGAACTGTTCGATCAGGTTCGACCGTTGCCAGAGCAAGCCCGCCGGAAGACCAAGCCCCGGATCGTGGATCTGATACGAAGTGTAGTGCGCGGTGTTGTACCTGCTGCGCACGGGCTGCCAGTGGCGCGAACGTTGCCGAGCGACTTCCCCAAGTGGAGCGAACAAGATGAAGCCATCCGGCCTTCTTGGCTTTGCTGCTCAGGAAATCGTGAACCAGCTCTTTAAGAGAGTGCACATGGTAGCCGCCCGCGTCCGCATCGAGCGAAAAACGGACGGCTAAATGCCTGTGTAACGATCAGCGGTCAGTCGGTTGGACAATGTCACTGACTCATTTGTTTCCGTTGTCAGGGATTTGGATTTTGTTTGGTTGGCCACGGCGCCGCCTGCCAACAGGCGTTGTAATAGTCCTTGAGGGTACTTCTGACAGGTTCAAGGTAGAAGGTAAAGCCGTTGCGAAATGCGCTATTGCTGTCGCCGACCCATGCACCGACGGATTGCGCAAAAATGATGTATTCCAGACGAGCGGGCGGATAGGGCCGGGCCATCGTCACCGAATCGCTGGCGACACTGGCACCATCCCGCGGTTGCGTCAGCGTCTCTTGTCGGTTGATCTCGAAATACGATCGTGCGCCACGCGCCACAATATCTTTTGCACGGGCTGCGCCTACCTGATTGATCGCGGTAAGCGTCACGAGACCGCGCTTGCACTCGATCGTCATTCGGTGCTCGCCGTGACGGTCGACCTGATCGAGCACCAGATAGAGTCCAGTGGCAGATGGTTGGTATTTCGCCGTGAGCGGTAGCCGTCCATTGTTGGCCAGTCCCGATGAAATCATCTGATCCGCCGTCAGCCACATCACCGCATCGTGTGATGTGGTCGCCATTGGCGTGAGCGCACTGGGATTGATGCCCATGTCCTTCAGATACGAAACGACTTCGTCCGAGGTCTGCTGCGCCTGGCCAATGCCGCTCACTGCCGGGTCCATCGTGTGGTACGAGGACAGACCGATGCGATCACTACCGGTGGCCGCCCACCGATAGAGTCCACCGAAGTAGGCATAGGTGCATGCGCCCACGCAGACAGCCGTGTTGATCTCCCCCTTGCGTCTTGGCTTGCCCAGGTGCGTGACCATCGAACCGGCCCGAAACAGACGCCCCAGCGCCAAGCCTGCACTCAGGTTTCCGTTCGAGGAATTCAGATAGATATCGGACCCGTTGGGGATCTTTCCCGACTTCATCAACGCGGTAACACGTTGAGGCGCGTCGGCGTCGATAACGCCATAAAGATAAACCTGCGGAACGTCGGTGACAGATAGGGTCAGCCGATCGCTATCGATCTGGATGGATAGTTGATCTGCAGACTGACCGCGCGACGAGCCTTTGAGCGTATGCGTCTCTACGCCACGAGCATGAGTCTCAAATGTCGGACCGAGGCACGCGGTAAGCAACAAAGCGCACCAGAACATGTACCGGCGCCCGCCTATACGGGCAAGAAAAGGTTCAACAACCATACCGTATTGCACTACTGCTCCCGGAGCTCAGACCACCCAGTCTCCTTTGTGCCAGATGTCCTGCAAGTGAACACGGCTCAACACACGGGGCAGCGCCACTACTTTCAAGACTCGGACGGAGAAGCGGACACACGCAGTGTCTGTTCACAACGGCGGTCTCAAACGATTGCTTGCCGTAATCTATCTACGGTCATCAATTATGCTGCGCGATGATCTCTGCCTGGCGCAGTACCTCGTCGTTTACGGATTGCACAATGGGGATCCGTATTTGTATATCCGGTGTAACGCCTCTCTTCTCGCGCAGATCTCCATTCGGCCGGACAATTCTTGCTTTGGGATAGCCGACCAAGAGCTTGGTGTTTTTCAAGGTGAACTGCTCCATCGCGCCATAGGTCGTCGCCATGTCGGACGTTGGTTCTCCCAGAATGACGCCGAATTTGTAGTCCTGAACGAGAGCGGCTACCGATACGGCATCCGAGTAGGACTGGCGGTCGATCAGAACAAATACCTTGCCGTTAAAGCGCTTTCCCGGACGCGGATAAGCCAATGGAATATCGAAATCAACGATATCTCCGCTTGACGCGTGTGCGTAGAGGTTTGCGTACTTTTGCGAAATGGGCCCGGCTGCTGCGGCATCATTCGCGATCCGGGCCTGGTTCGCGGCCGTGGATTCCTCACTCACTTTTATCTTGAACTGCGAGGCAAAGCGGAATGGGCGAGTGGCAATCCAGGAGACCAGGACATCGCTAAAGAGGTTGTCGCCGCCAGGGTTACCGCGTAGATCGATGATCACGCTTGCCGCGTGCGCTTCGGAAAAACTTTCGAATGCGCTATCGATGAATTGGCGAAAGCTGGAAACGTCCCACTCTTCGGCTCCGGTCTTTGCCTCCGCGTTGTAAAACGGCCCCGGACGAAGGTACGCGACGCTATCGCTGAGCATCCTCGAATCGCGCAATGGCTTTTCCAGATCAAGAACTGGCGGCTGCTGTTTACGAGCTGCGTCCATTTCAGCGCTGGTGCGAGCCGGTATGTGCAGACGCTGAGAAGCGGAACCGACCCTGCTCAATACGATATCGAAACCGTCAACCGCGCCAAGTTCGACCCAGACATAAGTGGGAAAGTCATACTCCATCAGCGAATGGGCCATGTATGGCGTCTCCGCGGATACATGCCGTTCGGTCCGCTCCAGCCAGCGCGATAGGCTTTCCCCGTCGAGGCTGGTTATTTCATCCCCTTGTCGGATCGTATCCAAACCGCTGAGGTTTTCCGCTACGTAAACGCGACCATCGGCAATTCTTATCTGCAGTGGGAAAGCCCGGCCGCCATGTTTTCTGTACCGCGCCCAATCCGATGCTGGCGAGTCGACGCGCGTATGGCCCATGTGTACGGCGGCAGCAAACAACTCGAATTGGTTTTTTGCCTGCGGCAGAGTTAGCGGCCGACTCAACCCTGCAAGCGTCCGAGCGTACAGTCGATCAAGTTCTGGCTTTGGCGTGAATGCATAGAGATCGAAGTGCGCCGCTTTAAGTTCGCGGTACATCTGTTCGAAGTCCGAGCGCAATTCCATAGCTGAGTACAAACGCTCCGGCGCCGCGCTTGGCTTTGGCGCCGGATGACTACCCGCCAGACAAACGCCGCTGGCCATGCTCATCAGCGCGACCAGGCAAGTAAGCAGAATCCGGGATTTCATATGCCCATCTCCTGGTCGAGGACGATTGCCATATGCTGTCCTGCGGCTCGTATCCATGTTCTGGCATCCTTAAATTCTGACGCGCAGAAGGCGTGATCGTATTGACCGCTACCTAAGTTGAGCGGCGCACCCCGCACCTGGACTAATGCCAAGCTCTGCGTAACTTCAAGCGAATGACGAATGTGCGCTGTACCTATCTAACCTACGCGTGTCAGAAGTACTGCCGTGCCATTCGTCATACGAACACGGGATGCCTGCTACGGGTCGAGGCGATTTTCGGCAACTTGTTCGAGCATCAGTGGTTCAGAGCCAAACGTACACACGTCAATCTGAGCAAATCTTGATCAGCCCAAAACGCACGGCTGCGTTCTCACACAGACTCGGTCGACATAGATAGGCTAGTCAAACTATCTGGCGGGTGATTACTCGGACAAGTCGATTGCGTAGATAGCTATGCCGTCGCCAAGGTCCTTCAGTTGGCGGATACCTCGGAGTCCGGTCGCATACGCCACATCCTGCTTGCCGCTGGCGCCACTGAACACCACTAGGCCGTGCGTTTTCAGCGGCGCGAATTGCCATGACGTCGTTTCAAGATCCTTCGCGCCGATCTGCTTTTTGTCTTTCAACCAGTCGGCCAGAATTTCGCGGGTGCCATCCGGAGCGGTGAGGACGATATTGCTGCCGTCGAGGCCAGGAAAGTGGCCGCCGCCGCTGGCACGGTAGTTGTTGGTGACGATGACGAAGGGTTGGTCGGGCGTCACTGGTTTGTCGTGATAGGTGAGCGTGGTGATGCGCTGGCCGACGGGCTTCGATAGGTCGACCACGTAGTGGATACCGCCCTGGATCTGGTCGAAGTTGAAACCAGGGTATTTGTCGTTGATGAGCTGCTGCTCGCCGGCCTTGTTCGGATCGATCTGGTTGAAGCGCTCGGCAGATTTCTCCAGCCATGCCCTGAGGCCGGCACCGTCGGTTTTCACCGCGGCTAGTGTGTTGGGATAGAAGTACAGGTCGGCGGCGCTGCGCAAGGTCAGCGGGCCGGCGGCGACGTCGGTGTAATCGTCGGGGCCGCCGAAGCCGGTGCGGAATGCGGCGGCGCTGGACAGCATCGGTACGTCGCGTAGTTCGGGATGCGTGCGCGGAAGTTCGTTGCGCGCATAGTCGGCTTGCGCCGCGTTGACGGCGGCCAGCGCGGTCATGTTGCCCTCGTCGGCAAAGTAGCTGCTCATGCGTACGGTGCTTTCGCCGATCGGTGTGTTGACGTAGGCGATCGCCGCTACCTGGGTTTTTTCCAGCAGCGGCGCAATCTGCGGATCGGCAGGTACGCAGTCGGGTTTCGCAACAAGCTTGTTTGCGCCAGCGATAGCCGCACAGATTGGCCGCACCTCGCTGTGCGACTGGCTGCGGTCGATTACCCAGCGGCCCTGCTGCCGGTCGAGTGTCAGCTGGATTACGCCCAGGTCCTTGCCGAAGAAGCCGCCCATCACCGCGGGTACACCACGGACGAAGCCGTGCTCGGCATCGACATCCTTCATGCCGGCATAGTGCGGACCGGGGAACTCGGTGTGTGCGTGACCGAGCAGCAGCACGTCGATGCCGGGCACACCGGCCAGGTACCAGCCGCCATTTTCCATCGCCGACGTGTATGGCGCGGTGTCGAGGCCGCCGTGCAGAATCGCCACGATCAGGTCGGGATGCTGTGCTTGCAGCTGCGGCAGGTATTTCTGCGCGGCCTCGACCACGCCGGTGACGGTGACCTTGCCGGCGAGGTTTTGCTTGTCCCACTGCATGATCGGTGGCGGGGTGAAACCGATGATGCCGATCTTCAGCGGTACGCCGATCTTGCCGCGGTCGGCTCGGCTTTCATCAGGCATGTAGGCCTCGATGGTTTTCGTCACCACCGTCCACGGCTGGAAGATCGGCTTGCCGTCGCGCACGCTGTCGACGTTGGCAAGCACCAGCGGAAAATGCGGGCCGGCGCAATGATCAGTGTGGCCGCCGTCGACGTTCATCGGCGTACCCGTGGCTTGCGAGAGAAAGCGCAGGCCGTAGTTGAACTCGTGATTGCCGGCGGTGCCACCGTCGTAGCCGACTGCATCCATCGCGCGGTAGATCGCCAGCTCCTGATCGCAGGCGAGGGGCTTCACCAGCGCCTGATAGTCGGCCAGCACGCTGCCCTGGATGGTATCGCCGCTGTCGAACAGGAAGGTGTTGGGAAACTGCGCGCGGGCGCGGCGGATCAGCGTGGCGGTGCGTTCGTAGCCCAGCGTGCTGTCCGGCTTGAGCTTGTAGTAGTCATAACTCAGGACGTTGGAGTGGATGTCGGTGGTTTCCAGAATCGCCACTTTTGCCTGCATGCCGTCCAGCAGTTTCACGTGTTGGCCGGCGCAGCCGGCGAGCAGGGCGGTTGCCAAGGCGACAAGTGACGCGAAACGTAACGACATAAAGGGGTTCCGATGAATACGTGCAGAAGCTGGAAGCGTGACGACAGGGTGCTGACGCTAGCAGATCGAAATGACGTTTTTTTGCGATGAACTACCCGTGATCAGGGAAAGTGGGCCAGTGCGCAAACAGCAACGCCGCCCGAAGGCGGCGTTGCAATGAATCAACGGCGATGGAATCGGTGCTTATTTTGCCTGGTCAACAATCCATGTCACCGCGGCCTTGACCTGTGCGTCGGTCAGCGCCGGGTTGCCACCCTTGGCCGGCATGAAGTTGCCGTCCGGCCCGTGATAACCCTCGGTAGCGTGCTTGATCAGCGTGTCGAGACCTTCGGCGATACGCGGCGCCCACATCGCCTTGTTGCCGACCTTGGGCGCACCAGCGACGCCAGCGGTATGGCAGCTGGTGCACAGGTTGTCGAAGATGACCTTGCCGTCGGTGGTGCCGCCATAGGCCACCTGCGAGGCAGCGGCCTTGGCGGCGGCATCGGCCGCGGCCTGCATCGCGGCGCGGCCGGTATTGCCGGCATAAACGGCGCCAGCTGGTGTGATGCGATCGACCACCGCAGCCGACTGGTTCGGATCGGTTTCCTTCGGCGCGTGGTCGTAAATCTCGTAGCCGGCGAACATCAATACGACCGTCAGCACAGCAAGGCCGCCGACCATGATGCCAAGCTGACGGATGGTGGTCTTGTCGGAATTGCTCATGGGACCGCTCACGCACGTACTCCTTTCAGTAGGCAGGGCGGTGAGCCAGGGAGGCTGTTCCGGCGTACCTGATTAGCTGTTCTGTTGCACCGGTGGTATGGCGAGGCCAGAACCGCCGTAGTCGCGGGTCAGGCCGTTGCGCGAGGTTGCCATGCCCGCTCAAAGGCAACCAGCGCCGGATTATAGACGAAGCGTGCGGCAAGTTTCAGGCCTCCGCGGACGCGCATCACGGATGTGCCGCTTCGACAGCCGGGTGAGCGCGGCGCCTGAACGATGTCGCAAAAACGAGGTCTGCAAATATCGAACCCTGCCATCGGTCATGCTCTACCCCTGTCAACTGGCATTGTTCAAGTTCGTTCCACTACACCTATGCTTTCACCCCAGAGGAGTCTGTCGGCCATTGTGTCGACCGGGTGAGACCCGACAAACTTCAGACATACAAGCCGTGCATGCTGGACTGGTGTATGGCACCCCGTTGTGGACCCCGTTGCCGCGTTGTTTCAAGTCCAGGAGTTATACATGTCGCGTTTTTGGAAGATCACCCTGATCGTTATTGCCGTGATCGTGGTGGCGTTAGTGGGCTTCCGACTGCTGCACAAGCCGGCAGAGACGGCCGGTGGCCATCATCGTCGTGGCGCGGGTGCGGATAGCAGTGCAGCGGCCAAGGGCCAGGATGCGCAGGGCGACAAGGATGCCGCGCCGGTGCCGGTCACCGTGCAGCCGGTGGTCAGCCAGAGCGTGCCGATCTATCTCACCGGCCTGGGCACGGTGCAGGCGCTCAATACGGTGACCATCAACCCACAGGTCGGCGGCGAAATGATGACGCTGAACTTCACCGAGGGTCAGTCGGTGAAGAAGGGTGATGTGCTGGCGCAGATCGATCCACGCACCTACCAGGCCAATTACGACCAGGCCCTCGCCAAGCAGAAACAGGACGAAGCGCTGCTGGGCACGGCGCAAAGCACGCTCAAGCGAAACCAGGCGCTGGTGGCGCAAGGCTATGTCGCCGCGCTGGATATGGACACCTACCGCAACACCGTGGCGTCGGACACGGCCACCGTCGCGTCTGACGCTGCCTCGGTCAAGTCGGCCAAGGTGCAGCTCGACTACACCAAGATCATCTCGCCCTGCGATTGCGTCACCGGTATCCGCAGCGTCGACCCGGGCAACGTGGTGACCACTACCACGGCGATCGTCACGCTGACCCAGATCCATCCGATCTACGTGATCTTCTATTTGCCCGAGCAGAATCTGGAAACCGTGCGCAATGCGATCAAGGGCGGCGCCCAGCTTGAGGTGGTGGCGCTGGACAAGACCGACGCGCATCCGCTGGCGAGCGGCGGCGTACTGCAGGTGATCGACAACCAGATCAATACCACCACCGGCACGTTCAAGCTGCGCGCGCAGTTCCCGAATCTGGACAGCAACCTCTGGCCGGGTCAGTTCATCAACACACAGCTGAAGGTGAGCACCACGGCCGGTGGTTTGGTGATCCCGGCGCAGGCGGTGCAACGTGGTCCGGACGGCGACTACGTCTATCAGCTGCAGGACGACAAGACGGTCAAGATGCAGCCGGTGACCGTGGCCAACGAAGTGGGTGCCAGCAACGTGATGATCAGCAAGGGTCTGGCGGTCGGCGATCAGGTGGTGACCGAAGGCCAGTTCCGGCTCAAGCCCGGCAGCAAGGTCCAGGCGCTGAAACCCGGCGAAGTGCCGCCTGCACCCAGCGATGCCGAGTTGAAGGCCAAGCAGAAGAGTGGTGGCGGCCGTCGTGGCGGTGGCTGACGAATTGTGCTTCATCCGGCGGGTGATCGCGGCGAATTCGCCGGTCACCCGCGACAGCCTGCCTTTGCGTAGCGCCATCGCGCAAGGTTCATTGACGGTCGCCCACGACCACGCCAGCTGACGGTTACCACACGCCATGGGATTTTCGACCCTCTTCATCCGCCGACCGATCGCCACCTCGCTACTGATGGTGGCGGTACTGCTGCTCGGCATCCTTGGCTACCGTGAGCTGCCGGTATCGGCGCTGCCCGAAATCGAGGCGCCCAGCCTGGTCGTGACCACGCAGTATCCCGGTGCCAGCGCCGCGACCATGGCGTCACTGGTGACCACGCCGCTGGAACGCAACCTGGGCCAGATTTCCGGCCTGGCGATGATGACCTCCGATTCGTCGGCGGGTCTATCGACCATCGTGCTGCAGTTCAACATGGATCGCGACATCGATATTGCCGCGCAGGACGTGCAGTCCGAGCTCAACCAGGCGCGTGGCACGCTGCCCAGCACTTTGCCGTATCCGCCGGTGTACAACCGGGTGAACCCGGCCGATGCGCCGATCCTCACCCTGCAGCTCACGTCTGATTCGTTGCCACTGCGTGACGTCAACAATTACGCCGACTCGATCCTGGCGCAGAAGCTGGCGCAGGTGCAGGGAGTGGGTCTGGTGTCGATCGCCGGCAACGTGCGCCCGGCCGTGCGCGTGCAGGTGAATCCGGCGCAGCTGGCCAACCTCGGCCTGACGATGGAGGACGTGCGCAACGCGCTTACCGAGGCCAACGTCAACGCGCCCAAGGGCACGCTCAATGGCGCCACGCAGAGTTACAGCATCGGCACCAACGATCAGCTGGCGACTGCCGAGGAATACAAGAGCACGATCATCAGCTACAGCAACAACGCGCCGGTACGCCTGTCCGACGTAGCCAGCGTGGTTGACGGCGTGGAGAACGACCAGCTGGCCGCCTGGGCCAACGGCAAATCCGCCGTGCTGCTGGACATCCGCCGGCAGCCCGGCGCCAATATCGTGCAGACGGTGCAGTCGATCCGGCAGATCCTGCCGCAGCTGAAGGCGGTGTTGCCGGCCGATGTGCACCTGGATGTGTTCGCCGACCGCACGGTGACCATCCGTGCCTCGGTGCACGACGTGGAGATGACGTTGCTGATCACCATCGGCCTGGTGGTGGCGGTGATCTTCGTGTTCCTGCGTCGGTTGTGGGCCACGGTCATCCCATCGGTGGCGGTTCCGCTGTCGCTGCTGGGCACGTTCGCGGTGATGTCGTTCACCGGCATGTCGCTGGACAACCTGTCACTGATGGCGCTGGCGGTGGCCACGGGCTTCGTGGTGGACGATGCGATCGTGATGATCGAGAACATCGTGCGCTATATCGAACAAGGCATGGACGGCAAGGAAGCGGCGGAAGTCGGCGCCAAGGAAATCGGCTTCACCGTGCTGTCGTTGACCGTGTCGCTGGTCGCGGTGTTCCTGCCGCTGCTGCTGATGCCTGGCGTTACCGGCCGGCTGTTCCACGAGTTTGCCTGGGTGCTGACTATCGCGGTGGTCATCTCGATGCTGGTGTCGTTGACACTGACGCCGATGATGTGTGCGTATCTGCTGAAGGCCGACGCTTTGCCCGATAGTGATGACGTGCATGAGCGTCACGCAGCGGCGGGCAAAAAAAATGTGTGGACGCGCATCGTCGGTGGCTACGAGCGTTCGCTCGACTGGATTCTCGACCACCAGCGGCTGACCATGGTGGTCGCTGGTATCACCGTGTTCATCACCATCATTCTGTACATCATCATTCCCAAGGGTCTGCTGCCGGAGCAGGACACCGGCATGATCACCGGCGTGGTGCAGGCCGATCAGAACGTGGCGTTTCCGCAGATGGAGCAACGTACGCAGGCGGTCGCCAATGCGCTGCGCAAGATCGATGGTGTGGCCGGTGTAGCGGCGTTTATCGGCGCGGGTTCGGTCAATCCGACCTTGAACCAGGGCCAGCTCAGCATCGTACTGAAGGATCGTGGTGATCGCGCCAATCTCGATACCATGGTCGCCAACCTGCAGCAGGCCGCGGCCAATATTCCCGGCGTCGCGCTTTACCTGAAACCGGTGCAGGACGTGACGCTGGACAGCCAAGTGTCGGCCACCGAATACCAGTACTCGCTGTCCGACGTGAACTCGACCGAGCTGTCCGGCTACGCCAGCCAGATGACCCAGGCGCTGCGTCAGCGGCCTGAACTCGCAGACGTCGACAACAATCTCGCCGATCAGGGCACGGCGCTCAAGCTGACCATCGACCGCGACAAGGCCAGCCGCCTCGGCGTGCCGGTGCAGACCATCGACGACACGCTGTACGACTCGTTCGGTCAACGCCAGATCTCGACCATCTTCACCCAGCTCAACCAGTATCGCGTGGTGCTCGAAGTGGCGCCGCAGTTCCGCAACAGCACGGCGCTGCTGAATCAGTTGGCGGTGAAGAGCAATGGCAACGGTGCGCTGACGGGCAGCAATGCCACCAGTTTCGGTCAGGCTGCTTCGAGCAATTCGTCGACCAGCACCGGCGTCGGCGTCGCCAATACCGGCGTGATCATCGGCACTGGCGGCATTATTCCGCTCGCCTCGCTGGCCTCATCAGTTGTCACCACGGCACCGCTGGTGGTCAGTCATTCGCAACAGCTGCCGGCGGTGACCTTGTCGTTCAATCTGGCGCCAGGTTATTCGCTGTCGCAGGGTGTCGATGCGATTCACGAGGTCGAGCAGCAACTGAAATTTCCGGCGCAGGTACGCGGACAGTTCATCGGCAAGGCCGCCGAGTTCTCCAACAGCCTCGGTGACGAAGTGCTGTTGCTGCTGGCCGCGATCATCGTGATCTACATCGTGCTTGGCGTGCTGTACGAGAGCTACATCCATCCGCTGACGATTATCTCCACGTTGCCGCCGGCGGGTGTGGGTGCGTTGCTGGCGTTGATCCTGTGTGGCATGAGCCTGTCGGTGGATGGCATCGTCGGCATCGTGCTGCTGATCGGTATCGTCAAGAAAAACGCGATCATGATGATCGACTTCGCGATCGAGGCGAAGCGCACCGGCCTCAGCGCGCGCGATGCGATTCGTCGTGCCTGCCTGTTGCGGTTTCGTCCGATCATGATGACTACCGCCGCGGCCATGCTCGGCGCGTTGCCGTTGGCCTTGGGCAATGGCATCGGTTCGGAATTGCGTCGTCCGCTGGGTGTGTCGATCGTCGGCGGTCTGCTGTTGTCGCAGCTGGTCACGCTATACACCACGCCGGTGATTTACCTGCATATGGAACGGTTCTCCGACTGGATGGAAGCGCGTCGCGAGCGGCGTGCGCTGGCACATGCGCAGGCACAGAGCCAGGTGCGGAGAACGACTTGAGTCCAATGGTCCGATGGCGGCCGCCGGCTATGCGCGGACGGCACGAAGCGAAAGGGGCGCGGCGCGAGCCGTTCGCCCCTTTCGACTTGATGGCGGTGCGCTGGCACGCTGGGTCATGAGCACGTTTCACGGCGCATTTTCATCCCACTTTCGAGTTAAAAAATTTTGTGCGAACTGTTTTCCAGACTCAACCTTTTCAGCCTGCGGACGTTGATGGCTGCATGAGCCTTCACCTCCCGCACGTCGCCGTTGCGCATCATTTCGCGGCATGAATATCTCCGGACCGTTCATCCGTCGTCCGATCGGCACCTCACTCTTGGCCATCGGCGTGTTTGTGGTCGGGGTGATCTGCTACGCGTTGCTCGGCGTGGCTGCACTGCCGGATATCCAGGTGCCGGTAATCTTTGTGCAGGCCAGCCAGGCCGGCGCCAGTGCAGGCACCATGGCGTCCACCGTCGCCGCACCGCTGGAGCGCCATCTAGGTCAGGTGACTGGCGTCGATACGCTGCGCTCCTCCAGTTCGCTGGGCAGCACCCAGGTGTTCATGATCTTCGATGGCGGCCGCAATCTCGACGCTGCCGCGCGTGACGTGCAGGCGGCGATCAACGCGGCGCAGTCCGATCTTCCCTCTGGCCTCAACAGTCCACCCAGTTACGAGAAGGCCAATCCCAACGACGATCCGATCATTGCCTTCGCGCTGACTTCGGATACGCAGTCTTCGCGTGACCTGTATGACGTGGCCGATTCGCTGCTGGCGCAGCGATTGCGCCAGCTGGAAGGCGTGGCTTCGGTGGATATCGCTGGTGCATCGACGCCGGCCGTGCGCGTCGATGTCAACCTGCGTGCACTGAATGCCATGGGATTGTCGCCCGACGATCTGCGCAATTCGCTGACTGCCGCCAACGTCACCTCGCCGCAGGGTTTCCTGTCGGACGGCCAGACCACCATGGCGGTAACGGCCAACGACGCCTTGCACGTCGCTGACGATTTTTCCAGCCTGGTCATTTCCAACCAGAATGGCGTGGCGGTGCGTCTGTCCGACGTGGCCAAGGTTTACGATGGCCAGCAGGACGCGTATCAGGCGGCCTGGTTCCAGGGCAAGCCAGCGGTGCTGATGTACGTCTACAAGCAGTCCGACGCCAACATCATCGGCACGGTGGATCGCGTCAAAGCGGCAATTCCCGAGTTGCGAGGTTTCCTGCAACCGGGCACCACGCTGACGCCCTATTTCGACGGCACACCGACCATACGTGCGTCGCTGCACGAGGTGCAGGCCACGCTGTTGATCAGCCTCGCCATGGTGGTGTTGGTGATGGCGATGTTTCTGCGCCGTCTTGCGCCAACGATGATCGCCGCGCTCGCCGTGCCGCTGTCGCTGGCCGGCGCGGCCATGGTGATGTACATCCTCGGCTACACGCTCAACAACCTCACCCTGCTGGCGCTGGTGGTCGCGATCGGATTTGTGGTCGATGATGCGATCGTGGTGATCGAAAACGTCGTGCGGCATATCGATCAGGGTATGACGCGCATGGAAGCCGCGCTGGCCGGCGCGCGCGAGATCGGCTTCACCATCGTGTCGATCACCGGTTCGCTGGTGGCGGTGTTCATCCCACTGCTGTTCATGGGCGGCATCACTGGCATGTTCTTCAAGGAGTTCACGATGACGCTGGTGGCGGCGATCGTGATCTCGGCGCTGGTGTCGCTGACGTTGACGCCGTCGTTGTGTGGCCTGTTCCTGAAAGGTCACAGCGAACCGGAAAAGCCCTCGCGGCTGAATCTTGCGCTGGAGTCCATGCAGGACAAGATGCTCGCGGTCTACACCCGCGCATTGGATTTTTCGCTGCGCCATGCGCTGATGCTGGCGCTGACGCCGCTGATTCTGGTGGGCGTGACCCTGTTCCTGTTCACCCAGGTCCAGGCCAGCTTGTTTCCGCCCCAGGACACTGGGCTGATTCGTGGTCGAGCTTCCTCCGGCGCGACCGTATCGTTTCAGGATTCGGTCAATCGCCAGCAGCGCCTGATCGACATGCTGCTGAGGGATCGCGATGTGGCCACCGTCGGTTCGCGGCTGGGTAGCAGTCGGCAGGGTGCCAGTGGCCTGTTCGACATCCAGTTGAAGACCCGCGCCGAGGGTCGCAAGGACGACACCTTCGCAGCACTGGCGCGGCTGAGCGCCAAAGCCGCGCGCTATCCCGACCTCAACGTGCGCTTGCGCCCGATCCAGGATTTGCCCAGCTTTGGTGGCGGGGGCAGCAATCAGGGTGCGCAGTATCAGGTGTCATTGCAGGGCGATGACCTGACCGAGCTGCAGACTTGGCTGCCGAAACTGGTGACCGAACTGCGGAAGAATCCCAAACTCAAGGACGTTGGCAGTGACGTCGATGACGCCGGGCTGGAGCAGGACATCATCGTCGACCGCGACAAGGCCTCGCGGCTGGGCCTGTCGATGGGTACGATCGATGGAGCCTTGTATGATGCCTTCGGCCAGCGCCAGGTGTCGACGATCTACTCCGATCTCAACCAGTACAAGGTGGTGATCAATGCGTTGCCGAATCAGACCGCATCACCGGCCTCGCTGGACAAGACCTATGTGAAGTCGACCAGTGGCCAGATGATTCCGCTGACCGCATTTGCGCATCAGCAGGCGGGTCTGGCGCCAACCCAGGTCACCCACGAGAACCAGCAGACCACGATGGATCTGAGCTTCAATCTCGCGCCGGGCATCAGCCAGGGCGAGGCGCTGCAGATCATCCAGGCGACTGCCAGCAACATGCGTATGCCCGGCGACATGAAGCTCAACATCGGTAGCGATTTCCGTCGCTTCCAGCAGTCGCAGAGCGGCATGCTGTGGCTGGTCGCGGCGGCGATCATCACGGTCTATATCGTGCTGGGCATGCTTTACGAGAGCCTGATTCACCCGGTGACCATTCTCTCGACGTTGCCCGCGGCCGGTGCTGGAGCGCTGCTGGCGCTGTGGATCACTGACACTGAGTTGTCGGTGATCGCGCAGATCGCACTGGTGCTGTTGATCGGTATCGTCAAGAAAAACGCGATCATGATGATCGACTTCGCCCTGGTGGCTGAGCGCGAGCACCACAAGCCGCCTCTGGAAGCCGTGCGCGAGGCCTGCCTGGTGCGCTTCCGTCCGATCATGATGACGACGATGGTGGCGATTCTCGCTGCACTGCCGATCGCCATTGGCCTGGGCGAAGGTTCCGAGCTGCGTCGTCCGCTGGGTATCGCGATGATCGGCGGCCTGCTGATTTCACAGAGCCTGACCTTGCTCAGCACGCCGGCGCTATATGTGATTTTCTCCTGTCTCGCTGCGCACTGGAAAAGCTGGCGGGTGCGGCGGCGTGAGCGCGCCCGGTCAAGGCGCCTCGTGAGTGTCAGGGGCTGAGGTCGAGGGAGAATGTCGTCCGCGTATCAGCTGACGTCGGCGGATGGCGCCATTAGTTCCGTTCATCGATGCTCACAAATGGTTAACCAACAACGGGTTATGACTGGTCACGCTCGGACGCCGGTTATAGGGAGCGAGGAGCTATGAAACCGGTTTGACGATATCCATTGGTTGCAGTTGCAACTCGATCCCTGGATATTCCATTCCGTTTTTGTTCTGAAGGTTTACGTAGACGATTGACCCCGGAGCAGGCCATCTTCTACAACAGCGGTGGCAAGTGATAGCCTGTACGTGGTTGCCTGGCAGTTTTACGGCAGCGCCGATGCATGGAAGCCGTTTTTGATGCCCGTCGTGATCAGCTTATGGACCCCGATCGGATCAAACCCGGTCAGATGTAAAAATTTCCTTCCAACCCTAAATCTGGAGATGTTTGTATGAAGATGACCCGCACCCTGATCTGCGCTGCCTCGCTGGCCGCCGTCCTGTCCCTGAGCGCCTGCGGCAAGAGCGATGATTCCGCTTCGGCACCGGCTGACTCGACCCCGCCGGCAGCTGCTACCGCTGCACCGGCAGCAACGCCGACTCCGGCTTCCACCGCGGCTGCGGCACCGGCTTCCACTGCAGCCATGGCACCGGCCAGCACCGCCGCTGCTCCGGCCAGCACCGCTGCAGCGCCGGCGAGCGCTTCGACCGCTGGGCATTAATTTGCCCAAGCGGTATTCAGAGGCTGATTGCTAAGTAAGCGATATAGGTTAGCCAATCAGTACTCGAAAATAAAAAGAGCGCGGTTATCCGCGCTCTTTTTATTTGGGCCAAGTGGCGGTGGCGTTAGTTGGACGAATCACCGGGTCGCGCAGCCCAACTCAAGTTGAGCGTCTAGCGTTTGCGTACGCGTACCATCGCGTAGTGCCTCAAAACGTCGCTACGTATATCCGGCATGGTCAGCGAGGTCTATTCGGGCGAAAATGGGCGTCTTGTGTTTGCCCGGGACGGCGCCATGTCCGCCCTGACATTTTTGCAGGTCCTGATTTACCAGCCGGAGATTTCCATGTCTGACAGCAAGCCCACGCCGCCGACCGGTGGCAGCAAGATCACCATTACCGACGGCAAGCTGCACGTGCCGAACCAGCCGATCGTGCCCTTCATCGAAGGCGATGGTATCGGTCCAGACATCTGGAAGGCTTCCGTGCGCGTGCTTGATGCCGCTGTGGCCAAGGCCTACGGCGGCCAGCGCAAGATCCACTGGATGGAAATCCTGGCGGGCGAGAAGGCATTCAACGAAACCGGCAGCTGGCTGCCGGAGGAAACCGTCGAGGCCTGCCGCGACTACCTCGTCTCGATCAAGGGGCCGCTGACCACGCCGGTCGGTGGCGGCATCCGCTCGCTCAACGTGGCACTGCGCCAGCAACTGGACCTTTACACCTGCCTGCGCCCGGTGCGCTGGTTCAAGGGCGTGCCATCGCCGGTGAAAAAGCCGGAAGACGTAGACATGGTGATCTTCCGCGAGAACTGCGAAGACATCTACGCCGGCATCGAATTCCAGGAAGGCACCGACGACGCGAAGAAATTCATCAAACTGCTGCAGGACAACTTCCCCGACCGCTTCAAGAAGATCCGTTTCCCGGAAACGTCCGGCATCGGCATCAAGCCGGTTTCGAAGGAAGGTACCGAGCGCCTGGTGCGCGCCGCGTTCAAGTACGCCATCGACAACGACCGCAGGTCGGTGACCCTGGTGCACAAGGGCAACATCATGAAGTACACCGAAGGCGCGTTCCGCGACTGGGGCTACGCCCTGGCCAAGAACGAGTTCGGCGCGGTCGAGTTGGACGGCGGCCCGTGGATGAGCTTCAAGAACCCGAATACCGGCAAGGAGATCGTGGTCAAGGACGTGATCGCCGATGCGTTCCTGCAGCAGATCATGACTCGCGCTGCGGAGTACGACGTGGTCGCCACGCTCAACTTGAACGGTGACTACATCTCCGACGCGCTGGCCGCTGAAGTCGGCGGCATCGGCATCGCGCCTGGCGGCAACATCAACTACATCACCGGCCATGCGGTGTTCGAGGCCACTCACGGCACGGCACCGAAGTATGCCGGCCAGGACAAGGTCAACCCAGGTTCGGTGATCCTGTCCGGTGAGCTGCTGCTGCGTCACCTCGGCTGGAACGAGGCCGCCGACAAGATCATCGAGGCGATGGACAAGGTGATCGCCGCCAAGACAGTGACCTACGACTTTGCCCGCATGATGGATGGCGCCAAGGAAGTGAAGTGCTCCGAGTTTGGTGACGCGCTGATCGCGGCGATGTAAGTCGTTCTTCCAGATGTCTACACAATAAAGGGCGCCGCGGCGCCCTTTATTGTGTTTGGATCGCCGCCTCTGTCGCGCGTTCGTGGTGGCATGAAATGCAGCACGGACGACCGCAGGCTATCCATTCCCGGCTGTGTCGATCGCGCCTGTTGGACCGGCAAATGGAAAAGTTGCCAGCTCGATGGCACCAGTGACAACAGGCCGACCATGCCGGCGAGCGTGTTTGCCGCCAGGCTGACAACTTGTCGCCAAGGTCGCTTGCCTGATTGGTCCGTTGGCGTCGTCCACCCGATGTCGTTCCGTCGACACGGTACTCGTTGCAGCAACGACCACTCCCTGTAGCGCTTGCCTATCGCGAAGATCGAGGTGCGCTTCGGCGAACAGGGCTGGTGCGCGCGAAAACAATTGACTTGGAGATGCTAATCATTATCATTTGCAATACCACTTAATATTCGCGGCGCTTCGATTTGGCACGAGTGTCGGCGCGGAGTTTCAAGGAATTTCGATGCCAATCTCTGCTGTGTTTCGTTTGATTTTTGGCCTGATGGTCGCTGCTGTTGCGCCGCTAGCCGTGGCGGCGGTGCCCGCCCACATCCTCTTCATCGGACGCGCCGATGTGCCGCATGGTTCGGCCGACGCGCTGGTCGTGGCGCATTTGCAGGCACGCGGATTGCAAATCAGCGTGGTCGATCAACCCAGGGATTATGGCCATGCACTGGCTGACGCATGCCATTTCAGCCTGGTGGTGATCTCTTCATCGATCCGTTCGCGCGACTTTCTGCCAGGTTTTCGCGATGTTCGCGTGCCCTTGCTGACGTGGGAGAACGACCTGCTGGACGACCTGCGGTTTACCGGGCGCTACAAAGGGCAGGACTTTGGCGAGGTGGCGAAAGAGCACTACCTGTGGTCGGTCAACGCGCCCCACCCGCTGTCCGCCCACCAGCCGTCGGGGATGATCACAATGTACGACCGCGATCAATCGATGGGCTGGGGCAAGCCCGGCCTCGGTGCGGTGATTGTGGCGACCTTGCCGGGGCAGCCAGAGAAGGCGGCCATCTTCGGCTATGAGCGCGGTGCCACGATGGACTACGACTTCATCGCACCGGCCCGACGGGTATTCCTGCCACTGGACAACGATACCTTTGGTCAACTCAATCCCGCTGGCTTGGCGCTGTTTGACGCTGCCATTGATTGGTCATTACACGATGCCCAGGGATGCAGTGCGGCACCATGATGCGTTGGGTGTTATTTCAGCTGCATTGGTTTCTCGGCATCACAGCCGGATTGGTACTGGCGGTGATCGGCGTCACCGGCGCGACGATGAGTTTCGAAGACGAGATCATGGCTGCGCTCAGCCCTGGCATCGTCAGCGTGGCGGCCCCCTTTCCTGCTGCTGCGCCGTTGTCGCCAGATGCCTTGATCGCCCGCGCCATGGCGCAACGCCCGGGGCGCAAAGTGGTCAGCCTGACGTTGTCGAGCGAACCGCTGCATGCAGCGCAGGTCAGCTTTGATCCGGCTTCAGCGGGGCAGCGGCGCGGCGAGAGCAGCTATATCGATCCGTATCGCGGCCTTTTGCTGGGGCGGCCGAATGGTCAGGATTTTTTCGCCACGGTGCGGCAGATTCACCGCTTTCTGGCTTTGCCGGGATACGCGAATGGCGTCGGTCGTACGATCACTGGTATCAGCACGCTGTCGCTGATCTACTTTGCGCTATCGGGGCTTTATCTGCGCTGGCCGCGGCAACCGCTCAACTGGCGTGCGTGGCTGGTGCTGGACTTGCGTCGCACCGGACGCAACCTCTACCGAACCCTGCATGCCGTGATTGGCGGCTGGGTGCTGATGTTCTATCTGCTTAGCGGATTCACCGGATTATGGTGGTCGTACGATTGGTATCGCCGCGGCGTGACTTATGCGTTGACGGGGCAGTCCTTGCAGGCGGGGCAGCCACGCGCACCGCGCACACCGCGAGCGGATCGGGTCGCGGTGTCGATGCCACCGTTAGATGCAGCGTGGAAGGGCTTTCTGCAGGCAAGCGGCGGCCGTTTCAGCGAGGTCATAGTCACTTTGCCCGAGGGTCGTGGCCCGGTGCGTTTTCGTGCGCAGCTCCCGCATGCCCGCTTCGAACGGATGGCGGACGAGATCCAGGTAGCTACCGATGGGCAGGTATTGAAAGTCGATCGCTACGCCGATCGTGCGCTCGGCAAAGTACTTGTCGGCGGTGTGCTCGATCTGCATCAAGGCAGCTTTTTTGGATGGCCGGGCCGTGTGATCATGGCGCTGACCAGTCTTACCATGCCGTTGTTTGCGATCACCGGTATCTTGCTTTACCTGGGTCGCCGTCGGCGCAAGAAAGCCTTGGCGCAGATGCAGCCCCTGGCCGCTATCGAGGTGCCGGCCGATGCATGGCTGATCGCTTATGCCAGCCAGACCGGGCGTGCCCAGCAGCTGGCGCGGCAAACCGCGATCGCCTTTGAAGCCACGGGACAGCCCGTGAATGTGCTGCCATTGGCGAATGTGGGGCCAGACGAGTTGAGCGCCGCGCCGCGTGCATTGTTTGTTGCCAGCACCTACGGCGATGGCGAGCCGCCGGATGAAGCACGGGCGTTTGTCCGCCGCATCATGCAGCAGGCTATCCCGTTGGGGCATCTGGAATATGCGGTGCTGGCCCTGGGTGATCGCGAGTATCCCGATTTCTGTGAGTTTGGCCGTCAACTCGATGGCTGGCTGCATGAGCGCGGCGGCCGTCGTCTGTTCGAGCGGGTCGAATGGGATGGTGACGATGTGCAAGCGCGCCATCGCTGGGCTGAAATGATTGGCGATCTCGGTGCCAGTCGACATGCCGCCGACCTGAGCGCGGCGCGTTTCGATAGCTGGCGTTTGTGCGAGCGCCGCGCACTCAACGAGGGTGGGCCAGGTGCCGTGGCCTTCCATCTTGCGTTCGAGCCATCGCCAGCCGCGATGACGTCCGCTGAGCCGCTCAGCTGGGAGCCGGGCGATATCGTCGAGATCTTGCCGCGCCAGTCGTCGCAGCGCGTTGCCGCATGCCTGGCGCGGATGCCGGACGTGGATGCAGTCGAAGTGGAGGTGGAGGTGTTGGCCGAACGACTGGCGACGAGTGACTTGCCACTGGTGTGGCCATTGGCATTGACATCGGCAGCTGCGCTGGATGCGTTGGTTCCACTGCGCCCACGAGAGTATTCGGTGGCCTCGCTCGCGGGCTCAGGTCGGATTGAGTTGCTGGTACGTCAGGCTGTGCGTGATGACGGTGAGTACGGCGTGGCGTCGGGTTGGTTGACGCGCCACCTGGCCGCGGATGGCGAGATTGCACTGCGCATCCGGCCCAATCCTGGCTTCCGGCCGCCGGCCTTGACCGCGCCGCTGATCTTGATTGGCAACGGCACCGGACTCGCCGGTCTGCTGGTGCATCTGCGTCATCGCCACGCACTGCACGCCGCTGCCAGCTGGTTGCTGTTTGGCGAGCGCAGCCGGACGCATGACCGCTTTCACCAGCAAGAATTGGACGGCTATCTTTCCGCGGGAAGCCTGGCTCGCCTGGACCAGATTTATTCGCGTGAAAGCGATGGCGGTTACGTGCAAACGCTGCTTGCCGTTCACGCGGATCAACTCACCGAATGGATCAAGGACGGCGCAACTATCCTGGTATGTGGCAGCCTGCAAGGCATGGCTCCGGCGGTCGATCACGCGTTGCGCCTGGCGCTTGGCGATGAGCTTATCGAACAACTAATCGACACGGGACGATATCGCCGAGACGTCTACTGAATCCCGCCCAGCTTTTTCGCGATGGCGTCATCACGCCATCGCCTGTCGCCACGCCACGCCACGATTTTCGCTACCCGCCGTTTTGACCCAGCGGGGTCTGCGTGTGCCTGACGATGGTGTTTTACTTTTTTATTCGTTACCTGGAGAACACTCAATGAGGCATCCGAAATCGCGACAACCGCAAGCCACCTGTTTACTGATGCTCTGCGCGCTGCTGCCGCCGCTGGCACGAGCGGACGCCGATGAAGCCACGCATCCCCGTAAAACCACCAATCTGGAAGCGGTCAAGGCGGTGGCCGCTCACAGTGAGGGTTTTGCCCCCAAGCGGGTGAATGTCGGTCCATACCAGGGCCAGGACATACTCAACGTGCCGGCGACGGTGAATGTGGTGACGCGTGATTTGATCGATGCGCAAGCTGCTGCCGGTATGTATGACGCGTTACGCAACGTGGCTGGCGTCAGCCGCCAGCAGCTGAATGGTCTGTCGTATGACAACTTGTCGATCCGCGGCATCAGCCTGGACAACCGCGCGAGCTATTACTTCAACGGTGTATTGCCGTTCGACAACAACATCGCGATACCAATGGAGGATAAGGAAAGCTTCGAGGTACTCAAGGGTGCGGCCGCACTGTATTACGGTTATGCAGTACCGGGCGGCATCGTCAACATGACGACCCGACGGGCCGGTGATACGCCGGTGACGCGGGTGGGTACCTCCTACGACAGCAACGGCTCGGCCAAGCTCAGCCTCGATCTGGCGCGCCGGTTTGGTACGCACAATCAGTTCGGTGTGCGCGTCAATGCGGCAGATCAGAATGTGCACACGCCGATCAACAAGGTGGATGGTGGTCGACGGATGGTCAGCCTGGCCGCCGACTGGCGGGTCAACTCGCGGCTCTTGCTTAAATACGACTACGAACATGTCGAACAGAATTTGCCCGAGCAGGCCGGTATCACGCCGCTGGCAGCGGTCAATGGCAAGATCACCTTGCCGCGTCTGCCGGCGGCCGACGAGCTGTTGCCGCCATCGGGCTATCAGACCAAGTCGCGCGCCGACACGCATCTGCTGCGCGCCGATTATGTGCTGAGCGACAACTGGGCCGGGATGGTATCGGCAGGTCAGTCCACCACCCGCCGTGATCGCTGGCTGTGGATCTTTCGCAACTACAACGTGAACACGGGCACCGGCCAGTTGCAGGGTAGCAAACAGAACGGTCAGATCTATCGCAATCGCAATCTGCGTGCGGAAATCAATGGTGTGCTCGAGACCGGCCCGATCACGCACAACGTCACGGTCGGCGCGTCGCGCAACCAGCTGTATCAACCCGACTTCACCACGTATTACTACGTCGCCACGCAGAATCTCTACGATCCGATCAACGTCACCAGCATCAAGGCATCCGGCACGCCGAAGGTGTTCTATGCGCAGACGGTATGGAACAGCGGTACCTATGCGTTCGACCGCATGGCCATTGGTCAGCAGTGGGAATTCACTGGCGGGTTGCGGCGGTCCACGTATGAGAGTTCGCAGTTGGGCTCGGTGAGTACGGACGTCAGCAAAAACACACCTTCGGCCAGTCTGGTCTACAAGCTCGATACCAGCACCAGCATCTATGCCAGTTATATCGAAGGGCTGGAGTCCGCCGGCAGCGCGCCGGGCACGGCTGCCAACGCCTATCAATCGCTGCCGGCGGCGGTGAGCCGACAGAGTGAACTGGGCTTGCGTCATCGTTACGACAACGATGCGCTGGTGTCGGTCGCCTATTTCGATATTCGTCAGCCTTCAGCCAATCTCGACAGCGATAACGTGTACAGACTGGATGGCTGGTCGCGTTATCGCGGCGTTGAGGCCTCGGCGCAGGGCCATCTCGGGCCGCAGTTGTCGTTGAGTGCGTCGGCGATGTGGTTGCACGCCCGTCAGACGCAGGCAACCGATCCGACGCTCGTCGGCAAGACACCTGAGAATACGCCGCGAGTGACTGCCAGCGTCTTCGCTGAATACGCGTTGGTCGGTGCGCCTGGATTGGCGTTCAATCTCGGCGCGTTCTATACCGCCGCGCGCCCCATCAATAACGCTGACCAGACCTGGATAGGTGGCTATACCCTGTTCAGCACAGGCGCAAGCTATACGATGCAGGCGGACAGTCATTCGATACATTTTCAAATCAATATCGAGAACCTGGCCAACAAGCGCTATTGGAGTGCGGCGGGCTCCAGTCAGCTGGCTGTTGGGCTGGGGCGGACGGCGATGTTCAGCACGACATTTGATTTCTGACTGCGTTGCGCGGTCCTGTATGGCCTTGGGGGACGTCTGTGCAAGTCGCTGCATTCGGTTGCAATTAGGCGTTCAGACGATGGGCATGCGCTGCTGTTTGCGAGACCGTCCGGCAAGCAGGTTTGACCGGGGCAGGCGGCAGGAGGAATGGCGTTGCAGCCGTTAGACTGCGGGCATGGAAGCAAATCGTGAGGGAAGCTCAAATACCGATCCGCAGGCGCATGCGGCGGCGGCGCTACTGGTCGATGCGTTTGCGGACTACAACGCCCGTTTCGCCGACATCACGCGTCGGGCGCGTCGGCGTTTCGAGCGGCGCGATTGGCATGGCAGCAGTCTGGATGCACGCCAGCGCATCGATCTGTACGACATCTGCATCCGTGAAACCCAGGGACGGCTTGATGGGCTGCTCGATGACCGCGTGCGCTCGCGTCTGCTTTGGGTCGCCATGCGCCATGCCTACGAGAAACAGATAGCCCGATTGCCCGACCGCGAGTTTTACAAGACCTGGTTCAACTCACTTTCGCGCCGCCACTTCCATACCCGCGGTCTGGCATCGGATATCGAATTCGTGGCGCTGGAGCGTGAGCCGGACTCCGAAGGCAGCGATGTGGCGCCACATCGGCATTACGAAGTGCAAGGCGACTTGCCTTCTGCCTGCGAACGCCTGCTGAAGGATGCCGCGTTTGCCTACGCTGATCCCGCTGGCTGTGCGGCAACATTGGCACGCACGCTGGAGGCGCGACTGCACGCGGCAGGTCTGCCGACCGTTGAAGTGATCGATCTGCTGCAGGCGATTTTCTATCGCGACCGCCGCGCGTATCTGGTCGGACGCTTGCGTGTCGGACACCGGCGACATCCGCTGGTGATCGCGCTGACGCATGCCGCCGATGGCGTACAGGTGGATGCGCTGCTGACTGTGCGCGAGCACATCTCGATCCTGTTCGGCTATGCGCGCAGTTATTTTCATGCTGACATCGGCAACGTCGGTGCGGTCGTTGCCTTTGTGCGGGCGCTGCTGCCACACAAACCGCTGGAAGAGCTTTACGCCGTGCTGGGTCGGGCCAAACAGGGCAAGACCGAGCGTTACCGGCGCGTATTCAGCCATCTGGCCATCCATCCGCAGGAGCGCCTGGTCCATGCCGACGGCAAGCGTGGCATGGTGATGGCAGTGTTCACCCTGCGTGATCTGCCGGTGGTATTCAAGTTGATCCGTGACCGCTTCGCGTGGCCCAAGGACATGGTGCGCAAGCAGGTGGAGGAGAAATACCGGCTGGTGTTTCATCACGATCGCGTGGGTCGGTTGATTGACGCCCAGGAATTTGGCCAGCTGCGTTTTTCGCTGCATCAGTTCGACGAAAAGCTGCTGCAGGAGTTGCTGGACGAATGCGCCGAAAGCGTGCGCGTGGACGGCAACGAACTGGTGATCGCGCACTGCTACGTCGAGCATCGGCTGCGCCCGATGGATCTGTACGTGCGCGAGGTCGATCCGATCGAGGCGGCGCGTGCGATGCGCGACTACGGCCAGGCGGTCAAGGATTTGGCCGGCAGCAATATCTTTCCCGGCGATCTGCTGCTGAAAAACTTCGGTATCTCGCGCAACGGGCGCGCGGTGTTCTACGACTACGACGAATTGTGCATGTTGGGCGAGTGCCATTTCCGCGCGTTACCAAAGCAGCACGAGGACGACGAGATGCAGTCGCTGCAGGATTCCGTCTACGCCGCACCGGAGGACGTGTTTCCCGAGCTTTTCGTCAACTTTCTTGGCGTATCCGCGCCGTTGCGTGCGGCGCTGATCGAAGCACACGGCGAGATTTTCGATCCGGCGTGGTGGCGCAGCCTGCAGGATCGCCTGCGCGCAGGTGATTACGTCGATGTGCCGCCGTATCCCGCCGAAACGCGCCTCGCCCATCAGCCCGCTCTGCCTGGGCGGGAAGAAGCCTCGCAGTGAAACGGGTCCATACAGGGATCATCAACGCCGGATGCTTTTATTCGCGCATGTGCGCACCTTCAGCGAAAATTGCGGTCAATAGCTGCGACCAAACGGTCAAGCGACTCGGGAAATCCATCATGCGCGTTGTATTGGCACTTTGCCTGTCTGCCCTGTCCCTCAGCCTGTCGGCGCAGACAGCGCCTGCTGCTCCGGCATCACCCTCCAGCGTGACCGACCTGGCTGCCGTGGCCGTCAGTGGCGTGCAGCCCGGTCCGGGGCTTTGGAAGGTCAGCAAGGGCGGTCATACGATGCTGCTGCTCGGCGTGATATCACCGCTGCCGGAGCTGATGCAGTGGCGGTCAGCCGATGTCGAAACCGCTATCGCCGGCTCGCAGCAGGTGTTGCAGCTACCCGACGTCAAGCTGAAAGTGGACGTGAGTTTCTTTGGCAAATTGTTCCTGCTGCCGTCGGCGTACAGCGCGCGCAAGAATGACAACGGCGCCAGCCTGCAGCAGGTGCTTCCTGCGCCGATGTTTGCGCGTTGGGAGGTGCTGAAGGCCAAGTACATTGGGAAAGATGGCGGCATTGAGCGGTGGAAGCCGATCTTCGCCGCCCAGGAACTGTACAAGAAAGCGATCAAGGCGAATCAGTTGAGCAAATCCGGTGGCGTGCAGTCGAACATCGATGCGCTGGCCAAAAAGTACAACGTGCCGGAAACCTCCACCGACTACCCGCTGGTGATCGAGCACCCGCATGATGCGATCAAGGCGTTCAAGGCATCCGGGCTGGACGATGTAGCCTGCTTTGGGCACACGCTGGATGCGATCGAGCAGGACATACCAACGATGACCTTGCGCGCCAATGCATGGGCTACCGGGGATCTGGATGCGCTGCGCAAACTGCCCGACAGCGACCGTCGCGGTACCTGTATCAGCGCGATTACCGATGCGGAATTTGCGCGCAAGCTTGGTTTGTCCGACGTGCCTGCGCGAATGGAGGACAGCTGGCTGACCACAGCCCGTGCGTCGTTGGCAAAGAATGCGCAAACCTTTGCGATGCTGCCGATCAAGGAGCTGCTGTCGGCCGATGGCTATCTGTCCAGGCTCAAGGCCGAGGGTTATCAGGTCGAGGCGCCGGATGCCGACGATAGCGATGATGCCGGCCCGGCATCGGCGAACACATCTGCACCAAGCACGTCAGTCTCTGGTCCGGCAGCGAGCGTGGTTCACTAAGAGCCTGTTTGCGATAACTTCGAATGAGCATGCGTCGTTTGCAATGTTAGCCAGAGGCATTGGGAGAAAGTACGCGGATGTTCATCCATCGACGCATCGCCCATCGATTGATCGTTCTGTTGTTGCTTGCAGGCACGGCTCCGCTGGCTGCGGCTTTCGATGCGCCCGCACACGCATCGTCGGCAGCGCCGCCGCCGGGGCAGGTTACCGAGCTGCAAGGCATCAGCGTCAGCGGCGTGCAGCCGGGGCCCGGTCTGTGGAAAGTCAGCAAGGGTGATCACGTGCTGTGGGTGTTGGGTACGCTGGAGCTGTTACCCAAAGGCATGGTCTGGCAGGCGCGCGACGTGCAGGCAGCGATCGCCGATTCGCAGCAGGTGCTGGATAAACCGCAGATCAAGGTGGATGCCAAGTTGGGCTTTTTCGGCACGCTCGGCATCCTGCCCAGCCTGATCGGTGTGCGCAACAATCCCGATGGCAAGCATCTGGTCGATGTGGTGCCGCCGGATCAGTACGCACATTGGCTGGTGCTGAAAAAGAAATATCTTGGCTGGGATAACGGTGTCGAAAAACAGCGACCGATTTTCGCTGCCTTTGCGCTGTTTCTCGCGGCGATCAAACAGGCTGATCTGACCGACGACATGATCGATCCGCTGATCAAGAAGGCGGCAACGCAGCACGATCTGAAACCTACCCCGATCAATTACACGGTTGTGGTCGATCAACCGAAAGCCGTCGTGAAGGATTTCAAGAAAGGTCCGCTGGAGGATGGGGATTGCTTCGCCAAAACGCTCGATCATCTCGATAGCGATGTGGCGCTGATGCGCGCACGCGCCAACGCATGGGCCACCGGCGATCTGGATGCGTTGCGCCGGTTGCCACTCAGCAATCAGTTGCAGGTCTGCCTTGCGGCAGTCAATCAGTCGGCTATCTCACACGAGTTGGGCTTGACGGATATTGAAGCGAATATCGAATCGACATGGGTAGCGGCCGCCATCAAGGCACTCGATAACAACCGTGTGACCTTTGCCCAGCTGCCTATGGAACGACTGCTTGGCAAGCATGATTATCTGGCCCCATTGCAGGCGCAGGGTTATACGGTGACATTGCCGGAAGGCTTGAACGATGCGACGCCGGAGTCGGCAGCTGCAACCGCGTTACCGGCAAAGGCAGCGAGCACCACTGGCGCTCGGCCCCGCTGAACTTCCTGCGCTTTTATCCGCAGAGCGTTGCCACAAGCTCACTCACTTGCGGAATTCAGTCGCGCTATCTCGTTGTCACTCAGGCTGAGCTCCGCGGCACCGACCAGCTCGTGCAACTGTTCCACGCTGGTTGCACTGGCAATCGGCGCGGTGATGCCGGGTCGCGCCATCAGCCATGCAAGGGCAACCTGCGCCGGTTTGGCATGGTGCGTTGAGGCCACTTCATCCAGTGCCGCCAGAATCTGCATGCCGCGCGGATTGAGATACTTCTTCACCGCACCGCCGCGAACGCTGCTCTTGGCCAGGTCGCTCTCGCTGCGATACTTGCCGCTGAGAAAGCCGCTGGCCAGCGAGTAGTAGTTGATGACGCCGATGTTTTCGCTGCGGATCAGCGGTTCGAGATCCTTTTCGTAACCCGCGCGATCAATCAGGTTGTAGTCCGGCTGCAGGCTTTCGTAGCGCGGCAGGTTGTACTCGCGCGATACCTTCAAAGCCTCGGCGAGGCGGTCGGCGTTGTAGTTGGATGCACCGATCACGCGCACCTTGCCGGATTCGATCAATCGCGCGAATGCCCCCAGCGTTTCCGCGAGAGGCGTGCTGGCATCGTCTTCGTGTGCCTGGTACAGATCGATGTGGTCGGTCTGCAGTCGCTTCAACGAGCTATCCACAGCCTGCGTAATATTCACCGGTGACAGACCCGGCTGATCAGTCCACTTGCCCACCTTGGTGGCGATCACCACCTTGTTGCGCTTGCCTGATTGCTTCAGCCACTTGCCGATGATCGTTTCCGACTCGCCGCCACGGTTGCCCGGCACCCATGCCGAATAGACGTCGGCTGTATCGATCAGATTAAAGCCGGCATCGACGAAGGCATCGAGTAGCTCGAACGAGCGCTTTTCGTCAACGCTCCAGCCGAACACGTTTCCGCCGAAGGCGAGCGGCGCAATAGAAAGTGATGATTTGCCAAGTGGGCGCTGTTGCATGGGACACCTCGGATGGGCGGGATCGTTATGTGCAAACGGCGGCACATTACTATCCGAGGTGGTTGCACTTCATGCGGGAATCAAGCACAGGCCGGTTTGGCGCCATCGTGCGGTTTGCACGATGGCGCGGTGGTGACCTGTGCTGCTTTGGGTGGTTCGATCATGGTGCTGGTCTTGCGCGGATCGACGCCATCGTTCAACCGCCACAACAGTTTCGCGGGGACGACATGCCCATGGAGAAACAACAGATTAGTCCATATCGAGCTCATCAGAGGCACCTCAAGGAGGGGTGGAGGGTGTTGGTGTGCTCAACATAGCGACATAACAGATCGCCAAAAAGCGATATATTCGCAAGCTAGACTTGAGAGAAATTTAAGATGGGAAAGCTGCCGTTGGGCCTGCTGCAACAGTTCGTGCTGGTCGCCCGGCTGGGCAATCTGTCGCGCGCCGCGGCGCAGGCGAATCTCACCGTGAGTGCGCTCAGTCATCAGATGCGCCAGCTGGAAGAGCGACTGGAGCGGCGCCTGTTCGAGCGCGGGCCGCGCGGCGTGACGTTGACCGTCGATGGCTGCAGCCTGCTTGAGGCGGTGGGCGAACATTTCGATGGTATCGAGCATGCGTTGCTGCGTTATCACCAGCGCCGCCACGACGCGCTTACGCTCAGTGCCAGTCCCGGCATCATCACGAGCTGGCTGGTGCCGCGACTGCCGCGGCTGGTCGCCGTGCATCCGGATCTGGAACTCAGCCTGCAGTCGAGCTCCACGTTGGTGAATTTCGAGCGCGAGCCGGTCGATGTCGGCTTGCGTTTCGGTCGTGGCAACTGGCCGGGTGTGCGTAGTGAGCGGTTGTTCGGCGAATGGGTCGCACCGGTCGCTGCGCCAGAACTGGTGGCGCAGATGGGCGATGCCGATCCAAACGATCTCTCGCAGTGGCCATTGCTGGGCGATCCGCATCCGGCCAATCGCTGGCTCGACTGGTTTGCCCAATACGGTGGCACACCGCCGAAGCGCTATGTGGCGCATTTCGACACGGTCGATGCGCTGCGGCATGCGGCGCTGGAAGGCCTCGGCGTGGCGCTGGGGCGGATGGTGACGTCGAAATCGCTGATCGACGCTGGGCGCTTGCAGGTACTCGGCGATCACTACCTGCCGGTAGAAGATGCGTACTGGCTGGTGTATCCACCTCGCTCGCAGGAGCATCGCGGCTTGCAGGTGTTCCGCGAGTGGCTGCTGGCCGAAGCCGAGGATTACTGCCGGCATATGCCGGCGTTGCGGCGTGACGACGCGGCGGTTGATTGATGGGATTTCACAAAGCGGCAGGGGTCCTCACCGTCGCGGGTCGTTGCAGGCGCATCATCAGGAGATGATCCATGAAGTCACGAGCCGTGGTCGCGTGGGAAGCCGGCAAGCCGCCAAGTATCGAAATTGAGCGACAGCGATGGCTTGCGGTGGCTGACGTAGAATGTCTTCACGCAACAACGTGTTTGCACAAGCTATGGTCGTGCAGCGTTGGTGAGATGCAATGCAACGTCGATCAACAGTGAAATACAGGTAAGGGGCTGGCAGCATGGAAATAATTCGTTCACGCACGCTTGCAGCATGGTTGCTTGCCGCATGCATCGGCTTGCCCACGTTGGCTGCAGCGCAGGCTACAGCGTCCAGTTCGATGGCGCAGGATCAGCCGACCGACACACTGGTGCCGCCCACCAGCGCCAGCGATTTCACCGGTCAGCAGCTGGACAGCGCACTGGCCGGCGACTGGCGTTCGCCGAACAACCGCGCCCGCGACGTCTATCGTCATCCCAAGGCGACCTTGCAGTTTTTCGGCATCCGCCCCGATCAGACGGTGATCGAAATCACGCCCGGTGGCGGCTGGTACAGCGAGATCCTGGCGCCGTTGCTGCATGACGACGGTCATTACATCGCTGCCGTGGAGAAGCCGGCCAGCGGTGACGAGGCAAGCAAGGACGATGATGCCCTGCATCGCAAGTTTGCCTCTGATCTCATGCACTACGGGAAAGCCAAGGTAGTCGAGTTTGACCCCAAGGCGCCGGTGTTCGGCGCGCCGGGTTCTGCCGATCTGGTGCTGACTTTCCGCAACGTGCACAACTGGGCCAGCACCAATAAAGATGGGGCCGACACCACGTCGGCCATGTTCAAGGCGTTTTATGCGGTGTTGCGGCCGGGCGGCGTGCTTGGCGTGGTCGACCATCGGGCCGACGATAGCGCCATGCTGGATGCGGTAAAAAAGAGCGGCTATCTGCCAACCAAGTATGTGGTGAAGATGGCGACCGATGCCGGCTTCACGCTCGAAGACAGCAGCGAGATCAACGCCAATCCGAAGGACACGAAAAATTATCCCAAAGGCGTCTGGACCTTGCCGCCCACGTTCGCGCTGGGTGATACCGACAAGGCCAAGTATCAGGCGATCGGCGAATCCGATCGGATGACCTTGCGCTTCGTCAAACCGGCGCCGGCCACCGCGACACCTTGAGGCCAGCGTTGGTGAGGAATGTCGTGTGCGGTAAGCCATCATGCTGATCGCACTGAATAAACCCTACGGGGTGCTGTGCCAGTTCACCGATGAAAATGGCCGCCGCACGCTGGCCGATTTCGTCAGGCAAAAAGACGTCTATGCGGCCGGACGGCTGGATCAGGACAGTGAGGGTTTGCTGCTGCTGACCGATGATGGCTCACTGGCGCATCGGCTCACCGATCCCCGCCATAAACAGCCGAAAACCTATGTGGCGCAGGTCGATGGCGAAATCGACGATACGGCGCTGTCGGCCCTGCGGAACGGCGTGTTGTTGAACGACGGACCCAGCCTGCCAGCCACCGCGGAACGCATCGACGAGCCAGGCTGGCTATGGCCGCGCGATCCGCCGGTGCGCTTTCGCAAGCACCTACCCACCAGTTGGCTCAGTCTGTCGATTCGCGAAGGTCGTAATCGGCAGGTGCGGCGTATGACGGCTGCTGTGGGGTTCCCCACGCTGCGATTGATCCGTGTACGGGTGGGTGATTACGCGCTGGATGGTCTGGCGTTGGGCGAGACGCGCATGCTGTCATAGCGTGTTCGGCGCCATGGCGATCCGGTAACGGTCCTTGATGCCTGCTCGACTAAGACAAACCGAAAAACGCCTCGGCTGTCGCCGTGCTGTTCGCTGCCGTCATCTCAGCCGGCTCACCGCGATCACGCGCGATTTCCTCGCAGATATGTTTCAGATACATCGGTTCATTGCGCCGATGCTTCGGCTGCGGTCGCACTGTGCGGGGCAGTAGATACGGGGCATCGGTTTCGATCATCAATCGGTCGGCCGGAATCTCGCGTACCAGCGCGCGCAGATGTGTGCCGCGGCGTTCGTCGCAAATCCAGCCAGTGATACCGATATGGCAATCCAGCGCCAGATAGTCGCGCAGTGCCTCACCGGTATCGGTAAAACAGTGCACCACGGCAGCCGGTACCCTGTCGCGGTAACGCCGCAGTACCGAGACAAAGTCCTCGTGCGCATCGCGTTGATGCAGAAACAGTGGTTTCTGCATGTCGACGGCAATTTGCAGCTGCCGTTCGAACACCTGCAGTTGCACCTCGCGCGGCGAATAGTTGCGGTTGTAGTCCAGTCCGGTTTCGCCGATGGCGCGCACGACTGGATCGTGCGCGAGCTCGCGCAGCTGGGTATCCGTCGCGTCGTCGTAGTCGATCGCATGATGCGGATGCACGCCGGCCGTGGCAAACAGCTTGCCAGGATGTGCTTCGGCCAAAGCCAGCGCATGTACGCTGCCTTCGCGCGAAGCGCCAGTCAGGATCATCCGGCTCACACCGTGCCTTGCCGCGCGCTGCAGCACTTCATCGAGATCGTGCTGAAACGATTCGTGACCGAGATTGACGCCAATATCGAGCAACTGCATGGTTGGGCCGCGACAGGTAAAGCGGCATTGTCCCAGACATCGATAGCGTCGCAAGTCGCCTCAGCACGTGGAAACGACGATAGAGGAAAGGTTTCGTAATCGCAGGTGCACTTGCGGTAATCGATCTGTTGCGTCAGCTCGGGTATCAGGCGTTGAGGTCGGAATACCCCTGATCGCGCGCGTTGGTAGGCATATTGACCGGCACACCGCGGCAATGGCGGCGAAATCGGTGTCATTGTCGGGGTTGTAGCTGCGCAAGAAGTATTGTTTGCCTTGCCATCGCCGGGATGCTGGTGGGTCACCACCATGCCCGGGATCGCCTCCAGCACCCCTCGCCCGGACGCGGCAGCGGAATATCTTGCAGCAGCGAGCCAGGGTGATGCCCTGCGACGTGGCGTCGGAGGTGCCAATACCGTTACCCGCATGGTGCTGACGTTATACGGATGGGATGTTCGAACTAACCGCCAGTAGCCGGGTCAGACCCACATACACCCATGACACAAAAATGGATGCAGGAAATTTTCCTAAGATGTGAAGACGCCGCTGAACGGGTGGAGACGGCACAATGGCGGGCGGTTCCGGGTGTGATGTGTGCCGGGGCATGATGCCGACATCATCTCCGACAACAGCAAGATGATCGAGCGATGGTTGGCAAAATTCAGCAGCCGCCACGCTGGGATAATCAAGTTGTGATAGTTATGGTGGTCATTTCGTCAAAGCGGGTGGTTCGCGACAACCAGCGTTGACGGCTTCTCAAAAGCATTGAGCGGGGTGGAATCATGTCGGCAGTCATCAAGCCGGCGGCAAGCGGGGCCGGCATGGCGGCAGACGATCGCGAAGCGGAAGTCTGTGCATGGCTGGTTGCGCGTGGTCGTTTGAAGGACAGCGATCTGGGCCGCGCGCGCCGTCTGCACGAGGAGTCGGCCGAAGGCACGCTCACCACCCTGATGGCGCGGCTGGGACTAGTGTCCGAGCGCGATCTGGCCGAGGCCTGGGTCGAATTGCTGCAGGTGCCACTGCTGGCCGCGCGCGATGCGCCCGAGCTGCCGCCTGCGGAGCTGGAAATATCGTTGCGCTTTCTGAAACAGCACCACGTGGTGCCAGTGCAGGATGAAAAAGACGGGCTGGCCCTGATTGTCTCTGATCCGGCCGATCCGTATCCGCTGCAGGCGGTGACCCTGGCGGCTGGTCGGCCGGTCGCACTGCGGGTCGGCCTGCGTTCGGAAATCGACGGGCTGATCGAACGTTATTACGGCACCGGTCGTTCGGCGATGGGCACCATCGTGGAGAACCTCGACGGTAGCGCCGCCGAAGAGGACGACGTCGAGCATCTGCGCGATCTCGCCTCGGAAGCGCCGGTCATTCGGCTGGTCAACCTTATCCTGCAGCGCGCGGTCGAGCAGCGTGCGTCGGACGTGCATATCGAGCCGTTCGAGAATCGTCTGAAAGTGCGCTATCGCATCGACGGCGTACTGCATGAAGTGGAGGCGCCGCCGTCGTCATCGACCGCGGCGGTGATTTCGCGCGTCAAGATCATGGCGAGGCTGAATATCGCCGAGCGCCGCCTGCCGCAGGATGGCCGCATCCAGTTGCGCGTGCAGGGCAAGGAGCTGGACTTGCGCGTATCGACCGTGCCGACCAGTTTCGGCGAGTCGGTGGTGATGCGTATCCTCGATCGCGAGTCGGTGGTGTTCGACTTCGCCTCGCTGGGTTTCACCGACAGCTTTCAGCAGCGCTTCGTCGACGTGCTCAATCGTCCGCACGGCATTCTGCTGGTGACCGGTCCCACGGGTTCCGGCAAGACCACCACGCTGTACACCGCGCTGTCGCAGATCAATACCAATGACGTCAAGATCATCACGGTCGAGGATCCGGTCGAGTATCAGCTCGAAGGCATCAACCAGATCCAGGTGAAGCCGCAGATCGGGCTCGATTTCTCCGGCGCGCTGCGCTCGATCATGCGTCAGGATCCGGACGTGATCATGATTGGCGAAATGCGCGATCTGGAAACCTGCCGCATCGCGATCCAGTCCGCGCTCACCGGCCATCTGGTGCTCTCCACGCTGCACACCAACAGTGCCGCCGGTGGCATCACGCGACTGCTCGATATGGGTGTTGAAGATTACCTGCTCGGCTCGACCATCAACGGCATCCTGGCACAGCGACTGGTGCGCCGGCTCGACCCGGAAACCGCGATTGCCTACGAAGCGCTGCCCGAAGTGATCGAGCAGTTCGAGCTGGAAAAATACACCGACGAGCGACCGATTCGTTTGTGGAAGCCGGGCAGCAGCGCAGCCAACCCAACCGGATACCGCGGCCGCCGCGCGATCATGGAATTTCTCACCATGAGCGATCCCTTGCGCCGATTGGTGATGCAGCGCGCCGATGCCGGCGAAATCGAACGTCAGGCGCGCAGTGAAGGCATGCGCACGATGTACGAGGACGGCATCGCCAAGGCCGTGAGTGGCGTCACTACGCTGGAAGAAGTCATGCGCGTTACGCAGGACGGTTGACGTGGCGCAATTCAGCTACAAGGCAGTCAGCGACGCCGGCGAGATGCTGCAAGGCCAGATGGAAGCGGCCAGCGTCGAGGACGTGATCGGTCGCCTGCAGGATCAGGGTCATACGTTGCTGGCCGCGCAGCCCGCCGATGGCGCGGCCGGTGGCAGCGGGCTGGCTGGTCTGTTCAAGCGTGGCCCGTTCACCGGCGATCAGCTGGCGCAGTTCACTCATCAGTTGGCGACCCTGCTCGGTGCCGGCCAGCCGCTCGATCGCGCGCTGAGCATCCTGCTCGATCTGCCCGAGGGCGAGCATGCCAAGAAGATGGTCGAACGCGTGCGCGATCGGGTGCGCGGCGGCACCACGCTGTCGCAGTCGCTGGATGAAGAGCTGGGCGTGTTTCCCAAGCTCTACATCAGTCTGGTGCGCGCGGGTGAAGCGGGCGGCTCGCTGGAAGAAACGCTGCGTCGCCTGGCCGATTACCTGGAACGCGCGCAGGCGATGCGTGGCAGCATCATCAATGCGCTGATCTACCCAGCGTTCCTGATGGTTGGTGTACTCGGTTCGCTGGTGCTGTTGTTGGCTTACGTGGTGCCGCAGTTCGTGCCGATCTTCGCCGACATGCAGGTACCGATTCCGTGGATCACCCAGGCCGTGCTGGTGGTGGGCAACACGCTGCAGGCGTGGTGGTGGCTGATCATCCTGCTGATCGGTGGCGGCGTGTTTTTCTGGCGCGCGCGATTGCGTGACCCGCAGGCACGGCTGGCCTGGAATACGAAAATGCTGAGCATGCGGCTGGTCGGTCCGCTGCTGCTGAAAGTGGAAACCGCGCGCATCGCCCGCACGCTCGGCACGCTGTTGAAAAACGGCGTGCCGCTGCTGAGTGCGCTGACTATCGCGCGCCAGGTCACCAGTAATCGCGCGCTTGATGCCGCGCTGATCCAGGCACACGAACAGGTCAAGGGTGGCTCGGGCCTGAGTCTGGCGCTGGGCCAGTCAAAACTGTTTCCACGGCTGGCCATGCAGATGGTCCAGGTCGGCGAAGAGGCCGGCCAGCTGGACACCATGCTGCTGAAAGTCGCTGATACCTTTGAACTTGAATCCAAGCGTGCGATTGATCGCTTGCTTGCTGCATTGGTGCCGGCACTGACCATCGTGATGACGGTGATGGTGGCGATCATCATGGCCGCAATTCTGCTGCCGCTGCTGAGTTTGACCAGCAATATTCAATGAAGATTTGAACGGAGAGAACACGATGCATGATTTGATGAAGCGGGAACCAAGAGTCGGGTTCAGGGATCAGGGAAGCGCCAAAGTCGAAGCTGTTGCTGCATCGAGGCGTTCGCGTTCCCCGCTTGCTATTTCCCGCCGGGCCACCTTGGGTGGCTCCCTCAACACTTCGCGCTCGAAAGGCTTCACCCTGCTCGAAATGCTGGCGGTGATCGTATTGATCGGCATCATCGGTGCGGTGGTGGTGACCCAGGTTGGCAAGAACGTCGACAAGGGCAAGTACGGTGCGGGCAAGGCGCAACTGATGACGCTGAGCCAGAAGATCGAAAACTATGCGCTCGACAACGGCTCGCCGCCGCAGCAGCTGGACGATCTGATGACCAAGCCGGCGAATGCCACTAACTGGCAGGGACCGTACGCGAAAGAGTCCGAGTTGAAAGATCCCTGGGGCCATCAATTCGGTTACCAGTATCCGGGCCAACACGGCAGCTTCGATCTGATCTTCTATGGTCAGGACGGCAAGCCCGGTGGTGATGGCTACAGTCAGGATGTTGGTAACTGGCAATGAACATCAGGGAACGGGGAGCCGCCCGAGGTGGTCTAGTGGCGAGTGAGCAACAAGAGCAGGCGAGTGTCGCTGCTCTTGCGTTCCACGCGCTCCATTCTCCGTTCCCTGCGCGTATCAAGCGCGCGCATGGCTTCACCCTCCTCGAAATGCTCGCCGTCATCCTGCTTATCGGGATAGCGGCCGCGGCGGTATCGTTTTCGGTCACGCAAGGTTTGGCCAGTGCGCGGATAAACGCAGCCAGCAGCGAATTGGCCGGCGCGCTGCGCGCCACGCGGGCGCAGGCGATCGTGAAGGGCCAGCAGCAGAATTTCGATATCGATACGCGCAGCAACAGCTACCGCAACCTGAAGCAGCAAAACGTGCCACTGCCAAAAGGTTTGCAGCTCAGCGTCACCAGCGCGAAGGACGACCAGCCGAACGATTACACCGGACGCATCCGCTTTTTCCCCGATGGCAGCTCCACCGGCGGCCGCATCACCTTGACCAGCGGCAAGCGCGAGTGGCACGTCAACGTGTCGTGGCTGACTGGCGAAGTGCGCGTAGTCGATACGACGGTGGCGATGCAATGAGTTGCCGTTTGTCACGTATGCAGACCAGGCGCGCGCAGCGCGGCTTCAGCCTGATCGAAGTGATCGCCGCCATCATGCTGCTGGCCATCGCTTTTGCTGCGTTGATGAAAGTGGCCGGCGGTTCGATCAGCCTCACCCAGAATGCGGCCGGCTATAGCGAGGCGGCGTTGTGGGCGCGAGGCCTGCTCGATAGCGCTTTCATCGGAGAGCCGATCAAGACGGGCAGCAGTGCGGGTCAGTTCAACAACCAGTTCCGCTGGCAGCTCGCTGTGACGCCGTGGAACGATGCCGGCATCCAGCCACCGGCCGCCCCGCTGCATTTATATCAGTTGGATCTGGATGTGCTGTGGGGGCCGATCGGGCATCCACGTTCGGCCCACTTCCGCACGTTGCGGCTAGCCGGCCAGGATGCCGCCAACATGATGCGGCCGGCACCATGAATTCTGCCGTGCTTAGAGCCTTTACAAAGTCTCCTAGGCCGATGGCCGGTTTCACCTTGCTCGAAGTGCTGGCATCGCTGGTGCTGCTTGCCCTGCTGCTGATCGGCGTGTATTCGGGCTTGCGCACGGCCACGCATAGCGTGCGTTCGGGCACGGCGGCGGTGGAGCGGATCGACCAGATCCGCTCGGCGCAGCAGTTTCTGCAGCGCGAGCTCGCGCAGAGCATGGCCCAGCCGATCAGCAAGAACGAGCGCGGCGAGAACATCTATTTCCAGGGCGACGCGCACGAAATGCGTTACGTCGCGCCGCTGCCTGGCTATCTCGGCAAGCTTGGGCCGCAGCTGCAGAGTCTGAAGCTGGTCGATGATGGCCACGGCGATGCCAGCCTGGTGTTCAGTCTCGCCTTGCTGCCGCCGGATGGATCGCCGCCGAAAGCACTGGGCGACCCGCAGGTCTTGCTCGATCACATCAGAAGCGGCGGCTTTGCCTATCGCGGGCTGGATGCGTTGGGCCAGAAGGTGCCATGGTCTGCCGCCTGGCCGGATGGACGGCTGCTGCCGCTGCTCGTGCGCGTGCAGCTGCAGCCGCAGGGCAATTACGCGTGGCCGTTGATCGAGGTTCCGTTGCGGGTCAATCCGCTGGCCAGCGGTGCAGCCACTGGTCTGCAGCCGCTGAATGCGGTGAGCGGGGGCGCGCGATGACGCGGGCGTTGGTTCATCACTCAAGGTCAAGTCAGCGCGGCGTGGCGCTGCTGCTGGTGCTATGGGCCTGCACATTGCTGGCGATTTTGCTGGGTGGTTACGCCGCGCTGGCCCGTACCGAGGGTCTGCAGGCACGCTATCAGTTCGCGCAGACGCAGGCGCATTACGCTGCCGAGGCCGGCATCATGCGTGCTTTTTACGGCCTGCAGGATCCGATCAACAAGAATCGCTGGATCGGCGATGGACGTATTTATTCTTTCGCATTCGACGCCGCCGAGATCAAGGTCGCTGCCATTGGCGAAAACGGCAAGGTGGATC
This sequence comes from Rhodanobacter sp. MP1X3, assembly GCF_014207165.1. Classification (NCBI taxonomy): domain Bacteria; kingdom Pseudomonadati; phylum Pseudomonadota; class Gammaproteobacteria; order Lysobacterales; family Rhodanobacteraceae; genus Rhodanobacter; species Rhodanobacter sp. MP1X3. The sequence goes on along the minus strand of NZ_JACHCO010000005.1, from coordinate 185,110 downwards.
TGAATGCGGCCACGCCGCAAATCCTGCAGGCGCTGTTTCAGGCGGCGGGCACGCCGCAGGCGGCAGCCCAATCACTGGCTGCCAACGTCGTGGACTGGCGCAGCGCTCCATTGATGGCGAGTGACCTTGACAAGCGTCGCGCGGCTTATGCGGCGGCCGGACATGATTACGGTCCGCGCAATGGCCCGTTCGTCAGTATCGAGGAGTTGCAGATGGTGCTGGGGATGACGCCAGCGCTCTATCGCGTAATTGCCCCGGACATCACGATCTGGTCCGGCAATGCGGCGCCCGATCCCAACACGGCGCCACCGCTTGCACTGGCAGCGATTCCCGGCATGACAGCGGCGCAGGAAGCCATCATTTACGCGGCAAGGCAGAAGGGCGCCAGCGATGCCGGTATGGTTCTCAACAACGGAGTAACGCATAGTATTCGGTCGGAGGCGACACTGGCCGACGGTACGCGTGCAGTGCTGCGCGCGACGATGCGTTTACAGCAGGGACAAACCGGTGCGCAACCCTTTGCGGTGCTGCGCTGGCAGGAGGGGGACGAAGAATGAGTACGGCTACGCAGTCGCTGCGGCCATTGGTGGATCGCATGCGCCGCGCCTGGCGTGGTTCACCGCTGCCGGATTTTTTCCGCTGGTGGGGCGGCGAGCTGCGCGTTCTGCTGCCGGTGCGCTGGCAGAGTTTTTTCAGCGGTGGCGCGGACTGGTATCTGCTGCAGCATGAGGGTACGCAGTGGTCGCTGCGCCGCGCGGGCAACAGTCTGCCGATGACGCGCTGGAACGACAGCGATGACAGCCTGATCCAGCAGACCACGTTGACCAGCGCGCTGAAAAATATCGACCCTGAAGATCTACGGCTGGCGTTGTTGCTGCCGACAGCTGCCGTCTTGCGCCGCACGCTCGCCTTGCCGCTGGCGGCACGCGACAACCTGCTGCAAGTGATGGCGTTCGAGATCGATCGGCAGACGCCGTTCAGTGCGGCGCAGGTGTATTACGCGGTGCGCGAACTGCCGCAGCCGGCAGCAGCCGGACGCTTCAATGCGGAGCTGGTAGCGGTGACGCGCAGCACGCTCGATCCGCTGTTGGCACTTCTGGGTACGCTGAGCATTCCGATCGATGCCGTCGATTTGGCGGTCGGCAATGATCGGCTCGGCGTCAATCTGCTGCCGCCTGAGCAGACAACGCGGCGCGTGCGGCCGCGCCTGCGTTTGAATCTCGCATTGGCGGCTGTTGCTGTTGTGCTGCTGTTGTTGACGCTGGCCACCTGGTTGCACAACAGGCAGGCTGCGCTGGCGAACATGCAGGACACGGTGGAAAGCATGCGCAGCGACGCGCAGCAGGTCACCTCGCTGCGGCAGCAGTTGCAGGACAATGCGGGCGCCGCCGGCTTTCTGGCTCAGCGCAAGAAAAGCACCGTCAGCATGCTCAGCCTGATGCAGGAGATCACGACGCGCCTGCCCGACACGGCATGGCTGGAGCGTTTCAGCGTCGACAACACCGGCCAGGTCGGATTGCAGGGTCAGAGCGTGCAGGCGGCCAAGTTGCTCGACGCGCTGAAGGATTCCACCCTGATCACGAACGCCAGTTTTCAGGGCAGCATCCAGCCGGATCCCACCACGGGCAAGGAACGGTTCTATCTGACCGCGCAGCTGCGTCAGCCGGCCGCCGGCAAAGGCAAGCCGTCGGCTACGGCGGTTGGTGGAGGCGTGCCATGAAAAAGCTCAGCCTCAATCCGCGTGACAGTCGCCTTGCCGCGATCAGCCTGCTGCTGGTAGCACTGGTGATCGGCTATTTCGTGCTGTTGCACTGGTGGTTCGTGGCGCCGCTGAAGCAGATCAGCAGCGACATGGTCGACCTGCGCGATACGCAGGGCCGCTTCGCTGCGGCGATTGCCGAAAAGCCGGCGCTGCAGCAACGCATTGCCACGCTCGGTGCGGGACAGGCCAGCAGCAACGCGTTTCTGGCCGAGGATGATCCGAATACGGCTGCGGCTGATTTGATGCAGCGCGTGGTCGACGTGGTCGGTACCAGCACCCAGGGCGGCAGCTGTGTGGTGAGCCAGAAGGTACCGATACCCAACCCACCAGCGACGCCCGGTGAGCCGTATCGCAAGGCGGCCGTGAGTATCAACCTCAGCTGTGATATCGAGTCGCTGGCCCAAGTGCTGCAGGCGCTGGAGCAGGGCACGCCCTACGTATTCATTGATGACCTGAGCATTTATCGCAATCCGGTCGCGGCGCAGCAAAATAACGCGGCACCGCTCGAGGTGCAGTTCACACTGTCCGGCTACGTGCGTCCTGCACACGATACGCCAGCGGCTTCGCCGCTGGTTCCGGCAGGCCCGCGTGTACCGGGACAGGGAGCTGCGCCATGAATGCTGCCAATCAACGACGTCTGACGCCGATGCTTGCTGCGATCGTCGCGCTGCTGGCGATCGTGTTGCTGCTCCTGCTGAGCGGCGTAGGGCGCAAGGTGCACTGGAATACGCCACGACCGCCAACCATGCTGCCACCGGGCAACAACGCGGCCAATCTGCCGACACCGCTGCCTTTGCAAAGCTTCGCGCTGGTCTGGCAGAAGCCGTTGTTCACTCCTGATCGCAAGCCGATAGCCCGCATTGCCAATGGAGGCACATCGTTGGGTGATCTCACGCTCACCGGCATCATTCTCACGTCGGGCCTGCACATGGCCTTGCTGCATGACAAGAACGGCGATCGCCAGATTCGCCTGCACGAGGGTGAGGCGATGCCCGATGGCAGTGTAAAGCTGGTGGAAGTTCGTCCGCGCTCGGCACTATTCGATGCATCCGGTGGTCGAACCGAGTTGAAGCTGCCGGCGGGGGCACCATTCGATGATCCAAAGGCGGCTGTACCGGGAATGCCGAACGGGGATGCAAACGCCAACAATCAACCGGTGCCCGCCGACGCGATGATCCGCATCGGGCCGCATGGCGTCGGACGACAACCGGGACCGCCCGGCAATGCACAACCACCGCAGGATGCGCCACCCGCGTCACCGTTGCTCGATCGAATCAAACAGGCAAATCAGAGACGCCGCGCCGAACGCGCCGCGGCATCTCACTAAGGAGTAGGTGATTCATGTTTCGCAAGCTCACTCAACATGTTCTGCGCACCAGCACCATCGCCTTGACCGTGTGGCTGGTCGGTTGCGCCAGCTCGCAGGTGCACGACGACAGCGCGCTGCAGCGCGAAGCGATGGCCGGCACGCAAAATCCGGTGCCAGCACCGCTGCCGCTCAACAACGATCTCAACGGAGGCAGCGGCGCTGCCACGCCGAAGTCGGAGATCAGCCCGGGTACGGGCAACTTCATCCATCCCACTGCGTTGAGCACGCCGCGTCCAGCGGCAACCGGCGACGGCGCAGTGACCTTCAATTTCGAGAATCAGCCGGTGCAGGCGGTAGTCAAGGCGATCCTCGGCGATCTGCTCAAACAGAACTACACCATCGTGCCGGGCGTGCAAGGCAATATCTCGTTCTCTACCTCCGAACCGGTGGACAGCAGCCAGGCATTGCCGATACTGGAGACCCTGCTGTCGTGGACCCACAACGCGCTGGTCAAGCGCGCCGGCGGCTATGTCGTGCTGCCTGAAAAAGATGCCGTGGCCGGCAATATGGTGCCCAGCCTGGGCGCTAACGCACCATCAGGTGGTCTGCAGTCGCGACTTTTCCCGTTGCGCTACATTTCCGCTACTGAGATGCAGAAGCTGATCAAGCCGTTCGCCCGGCAGGATGCCGTGCTGCTGGCAGACCCTTCGCGCAATCTCATTGTGATGTCCGGTACGCCGGAAGAGCTGGCCAATTATTCCAGCATGGTGAAAACCTTCGACGTCGATTGGCTGCGCGGCATGTCGATCGGCGTATTCAACCTGCAGTACGCCAAGGTCGATGAGCTGATGCCGAAACTCGATGGCATGTTCGGCGAACATGGTGATACGCCGCTGGCTGGCACGCTGCGCTTTATCCCGATCGAACGCACCAATGCGATGGTGGTGATCAGCACACAGCCGCAGTACCTGCAGGAAGTCGGCGACTGGATTGCCAAGATCGACGCCGGTGGTGGCAACGAGCCACAGCTGTTCGTCTACGACGTGCGCAACCTCAAGGCATCCGATCTCGCCAAATACCTGGGGCAGATCTATGCCAACGGTTCGGGTTCCGGCAACGGCAGCGATGCCAATGGCAAGGTCGGTCCGGGCCTGACCGGCGGTACGCTGGGAAGCGGCAACAACAGCAGCTCGCAAAGCTTGGGCAGCACCGCCGGCAGCTTCGGATCGTCCTCGTCCGGCACCAGTGGCCTCGGCGGGTTGGGCAGTTCAAGCGGTACGTCCGGACTGGGCGGTCTGGGCAGCAGCAGTGGTGGATTGAATACGAGCGGTGGCATTGGGAGTTCAAGCGGTTCGTCATCCAGCCTCGGTAGTGGCGTCGGTGGCAGCGCCAGTGGTGCGGGCGGCAACGGCAGCGATGCTTCAAGTGATCAGCAGTACACATCCAGCGACGGCAGCGTCCGCATCAGCTCGGTCGACAGCAACAATCAGCTGCTGGTCCGCGCTCGGCCGTCGCAGTGGAAGGAGATGCAGGAAGCCATCAAGAAGCTCGACAACGTGCCGCTGCAGGTACAGATCGAAACGCGCATCCTCGAGGTGACGCTCACGAACCAGTTCGCGTTCGGCGTGCAGTACTACCTTGACGGGCTGACCGGCTCCACTACTTCCGGCACCACGATCACGCCGGGCCAGACGTACCGCCATCGCAATATCGGCGCAGGCGGCGGCGGCACGGTGCCCACCAGCGCAGACACACTCTTCTATTCCTTCATCAACAGCAATACCCAGGTCGCGATCAGTGCGATGGAAACCAGCGCCAATTCCAAGACGCTGTCCGCGCCCTCCATGGTGGTGATGAACAACCAGCTGGCGCATATCCAGGTCGGCAACCAGATACCGGTCAACCAGACGTCATTGATTGGCCTGGGTGGCACCACTACTACCGACACCACCGCCAGTACGGTCACGTATATTCCTACCGGCGTCATCCTCGATGTGCAGCCGCGTGTGAATCCAGGCGGTCTGGTGTATCTGAATGTGCATCAACAGGTAAGCACGGCATCGACGACGACCAATTCGCAGGGCAACCCCACCATCGCCCAGCGCGATGTGTCGACCCAGGTTGCAGTACAGAGTGGCCAGACTGTGCTGTTGGGAGGTCTGATAACCCAGGACAACGAGGTGGGCAACACCGGTGTTCCGTTTCTCAGCGACATTCCCGTGCTGGGTCGACTGTTTGGCACCACCAGCAAAAGCCGCACGCGCACAGAGCTGATCGTGCTGATCACGCCCAAAGTGATCCGCAGCAGTGAGGATGCCAAGCAGGTGACTAGCGATTATCAGAGCAAGTTTGAATCGTTGCAGCCGTTGCGCGCATCAACTGCACCCACCACGCCGATGGCCCTGGCCCTTTCCACCGCGCTGCAGTCATCGGCGCCAGGGGCGCTGCCCGTATCGTCCAATACCCCATCGGCAAGCGCTGCGTCGACGGGTGTTCCGGCACCGAACTGGCCTGGGCAACTGCAACAGCATGCGGAAGATGCGCTGCGCCAGTCCGACTATGCGACCGCGCAGGATCTGGCAATGCAGTCGTGGCGACAGGGTTCGCATCATGGTTCGCTGTGCGAGCGCAACTGGCAGGTCATTGCGCAAGCGCGTGAGCACAGCAATCGACTCGGTAGCGTCGATGCGGCGCGCAAGCAGGAGAACAGTTGCCTGGCAACTCCTTGACCTTGTATCGCGTCGACGGGCGAGCCACGGAGGGCTTGTCCTGACGCTGCCTAACGAGTGGCGCCCCAGCCGCTATCATCGGCGACGATGAATGTTCCGCTGCCCACTTCCCTGATCACGACTTTTCCGATCACGCCGCTGCTGCCGGACATCTGCGCGTCGCTTGCGGATCATCCGCGACTGGTGCTGGAAGCCCCGCCCGGCGCCGGTAAAACAACCCAGGTGCCGCTGGCCTTGCGCGATGCTGCGTGGCTTGCGGGCAAGAAAATCATCGTTCTGGAGCCACGACGCATTGCCGCCCGAGCGGCTGCGCAGTTCATGGCGCAGCAGCTCGGCGAAGCGGTCGGTGAGACCGTCGGCTACCGCATTCGCTTCGAATCGAAAGTGAGCGTGGTGACGCGTATCGAGGTGGTCACCGAAGGCATCCTCACCCGATTCATCCAGGACGATCCGGAACTCACCGGCATCGGAGCGATCCTGTTCGATGAATTCCACGAACGGCACCTCGCCGGTGATCTCGGTGCGGCGCTCGCGCTGGATGTACAGGCCACCTTGCGCCCGGATCTTCGATTGCTGGTGATGTCCGCGACGCTGGATGGTGAGCGCATCGCGCAATGGCTGGATGCGCCGCGTATCAGCAGCCCAGGCCGCAGTTTCCCTGTACGCATCGAGCATCCACCGGCGCGCACGCAGGAAACCGTGGAGCATCATCTGGCGCGCATCGCGCGGCAGGCGCTGGAAGAGAACGAGGGTGACGTACTCGCGTTTCTGCCGGGACAGCGGGAAATTGTTCGTACTAAAAATGCGCTTGCACAAACGATCACGTCGGACGGTATCGAAGTCATCGCGTTGCACGGCGAGCTGTCGCAGGTCGAACAGCAGGCGGCGCTGGCGCCGGCCGAGTCAGGCATGCGGCGTATCGTGCTGGCCACCAATGTGGCGGAATCCAGTGTGACCCTGCCAGGCATCCGTGCGGTGATCGATGCGGGGCTGGCGCGCGAGCCGCGTTTCGATCCGAACTCCGGCTTCACACGGCTGGAAACCGTAAGCATTTCACAGGCCTCGGCCGATCAGCGCGCGGGTCGCGCCGGTCGTGTGGCGCCCGGTACGGCCTATCGCCTGTGGCCGCAAAGCAAACGGCTGGAATCAGCGCGGCGCGCCGAAATCAGCCATGCCGAATTATCCGGGCTGGCGCTCGAACTGGCGGCCTGGGGCTTGAACGCAAGCAGTAGAGACACGCTGCGCTGGCTCGATCCACCGCCTGCTGGCGCACTGGCACAGGCGCGCGAGTTGCTGATCAGACTCGGTGCGCTGGATGCCACCACGCGTATCACCGCCATGGGGCGCGCCATGCTGGAGTTGGGTGCGAGTTCGCGATTGGCCGCTGCGGCATGGCGCGCGCCGTCAGCATGGCGCCCGCTGATCGCCGATCTGCTTGCCTTGATGGAGGCGCGTTCGCCGATGCGTGGCGAACAGGCGCGCAGCGATGATTTTCGTGTCCGCGTCGCCGCCTTGCATGCGTGGCGCGATCGCCGGGGGCCTTCAGCACGCCATGACGTCGATAGCGGTGCGCTGGCAGCCATTGAACAGATCAGCAAGGGATGGCGCAGACGTCTGGACGTCCGAACGGCCGCCAGCGGTGTGCCGGATAGCCATGCGGTCGGCGATCTTTTGCTGCACGCCTTTCCCGATCGGGTGGCGCGCCGCGACGAGTCCAATCTGCTGCGCTACACACTGGCCAACGGTCGTGGCGCGCGCCTGCATGAGAATACCTCGTTGCACGGCGAGCCCTGGCTGGTCGTGCTGGATCTGCGTCACGAGGCACGCGACAGCCTGATTCTTGTCGCCGCGCCGCTCGATCCTTTGGTGCTGGAGCGCGATTATCCGGCGCAGTTTTCTCGCGAGCACACGCTGCGCTGGAACGAGCAGCGCGCGGTGATCGAAGCGTTCGACGAACGTCGTTTCGGCGCCATCGTGCTGGAGCGGCGCAGCGTACCGGTGCGGCCGGAAGATGCACTGCCGGCGCTGTTGGCTGTGGTGCGCGCGCGCGGCATCGAGACCTTGCCGTGGGGCGATCAGGCGAAACGACTGCGTGCGCGCATGCAGGCCTTGCGGGCGTGGATGCCGGAGCTCGGGCTGCCGGACGTGTCCGATACTGCACTGCTCGATTCAATCGGCATCTGGCTTTCACCCTATCTCAATGGCAAGCGCGGACTTGATGCGTTGGGTGCGGACGAACTCTCGCAGGCGCTGGCCTCGCTATTCGATTACGAACAGCGCCGCATGCTCGACGCGCAGGCGCCGGAAAGCCTCATGGTACCCAGCGGCCAGCAGCGCCGGCTCGACTATGCGCCGGACGAGCCGCCAGTGCTCGCTGTAAAACTGCAGGAGCTATTCGGCCTCGCCGATACGCCGCGCATCGGCGGCGGTCGCATTCCGGTGACATTGCATCTGCTGTCACCGGCCGGCCGGCCAATTCAGGTGACGCAGGATCTGAAAGGCTTCTGGGAGCGCACTTACCCGGAAGTGAAGAAGGAATTGAAAGGTCGTTATCCGCGCCATCCATGGCCGGATGATCCATGGACCGCCGTGCCAACGCATCGTGCGAAGCCTCGCGGCACCTGATGGCGCGAGCGCACGGTGGAGGATATGACGACCTTCTTGCGCTCGGTGGCTACCGGTAATATTTGTTCCGTACAATGAAGCTTGCACCTGAAATTCATCGTGGCAGGTGTTTTATCAGCGGAATAGTTTGATCTTAGGATTGTTGACCCCAGAGGAGAAAGCCCATGAACAAGCGTTTTGGAATGATGGCATTGCTGTTGCTCGCCCTGCCAGTGATGGCCCATGCATCCTGCGATGATGTGAAGTCCAGCATCGATGCCAAGATCAAGGCCAAGGGTGTATCCGACTACAAGCTGGACGTTGTGTCCGGAGACCAGGCCGATGCTAACGGCAAGGTCGTCGGCCAGTGCGAAGGCGACAAGAAAATTGTCTACACGCGTGGTGAGGCATCCAGTTCGGACAGCTCCAGCTCCTCGTCGGACAGCTCGTCAGCCGACAGTGCGGCACCTGCCGATTCAAGCAGCGCACCGGCACCGACGAAGCCAAAACATCACCATACGAAGAAAGCGGCAGATGATTCAGCTGCGCCAGCGCCGGCAGCTTCCAGCGGCGGTTGAGCAAGCTTTTGCAAATCAGATAAGGGCGCCTCGAGGCGCCCTTATCATTTCAGCCGGGTTTATTTCGCCCGGGCTTTTGCGCTTAATGATTGGCAGCGGTGCTGCTCGAGGCTGGTGCCGGTGAGCGCGTAAAGCTGCCGGAGTCGCCGGGAAACACGACCGGGCTTTCATAGCCGTCTGCCGATACGGACGAGACACCAAAGAACCAGTCGTCGATCACCACATCCTTCAGTACAGTGTGATCGTCATCGCCGACGCTTTGCTTGTATTGCCACTGCGGCGCCGTCGTGTCGCGCCAGTGCACGAGATAGCCGATGGCGCCGGACACCTTGTTCCATTTCACTGTGGTGTCGGTGGCCAGCGCGCCCTCGGTCTCCACGCCCGTTGGCGGTGCGGGTGCACGGCTCAGCGCGGCCATTGTCAGCGTATTGAGCGCGGTAACGTGGGCCAGATAACGGAAGTCGATACCATCGATGGTGTCGCCGTAACGCACGCCCCGATCCTTGTCGGTATTTCCGATACGTAGATCCTGATGCTGCCGGGTGTAATCCTCGTGCGACTCGGTCACGCGCACTGCGGGGAAGCCGGCCTCCAGAAATGGCACTTGATCGCCGCCGCGGCCATAGCGGTCGGTGCGATAAATCATGTGCACGTGCAGATCAGGCAGGTAGGTATCGGCCAGATTCGCCATGTAGCGGGCCATATTGCGTGAGGGCGAATCCACCTCACCGCCGTGATAGCGGCGATAGGTTGCCTGCGCAGCGGTTTCGTTGCTCTTGGTGCCCTCGGAAAACACGCGCACCGAGGTGTTGTCGATCGCGCCGTTCTGGCCGCGGCTATTGCCGATAATGTCGTTGTTCAAGTCGGCCTCTACCTGCCAGCCTTGCGCCACGGCGTAGTCGGCCAGCACCTTGCCGCCGTAGAGGCCTTGCTCCTCGCCGGACAAGGCGGCGAATACCAGCGTGGCCTGATTGTCCTGCTTGGACAGCAGACGAGCTGCCTCGATCAATGCTGCCACACCGGATGCGTCGTCATTGGCGCCCGGCGCATCGCTCTTGCTGTTCATCACGTCGGTGACGCGTGAATCGAGGTGGCCGGTCATCACGATCACCCGATTGGGATCGCCCTTGCCGCGCTTGATCGCGACCACGTCCATCACTTCGGTTGGCGTGGGCAATCGTTTGCCGGTGAACGTCTGCGATGGTGTAACCACTTCGATGCAGCCGCCGCAATCGTGCGAGATGCTCTCAAAGCGCGATTTCACCCATTGACGAGCAGCACCGATGCCGCGTGTCTTCGACGTGGTATCCGACATCGTGTGGCGCGTACCGAAGCTGACCAGCTTGGTGATGGTCGTACGCAATTCGGCTTCACTCGGTGCGCTGGCCAGCGTTTGCAGGGCAGGTTGATCGTACGACGCAATGGAGGAAGTTTGTGCCAGAGCGCCGATGCTCGCGGCTGCCAGCATGGAAAAGGCAAAAATTTGCAGGCTTCGATACATCGTATTTGCTCACCGTCAAGGGACGAACACGATACAACTCTTAGGCTGATAATTGCTGGCGTAAATAGTTGACGGTGTGATCGATCGGCAAAACATGTTTGGCTTTATGCGTGTGTTCGCAGCAGCTTGCGAGGTCTGCGTTGTCACTTACCGCGAAGGCCAACCTTGTCGCACAATGAGAGGATGGAGTATCGAGCGCAGCATTCTTCGGATTCGACGCCGCTGGTAGCCGGTTCACCTGGCCAGCGGGACATCGATGCGCTTGCCAATCTGGTTAACCAGCAACGGCACACTGAAGCCGAAGCGCTGGCGCGAAAGCTTATCGCCCGCTTTCCCGAACACGGCTTTGCCTGGAAGGCGCTTGGCGCGTCGCTCAAATCACAAGGGCAGATGGTGGAGGCCGTCGCCGTCGAGCAACAAGCCGCCGTCCTTTTGCCGCACGATGCCAACGTGCACTACAACCTGGGCAACAGCTTGATGGCATTAGGGCAGCCGAGTGATGCCGCCGACAGTTATCGTCGTGCCGTTGCGATCAGGCCGGATCATTTCAAAGCACATTTCAACCTTGGCAATGCGCTAAGCGCACAGGACCGGCTGAAGGATGCGATGGACAGCTATCGGCACGTGCTGGCGATTCGGCCGGATTTCGTCGAAGCCCATGCCAAGCTCGGCCATGCCCTCATCGCCGCCGGCCTACCCGGCGAAGCAGAGGTGCATCTGCTTCGCGTTCTGGCAGCGCGCCCGGACGACGCACCGGTGCATAACAGCCTGGGTATCGTGTATCGCAGCCAGGGCCGCAAGGCCGACGCTGAGGCCTGCTATCGCCGCGCATTGGCGATCGACCCGAACTATGTCGAGGCACACACAAATCTAGGCAATGCGCTTGGCGACCAGGGCCGCATGGTTGAAGCGGAGTCCAGCTATCGTCAGGCGCTGGCGCTCAACGATGGATATGCCGAGACGCATTTCAATCTCGGCAACATCCTGCGCGACCAGAAGCGGCAACTCGACGCGGAACAAAGCTATCGGTGCGCGTTGAAGATCGCGCCCAATCATTTGCGGGCGCTCAACAATCTGGGCCTGTGTCTCAAGCGGCAGGGTCGCCTGGAAGAGGCCGGTCAGTGTTTCGAGGCCGCCATCGCGATCAAGCCGGATTTCATTCAGTCGCATTGCAATCTCTCGCCACTCAAAACCTATACCGCCGACGATCACCACCTCGGCCTGTTCGAAAGCCAGCAGCATCAACTTCCCACGTTGCCGAGAACAGGGCGCATCAGCTATTGGTTTGCCTTGGGCAAGATGCGCGAAGATGTTGGCCGCTACGAGGATGCATTCACCGCCTATGCGGAGGGAAATCGCTTGCAGCACGAGCAATTTCCACACGACGAAGCACGTGAGGTGGCGCTGCTGGAACGCCTGCAATCGGTATTCAGCGCCTCATTCTTTGCCAGTCGGCCGAAGCCGGCTTACGCAGACAAGGCACCGATCTTCATCATAGGCATGCCGCGTTCGGGTACGTCACTGATCGAGCAGATCCTGTCTACCTATCCCGGTGTTTATGGCGCTGGCGAGCTGAGCGACTTGGACGATGTAGTGCATTCCATCGCCACGAAAACGGGTGAACAGGTAGATGCCTATCCGGAAGTCGTCGCCACATTGTCGGCCGATGAGTTCCATCGCCTGGGCGAAACTTACATCGAACGCATTTGGCGACTGGCACCAGAAGCCGAACGCATCACCGACAAGATGCCGGCCAATTTTCTGCACGTGGGCATGATTCACCTGATGCTGCCGCATGCCAGGATCATCCATGCCATGCGCGATCCGATGGACTCGTGCTTCTCGTGTTACTCGCGCCTGTTCGCAAACAACAATCTCGATTTCGCCTACAGTCTGGACACGGTGGGACGCTATTACGTGCGTTACATTCAGCTGATGCAGCATTGGCACCGCGTACTGCCGACGGGCACGGTGCTGGACGTGCGCTACGAGGATATGGTGACGGATACCGAGGGCCAGGCGCGACGTTTGCTTGACCACCTCGGCCTGCCCTGGGACGAGCGCTGCCTCGACTTCCACCGGAACAAGCGTGTCGTTAAAACCGCCAGCATCGCCCAGGTACGCAAACCGATCTACCGATCATCCATAGCGCGCTGGAAACACTTCGAGGCATATCTGAGCCCGTTGCTGGATATCGTCAAAGACTATCGGTGATTTAGCGGGGCGTTTTGCCAGGCGCACTAAAAAAAGAGCCCGGCCTTACGACCGGGCTCTTTACGTTGGATTGCCGTAACAGCCGCTTGTTCTGGCGGCTGTCCGGTTTGCTTGGCTTACTGCACGGTCAGGGTGACGTCGTCGAGCGTGAAGTCGGTGTTACCCGACGACGAAGTCTCCTTGCCGGTGAACTTGATGGTGACGGTCTGACCGATGTACGCGGCCAGATTGGCGGTCTCCACCGCGTAACCGGTGTTGGTATTGAGGCTGGTGAAGGTCGACAGGGTCTTCAGCACCGTGCCGGACGAATTCAGCACCTGCACGGTCAAGGTATCGGCCGCTGTGCTCTTGGTCGAGTCGATATGCAGGTAGTACTGCAAGGTCGCCGTCGTCTTGCCGCTTGGAATCGCTACCGATTGTGATGCCGTATCGGTGTGCGAGCTGCCGTACCCATCGAGCCATGCGAACCACGAACCTGCATGCGGGCTCTCGCTGCTGCCGCAGCTGCTGCTCGTGCAAAGGACGCCCGACGATAGGGTCCATGGTGTCGCCTTGCCGGTTTCGAAGCCGGTGTTGACGAGCAGCTGGGTCGGCGTACCGCCGCCACTGCTGCTGACCGTTACCGATGCCGTCTTGGCGCTGGTCGTGCCGCTGACGCTGTCGGTCACGGTCTCAGTCACACTGTAGGTGCCGGCGGCCGCATAGGTATGGCTGGGGCTCGTGGCGGTCGAGGTGCTACCGTCGCCGAAGGTCCACGCATGCGTGCTGATGGTACCGCCCGAATCGGTGGACGAATCAGTGAAAGTAGCGGTCAAGCCACTGGTGGTGTCGCTGAAATTGGCTACTGGAGTACCGCCAGTGGTGCCACCGCCGCCGCTGATGTTGCTGGAAAGGGAACTGACGATGATGCTGCCGAAGCCGGTGGTGTAGTCCCAGCCGGTGGCAGCCGTCTCGCCACTGTTGTTGCCCGAGGTGATGTCATGGAAGTCAGTTGCATAGTTGGCAGCTGCTGCCTTGTAGATCAGCGGAGCGGCAAAGCCGAGGGCACCGCCATTCGCGCCCTGGATACGTGCCCATGCGCCGACGAATAGCGGTGAGGCCAGGCTGGTGCCGCCGATCTGCTGGTTTGCCTGACCATCCACGATGACTAGCGCACCGGAATCCGGACTGGCGTCATAGGCGATGTCAGGCACGCCGCGGAACTTGGACGTACCGTTCTGTCCCACGCCCACCTGCCAGCTGGGAATCGGCTCGAACGTGCTGGGGCTGCCGCCAGTCGCACCTTCATTCTCGCTGAGATTGTTCCACACCGTCTCGCTGTCCCAGGTGGTGCCGGTGGTATACACCTCGGTACCGCCCGCCGAGATCACGTATTGCGAACTGGCCGGCCAGCTCGGCGTCACGCCGCTGGTGCACTCGTTGGCGCCGGAATCACCTGAGGACACCGAGAAGGTCTGGCCCTGCGCCACAGCCTGTTCGAAGACCGTATCTTCCGCCGTGGTGGTGCCCGCTGATTTGGCGTCGGTTTCGCACTCGCCCAGCGAGACGTTGATCACGACAGCCTTGTCGTCGGTCACAGCCAGGTTGTAATCGGTGGTGAGTGCCGCGTCGGAAAGGCTCGCTGCATCGTAGAGGATCAGGCTTTTCACGCCACCGGTCATCGCGAGGATGTCCTGGGTGTCCAGATCCCATTCGCCGTCGCCGCTTGCCGAGACGCTGCCGGTGTTGCCTGAACCCTCGATCGATGGCACGAGAGACGGCAGACCGTTGGTGCTCTCAAAGGACTTGACGTCGCTGAGCACGTCGCTCATCTGGCCCGAAACGATGTTACCCACCGTGACCGTTGATGCGGTAGGGAGGCTGCTGGCGCCGTAGATCTTGGGAAAATCGAGTGGGTTGTGACCGACGGCCGTTCCAGTAGCCAACGGGTGTGCAGCGTTCGTGTGAGACCTGACCGCGAATATATGCGAGAGATGCACATTATCCAGGCCGAGTACGGTCTGCACGGTGTCCTGCAGCGCAGCGGGAATCATCACGGCGCTTGTATTGTGATAGGCGTTGCGGCCATCGTGGGTACGCACACTCTCGAACGTGGTGTTGAACGTGGCGCGCACCGTGTCCGAGGTGGCATCGCCTTCAACCAGCAAACGGTTCGGGGCGATGGTGACGTTCTTGTAGCCAGCCTTGGTCAAGTAATCGGCCACGGCCTGCGCCTGCGCCTGGGTCGGCGAGTACTGCGCGGCGAATTGCGCCGGACTCATCGAACGCTGCGCGACCGGTGTACCCGGCTGTTCGGCTTTGGCCACAAAGCTGTCCAATTGATCCTTATTGCGCAACTTGAGCGAAACCACGATGTGCATCGGCTGCGAGACGGCCAGCGGTCCGGTCGATACGTCACCGTTACGCAGCGTGTTGACTTGTTGGGTTGCCAGCGCGACAAACGCGTTACTGACATTGCTTGCGGGGGTGGCACAGACAGACGCAGTGGCGGCCAGGGCAATGGATGCGACCAGCAGCTTGAGACGGAAATGATTTTGCATTGGAACTCCCGAAGTGTTTTAAGAGGCAAAAAGAGCCCGCACGGGGCACGAAGACCTCATGAAATAAATGCCGTGGACAGACACGGCATGGCTGACTTTCTTGGATTGCCTTGCAATCCTGTTGCGTTCCGTACGCCCTCTTTGAATATCTCTACAAGGATCAACACGCACGCTTTGACAGGGCGACGTCAAAATCAAAAAAGAAACGTCGTAACAGGACCGTCTACCAAACTCCCGATTGGCGAACTCTGTGACGTTATGGCGAAGTCTGGAGTATCGTCAATAGGACTTTTTGAAGTATTAGGTGATTGCAATCACACAACGGTCGGATAGCTTTATTTTTATTCCGTCTGAAAAGGTTTTCGCAGGAAATTAAGCTATCTCTGATTTTCTGACTGACGACTTTTCCTTGATCTCATCCTCGACACGCCCAAGAAAATTTGATTGATAAATCATTGAAAACAATAATTTACATTAAATTTCCAGCGGATGATCAGCGAAAATTCTTCAAGAGAGCGCAGATTTTCAGACAGGAATAGTAATAACTTGCATATTTCGCAAGTAGATGCGTTTAGATCGATATTATTCATATCGCTTCAGATATCACTGTTGGCAGCTGAATATACGAAGATCTTCGTGGATAATAAAAAGACAATGCTTATTATCTATAGCGTCTTAATTCTCCATGGCAATAAATAACAATCGATTTAGTGTCGGCGATGAGTTCACCTGAATAATTAATTGGCATGAGTTAATACCAAAAATTTTGGTCCTTACGTGAAAGCAAAGCGATGCTTTGCCGGGGTCTGCAGCAATAAGCGCTGAAGCGGCGGTTTCGATCTGCGGAAGCAACGTGCAACCATGCACGAATGACTAAAGCCGCTGTTCCTCAAGTGACAATCATTGGTGGTGGCCCCGCTGGCCTGATGGCGGCGGAGGCCGCGTGCGCTGCTGGCATCGCCGTTGATCTCTACGACGCCATGGGTTCGGTGGGTCGCAAATTTCTCTTGGCAGGGAAGGGCGGCCTCAACCTGACCCACGCCGAACCCTTCGCTGACTTTGTCGATCGTTTTGGCACGCGCAAGACAGAGGTCACTCGCTGGCTGGACGCATTCAATGCGCAGGCCTTGCGCGACTGGGCGAGCGGTTTGGGCGTGGATACGTTCGTCGGTAGCTCGGGTCGCGTATTTCCTGCAGATCTCAAGGCAGCTCCGCTCTTGCGCCGATGGTTGCGACGGTTGCGCGAATCCGGTGTCGTGTTTCACATGCATCATCGTTGGCTAGGCTGGCAGGACGATGGCGCACTGCACTTCGCCGCCGCACAAGGCGAGCACATCGTCAAAGCGAATACGGTGATATTCGCGCTGGGCGGTGCCAGCTGGCCACAGCTCGGCTCCGACGGTGCGTGGGTAGATTCGATGTCGCAACTAGGTGTCGGAATTGCTCCGCTGCAGCCGGCAAACGGCGGCTTTGAAATTCCCTGGAGTGAGCATCTGATCAGCCGATTCGCCGGCGCTCCACTCAAGCCTGTCGTCGTGCACTGGACCGATCGTCAGGGCACCTCGCATGCGCGGCAGGGCGAATTCGTGCTTACCGAGTACGGTATCGAGGGCAGCCTGATTTACGCGATCGGCGCCGAGCTCCGCGAGCAGATTACCGAACGCGGAGAAGCCGTGCTTACGCTGGATCTGGTGCCGGGCTACACGCAGGCCCTACTAGCTGAGCGTCTTGCGGCGCCGCGCGGCAAGCACAGCATCGGCGACTGGTTGCGCCGCCGGGCCGGGTTGGATCCTTACAAGAGCGCGCTGGTATTCGAATTGACCGCCAAGGCAACGTTGGCCGATCCGGTCGCTTTGGCCGCGCAACTCAAGGCGCTTCCGCTTCACCTGCGCAAACCACGACCAATGGCCGAGACCATCAGCACGGCCGGCGGCATACGGCTTGAGTCGCTGGATGATGCACTGATGCTTCGTGCGCGGCCCGGCGTGTTCTTCGCCGGCGAAATGCTGGATTGGGAGGCGCCAACGGGCGGCTATCTGCTGACCGCCTGTTTCGCCAGTGGGCTGATCGCCGGTCGCGGAGCCGCCGAATGGATTAAAAGTGGCCGGCCTGGAACGCCGTAATCTGTAGTGCATTCAAGGCGCGGGCTGCTTCACGAGCTTGATCTCGAACAGCTTTGGCCAGCGCTTGCCGGTGACGAAAAGCCGATCGTGTTTCGCGTCGTAGGCGATACCGTTGAGCACATCGTTGACCGGTTCGGGTAGTTGGTTGATATCAAGCAGGCTGGCCAGGTCGAGCCAGCCGGTAACATGGCCGGTTGCCGGATCGATCAGCGCGATCTTGCTGGTGAGCCAGATGTTGGCGTAGATGGTGCCCTTCACCCATTCCAGTTCGTTGAGGTTGGTTACCGGCACGCCGTCGGCGGTCACGGCAATGCTGCCGGTCTGCGCAAGGGTGTCTGGATTGAGGATGCGCAGGATGGACGAGCCGTCGCTCATGTAGAGCTGCTTGCTGTCGCGCGTGAGTGCCCAGCCCTCGCCAGGGTAGGCAAAGGTGCGCTCCAATTTGAACGTGTTGAGGTCATGGACGAAGCCGATCTGGCTTTTCCAGGTCAGCTGCATCAGCTTGCCCTTCCAGTCCACGATGCCCTCGCCGAAATACTGCGGCGGCACGTCGTAACGTTGCAGTACCTTGCCGGTCTGCAGCTCCACCTTGCGCACGGTGGATTCGCCGGCTTCACCGGTGGCCTCGTAAAGAAACCCATCCTTGTAGAACAGGCCCTCGGTATAGGCAGAAATATCGTGTGGATAAACGTGCACGACCTTGTAGCCATAAACCGGTATCGCTGCCCCGGCTTGTGTGCAGCAGGCGAGCATGGCGAAGGCGAGAAGGTAAGTCAGCCGTCGAATCATCGGAATCATTCCGTCGTTTGGTTGGGTGATGATGGTTGGGTGATGAGTTTGCCCGCGCTCATGCCAGCGGGCGCACGCGGAAATTGCGGCCTTTGATCTTGCCGGCGCGCAATCGGTCCAGTGCCTTGGTCGCCAGCGAGCGGCTGATCGCCACGTAGGCGCGGGTGGCGTAGACGTCGATCTTGCCGATGTCTTTCGCGGCAAGGCCCGCGTCGCCGGTGAGTGCGCCGAGGATGTCGCCAGGACGCAGCTTGTCCTGCCGGCCGGCATCGATCACCAGGGTTTTCATCGGCGCCAGATGCAGGGTCTTGCTGCGTTGTGGCGAGACTTTCAGTGGCTTCCATGGCAGCGGCGTGCCGTTCAACTCTTCGATATTGTTGGCCTTGGGCCGCTCGCGCGGCGCACAAAGCGTAATAGCCAGGCCGGATTGCCCGGCGCGGCCAGTGCGGCCAATGCGATGCGTGTGCGTTTCCGGATCGTGTGCGATGTCGTAGCTGATCACCAAAGGCAGCGCCGCGATGTCCAGTCCGCGTGCGGCGACGTCGGTAGCCACCAGCACACTGCAGCTGTGATTGACGAAGCGCACCAGCACTTCGTCGCGGTCGCGTTGTTCCATGTCGCCGTGCAGGGCCAGCGCGGAGAAGCCGAGGCGATCGAGCTCCTGCGCCACGGCGTCGACTTCGCGGCGCATATTGCAGAACACCAGCGCCTGATTGCCCGAAACCTCCGCGGCACGCTCGCCGCTGAGCAGTTGTGCCAACGCGTCCATCTTCTGTGCCGGCTCGACTTCGTGGAAGCGTTGCTCGATCGCGGGCTTCTCATCAGCCGGCGCATCCACGGTCACCTCGACGGGATCGTTCTGTAGACGTTGACTGACGGCGCGGATCTCCTGCGGATACGTGGCGGAGAACAGCAGCGTTTGGTGATGCTTGGCGATGCGCCCGACGATGTCGCCGATGGCATCGCTGAAGCCCATGTCGAGCATGCGGTCAGCCTCGTCCAGCACCAGCACCTTGATGCCGCCGCCGTGCAGGCTGCCCCGCTTGAGGTGCTCCTGCACGCGGCCGGGCGTACCGACCACGATGTGCGGATCGTGGGTGAGCGAGGCCAGCTGCGGGCCTAGCGGCATGCCACCGCACAGAGTCAGCAGCTTCACGTTGGCGATATTGGCGGCCAGCTTGCGGATCGCCTTGCTCACCTGGTCGGCCAGCTCACGCGTCGGGCACAGCACCAGCACCTGCAGCCGGATCGTGTCGGCGTCAAGCGTCTGCAGCAGGCTGAGGCCGAACGCGGCGGTCTTGCCACTGCCGGTCTGAGCCTGCGCGATTACGTCGCGGCCTTCGAGCATCGGAGGCAGGCTCTGCGTCTGCACCGGGGTCATGCTGGTGTATCCCAGGGTCTCGATGCTGGCGAGCAGGGCGGGTTTGAGGGCAAGTGTGTTGAAGGTGGTCATACGCGCATGATCGCATGACCGCCGCTGCGGCAATCGGCAGCTTGCATCCGTACGCTGGCTCGCCGACCCTGTAGGGCTACCGACAAGCGACGAAAACCCATGGATATCGTGTTCATCGAAGACCTGCGCATCGATACCGTCATCGGTATCTACGACTGGGAGCGCCGCGTGCGCCAGACGCTGTCATTCGATATCGAGATGGCGTTCGACAACACGCGCCCGGCGGCCAGTGACAATATCGCCGACACGTTGAATTACAAGGAAGTTTCCAAACGTCTGATCGGTTACGTCGGCGAATCGAGCTTCGGCCTGGTCGAGACGCTTGCCGAACGCTGTGCGGCGATCGTCCGCGAGGAATTCGGCGTCAGCTGGGTGCGCCTGAAACTGTCCAAACCCGGCGCTGTGCGCGGCGCCAAAGCCGTTGGCGTGCGTATCGAACGCGGAACCCGGCCAGTCTGATGGCGCGGGTCTATCTCAGCCTGGGCTCCAACATGGAGCCGCAGCGTTATCTGCGGGCAGCGGTGGATGAACTGCGCCAGCGTTTCGGTACCTTAGCGGTGTCGCCGGCGTATCGAAGCAAGGCAGTGGGTTTCAACGGGCCGGAGTTCGTCAATCTGGCGGTGGGGCTGGATACCGATCTGTCACCCACCGATTTGAACGACTGGCTGCACGCGCTGGAAGATCGCCACGGCCGTCGCCGCGACGTGCCGCGCTACGCCGATCGCACGTTGGATCTGGATATCGTCTTCTACGATGACCTGCTCATTGAGGGGCCTGGCCACCTGCAGATACCGCGTAACGAGCTGCAGTTCGCCTTCGTGCTGCGACCGATCGCGGATATCGCGCCGGATTTTCGGCATCCGGTCAGCGGCCAGAGCATGGCCGATTTGTGGAAAGCGTTTCCAGCCGAGCGCGAGCCGATGCGCGTGGATTCCCTTATGGATATGACGGTGGGTTGAGCAAATCGCTGGATTACCTGGCGGTAAGAAGATCCGTTGTTACTTGCAGAGCCGGGTGCTTGAGGATCTTTTTCGCCCCATTCTTCCGTCACTGTTGACGCATCATGGTGAGGCGCAGCTGCTCGTTCATATTGACAGCATGCGTCCGCCATCCACGTGGATAACCTGCCCGGTCACATAGTGCGCATCGCGTAGCAGCCACAGAGCCGCATTCGCCACATCCTCTGGCGTGCCTGCGCGCTTCAGCGGGGTGCGGGCGAGCAGCGTCTGCTGTTCCTCATCGCTTTTGCCCTCGGCGGGCCACATCACCGCCCCCGGCGCAATGCCGTTGACGCGGATATCAGGCCCCAATTCCAGAGCCAGTGAGCGCGTCATCGCCGATAGCGACGCTTTGGCCATGCAATACAAGGTATATCCCACCAACGGGCGTTCCGCGTAGATGTCCAGCAGATTGACGATGCCACCTTTCGCTGCCCGCAGCGCCGGTATCGCGGCCTGAGTGAGGAAGAACGGTGCCTGCGCATTGGAGGCGAACAGCTCGTTCCATTGCGCCGGCGTAGCGTTGTCGAGCGGCGTGGCATAAAACGCGGAGGCATTGTTGACCAGCGCATCGAGCCGGCCAAAATGCGCCAGCAGTTTTTCGATCAGCGTCGGTAGCGAGCTAAGATCCGCCAGTTCAGCCGGCAGCAACAGCGTGCTGCCTGCGCGCTGTTGTTCCAGCTCTTTGGCCAGTGCCTGCGCCTCGTTGCTCGAATGGCGATAGTGCAAAGCCAGATCGTAGCCCGCTGCGTGCAGCGTTCGCGCTATCACTGCGCCCACACGCCGGCTGGAGCCGGTGATCAATGCGACGGGTCGAGGATGTGCTGTCGTCATCTGTTGAACGCCACGCTGGCTGGAAAGGTTCTGGCGCTCATTCTGACGTCGGCTTGCGCGACTTGCCTGCGGCTTTTTTGCTGGCGGCCTTGCTGACTTTGTCGGCACCGATCTTGTCGGCAGCTTTCGCGATCTTGCGAGCGGCGCCAGCCAGCGCCTTGTCCGTCGCTTTCCTGGCCACCTTTTTTACGGCCTTTTTAACGGCAGTCTTGGCTGCACTGGTCACGGTCCCAGTCTTCGCCTTGGGCTTCAGCGCAACCGCGTCGACGGCCACGGCAGCGGCGACTTCCGCCTCGTCGGCGATCTCGATGTCGCCGCTGAACAGCGCGATGGCTGTGCTGGCGACTTGCCCGGTGTCGTAATACGCGTAGGCGCCGACGCCGAGCGCGCCTACTACCGGCAGCCAGCGCGAAATCCCTTCGCCGATCGTGCGTTGAGTCAGTTTGACGCCGATTTGTTTGGCGACGCGTTGCACGAGGCTGTGCGACATGCGGCGAAATACCAGTCGATCACCCATGCGCACGACGAGATCACGAAATGCCTGTGCGGCCGTATGCCGGAACAGGCACCACAGCATCTGTTCGCGGCCGAGCGAGGCATGGCGTCCGTAGGCAGCGGCAATATCACTGACCATCTGACCCTGGATTTTCCAGATCAGCGTCAGCTCCGGCAGCAGCGTCAGCCAGCCCAGCGGGCCGGGCGGCAGTGCCAGCGAACCGGCGGTGAGCGCCGCCCGCTGTGCCGCACGATTGCCGATGCGACGCGCCTCCGCTTCGGGATTCGTACTGCTGTCGACCTTGCTGTTTGGTACCCGACTGACGAAGTCGAGGATGGCCTGCGTCACCTTGTTGTGTTCCACCGGTGCGATGACGGCGGGGACGTTTTTGCTGCTCTTGGTCATGCATGGCTCCCGAGCGACTGATTTATCAGCTTACGCAATGAATGCGTCGGCCGATCTGCGGATATGGAACACCAGTCTAGGCAAATGAAGTGAAGCTCGACTCAATGGCCAGCATGCGCCATCCGCATGGGGTGCTTCAGTGTCGAATGCGTGCTGATGAATTTCTCGAGGGCATGACTTATGGGGCATACGTCGTGCACGGGCAAGTAGTAATGTTATAACATTACATACACGCCGCTTTCCCACATCCCCGATGGACGTCCTGATGAAACTCTCCCTGCTTGCCCTGAGCCTTGCCGTTGCCCTGGGCACCGTGCCCGTCCATGCAACCGATACCGCTTCCGCAACGACAGATGCCGCCACTAGCGACACCACGGCATCGGACGGTACGGCAGCCGACCGCGTGACCCGCAATAAGCAGCTGAAAGACGCGAAAAATCTGGGCACCATCGACGTGACGGCTGCACTGGATCAGGCGCGCAATTCGCTGTCGCCGGATACCGGCAGCAGCCAATATGTGATCGACCAGAAGACGATCCAGGCGTTGCCGCTGGGTGATTCCACGCCGATGAACCAAGTGCTGCTGCAGGCACCTGGCGTGGTTCAGGATTCCTATGGCCAGTTGCATGTTCGCGGTGACCACGCCAACCTGCAATACCGCATCAATGGCGTGATGATTCCCGAGTCGATCTCCGGCTTTGGCCAGACTCTGGATACACAGACCGTTCAGAGCGTGAAGCTGCTCGATGGTGCGTTGCCGGCGCAGTACGGCGAACGCACTGCCGCCGTCGTGGATATCACGACCAAGAGCGGTAGCGATCTCGGCAACGGCGGCAGTGTGGGTATCACCGGTGGTTCCTATGGCACGGTCAATCCCAACGCGTCGCTGTGGGGCAATAGCGGCAACTGGAGCTATTTCTTCACCGGCAACTATCTCAAGAACAACGTCGGCATCGAAAACCCGACGGCGAGCAAAACACCGATTCACGATCACACCAACCAGGTGAAGGCGTTTGGCGATGTCACCTATCTAATCAATAACGATACGCGTCTGAGCTTCCTGTTCGGCGTCTCCAACAACCGCTTCCAGATTCCCAACAACCCGGGCCAGACGCCGCAGTTCGGCTATCTGGATACGGTCAATTTCAACTCCGCCAACTTGAACGAACAGCAGGACGAACAGACCCGCTTCGGCGTGCTGGCGTTACAGGGCAAGTTGGGCGATACCGCCTATCAGATCTCAGCGGGTGTGCGTTACAGCGGTCTGCAATATTATCCGGATGACATTGGCGATCTGATGTTCAATGGCGTCGCCGGACAGATCAACCAGGGCGATCATGCGAAGACGCTGCAGGCCGATTTCGCCATGCCGTGGGGCGATAACCACACGCTGCGCTACGGCCTCTACGGTGAGTTCGACCAGGCCTATACCAATACCAATTCGCTGGTGTTTCCGGCCAATCCGGATGGCTCACAGGCCAGCACGGTACCGTTCAACATCTTCACCGGCAGCAACATCACCGCCAAAACCTGGGCGGCCTATGTGCAGGATGAATGGAGTATCGGCGACAACTGGACGCTGAACTACGGTCTGCGCGGCGACCAATACGAGGCGTTCCGCACCGAGAGCCAATTGAGCCCGCGCCTGGGTATGGTCTGGCAGGCCACCGGCAGCACCACCGTGCATGCCGGCTACTCCCGTTATTTCACGCCGCCGCAAACCGAGCTGATCTCGTCCTCGAATATTGATGCATTTGCCAACACCACCAATGCGGTCAAGAACTACGGCAACAACACTCCGCTGGCGGAGCGCTCAGACTACTTCGATCTAGGTGTCTCGCAGACCATCGGTTCAGCCTGGACCGTAGGTCTGGATGCATACGACCGCAAGGTCAAACGGCTGCAGGACGAAGGCCAGTTCGGTACCGCGCTGATCTATTCCACCTTCAACTACGCGCAGGGTCGCGTGCGTGGCACCGAATTCAGCCTCACGTACAACCAGGGGCCGGTGTCGGCGTACTTCAACTTCGCCTACAACCGTGCGATGGGCAAGGACGTGATCACCAGCCAGTACAACTTCTCACCGGTCGATCTGGCCTATATCGCCGATAACTACATCCATCTCGATCACGACCAGAAAGAGACGTCCTCTGGTGGTATCAGTTACGCCATCAGCGATACCACCAAGGTGGGTGCCGACTACCTCTTCGGCAGTGGCTTGCGTGAGGACGGCCTCACGCCGAACGGTCTCTCGCTGCCGTACTACTTTCAGCTAAACGCCAATGTGTCGCACGATTTCAACTTCGCCGGTTTTGGCAAACTGCATACGCAGCTGGCACTAATCAATGCGCTGGATCGCACGTATGAATTGCGCAGTGGTACCGGCGTTGGCGTGGGCGCACCGCAGTACGGTCCGCGTCGTGGTCTGTTCCTGAACCTGCAGAAGAATTTCTGAGCGAGTTCACGGTTCGGGTTTTTCATCCGTCAGGGATGACGAACCCGAATCGATGGTTGTGTGGGAACGGCTGACACGGGTGCATCGGCTATCCTTGCGCCTGGCCAACGACACAACTCCGCATGCATACCCGACTTCCCGAGCCCAACGCGGACGAACGCGCGCATTCCGATCAGTTGCTGCTTCGGCTGCGTGAAGAGATTGCAGCGCACGGTCCGATGCCGTTCTCGCAATACATGCATCGCTGCTTGTACACGCCGGGGCTCGGCTACTACAGCGCGGGCAAGGCCAAGTTCGGTGCAGCGGGTGATTTTGTCACGGCACCGGAGCTGGGCGGGCTATTTGCATGCTGCGTGGTGAATGCTGTGCAGCCGCTCCTCGCTGCGCTGGGCGACGAGGCCGATTTCCTGGAGCTGGGCGGGGGCAGTGGCGTATTCGCCGAGGTGGCGCTGAAGGCATTGGCGGCGAGTGGAACCATGCCGCGTTATTACCTGATACTCGAACCCAGTGCCGATCTGCGTGAGCGTCAGCGCCTCCATCTCGCCGCTAGTCTCCCAGCCGAACTCAACGCGCGCGTGCAGTGGCTCGATGGGCCACCCGAAGCCGACTGGCGCGGCGTGCTGTTCGCCAATGAGGTGATCGACGCACTGCCGACCACGCGATTCACGGTGCAGGGTGGTGAAATCTACGAGGAGCACATC
Organism: Rhodanobacter sp. MP1X3; assembly: GCF_014207165.1. Lineage (NCBI taxonomy): Bacteria > Pseudomonadati > Pseudomonadota > Gammaproteobacteria > Lysobacterales > Rhodanobacteraceae > Rhodanobacter > Rhodanobacter sp. MP1X3. The sequence goes on along the minus strand of NZ_JACHCO010000005.1, from coordinate 159,619 downwards.
ACGCTTGATGGTAACGGCCATCTGCAACGTACCGACCGTCCGGCGGATGCGCTGGTCTCCGGCGCCGTGCGCCACGTCGAGCGTGATCTGGGCACGACGTTTGCCGATGGTTATCGCTCGGAATTATTGCCGCAGCTGCCGTACTGGATTCAGGCGATTGCCGGTTCGCTCACCGCTGGCGTGATGCTTTTCATCGACTACGGCTACGTGCGCCGCGAGTTCTATCTGCCCGAGCGCGACGATGGCACGCTGATGGCTCACTATCGCCATCGCGCGCACAACGATCCGTTGCATTTGCCCGGCCTCAACGACCTCACCGCCTCGGTCGATTTTACCGCGCTGGCCGAGGCCGGCAAAAGCGCGGGTTTTGATCTGGCCGTCTATCTGCCGCAGGCGCAGTTCCTGATCGGTGCCGGTCTGCAGGATGTCTTCCAGTCCATGCAGGCCGAGGTCATGGATGAGCACGGCGGCTATCAACTGGCGCAGCAGGTAAAGCGACTCATGCTGCCGGATCAGATGGGCGAACGCTTTCAGGCGATGCTGTTCGCCCGTGGCATCGACGCACTATCGCTGCCCGATGACTTGCTCACTGCCGATCAGCGCGGGCGACTCTAGGCTGCGGTTTCATCTCAGTACGCGTGTTGTTCAGTACGCCTGTTGTCGCCAGACATCGGCGACCATCATCCAGGGATGAAAGACAAAACGCAGCGTATGATTGCCGGCCGGAACGCAGACGGCGCGGAACATGTCGTTGACGCAATGGATAGGCAGAGGCGCACCGTCGGCATCTGCCACCCACTCGGGGAATCCAGTTCACTTGTCGCAGGGTACTTCGTAGCGTTTACGTGCCGGGCGAAACCTTGCCGGCGCTGGTCGCTGGTGCTGGCGCATCAGTCGGTTTGGCGGGCACGGGCGGCGGAACCGGCAGCGGCGTTACCGGTGTCGAATCCGATGGACGATGCACCAGCTGGCCGCGGCGGAACTGTTCGCTGGCCACCTGGTAATACGACACCGCTTGGTCGATCAGCGTCTGGTTCTGCGGGTCGATCGGCGTGGCGTCACCGGTGGCGTAGTCCGGCTTGAACTGCTCCAGCTTGCGCTGCGGCTCCAGCACGGTGAGCGCATCGTCACGCAGATAGCCGAGTTTTTCGTAGGTGCCCGGCAGCGCGTGGCCCTGTTTCGGCGGCAACTGGAACACGTCCTGGCCGAAGAAGCGTGTGCGGTAGCTGAAGTTGAGCATGCCCAGCAGGGTCGGCGGAATATCCAGCTGGCCCATCACCTGTTCCACGCGCTGCGGCGGGAAATTTTTCGGTGAATAGATCCACAGCGGGATGTGATAGTGGTTGATCGGCAGTGTGGTCTTGCCGGCGCTGGAGGCACAGTGGTCGGCGGTGATCACGAACACGGTATTGTCGAAGTACGGCTTGCTTCGCGCGCGTTCGATGAAGTCCTTGATCGACCAGTCGGTGTACGCCACCGAACCTGGGCGGGACGGTGCGATCTGCTTCACGCGGCCGGCCGGGTAGGTGTAAGGCCGGTGGTTGGAGGTGGTCATGATGTGCAGGAAAAACGGCTTGCCATCGTTGTGGATGTCGTCCATCTGCTGCAGCGCCAGCGTATAGAGATCTTCATCCGACACGCCCCACACGTTCTGACTGTGGATCGGCGCATCCTTGGGAATGTCACCGCGGTCGACCGTGCGGTAGCCGTTGTGGCTGAAGAAATAATTCATGTTGTCGAAGTAGCCATAGCCACCGTAGACAAAGTCCGACTGATAACCGCGATCGTTGAAGATGTCGGCCAGCGAGAAGAGATTCTCGTTGTGGTGCTCGCGGATCAACGAATCGCCGGGCGTCGGCGGCACCGACAGCGCCAGCGCTTCCAGTCCGCGCACGGTGCGCGTGCCATTGGCGTAGAGGTTGTCGAAGAAAACACTTTGGCCAACCAGCGAATCCAGGTATGGCGTGAGGTTTTCCTTGTTGCCGAAGGTGCCCAGGTAATCGCCGGACAGGCTCTCCACGCTGATCAGCACCACGTTGAGATGCTTCTCCGCGCCAATATGGCTGATGGCGCGGGTGAGGTCCTGCGGATCATCACTGAGGTAGGTGGCGTCCGGCGTCTTCAACTGCTCGCGGAGGATGCTGAAGGCCTTGTCATCGGGCAGGGTGCGATAGAACTTGGCGTAATCCAGATGCGAGCTACGAAACGCCGCAAAGAACTGGTAGATGCCATTGCCGGCCAGCTCGTTGACGTAGCTGTTGGCGGTGCGGTCCTTCATGCCGCCGTTGACCGCGAACAGTGACACGACGGTAAGCACCAGCCACAGCAGCGCCACACTGCCGCGCTGCCAGAAGCGGCTGCCATCGTCGCGGGTGCGCAGGCCACGGCGGCTCAGCGCAAACACCACCAGCGTGCCGATCACCAGCAGCCCGAGCCAGGTGAAGATCGGATATGACTCGCGGATATTGCCGATTACTTCGGTGGTGTAGACCAGATAATCCACCGCGATGAAATTGAAGCGGACGCTGAACTCGTTCCAGAACACCAGCTCGCACGCTGCCACGAAAAACAGCCCGTACAGCAGGACCAGGCCCATCAGGTACATCGCCCACTGGCCGCTGCGTGCTGAGTAAGCGAGCGCCGGCATCGGCAGGAAAAACAGGAACAGAATCACCAGCGGCCACGACTCGTGCACGTGCACGTGCCAGCACAGGAACACCAGACCCAGGCAGGCGGCATACAGCAGCGCCATGCCGAGCAGATACAGCAGCCACTGCCCCAAACCGGAAATCCGCGCGCGCCGGGCCGGCACCAGCCACAGGAACAGCACCATCGGCCACGCCACGTAGATAAACGTGATCAGGTCATATCCCAGGCCGACGCCGAAGCTGTAAAGCAGGTTGAGTGGGCTGTGCGAGACATCTGCGCCCGACATCACCAGCAACGCCACACGGGTCACCAGCGCGATCGCGACAAAGGTGATTGCCAGCCAAAGCAGGGGGCGGAAACGCTGCCGCATGGGTGAGACCGTGGTTAAAACTCGCGACACGGGCAACTCCAGGAAAGGATATCAGGGGATATGTCGGTCAACGCTCGATTAACGGCGCTATCTATCCGGACTTTATACAACGTGAGGGCTTTACGAATGTTTAGTTTTTACTAGTGCGATCGCCTCGACGCGGGCGGCATTCATCGCTTCGCCGATGGCCGGGCCGACAAGTCCCTGTTCGACAAACACCGCGGCATCGACGGATGCGGCGGCAGCACGTGCTTCGCGCAGGTAATCGGCTTGCGGATAGGCATCACTTTCATGGCCTAGTCGGCCACGCTTATCCGCTTCGCAGGCCGCAAGAAAAAACTCCAGTCGCACGGGACGACGCAGTGCATCCAGCGCGCTCAGCAGCTTCAGCACCGTGGCCGGCTTCAGCTCGAACGCACGATGCGCGTTCAAATGCTCGCGACAGACCTGCTCGGCCAGCGCCGCGTGTTCGGTGGGTACCTTCAAGCGCTCGGCCAACGCTCGCAGTGGCGCTACACCGCGATGCTCATGGCCGACATGCCGCGGGAGCTCATCAACCGGCGTCAACGCCTTGCCGAGATCGTGCACCAGCGCGCAGAAGCCGACGATGTCGTTGCCTGGTGCAATCCGCGCTGCGGCATCCAGCACCATTTCCAGATGCACGCCGGTGTCGATTTCGGGATGGAACTCAGCCCGCTGCGGTACGCCGTAAAGCGCGTCGATTTCAGGAAACAGCACAGCCAGCGCACCGCACTTGCGTAGTACGCTCACGAAGGCGGAGGGCTGCGGTTCGGTCAGCGCCTTGCGCGTTTCCGCCCATACGCGCTCCGGCACCAGGTGATCCACCTCGCCATCGCGCACCATCTGCTGCATCAGTGTCATCGTCTCGTCAGCCACGGTGAAACCCAGCGGTGCGAAGCGCGCGGCAAAGCGCGCCACGCGCAGCACGCGCACCGGGTCTTCGACAAAAGCATCGGAAACATGCCGCAGCACGCGCGCCTCGATATCGCGCACGCCGTGGTATGGATCGGTGAGCGTGCCGTGCTCGTCCTGCGCAATGGCATTGATGGTCAGGTCGCGGCGAGCCAGATCCTGCTCCAGCGTCACCGTCGCATCGGCCTGGAACACGAAGCCATGATAGCCACGGCCGGTCTTGCGCTCGGTCCGCGCCAGCGCATATTCCTCACCGCTGCGCGGGTGCAGGAACACCGGAAAATCCTTGCCCACCGGTTTGTAACCCAGCGCCAGCAATTCATCCGGCATAGCTCCAACGACGACGTGATCGCGATCGACCACCGGCCGTCCGAGCAGGTCGTCACGGACTGCGCCACCCACTAGATAGATTTGCATGAAAGATTATTTGCCATGCGTGTGTGTCTTGTCCGAAGAGACAAAAGTAGGTTGGGATGAGCGCCAGCGAATCCCAACATCCCGGCCGGTACAACGTTGGGATTCGCTGGCGCTCATCCCAACCTACACGGCTATCTAAAGCTTCGTAGGTAATGGCCCCAGGGCGCAAATGATTCGTAGCTTGATGAATCGAATGCCGAGTTTGGCGGTTTCGTTTGATTGAAGCAGTCTTGAGCAGCGCTGCATGCATTTATCCGAGATGCTCGTGAATGATTTTGCTGAATCTACCGCCGTGCTGCACGCGCCTCATTCAACCGGTTTTGCAGTGGCGAGCCGTGAATCAGCCGCGGCAGCCACGGCGTGAACGGTTGCGGCACGATGCCTAATGCCGCATAGCCGTCGGTCTTGCCGACGGAGTCGGTGCGCAGCGAGAGGAAGTTGTCGAGCGAGAAGGGTTTGCCGGGCAGCAGGCCGGCGACCTTGGCCTGCAGGCGGCCGAGGCTGTCGGGTAGCGCGATGATGGTGCACTTGAGGCCGGCCGCATCGCTGATCTTGCGCACGATCTCGCCCAACGTGAGTACCTCGGGGCCGTAGAGTTCGAAGCTGCTGCGTTTGCCCAGCTTGTCGCTGGCCACGCAGCGAGCGATGGCTTCGGCCACATCACCGACATAGGTCGGCGCCATCCGCGATTTGGCCCGCACCAGCGGAAATACGGGCAGCTTTTTCAGCAGCGCAGCGAAGCGGCTGACCAGCCCATCGGCGGGGCCGAAGATTACGCTGGGCTGATAGATCGTCCATTCGAGCGACGAGGCCTTGACCAGCGACTCGGCTTCGCCGCGCGTCTTCAGGTATTGCGACAGCCCCTGGCCCGCCTTCAGCGAACTCATCTGATGCAGGCGTTTGACGCCGCTGGCATGGCAAGCGGCGATCACGCGTTTGGTCAGCTCCACATGTGCGCGCTGGAAGCTGTGGGGGCCACTGGCGTTGAGGATGCCGATGAGATTGATCACCGCGTCGGCGTCGGCGAATTCCTTGCGCAATACGTCGTCGCTATAGACATCGGCGCTGCGGATGGTGACCTGCGGCAGGACACCGAGCGCGCGGTTCTGTTCGCGGTTGCGACTGAGCATCACGATGTGATGGCCGTCGGCGGCCAGCCGCGGCACGAGATGACTGCCTACAAATCCGGTGCCGCCAAGGATGACGATTTTCTGTGCGGCCATGGGAATCAATCCTGCTTTGTACAACGGCTGATGAGTATGGCGGTTCAGGGCGATGAGCCGGGCGTCGATGATGACGTCGCTGGTGTGATGGCAGGCATCGGGGTTGGAATGCTTTCCGGCTTGTTGACCACCGCGCTGGCAGGGCAGTCGATCGTGCGCTTCACGGTCATGGCGTTCGGCAGTTCGTAGGTTTGCCCAATCGGGCGCATGCGTGTGGTCAGGGGCACCGCCTTGCCGTTGAGACGCCAGTCGTAGATCACGCTGAAAGCCATCACGCGTGCTACGTATTCGCGTGTTTCCTTGTACGGCATGCTGGCGACAAACAGATCCGGCGCCAACGTGCCGCGGGCGGCCAGCCACTGGTCGACCTTGTTGGGTCCGGCGTTGTAAGCGGCACTGCCAAGCCATGGTGAACCGTTGTAATGGCTGGCGACCTGGGCGAGATAGCGAGTACCCAGTGTGATGTTGACCGCGGGGTCGTACAGCGTGTCGCCACCATCCCAGTTGAGCCCGTTGCTGCGCGCCACGAGAGCGGCAGTGGCGGGCACCAGTTGCATCAGGCCGCGGGCGTCGGCGCCCGAGTGTGCGTCGATCATCCATGCGCTTTCAGCGCGCAGGATGCCGTAGGCCCACGCGGGTTCGATCCCGGCCTGTTGGGCCTGTGTGACCACACCATCCTGACTGGCCAGTGGGAAGCGCAGATCGTACATGCGCAGTGCGTCGCCGCTGGTCAGCGTGAATACGGCGCGGTCGTACCAGCCGCGTTGGTTGGCAAGATCGGCAGCCAGTCGCTGCGTGGTCTGGTCGTCGCCCTGCAGCGCACGGTTCCATTCGCGTCTGGCAAGCTTCGGCAAGTTGACGGCGTAAAGTTCGAACGCGCGCAGCAATCCTGGTCGGTTCAGCAGCTCCTGCTCGCGTTGCGGATCGTCGGCCAGCTGCAGCGGGCAGATCGCATAGGGCTGATCGAGCTTGTCGGCGGCCAGAAAGCCGAAGAAGGTTGCTTCCTTGGCGAGCGTGGCGAAAACTGGCTGCGCCTCGTCATTGCGATTGAGCGCGGTCAGCGCGCGCGCGCGGAAGTAGCGCCACTCGCCGTCCAGTTTCTGAGTGTCGCTCATGGCCGCAATCGCGGCGAGCACCGCGCTCCAGTCCTGCTCGGCCAGCGCAATGCGCGCGCGCCATTCGCGCGTGCTGTCGCTCTGCGCGGCGGCGGGCAGGTCGATCAGGCGCGTCAGCGCGTTCTCGTCGAAATCAGTGGCGTGGAACAGCGCCAGCGTACGGAGGATCTGATCTCGCTGCGATTCGCTGAAGGCGAAATGCGTTTGCAGGTTCTGCCACGCGGTGTCGGCGCTATCGGACTGGCGCCGGGCCAGCCGCGTGAGCGCCAGCGTGGCCGCCTGCCGCGCGCGCGCGGTATCGGGCCAGCTGGGGGCGGCGGCGACGGCGGACGATGGGTCACGCAAGGCCAATGCCAGCTGTTTCGCGGTGGCTTTGTCTTCCGACGGCAGCCAGCCGGCGAGCTTGCTGATGGTGTTTGCCTGGCCGGCGTCAGCCGCACGGTCGATACGCGACCACAATCGTGTACTGGTCAGCAGGCCCTGGTCGTGCGCGGCACTGAATACCGGATCGCAGGCATCGGGTAGGCTGGCCTTGCTCCACAGGTCGGAGAGATCCCGGTCGAAATCCAGCGTCGTGCCGCGCGACAGTTTCGCTTGCAGCGCATCGCAGGTCAGTGCATCGCCGAGGTCCGGCTGATAGAGCACGAGGAAACCGTTCCAGTCCTGCCGGCGCGCCAGTTCCAGCAGAAAATCGCGGCGTAGATCGGCGGCGGGAATCCAGTCCGGATACTGTTTGATGTATGACTGTACCGTAGCGAGGTCGGTCTGCTTGAGGTCGTGCTCAAGTGCGGCAGCCTGCAGATACGGATACAACGGGTAGTCGCGCAAGCCGCTGGCCTGCGAGCGCCAGCCATCGCCGCCTTGCTGCTGGGCGGTGGCATAAGCCTGTTTGAATGCGGCGCGCTGCGCGTCGATCGACTCGTCAGCGTGGACCACGGGTGCGGCAAAGAAGCCGGCGAGGGTCAGCAGCAAACCCGGGAGCGAAGCACGCCATAGCGTGGTGGAGACGAACATGGCAACTCCTGCGATCGTTCGGCCGCCAGTGTAGTGGATGGTCGTAGCGGATGACCCGAGCGCGCATGACGGCGTGGTTCATGAATGTCCATCCACCGAGTGACGTCGTCAACGGAGGGTTGGCATCGGCCTGCTAAACTGACCCGCTTACGACTTGAACACAAGCAGGATCGGCATGCCTCCAGCGCCATCGCCAACGCATCGCCGACACGCAATCACCTGGCTGTTGCTGGGGCTGTTGGCAATTTCAGGCGCTTGGTGGTGGTGGGCGATAGGTCGGCCAGTCGCGCTGCCTGATGCACCATCGGCACGCATTGCCTGCGTCTCGTATGCGCCGTTTCGTTTGGCGGGTGAATCGCCGCTCGATCCGCATGCTTTCATCAGCCCGCAGCGTATCGATGCCGACCTTCGGGCGTTGTCGCAGCGTTTCGACTGCGTGCGCACGTATTCGCAGGGGCAGGGCCTTAGCGCCGTGCCTGAGATTGCCAAGCGCTATGGCTTGAAGGTGCTGATGGGCATCTGGCTGAGTCGGGATCCCAAGCTGAACGAGCAACAGATCCAGCTTGGCATTCAAGCCGCTCAGGCCAATCCGCAGGTGTTGCGCGGCGTGATTGTCGGCAACGAAGTGCTGTTGCGCGGTGAATTGTCCTCAACGCAAATAGCTGGCTATCTGCGGGAGGTGAAGGCGGCGGTGAGCGTGCCGGTGACCTATGCGGACGTGTGGGAATTTTGGCTGCGGCATCCCGAGCTGGCCACATCGGTGGATTACCTCACCATCCACATTTTGCCTTATTGGGAGGACCAGCCGGTGTCGCCGGAGCGCGCGGTACAGCATGTCGCCGACGTCTACGCGAAGGTGCAGCACGCGTTTCCCGGGCGCCGCGTGATGATCGGTGAGACCGGTTGGCCCAGCGAAGGGCGACCACGTCAGGCAGCCGATGCCAGCCTGGTCAACGAAGCGCGCTATCTGCGCGAATTTCTGCGCTACGCGGCGACTGTGCAGATGCCATACAACGTCATCGAGGCGTTCGACCAGCCGTGGAAGCGCGCGCAGGAAGGCACCGCCGGCGGTTACTGGGGCATCTTCGACGTACACGCCAAACCAAAGTTTGCGATGCAGGGCCCGCTTGTCGAAGAGCCACACTGGGCGTTCGGCTGGCTGGCCGGCGTGGCCGGTGCCCTGGTGTTTGCCATCGTCGGCTTCTGGCGCCGATGCTGGAGCGGTATGCGCGGTTGGCTCGCGCTGTTGCTGCTGGGATTCGCCAGCGGCTGCGCGCTAGCCTGGCAGTCGCGGCAGATGTGGTTCGCCTGCCGTGATGTGTGGGAGTGGACGCTGTCGATCACGGCCTGTGTGCTGGCGCTGCTGACGGCGCTGGCGTTGGCGCGCTGGGTTGCTGCGCGTTTGGCGGGTATTACTGAGCTGGCCTGGCCATCCGTATGGCTGCGGTTTGGATGGCTATTTGGTTTGGCGTATTTCGGCCTGCTGATGGTGTTTGACGGGCGCTATCGCGATTTCCCGCTGGGCCTGTTCGAGCTGCCGTGCATCGGCTACGCGCTGGTGGCATTGCTGTCGGGTCGCTACGAGGTCCGAATGCCGCTGATCGAGGAACGTTTCCTTGCGGCATGTCTGCCCGCGCTTGCCGCCATGGTGGTGTTGCAGGAAGCAGGGCTGACACCAGTGGCATGGCTGTGGCTCTTGCTCAACGCTGCAATGGGTGCGCCGGTGCTACTCAGCTGGCGACAGGCGCGGCAAGAGCTGCGCCTGAATCCGCAGCAAGCGTAGGCAGCCGATCAGCAACGCCAGCGCGCCGGCTTCAAAGCAGTACATTTCCAGCGCGAACGCACCCAGTGCCGCAGCCAGCCAGGCCGCCCACGGATGTTTCCAGATCAGCGACAGCGCGGCGGCGATCAGCGCGGCGATGCCATAGCCGTTGCCCAGAAAACCCAGCACCACCCATTGCCGCACATTGCACCATGCCGGGCCTTTGCCGCTCTCGCACAACTGCACGACGGCGCTGGGTTCGACCAAGCCATAGCGCAGTACCGCTGCGAGTAGTCCGACGGCAATCAGCAGCAGCCAGGGCAATGCCTTTCGCGACCACCCTATCGGGTTCGATCCAGATGTCATGTGTCAAAGCTCATGCAGGTTCTTTCGTGGGTTCGTTTGATCGCTGGTCTTGTCAGGTGCGCATTCATCATCGACGCCGTCCGCGCGTCACGTTGCCGACGTGCGACGGCAGTCGAATCTCGGCGGCCAGCGGCAGGTGATCGGAGAATGCCTGTGGGAGTGTCCATGTCTTGTCCAGTTGGATCGCTGCCGAGGTGAGGATGTGATCCAGCGCCCGGCGCGGTTTCCAGCTGGGAAACGTGGGTGTCGACTGCGCCGGCGGCTGCAGGCCGCATTTGGAAAACAGGTAGTGCATTTCCGCGCTATGCGGCTCGGTATTCAGATCGCCCATCAGCACCGCATGCGGAAAATCCTGCAGCAGTTCGGCGATGAAGCCGAGCTGTTTTGCCCGCGCCGGCGCGCTCAGCGAGAGATGTGCCACCATCACGGCCAACGTGCTGTCGCCCTCGCCGAATTGCGCCAGCAGCGCGCCGCGGCCGGGGATGCGGCTGGGCAGTGGATAGTCCAGCACCGAATTCGGTTCCATTCGGCTGATCAGGCCGTTGGCCGAGTGTGCCAGTCGCGCCATCGGACGGTTTGGCTGATGGCTCCAGAACGGCATACCGGACGTTTCGGCGAGGTAGCGGGTCTGGTTGAGAAAGCCCGAACGCAGGCTGCCGGCGTCGGCTTCCTGCAGGCCAATCACGTCGAACTGCGGCAGCACTTCGGCGAGCCGGTCGAGGTTGTCCATCTTGTTACGCCCAGGCAGCACTGCGGTGAGGCTGCGCGTGACGTATTCGCTGTAGCGCTGGACGCTGGCGCCAGCCAGGATATTGCAGCTGAGCAGGCGCAGGCGGCGCTCGGCAGGTGCGGCTTGAGGATGGGCGGCGCGGTTCATCGCAACACACTACACGGGGAAGAGAGACAGGCGGTTAGCGCAAGCGAAACAGGCGCTCGAGTGAGTCGGTAGAGTCACCAGCTCACTTGAGCAGCATAGCGTGAGCCATGCGATGTGAACGCCGCGCCAGCCTACCGACCCTCTTCGACGATTGAAGCGGCGAGATTTTACTTGCCGCTCAATTCGCGCTTGGCCAGCCACAGCGCTATGGCGGCCAGCTGTTCCTGATCCGTTGCGCCAGTTACACGGTACTTGCCGTCGATCACCAGGGTCGGTGTGCCGTCCACCTGCCATTTCTGCATCAGCGCCAGGTCGCTCTTCAATTTTGCGGTGACCTCGTCGGAGGTCGCGATCCGCATGAAGTCGGCACGATTGACGCCTTGGCGAGCGTAGAAGTCAGCCAGCTCATCCATGGAGTTGATGGGGTAATTCTGGCCAAACTTGTCTGCAAAGAGTTGCAGATGGGTGCGATCGACGACGCCCAGTTGCTTGGCGGCGTAATAAGCCCGCGCAAAAGGCAGCCACTCGGCACTGAATGGCGCGGGCATCAGCTTGAATACCACGCCGGGCGGCAACTCTTTGCGCAGCTTTTCGGCAATCGGTGCGAAATGCGCGCAGTGGATGCAGCCGTATGAAAACACCTCGACCACTTCCACCTTGCCCTCGGCGCTGTAGCGCTGAGCCGGGCCGGGCAACGTCACGTACTCGCTGCCCTCGGTGTATGGCGCAGCCGTTGAACTGGATTGCGCGCTGCAAGCGCTGGTCAGCAGCAGACCGCCAAGCAGGGTGAGCAGACGCAAACGGGCATATCGCTTCAGCATGAGGCTTCTCTTTGAGGATAGCTGTGAAAACTAATGTATCAGGCTGATTCGAACGTCAACATGCAAAAGTACTTACTTGCCGGCGGTTTCCTTGGATACCAGCCATTGCACCAGTTCAATCGTCTGTGGCAGGCCGCCGGCGTCTTTTGGCGTCAGCCGGTATTTGCCGTTAACCACGATGGTCGGTGTGCTGTCTACGCCCAGAGCCTTGAGCTCATCATCCGCACGCTTCATTTGGGTATTAATGCTGAAAGAGTTGGCGACGCCAACGAACTGCTTTGGATCGACGCCGTACTTGGCGTAGAACTTGGCGACATCGTCGATAGTCGGCCATGCTTCATGCGGTTTCGGCTTGCCCGCCTGCAGGTCATAAGTAGACAGCTCGCCGGTTTTCCAGGAGGCGTCGAACATCGCATCGTAGGTTTTATCGGCCACGCCGAGCGCCTGTGCGGCATAGAACGCGCGCTGGAACAGCGGCCAGTTTTCGTCCGGACGGAACGAAGCTGGCAGGTAAACCACGACTGCATTCGACGGCAGGCTTTTGACCAGCTCATCCATGGTGGTGTGGAAAGAATTGCAGGCCGGGCAGGCGTACGAGAACACTTCGGTCACTTCAACCTTGCCGGGATGGCTGGTCGGCTGTGCAGGATCGACCAGGAAATAATTTTTGCCTTCGACCCACTTGCCGTCGTCCACGAACGGTGCGGCCGGCTTGGTCGGCTGGGTATCCGCGGTTGCAGGGGTCGATGCGTTGGCAGCGGGTGCGGCGCTGGCGGCAGCAGCTGGTGCGGTGCTTGCCGGCGCGGGAGTCGTGCTGGCAGTTGCCGTGGTGGCGGCCGTGGTCGATGCCGCCGGTGTAGAAGAGCTGGCGGCGCTGTTGTCGCTGTCGTGGCTGCAGGCGGCGAGCGCGAGCAGGGCGACACACAGGATCGGTAAACGCTTCAACATGGGAAACCTCGGAGCGGAGGGGGCGCGAAGCCGGATGAGGCCGTGAACCAGATGGGGTGTGAGACCGTCGGCGCCGACGCGAGTTCAGCGCTGTTATCGATCAGGGCGTGGTGAGGGCTGGCGTCGGCTCGGCGCTGTGCAGGCCCTCGACATAGCTGGCCAGGGCGGCGATGTCGTTGGCGTCGAGCTTTTGTGCAATCGACGGCATGATCTGCGAATGCGTGTCGTCGCCCCATACGGTACCGTCGTGCCATGCCTTCAGCGTGGCCTGGATGTACTGCGCATGCTGAGCAGTGAGCTGCGGATACATCGCGCCCGGATTGCCGCGACCGTCAATGCTGTGGCAGGCCATGCAGGCGGGTATGCCGCGCGTCGGGTCACCCTCGCGGAACAGCGTCTGGCCATGATCGACCAGCGCCTGATCGGCGACGCCGGGTAGCGAGGTTTTGCTGGCAAAGTAGGCGCCGACGTTCTGCATGTCCTGCGGCGACAGCGGTGTGGCCATGCCCAGCATGATCGGATTCTGCCGCTTGCCGGCCTTGAAGCTGGCCAGTTGGTGGGCGATGTAGGCCTCGCTCTGGCCGGCCAACTTGGGATACTGCGGATCGCTGGAGTTGCCGTCGATGCCATGACAGGCGCCGCAAACAGCGGCCTTGGCCTGGCCTGCGGTCGCGTCACCGGGTTTGATCGCAACGGCCACGGCAGGCTCGGTCGCGCTGCTGGCGGTGGGAGGTGTCGTTGCTGCGGTCGCGGCTGCTGCGCTGGATGCGGCAGCCGGCTTTGCTGCGGTGCTGGCCGCCGCTGGTGCGGCCGCCGCGGAAGCAGAAGCGGCCGGTTTTGGCGCGGTGGTCTGAGCCATCACCGCGCTGGCGGATAGCGCAAATGCAAGAGCGGTGGCGGACCCGAGAACAGCGTTCCGAAAACCGGCGGACCGAAAACTCATACACTTGACTCCCGAGAAACTTGCGAACACCGCCGTGACTTGCCGCCATTCGGCTTGCAATAGGCAGTAACCCAAGAATTATCCCTGTGCCACCGTCCCTTGGTCAAACCATTCCCATGTCTAATCCCCTGCAAGGCGCGCAGTTCGTGCTCGCCGCTCATCGCATCAGTCAATTGCCCGCCGATCAAGGCGCCGAAGTGGCGTTCGCCGGCCGCTCCAACGCCGGCAAATCCAGCGCGCTGAATGCGCTGACCAATCACAAGGGGCTGGCCCGCACGTCCAAGACGCCTGGCCGCACCCAGCAGATGGTGGCCTTCAGCCTGCCTCCGCCGACGCAGGTCAAAGGCCAGCCGCCGCTGGATATCCGGCTGATCGATCTGCCCGGCTACGGCTACGCCAAGGTGCCGCTGGAGATGCGCGAGCACTGGAAACTGGAGATCGATGCGTATCTGCATCAACGTCAGAGCCTGCGCGGGCTGGTACTGATCGTCGACATCCGTCATCCATTGAAAGAGTTTGACCGACAGATGCTGGAGTTTTGTCTGGCGACGCAACTGTCGTGCCATCTGTTGCTGACCAAGGCCGACAAACTGTCGCGCAATCAGGCCACGCAGGCGCTGGCGACGTTGCGCAAGCAGTTCGTCACCGAAGGGCTGCACGCGACGGCGCAGATCTTTTCCTCGTCAGCCGGTACTGGGGTGGATGAGGCGCGCGAAGCGGTGATGGCGCTGCTGCGGCAGCCGCGGATTCTTGGCGAACGATCGCACTGAGGCAAAACGGACGCGTCAGCGCAATTTGGTCAGCGCTGACGCGGCGCGACGACTCAACCCAAGCGGATCAGCGCGGCAAGGTTTCCAGAAACGCTGCGCACAGCGCTTCCATACCCACACGATCTTCGTCATCGAAGCGGTTGATCATCGGGCTGTCGACGTCCCACACGCCGAGCAGGGTACCGTCGGCTTTTACCAACGGCACCACGATTTCCGACTGCGAAGCGGCGTCGCAGGCGATATGTCCATCGAATGCATGCACGTCCCGAACCAGCTGCGTTTGTCGATGCTGCGCGGCCGTGCCGCAGACGCCGCGGCCGAGTGCGATGCGGATGCACGCCGGCTTGCCCTGGAACGGACCGACCACCAGTTCGTTGCCGTCGAACAGATAAAAGCCGGCCCAGTTCACCTCGGGCAGGCTGTTGAAAATCAGCGCGCTGAAGTTGGCCGCATTGGCGATCATGTCGGCCTCGCCCAGCATGAGCCCGCGGGCCTGATTGACCAGCTCGTCATAGTGTTCGCGCTTGCTGGCATAGTTTGTCGTGATGGACTCGAACATGATGGGTCTGCCGGCAAAGTACGTATTATGCCCCGTGCTATCTATTGGAGTAGGGCTTAATGAAACTCGTCGAGCAACGTGAAGGCATCGAGGCGGGTCGACTCGGCATGTTTGCCAGCGGATGTTCGCCTTTATGCTGACCGGCCGTTTGCCGTATTTTTTCAAGCGGGGTTGCCAAGGCAGGGTGGCAACGTGAATCAGGCAGCTGTTTTCATTGCGGGCACCGATACCGGCATCGGCAAGACGCACGCCGCCTGCGCGCTGCTCCATGCGCTGCGTGCTGCGGGCTACAACACCTGCGGCATGAAGCCGGTGGCCAGCGGCTGCACGCCAACGCCGCAGGGGTTGTGCAACGACGATGCGCTGGCGCTGCAGGCAGCGAGCAGCTCTTTGTTGCCTTACGAATGGATCAATCCGATCGCCTTGAGCGAACCGCTGGCACCGCATTTGGCCGCTGCGCATGAGGGCGTCGAGATTTCGTTGGCGCCGTTGCGCCACGCATTCGATCAGCTCATTGGCAGCCATCAGCGCGTGGTGGTTGAAGGCGTCGGCGGCTGGCTGGTGCCACTAGCGCCGGGCCTCTCGGCAGCGGATATAGCCAAGCAGTGGGAGCTGCCGGTGATTCTCGTGGTCGGTCTGCGGCTGGGGTGTATCAATCATGCGTTGCTCAGTGCACGGGTCATCGAAGCCGATGGCTGCCAGCTGCTGGGCTGGATCGGCAACGTGATTGATCCGGACATGCTGGCGCTGGACGAGAATCTGGCAACCCTGCGCGAGCTGATGCCTGCGCCGTGCCTCGGCGTGTTGCCGCACGGCGTGGCGCCAAAGCAGGCCGCCATACATCTGCAGACCGCCGCGGCGACCTTGGGCTGAGCTTCACATCGTGCGTGCTTCGATAGCGCATTGACCACTCAAACATGCACCTATCGCCGGAGGCACCATGGCCCGCAGTCACTACTACCTTTCCATTGCTGATCTGACCAAGGCGCGCGGCAGCGACCCACGCTTTTCCTACGAGGGCGCTGGCCCGGGCGACTTCGCCACGGCGATGCAGCAGGCGTTGCGGGATGCCTCCCTCTTCGAACGCTGGCGCGCGGCGCAGCCCGATCCCGATGCGGTCGACAGCAGCCTGGCCGCGACTGATCCGCAGGCGGAGGTGACGGCCAGGGTCAGCGACCTGCATATCGAGGTCGAGCTGCTCACGACCTTGCCGATGAGCGTTGTGCGGCAGCGGCTGAATCTGTTGATCGGCAGCGCTTGGCAGCTGCGCGATATGCGTGCAGCCTGAGAGCCTACGGATTCATCTTCAAATTGCCCCAGTTGAACCGGTGGCAGCATCTCATCGGATGAATCGGTCATTCGATCCCTTGGTCCGTGTTAGTCCAGACTGCAATCCACCCCGGTAGCCCGGTGCCCCTGACTTTCGGCCCTTGGAAGAATCGGGCGAGAATGGTTAGAGTCAATGGCTGTTTACTGCTCACTCGTCCTTCGGACGCGTTATCTTGCACAATTCCTGGGGAACTCCGATGCTCCGTCTGCGTATGATCGTTATCGCCACATCCATCGCTCTGGGTGCCTGTTCGCAGCCGTCCGACGATACCGCCAAGCAGCCCGCCACCGCGGCAACGGTGGCGCACGCCAGTACCGCGACGCCGGCGCCTGCCGCCAGCACCAATAATCCGTTCTTTGCGGCTAGTACGCTGCCGTTCCAGGCGCCGCCGTTCGACAAGATCACCGAGGCGGATTACCAGCCGGCGATCGAGGAAGGCATGAAGCAGCATCTGGCGGAGATCGAGAAGATTGCCGACAACCCGGACGCGCCCACCTTCGACAATACCTACGTGGCGATGGAGAAATCCGGCGCCCTGCTGACTCGCGCGATGATGGCGTTCGAAGGCGTGGCCCAGGCCAACACCAGCGATACGCTGCAGAAGGTGGAGGAAGAGGAAGCACCAAAGCTGGCCGCGCATCGCGACGCCATTACGCTCAACAGCAAGCTGTTTGCGCGCGTCCAGGCGGTGTACGACCAGCGCGACGCGCTCAAGCTCGATCCGGAATCGCTGCACCTGGTCGAAGTGACCTACAAGAACTTCGTCCGTGGTGGCGCCAAGCTGTCCGACGCCGACAAGGCCAAGCTGAAGGATCTCAACAAGGAGGAGTCGACCCTCAGCACCCAGTTCAGCAACAAGCTGCTCGCCGCGACCAAGGCCGGTGCGCTGGTGGTGGACGACAAAGCCAAGCTTGACGGTCTGTCCGATGCCGATATCGCAGCAGCGGCCGGCGCCGCGAAAGAGCGCAAGGTCGATGGCAAGTGGGTTGTAGTGCTGCAGAACACCACCCAGCAACCTGCGCTGCAGGACATCAACGATCGCGCCACGCGTGAGGCCTTGTTCAACGCTTCGTGGAATCGCGCTGAAAAAGGCGATGCCAACGACACCCGCGACATGATTGAGCGCATCGCGCAGATCCGCGCCGAGCAGGCCAAGTTGCTGGGCTACCCCAACTATGCCGCCTGGACGCTGGACGACCAGATGGCCAAGACGCCGGATACCGCGATCAAGTTCATGCAGAACCTGGTGCCGGCTGCCACGGCCCGCGCCGAGCGCGAGTCGAAAGACATCCAGGCGGTGATCGACCAGCAGAAGGGCGGCTTCAAGGTCGCCGCATGGGACTGGGAGCATTACTCCGAACAGGTGCGCAAGGCCAAGTACGACCTCGACGAAGCGCAGATCAAGCCTTACTTCGAACTGGACAACGTGTTGCAGAACGGCGTGTTCTACGCCGCCAACCAGCTTTACGGCCTGACCTTCAAGGAGCGCAAGGACATTCCGGTGTACCAGCCTGACGTGCGCGTGTTCGAGGTGTTTGACAAGGACGGCACCTCGATGGCGCTGTTCTATTGCGACTATTTCAAGCGCGACAACAAGAACGGCGGCGCCTGGATGAGCAATTTTGTCAATGAGTCCACGCTCCTTGGCGCCAAACCGGTGATCTACAACGTGGCCAACTTCACCAAGCCGGCCGCGGGCCAGCCGGCGCTGTTGTCGTTCGATGACGTGGTCACCATGTTCCACGAGTTTGGTCACGGCCTGCACGGCATGTTCGCCAACACCAAGTACCCGTCGCTGTCCGGTGCCAACACCGCGCGTGACTTCGTCGAGTTTCCGTCGCAGTTCAATGAGCACTGGGCGTCCGATCCGAAGGTGTTCGCCAATTACGCGAAGAACTACAAGACCGGCGAGCCGATGCCGCAGGCGCTGGTCGACAAGATGAAGAAGGCCGGTACCTTCAACAAGGGCTATGACATGACCGAGCTGGTCTCGGCCGCGCTGCTCGACATGGGCTGGCATACGCTGGGTGCCGACGCACCAAAGCAGGACGCCGACAAGTTCGAGGCCGAAACGCTGAAGAACGACAAGATCGATCTGAGCTATGTGCCGCCACGCTATCGCTCCAGCTACTTCATGCACATCTGGAGCAACGGCTATGCCGCCGGTTACTACGCCTATCTGTGGACCGAGATGCTGGCGGACGACGGCTTCGAGTGGTTCAAGGAACACGGCGGTCTGACCCGCGAGAACGGTGATCGCTTCCGCACGATGGTGCTCTCACGCGGCAACACCGAAGACCTTGGCACGATGTACAAGGACTGGCGCGGCAAGGAGCCGAGCATCGAGCCGATGCTGATCGATCGTGGCCTGAAGGACGCACCGAAAAAGTAAGGTCGCGTTTCGACTAGGTGTACAGAAATGATCAGGCCCGCCATGTGCGGGCCTGATCATTTCTACTGGAAGCAACCGTCAGCTGTGGATGTCGCACGAAATTGCGAATCATCCGGCACAGCCGGTGTGCGCATGGAATAATCGAGCTTCATCGACTGGAGCCGCCAACGCGTGGACAGCTTTCAATTTCTGAAGACCGCGGTGGTGTTTTTGCTGGCGACGGTCATCGCCGTGCCATTGACCAAACGCTTCCGGCTCGGCTCTGTGCTGGGTTACATGATTGCCGGCATGGTGATTGGCCCGCAGCTGCTGGGGCTGATCAGCGATACCGAAGGCGTTGCATCGATCTCCGAGTTCGGCGTGGTGCTGATGCTGTTCGTGATCGGCCTGGAGCTGTCACCGCAGCGGCTGTGGGTGATGCGTCGCTCGGTGTTTGGCACCGGCCTGTTGCAGGTGTTGAGTGCGGCCATGGCAATCGGTGCGGTCGGCTATTTTCTATTCGGCCTCAGCGGGCGGTCGGCGGCGATTGTCGGCGGTAGCCTGGCGCTGTCGTCCACTGCATTTGGTCTGCAGATACTGGCCGAACGCAAGGAGGCCGGTTCGGCGTACGGGCGGCAGGCGTTCTCGATCCTGCTGTTCCAGGATCTGGCAGCGATCCCGCTGATTGCGGCAGTGCCGCTGCTTGCCACTACGTCGGCTTCGCACGGCGTCGATATTTATAGCGTGCTGCGCACGATTGGCGTGATTGTGGCGGTGGTGGTGGGTGGCCGCTATCTGTTGCGGCCGGTGTTCCGATTCGTGGCGAAAGCCGATTCGGTGGAAGTCTCCACGGCTACTGCGCTGCTGGTGGTGATGGGTACCGCGTTGATCATGGAACTGGCGCATGTGTCGGCCACGCTGGGCGCGTTTCTCGCTGGCGTGCTGCTGGCCGATTCGGAATACCGGCATGAGATGGAATCGCATATCGAGCCGTTCAAAGGGCTGCTGCTCGGTTTGTTTTTTATCAGCGTCGGTATGTCGATGGATATGTCGCTGCTGCTGGTGCAGCCGCTGCTGGTGGCGGAGCTGGTTATCGGCCTTTTGCTATTGAAAGGCCTTTTGCTGTGGCCGCTGGCGCGACTGCCAGGCGGGCTCAACCGCTCCGACAGTTTGCGCCTGATCATGTTGCTGGCCAGCGGCGGCGAGTTTGCGTTCGTGGTGCTGAAGCAGGCCGCCGAGAAGCAGCTGATCGATGGCGGCCAGCGCGACGCACTGGTGCTGGCGATCACGTTGTCGATGGCCTTGACGCCGCTGCTGGTGGTGCTCGCCGCGAGGCTACTCAACGTCAAGCCGAAAAAGCCGACACGCGAGTACGACACGATCGATACCGATACACCGCGGGTGATCATCGCGGGCTTCGGCCGCATGGGACAGATTATCGGCCGCGTGCTGCGTGCGCAGGGCATTCCGTTCGTGGCGCTGGAGCATTCGGTGGAGCAGGTGGATGCCTCGCGTCGTTTCGGCAGCATCAACCTGTTCTTCGGTGACCCGACCCGACCGGAGTTGCTGCGAGCAGCACAGGCCGACAAGGCTGAGGTCTTCGTGCTTGCCACCGACGATCCGGAAACCAGCCTGCGCACGGCGAGGCTGGTGAAACGGCAGTACCCTCATCTCAAAATCATCGCCCGGGCACGCAATCGTCAGCATGTGTTCCGTCTGATGGACATGGGCATCGACGAGCCGGTGCGCGAGACGTTCCATTCCAGTCTCAAGATGACCCGCAAGACGCTGGAGGCACTGGGTCTCTCGCATGAGCTTGCCGTCGATCGGGTCGAGCGTTTCCGGCGCTACGACGAGGATGTGCTGAAGAAGCAGGCGTTGGTCTACGATGACGAGACCAAGCTGATCCAGAGCACGCGCGATGCCATGGCCGATTTGCAACAGCTGTTTGAAGCGGACGCCGAGCCGGGTGCCGAGCGGGAACGTCAGCGCGACAAGGACAAGCCGCTCAGCGCCGAGGATTGAGTCGGCCCCAAAGGCGCAGGCGCTTTCTGTTCGCCGGAGGGGCGTTGTTCGAAAGGAATTGCTCAGGGAGGGGCGTCACCATGTGACAAGCTCCCAAGGGGAATCCATGCGCATACCGTCAACCGCATACCTAGTCCGGCGTTGCTTGGAGTCATGCCCATGACTGCAAGAAATCCTTCGCGTCGCGAAGGGGCGACAAACGCCACATCGATAACGTCGACAGCTGTCACCGCGGCCCCGATAACTCCCGTAGTGATCCGTCTCGGTCGCCTCGGCGATACGATCCTGTTGCAGCCGTTGCTGCGCAAACTGCAGCAGCGCTATGGCAAGCCCTGCCGTGTACTGGCCTTGGGCGACTGGCCGCAGGTGCTTTTTTCTGCGCAGCCAGAGGTGGACGGGTTTATTCCGCTGCGCAGCCAGTACGGCTCGCTGTTGTTCAGTCCGCCACGGTGGCGCGTCGCGATGGCATTGCGGCGGCTGCGCCACTCACCTTTCTACATCTGCGAACCGGAGCCACGTGCAGGGACCAAGGTGCGCCCGATGCTGGCGCTGGCCGGCGTGCCGGCGGAGAACTGCCAGTTTATCCAGCCGATGACGATGCTCCAGGACGAGCACTGGATCGACTGGCTACTGCGTTTTGGCGATCAAACGCCAGATGCTTTTCGCGTCAGTCATCCCTGGACTGCTTCAATCGCATCAACGGAAATAGCTCCTCAGCTGCAGGTAACCGAAGCCGAGCGCGACGATCGAGACGCCTGGCTGCGCGTGCAAGGTATGCTGGGTCGGCCGCTGGTGCTGTTGCAGCCGGCAAACAAACGCACGATACGCTGGAATGGCGTGCGGCATGCCGACGATGACGACAAATCCTGGCCGGCCGAACGCTGGGGCGCGTTGGCACGGGCCATCAGTTACCGCTTGCCGCAGGCCCAGATCCTCTTTTGCGGGTCGGCCGCCGAAGCCGGCTATATCGAATCGCTGCTCAGCGCGACCGAAACCGGTTCGTTGCGAATCGACACCGCCGTGCTTCCGCTAGGTCGGCTGAAAGCGCTGCTTGAAATCGCCCACAGCATGGTTTCGGTAGATACCGGTCCTGCCCACCTGGCCGCGGCCATGGGCTGCCCGCTGGTGGTGCTGTTTGGCGGGCGATTCCCATGCATGTGGGCGCCGCGCAGCGGACACGGTAGCGCGGTCACGGTGATTGGCGGAATGCCCGAGGTTCGCCGGATCGACGAAATCGATACCGTGCAGGTGATATCCGCCTGGCGCACATTGCCGCCGCGGTGCGCCGCGGAGGCAGCTCCGGATTTGTCTGTCGAGTAATTCGTCGATCCGATCGATTTCAGTCTGCCGGCTGTGCTGGCTGACGCAGCGTCTGCCGCACACTGGGAATCGCGCCGACGCGCGGCGCCAGTTCGTGAGCAATGTCGATATAGCCCACCTGTCGCGCCACATCTGCCGCCGTGCGTCCGAACGCGTCGGCGGCAAGACGATCGGCGCCGCGTGACAGCAGTACGCGGGCCGGCGGCAGCAGCGCGTGCATCGCGCAGGCATGCAACGCGGTAACACCGCGCTGGTCGGCATGCTCGACTTTGGCGCCGGCATCCAGCAGCAGCGGCACCAGCGCGCCAATATGTGTGGCATCGCAATCGCTGCCGGGTCGCAGCTGCGCGCCGAGCAGCAACAGCAACGGCGTCTTGCCCTCGCTGTCGGCTTGATTGATGTCGGCGCCGCGCTTGAGCAGTCCGTCGAACAGCCGGCGCGCACGCAGGCTGTCATTGTGTTCAAAGCCGAACTGCGCGGCGGCGTGCAGGGCGCTGCGACCACCGGCATCCACCGCGTTGACGTCCGCGCCACCATCGAGCAAAGCCTCGACGATTTCCGGATGACCCATGGCGGCGGCCACCATCAGGGCCGTCGTGTCGTTGGGCAGGCGCTGATCGATCGCGGCCTTGTGCTCCAACAGCAAGGCAACCAGCGCCTCGCGCCGTGCGGCGACCGCCGCGGCCAGCGGTGTCACGCCGCTGCGTGCGGCGAGGGACGAGTTCGCGCCGGCATCGAGCAGGGCTGCGGCGATTTCGCGATGGCCCGCACCGCAGGCGCGCAGTAGCGCAGTCGCGCCCTGGTCGTCCTGGGTGTCGACGGCGAAACCGAGTTCCAGCAGTCGCTGCACCGTGGGGAGTGCGCCGACGGCAGCAGCGGCCGGTAGATCGTCAGCACGTAGCGGCCGGCTGGGCCGTGACCAGTCGTGCCAGTCCAGCCAGCGCTCCACGGCCGGGTGCTCCAATGCCAACCCCAGCGGAGTTTCACCATTGGCGTCAGCGGCTTCGGGATTGGCGCCGTGGGCGATCAGCGCGCGCACCAGCGGTAGTGCATCAGCGCCGTGCTCCAGTGCGGCAAACAGCGGTGTGCGGCCGTCGCGGTCGCGCGTGTTGGGGTCGCAACCGCGTGCCAGCAATGCCTGCAGCAAGCTCAGCTGGCCGTTGATCACGGCAAGATGCAGCGGCGTGCGGTCGCGTGCGTCGGCACCGAATGGATCGGCGCCGCGTTCGAGTAGATTGAGTGGTAGCGCCGTGCATTGTGCCGAGCCGTTGAGGCGCGAGAGGGCTTGCGCCAACAACCCCGCACCGGCTGGACTGGCACCGGCCTGCAGCAGATCATCCAGCGCTTCGGTCGATGTCGGCAGTTGCTGCAGCAAGGCGTCGAACAGGCGACGACCCAGTGGCGGCAGCGCCGGCGCATCGGCTTGCGCGGTGTCGGCATCATCGGGCAACTGCGGCTGCAGTCGCGCTTCGGCATCGAGGCCGTGCTCGAGCAACCAGCGTCGCGCAGCACTCAGGCCAGGCGTGGCCAGATCCAGATACAGCTGCGCCAGCTGTCCCTGCGGCCATTCGCGCACGCGCTCGGCAAAGCTTGAAACGATCGCCCAATGAGCGAAGCGCAGCGCATCGAGCAGATGCGCCGGCGTATCGGCACCTTCGGTCAACACATCGCGACTATGGCTGGCTGGGAGCGGTGTGTCGGGGTCGAGCAGGGCGACCAGATCCCAGCGGCCGGCGGCGGCGGCATGGTCGAGCGCGCTGCGACCATCGCCGCCTGGTGTTTTGGGTTCGGCACCCAGGGCAAGCAGGGCGCTGATGGTTTCGCCGCGCGCATGCGGTGATTGGCAGGCAAGTGTGAGCGCATCGCGGCCGTGGTGATCGCGCGCCCGTGCATCGGGCTGCGCTTCGGCCAGTAGCTGCACGATGCCGCTCGCACCGGCGCGAGCAGCTTCCATTAACGCGGTGCTGCCACGATGGTCGGCCAAGGTAACGTCGGCACCCGCCGCGCACAGCACCCGGGCGATCTGTTCGTGGCCTTCGGCAGCGGCGGTCAGCAGTGCGCTGCGATGACGGGCATCGACGGCGTTGACCGCAGTGCGATGCTTGAGCAGCAGCTTGACGCCGGTGACGTCGTCATCGGCGATACCCGCAGCGGCAATCAGGGCGGGCTCGCCGTTGGCCGGCGCGGGCTTGGCGCCGTGTTCCAGCAAAAATTTCGCCAGCGGCCAGTTGGCGGCGCGGCAGGCAATCGCGAGCGGGCTGACGCCCGACCGCGTGAGCGCGTTGATCGGCGCGGAGGCATCGAGCAGCATGGCTGCCACGCCAGCGTCGGCGCTGAGCACCGCGCCGTGCAGCGGTGTGCTGCCCTCGGCGTCGGCAGCCAGCGGATTGGCGCCGTTGGCGAGCAGGGTCATCACCGCCTCGGCACGGCCGTGCCAGCTATCGCGGGTGGCGGCGAGCAGAGGGGTGATGCCGCCGCTGTCACGGTTCACGTCGGCGCCCTTGGCGATCAGTGCGCGCAGCAGGCGGATGTCCGGCAGCAGCGCGGCAAGCATCAGCACCGGGCGCTGGTCGCGGTCATCGGCAACGGGTGCGGTATTCGGATCGGCGCCGGCTTCGACCAAGGCAAGCGCGCGGTCGATATCGCCATCGCGTGTGGCGATCAGTAGCGCCTTGGCCTGCTCGGGTGTGCCGGCAGCGCGCTCCTGTTCGTTCAGCACCACGACGACCGGCTGCTTTGCCGGAATCGACTTGATCGCCGTCGGGACGACCGCCACAGGTTGCTTGACGTTCTTCGCGCACAGCAGTGCACGAAGCGTGCGGTTGGCGATGATCAGGCTACCCAGCGGCAGCAGCACCACGCCATAAAGGGCCAGCGCGGCGATGCGTGGTTCGGATGGCAGCACACCATAGAGGCCGGTCAGTGCGACCGCACCGAAAGCCATCACCAGCAGGGCCAGCGACGCGGGTAGAAAATGGCTGAAGAAACGCTCCTCGTGCGACAGATGCCGACCGAAAGCCAGGCTGCGCAAGGTAGCCGTAAAAATCCAGGAACTGTCGCGCTGCGCAGGGTAGGCATCGTCCCAGACGAAGACCAGACCGAACGCTGGCCACAGTCGCCAAAGCGCAGCGAGCGCAATCACCAGCGCGGCCGCCAGAACAAGAGCGGCGCCGAGGCTGGGTGTATGGCTCAGCTGCAGCATCGGCCAGGCGACCAGTAAAAACACCAGTACGGTATAGCCAGTGAACATCACCAGATGCGCGGCGCCGCGCCGCAAAACCGTGCGGCCAAAATGCGGTTCGGGATCGAAGCCGATCGCGTGACAGATCGCGGCCATCGTCAGTGCGTTCGCCAGCAGCAGCGGAATCAACGTCAGCGGGTGGGTGACAAAGCCTGCCGCCGTGATGGCCAACAAGCCTGGAATGAACCAGGCGAGGGATTGCACGAGAGGAGGGCGGCGTCGTGATTTGGGCTGGGTCATGTCGACAGTATAGAAATCGTTGCGACTTCAGACGGTAACCTGATGTTAACGCCCATACTATTTTTCGGTGATTTCTTCCGCGTCGACGATGGCATTTCCGAGATCGCGCTTTCAATCATCGCGATCGTCCCGCGAAGCGGCTTCCCTGTACGAAGGATGATTGGCGACGGCCAGAGTCTGCTGTGGTGGCAGCTGCAGGTGCCAGCCCTGCGTGCGCAGATGGTCGAGCACCTGCTCAGTGTCCTCGACCGGCAGCTTGCGTTGCTCGTCCAGCTGCACTTCGACCACGAAGCGCAACTCGCCCAATAGCAAGAGGAGCGATTCGGACAGCACATCGAAGCCGTCGCGGCGGGCCAGCCAGAGATAGCTGTCGGTTTTGCGCAGGCTGGCGTAGACGAAACATTGCATGGCCGTACTCCCGTGGTTATGCAAACACCGGTCGTGCTGCTCAAGACGATCACGAGGGTAACAGCGCCAGCCGTCGGTTGCTCGAACCGATTTACAGATAACGTTGGAAAGCGGCGACCGCAAGAACCATCGCCATATCATTCCCCCTGCCGTGCCTGCCGTAAACACGCTTGCCTGGGAGTTTGCTCGGATTCGAGTTCGCCCCGATGCGCCAGTCAGCCGCGTTTGATCAGCATGTTTACCATGCGATGAAAAAACGCTCCATACGGTGGTCCGAGCATGCCCGCGCCGTTGAGCCTTGCCTGCCGGAACACGGGTTTCATGTGCGAGAACGTGCGGAATCCGGCTTCACCGTGATAGCCACCCATGCCCGAAGGGCCGACGCCGCCGAAGGGCAGGCCGTGCTGGGCGATGTGATACAGCGTGTCGTTGACGCTGACGCCGCCGGCCACGGTGCGGGCCAGCACCGAATCGATCAGCGCGCCGTCTTCCTCGAACAGGTACAGTGCCAGCGGATGCGGATGTGCGGCGACATAGGCGACCGCCTCATCCATCGTGTCGTACGGCACCAGCGGCAGCAGCGGGCCGAAGATTTCGTCGCGCATGATGTCCATGCTGTCGCCGACATCGCTGAGCAACTGCGGCGGCAGCAAGCGGCGTGAGGCGTCATCCGCCGCGTCGCCCAACAGATGCACTTTCGCGCCGGCAGCGACGGCCTTGTCGCGCAGGCCGATCAGGCGCGCGTACTGGCGATCGGAAATGACGCTGGCGTATTGCTTGCTCTGCGCGAGCTGCGGATACATCTTCGTTACCGTGCGTTTGGCGACATCGATGAATTCAGCCATGCGCGCGCGCGGCAGCAGCACGTAGTCGGGCGCGATGCAGGTCTGTCCGGCGTTCACGAGTTTGCCGAACAGGATGCGCTCCACCGCATTGTCGAAGCGCGCGCCGGGGCCGATGATCGCAGGCGACTTGCCGCCGAGCTCCAGCGTCACCGGTGTCAGGTTGGCGGCGGCGGCCCGCATCACGTGGTGGCCGACAGCGGTGGAGCCGGTAAACAGCAGATGGTCGAACGGCAGCGATGAAAATGTCTGCGCCACCTCGGCGTCACCGGTGACGACGGTCACTTCATTCGGCTGGAAATACTTGGCGATCTGTTCGGCGAACAGCGCCGAAAAACTCGGCGTGAACTCGCTCATCTTCACCATGGCGCGGTTGCCTGCGACCAGCGCGTCAACCAGCGGGCCGATGGCCAGATAGAGCGGATAGTTCCACGGCACGATGATGCCGATCACGCCCAGCGGTTGGGGGATCAATACATTGCGTGCCGGCAGAAACGTCAGGCCCGGCAACGAGCGCTGCGGACGCATCCAGCCACGCCCTTTCTTTAATGCGTGACGGACGCTGGACAGGCTCGGGAAAAATTCCAGCAGATCAGTTTCTTCGGTTGGCCGCTGACCGAAGTCGGCGCTGATCGCCGCGGCAAATGTGTGGCGCTGCTCGTTGAGCAGGGTCTCCAGCGCATGCAGCCGTTTGGCGCGGACCGGCCATTCGGGCGTCGGGTCCTTGGCATGCGCGGCACGCAACTGCTGCAGGCGTTCGGCAAGGCTTGCGTCGGGGAGACTCATCGGTATTCTCGATAGGCAGAAGACCTTATCTGTAGCACACCGCTGGTGTTGTTGCGGTTGCACAGCAGCATTTGTCCGAATTTGTCCGAGTCCCAAAAAAGGCGCCGAACTTCGAGTTCGGCGCCTTTCCCAGATCAACCGTCGAACTTACTCGCCAATGGTCAGCAGTGACGCATTGCCGCCGGCAGCGGTGGTGTTGACGGTGAGCGTGCGCTCGTTGGCGAAGCGCAGCAGGTAGTGCGGGCCGCCGGCCTTGGGGCCGGTGCCGGATAGGCCTTCACCACCGAACGGCTGCACGCCGACGACCGCGCCGATCTGGTTACGGTTGACGTAGCAGTTGCCGACGCGGGCGTGACTGCTGATGTAGTCGATGGTGTCATCGATACGACTGTGGATGCCGAGCGTCAGGCCATAGCCGGTGGCGTTGATCTGCGCGACGACCTTGTCCAGTTCGCTGCCCTTCCAGCGGATCAGGTGCAGGATCGGGCCGAACACCTCGCGCTGCAGGACGCCGAGCGAGGCGATCTCGTAGGCGCGTGGGGCGAAGAACGTGCCGTGGTCGGTGACGGATGAATCCATCGCCACTTCGCCGATCTTCTCCGCTTCACGATCCATCCGCGCGGCATGATCGACCAGCAGCTTGCGCGCATCTTCATCGATCACCGGGCCGACGTCGGTGCTGAGCTGGCCGGGGTCGCCGACCTTCAATTCGCCCATCGCGCCGGCGAGCATGGCGATCACCTTATCGGCGATGTCTTCCTGCACAAACAGGATGCGCGCGGCCGAGCAGCGCTGGCCGGCGGACTGGAAGGCTGAGGCGATCACGTCCTTGACGATCTGCTCGGGTAGGGCCGAGGAGTCGGCGATCATCGCGTTCTGGCCACCGGTTTCGGCGATCAGCGTGGCGATGGGTGCGTTGCGTGCGGCCAGCGAGCGATTGATCGCCCAGGCAGTGTCGGTGCTGCCGGTGAAGGCGACACCGGCAATGCGGGGGTCTTTCGTCAGCGCCGCACCGACCGTGGCGCCGTCACCCGGCAAGTACTGCAGCACGTCGACCGGTACGCCTGCGGCGTGCAGCAACTGCACGGCCAGATGGCCAATCAGGGTGGTCTGTTCGGCCGGCTTGGCGATCACCGCGTTACCCGCTGCCAGTGCAGCACTGACCTGGCCGAGGAAGATCGCCAGCGGGAAATTCCACGGACTGATGCAGACGAACACGCCGCGGCCGTGCAGGAACAGTTGATTACTCTCGCCGGTCGGCCCAGGCAATTGCTCGGGTTGACCGAACAGCCGGCGCGCCATGGTGGCGTAGTAGCGCAGGAAGTCGGCCGCCTCGCGAATTTCCGCGATCGCATCGGGTAGGCTCTTGCCGGCTTCGCGCACGCACAGTGCGACGAACTTGCCGCGGCGCGCTTCGAGCTGGTCGGCTGCGTGCTCGAGAATCGCGGCGCGGCTGGCAGCGGGCAGACGATCCCAGCCTGGCTGTGCGGCGACGGCGCTGGTGATCGCCTGGTCGACCGTGGAGCTGTCGGCGGCGACATAGCTGCCGACGATCTGGCGGCGATCGGTCGGATTGGTCACCGATACGGTCGGGCCGCTGCTGCTGGCGTTGGGCACCAGCGAGCCAGCTTTCCACGGGCCGGCGTTGGCGTTCACCGCGTCGGCGAGGGCTTTCAGTTCGTTGTCGTTGGCAAAGTTGACGCCCATGGAATTCTTCCTGGATACATTGGTTGAATGCTGCGCAAGCGCGGCATTCTCACCATAGAGATTCACCGGCAGCGGGATGCGCGGGTGAGGGATCGAAGCAAAGCGGCGCACGGTTTCGCACGGATCGGCAACCAGCTCGCGCACCGGCACGCTCTCATCGACCACGCGGTTGACGAAGCTGGTGTTGGCACCATTCTCGAGCAGGCGGCGCACCAGATACGGCAGCAGATCCTCGTGCGTGCCGACCGGCGCATACACACGGCACGGCACGTTCAAGTTCTTCGGACCGATCACTTCGGCATACAGATCCGTGCCCATCCCGTGCAGGCGCTGGTTTTCGTAAGGCCGGCCCTGTGCGATGTGATGCACGGCGGCGATGGTGTGGGCGTTGTGGGTGGCAAACTGCGGATAGATCAGGTCGCTGCCGGCGCCGAACAGGCGTCGTGCACAGGCGAGGTAGGACACGTCGGTGTTCGGTTTGCGCGTAAACACCGGATAGCCGGGCAGGCCGTTTTCCTGCGCGCGCTTGATCTCGGCGTCCCAGTAGGCCCCCTTGACGAGGCGCACGTACCAGCGACGTTTTGCCGCACGCGCGGTTTCGATCAGCCAGTCGATCACGAACGGCGTGCGTTTGGCATACGCCTGCACCACGATGCCGAGACCGTTCCAGCCAGCCAGCGACGGATGTGCGAAGACGTCACCGATGATGTCCAGCGATAGCTCGAGCCGGTCGGCTTCCTCGGCGTCGACCGACAGCGCGATGCCGTACTTCATCGCCAGTTGCGACAGTTCCAGCAGCTTCTCGGTGAGCTCGCGACGGGCGCGTTCGCGCTTGGCCACTTCGTAGCGTGGATGCAGCGCAGAAAGCTTGACCGAAATCGACGGCGCGTCGGTATGGTTGGCGAAGGGGCCACGCGCGCCGATGGCTGCGATGGCATCGCGATAATCCTGCTGGTAGCGCTCGGCGGTGGCCGCGGTCAGCGCCGACTCACCGAGCATGTCGTAGGAATAGCGGTAGACCGCATGTTCCTTCTTGGCACTGCGATCCAGCGCCTCATCGATGGTGCGCCCCATCACGAACTGGTGGCCCATGATGCGCATGGCCTGGCGCACGGCCAAACGGATCGCCGGTTCGCCGGCACGACCGACCAGTCGGCGCAGCGCGCTGGTGACGTCGTGGCGGGTTTCCTCGGCCAGGTTCACCAGATGACCGGTGAGCATCAGTCCCCAGGTCGAGGCGTTGACGAACACCGACTCGCTCTGGCCGAGGTGTTTCTTCCAGTTGGCGTCGCCGAGCTTGTCGCGGATCAGTTTGTCGGCGGTGGCCTTGTCCGGAATGCGCAGCAGCGCCTCGGCCACGCACATCAGCAGCACGCCCTCCTCGCTGGACAGGTCGTACTGACGCATGAAGGACTCGACCACGCTCTGGTCCTTGGCGCGCAGGCGTACCCGGCTGACCAGGTCGGCGGCGACGTCGATGACCTTCTCGCGCTCGACCGGCGGCAGACTGGCCTGGGCGAGCAGGTCGTTGACCGCTTCGGTTTCGTCGCGCAGCCAGGCGGCGGTGATGCGCGCGCGCGCAGGCGTGGGGTCGCCGGGGAGTTCGGAGCTGAGAATAGGTTGGGTCACGGGCTTGTCAGAAAATCCGCGGAGGCGGAGGGGAGCGCGGGATTGTACGCTGGCGCCCGCTTTTTGCGTGCGTCATCCGGGCGCATTCCGATGCAACTCTGCATTGGCCAACGGCACACGGGACAACTTTCGATGGGGTTCTGGACTACGCCGTCAATGAGTGGACAGGCCGCTTTTCCTCATTGATGTCACATTTCCAGATCGCGGCATTCTTGCCCGCTGCCGCGCCGGGGCCTATCATCCCGATGTTCCTGGCACGCTGGATCCTTATGATCGTGCTTCGACCGGTCGCCGACGATCTGCTGTGTGTGACGATGTGGCTCAAGCCCAATCGTGCGCTCAGCCGTCGAGGCCTGCGTCGACTGATCGTGGTACTGGCGGTACTGGCGCTGACAACAGCGGGACTGGGCGCGTGGCAGGGCAATGTGTTTGCACCGCTGTTCGCCTTGGTGGAATCCGTGGCTGTCTCGTGTGCGTTGAGCGTGGCCTGGCGGGCCGGCGATCGCAGTGAGCGCATCACCCTCGACGCATCGTCGCTGGAGGTGCAACTGCTGCCGAGTCGGCGCTGCACGCAATTCCAGTCGTACTGGGTGCGTGTGCTGCTGAAGCCAGGCAATGGTCGTCAGCGCCTGTTGTTGTCATCGCACGGGCGTGAAATGGAGATCGGCGTTTTTCTGGGAGAGCAGGAACGCGTCGAGCTGTCAAAGAAACTCAGGGTGCTGCTGGCCACGATCAACGACCAGCGGCGCAAGTAGGTTCATCAAAGGTGCAACACATGACATCTGGCAGCATCAGGCGATCATTTACCGCAGCGGCGGCCATTGCATCAACACTGTTTGGCGGGGCAGCCAGCGCGGACCCATCGCCGTATCAGTTGAACATGGAGCGTGGCGCATCGACCTGGTCGCAGGTTCCCTACGAACTGAACAACTGGTCGTTTGGCGTATGTGTCGTGATCGGCATCCTGGTGTTCGGCGCGATGTTCATCGCGATGTTCCGCTTCCGCAAATCGCGCGGTGCAGTCGCTGAAAAGTGGTCGCACAACACACGTCTGGAAATCATCTGGACAACGGTTCCGGTGATCATCCTGATCACACTGGCCTACTTCGCGACCGGCGGCATCACCTCCTGGGCCGATACTACCGGTTCGCAGATGACGGTCAAGGTGACCGGCTATCAGTGGAAGTGGCGCTACGACTATGTGGAATATCTGGGCAAGCCGATCAGCAAGGTCGGCTTCATGTCCAAGCTCGATACGCAGAGTGACCAGACGCGCCAGCTGGGCTCGGGCATGGACCCGTATGCGGTCAAGGTGGGCAACGAAAATACCTATCTGCTGGACGTCGACAAGCCGCTGGTCGTGCCGGTCGATACCAAGATCCGCTTCGTCATCACCGGTGCCGACGTGATCCACTCATGGTGGGTGCCGGCGCTGGGCTGGAAGCTCGATGCGATTCCCGGCATCGTCAACGCCGCCTGGACCAATATCAAGGAACCGGGCACCTATCGCGGCCAGTGCGCCGAGTTGTGCGGCCAGGATCATGGCTTCATGCCGATCGTGGTGGTCGCCAAATCCAAGCCGGATTTTGCGAAGTGGCTGGCCGACCAGCAGGCGAAGTCGGCACCGCCGGCTGCGGCGCCCGCTCCGGCCGCTGCCTCGACGGCGGCGGCACCGAAAACCGCACAGATTGCCCCGGTGCAGTCCGTGAGCAAATCGGCTGCCGCCAAGCAAGGCTGAGCTGCGCTCTTACAAACGCTTTCGCACACGTCACTCACGTCGTCGCATCCCTATCAGGTTAGAGGTCAAGGCCATGTCCCACGCAGCCACCCATGATCACCACGATGATCACCACGGCGCGCCGAAGAATTTCTTCCAGCGCTGGTGCATGTCCACCAACCACAAGGACATCGGCACGCTCTATCTGGTTTTTGCGCTGCTGATGTTTTTCATCGGCGGCAGTTTCGCGATGGTGATCCGCGCCGAGCTGTTCAAACCGGGCCTGCAGCTGGTGCAGCCGTACTTTTTCAACCAGATGACCACGCTGCACGCGCTGGTGATGATTTTCGGCGCGATCATGCCGGCTTTCGTCGGCCTCGGTAACTGGATGATCCCGTTGATGGTCGGCGCGCCGGACATGGCGCTGCCGCGCATGAACAACCTGTCGTTCTGGATCCTGCCGTTCGCCTTCGCCCTGTTGCTGTCCACCCTGTTTCTGCCCGGCGGTGGCCCGGCTGGTGGCTGGACCATGTACCCGCCGCTGTCGCTGCAGAGCGATTCGCTGGCCTACGTGGTGTTTGCCGTCCACCTGATGGGCATCAGCTCGATCATGGGTGCGATCAACATCATCGCGACCATCCTGAATATGCGCGCGCCCGGCATGGAGCTGCTGAAGATGCCGGTGTTCGTGTGGAGCTGGCTGATCACGGCGTTTCTGCTGATTGCGGTAATGCCGGTACTGGCCGGTGCGGTGACGAT
The DNA here is from genome assembly GCF_014207165.1 of Rhodanobacter sp. MP1X3. Taxonomy (NCBI): domain Bacteria; kingdom Pseudomonadati; phylum Pseudomonadota; class Gammaproteobacteria; order Lysobacterales; family Rhodanobacteraceae; genus Rhodanobacter; species Rhodanobacter sp. MP1X3. The sequence continues at coordinate 126,477 of NZ_JACHCO010000005.1, read as the reverse complement.
GCTGCTGACCGACAAATATTTCGGCACCAATTTCTTCAATCCGGGCGGCGGCGGCGACCCGGTGCTCTATCAGCATATCTTCTGGTTCTTCGGTCACCCCGAGGTCTACATCATGATTCTGCCGGCGTTTGGCATTATCTCCGAGGTGATCCCGACCTTCGCCCGCAAGCCGATCTTTGGCTACAAGGCGATGGTGTTCGCGATTGCGTCGATCGCCTTCCTGTCGTTCATCGTGTGGGCGCACCACATGTTTGCGGTCGGCCTGCCGATGGGTGCCGAGATCTTCTTCATGTACGCCACGATGCTGATCGCGGTGCCGACCGGCGTGAAGGTATTCAACTGGGTCAGCACCATGTGGGGCGGCTCGATGACCTTCGAGACGCCGATGCTGTTCGCGGTGGCGTTCGTGATTCTGTTCACCATCGGCGGCTTCTCCGGCCTGATGCTGGCGCTGGTTCCGGCCGACTTCCAGTATCACGATACTTACTTCGTGGTGGCGCATTTCCATTACGTGCTGGTGACCGGCGCGCTGTTTGCGATCATCTCGGCGACGTATTACTGGCTGCCGAAGTGGAGCGGCCGGATGTACAGCGAGTTCTGGGGCAAGATGCATTTCTGGAACAGCGTGATCTGGGTCAACGTGCTGTTCTTCCCGCAGCACTTCCTGGGTCTGGCCGGCATGCCGCGTCGTATTCCGGACTACAACGTGGCGTTCGCCAACTTCAACATGATCAGTTCGATCGGCGGCTTTCTGTTCGGCGCCTCGCAGCTGATTTTCCTCGGCGTGCTGATCCACGGCGTGTTCTTCTCCAAGAAAAAGGCTACCGACCGCGTCTGGGAAGGCGCCAAGGGCCTGGAGTGGACCGTGCCGTCGCCCGCGCCGTTCCACACCTTCGACGTGCCACCGGTGATTCATGACGACGAGCTGGCGCACGGTCACGTGAATGACTGATCATCACCACATGACGCAGCCGCTGACAAATCACGAGATGGATGGACGTCGTAAAGGTGTGAGACGCACCGTGACGATTCTGGTATCGGTGGTGGTCGCGTTTTTTCTGCTGTCGTTTGTGCAGATCGTGATGATGAAATAGTCGTACCGCAGCAATCACAGTTTATTCTTCAGTTTGCAGTTCCCCGCGGCGCATCGCGGGGTAGAGTCATCAAGAGAAGTCCACGGGGTTTGCACGATGGATCAGTCGCACGAAGCGTATTTTGTTCCGAGCAAAAGCTACTGGCCGTTCGTGGCCGCGGTGGTCATGTTCACCACGGTGTTCGGTGCGGCGCACTGGCTGAACGCGGAGCCGGGTGATTCCGGTTTCGGCAAGACCGTGCTCACGGTCGGCGTGATCGGCGTGCTGGCGATGTTTTTCGGCTGGTTCCGCTCGGTGATCAACGAGTCGCTGGCCGGCAGCTACAACAGCCAGGTCGATACGTCGTTCCGCATGGGCATGATGTGGTTCATCTTCTCCGAAGTGATGTTTTTCGGTGCGTTCTTCGGCGCGCTGTTCTACATCCGCATGTTCTCGATTCCGTGGCTCGGTGGTGAAGGGCACGGTGTATTGACCCACGAGTTTCTGTGGAGCGATTACGCGGCCTCATGGGGTGCCAGCGCCGGTAACGGTCCGCAACATATCGGCGGCGCGTTCCGTACCGTACCCGCGTGGGGGCTGCCGCTGCTCAACACGCTGATCCTGCTCAGTTCCAGCGTCACCGTGACCATCGCGCACCACGCGCTGCGTGCCGGTCATCGCGGCAAGATCCTGGTGTTTCTGGGGATTACCGTATTGCTCGGTGCCCTGTTCCTGAATTTTCAGGCCCACGAATACATCGAGGCCTACCGCGAGCTCAATCTGACCATGCACAGCGGCGTGTATGGGTCGACGTTCTTCCTGCTTACCGGTTTCCACGGTCTGCATGTGACGCTGGGCACCATCATGCTGGCAGTGATCTGGTTCCGTGTGCTGAAAGGCCATTTCAACAAGGATCATCATTTCGGTTTCGAAGCGGTGGCCTGGTACTGGCATTTCGTCGACGTGGTCTGGCTTGGCCTGTTCATGTTTGTCTATATTCTCTAGCGCCATTCGTATGGATTCTAAAAAGCCCGTCGCCCGACGGGCTTTTTTCTATCTGCAGGTCTGGGTGCCATGAACAAATTCCCGGCGTTTCGACTTGATCGTTCGATGGCCGTTATAGCGCAGTGCCATCGCCAGGCCGAGGCAACACTGCCAAACTAGATGGCGGCCAAGGACTTATCGCATGCAGCCTCTGGAAAACACCAAGATTGCCATCGTCGGACTGGGTTATGTCGGGTTGCCGCTGGCCGTGGAGTTCGGCAAGCGCTATGACACCTTCGGGTTTGATATCAATACCGCCCGGGTCGGCGAGTTGCGTGCCGGCAAGGATTCAACACTGGAAGTGGATGCCGAAGAGATGGCCTCCGCCACGCGTCTGCATTTCAGCTCGACGCTCGATGACATACGTGGCTGCAACGTTTATATCGTTACCGTGCCAACGCCCATCGATGCAGCCAAACGCCCCGACCTGACACCACTGATCAAGGCCAGCGAGTCGCTGGGAACAGTGATCAAGTCGGGCGACATCGTGGTGTACGAGTCCACCGTGTATCCGGGTTGTACCGAAGAAGTGTGCATTCCGATTCTGGAAAGAATCTCGGGCCTGATCTACAACCGCGATTTTTTTGCCGGCTATAGCCCCGAGCGGATCAATCCGGGCGACAAGCAGCATCGCGTCACCAGCATTCTCAAGGTGACTTCCGGTTCCACCGCCGAGGTCGCCGATTTCGTTGATCGGCTGTACGGTTCCATCATCACCGCCGGCACACACAAGGCCAGTTCGCTGAAGGTGGCCGAGGCGGCCAAGGTGATCGAGAACACCCAGCGCGATCTGAACATTGCGCTGGTGAACGATCTGGCCAAGTTGTTCAACAAGCTCGGCATCGATACGCTGGAAGTGCTGCAGGCAGCGGGCACGAAATGGAATTTTCTCCCCTTCAGACCCGGTCTGGTCGGTGGCCACTGCATCAGCGTGGATCCGTACTACCTTACCCACAAGGCACAGGAGGTCGGGCATTACTCCGATGTCATTCTGGCCGGTCGTCGTACCAACGACAGCATGGGCCAATACATCGCCGGCGAAGTCATCCGCCTGATGGTATGCAAAGGCATCAACCCGGTGCGTGCGCGCATCCTTATCCTCGGGCTGGCCTTCAAGGAGAACTGCCCGGACCTGCGCAACACCCGAGTGGTCGACATCATGGAGGCGCTGGCCGGTTACAACGCGCAGGTGGATGTGTTCGATCCATGGGTCGATGCCGTGGCCGCCAGACACGAATACGGCATCGAACTGATCGGCACGCCGCAGGCGGACCAGTATGATGCGGTGATCGTCGCGGTCGGGCATCACCAGTTCACGGAACTAGGCGCCGATGGCATTCGTCACTTCGGCAAATCGTCGTCGGTGTTGTATGACGTCAAATATGTGCTGCCACGTGATGCGGTGGATGGCCGGCTTTGATTGGCGATCCAAACAGCTGTTGAGACAGTGGGTGACGGCGCGGCGGCAGATGCGCGGTAGTCAACCCGGCGCGATGCGTCATCGCGCCGATTAATGAAATGGATGAGAGCGGCATGAAGATTCTTGTCACGGGCACCGCCGGATTTATCGGCTCGCACGTTGCGATGCGACTGCTTGAGCGCGGTGACCACGTCATCGGCATCGATAACCTCAGTGATTACTATGACGTCAATCTGAAAAAGGCGCGGCTGGCGCGCTTCGCGGATCATCCGAACTACACCCACGTGGCGGCTGATCTGGCCGACCGCGCTGCCATCGAATCGACGTTCGCCACGCACAAGCCGCAGCGCGTGATCAACCTGGCAGCGCAGGCGGGCGTGCGTTACGCCGCACAGAATCCGCATATCTATGTGTCGACCAATGTCACCGGCTTTCTGCACATCATCGAAGGCTGCCGCCATCACGACGTCGAGCACCTGGTGTTTGCCTCCACCAGTTCGGTATATGGCGCCAATACGCTGATGCCGTTCTCCGAGCATCAATCCACCGAGCATCCGCTGACACTGTATGCGGCATCGAAAAAGGCCAATGAGATGATGGCGCACAGTTATGCGCATCTCTACGGCATGGCCTGCACGGGCCTGCGCTTTTTTACCGTCTATGGCCCGTGGGGGCGGCCGGACATGGCGTTGTTCCTGTTTACTAAGTCGATCCTGGCCGGCGAGCCGATCAAGGTGTTCAACCATGGTCACCATAAGCGCAGCTTTACCTACGTCGATGACATCGTCGAGGGTGTGATTCGCACGTTGGATAAGGTGGCAGTCGGTAATCCGCTGTGGGACGGCAATCAGCCGGATCCGGCGACGAGCCTCGCACCCTATCGCCTATTCAACATCGGCAACGAGCAGCCGGTGGAGTTGCTGCGCTATATCGAAGTGCTTGAGCAGTGCATTGGGCGCAAGGCGCAGATGGAGCTGCTGCCGCTGCAGGCAGGCGATGTGCCTGATACCGAAGCCGATGTCTCGGCTCTGGCCGCCGCGGTGGATTACACGCCGCGCGTGTCAGTCGAAGAGGGTGTGGCCAACTTCGTTCGCTGGTACCGGGACTATTACCCGGTCGACTGACCTACGCGGAAATCCGTCAGGCCGGCTACGCGGCGCGATTTGTCGCGGTGTAGGCACGGTGATCGATGCGGCCGGGTACAATCACCCGGTCACGGTCATTGACCCACATCGTGCGGGTGCAGCCATCCCATCCAGATGCCAAACACAACCATGGCGATCAGCAGCAGCGACAGGCCGATGCGCCGCGTCAATGCCCATACGGTGCGCTTGTCGTTGTCCTTGTCGGTCATCATGAAATACAGCGCCTGACCGAGGCTGAAGATCACCACCAGCAGCACGATCACCAGCGCGGATTTGTAGATGGTTTCCAAGTGATTGATCCGATCCAAGTCGACTCGCCGAGTATAGCGGCCGCTGCCAGGTACTTCGCATGAGCGGATTTCGCCGTCCGTCGTGGTGGGCGTTGTTGCTGACGGTGGTCGGCGCGTTGCTGTTCATACGTCTGGGTGTCTGGCAACTGCATCGCGCCGACTTCAAGGAAGCGCTTCTGCGTCGGTATGCCGCATCGGCTACGGCACCATGGCAGGACTTTGCCAAAGTCGCCGATGCGCCGCCAGACGACGGCTTTCCGCGCGTGCAAATCAGTGGTCGCTACCTGGTCGATCGCATCTATCTGCTGGATAACCCCAATCACGACGAACGCGGTGGCGTGGAAGTTTTCGTGCCGCTTGCACTGCGCAATACGCCAAAGCTGTTGCTGGTGGATATGGGCTTTTTGCCGGGCAACGGTACCGGCCAGGAGCCACAGTTACCGGCACTGCCGACCACCGACGTAACGTTGCAAGGTCTGTACGTGCCGCCGCCACCGATCGGCTTCGAGATGGGCGGCAACGCGCTGGCGCAACAGACGCGCTGGCCGAAGAAAGGCATTTTTCTGGATCCTGCCGAAGTCGCCCACGATCTCGACCGCGCGCTGTATCCGCGCATGCTGGCGCTCGATCCAGACCCGGCGTCGATCTACGTGCGCGTACACACGCTGGATTTTTCCTCTATGCCGCCAGCGCGACATCGCGCGTATGCTTTCCAGTGGTTCACGTTTGCACTGGCGGCCGTGGTGCTTCTGCTCGTACTGCATCGCAAGCGCGGACCGCGTCGGCCCTGATACTCATATCGCCTGATACTCGACCCGACTCAACTATTCCTCACCTGATTATTTCCGCGAATTCATGCCAACCCACACAAACAACCCTGCTGCCGTACGCAAGAGCCGATTCTTTCTGGTGCTGATCGCGCTGGTGTTTGCCGCACCGATCCTCGTTGCCGGCCTGCTGACGTTTACCGGCTGGCAGCCGACCGGCAAAGGCAATGGTCAACGGATCATGCCGCAGCGGAATCTTGTCGATGAGCATCTGCGCGTGCAGTTGGCCAACGGGCAAGCCTATGCGTGGCGCGATAGCGAGCCGCGCATGACGCTGGTGGCGCTGCCCGGTCCGGACTGCGCCGTACAGTGCCTGGATGATCTGACAGCCATGGCCAAGGCGCGCGTCATGCTCAACAACAACCAGTCGCGTCTGCGCCTGCTGTATGTCGGCCAGCCGCCAGCGGGCGAGGGTCTGGTGGCGATTCAAAACTACTGGCAGCTCGGCAACGACGTCGATGGCAGGCTGGCCAGTTATCGCCCGACCACGCCGGACAGCGTCAGCGCCGTCTTGGTGGAGTCCAACGGCACCGCGCTGTCCCTGTATCCTGCTGGCTCCGATCCGGCCGGTCTGGCGCGGGATCTGCAGAAGGTGATCCACTGATGTTCACTTCCGCGATGTCTCCCCGCACAGTTAAAGCCCTGCGCGCGCTGACCTTGCTTGCCGCCCTGTTCGCCTTCGGGCTGGTGATGTTCGGCGCATTCGTGCGGCTGTCAAACGCGGGCCTGTCGTGCCCGGACTGGCCGACCTGCTACGGCAAGGCGACCTGGCCCGAACACGCGCACGATATTGCCGCGGCCAACCTGGCTTATCCGGATCGACCGTTCGAAACGGACAAAGCCTGGCGCGAGCAGGTGCATCGCGTGCTGGCTGGCACGCTGGGCATGCTCGTTCTGGCGATCGCGCTGATCGCCAGTTGGCGCAAAGCCTCGGCACGTTATGCGGTGATTGCGGCCGCCGTGTTCGCGGTGGCCGGCGTGGTCATATATCAGCGCGGTGATTTCGCGCTGTCGTCGCTGTTGTCGTCACTGGCGATTGCGCTGCCGATCATCGCGGCGGTCGCACTCCGGCGCTCGGGTGCGTGGAAGGTCAGTGTGCTAGTGCTGGCAGTGATCATCTTCCAGGCCATGCTCGGCATGTGGACGGTGACTTTGCTGTTGAAACCGGTAGTGGTGATGGGTCATCTGCTTGGCGGCATCACCACGTTTGCGTTGCTGGCCTACGCAGCACTGCGCTTTGCTGGCGTGGGTGCATTGGACAATCAGATGGCCAATCTGCGTCGGCTGGTGGTGGTCGGCATCGTGCTGCTGTTCTGCCAGATCGCATTGGGCGGCTGGACCTCGGCCAACTACGCTGCGCTGGCGTGCGGCTATGGTGCCGGCGCGTTTCCGCAGTGCGGCGGGCAGTGGATGCCGGCGACGGATTTCCACCAGGGCTTCGTGCTGTGGCGTGGCGTTGGGGTCAATTACGAGGGCGGCGTGCTGGACATGGCGGCGCGCAGTGCGATCCAGATGACGCATCGGTTCGGTGCACTGGTGGTGTTCTGCTATCTCGCCGGGTTGTCGTTCAAGCTGGCACGCCGCGGGCTGCGCCTGTTTGCGATCGCGATTGCGTTGGCGCTGGTATGCCAGGTGCTGCTGGGCATCAGCAACGTGGTGTTCGGTCTGCCACTGCCGGTGGCGACGGCGCACAATGGCATGGCTGCGCTGTTGTTGTTTACGCTGCTGGCGACGCTGGCGCGTACGCAGCCGTGGCGTGATGCATGGCCTATTCTTTTGCCGGAACGACGCTGAAATGGATAACATCCGCGAATATCTGCAGCTGACCAAGCCACGCGTCGTCGCGCTTCTGGTTTTCTGCGCGGTGATCGGCATGTTCCTCGCCGTGCCGGGCATTCCGCCTTGGCGTGCGCTGGTGTTCGGTACCATCGGTATCTGGATGGCATCGGGTTCGGCGGCAGCCTTCAATCATCTGATCGACGAGCGCATCGACAAACTGATGGCGCGCACGGCGCGGCGGCCACTGGCCACCGGCAAACTCACCCCGCGGCAGGTGCTGATTTTTGCGGTCTCGCTGGGCATCGTCTCGATGCTGGTGCTGGCGCTGCTGGTTAATCCGCTGACCGCACTGCTGACCTTCGGTGGGCTGATCGGCTATGCGCTGGTCTACACGGCATACCTGAAACGTGCGACGCCGCAGAACATCGTCATTGGCGGCCTTGCCGGCGCCATTCCGCCGGTGCTGGGTTGGACTGCCGTGACCGACTCGCTGCATCCTTTCGCGCTGCAACTGTGCCTGATCATCTTCGTATGGACGCCGCCGCACTTCTGGGCGCTGGCCATCTTTCGTCGCGACGATTACGCGCGCGCGCAGGTGCCGATGCTGCCGGTCACCCATGGCGTGGTCTACACGCGCTGGCACGTTTTCTACTACACCGTGTTGCTGATCATCGTGACGCTATTGCCGGCATTGACCGGCATGAGCGGTCTGATTTATCTGGGCGGCGCGGCGGTCCTGGGTGCAGGCTTTCTTTATTACGCCGTGCGCCTGCTGAATCCGCCGGATGAGTTTTTCGCGATGAAGGTATTCAACTATTCCATCGTGTACCTGATGGCGCTGTTCGCGTTTTTGCTCGCTGATCACTGGTTGATCGGACCCATCGCGCATGCCGATACGATTTTGCGTCCGGTGATCTAGGCCGTCCAGATTTCCTTGAACACGCGGTCGAAGTTCAGGCCGAGCACCTTTTCGGTTGCGCGCTCGCTGTAACCGCGCTTAAGCAGGGCACTGGCGACGCGTTCCAGTTTGCGCGGCGTGTTGAGGTCGGGAATGTAGGGTGGCCGGTTTTCGCCCGGCGCGCCGACTCCCGCTTTCTTGCGGTCTTCTTCTTCCTTCGCCATGTCCTTCAGGTCGCTATCGCTGACTTCGAAGAAGGCAGAATCGGTTCCGATACCGACATGGTCCTCGCCGCAGACATTGAGCGCATGGATCATGTGCTGCATAAAGTCGTCGAGCATGGGTTGCCGGGTGTCGACCGTCAGAAACGGCATCATGTAGATGCCCATCACGCCGCCCTTGTCGGCGAGTGCCTTCATCTCGCGGTCTTCCTTGTTGCGCGGGTGCGCGAATACGCTGCGGCAACCGGCATGCGTGAAGATCGGTGGTTTGGTCGAGATGGCGATGCCATCGGCGGTGGTTCGCGTGTTTGCATGACTGAGGTCGAGCGCCACGCCTTGCGCATTCATGGTGGCGATCGCTTTGCGCCCCAGTTCAGTGACACCGTCGGTGTCGCCATCCAGGCAACCGCAACCGAACGGCGATTTGTGGTTGTAGGACAGCTGCATGATCAGTACACCGAGCTGGCGGAACAGCTCGATGCGCTCGATCTTGTCTTCCAGCATGGTTGCCGCTTCGAACGAAAAGATCACCGCCACTTTGTGCTCGCGCTTGGCCCGTTCCAGGTCGTCGTGGCGAATCACCTTGATGAATACCTCGGGGTGTTGTTCGATCAGGGCTTGCGCGGCAGCGATATCGGTCACGGTGTATTCGAACGTTCCGCGGTCGCCGCCTAGCGTGCTCTTCAGCGCGCTGATGCCGGAGTCCTGGATCTGCCCAAGCAGCTTTGCGAGGTCCTTTTCGTAGAGCAGGCCGCCGATCGAGGCAAGGGTGTTGCAATCGAGCACGAACGCTTGGCGATACAGAGCGGCGTCATCGGTATCCGCAGCTGCCAGGAGATGGTTGGCAGAAGCCTTGGTTTTGCCGGAAGCAGCGGGCTGCGGCTTGGCGGAAAGCGGTGGCAGTACCGCGGCAAGTAACGCACTGCCGGAAAGAGCCAATACTTGGCGGCGTGTCCAGAGTTCGCTCATGGAATTTCCTCGCGTAAGGTGGTGAATACTGATCTTGTCGACCAACGACGCAGCGGTACTTTTCAATTTATCAGTGATAAATTAGCATTCCGGAATACCGAGTACAAGCATGCGAAAAACTATTCAGACCGCAGGCCGCAAAGCCGCGCGCAAGCCGGACGAGGCGGCTTCCGTCGGCAGTCGCGCCGGACTCGACCGCGACCGTCTCGTCAATGCGGCTATCGATCTGTTGCAGGAAAAAGGCCTGGATGCGTTGAGCACGCGCCAGCTCGCCGAACGCCTTGGAGTCAAGTCACCCGCGCTGTACTGGCACATCCGCGACAAGAGTGAATTGCTTGGCCTGGTTGCCGATGCGATTTGCGCGCGCATGGCGTTGCCGGCGAGCAACCGTTCGTTCCGTGAGCGGCTGGAGGACATCGCCTGGGAATATCGCCGCGTGCTGGTGGCGCATCGCGACGCGCCACGACTGTTTGCGGAGTTGGCGCCGACCGGAGCGCACCGGATGAAACTCTACGATGCCGCGGTCGGTGCGTTTCTTGACGCGGGTTTCGCTCCGCCGGAGGCCATCGCGATGGCGACGTTCTATCGCAACTACCTGCTCGGCATGGTTGCCGAAGAAGCGCGTCAATCGTGGTCGACGCACTCCAACGCGTTGCGCCCCACAGTCGTGCTCGGCTCTGAGCTGGCCCGGCTTGGCGACGAATCGTCGGATTACCCGAATCTGCGCGGCGCGGCCGAGCTGCTGGCGAAGATCGAGCCCGAGGCGCTTTTCCGCATCGGCCTGAAGGTTCTGCTGGATGGCATGGAATGCCGCAAAGCTGAGTTTGCACAGCCCGGGAAAGCGAAACGTGCGGGTGGGAAACGCCCCGGTGCGAAGCGCTGAACTTGGCCGATGTCCTGCACTTGAACGCGAAGCTCACAGACGGTGGAAATTTGGTGCGTGCTGGTTGACACCTCTGTGTTGCAGCACGACAATAGCAAAGTCGATAGGCGCAATGCGCCCATCGGCACCCTGCCCAAACTAATCAAGGCATATGGACGTTTACCCTAGTCGCAACGTCGACATCCGCGAGCATCGGGTGCCGGCAATGCATCACAAGCTGATTACCTGCGGCGACCGCCTGCGGTCGGCTGGCGTTTTCCTCGACTAGGAAACTCCGGCCCACCTCCTTTGGCGCCGTTGGCGTCGTATACGAGGAGATGGGCGATGAAATTCTTTCGCACCCCTGGCTTTTTGCGCGCTCTGCGCACCTTTCTGCTGTCCGGTCGTCGTGACCAGGCACGTGTCGCGCGCGTCATCACCGTGCCTGCACCGCTGAGCCGTCCGGTGGCCAACGCGGTGGTTATCGACATGCCGCGTCGAGCGGACCTGTCGGCAGCCCGCGCCGCTGCTGCAGCTCGCGTCAAGCGTGGCCCGCTGCAAACTCACCGCAACAAAGTTCTGTTATCCAGTCAGGCATGAAGTTGCTTGCCATCTGCAAGGCGTGGCCTCCGCCATGGGCGGAGCGAGGGCGTTCGTCCTGACGATCGCCACGCTGCCCTGCGCCTAGCGCATGGCCCGACCGTTTCGCCGGTGGCGCGAACGGACTCCCAGAACATCCCTGGATAACACCATGATCAAGTCAGTGATCCCCACCGCTGCGGGCAAAAGCGGCTCGGCGTCTGTGCGCGCTGCTGTGGCACAAGAAGCGTTTCGCGACCGCGAGGCATTGTTTGCCGATCTCGACACCAGCGCTGCTGGCCTCGACGAAGAGCAGATTGCCGACCGGCTTGACCGCGATGGCAACAATGAGGTGTCGCACGAGAAGCCGCCGCACTGGACGCGGCAGCTTTGGCGCGCCTTCAAAAACCCGTTCATCATCGTGCTGCTGATCCTGGCGATCGTGCAGGTGTTCGTGACGCCGGATGATTTGTCGGGGCCGATTATCATTGCCGTGATGATCGGTATCAGCGTTTTGCTGAGTTTCAGCCAGGAGTATCGCTCCTCGCGCGCGGCGGAAAACCTCAAGGCGATGGTGCGCAACACCGCCACGGTGACGCGCAAGGCATCGGATGGGCACAGCGAGCGGATCGAGGTGCCGGTGGGTGAACTGGTGGCTGGTGACATTGTGCATCTGGCCGCCGGCGACATGGTGCCGGCGGACCTGCGTCTGCTCACCGCGAAAGACCTGTTCATCAGCCAGGCCATCCTCACCGGTGAGTCGCTGCCGGTCGAAAAGGTGGCGCCCACGCAAGCGCAGATCGACGCGCATGTCAGTGGCACGCTGCATGAAAACCCGCTCGACCTCACTACCGTTGGCTATATGGGCACCAACGTGGTCAGCGGCACGGCCAGCGCGGTAGTGGTGCTGACCGGCTCGCGTACCTACCTGGGCTCGATCGCGCGCACGATCACCGGTCAGCGCGTGCAAACCAGCTTCGACCGCGGCGTAAAAAGCGTCAGCTGGCTATTGATCCGCTTCATGCTGGCGATGGTGCCTATCGTGCTGGGCATCCAGTGGTACAAGCACGGCTTTTTCGAGGCTTTGCTGTTCGCGCTGTCGGTCGCTGTGGGGCTCACCCCGGAAATGCTGCCGCTGATCGTCACCGCCAACCTGGCCAAGGGCGCGTTGGCGATGTCCAAGCGCAAGGTGGTGGTGAAGCGACTCAACGCGATCCAGAACTTTGGCGCGATGGATGTGCTGTGCACCGACAAGACCGGCACCCTGACGCTGGACAAGATCGTGCTGGAGCGGCATCTCGATCTGGACGGCGAAGAGTCAGCAGACGCACTGGAGTACGGCTACCTCAACAGCCATTTCCAGACCGGCCTGAAAAACCTGATGGACAAGGCAGTGCTCGAGCATCGCGACCTCGAAGGTACGGTATCGCGTTATCGGGTGATCGACGAGATCCCGTTCGACTTCCAGCGTCGCCGCATGTCGGTCGTGCTGGCCAATGGCGATAGCCAGCATCTGCTGATCTGCAAGGGCGCGGTCGAGGAGATGCTGGCGATCTGCGGCTCCGAGCGCTGCGCTTCCGAAGACGGCAGCGACAGCATCGTGCCGATGACCGACGAGCGCCGCAACGAGATCAAAGCGATGACCCGCCATCTCAACGAGGATGGCCTGCGCGTGCTGGTGGTGGCGATCAAGCGGGAGCCGCCGGTTACGCACACCTATGGCGTCAAGGACGAGGCTGACTTGGTCGCTATCGGTTGCCTGGCTTTCCTCGATCCGCCCAAGGACAGCGCCGCCACCGCCATTGCCGCGCTGCATCACCACGGCGTGGAAGTGAAGGTGATCACCGGCGACAACGAGGCGGTAACGCGCAAGATCTGCCGCGAAGTGGGTCTCGACGTTACGCACTCGGCGCAGGGCCGCGATATCGAGCCGTTGGAAGACGCGGCGCTGGACGAGCTGGTCAAGCGCACCACCATCTTCGCCAAGATGTCGCCGCTGCAGAAGGCTCGCGTGGTGAAGTCGCTGCAGCGGCAGGGTCACACGGTCGGTTTTCTCGGTGACGGCATCAACGATGCACCAGCCTTGCGCGAAGCGGATGTCGGCATCTCGGTGGATACCGCGACCGATATTGCGAAGGAATCGGCCGATATCATCCTGCTGGAAAAAAACCTGATGGTGCTGGAGGAGGGCGTGCTGGAAGGGCGCGTCACGTTCGGCAACATCATGAAGTACATCAAGATGACCGCCAGCTCCAATTTCGGCAACGTGCTGAGCATGCTGATTGCCAGCCTGTTTCTGCCGTTTCTGCCGATGTTGCCGCTGCAGGTGCTGGTACTCAATTTGTTGTACGACATCTCACAGCTGTCGATTCCGTTCGACCGCATGGACGACGAATACCTGCGCAAGCCGCGCAAGTGGGATGCCGGTGACATTGGTCGCTTCATGGTCTGGATCGGACCTGCCAGCTCGGTATTCGACATGACCACGTTTGCGCTGCTGTGGTACGTGTTCGGAGCGAACAACCCGGCGCATCAGGCGTTTTTCCAGTCCGGCTGGTTCATCGAGAGCCTGCTCACGCAAACACTGGTGGTGCACATGATCCGCACGCGCAAGATTCCTTTCCTGCAAAGTTCGGCCGCCGCGCCGGTGCTGGGTTTGACCACGGCGATCATCATCATCGGCATGCTGATTCCCTACGCCAGCATCGGTCACAAGATCGGCATGGTCGAGCTGCCCGGCATCTATTTTGGCTGGCTGGCGGCAACCGTGTTGGCCTACTGCGTGCTGACCCAGGTCATGAAGCTGGTTTACATCCGCCGTTACGGCCGCTGGTTGTAGTCAGCCGTCGTAATGCGCAATGAAACGATGCGGGGCCGCAACCGATGTACGGTGACGGTCACGCATCGATCCGCTCGCGTCGTTCACGCACGGAGATAAGTGTCATGAATGGAACCCTCATCCTGCTGGATATTGCAGGCTACGTCGCCCTGCTTCTGTGGGGCACACACATGGTGACCAGCGGCGTGCTGCGTGGCTACGGCAGTGCGTTGCGTCGCTGGCTGGGTCGCTATCTGAGTCATCGTCCGGCGGCATTTTGTTTCGGCATGGGGCTGACGGCACTGCTGCAGAGCAGTACCGCTACAGGGATGATGGCGACCTCCTTCGCGGCCAGCGGATTTCTTGGACTGGCGCCGGGGCTTGCGGTGATGCTCGGTGCCAATGTCGGCAGCACGCTGGTAGTGCAGCTGCTGTCGTTCGATATCGCACTGATTGCGCCGGTGCTGATACTGGCCGGCTTTGTGGTTCATCGTCGCAGCGACGATGCGCGTTACGAAAACATCGGTCGTGTCGCTATCGGTCTTGGCCTGATGCTGCTGGCGCTGCACTTGCTGGTGTTGTCATTGGCACCGGTTGAAAACGCCTCTGCGCTGCACGGCGTGCTGCAGAGTCTGGCCAGTCAGCCGGTGCTTGCCGTGCTGGTGGCGGCGGTACTCACGTGGGCGTGCCACTCAAGCGTGGCCGTGGTTCTGCTGATCGTGTCGTTGGCCACGGCTGGCGTTGTCGATGCACAAGGGGCGCTGGCGCTGGTGCTTGGCGCGAATATCGGTGGCACGTTGCCGGCCTTGTTCGATGCGCATGGCAATGTTGCCAAGCGGTTGCCGCTGGGCAACACCTTTGTACGGTTGTTTGGCTGCCTGATCTGCCTGCCGTTGCTGCATCCGCTGATGCAGCTGCTGGCGCCGCTCGGTAATTCGCCGGCGCGCATGGCGGTGAATTTTCATACCGCCTTCAATCTTGCGCTGGCATTGATCTTTATCGTGCCGGTCGAGAGCCTTTCGCGGCTGCTGATTCGCGTGCTGCCCGAACCACCGCGGCCAGCCGATGCCGGCGTGCCGCAGTATCTGGACGAAGGTGCGTTGGACAGCGCAAACGTCGCATTGGCCAACGCTGCCCGCGAGTCCATGCGCATGGCCGACATGGTCGAAAACATGCTCAAGGGATTGGTCGAGGTGTTCGGCAAGGACGATCGTCAACGCGCAGCGGCCATCAGCCGCATGGACTCGACGCTGGATCGCCTCGGTGTGGCCATTCGCGAATACCTGGCCGGTCTTGGCGGCGAAGCGTTGAACGAAGAGGACACCGAGCGCACCCAGGAAATTCTGACCTTCGTCATCAATATCGAGCATATCGGTGATATCACTGCCAACAATCTGATGGAATTTGCCGCCAAGAAGGCGCAACGGGGGCAGGATTTTTCAGCAGACGATATCCAGGATCTGGCGCTGATGCATGGTCACGTGATGGAGAGTCTGCGGCTGGGCATGACGGTATTTCTGCGCAGCGATTTGCGCGCTGCGCAGAAGCTGTTCGCGCGCAAGGAAGTGCTGTGGCGGTTGGAAAACGAGATTTCAGAGCGGCACATTCGCGCGTTGCGCGAACGCCGCGATGAAGGCGGCGCGGGTGATGTCTATCTGCGGATCCTGCGTGATCTCAAGCGAATCCACTCGCATCTGGCCGCGCTGGCTTATCCCGTACTCGAACACGCGGGGTTGTTGCAGGATCGGCTGATTCGCGAAGCGGTTACCGCATCCTGCGCCACCCCATGACGATGAACCTCATCACCATTCACAGCATGAAGAAGGAGAACACCTGCCTTGGACCCGGATTCCAGAAATAGATTAGCCAGAAGTCGATCACTCAGAACCAGATCACTCAGAACCAGATCAGCGAATACCCTGCCGTCGTTCTGACGCCGCATGCGCGCACGCTCCAGTAAGGAGCGATGCCCGAACGCGGCGGCCGTTGATGGCCTCACCGCGGTTCGGGATGCGCCCGGCAGCTCTTATCGGAGCCGCCAGCTTTCCCTGCCGTTCCCGCGCTGCGTCGACTCTGCCCAGTCGGTGCACGCATGAGCCTGTTGCATGAAGGGGAAGCCCATGCGCTTTCAAACCACAAAAAACATGACCTGCCGTTTCGCTATTGCGACCCTGATCTTCTCGCTGGCGGCCTGCTCGCACGCGCCAAAAGAGGCGCCACCACAGCCAGCAGTAATCGATGACCACGGCCTGTTGCGGATACCGGACCACTCGCCGCTGCGTTCGCGGCTGCAGGTACAGACGGTCGAGCTGCGTGCGTTGCCGCACACGCTCGCCGCACCGGCGATGGTCGAGGCCGATCCGGCGCGCACGGCCAATATCTTGCCGCCCCTATCGGGCAAAGTGGTCTCGCTGAAGGTCGGTCTTGGCGACACGGTGCACCGCGGACAACTGCTTGCGGTGATCGGGTCGGGTGATTTTGCGCAGGCGGTTGCCGATGTCGCCAAGGCCCGCGATGCGCTTGACCTGGCGAAGAAAAGCCTCGACCGCGCGAGCGGAGTGCAGCAGGCAGGCGGCGCGGCGGTCAAGGATCTGCAGGCTGCGCAAAGCGGCTACAACCAGGCGTTGGACGAATACCAGCGTGCGCAGACGCGACTGGCGGCAGTTGGCGGTACGGCCGATAGCGGCAAGCATGCTGCCGGTCCCGGCATCAGCGTGCTCGCGCCGATGGATGGCAGCATTACCGCGCTGTCGATCGCACCAGGCACCTACGTCAACGACGTTACCGCGCCGATGATGACCATCGTCAATCTCGATTTGGTCTGGGTCACCGCCAATGTGGCCGAAGACGATCTCGCACTGGTTGCGCGCGATGAGCCGGTCGACGTAACGCTGTCCGCCTATCCGGGCAGCGTGCTGCACGGTCGCGTCAGTTCCGTCAGCAGCGTGCTGCAGCCCGATACTCGCCGTGGCATGGTGCGCATCACCGTCAGCAATGCCGATGGTCGCCTGAAGCCGAATATGTTCGCCACCGCTACGTTCGCTGCGGCGCAACCGGCGCAGGTGTTTGTACCCGAGTCGGCCCTGCTGATGAACAACGACAGCACCACCGTGCTGGTCGAGGTATCGCCTTGGACGTTCCAGCGCCGCACCGTGCAGCTGGGCGATGACGAAGGCACCGGCACGCGCGTGCTGGCTGGCCTGCGTCAGGGCGACCGCGTGGTGGTGAAGGGTGGAGTGTTGCTCAATGATTGACGCCATCCTGCGGTTTTGTTTCCACCGCCGCGTGCTGTTCCTGGTGGTGACGGTGCTGGTTGCGCTGTTCGGGTACTACTCCTGGACGCAGCTGGCGATCGAGGCCTATCCCGAACTCAGCGACGTCACGGTGCAGGTCACCACGCAAGTGCCGGGCTTGGCTGCCGAGGAGATCGAGCAACAGATCACCACGCCGCTGGAGCGTGGACTGTCCGGTACGCCAGGTCTGGTCAATATCCGTTCCAGCAGCACGTTCGGGCTGTCGCTGATTACCATGGTTTTCAAGGACGGCGCCGAGGATTACTGGGAACGTCAGCGCGTTACCGAGCGGCTGTCGCAGGTGACGCTGCCGACGGGGATTACGCCCAGTCTCGACCCGGTTTCCGGCCCGGCCGGCGAGATCTATCGCTATACACTGGAGTCGGACAGCAAGAACCTGATGCAGCTGTCCGAGCTGCAGAACTGGGTGATCGTGCCGGCCCTGCAGCAGGTACCCGGGGTGGCCAACGTCGACGTGTTCGGCGGATTTACCAAGGAGTTCCAGCTGGAGCTCGATCCGGCGCAGCTGTTGCGCTACAAGGTCAGTGTCAACCAGGTCAGCAGCGCCATCTCGGCCAATACCGCCAACGCGGGCGGCGGGCGCATCACGCGCGGTGAGCAGTCGTACATCGTGCGCGGCATCGGCATGGTACATACGCTGAAAGATCTCGGCGATATCGTGGTCACGCAGTCCAATGGCGTGCCGGTGTTCGTGCGTGATCTGGGCAAGCTGCAGTACGGCCATCAAGTGCGCGAAGGCATTCTGGGCAAGGACAACAACCCCGACACGATCGAGGGTATCGTCGATCTGCTGAAGTACGAGAATCCGTCGCGCGTGCTCGAAGGCATCCACGCCAAGGTAGCTGAACTCAATCAGCGACTGGCTGCGCAGGATGTGCGCATCGTGCCGTATATCGATCGCGACGACCTGGTCAAGGCGACCAAGGAAAAGGTACTGCACACGGTGATGGAAGGCGTCGGCCTGGTCTGCATCGTGCTGATCCTGTTCCTCGGCAACGTGCGCGCGGCGCTGGTGGCGGCGGTGGCGATTCCGATGTCGCTAGTGACCGTGTTCATCCTGATGCACTTTCTCAAGATGCCGGCGAATCTGTTTTCGCTGGGTGCGATCGACTTCGGCGTGATCGTCGATGGCACGATTGTGGTGACCGAGGCGATTCTGCGCCGGCGCGAGGAGAAACCGGACGAAGCACTGACCGAAGACGATGTGATGACGGTGACCTCGCACGTCGGCCGTTCGATCTTCTTTGCCACATTGATCATCATCACCGCGTATGCGCCGCTGCTCGCATTCGAGCATGCGGAAGGCAAGCTGTTTGCGCCGATGGCTTTCACCGTCGGTTTTGCGCTGCTCGCTGCGCTGTTGTGCACCATTACGCTGACGCCCGGGCTGGCTTTCATTGCGCTGCGCAAGCCGCGCAAGCTGTTCCACAACAAGCCGCTGGAACGGTTGCAGCACGGCTACAGTCGCTTGCTCGATCGGTTGTTGAATCATCTGCCGCTGGTCTACGTGATCACTGGCGCGGCGCTACTGGCCGTGGTGTTGCTTGGCGGTTCGCTGGGCCGCGAGTTTCTACCGGACCTGGACGAAGGTTCGCTGTGGCTGCAGGTACAGATGCCCACCGGTCTGTCGCTGGACAAGGCCAGCGAGATGACCAGCGAGCTGCGCCGCGCGGTGCGCGAGTTTCCCGAGGTGTCGTACATCGTCACCCAGCTTGGTCGCAACGATACCGGTACCGATCCTTGGACGCCCTCTCATGTGGAATCTGCCGTCGGCCTGACGCCTTACAGCAGCTGGGCCAACGGTGAGACCAAGGCGCAGTTCCTGCGCAAGTTCAACGCGCGCCTGCAGCAGCTGCCTGGCATGAGCATCGGCATCAGCCAGCCGATCGTCGATGGCGAAAACGACATGATCGGCGGTGCGCACAGCCCGCTGGTGATGCGCATCTACGGTGACGATCTGGTCGAGATGCGGCGCATCGGTAACAGCATCGTGGATGTGCTCAAGGGCGTGCGCGGTACCGCCGATGCGTCGATCTTCCAGGAGCCACCGATTCCGCAGTTGGCGATCGAAGCCGATCGCATGGCGGCCGCACGTTACGGCATCAATGTGGCCGATATCAGCGCGCTGATTCAGACGGCCATCGGCGGCGCACCGATCACCCAGGTATATGTCGGTGACCGCACCTACAACGTCACCGCGCGCGTGCCGCAGGCGGTGGCCAACAATCTGGAAGCGATCGGCAACCTGCCATTGTCCGCTGCCAGCGGCGCGCAGATTCCGCTGAAAGAGGTGGCGCACATCAGTCTGAAGACCGGTGAGAGCACCATCTCGCACGAGAAGAACGAACGCGCACTGACCATCCGTGTCGACAACCGCGATCGCGCGCTGTCGGAGTATCTGGCCGACGCGCAGCAGCAGATCGATCGGAAGGTGCATTTCGACAAGCAGGTTTATCGCACCGAGTGGGCTGGCACGTTCGAGAATCAGCAGCGCGCGCAGGCGCGTCTGATTGTGGTGCTGGGCCTGGTGATGGCGATCATGGCAGTGTTTCTGTACGCCGAGTTCGGCAAACTTCGGCAGTCGTTTCTGGTGCTGGCCGTGGTGCCGTTGGCTACGTTGGGTGGACTGATTTCGTTGCACCTGCGCGGCGAGACGCTGAACATTGCGACGGCGGTCGGCTTTATCGCGCTGTTCGGTGTGGCGGTACAGAACGGCATCATCATGATCTCCAACATCAATCGCGTGCGCGCTGGCGGTTTGTCGATCGAGGAGGCGGTAGTGGCGGGTGCCACTGAGCGGTTCCGCCCGGTGCTGATGACGGCCACCGTGGCCAGCGTCGGCATGCTGCCTGCCGCGATGGCTACCGGCATCGGCACTGACGTGCAGCGCGGGCTGGCATCCGTCGTGGTCGGTGGCTTGCCGATCGCGACCCTGCTGACGCTGTTTATCCTGCCGGCGTTCTACTTCGCGATGGAGTACGCCATCGAGCGCCGCGCCGCCCGCAAGTCACCTGTGGCGGGGGAGAAATGAGCATGCGTATTTCACTGGCGTCGATGTGTGCATCGCGCCGTCCGCAAGGAGACCAGACGATGAAAGTTCTTAATTACGGACTACCACACCATCGCGTAATGGCAGTTCGTTCTGTCATCTTGCTGATGCCTCTGTTCGTGGCCGGCTGCATGGTTGGTCCGAACTTCAAACAGCCGTCCGCGCCGCCGGTCGATCACTACTCCGCGCAGCAGTTGCCGGTACCGACGGGTGCCGCTGGTGGCAACGATGCCCAGCACTTCGTTGCGGATATGCAGGTGCCTGCGCAGTGGTGGACGCTGTTCCATTCGTCGGCATTGAATCAGCTGATCACGCAGGCGCTGGCATCCAATCCGGGCATGCAGGGCGCGCGCGCTGCGCTGCGCCAGGCGCAGGAGAACGTGGCGGCGCAAAAGGGCTCGTATTACCCGTCGGTCGATGCCGGTATCAGCACCACACGCCAGCGCAACGCATCGACATTGGCCAGCCCGCTGCAGTCCAATGCGAACTACTACACGCTGACGACGGCGCAGGTCAGCGTGTCTTACATGCCGGATATTTTTGGCGGTAACCGGCGTGCGGTGGAGTCGCTGCAGGCACAGGCCGATGCGCAGCGTTTTCAGCTGGAGGCGACCTATCTCACGTTGACCTCCAACGTGGTGCTCGCCGCGATCCAGGAGGCTGGCTTGCGTGCGCAGATTGCGGCAACACACGACATCATCGATGGCCAGTCAAAGATTCTGGACACGGTACGTCGTGAGTTTGCCTTGGGTCAGTTGGCCGAGTCCGATGTCGCCGCGCAAGTCGCGCTGCTGGCGCAGGCACAGGCGACGTTGCCGCCATTGGAAAAGCAGCTGGCGCAGCAGCGCGATGCGCTGGCGGCTCTGCTGGGCAACTACTCCAGCGACGATCTGACTGCCCATTTCAGTCTGGCCGATCTGCAGCTACCGCACGATCTACCCCTTTCGATTCCCTCGCAGTTGGTGCAACAGCGGCCCGATGTGCGTGCGGCCGAGGCGCAATGGCATGCGGCCAATGCGCAGGTTGGCGTGGCCATCGCCAATCGTTTCCCCAAGCTCACCCTGTTGGCGGGAGCCGGTAGTTCGCCGACGCGTTTCAACGACATCTTCAAGGATGCGACGAATTTCTGGAATCTTGGCGCCAATGTCGCGCAGCCGATCTTCGAAGGTGGCAGCCTGATGCATCAGGAGCGCGCCGCGAAAGCAGCCAACGATCAGGCCGAGGCGCAGTATCGCGGCACGGTGATCGCCGCGTTCCAGAACGTGGCCGATACGCTTTATGCGATCCGTTCGGATAACGATGCGCTTGCTGCCGCACAGACTGCCGCCAGCGCGGCATCGAAAAGTCTGGTCATCACCCAGCATCAACTGGCTCTGGGCGATATCGGTGAGGCGGTGCTGCTCACGACCCAACAGACGGCACAGCAGGCGCAGATCGCGCTGGCCAGTGCGCAGGTCAGCCGCTATGCGGACACCGTTGCGCTGTTTCAGGCCTTGGGCGGTGGTTGGTGGAATCGGCAGGACGTACCGGGTGCGCAAAGGATTTCTGGCGTTGCGCCGTTGGCGGACGCTCGCGCGCAATAGCGTCAGGCGAAATCAGGCGCTGCTGCACTTCCACGCTAGCGTCGCTGGCACTTGGTTTGCCTTGCGTCAGGCAGATTCGTTGTCAGCGGCGCGCCGCCGATGCCGCCACCACAGCACCAGCAGCAGTATCACGATGATGCCGACAAGTACCCACAGGCTGCTTTGTCCACGGCCCATCCATGTCATCAGCCACTCGTGGTTGTCGGCGCCGAAGTAGCCCAGATAGACCCAGAACGGCACGCTGATCAGCGCGGCGAGTCCGTCCATCAGCAGAAAGCGTACAAACGACACGCGATGGCTGATGCCGGCCGTGATGTAGACGGTGGTACGCATACCGGGCAGAAAGCGCGCGATGAACAGCATGCGGTTGCCGTAGCGGACGAATTTTTCCTGCACCATCTTGTAGCGGGCAGGCGTCAGGATACGTGACACAAAGCGCCATTTCAGGATGTTCGCGCCGTAGCGGTGACCGAGCAGAAAGATCGCCGAATCACCCAGCAGCACGCCGAACATCGCCAGCGCAAACATGCCGTGCACGTTGACGTAGCCAAGTCCGGCGATGACGCCACCGGCGACCAGGGTCACGTCTTCGGGCAGCGGCAGACCCGCGCCGCAGATCATCAGCGCGATAAATACTGCAACGTAGCCGTTCTCGGCAAAAATCGTGACCAGTCGTTCGAGCAGATCCATGCGTGCCGGCGCGCGGCCGGTGGTTGGCGGCAAAGCGGCATCATCCCACACGTTGCATGACCATTGCCCGTGGGGCGACAGTCTGCCCTACGGCGAAGCCATGTGGCGCCGCCTCAATTGCCTCGATCGGCACGATTTGCAGCTGATTTGGCGCAACGCCGCAAAGGCGTCACACGAGGACCTGGCAATTGCCGATTTCAGTTACGGTCACGCGCCAAGCAGGCCCCGGGCTGTGCGAAAGACGCTGCCGGGGCGCCTAAGACAGCGGGTCGATGACCAGACAATGTGCCTTACGGTGCACGGGAGGCGCCACGCATGCGGGATTACCTGTCATCAGGAATGCTGGCGGTATGCCTTTGTGACATAACTGGCTAGCTCAAGTCCGAGGTAAACAGTTCGCGAATCGGCAAGAGTGCACGCAGCTCGTCTTTCTCGGCTGCGGTCAACTGGTTTATGCGACTTTCCAGATCACGTTTCCGCATGAGGCTTGTCTGGTGCTCCAGACGGGCTATCGCGTCGAGGAATTCGCGACTTTGCCTTTCCGGCTCGCCCACTGAAATGGCCGCCATCAGCTTCTGCAGCGCTGGATATTCCTCGCGCTCGGCAAAATGTTCCACCAGCATCGCCGAGTTGATACCGGGGCGCGAGCGCGCAATGTCGAGCAGTTCGATCAGCAGGCCGATACCGGGTTTGTCGAGTTGCGAAAAACGATAGGGCTTCTCGAGGTGGTCAGCGACGCCTGGCTGCGCGAGCAGTAACGCGATGGCGCTGCGCACCAGTGAGCGTTGTACCGCGACCGGTCGCTGCACTGCGCGATGAGAGGACGGTTCGTGCTGTACCAGTGCACGCGCGCCGCTGCGCCGCTCCAGTTCCTGGCCCATCAGGTCCCGAAACGCGCCGTCGGGTAATTTGGAAATCAAGGGACGCGCGCGTTCAGCAAGACGTGCGCGTCCGTCGAGGCTGCCCATTTCGACATCGTGCGAGAGTTCGTTGAAGAAATAATCCGACAGCGGCATCGCTTCCTTGATGCGCTTCTCGAAGCCTTCCTTGCCCTCTTTGCGCACCAGCGAATCCGGATCCTCGCCGTCGGGGAGAAACAGGAAATACGCCTGGCGCCCATCGCGCAAGCGAGGTAGCGCCGATTCCAGCGCTTTCCATGCGGCCGCGCGGCCGGCACGATCGCCGTCGAAACAGAACACCACGTCTGGCGCGGCGCGGAACAGCACTTCGGTATGTTCCGGGGTGGTCGCGGTGCCCAGCGTAGCGACTGCAATCGGCAGCCCCGCCTGATGCAATGCGATCACGTCCATATAGCCCTCGACCACGACGATGCGCTGCAGGCTGGTATTGGCCTGCTTCACCTGCCACAGGGCGAACAGCTCGCGGCCCTTGTGGAATAGCGGCGTCTCAGGGGAGTTGAGGTACTTCGGCGTCTGCTCGGCCTGTAAAACTCTCCCGCCGAACGCGATCACGCGCCCGCGCCGGTCCAGGATAGGAAACATCAAACGCTCGCGGAAGCGGTCGTATTTGCGGCCCTGTTCGCTGCTGGCCACCATGCCGGCCTCGTTGAGCAACTGCAGGCGTCGCTCGCTATTGCCCAGCGACTTGATCACGCCGTCGTAGCCGGCCGGCGCCCAGCCGATGCGAAAGCGCTGGATGGTTTCCGCATCCAGTCCGCGCTTTTTGCAATACGCCTGCGCGTCCGTGTTTTTCGGCAGCTCGCTCTGATACCAGCTGGCCGAGCTGTCGAGCAGGGCATAGAGGTCGGTCTTGTCCTCGCGCGGCGCCGCCTCGCGGCCACCTTCGCGAGGTACCGTCATGCCCAGCGTCTGCGCGAGTTCCTCGACTGCGTCGGGAAACTCCAGCCGTTCGTAGTCCATCAGGAACTTCACCGCACTACCGTGCGCGCCGCAGCCGAAGCAATGGAAAAACTGCTTGGCCGGACTCACGTAAAACGACGGCGTGCGCTCGTTGTGGAAGGGACAGCAGGCCGTCCACTCGCGCCCGGCCTTCTTCAACGGCACACGCCGCTCGATCACGTCGACGATGTCGACGCGGGCAAGCAGTTCATCGATAAAGCTGTCGGGGATAAGGCCGCGCATCAGATCACTAGTCTAGCGGTTGCAGGTATGGAATTTGGCCGGGCGAAGCGGCGCGCGGCCCAAAACAAACGGCGCCCGAAGGCGCCGTTCGAGGTGTCGCTGATCAAGCCGGTCAGAACAGGTGGACGATACCCACCAGACCCAGCACGATGATCAGGAAAATGATGATGAAGATGGCAAACAGCACCTTGGCGATGGTCGCCGCTGCGCCGGAAATGCCGCCGAAGCCTAGCCAGCCGGCGACGAGCGAGATGATGGCGAAAATGATGGCCCAGTGTAAGGGATGCATGGGATGCCCTCTTTGATGTAGGTAATGGCCGGAATGGCCGGACGCAATTGGTGCGGCATTCTTAGGGCATGACCGTGAAGAGAATGCATGAATTGGCGGGCCGACCATGAAAATGTCACGTTCGCAGAATATTGCGCTGCGTTAGTCCCGCAATCCGCGTCCGGCGCGCGACGAAGCTCAGCCCAGACGCGCCTTGATCTTGGCCGACACCACAGCCATGTCGGCGCGGCCAGCGGCTTTTTCCTTGACCGCCGCGACCACCTTGCCCATGTCACGGGCCGAGCTGGCGCCGGTCTCGGCTATCGCTGCTGTTACTAGCGCATCGATCTCGGCATCGTTCAACTTGGTCGGCAGGTAGGTTTCGATCACTGCCATCTCGTCGCGTTCGATCACCGCCAGATCCTCGCGACTGGCCGCCTCGAACTGGCTGACCGAGTCACGCCGCTGCTTGAGCATCTTTTCCAGTGCGACGAGTACCTGGGTGTCATCCAGTTCGATCCGCTCGTCCACTTCGCGCTGCTTGATCGCGGCCAGCATCAGGCGGATCACGCCCAGCCGATGCTTCTCGCCGGCGCGCATGGCGTTTTTCATGTCTTCGGTGAGCTGCTGTTTGAGCGTCATGCGGGGTATCTCCAATAGAGAGGAAATGGCGTCGGGTTAGTCATTCTACGGAAACGACAAAGCCGGCGTTGCCCTGGAGGACAACACCGGCTAGATCGATCCAATGTGCTTGCGGTGGCTGCGAGCGGCTCTTGTTAGAGCTGGCGCCAACCGTGCTTCCTGTGTGCCTGGCGCGAAGCGCCGGCGGACCTGCCGATGAACGGCAGATCGGGAAACTCAGTACAGGCGGGTCTTGCGCGACACGTCACGCGACAAGCGGCGCAGGTGGCGCTTGACGGCAGCAGCGCGCTTGCGCTTGCGCTCCTGGGTCGGCTTCTCATAGAACTCGCGCTTGCGCGTTTCAGCGAGCACGCCGGCCTTTTCGCAGGTACGCTTGAAACGACGCAGTGCGATCTCGAACGGCTCGTTCTCGCGAACTTTTACGTTGGGCATGGAAACTCCGAGTGGTAATCTGCCCGCGGATACGGGCCTGTTGAATAGGGCGAGCCGCGAAGTATACCGTGCATACCACTGAATTTTCAAAGCCCCGATGAAGCCCGATCTGATCAAGCCCGATTTGACGGGCTCATTCCGATGAAACCCGACTTGAACAAGCCTGATCTGATTAAGCTCGACCTGATTAACCCTGACCTTATGAAACCCGTACTCGGTATCGAGACCTCCTGTGACGAGACCGGCGTGGCGCTGCTGCGCTGGGAGCCGGATGCGCCCGGTCGCGGGTTGCTGGCCCACACACTCTACAGCCAGATCAAGCTGCACGCCGACTACGGCGGGGTGGTGCCCGAACTGGCCAGTCGCGACCATGTGCGCAAGTTGGTACCGTTGATCCGCCAGGCGCTGGCCGAGGCCGGATTGACCGTCCAGGACCTGGGCGGTGTGGCTTATACCGCAGGCCCGGGCTTGGTCGGCGCGCTGCTGGTCGGCGCCTCGGCAGGCCGCGCGCTGGCCTGGGCGCTGGGGGTTCCGGCGATCGGCGTCCATCACATGGAAGGTCACCTGCTGGCACCGCTGCTGGAGGACGATCCGCCTGAGCCGCCGTTCGTGGCCCTGCTGGTATCCGGTGGCCACTCGATGCTGGTCGAGGTGAAAGCCATCGGTCAGTACACGATTCTGGGCGACACGCTGGACGATGCCGCCGGCGAAGCCTTCGACAAGACCGCCAAGATGATGGGCTTGCCGTACCCCGGCGGCCCGATGCTGGCGAAGCTGGCCGAGGATGGGCGTGCGGGTGCCTTCCGCTTTTCCCGCCCGATGACCGACCGGCCCGGGCTGGATTTCAGCTTTTCCGGGCTCAAAACCCAGGTGCTGCTGGCCTGGCAGCAGTCCGACAAGAGCGATCAGACGCGCGCCGATATCGCCCGCGCGTTCGAGGAGGCCATCGTCGACACGTTGATCATCAAGTGCCGTCGTGCCCTGCAGGCCAGCGGTGCGCAGCGGCTGGTTATCGCCGGCGGTGTCGGCGCCAATCGACGATTGCGCAGCGAACTGGCCACGGCCGGTACGAAAGATGGCTTCAAGGTCTACTTTCCGCGGCTGGATTTCTGCACCGACAACGGCGCGATGATCGCCCTGGCCGGTGCGATCCGCCTGGCCAGTGGGCAGCATCAGGATGATGCGGTGCAGGTGTATCCGCGCTGGGATCTGCAAAGCCTGCCGGCGGCCTGACCAAGCCCACTTTTTGGGGTGACTTCAGCTGCGACGCTGATAGTCAGTTTGATCGAATCAAAGCATAGAGCTTTCGCCCTCCTTCGGAGCGCGAGTTACTTTCTCTTGCGTGGCCAAGAGAAGAGTAACCAAAGAGAAGGCCACCCCACTTGGCGCTTGCCGGGCTGCGCCCGCCAAGTCCGTGAGCCGATGCCGGGCTTTTCGACAGGACTCCTGTCCTGACGAAAAGGAATCGACATCCATGTCGATTCCCCTGCGGGCCTGTCGACCTCACCTCACCGCCGCATAGGGGAGTTGGCAAAGCAGAGCGCTACTCCGCAATCTAAATAAATCGTCTCGATGCTTGGGTTAAGCAATTGCCTGAGCCTATCCGCTGGAGCGAAGGATCGGCATTTTGGCTTAAAGTTTTAAGTCGCGGGCCAGTTGCTCAAGGAACTGGTCGTAGGCTTGCTGTTGGGCATCGTTGTTTCGCTCCTTTGTGAATCGATCTTCCCAAGATGTATCCCACGCTTTGCTGGTGTGCTTTCGACGATCACCATCGCCTGTAGAGATGTCACTCCGAATCCGTGCATCCTGGCCAGCGCCTCCATAGGGCTTAAAAGCTTCACTCATGAATCGTTCGTAGGATTCGAAGAGTTCTTTGGAGAAAAAAGGTTTGTACGTATACATGGCCTTATCGACAGCACGCTTGCGGTCGATAACCTCGGTTGGACTAAGATTTTTCCAGCCGCCAACGAAACCCAAATATCCATATATGTCATTCAAGTCACCACCGATTTGCTTGTAGATCTCGCTGCGAAGTCCAATTGAGCGGTCTGCTGTCTTCACCGAGTTGTTGATGACGATACCAAGAATGAGCACTAACAAAGGTGTCAGTATGGAAACTGCAAGCTTGGCCTCTTCAAGGCTGGTCCACGGCGAGATATCCATCGATCGAACTCCTGATTTCAAGATGCCGAATGCTAGGTATGCCTACGATTCGGTAGTAGCACCAGATCCTTCAGTAAAGCTGAATACTCGTCAAGAAGGGTTTTCAACTGATCGCCAAAGACTTGTAGCCAGCGATTAACTGCGGAGGAATATTCGATCATCGAATCCGCTTGATAGCGCGTCAGCAGCTTTGTCTTTTCAATAAGCGCGCAGGATGCGAGCTGCTTTTACCGGGGCCCCTGTGCGCCAAGTGGGGTGGCCTTCTCTTCGGGTTACTTTTCTCTTGGCCACGCAAGAGAAAAGTGACTCGGCCGCCAGTGGCGGACGAAAGCCCGCTGCAAGCGAGCCAGATCGCGAAGCACCAACAACTGAAACCATATCCAGTTCACCACTGTGTCCGCTCGGGCAGCAAACCCTTCAATTCCGCCTCGGTGAGATTGCGCCACTGGCCGATTTTCAGGTGGGCGAGCTTGACGTTGTCGATGCGCACACGGCGCAGTTGGGTGACGCGGTAGTCGAATGCGGCGGCCATGAGGCGGATCTGCCGATTCAGCCCCTGGGTCAGCACGATCGAGAAGCCGTATTTGGCGATACGGCGCGTACGGCAGGGCTTGGTCATCTGACCGTGGATACGCACGCCCTTGGCCATACCGTGGAGAAATTCGTCGGTGACGGTCTTGTTCACCGCTACGAGATATTCCTTCTCGTGATTATTCTCGGCGCGCAGGATTTCATTGACTATGTCGCCGTTGCTGGTCAGCAGGATGAGCCCTTCGGAATCCTTGTCGAGCCGCCCCACCGGGAAAATCCGCTGCGGGTGATCGACGAAATCGACGATATTGCCGTCGACACTCTGGTCGGTAGTGCAGGTGATGCCGATCGGTTTGTTCAGTGCGATGTAAACAGCCTTCTTGGCGCCTGGCGTGGCCGCGAGAATGCGTGTCTTGACGATCTCGCCGTCCACGCGCACCTCGTCGCCGTCCAGCGCCTTGGCGCCGGTGGTGACGACTTCACCGTTGATGGTGACGCGACCGGCAAGCAACAGCTCGTCTGCCTCGCGGCGGGAGCAGATGCCAGCTTCGCTGATGTATTTGTTGACGCGCATAAGATCGGAAAAGGTGAATGACTTTGGCTTTTGTGTTCGTCATTCCAACGAAGCCGGAATGACGAACACATCAGGTTACGAAGCGTCCAGTGGGTAATGCTTGATGCGACACGGAGCATCCTGACCTTCTTCATGATGACAAAAGCCATCCAGATACTGGTAACGCATCCGAACGGTCTGTCCGATCTTCGGCCAGCGCTTTCGCGGCACATTATTCTGGTAGTCGGGTGTTTCCGGATCGAAGGTAATCGTGTCGCCGACCTGCGGGCATTCGGCATCCGCCTGTTTTGGCGTCACCTGTCGAACTTTCGCCTGCAACTCTGGCACCGGTTTCGTCACGCCGGTGATTTCAACGCGCATTTGGCAGATCTGCCATTGGGCAGCTATCGCTGCCTGTGACGTTGCCAGCAGGCATGCGACACCAAGACCCGCGAATTTACGATAGTGCTCCATGACGATCACATCGACGTCCTTTTTCCTTGTACTGATTTACGACCGCAGCCCGATTCCGCGCTTCAGCAGGGTCAGCGCGACGATCGACAGGCCCGCGACAAACACCAGCATCACGCCGAAGGCGACCCAGATATTCACGTCGGTGATGCCCAGCACACCGAAGCGGAAGGCGTTGACCATGTAGAGGATCGGGTTGACCCGCGAGATGGCCTGCCACGGTTCGCCCAGCATGTTGATCGAATAGAACACGCCGCCGAGATACGTCAGCGGCGTCAGCACGAAGGTCGGTACCAGCGCGATGTCGTCGAACTTCTTGGCGAACACTGCATTGACGAAACCGGCCAGTGAAAAAATGGTGGCGCCGAGCAGTACGGAGAGGAAGGTAATGATCGGATGCACGACATTCAACGACGTGAAAAACAGCGCGATCAACAGCACCAGCACACCGACCACCAGTCCACGGGCTACCGCGCCGGTGACGTAACCGAGCAGGATCACCCAGTTCGGCATCGGTGACACCAGCATCTCCTCCACCGAGCGACTGAATTTGGCGCCGAAGAACGAGCTGGAGATGTTGCCGTAGCTGTTGGTGATGATGCTCATCATCACCAGGCCAGGCACGATGTACTGGATGTAGCTGAAGCCGCCTTCGATGGTGCCGATGCGGCTGCCGATCAGCTTGCCAAACACCACGAAATACAACGTCATGGTGATCGCCGGCGGAATCAGCGTCTGCGTCCAGATGCGCATGATGCGCACGATTTCGCGGCGCACCAGCGTCTGCAGCGCGACGAGGTTGGTCGAGGTGCTCATGCCGCTTTCTCCCCGGTGGCGTCGTCGTGGCGTCCGTTTTCGACAAGTCGTACGAACAGTTCCTCCAGCCGGTTGGTCTTGTTACGCATCGAGGTGACCGTGATGCTGTTGGCAGACAAGGCAGCGAACAGAGCGTTGAGATCCTGCGCGCGCGGCATGTCGGCTTCCAGCGTGTGGTCATCGAGGCGACGCAGGACGATGCCCGGCAGGGTTGGCAGTTCGCCGAGGATGCCGCTGATATCGAACACGAAGGTCTCCACGTCCAGCGTCGCCAGCAAACTGCGCATGCTGGTGTTCTCGACGATGCGGCCGCCATCGATGATCGCGATATTGCGGCACAGCTGCTCGGCTTCCTCCAGATAATGCGTAGTGAGGATCACCGTGGTGCCAGCGGCATTGATGCCGCTGACGAACTGCCACATCGAGCGGCGGATTTCGATGTCGACCCCGGCGGTCGGCTCGTCGAGGATCAGCAGCTTCGGCTCGTTCATCATGGCGCGGGCAATCATCAGACGCCGCTTCATGCCGCCAGACAACATCCTCGCCTGATGCTGTGCCTTGTCCCACAGACGCAGCTCCTTCAGGTATTTCTCGGCGCGCTCCGCGGCGATCTTGCGCGGCACACCATAGAAACCGGCCTCGTTGACGCAGATGTCGAACAACTTCTCGAACTGGTTGAAGTTGATTTCCTGCGGAACCAGGCCGATCAGCCGCATTGCTTCGTTGCGCTGCTGATTGACGGAAATACCAAAAATCTTGGCGTCGCCACCGCTGGAATTGACCAGCGACGAAAGGATGCCGATCAGTGTGGATTTGCCGGCGCCGTTAGGGCCGAGCAAGGCAAAAAAATCGCCGGGTTGCACAGTCAGGCTGATGCCCTTGAGGGCTTCGACGCCGTTGCCGTAGGTTTTTCGCAGGTTCTCGACGACGAGTGCGGGTGTTGAGGTCATGGGTGACGCCGTTTGGGGGAAAGCCGCGGGGAAACCCGACGTCTGGCGCGTCTTGAACCGACAGGTTCGAAAAAATGACGCGCCAGCGTTTGGTCAGCGGCTCTTAGCCACTTATTATAGCGGGCTTGTCGCTGCCACCCGATCCCTTCGGACGCACGCATCGTTTCCATACGCACCACCAGGACGCCCATGGCCGATCATTTCCAGCTCCGTCTCGTCGACAGCCGCATGCTGGCGTCCTCGGTTCGTCATCTTGTTTTCGAGCGTGTGGATGGTCAGCCACTGGCATTTCAGCCGGGGCAATTTCTGCAGGTGCATTTCCACTACGACGACGGGACCGCGACCAAACGCAGCTACTCGGTAGCTACCGTGGGCGACGGCGCATCGCCGGTCGAGCGTATCGAGATTGCGGTGAGCTATGTGGAGGGTGGTGCGGCGACCAAGCTGCTCGGCGAGCTGCCCCAGGATGGCATCATCGACGCCAGTGGTCCGTATGGGCGCTTCTGCCTGCATGAAGCGGATACCCATCCGCGCTATCTCCTGCTGGCCACCGGCACCGGCGTAACGCCTTACCGCGCGATGCTGCCGCAAATTGCCACACTACTGGAAAAGGGTGGTCGTGAAGTGGTGTTGCTATACGGCGCGCGCACCGAAGAAGAGTTGCTGTACGGCGAAGAGTTCGA
Organism: Rhodanobacter sp. MP1X3; assembly: GCF_014207165.1. NCBI lineage: Bacteria > Pseudomonadati > Pseudomonadota > Gammaproteobacteria > Lysobacterales > Rhodanobacteraceae > Rhodanobacter > Rhodanobacter sp. MP1X3. The sequence goes on along the minus strand of NZ_JACHCO010000005.1, from coordinate 94,305 downwards.
AGCGTTTGCGCAGCAGCATCCCGGTTTTGTGTTTCACGGCTGTCTGAGCCGGCAGCCGCGTTCCGAGCCACGTTCCAGCGATCGCAGCGGTCACGTGCAGAACGTGTTGTCCGAACTGGCGCCAAGCATCGAGCGCGACATCGCCTACCTGTGTGGCAATCCGAACATGGTCGATGCCGCATTCGCCGCGCTGAAGGAGTTCGGCCTGCCGGTGCCGCAGATCAGGCGCGAGAAATACATTTCCTCTCGCTAAACCTGCTCCAGAACGCATCGTTTTCGTCACTTCGGGGCTCCAACGCCCGAGCGGTTGAACAACGGAGCCACCGCCTCCGACATGGCGTCAATGCCTCCAAAAGTGTGACGTGATTGGCAGTTTGCTGCCTCGTGCCGGAAAGGTGGCTTTCTGGGGCAAAAGTTTTGATAAATCGTGCCGATAGCAACTTGAGTACTCCGTAATAGCTACGGAGCACCGCGAGGCGCGGTATGAAGTCGTCGATCAGTTCGTTGTTGGTGAGCATCGCCATTGTCGGCATGCTGAGTATGCCGCGCCTGGTCACAGCAGGCGGGGTGGAAGCTTCAGGTGGACGGATCAGCTTCATGGGGGCCATCGTCGAGCCCACATGCTCGGCCAGTGTCGCCAGCATCGATACCGTGGCATCGATAGCGACGAGCCACAATGTCACGCCACTTCGTTTTGCATGTGGCACTGCTCGTAAGGCAACGGATTCCAGCCAGTTTTATTCATTGACCGTCGTCGATCTCGATGCCGCTACGATCAATCACGATCGAGTGCTCGACTACTTTGCCGGTTATGTAAAAGCTGCAGATAGCCGCGATAAAGCGGGAAAGCGGGTTACTCCGATACTGGTCACCCAAACCTATGAGTGACATGGCAACGAAGGCTTTCCTTCATGTGCCCCATGGAGTCAAGGATAGGCAATCGTGAATGTCACACTGGTGCTTACAGTGCCAGCGCCAGCAGCTCCGCCGGAGGCAATGTATTGCGCGAAGTAATTCAGTGTCGCCGCTCCGCCGCTGACACTGTATTGCGACGAGTTCTGTGCCGAGGCCTGCGCGCCAGCCAGATTGATCACGGAGAGCGCCGCAGCGCTGCCACCGGCACCGTTCAGCAACTGCACCTCGACGTTCGTGGCAGTGCCCTTGTTGATCAGGTTGCCGCTGGTGGTATCAATGGTTGCACCCGCATAGAAATAGGTCGTGATGGTGCTCACACTCGTGGGGCAACCCGTCACCGCGATGCTGAAAGCGGCTCTGCCGTTCACTTGTCCGGCCGTCGATAACGATGCAGTCGCTACGCCAGGCAGGGTGACGGCGATGTTTTGGGAGCTGGTGGTGAGGCTACAACTGGGGGCGGTCAGGTTGATTGCGGGAAGGATGAGGTTGGCACCCAAACTCGCGCTAGTGCCAGTATTGCCGGGGCCCGCAGGGATATACCACCAGAAAGGAATCAGGTTGATGGAGGATATGGTGCCTGGAGCGATTGGGCCGGTCTTGATCAGGGTTGCGGAATAGTTGGCTGTCACCGTGCCAGTACCGGTTCCCGAAGAGTTTCCCGAAACAGACCCCAAGACATAGCCTGCAGTGCTAGTGGGGCCGCAGGCAAGACACGCTGCGCTCGTTGCCTGAACCGGGGTGGCTGTGACCAGCACCGCAAGGCCGGACACGCCAGTCGCAAAAGTGATACCGGGGCCGGCCGTATTATTCGTGGGATCCAATGTGGCCAAGTATTGGCCTGCCTGGATGGTTGCCGGATTATTGGATGACGACAGGCCAGTACATGTAAAGCTCATAGTGGCCGTGCCGGTGGCTAGGGTGCTTCCAACCGCGGTGCTGCTCGGAATGGTTACGCTGCTGGGGAAAGTGAGCGTCGCTGATGAGGATGTGCATTTAGGGGCAGCAGCCGCGAGCGGTGCCCAGCCGATCGCCGCGATCGCCAGCAACAGCCAGACGAAGAGCCGCGCGCACCGCGAGGCATTATGGAAACGATGCATCACATGCCACTCCTCGTGACCTGCGCGACCGTGTTGGGTCGTACGCAAGTTGCCTGGATCTCTTCGTAGGCTTTCGCCCGCTTGCCCCTGGCCCGTGGGGCAAGTTGGTAGGTGAACGAGCACGACTGGGCCGCGCCATTGTCATCCTGCCAGCGCACGCTTAGCTCCCCGGACTGGTCGACACCACGCACCAGGATCTGACCGGCTTGGCCGACCACGCCCAGCGAAATTCCTTTTTCATTGAACACCTCGGCGCCGAACGGCAGCGCTTCGCCATTCTGCAAACGGGCACGCACGATCAGCGCGCGACCATTCTCGGTCTTGAATTTCAGCATCACCACTGCACCGGCATACGGCGCAACCTGTGCGCTGGTGGCATCGAGCTGTACGTCCAGCGACAGCCCCTTCGGATCGATCTGGATGTTATTGAGCATGTAGGGTGTCAGGTATGGCACCACGGCATAACCAAAGCGGTCGATCCGCGCACCAGCGGCACTGTTCAAGCTAGCACCCTCGGCGCCCGGTACGTAGACGATACCGACCGTGTCGCCGATCGGCTGACCGAAGGTGACACCACCCGGGTGCGCTACCACGGCACCGCTCACGCCAATCGAAGCCTGGGAATAGCCGCTGCCATCACCATAGCTGGCGTTGAGCACCGCATACGGGCTGCGGTAACCCGCATTCACGCTGCTAGCGTTGCCGCCACCGTCACTGTTGTGTGTAGCCGTCGCGCCGTAGTTGAACTGGCTGTCCGCACCGAACGTGCCGTTCACCATCGCTTGATCCTGCGAACTCCCGCTCTGGTCATGCGTGAGATTCAGCATGAAAGTCGGTGCATGCGGGCTATCGCCCAGTGGCAGGCTGAAGTTCACCAAGTATTCGTTGTCGTAGTGACCGAGGGGATCGACCGAGCGCGTGGCCGAGATGCCGTAGCTCAACCGATGGAAATGATTGTTGTAGCCAAGCTGAAACTGGGTATTGGTGCCGCTGCGATTCCAATAGTCATTGGCGGTAGCGTTGGCGTAGATCGACCCGCCGCTTTGCCCCAGACGCTGGCTGAGCGATAAGGTGAAATTGTTGCGCTGACGTTCCACGCCGGTACCCGAGAGAATCGGGTTGGCGGTGAAGGCACTGCCCGTGAGGGCAGCCTGTTGGGCCGGAGTGAGCACGCTTTGCTCTGGCACACCGTCGATCATGGGCACGGTTGGCGATGGCACGTAATCAAAGGCGTTGATTCCCTCGCGCGCATAGCCGCGGGCTTCGGCGGCCTGGTCGAGGCTGAGGAAGCCGCTGGTTGAATAGCGATAAGCGGCGACCGACAGCGTTGTCTGCGTCGACGGAATGATCTTGCTGTAGGTTATCCGTACGCTCTGACCGGACTGCGTTGCATAGCCGGGAATGTGAGCGTTTGCGTGGGTGATGTCCAGCGCGAGCGCGCCGTAGTGTGTGTCGATCGCGCCGCCCATCAGCACGGCTGCGTAGCCCTGCGAACCCACGATGCCGGCATAGCCCGTCAGCAGGTTGTTGAAACCATGTTGCACCGTTGCTTGCACCACGGCAGGTTTGTCCTTGATCGATGCGTCGCGCAATTCACCCGCGGCGATATCGAAACGGGTGATGCCCGGGCGCAGCAATTGCGCCACCGAGGCATACGGCACTGTAAAGGTTGTCACGCGACCATCCGCTTCGGTCACCGTGACATCCAGATTGCCGCCGTAACCGGTCGGGTACAGATCGGTGAGCGTGAACGGGCCGGGTGCCACCGTGGCCTGGTAGATCTGCACGCCGTTCTGGCGCACGGTGACTTTGGCATTGGTGTTGGCTACACCGTTAATGACCGGGGCGTAGCCCTGCAACGATTGCGGCAGCATGCGATCGTCGGTGGCGAGCTGTACACCGCGGATGCCGTAACTGTCGAATACCGCACCGTCGGTATAACTGTCGCCGATCGTCAGTAGCGAGCGCAGTGAGGGAAGATCGCGCTGCACATAAGCATCGATGTTCTGCCACTGCTGGCGTGCCGGGCTGCTGGACGTGGCTGACTGCCAGTTGACGGTGGCGTCTTCGCGCAGATGCCACGGGCCGAGATTGATGCCGCTGTTCAACCCAAGGTAGGACGTGGTCTGCGTCTGGCCCTGGGTGGTGCTGCGGTAGCTGTTGAAGTTGTAGTTCAGCAATGCGGCCGGCACGCCAGCATCCCAGTATTCCGGGCTCACGTAGCCGCGCGCCATCTGGCCCATGTAGGCCTGCGGCACGCTGGTGTCCAGCCGCAGTTGCGACATGTCGAACGTCATGCTGGCACCAGGAATCAGGCTGCCGATGGTTACGCAGGCGGTCGAGTCGTTCAGACGTGTCAGGGTCTCGGCGGACAGTTTCGCCGGATGCAGTCCGAGCTGGTCTAGCAGCTTGCGATCCACACACGGGGTGGCACTGGCCTTGGCGGAAGTCGCAACGAAGCGCACGTCGCTGCGGCCAACCCAGACATTGTTGAGATAGATGTCTGTGTTGTAGTTACCTGCAAGCACCGGATTACCGTGCTCGAAACGAGACAGGTCGGTGGTGTTCTGGCCGGCACCGGACAGCATATTGCGGTCGAAATCGGCGTAGCCACCGCTGGCACTGGCGTCTGCTCCTGCAGGGCTGGCAGATGCATCTGCGCCATTGGCTGCGGCGGCGCTCGCTGCGCCGGCCCAGCTCACCAGTGCGGCGGCAATCCCCGCACAAAGCAACGCACGACGGCACGCCAGCGGCCAGCGTGGATTGCGCTGGTAGGTGGCGTGCCGAGCGTTCACTGCGAGACGTTGTCCTTGAGGATTACGTCTGCACCGAAGTCATTGATGCAGTCGTACTGGACCGTGCTGCCCGCAGCTGGTGCCTGCTTCAGGTCCGGCACGGCCAGACGCAAATCGGAAAGCGGCGCCACCATGCCCTCGTTCACCTTGTGTGACGCACCCCCGGTAGTCAACGTGATCTGGCCAATGGTCACGTAATAAGGTGTGGGGTTATGCACCACCAGGGTGACCGAGCCGGCATCACTCGCCGCCTTGAAGCTGAGTTCATTCGGCGCTTTCATCGGATCGCCCGCCAGCCCGGCGGGACGATAGAACAGCTTCAGGCGCGAACGGATCGCGAACTGCATGTAATTCTTGTCCTGGAATTGCGGGCTGCTCGGCTTCGGTGGAATTTCCAGCACGTTGAGCCAGAACACCGACTCGCGATCAGCCGGCAACGGCTGCTCGCTATGTGTAAACAGGATGCGCAGGCTCTGGTCGCGGTTCGGTTCCATGCGGAACAGCGGTGGCGTGATCAGGAATGGCGTATGCACCTTGTCCGGCGTGGCCTTCGCATCGCCGTCGTCGATCCAGGCCTCGATCAATGCCGGTGTGGTGTTCTGATTGGTCAGGCGCACGGTGACCTCACCGTCCTTGGCCGGAAAGATCACCCGGGTGCCGCTGATGACGACATTGGCGTGGACGGTGGATAGCGCGCAGCCGATGACCAGCAGCGCCGCGGTCAGGGCGCGGATCAGTTTGTTCATCGGGATCTCGGATGCCAGTGGGGTACGCTGCGGCCGGAACTCCGGCCGCAGCAGCGAGGTTTGCTGGCTATTACTGGTAGTTGAGGTTGTATATCACCGAGGCGGTAACGGTGCCCGCTACCACGGTGGCGGAAGTGGCGACATAGCCGGCGTAAAGCTGGAACGAAGAAGCGGTAGCCGACAGCGCTACCGGGGTCACACCCTGAGCGCCCGACGCGCCTGCCAGCGTCAAATAACTGGCCCCAGTGCTGCTAGTGGACAACGCGACTTCCACACCGCTGTTGGCGGTGCCGGTGTTGGTCAGGTAACCGGTGGCCGTGTCAATGCCAGCCCCCGTGAAGTATGGGTAAACCTTGCTATAGGCGGTACCCGACCCGTTCGCTATGGAGGTGGGGCAACCGCTCAAGTTGAGAGTGAAGCCCGTCCAGCCGGCCGACGAGCCAACAGTTGACAGGGTGGTGTTAACCAACCCAACAGCCGGCAGCGTGACAGTCGCGCTGGCGGTGGAGCTGTTGACAGTCACGGCGCAGGTGGACGCGACGAGCGAGCCCGAGAAGGTGATGGTGCCGCCGCTGGCCGCATTAGCAGCCTGCGGAGCGAATGCTGCCACGCCGAAACCGGCGATCAGTGCAGCGGAGAGAAGAGTCTTGTTCATGCGTATTCCTAATGAATAAAGGTGTTGGTCTTGGTTGACTGATTCTTGACGCGCTATTGGACAGCGGTTGGTGTTGGTAGCATTACCCCGACGGCAGCCTTGCGCGCGGCTGGGTCCAGCCAACATCAGCAAGCTGTGTGCCAAGTCTTGTTTTAGAGCGATTCCCCGGCCAATGGCCTCCCCCGATGATCATCCCTAGGCGTCGGGATGTCGTGCAGACGAACGTTGTAACTCATCTACCCGACGAATTATGTCATTCAATTGTGCGAACTGCGTCACCCTTTCTGACGAATTGCGTCATTCAGAAGTGCGAACTATGTCACATTATTTGGTATTTCGGGTCACGCGCCCCTCATCACAAATGTGATCGTCGTCGCTGGATGAGCGCAGTAATGTCAAGTTTACTTGACATTACTCGGGCATACTGGGGTTTGGAGATTCCCGACAGACAGTGAGCACGCCAGGCCGGTTTATGAATGCTCCGGCGCCAACACCTCGGCATTATGGGCCGCCTCTCGCAGCACGGTTGTGCGCCAACACTCGTCAGTAGGTCACGCTTACCGTAATGGTGTCGGTATATGCGCCGGGCGTGGGGGTGGCCTGAGCGGCCACGCGGCCATAAACGGTGTTGGTCTGCACGGCGCCATTGCCCGTACCGGTCACGGTATCGCTGTTGACGGTGTTGCCCCAGCGTATCGTTCGCCCGCTGTCCTGATAGAGCTCGTAAGTAATCAAATCTCCGCTGCTGCCAAGCATGCGCCGTGTGGTGCCGCTGGCGTTCTGGCCGTTGTTCAGGCCGATCTGGAACGCCGTGCTGTTGGTGCATTGAGTCTGCAGGGTAGTCGTCGCATCCACGTTGGCGGTAAGCAGGCTGGCGGGGGTGCCAAAACTCAGGTTGTTGGCCGCGGTAATGGTGCATGTCTTTGTCACGGTGGCATTGGCCGTGAAGCTGAAGGCGCTGGCATTTCCGGTGCCGCAGGTCGAAGGCGTGGTGGTGTAGTTCGAGGCCACCGTCATCTCGGCATCGGTTCCGGCAAAGGTGCTGATATAGGTGCCGGCGGTCAGGCCTATCTGGGCGTTGGGTACGCTGGCGTAAATCGTTGCTGTGCCACTGAGGATGCCGGGCAGCAGGAAGGTGAGTCCCAGAGGCACGACAACTGACGTTTGATAGGGCGCGCTGTTGACGGCTGAGAACAGCGAACCCCAGACCTGCGTGCGCGCGCTGTCCTGATACATCTGGAACTGCAGGCTCTGCCCGGTGCCGGCGGTCATCACCCGATTGGTGCCCTGAAGACCACCCGTACCGTTGCCGATGTTGATGCAGAAAGTGGTGTTGGCAGCCAGGAGCAGGGAGGGGTTTTTACAGGTCCAGCCGATCGATGCGCTGGTGGTGGCGCCGGTGACCAGTCCGTCCACGGTGCCAAAGTTGATGGTCGGCGCGCTGGTGACGCTGCAGGTAACCGAGGCGGCCTGGGCATGTGCCGTTTGCGAGGTCATCAACGAGCTGCCGATCAGCAGTATCAGTGCAATAAGCGTGACCACCAGGCTCGGCGTCTTCATTGCGCGCCCTCTGCGACACATGACAGTGGACCGATGTGCGGGATCGTGCTGCCGACCTTGTGGTAATCGAACGCGACGTGGCAGCTGCCGTCTGGCGTGACCACATCCAGCACGGTGTGCTTCTGCAGGGTTTCCAGATAGGCCTGGCCATCGAAGCCGACCAAGGCGGGATCACCGCTGACCTGTCCATGCACCCGCACCTGGCTTCCCAGCGGCAATGGCTTGCCGGCCTTGTCCACCAGCGTGAGCACGCCGGCCTGCACGGGCGTGATGCCGAACTTCACCAGCGTGCCGGCGCGATCGGTCGGTGTTGCGATGGCTTTGACGTGATCAATGCGCACATCCTGTGGCAACTGCATCGGGTCGATGGACACCTGATTGTTCTGGTACGAATTCAAGGGCTCGACCAGCAGCATGCCGTGGCTGTCGGTTGTGCCAATCGAATTGTTTTCGAGCTTTACGGGAACACCGGCGATACCGTCAGTAGATACGACCGCGAAGGCGTCGTCGATGCGGCGCGAGGCAAACAGATCACCTCCCATCAGCACCAGTGATCCGCTCGCGCCAGCGTAGGCATAACGCTGGTCGGCGATCGAGCTGACACCGGCGTCCACCATGCCGTAGCGACCCAGATAATCCAGTTCGCCCTGACCGCCATTCTGATCGCCGCCCTGGCGCAAGTCGGCACGCCAGCCCCAGCCGCCCTGGCTCGGTGCCGATTTGCTGGCGTCGAGACTGAGCCCGGTGCTTGAGCCATCGCGCTGTATGCCGGTGCTCACCGTGGTGTTGTCGTCCAGCACGATGTTGAAGCCGGCAAATAGACTGCGATCAGCGGCATTGTCGAGATTCTGGTTCGCACTCAAGCTGAGCGACATGGCATGCCCGATCGATTTGAACCAGTACACGGTGGCGTAACGCGAAGGGTCCTGCGCCGGATAACGCAGATCCAGATAGCTCACGCCGAACTCGCCCAGATGCCCGGTGCTGTAGCCGACAACGGCTTGACTGCTCACCTTTGGCGGTGGCGCGCCATACAGCGAAGCGACGTCGAGGTAGTCACCGCGGGTGCGGGTTTCGTCAACGCTGAAGTTGAATCGGTTGTTGCGCCAACTGTAGCCGAGGCTGTACTGCGAACCGCTCTGTCCGGCGTGCTCGCTTTGGGCGAGCGATGCCGAGAAAATGCCGCTGCTGTCGCCGAGCAGCCAGACCCCGCCGGCGCCGGCTTCGGTCAGTCCGGCGGTAGCCTCACCGTGAAGTTCTGCGGTGAAGTGATCGCTGACGCCGTAGCGCCAGTTGCCGCTGGCGGCGGGATCGTGCCCGTAATCAAACGAGGCCAAGCCATAGTTTTCGCGTACATAACCCAGTTCGGTCGACCATTGCGACAGCCCTTGTTGCAGCAATTGGTGCGTGTCGTACAACGAGAAATTGAGCGTGGTAGCGCGGCCCAGCGCATCGGTCAGTACGATCTGCGCATTGCCCGCACCGCTGATGTTCGGAATGGAATTGAGCTGAAACGGGCCGGTAGGGACCTTGCCGCTGTACTGGCGCAGACCATTGACGTACAGATCGACATCCGAAGGCAGGGTGGCTGATCCTAGAAACGCTGGCAATGGCGCCGTGATCAGGTAGGGCTGCAGCGCAAAGTCCGTGCCCAACTGGATGCCGCCAATACGGGTCGAGCGTGTCCACGATTGCGCAGCGGTGAGTGTGTCACCGATGCGCAGGGTCATCAGGCTGTCGGGAAACGAGGTACTCCACGCGGTGTCCAGACGTACGGTCTTGTCATCCCAGCCGGTGCCATCGGCATGCGTGGCCTGCGATAGGCTGGTGGTGCTGAACACCCCGGCGGGCCCGAAGATACGCAGCTCGGTGAAAGCGCTGAGGCTGTTGCTGCCGTGTTCGCCCTGCGTACCGTACAGGTCGTAATTCAACAGCGCCCCGGGCGAAGCGCTGGGTTTTTGTACGGATACTGCAGGCGCATTCAGCACCGTGGTCGACAACCGCAGCATGCTTAGTGGCACGCGTATCTTCACGCTCTGCTGGTTCGCATCGTAGACGACCATGCTGCCGGGCAGGCTGCTCAGCCGCAGCGGATCGGACATGCCCGACGGCAGCGCGAAACCGAGCTGGTGCAAGGTGACCTGGCTTACCCATAGCTGCCCGTCGCGAAGGCTGAAATGGGCCAGTCCGCTCGATGCACCGTTGAGTATCACGTCAAGATACAGTTCATTTCCTCCCGTTCCGACGATGCCATTGCCATCAGCGGTCAGCGCAGGATTTGCCGCCGACATTGCATTGTCGGCTTTGTCCGCCGAGTGGGCAGCTGGTGCGAGCAATCCTTGCAATAGAACTATCTCAGCGAGGACGATCGGCCAGCGACAGCTTTTGCGTAGCCTTTTCGCCATTGATCGATGCCTCCAGCGTGCCACCAGACGCGAACACGGCCACGGGCGGTTTCAGAACCCAGCGCATGGTGGCGCCAGGAAGCACGTAACCGAGCAGGCCAGGAGTGATTTCGCTGCGCTGGCCGGCGCTGTTGATGAAACTGAGGCTGGCGAGCTGTGCGTGACTGCCGCCGGTATTGCCAACCTGCAATACCGCATGGTCGCCATCCTGTTGCAGACTCCAGTGCAATATCGGTGGCGCAGCTGCCGCACCAGCAGGCTCGACAAACACCGGCAGCGTGTAGTGCAGCACAAACTGCAGGCCCTTCTTGCCATGCATGTCGACGGGCAGTTCGTCGATGGCGACGCGGTATGCATCCTCCGCTGCGCCAGGGCCGTTCGGCGGAGCGCCCAGGCGGATGACCCGCACCAGCTGTTGCTCGCCCACAGCCAGTTGCAGTATCGGTGGACTGATGACCAACCCTTGCGAGAGGGTCAGCTGATCGCCGTTGGCATCTTGTGCCCAGTGGTAGACACGCACCTGTGCATGGATGACGTTGTCACCGGTATTGCTCAGCCACAATCCATCGGCGTTTTGCGAAGGCTGGAGACTCAACGTGACGGGCGCCACCTGAAGTCCGCTCGCCATGGCGCAGCCACTTGCGGCCATTGCCACAAGAAGGGCGTAACGCCACCGTCGCCACGGGGAAGCGCCGTGCATGGTCGATCAATAGTTGACGTTGACGGTGACGGTATCCGCGTAGCTGTCGGGCGTGAAGTTGGCGCTGGCGGCGGTCGCATAGACGGTTAACGATTGCGCTACACCCGTGCCCGTGCCTGCCACGCCATTGCCTACCGCCGTGGATGTCGCCGTGTTACCCCAGATGGTGCCGCCGGCTCCGGCGGTCGACGTCAGCTGGTAGGGCACCTTGTCGGTATTGGTCGCGGGTGCAGTGGTGGAAACCATCGTGCCGGCGCCGGCCGTGTTGGCGTTCGACGGTGCCAGGCCAACGTAATACGGCGTGGTCTTGGAACAGTTGACGCTGATGGTGTTGCTGTTGGTGGTGTTCACTGCCGTGCCAGCAACCGAGCCCAGGTTGATATTGGATGCTGTGCCCGCCGTGACGGTGCATGCCTTGGTGATGGTGATCAATACCTGGAAGGTGGCGGTGGCTGGATTGGCAGCGTTGGCGGAAGCTGCAACGCCTACAAGTACGGCGAATGCGACAGCGCGCAGCGTATTTTTTATGGACATTGGGATTCCCCCCGGGTAGCTGAACCAATGAGGTAAACGCCTCGAGCCCTATGCAGGAGGCGATCCCTGCGTCTTCGAGTCTCAGGTAACCCGGTGTCGACCAATGCACAAAAAGTTACATTTTCAGGCTGCTATCTAGAGAGCGCACCTGATTAACCTGGCTCGCGAATCGCGCCGAATTGGGCGTAAGTGTCAAGTACCCTTGACATGGGTGCGAGGGAGAGATAGATTGCCCATGTCAAGTTTGCTTGACATTTCCAGCAACGTGATCGGGGAAAGCCAATCCAACGCGCCGGCCAGGGAGATTTCGCCTCTTGCCGACGAAAGCTTTGATGGCTCGATCAACGACCAAGGTTCTGGAAATACCGAATGAACTCCGAAATCGTTTCGAGGACACGTCCATGCCCCGTCTGAAGCAAAAGCGCTACCAGCAGCACCTGATGTTTGCGATGACGATTTATGCAGTCGTCATGGTGTTGGTGTGGCCGCTGGTTCGCACAGTTACCGATGCACCGACGAAATGGCTGCTGGCGTTGGCGCCTTTGCCGCCGATGCTTTACGTCATCGGCCTGATGGCGCGACGTATTCGCGATAGCGACGAGCTGGAGCAGCGCACACACCTCGTCGGATTGGGTGTGGCCACCGGTGTTGTCGGGGCTTTGAGCCTAGCGGGTGGCTTTCTGGCATCGGCGCAGGTCCTGCCACTGGATGGCAGCATCCTGATAGGGGTTTTCCCGCTGATGATGGCTTGCTACGGCGTGACTCGCTGGTGGGTGGCGCGTCGATACAGCGATGATCTGGGCTGCGATCCAAACGATTCGATGGCCTTGCATTGGCGCCTTGCGATAGCGGCTGCCATGTTCGGTTTCGTTGCGCTGTTTGCCTTTCTGAAACGAGACGCTTTTCACGGGGGCATGTTGCTCGGCATGGCGTCGACCATTGGCGTGGTTGCGCTGGCCCGGGGCGTCATTTATCTGCGCAAACGTCACGCTGAAAGGATGGAGAGCCGAAATGTCCGTTGATGCGCATGCCCGCCCGCGCATGCCGATGGTCAAGCCTCCTCAATGAATAACCACGTGCGTGAACTACGCGGCGAGCAGGGATGGTCCCAGGCCGATCTGGCCGAGCGGCTGGATGTTTCTCGGCAGACCATCAATGCCATCGAGACCGGCAAATACGATCCCAGCCTGCCGCTGGCGTTCAAGATCGCGCGATTGTTTGGCCGTTCGATTGAATTCATTTTTATACCGGGTGAGGAGTAGTAGGCATGGTGCTGAAAGGACGTACGCTTTTCCGGATCGGTGTCGTTGCCGTGGGAGTGGGTTTGCTCGCCTGGAATCATTTCCATACGAAGGACGAATCGCCGGCAATCGTCGTTGCGACGCCAGCGACATCAGCGATGCCGGAGCCTCCGGCGAAACCGCGTACATGGCAACTCGGCGCGGTGACGCTTACCGCGTGCGAGCTCGGTCAGCCCAACAGTGGGCTCAGTACGGCGGCGTGGTGCGCCGCGTTTCCGGTAGCGGAAAATCGCGCGGACCCGCACAGCCGCACGATTACGTTGAAACTGGCCGTGCTGCGTTCAAGCGCTCAGGTGCCAAGCAAGGACATGCTGGTGTTTCTCGCCGGCGGTCCGGGGCAGGCGGCAACCGAAGCGGCCAGCACGGTTGCTTCGGTGCTGCAGCCGCTGCGCACGCATCGCGATGTGCTGTTGCTCGATCAGCGCGGTACCGGTGGCTCCAATGCGCTCAGCTGCAAGGATTCCGATAACGTCACCGCCCAGGACGACGAAGACAGCGATGACGTCGGCAAGATCCGCGGCGCGGCCACGGTGTGCCTCAAGCAGATCAGCCAACGCGCCGATCCGCGTTACTACACCACCACGGTGGCCGTGCAGGATCTGGAAGACGTGCGCAAGGCGTTCGGCTCACCGACGTTCGACCTGATCGGTGTCTCGTACGGCACGCGCATGGCGCAGCAGTACCTGATGCATTATCCCGACGCCGTGCGCAGCGTGGTGCTGGACAGCGTCGTACCCAACTCGCTGGCGCTGGGTGAAAGCTTTGCGCAGACGCTGGACGAGGCTTTGAAGCTGCAGTTCGCCCGCTGCACCGCTGAGCCAGTGTGCAAGCAGCGCTTCGGCGATCCGGACCAGACGCTGTATCAGCTGCGAGATGCACTGCGCGCCAACCCGCATCAGGTGAGCTTTCGCGATCCGGAAACCTATCGGACCGTCAAGCGCGTATTGAACGAAAGCTCGCTGGCCAGCGTGGTGCGCATGTTTGCGTACACGCCGCCCACCGCTGCGCTACTGCCCATGTCGATCGATGCGGCGGCACACGGTGATGTCGGCCCGCTGCTGGGTCAGGCCAAGATCCTTTCGGGTGATCTGTCGGAACTGATGGGCAGCGGCATGCAGTATTCGGTGATTTGCAGCGAGGACGCCGACCTGCTGACATCGCGCCCGCAGGACGAGCAGACCATCCTCGGCACGCAGATGGTCGATTCGCTGAAGGCCGTGTGCTCGGTTTGGCCAAAAGGCACGCGCCCGGCGGATTTCCACCAGCCGCTGAAAACCGACAAGCCGATCCTGTTGCTAGCCGGTCAGTACGATCCGGTCACGCCGCCGCGTTATGCCGAGGAGGTGGCGAAGGGCTTGCCCAACGCACGCGTGCTGGTGCTCAAGGGTCAGGCGCACAGCGTCATGGCCGCCGGTTGTACGCCGAAGCTGATCAAGAAATTTGTCGAAGACCTCGATCCCAGGGCGCTCGATGCCAAGTGCCTAGACCTGCTGCAACCTACCCCGATATTCATCGATTTCAACGGAGCCACACCGTGATCGAAGTGAAAGATCTGCACAAGGCCTTCGGCGCGGTGAAGGCCGTCGATGGCGTCAGTTTCATGGCCCGTGATGGCGAAATTACGGGCCTGCTCGGGCCCAACGGCGCCGGCAAAACCACCACGCTGCGCATGCTCTACACGCTGATGTCGCCCGATCGCGGCCAGGTATTGGTGGACGGCATCGACGCTGACGTCGACGCGCTGGCTGTGCGTCGACAGCTCGGCGTGCTGCCCGATGCGCGCGGCCTCTACAAGCGGCTCACCGCGCGGGAGAACATCGATTATTTCGGGCGACTGCATGGCCTGCCGGAGGATTTGCTGAAGATGCGTCGCGAGGCATTGATCCAGTCGCTCGATATGGGCGACATCGGTGACCGCCGCACGGAAGGCTTTTCGCAAGGCCAGCGGGTGAAAACCGCCATCGCCCGTGCCTTGGTGCACGACCCGCGCAACGTGATTCTGGACGAGCCGACTAACGGTCTGGATGTGATGGCTACCCGCGCGTTGCGACAGTTCATGCAGCGGTTGAAGGACGAAGGCCGCTGTGTGCTTTTTTCCAGTCACATCATGCAGGAGGTTGCTGCGCTGTGTGACCGCATCGTGGTGATTGCACGTGGTCGCGTGGTGGCCGACGAATCGCCAGACGCACTGCGTGAGCACACCGGCGAAGCGAATCTGGAAGATGCATTCGTGAAAATCATTGGCAGCGAAGAGGGGCTCGCTGCATGAATGCGCCGAACGTAAAACGCGCCTATCGCAGCCGCGCCTTCCTCACCGTGTTTCTGAAGGAAGTGAAGGAAAACCTGCGCGATCGACGCACCATGATCAGCGCTTTCCTCACCGGCCCTTTGCTGGGTCCGATCTTGTTCGTGATGTTGCTCAACGTCCAGCTTGGCCGCGAGCTGGACAAGGCCGACAAGCCCGTGCCGGTGCCGGTAATCGGTGCGCAGTACGCGCCGAATCTGATCGATGCGCTGAAGGCTGGTGGCGTGGTGCCAGGCGCAGCACTGGCCGATCCTGAAAAAGCGGTGCGCAAGCAGGATGCCGATGTGGTGCTGCGCATTGCCCCCAGCTACGGCAAGGCCTGGCGCGAGGGTCAGCCGGTGCAGGTGGAGATGATTTACGACTCGTCGCAACGCGATGCCAATACCTCGGTAGAACGCGTCAGCCAGTTGGTGGAAAGCTATGCGCGCCAGCAGGGTGCGATGCGGCTGGTGGCACGCGGATTATCGCCAACCACGGCATGGCCACTGGTGGTAGCCAGGCGTGATCAGGCGACGCCGCAATCGCGCGCCGTGCTGATCTTCGCGATGTTGCCGTACTTTTTCATCATCACCATTTTCATGGGTGGCATGTATCTGGCGATCGACCTCACTGCCGGCGAGCGCGAGCGCCAGTCGCTGGAGCCGCTGTTTGCCAATCCGGTGGCGCGCTGGAAAATCTTCAGCGGCAAGCTGGCGGCCATCTGCGTCTTTTCCGCCGCCAGCCTGTTGATCACCCTGGTGGCGTTTGGGGTGGTGGGGCAATTCATACCAGCAGAAAAAATCGGCATGGAGCTGGACCTGGGTGTGCATTTCGCCGCCCACGTGCTGCTGCTGATGCTGCCGGTTCTCGTGTTGTTGGCGGCCTTGCAGTCTCTGGTGGCGGCCTTCGCCAAAACCTATCGCGAGGCGCAGACCTACCTGTCTTTGCTGATGCTGGTGCCGGCGATTCCCAGTCTGGTGCTGGCCATTCTGCCGGTCAGGGCGGAGCCGTGGATGTACGCGGTACCGCTGCTGGGGCAGAACCTTGGCATCATGCAGCTGCTGCGCGGTGATGGCATCGAGTCGATGCAGCTCGGGCTTTGTCTGGCCGGCAGTTTTGCCGCCGCCCTGATCGCTGTGCTGGTGACCATGCAACTCTATCGATCCGAACGGCTGGCGATCTCGACCTGACGCACCGTGATGAATCAACCCGGCGGTTGCGCCAGTTCGCTGGCGCTGAGATAGCCGTCGTGGTTGCGGTCGAGCCGATGAAACTGCCTGCGCAGATTGTCCTGAAACTCGCGTAGCGAGATCGGCCTGCCGCGGCCACCCGGCAGCTCGCTGGATTCCAGAATGCCGTCGCCGTTGGTATCCATGCGGCGAAAGCTACGGCTCATGTACTCGACGTACTCGGTCTCGCTGATCTTGCCATCGCCATTGCTGTCCATCAGCCGCAGGTACTCGCGCGGCGTCTGTGGATAATCCTGCGCCGCGCAGATTGTCGTTGCCAGCAGCAAGCCAGCCGTGACAAGAAGTGCTGCGAACTGAAACGTAGATGGACGTCCAAATCGCGCGATGGCTGACACTCAGCGCACGCCGCGGCCGATGCCGATGAATTGCAGAAATTCCATGCGGGTGCGCGCATCATCACGGAACGAGCCCAGCATCTGACTGGTGACCATCGATACGCCGCGCTTGTGCACGCCGCGCGTGCTCATGCACTCATGGCTGGCATCGATTACTACCGCCACGCCGGCCGGGTGCAGGTTCTCCTGGATGCACTGGGCGATCTCGGCGGTGAGTTTTTCCTGTACCTGGAAGCGCCGCGCAAAGCCGTCGACGACGCGCGCCAGCTTGCTGATGCCAACCACCCGATTGGTCGGCAGATAGCCCACGTGCGCACGACCGATGATCGGCGCCATGTGATGCTCGCAATGGCTCTCGAATTCGATATCGCGCAGCACCACCATCTCATCATAGCCGGCCACCTCCTTGAAGGTACGCCGCAAATATTCGCCCGGATCGGACAGGTAACCGCTGAACCAGTCGCCGTAGGCCTTGACCACGCGCTTGGGCGTATCCAGCAGGCCTTCGCGGGAGGGATCTTCGCCGGCCCAGCGCAGCAGTGTGCGCACGGCCTCCTCGGCCTGTTCTCGGGTGACGTCGGTGGGTGGCTGCTTGCTCATAGTGGTCCTTGGAACTCAGACAGGCTTGCCAGTGTAGCGGGCCAGTGACATTTGCGATTGACGTTAGCGTGGACAGGCATAAAGCCGCAGCTCTGCCATCGCACGTTGTGCGTTTTATGAAGAGGAGGGATCGGGAAACCAATGGCGCTCCAGCGCCTCGTAAAGCAGTGTCACCAATAACGCCGCCAGAGCGCCTAGCGTGACCTCGCCCAGGCGAAACAAGGCGAACTGCAGAAACGATCCCTGATGCGGCACCAGCATGATGATCGTGGTGGTGATGCCGCTGATGCGACCGGCCGCGCTGAGATTGCAGGCCCAGCAAAACATCGTACCTAGCATGACCGCCACGATGTAGGCCCAGTAATGATCATGGCCAAGCAGGGCGGCACCGATTCCTATCAGTCCGCCGAAGATGGCACCGATAAACTGGTCGCGCGACGAGTTGCGCACTTCGGCAAAACTGCTCTGGGTCACCGAGATGGCGGTGATCGCGGCCCAGAACCCCGGCTGCAGTCCTAGCCCCAGCGCGCCAAAGTAGCCAAGGCTTGCCGCGGCGGCGACACGAACTGCCTGGGCTAAACCGACCAGCACCCGCTCACGTCGTGGCAGCGTTTTACGCAGCCGTTCAAGTTCGGCGGCGAGTGCTCCGAGTCGTCGATGGTGCTTGATCAGCGGGTTGCGCGCGGCACTCATACGGTGCTGTCGTCATCCGCGCCGGTGAGAGGTTCGCTTGCGTCCTCAATCAAGGTTTCGCCCAGCAGGCTGGCGCTGTCGGTGACCGACAGTGTTTCGACCTCGCGCAGTTTGCGCTCGATCACGCGTGTGCGCTGGCCTGCGCTGTCGATGCTGTTGCGCACGGTATCGAGCTGCTTGCGGGTCTTGTCCAGCACGATGCCGAACTTGCCGAATTCGGTTTTTACCGCGCCGAGAATCTTCCACACCTCGCTGCTGCGCTTGGCGATTGCCAGCGTGCGAAAACCCATCTGCAGGCTGTTGAGCAGCGCGCTCAATGTGGTTGGCCCGGCCACGGTGACGCGATGATCGCGCTGCAGGCTTTCGAACAGGCCGGGGCGCCGGATCACTTCGGCGTAAAGGCCTTCGGTGGGCAGGTAAAGCACCGCGAAATCGGTGGTATGCGGCGGTGACACGTATTTACTCTGGATGCGCTTCGCTTCATCGCGCACGCGATTTTCCAGTGCCCGTCCGGCCGTGTTGGCGGCCTCGATATCGGCGGCCTCCTGCGCATCGAGCAGGCGCTGGTAATCCTCGACCGGAAACTTCGCATCGATGGGTAGATAGACGTGCTCGCCTTCCTCCTGTCCCGGCATGCGGATCGCGAACTCGACACGGTCGTTGGTGCCCGGCACGGTGATCACGTTGGAGGCATATTGCTCGGCGGTCAGCATGTCTTCGAGCAGCGCACCGAGCTGCACTTCGCCGAAGGTGCCGCGCTTCTTGACGTTGGTCAGCACGCGCTTCAGATCGCCGACGCCAATGGCCAGATTCTGCATTTCGCCAAGGCCGCGCTGCACCGCTTCGAGGCGATCGGAGACCAGCTTGAACGATTGGCCAAGCCGGGTCTCCAGCGTCGACTGCAGCTTTTCGTCGACGGTTGCACGCATCTGTTCGAGTTTGGCCGCGTTGTCTTGCTGGATCGCGCTGAGCTTGGCTTCCAGCGTGGCGCGCACTTCGCCCATGCGTTTTTCGTTATCGGCTGTGAGTGCGGCGAGGCGCAACTGCTGCTGTTCACCGAAGTGGTTGAGCGCGAGTGTGAGTTCCTCGCGGCTCTTGCGCGCATCCTCGGCCAGTCGCATGGCTAGTGACTGCAGGCCGGCATCGGTGCGTTCGGTGAGCAGGTTGAGGCGTTGGCCGAAGTCGTCGATGCGCGCCAGCTGCTGCTGGCTGATGCCGACGAGCTGCTCGCCGACATGGCCGCGGAAGCGGTCGAAACCCTGCTGAAGTTCGTCGCGTCCCGAGCGCTGTTCTTCGCGCAGGGTGCGCTGCAAGCGTTCGCCATCGTCCTTCAGCGCATCCAGTCGCAGGTTGAGTCCTGCGTCCGCGTGGCCGCGTCGCAGCGTGATGACTTGCAGCACGATCATCACCAGCACGGCGAGGAGCAGAACGATCAGCAGTATTTCAGCAACAGACATGGGGCATTCCAGCAAAGGCTAGCCATCAGTTTACGCGCTGGCGACTCAAGCGCTGCGACGGCCACCCGCCCGCAGGCGGCGACGCAGGTAGCGCAGGGTGAGCTGCTCGAGCTGGCGGGCGTGATGCGCCGCGCTGGCAGGGATGACGCGTTGCAGGTCGCCGTCCTGCCAGCCTTCGATGATCAGTGGGTGGATGTAGGAGGCGCGGCATACGGCCGGCGTGTTGCCGAGCGTGGCGGCGACTTCCTTGATGGCCGCAGCCAGGGCGGAGCGTATCGCGCGCTCACCGCCCTTTTCCGGAAGCGGCGTGCGGGCAAGCACGCCGGCGGCCTGCACCGTGCCGCCCCAGGTACGAAAATCCTTTGCCGTGAACTCGCCGCCACTGGTGTTGCGCAGGTAATCGTTGACCATCTCCGAATCCACCGGCTGGCGTTTGCCGCCCTCGTCGAGATACTGAAACAGGCGTTGCCCCGGCAGCTGCTGCATACGATGGATGATTTTCGCCAAACGCCTGTCGTCCAGCTCAATCTCGCGCTGCTGGCCGCTCTTGCCGCGAAATTCGAAACGCAGCCGCCCGCGATGCAGGCGCACATGGCGCGAGCGCAGCGTGGTGAGTCCGAAGCTCTTGTTGTCGCGCGCATAGCGATCGTTACCAATGCGGATCAGCGTTTCGTCGAGCAACCGCACGATCAGTGCCAGCACTTTCTCTTCGGGCAGGCCGGGTTGCGCGAGGTCGCTGCGCACGCGTCGTCGAAGCCTCGGCAGCACATCGCCGAACTCGAGCACCCGATCGAACTTGCCGTGATCGCGCATCGCACGCCAGCGCTCGTGGTAGCGGTACTGCTTGCGCGCACGGGCGTCGCGGCCGGTGGCCTGGAGGTGGCCGTTGGGGTTGGTGCAGATCCACACATCGACGTAGGCTGGCGGAATCGCCAGCGCACGAATGCGCGTCAGCACCTCTTCGTCGGTGATGCGCAAACCTTTGGCATCGAGATAGCCGAAACCCTTGCCGCGACGCTGGCGCGCGATGCCTGGCTGATCATCGCTGACATAGCGTAGGCCGGCAGCGCGTACTTCGCTGCGCAGCACGGGGTCGATTTCAGGAGCGATTTGGCGTTGGCTCATGCCGGCAGTGTGGACATACGCGGTCAAACTGGCGTGCACGCGGATCTCGACAGAAGCCCTTCGCTCCGTTTATCGTCAGCGCAGGAGTGGCGCAGGCAGGAAGTTCTGCCGCCGCTACTCCGACGTCGCTCGGACGGTTCCGGGCGCTTACGTACAACGAGGCTGTCATGACCGAGCAGGGTTTCTCGCGCCGTTTCGAGCGCATCGAACGTCTTCCCCCCTATGTCTTCAACATCACCGCCGAGCTGAAGATGGCGGCGCGGCGCCGCGGTGAGGACATCGTCGATCTCAGCATGGGCAACCCGGATGGCCCCACGCCGCCGCATATCGTCGAGAAGCTGTGCACCGTGGCGCAGCGCCCGGATACACACGGCTATTCCACATCGAAGGGCATACCGCGCCTGCGCCGCGCCATCACGCGTTGGTATGGCGAGCGTTACGGCGTGGAGATCGATCCGGAAAGCGAAGCCATCGTCACCATCGGCTCGAAGGAAGGCCTGGCGCATCTGATGCTGGCCACGCTGGATCGCGGCGATACGGTGCTGGTACCCAACCCCAGTTACCCGATCCACATCTACGGCGCCGTGATTGCCGGCGCACAGATCCGCTCGATACCGATGGCGCCGGGCATCGATTTTTTTGCGGAGCTTGAGCGCGGCATTCGCGAGAGTATTCCCAAGCCGAAGATGATGATCCTCGGTTTTCCATCGAACCCGACCGCGCAGTGCGTGGAGCTGGATTTCTTCGAACGGGTGGTCGCCCTGGCCAAGCAGTACGACGTACTGGTGGTGCACGATCTGGCCTATGCCGATATCGTCTACGACGGCTGGAAGGCACCATCGATCATGCAGGTGCCCGGCGCCAAGGACATCGCGGTGGAGTTTTTCACCCTGTCCAAGAGCTACAACATGGCCGGCTGGCGTATCGGTTTCATGGTGGGCAACGCCGAGCTGGTCAACGCGCTGGCGCGGATCAAGAGCTATCACGACTACGGCACGTTTACGCCACTGCAGGTCGCTGCCATCGCCGCACTGGAAGGCGACCAGCAGTGCGTGCGCGATATCGCCGCGAACTATCAGCAGCGTCGCGATGTACTGGTCAAGGGCCTGCATGAAATCGGCTGGATGGTCGAGGTGCCGAAAGCCTCGATGTACGTCTGGGCAAAAATTCCCGAGCCGTATGCGAAGCTCGATTCGCTGGCGTTCGCCAAGAAGCTGCTGGCCGATGCCAAGGTATCGGTGTCGCCGGGCATTGGTTTCGGCGACTACGGCGATGACTACGTGCGCTTCGCCCTGATCGAGAATCAGGACCGGATTCGCCAGGCGCTGCGTGGCATCAAGGGGATGTTCCGGGCAGACGGTTTGCTGCCGCCGGCTTCGGCAAAAGCAAAGGTATCGCCATCGGTGTAGTGGCAGGTTCCCTGGAGCGAAACGTGTTATCTCAATGATGCGTTTCGCCACCGGTCGAATCGATCGATGGTGGAGCTTGCCGGCGAATGCCAAACCAGACGACAACCGAAGCGGTGACCAGCAGTCCACTGGAAAGCCACGCGGCCGCATGCATGCCGGGCACGATGTGAAGATCCCCGCCGGTCACCAGCGCACCAAACGCGGCGACGCCGATGGCGCCGCCCGCCTGTCGGGCGGCGTTGAGCACCGCCGAGGCGGTACCCGACCAAGCTTTTTCGACGCTGGCCAGGATCGCCGTCGTCATCGCCGGTACGCCCAGGCCCATGCCACTGGGGATCATCACGAACGGCGCCAGCATCGCCAGATAGCTGCTATGCGCATCCAGTCGCGTGAGCAGGGCAAAGCCGCAGGCACCAATCAGCGCGCCCAGCAGCATCGGCAGGCGGCTACCGTAATGGCCGACCATCCAGCCACTGATCAGATTGGCCACCACAAACGTGGCAGTCAGCGGCAGAAAGGCTAGCCCTGCCTGCGTGGCGGTGTAGCGACATATGTGCTGCAGATACAGGCTGAGGATGAAAATCAGGCCGTAGTAGGTCAGGTTCACCGCGATACCGAACAGCACCGCCGGGCTGAAATTCGGCAGACGGAAAAAGCTTAGCGGCAGCATCGGTTGCGTCACTCTACCTTCGACGCGTACGAACCACACGGTGCTGATCAACGCCAGCGCGAATCCACCCAATACCAACGGATGGCGGATACCGAGCGGCCCGATCTCGATCACCGCCGCGGTGAGACAAGTCAGTGCGGCGATTGCCAGAAGCTGTCCAGCCAGATCCAGATGCTGCTGTGGTTTGCGTGGTGTTTCGGCGACGCGCAGGGTCATCAGCATGCCGATCATGCACAGCGGCAGATTCACGAAAAAGATGCTGCGCCAGCCGAGCCAGCTCAACAGCAGCCCGCCAACAATCGGGCCGGCGGCGATGGAAACACCGGCGGCAGCCGTCCATAGACCGATGGCCTTTGCTCGCAATTTTGCATCGTGCGCGCAAGCATGGTTGAGCAGCGCCAGCGACGGGGGCACCAACAACGCTGCGCCGATGCCTTGCACGGCGCGCGCCGCGATCAGCTGGGTTGCCGTCTGCGCCGCGCCGCAGGCCGCAGACGCCAGCGCAAAACCGGCCAGGCCGATCAGGTAGGCACGCTTGGCGCCCAGTCGGTCACCCATCACGCCGGCTGACAGCAGCAGCACGGCGAACACCAGGCTGTAGGCATCCACCACCCATTGCAGGCCGGGCACGCTGGCGGTCAGATCAATGCTCAGTCGCGGCAGCGCCACGTTGACGATGGTGACGTCCAGCTGCACTACGGCGAAGCCGAAGCTCGCCGCAACAATGGTCCAGGCGATGGACGTCTGTCTGCTGCTGGAGATTGAGTTCACGGGTCAGTTCCAAACGGTGAAGCGGGTCTATGCATCGTCGGGCCAGTTTGCGTCGACCGGTGTCGCGCGGCTTACATCACCTTGCAAATCACCGCTTTCAGATAGCGGCCTTCCGGTACGTTGGTACGGAACGGATGGTCGGCGCCGGCGCCACGCACCTCAAGAACCTGGATCTCGCGCCCGGCGTTCAGCGCCACGCGGCGAAGCATTTCGAGGAAATCCGCTTCGCTGACCAGTCCGGTGCAAGAGCAGGTCAGCAGGATGCCGCCGGGTGCGATCGCGTCCATCGCCATGCGGTTCATCGCGAAGTATTTCTTCAGCGCATCGAACACCTTGCTGCGGTCGCGGGTGAGCTTGGCCGGGTCGAGGATCACTGCGTCGTACTGCTCGCCACGCGCCACCGCGGCACGTACCCAGTCGAAGATATCTGCTTGCTCGAAGTTCACCGTGACGTTGTTGGCGGCGGCGTTGGCGCGGGCGACTTCCAGGATACCCGCATCCAGATCCACGCCGGTGGCTGACAGTGCGCCAGCGGCCATGGCATGCACCGCGAAACCGCCGGCGTTGCAGCACAGATCCAGCACGCGCTTGCCGCGCGCCAGTTCGGCAAAACGGCGGCGGTTGTCGCGCTGGTCGGCGAAGAAACCGGTCTTGTGGCCAGAACCCGGTGCGGCATGGAAGCGCAGCTTGTATTCATGCACTTCCACGGCTTCGGGTACGTCGCCGCTGCGGCAATCGAATGACTCCTGCTTCTGCACATGCGATTCGGCAAACCAGTACAGCCGCGCGCCCGGAAAATGCGTGAGCAGCGCAGCGTGGATCGCCTCGCGAAAACGCCACATGCCGGCAGCGAAATATTCGATCACCAGAATGTCGGCGTAGCGATCGACGATGAGGCCGGACAAGCCGTCGCCTTCGCTGTGCACCACGCGCCAGGCATCGCTGACGTGATCGATCTGCAGCAGTTCGCGACGCAGGGTTACCGCGTTGTCGATGCGCCTGGCGATCCATTCGGCATCGATCGTCTCGGTTTCGTCGTTGCTCAGCAGCCGCAGCGCAATACGCGCATGGCCGTTCCAGAAGCCACGCCCGACGAAGCGGCCCTTGGCGTCCTGCACTTCGACCACACTGCCCGGTGGCAGTCGCGCCTCGGGCTTGTAGATCTGCGCTGACCATACCCAGGGGTGGCCCGGATTACGGTCGGACTTCAGACGGATCACGGGAAGAGTGGCGGGGGGAGCGGCTTGATCAACGGGCGTATTCATCCCTACATGATAGCGTGCGGGCGCGAACCACCGGCATTTGCAGTCAGGGGCTGCCGTTATCGAGTGTCGCTTCGGTATGGCCGTGCGGCGATGGCTGATCGTCCAGGCCCATGTTGACGAAGACGATCTTGTCGATGGTGAGAATGCTCTTGTGGGTCACCATATTGCGCACCTCGCAACGCAAGGTGATCGAGGTGCGGCCGAAGCGGGTGGCGTTGATGCCCATCTCGATCACGTCACCCTGACGCGCCGAGCTGACGAAGTTGATCTCCGACATGTACTTGGTCACCACGCGGCTGTTGCCCAGCTGGGCGATCACGTACACCGCCGCCTCTTCGTCGATCCAACGCAGCAGGCTGCCACCAAAAAGCGTGCCGTTGGGATTGAGGTCTTCAGGCTTCACCCATTTGCGGGTGCGAAAATTCATCGGCAGCATGTTTATCGCACATCCACTGGGCTAGTCAGAAGAGTTCAGCTTAGCTATTTGCAGTGGACTCGTTGCCGAGCTCAATCTGCTTTGAGCACGGCCAGTTCATTGCCGTTGGGATCAGTGAAATGAAAACGGCGGCCACCGGGAAAACCGAAAATCGGCTTCACGATGACTCCGCCTGCCGATGTCACGGCGGCCAGTGCCGCCTCCAGATCATCCACCGCGATCACCGGCAGCGGCGCGCGCGGCGCTTCAGCCATATCGCCCTGCAGGCCGGTATCGACATCGCCTGTCATTGTGCACGCGTAATTCGGGCCAAAGTCGGTCAGCTTCCAGGCGAAGACTTTCGTATAGAACTGCTTGGCGGCGTGCAGGTCGGCGGCAGGGAGTTCAATGAAACTGATGCGAGCCATTGGCATGCCTCGGTTGGAGTGGATGAGCCTGGTGCGGATCAGGTCGGACAAAAAATGTCTGGTGGCGAAGCGAGATGCCGATCAGCGCAACCGCAGCGCCAGCCATGACAGCAGCGCCAGCAGGTTGAGGCCGATACGCGAAGTGCCTGGACCGGCCAGCGCCAGCTGAAACCCCTGGATGCCGAAGCGCCAGTCAAGACCCAGATGCGGCGGCATGTGCAGGGTGGAAAATACGTTGACGAAGGCGCCGCAGGACAGCGCATAACTGAACATCGAGGTGGCGATCAGCGGCAGCTGCAGCAGCTGCGCCCAGCGCGAAAGCGTGATTCCTCGTTCGCTGTTGTCCAGCAACAACACACCGGCTACCAGTACAAACGCGAACAGGGCCAGCTCGATCAGCGCAAAGATGCTTTCGTGAGTCGAGTCCAGCGGCAGCAGTCGACGCAGCGCGGCTACCACGCCGTAAAAGCCACCGGCAATTTCAAGGATGCCGATCAGGCGGAAAAGAACAAGGCGCATGCGGAACTCCGAAAGGGGTGCGAAGAGTGGCAGAAAAAGCCGATGTTGCGGAAGCGTCGGCGCAGGCTGGTTTGCCGACGGTCATGCCAACTCATCAGCCAGTTCGTGCAGATCGGCGATGTGCTGCTCCCACCAGCGCGATTCGGCGGCGAAGGGAAACGCCGTGGGAAACGCGGGATCGTGCCAGCGCGCGGCGATCCAGCCGGCATAGTGCATCTGTCGCATGGCACGCAGCACGGGAATCAGGATCAGTTCGTCGTCGTTGAAATCCCGAAACTGTCGATAGCCTTCAAGCATCGCGTCCATCGTGCGCGCATCGCCGGCGAGCATCCACAGATCCTGCACCGCCGGTCCCATACGGGCGTCGTCCAGATCGACGAAATGCGGACCGTCGTCGGTCCAAAGCACGTTGCCGGGGTGGCAGTCGCCGTGCAGGCGCAGCTGGCGCAGTGGGCCGATCGCCGACTGCCGCTGCGCGATCGCGGCATCGAGCCGATCGGCGGCGGCGCGGTAGTGGCTTTGTAGTGATGTCGGCAGTAGCGATGAACCGAGCACGGCCTGCATTGACTGCCGCACCATCGTGTCGCGATCAAGCGTGCCGCGATGGTCGAACGGCTGGCGCGCACCGACGGCATGCATGCGCGCGATCAGCCGGCCCAGCCATTGCAGCTGATCGGGCGAGTCGAGCGTCGGCGCACGACCGCCACGGCGGGGTGTGAGTGCGTAACGAAAGCCATCGTGCAGCAGCAGGGTGCGATCGGCGAAAACAAGCGGCGCAACCACTGGCAGCTCCGCCGCGGCCAGTTCGAGGGTGAATGCGTGTTCCTCGACAATCGCCGCATTGTTCCAGCGGTTGGGTCGGTAAAACTTGGCGATCACCGGTTGTGAATCTTCTAGCCCGACCTGCCACACGCGGTTTTCGTAGCTGTTGAGCGCCAGCAGACGGCCGTCGGTCCACAGCCCGCAGGCACCAACGGCATCGAGTATGCAGTCGGGGCTGAGCGTGGCGTAGGGCGCTTCCTGGTTCAAAGTCGGCTCACAGTAGATGTGCTCATTTCACATTCGTCCCGATGACGCGCGCGGGCACTACTGCCATGGTTAGCCGCGATACGCATACCAGCGCGCCGTCTTCGTTCTCGATGCGGATTTCCCACACCTGGGTGGTGCGCCCCAGGTGCAACGGCCGGGCCGTGCCGGTGACGATGCCGCTGCGTACGCCGCGGATGTGGTTGGCGTTGATGTCGAGGCCGACCGTAAGTTCTTTTTCCGGGTCCAGCGTGAGCATCGCCGCGCTGCTGCCCAGCGTTTCGGCCAGCAGCACCGAGGCGCCGCCGTGCAGCAGGCCGAACGGCTGGTGCGTGCGATGGTCTACCGGCATCGTGCCCTGCAGCCAGTCGTCGCCGACCGCGGTAAAGCGGATGCCCAGCACTTCCATGGCAGTGTTGGTGTTCCAGCCGTTGATGCGATCGAGGTCGGTGTCCTGCTTCCAGATAGGCGTGATGGGTGTGGTCATCGTTGATTCCTGCGAGTCGAACCGCCATTGTTGTCCGCTGTCACCGCCGCGACAATGCATCAGGAAAATCCCGGGTGTTTACTGCCACGATCAAATCCTCCGGCCGCCAGTTTTCCGTGGCGACCGACGAGCCCGTACTGGAAGCGGCGCAACGCGCCGGCATCGCGCTGCCGTACTCCTGTCGTTCTGGTGTCTGCGGTAGCTGCAAGGCTACCTTGCTGTCTGGTGAATGTGCCTACACGCACAATCCGCCGGTAGCATTGACTGCGAATGACAAGGCCCATCACGCGGTGCTGCTGTGTCAGGCCACGGCAACCAGCGATCTGCTGCTGGACGTGCGTGAAGTCACCTCGGTGGAAGCCATCGCAAAACGTCAGCTCGATGTCATCGTGGCCGCGAAATGGCAGCTGGCCAGTGATGCGGTCGGGCTGCATCTGATGCCGGCAGCGGGCGAAACCGCACTCAACTGGGTGCCAGGTCAATACCTGGATGTGGTTTTGGACAACGGCAAACACCGGCCGTTTTCCATCGCCAACGGCCCGCAGGCGGACGGCATGATCGAACTGCACGTACGCCAGGCGGTCGGCGGCGGCTTTACCTCGTGGGTTTACGAAAGCTTGAAGGTCGGCGATCGGCTGCGCATCGAGGGACCGCTGGGTACCTTCGTGCCGCGCGAGGATTCCGAACGGCCGATGATCTTCATGGCCGGTGGTACCGGTTTTGCGCCGATCAAAGCGATCGTCGAGCACTTCATTGCGCTGGGCACACGCCGGCCGATGCACGTCTACTGGGGCGCCCGCAGTGCAGCCGATATCTACATGCCCGCGCTGGCCGAGAGCTGGATGCGAGTGGCGCCGAATCTGCACTTCCATGCCGTGGTGTCCGATTCGGAGCAGGCCGGAGGATTGCGCAGCGGGCTGGTGCACGAGGTCGTGCTGGCAGATCAGCCTGATCTATCCGACTACGACGTCTACATGAGCGGACCACCGGCGATGATCGAAGCCGGTCATCAGCTGTTTCTCGATGCCGGGCTACCCGAGGATCGGCTCTACTACGACTCGTTCGAATACGCGCCGGATGTGCTGGCGCAGATTCTCAACGGTCGGGCGGGGATTCATCACCTGTAGCGTGCCAGCGCAGTGCGGGGGCGGGTTCAGCTTGTGGATGTTTAGGTTCGCTGATCCACGAGGGCTTGCCGGCAACGCTCTTGTGACAAGTTTGACCAAAGACAATCAAGAGAGCGTTGTCTATTTCTTGCCTTTGGCAAGAGGCAACTGCGCTTGCTGCCATGCCAGCACACCCCCGCCCAGGGTATAGACCTTGGCAAAGCCGGCCTTGACCAACTGCTGCGAGGCCTTGATCGAGTTGCCACGCCCATCCTTGTCCATCACCACCACCGGTAGTTCGCGCGCCTTGGCCAGATCCTTGTTTTCGGGATCGAACTGGCTCATCAGCACGTGCTTCGCGCCGGGGACATGCATTTTCTCGAAGTCGAGCAGGGCCGACAGATCGACCAGTAGCGGACTCTCGCGGTTGATCAGCAAGGTCAGGCCGGCAGGTGTCAGCACCTGGGTCTTGCTGAAGAGTTCGGCGATCTGCATGACGATCAACGCCAGCAGCAGGATCGCGAACAGCGCTGACAGCGCCGCGTGGTTGCCGATAAATTCGGGCAGCTTGTGCAGAAAATCGTTCATCGTGGTTCCACAGCCGCGCGGAGCGCGCCTATCCGGGTAAACCCGCGATTATACGGGCAGTGCGGGGCTGGCAGGCGGTCAGCCTGTCGACAGCGGCAGTTACTGCTGCTGCGTGATGTCGGGCAGCCCGCTGGTCAGCCACCAGTGCTTGCTGGCTTCGTCGTAATGCCAAGTCTGGCGGTCGACGATGCTGCGCTCGGACTGGGAACTGACGATGACTAGGTTGATATGGACGATCTGCCGTACCTGATTTTCGCCATCGGGTACGGGGCCGTTGCCAGCGTCGTATCCGCTGACCTGTACCAGCTTGTAGCGCGCCAGATCGAGCGCGCTCGGCATATGTTCGGCGCGCGTCTTTGGGTCAAGAAATATTGCAGCGCTCTGGAAATCACCCCAACGCACCGCGCTGGCATAGGCCCTCAGCGTGGTGTCGAGTGTGTCGGCGCGTTTTTGCGTGGCGCAGCCGGCGAGCACAAGCATGGTAGCAATGGCGAAAAGGCTCAGTACACGGCGCATGGTGGATGGCCTCGTTGGATGATGGTTCGATCCGACTCAGCCTGATCGACTATCAGCGTATTCTGCCCCAAGCTGCGGCCGCCGTCAGTTATGCCACCCGGCGCTTGGCGACAAAGCGTGCGCACAGCGTGGCCGCTGGCTTGCCATGTTCGCCGGGCACCATGCAGACCACTTCGATACGCGCCTTGCCGCGGGCATCCAATGTGCGAAAGAAAGTGGCCCAGTCGGCGTGCGTGGACAGCTTTGCCTCGCTGCGGAAATCCCGCACCACCGGCGCCAGATAATGCACGCTGGACTCGCCAACGAACAGATCGCAGTCCTCGCCACGCTGGCGCAGCGCCAGTTCCACCAGCGCCCAGCCGTTCAGTGTCATCACGCTGACCAGGCTGCCGCCAAACGCGCTGCCCTTGTCGTTCACGTTCGGCGCGAGTGGTGCCAGCAGGGTGAGATGGCCTTCATCGCAGTCGCCCAGCCGGATGTCCATCGCCAGCGCCATGGGAATTTCATCGCGCATGAACTGCACCAGCTTCTTTGCTTGCCTGGCCAGGTTCTGCGTTGGGAGTTCGATGGTGCTCACGTTGATCAACAGTCCGTGGAATGGGTGAATACCCAATTGTAGGTAGGTAGCTACACTTACGGCTAATGGCAACGACCGGATGCGATGCGTAGATGCAGCGGCAAATTCCCGCAGGCGGCAAGAATCTGGGCGGCCGTACCGTGGTGATCACCCGCCCCGCCGGCACCGCCGCCGCACTGGCGCGAAAAATACGCGCCCATGGTGGCATGCCGATGCTGTTACCGGGGTTGTCATTACGCAAGGTCGCCGATGAAGCCAGCGCCCGCCTCGGTCTAGAGAAAGCGTTGACGGATGACGTGCTGATTTTCACCAGCCCAGCCGCGGTGCGTTTCGCGGCGGCGCTGTCAACGCTGAAAACATCAGCGATCGTGCTGACCGTTGGACAAAGTACAGCGCGTGCGCTTCAAAGGCACGGTATCAGCGCAGCGCTGGTGCCGTCGCGTCAGGATAGCGAGGGCCTGCTCGATCATCCCGCGTTGCGCGATTTGCGGGATCGCCGCGTTGTCTTGATCGGCGCGCCCGGCGGTCGCGGCCTGTTGGGTGAACAACTGAGGGCACGCGGTGCGCAGTTGCGTGAAGTGCACGTTTACCAACGTGCGGCACCACGGCTCGATCGTCGCCACGTCGATGCGCTGCTGCAGTTGCCCGTTTCGGCGCTGGTGCTTCTATCCAGTGCCGAAGCCTTGAATCATCTTTGCCATCGATTGCCGCCGCCGGCGCTTGCCAGGTTGTTTGCGGCAACGGCTGTGGTCAGCAGCGAGCGGTTGGCTGTGGCAGCGCGCGCGGCGGGTTTTGGCTGCATCGCGCAAGCCGCGTCGGCACTCTCGGCCGATCTGCTTGGTGCAGCTTCGCGCGCGGGCTGATTTTGTCCGCCTGATTGCATCGGCGTCCTTCACAAGGACTTGCTACGACCCTGAACACCGGGGCTGGTAGCATGGTTCAGAGATCAATGCAGACAAACCGAGTGAGAACGCCGTGCCCGAGAGCATTAACCCCGATTCAACGCCAGCCGGTCCGAAGCCAGACGATCAGAGCCCGACAAGGCCGGTACGTCCCGCACCGGTGAAACACGAGCCGAGTCCGCGCGGCGGCACGCTCGCCTTGGCCTTGCTGCTGGCGCTGATCGCACTGGGTGCTTCAGGTTACGTCGGTTGGCGCCAGTGGGAGCAGGCGCAGGTCAGCACGGTCGATAGCAGCAACCTCGCCTCGCTGCAGCAGCGGGTGGGCGCGCTGGAAACCACGCTCTCAGGCGTCAGCGGTGAGCGCACCAGCCTCAACCAGCGCCTCAGCGATGCCGACCAAGTCAACCGTTCGCTGCGCGAGGAGCTGTTGGGTCAGGCTGACCGTACGCGTAATCTCGAAGATGCGGTGGCGAAACTGGCCGAGAAGAGTTTGTCCGGTCAGGACGGCATGCTGCTCGACGAAACCGAATCGCTGCTGCGTATGGCCAGCGAGCGCTACACGCTGTTCCACGACGCGCAGGGTGCGGCGGCGGCCTATACGCTGGCTGATCAGACGCTGGCTGGGGTCAATGACGGCACGTTCTCCAGCCTGCGCCAAAGCATTGCCGCCGAGCGTGACGCCCTGGCCAAGAGCCAGCCCGCGAGTCAGGCCAGTTCGCTGCAGGAGCTGACCGAGCTGCGCTCCGATCTCGCCACGCTGCCACTGAAGGCATTGGACAGCCCATCCACGACGGCGCAAACGCAAACGGTCTGGGAACGTATCAAACAGGCGCTGGCCAGCGTGGTCAGCGTGCAGCGCTCCAACGGTGCGCCGCTGGCGGTGGCCGATGCGCGCTTCGCACGCGAGCTGGCATCGCTCGATCTGGCGCAGGCGCAGAGCGCGCTGCTGGCCTATGACGCCAACGCCTACGCGGCCGCATTGCAACGCGTCGATGTGGCGTTGTCGACTCAGTTCGATAGCAATAACCCCGACGTGCAGCAGGCGCGCGTCACGCTGAAGCAGCTTGGTGCGGCACTGCCGCCGAGCCCCCCGGTGCATCTGGGCGCTGCGCTGAGCGAATTGCGTAATCTGCGCACCGTGCATGCATTGAAGCCAGAGTCCACCGGCGCTGCCCCAACCCCGTCGAGCAGCAGTGCAGCACCGGCCAACGGAGCCAAGCCATGAAGCTGTGGCGCTGGATTCTGCTATTGCTGGTAATCGCCGCGTTGGTGGCTTTTGGCTGGCACTGGGCCGCCAACGATCCCGGCTATGTCTACGTGCAGATACACGGCTGGTATGCCGAGCGAACCGTCGTTACCGCTGTACTTACGCTGCTGCTGTTCTGGGCCGTGCTCAGCGGGTTGTGGTGGTTGATTCGCTGGCCGTTCGGCGCGTTTTCGCGGCGCCATCGGCGCGTGAGCCGCCAGCGCATGAGCGATGGTCTGATCGCGCTGGCCGAAGGTCGTCATGGCGATGCCGAGCGCGATCTCAACCGTGCATCGCGGCTGGACAGTTTTCGTGGCGCTGCCTTGCTGGCTTCCGCCGAAGCCGCGTCGCGTCGCGGCGAACACGCTCGTGCACTCGAAGCACTGGATCATGCATCGCAGTCTGCGCCGCAGGCAGCTCGCGTGTTGCGTGCTCGTGTGTTGCGGCGCGAAGGCAAGCCTGGCGAGGCGGTAGCGTTACTTGCGCCCGAGTCGGACAGCGGCAGTCTCAGCCCCGGCGGCTGGCGCGAACTCGCGCTGTCGGCGCTGGCCAGCGGTGATCTGCGCCGTGCGCGCCAGGCGCTGGAGCCGTTGCAGAAAAGCGCCGCGTTCGGCACCCGCGCCTACAACGCGTTGGAATCGAAAGTGCTGGTTGCCACGCTCAACGCATCGCCCGATGGCGCCGTACTCAACACGCTGTGGTCGCAGTTGCCCAAGGCACAGCGCCGCGTGCCTGTCATCATCGACGCCTACGCGCGGCGCGCCGCGGGTTTTGGATTGATCCTGCCGGCGATGGACGAAGTCGAATCGGCGCTGCGCCGCGAATGGTCGCCGCTCCTGATCGAAACCTACGGCACGCTCGGCAACAACGATATCGACGCACGCCTGCGCCGCGCCGAAGGCTGGCTCGACGCCCACCCCAACGACGCCAGCCTGCTGCTCACCCTGGGCCGCATGTGCCTGCGCCTCAAGCTGTGGAGCAAGGCACAAACCTATCTGCAGCGCGTGCTCGCGCTAGCGCCCAGCGCATCGGTGTGGGAGGCGCTCGGTGATCTGCACGCCGGTCAGGGCAACGATGCACTCGCCAGCCGCTGCTACCGAAACGCGCTAGCGTTCGCACGCGGCGAGGCGATCGAACCACTGCCGCTGAATCCACAGACCGGCAGTGTGGATACGCGTCCGATCACGATTGAAGAGCGCAGTGAGCTTGGAGTGCCGCGGCTGAGGGAGTGAGTGCAAATAGGCGCAATGGCCCGAATCGTAGAGCGTCCACTATTGACCTAGAGTGACATATCGGCAGTCAGAATGGGGCAAGCCACACAAACTGGGAGGATTGAATGAAGCGGCGATTGATTTTTCTGCTATGTCTAACTGTGCTTTCAATAACCGGCTTGGCGACGGCCGCGTCCATACCTCCAGCCGGACACATCACCGGTGTCGGCGGAATCTTTTTCAAGGCGAAGGATCCCAAGGCTCTCGCGGCGTGGTATCGCGATGTCCTTGGCATGCCCGTGGAAGTCTGGGGAGGTGCGGCACTTCGCTACGACGCGCCAAAGCACCCTCCCGCGCTGGCATGGAATGCGTTTCCTGCGGCTACGAAATACTTCGCGCCATCGACGAGTGGATTGATGGTCGACTACGCTGTAGATGATATGGATGCGTTGCTCGCGCGGTTGCGATCCAATGGTGTCAAGGTTCTTAAGCGTGACGACAGCGACGCAATTGGCCGCTTTGCCTGGATTTTGGATCCCGAAGGAAACAAGGTTGAGCTCTGGGAGCCCAAGCGCTAGTTTTTCTCAGGTCTGATTTCGACCCAATGCAGACCATGATGTTTCTTTAGGAGTCACTAACCGATTCGGCTCCATGCGAACTACGCTGGAAGCTAATTTCACGTGCGCAAGGGGAGTGCGATGTCAAACGGACAAGCTATTGCTTCGCTATTTTTTTGTACGCTTGCGGTCACGTTCTTTTCGCTGAGGAATTCGCGAACAGAGAGCCAGAACGAAGAATTGTTCAAAGCCACCGGCGAACTTAAATCGCCGCGATGGCTGGTCGTCTTGCTATTCGCGATGGCATCGTTCGCTACCCTCATGTCCGTCATGGTCAGTCATGGGCCTAGAGACCAAACTTGGCCGATGGCTCTGATCGGATTGTTTGGTCCTGTGTTTGTGTGTGTTCGCTCCTTCTTTGGTCTGCACTTGGACCAATCGGGAATTCATTTCGGTTGGCAGTGCGGTCGCTACACAGCATATGCGGATGTAGTTGAGCTTGAGAGAAAGTCAGATGGGCGCAACTCCTCTTTTATTCTCGTGCTTCGCTCAGGGAACAGGCTTCGGATTGGTAGTGATCTTCCGTGCGAGAAGGTTTTTATTGAAGAGTTGCAGCGACGCTCAGGGTGCTCTGTGAGTTATCGTCAGCCAGGCGGATGGGTTACTCACGTTCCGTAACCAGCTGCCAGCTTCGGCCCGTGAAGTTACAGTGCTTCGGTGTCCGCTTACCCAAAGCAGACGTCGGTTGATAGCCGAAAATGGACTCGGCGTAGTCGCTAGTCAACGGACAGCCTCAAGCTAAAGCGGTGTCAGATTCGCATACGCCGCCACCAGCCACTTGCTGCCGGCGCCTTCGAAATTCACTTGCAATCGCGCATGGCCGCCGCTGCCTTCGGCGCTAAGCACTACGCCTTCGCCGAAGCTGGGGTGGCTTACACGCTGGCCGAGTTTGACTGGGAGTTCTTCTTGCAGCGATGACGACGGCTGGTTGAAGCGGCCGGCGTAGATTGGACGGCTGACCTGCACGCGGGGGCGCACTTCGTCGATCAATTCGGCGGGTATTTCGCCGAGGAAGCGGGAGGGGCGCGCCAGCATCTCGGTGCCGTGCATGCGGCGCGATTCTGCATGCGTGACGAACAGCTTTTCGCGCGCGCGGGTGATGCCGACGTAGGCGAGCCGGCGCTCTTCTTCCAGTCGACCTTCGTCGTCGACCGAACGCTGGCTGGGGAACAGGCCTTCTTCCATGCCGACCAGAAACACGATGGGGAACTCCAGGCCCTTGGCCGAGTGCAGGGTCATCAGCTGCACGCAGTCGTCCCACTTCTCGCCCTGGTTTTCACCGGACTCCAGCGTGGCGTGCGACAGGAAGGCGGAGAGTTCGCTGAGCCCTGCGTCGATATCTTCCTGCGTGGGCTCGAAGCGGCTGGCGACGTTGACCAGCTCGTCGAGATTTTCCACGCGCGCCTCGCCGTTGCCGCGGCTGTCCTTCTCGTAATGGTCGCGCAGGCCCGTGTGGGTGATGGCGTGGTCGATCTGTTCGGCCAGCGTAAACGCAGCATCGCTGTCGAGGCCCGCAAACGCTTTGGCCATGGCATCGATCATCGCCAGAAACGCTTTCACCGCATTCTTGGCGCGGCCAGCGAGTTCGCTCGCGCCGGCCAGTTCGGTCAGCGCGGTTTCCCACATCGAGGTGTTGTCGGTGCGGGCGCGCTTGCGCAGGGCGTCGAGCGTGCGGTCGCCGATGCCGCGCGGCGGCGTGTTGACCGCACGTTCGAACGCTGCGTCATCGTGCCGGTTGGCGGTGAGGCGCAGATAGGCCAGCGCGTCCTTCACCTCGGCGCGCTCGAAGAAGCGCTGGCCGCCGTAGACGCGATAGGGGATATCGCGCTGGATCAGCTGCTCTTCGAAGTTGCGCGACTGCGCGTTGGAGCGATAGAGGATCGCGCAGTCTTTCGCGCTGCCGTGCTCGGCGACGTATTCGCGGATGCGCTCGATAACGAAGCGCGCTTCGTCCTGCTCGTTGTAAGCGGCGTACAGCGCAATGCGTTCGCCGTCGTCGCCGGCGGTCCACAGCTGTTTGCCCAGGCGTCCGCCGTTGCGTGCGATGACGCTGTTGGCGGCCTTAAGGATGTTCGATGTGGAGCGGTAGTTCTGCTCCAGCTTGATCGTGCGTGCGCCGGGGAAATCCTTCAGGAACTGCTGCACGTTCTCCACTTTCGCGCCGCGCCAGCCGTAAATCGCCTGGTCGTCGTCGCCGACGACGAAGACCTGCCCCGAAGTCCCGGCGAGTACGCGGATCCACGCATACTGCAGCGTGTTGGTGTCCTGGAATTCGTCGATCAGCAAATAGCGCCAGCGCTGCTGGTAGTGCTCCAGCACGGCAGGATTTTTCAACCATAGCTCGTGCGCGCGCAATAGCAGCTCGGCGAAGTCGACCAGGCCGGCGCGGCGGCAGGCGTCTTCATAGGCCTGGTAGATCTGCACAAAGGTGCGGGTGACCGGGTGATTGCCGTGCTCGACACTTTCCGGGCGCTTGCCCTCGTCCTTCCAGTTGTTGATCTGCCAGCTGGCCTGACGTGGCGGGAAGCGCGCATCGTCCAGGCCCAGCCCGGCGACGACGCGTTTGACTAGCCGCAGCTGGTCGTCCGAATCGAGAATCTGGAAAGTTTCGGTCAGTCCGGCTTCGCGCCAATGCCGGCGCAGCAGTCGATGAGCAATACCGTGAAAGGTGCCGACGGTCAGCCCCTGCGTGCCGCCCGGGATCAGCGCATCCAGCCGCGAGCGCATTTCGCCGGCGGCCTTGTTGGTGAAGGTGACCGCGAGAATCGCCCACGGCGGCACGCGCTCGACCTGGGTCAGCCAGCCGATACGATGGGTGAGCACGCGGGTCTTGCCGGAGCCAGCGCCGGCCAGCACCAGATAGTGGCCGGGTGGTGCGCAGACGGCTTCGCGCTGCGCATCGTTGAGCGGGTCGATCAGGTGGGAGACATCCATCCGCTCTATTGTAACGGTCCGCGTCGCTGCGGGCTGTCATTACGCATACGCTGCAAAGGCAACATCCTAGGAAAAACTGTCGATGGGCGGGAGTTTTCTGAGAGTCGAGCGTTCGCGGATTCAACGTTTTTTGCTGACAAACCCACCCACCACCAACAGGCCACCGACCACGATGCCTGCAATGCCCGCCCATTGCGGCACGGCCTTGGTGTGGGTCGCCTCGATCTTGGCGGACCCGAGCTGCACCAGCGTGTCAGTCTGCTTGTAACTGCCGTTGCCCAGCGTGACCCAGATGCCGGCGACCAGCAGAATGATGCCGACGATGATCAGACCTGCGCGCATGAAGCTCTCCCGATGGATTGAGCCACGAGTATGCCGGACGCCCCCGTGCACAAAAAGTCCACGGTATTCGCCAAATGACCGACAAAAAAAGGCCCCGAAGGCTAGGGGGAACCTTCGGGGCCGGCCGTCACGAAACCCAGGGGAGAGGTTCGTACCGGGTGGCGGCCCAGGGAGGTAGGCACGCCGGGGATGCCGTTGCGTGCATCCGATAGATTTGAACGCGACTTGTGGGGAAAGTTTCAGAGATCGAAGAAAAAATTTATTGACGGTTCATCTGATGAGAACTGGGGTGTTTGGGTCGTTATTGTGGATAACTTCGAATTCCCGGCGTGTCCCAAAGTGAACGGATCAGTGCGCCTCGTCCCAGTTGTCGCCCACGCCAACATCGACCAGTAAAGGCACCGCCAGTTCCGCGGCGCCGGACATCCGCTCGATCACGGCGGCGCGCACCACATCCACTGCGTCCGCACGCACCTCGAACACCAGTTCATCGTGTACCTGCATCAGCATATGGGCGTCGTCGCGGCCTTTCAGCCATCCGGCCACGGCGATCATCGCGCGCTTGATGATGTCGGCGGCGCTGCCCTGCATCGGCGCGTTGACCGCAGCACGCTCGGCGCCCTGACGCAGCCCCTGATTGCGTGAGGTGAGGTTTTCCAGATACAGCCGTCGGCCGTAGATGGTTTCCACGTAGCCATCGCGGTGTGCCTGCTCGCGCGTGGAATCCATGTAGGCGCGCACACCGGGATAACGCGAAAAATAGCGTGCCATATAGTCGCTGGCTTCGCCCCGATCGACGCCGAGCTGGCGCGCCAGGCCGAACGCGCTCATGCCGTACATCAGGCCGAAGTTGATCGCCTTGGCCGCGCGGCGCTGGTTGGTGGTGACATCATCCGGCGTGACGCCGAACACTTCCGCTGCGGTGGCGCGGTGCACGTCGCCGCCTTCGTGGAACGCACGCAGCAGACCTTCGTCGCCGGACAGGTGCGCCATGATGCGCAATTCGATCTGCGAATAGTCGGCGGCCATCACCTTCCAGCCCGGCAGCGCGATGAACGCCTGGCGGATACGCCGGCCTTCCTCGGTACGCACCGGGATGTTCTGCAGATTCGGCTCGGAAGAGGAAATGCGCCCGGTCGCCACCGATCCCTGGTGGTAGCTGGTATGCACGCGGCCGGTGCGCGGGTTGACGATGCCGGACAGCTTGTCGGTATAGGTGGAGCGCAGCTTGGCCAGGCCGCGATAGTCCAGGATCAGTCGCGGCAGCTCGTGCGTATCGGCAATGGCCTCCAGCGCTTCCTCGTTGGTGGATGGCTGGCCAGTCGGCGTTTTCAGTTTCGCCTGCAGGCCGAGTTCATCGAACAGCACAGCCTGCAACTGCTTGGGCGAATCGAGGTTGAATTCATGCCCGGCCAGCTTGTACGACTGCTGCTGCAGTTCCAGCATGCGCTTGCCCAGCTGCTGGCTCTGCCTGCGCAGCTCGTCGCCGTCGATCAGCACGCCGCGACGCTCCATCTCGGCCAGCACCGGCACCAGCGGGATTTCGATGTCCTGATACACCGCGCGCAGCTTGGGTTCGCTTTCCAGCTTCGGCCATAGCGCGTGATGCAGGCGCAGGGTGACATCGGCATCTTCGGCGGCATAGCGGCAGGCGGTATCCAGATCCACCTGCGAAAATGAGATCTGCTTGGCGCCCTTGCCTGCGACCTGCTCGTACTTGATGGTTTCGTAACCAAGGTACAGCCGCGCCAGTGAATCCATGTCATGTCGCGTGGCGGTGGCATTCCACACATAGGATTCGAGCATCGAGTCGTGCTTCAGGCCTTGCACGGCAATGCCGTAATGGCTCAGCACGTTGATGTCGTATTTGGCGTGCTGGCCGAGCTTGGGCTTGTCCGCATCCTCAAAGATGGGTTTGAGCGCCGCGAGCACGGCATCGCGTGGTAACTGCGCCGGTGTGCCCGGGTAATCGTGACCGAGCGGGATATAGCAGGCCTTGCCCAGTTCCACCGCCAGGCTGACGCCGACGATTTCCGCGCGCATCGCGTCGATGCTGGTGGTCTCGGTATCGAAGGCGATCAGCTCGGCGGCCTGCAGTTTTTTCAGCCATGCATCGAACTGATCTTGCGTGGTGACCAGTTCGTATTCGCCCGGTGCTGATAGCGAAGCGTCGATGATTTCATTGGTAACAGTCGTGCCTGGAGCCACCGCGGCGCCACTTGCCGCGCTGTCCGCTGCTCGTTGCCCGTCGGGCCCGGTCGGATAGGTTGGCGATGCCTGCTCAGCCGCATCCAGATCCTTCAGCGCGGCCTTGAATCCATACCGTGTATAAAGCTCCCGCAATTGCGACGTATCCGCCTCACGTTGGGCCAGATCGGTCGGGCCAACATCCAGCGGCACGTCCAGCTTGATCGTCACCAGTTCGCGTGATAACGGCAGCTGTGGGAGCGCAGCGCGCAGGCTCTCGCCGATCTTGCC
Source organism: Rhodanobacter sp. MP1X3 (assembly GCF_014207165.1). NCBI lineage: Bacteria > Pseudomonadati > Pseudomonadota > Gammaproteobacteria > Lysobacterales > Rhodanobacteraceae > Rhodanobacter > Rhodanobacter sp. MP1X3. The sequence continues at coordinate 54,346 of NZ_JACHCO010000005.1, read as the reverse complement.
GCCGATTTTGTCGGCGTTGGCGATTACGCCATCCAGTGTGTTGTATTCGGCCAGCCACTTGGCGGCGGTCTTCGGGCCGCACTTGGGCACGCCTGGCACGTTGTCGACGGTGTCGCCGGTGAGCGTCAGAAAGTCGATGATCTGCTCCGGCCGCACGCCGAATTTTTCCATCACGCCGTCGATGTCGGTGACGGTATTGCTCATGGTGTTGATCAGGGTGACGTGCGAGCTGACCAGCTGGGCCAGATCCTTGTCACCGGTGGAGATCAGCACCTCGATGCCGAGCGCTTGCGCCTGTGTGGCCAGCGTGCCGATCACGTCGTCGGCCTCCACGCCAGGCTCGCGCAGGATCGGGAAGCCCAACGCCCCCACGATCGCCAGCATCGGCTCGATCTGCGCGCGCAAGTCGTCAGGCATGGGCGGACGATTGGCCTTGTACTGGTCGTAAAGCGCATCGCGGAACGTAGGGCCGGATGCATCGCTGACGAAGGCCAGATAGTCGGGCTTGGCCTTCAGCGTGGCGCGCAGCATGTTGACCACGCCGAACAGCGCGCCGGTGGGCTCGCCGTGGTCGTTGGTCAGCGGCGGCAGCGCATGAAACGCACGGTAAAGGTAGGACGAACCGTCGATAAGAATGAGTTTGGCCATATCCCATTCTCGCATGCGTGCGTGATCCATCGTGTTTCACAGTCGGTCAGCAGAGGCACTGCTATTCTCTGACACCCAACCTGAGGTTGCCGCCATGAAATCCGCCACTCTGCTTGTTGCCGCAAGCTTTCTCCTTGCTTCAGGTCTCGCTGCTTCCGGCGCATATGCCCAGTCGGCGGCACCGGCAACCAGCGTGCTGCCGCCGCCCGGCATGAATGATCCCGGTGTCAGTCAGCTGCCGCCACCACCGAAGGTTCCTTCCGTGCCCGCAACGAAATCAGCCGGTGGCCAGAATCTGCCTGCGATGCAGGACTCTGGAACGGCCAGCGACGGCAAGCACATGACCTTGCCGGATGTCAGCTCGCATCAGGAAGGCGAAAATGAAGTCGAGGAATACCGCCGCAGCGGGATGCTCTACATGGTGGTAGTGACGCCAAAGAATGGTATTCCGCAGAGCTATACGGTCGATCCGGATGGCACCCGGCATATGCAGACCGGCGAAGCGCCAGTGCATCCGGCGATGTACAAGGTGCTGGAGTGGGGCAAGAGCAAGCCGGCTGAAGCAAGCTCTTCTGACTCGGCGACCGATGGCGGCTGAGGCGAATCGCTGAAGCAATCATTGATGGGGTAGCAGCGTGGTGCAATGGCTGACCGCTTGCTTTGAGCTCGGCGGTGTTCGCCGCCGTGGCGGCAATATTGATTGTTGCGCGTGATGCGGTGATTGCGCTGTCCTGAAATGAATTCAACGCGTCGAGTCGAGTTCGGCGTAGTGGCGAAAGATGCCATCTTCATTGAAGGCCACTCGCCGCGGCGATGCCAGATAGAGCGCCATTTTCGGTCGCTCCGCCACCCGCTCGGCGAGTGAGTGCAAATGCGGCAGCTTGCGCCGCAGCTTTCGCATCGCGTGCGGGAATGCGTAGTGCAGTCCGCTCATGATCTGGAACAGCGACAGGTCGACATAGGAGTGTGCGGCCAGGGCTTGCCGACCGTTACCGCGCGCCAGCACGTCCTCGAAATAGCCGAGGAATTTTGGTAAACGATTCTCGTGAAAATCATCGGCGCGGCGCTTGGCTTCGGCGCGTTGATCCTTGTAGTAAAGGCCGCTGGCGATCGGGTGATGCGTGTCGTGCACTTCGGTAACCAGGTCTGCAATGGTTAGCTGCAGCTGATTCGCATAGTGCTGCGCTGCCGCTCCCGCCGGCGCCAGTTTCAGTTTTGGGCCGAGATAGAAAAGAATTGCCGCCGTCTGCGCGATCACTGTGCGGCCAACTTTCAGAAAGGGCGGTGCAAACGGCAGTGCGCCGGGATGTTCGCCCTGCAGAAACGGCATGATCACGCCGTCGCCTTTCTCACGGGCGACATCGACATAGTCGGCGCCAGCGTCCTCCAATGCCAGTCGTATGAACTCGCCGCGTCCCTGGATACCGGTCCAGTAGTAAAGCTGATAGCGCATGACGATCTCCAATGGGTTGGTATCGAGGCTAGACGCGCGCGACTCAGCGAAGCGTGAGCAGGGTCATGCCGGTTTCTTCGACGATGCGCGCCGCGTCTGCGTGAGTTGAGTCGCTATCGAACGAATCTGTGCCCAGACCAGTTCGGCCACCGGCGACAGCGAGCGGTGGCGTCGACGAATCAGGGTGATCGCGCGGCTGGCGATTGGCGTCAGCGGACGAACCACCAACTGCTCGGACGTGGGTAGCGAAAGCTGCGGAGCAATGCTGATACCGAGCCCGGCTTCGACCATTCGGAAAGCGGTATGCGTATGCCCGGTCTGCTGCACGACATTGGCCTCGATGCCGTGCATGGTCAGCTGCTGGTCGATCAGTCGCCGGCTGCCCGATGTGTGATCGAGCAGAATCAGTGGTTCGCCATGCAGTTTCCCCCACGGCAGGGTGGCAAGCCTGGCGAACGGGTGTGTGCGATGGCAGATCAGCACGAACGGATCGTGCAGGATCGTTTCGCATTCGAAGCTCTCACGCTCGGCCGGTTCGATCGCAAGGCCAAAATCCACTTCGCCGCCGCGCACGCTGTCCAGCACCATCACCTGTGCCTGATCGTGCAGTTGAACCGTCAGTTCGGGATAGTCGCGCGCGCAGACGGCGATGCACTGCGGCATCAGTCCGGCCGAAAGCGTCGGGACGGCGGCAACGTGCACCTTGCCGTGACGCCGCTCGCTTTCGGAGTGGACGTGGGCCAATACCCCATCCAGTTCTTCGAGCACCCGTTCCAGTGCTAGCTGCAGATAGCGCCCCGCTTCGGTCAACACCACTTCGCGCGTGTTGCGGTCGAACAGGCGTACGTCGAGTTCGCTTTCCAGATCGGTGATCTGACGGCTGATCGCTGGCTGGGTCAGATGTAGGCTTTCGGCTGCGCGGCGAAAGTGCCGCAGTTTGGCGACAGCCAGAAAAGCGCGCAGCTGGCGCAGACTGATATTCATACCAAAAGAGTATCAAAAGATCAGATAAAACGATTTGATTTATCAATCTCGTCGCGTTGCAATAGCCGCCTGGACTCTTCAGGTCACCTGCCCCATGGCACTCACTCGTTTTCTCCCTGATCGCTTTACCTGCGCGCTGGTGGGCACGGTACTGCTGGCCAGCGTGTTGCCTTGCCAGGGCGAGACAGCCAGCGTATTCAACCTGTTGACCGATGCAGCGATCGCACTGCTGTTCTTTTTGCACGGCGCCAAGCTGTCGCGTGCGGCGGTCGTTGCCGGCATGACGCACTGGCGCCTGCATCTGATCGTACTGGGCAGTACCTTCGTGATGTTTCCGCTGCTTGGACTGCTGCTGAAGCCGGTGCTGTCTTGGTTGGTGACGCCGGATCTCTATCTCGGTGTGCTGTTTCTTTGCACGCTGCCATCGACGGTACAGTCATCGATTGCGTTCACCTCGATTGCGCGCGGCAACATCCCGTCCGCGATTTGCGCGGCCTCGGCATCGAGCCTGTTGGGTATTTTTATCACGCCCTTGCTGGTCGGTTTGATGATGGAGTCGCACGGGCAGGGTGGCATGTCGTGGGATGCGATCGGCAAGATCGTGCTGCAGCTGCTGGTACCGTTCGTGGCTGGACAGGTGGCGCAGCGCTGGATTGGTCAATGGGTCGAGCGCAACCGCGGCCTGCTCAGCTACGTCGACCAGGGTTCGATCCTGCTGGTGGTCTATACGGCTTTCAGTGCGGCCGTGTTGCAGGGTCTGTGGAAACAGATGCCGCTGCCGGTGCTGGGCGGCCTGCTGGTGGTCAATGCGATTCTGCTGGCGGTGGCGCTGATCGTTACGCGCTACGGTTCGCGCGCGCTCGGCTTCGGCACTGCGGACGAGATCACCATCGTGTTCTGCGGTTCCAAGAAAAGTCTGGCCAGCGGTGTGCCGATGGCCAAGGTGCTGTTTGCCGGGCATCCGCTGGGCGCGATCGTTCTGCCGATCATGTTGTTCCATCAGATCCAGCTGATGACCTGTGCGGTACTGGCGCGGCGCTATGCACAGGCGCAGGAAAAACGCGCGGAGCTTGCCGATGGACTGGCTGCGGGACCATTGAAAGGCTAGGCTGCCACGAATGATCTGAAAGGGCGTGGCTGCGATGGATACACCGAACTGGATTCCCGAACCTTCCAGTGGCATCGAGATCCGCACGGTGATGGCCAATGGCCAGCAGTTCGAAGTGGCGATGGCGGGTCAGGGCCCCCCATCTCGCCCTGTGCTTGCATGGATTTCCCGAGTTCAACTATTCATGGCGCGCGCAAATCCCGCTGCTGGTTCGGCTCGGTTATCGCGTGTGGGCGCCGAATCTTCGCGGTTATGGGCAGTCGTCGAGACCACGGGGCGTGGCTGCCTATGCTCTGCCCGAGCTGCTGGCCGATGTGGCTGGACTGATCGATGCGGCACAAGCCACTGACACGGTACTCATTGGTCACGACTGGGGCGGCGCCTTGGCCTGGGCTTTCGCGATCCGACGTCAGCGTCCACTGGCGCGATTGGTGGTGATGAATGCACCACACCCGGCCATATTCGCGCGAGAGCTGAAAACCTGGAGTCAGCGTCGACGCAGTTGGTACATCTACTTTTTCCAATTGCCGTGGTTGCCTGAAGTCTTGCTGGCGGCCAACGGCGCGCGCCGTATCCGTGGCGCCTTCCGCAGCAAGGTCCGTGATTCCAGCCGACTTTCCAGGCAGGATTTGCAGGTGTATGCGACTCATGCACTGCAGCCCGGAGCGCTGACCGCGATGATCAACTGGTACCGCGCCGCATTTCGCCAGCTCATTGCCGGTGGTCACGGCAAGGGCAAGACTTTACCGCGCATCGACGTGCCTACCTTGCTGATCTGGGGCGAGCAGGACCTCGCACTTGGCATCGGCAATACGCATGGACTCGACGCTTATATCGATCAGCTCACCCTGAAACGTTTGCCGGGCGTATCGCACTGGGTGCAGCAAGATGCTCCCGAACAAGTGAATGCCTTGCTCGAAACATGGCTGGAAACGCACCCCGCCTAGAAATCCGCCGGGTTAGGGCGATAACTCATTGGATTTCCGCCGCTAGTGGCGGAAATGGCGCATGCCGGTGAACACCATGGCCATGTCGTGCTCATCGGCGGCGGCGATCACCTCGCTGTCGCGCATCGAACCGCCGGGTTGGATCACCGCGCGGATGCCAGCTTCGGCGGCCGCATCGATACCGTCGCGAAACGGGAAAAAAGCGTCGGAAGCCATCACCGAGCCACGCACTTCCAGCTTCTCGTCGGCCGCCTTGATGCCAGCAATACGCGCGCTGTAGATGCGGCTCATCTGACCCGCGCCGATGCCGATTGTCTGGCGGTCGTGTGCATAAACGATGGCATTGCTCTTGACGAACTTGGCCACTTTCCAGGCAAAGATCAGGTCGTGTATTTCAGCTTCGGTCGGCGCGCGGCGCGTGACGATTTTCAGATCGTCCGCACCGATCATGCCCAGATCGGCGGTTTGTATCAGCAGGCCCGAACCAACGCGCTTGGAGTGGTTGCCCGGATGGGCTTCGGATAGTCCACCGTCCGCCGGCAGCGGAATGATCAGCACGCGCACGTTGGCTTTCTTGCCGAATACTTTCAGCGCGTCTTTCGCGTAGGCGGGAGCCAGCACCACCTCGACGAACTGGCGATCGACAATCGCACGCGCCGTATCGGCATCCACCTCGCGATTGAATGCGATGATGCCGCCGAAGGCCGAGGTCGGATCGGTCTGGTAGGCCAGGTCGTACGCGCGGCCGATACCGTCCAGACTGACTGCCACACCGCAGGGGTTGGCGTGCTTGACGATGACGCAGGCTGGCTTGGTGAAGCTGCGCACGCACTCCCACGCGGCGTCGGCATCGGCGATGTTGTTGAACGACAACTCCTTGCCCTGCACCTGCTGGAACGTCGCCAACGTGCCCGGCGCCGGATACAGATCGCGATAGAACGCCGCCTGCTGATGCGGGTTTTCGCCATAGCGAAGATCCATCAGCTTCACGAAGCGACTGTTGACCTGAGCGGGGAACGCCTCATGTCCGGTGATGGATTGTTGCGTATCGTCGAGCTGCAGCGCCGACAGATAATCGCTGATCGCGCCGTCGTAATTGGCGACGTTGTTGAACGCGGCAACAGCGAGCTTGAAGCGCGTCGCGCGGGTCAGGCCGCCGTGCGCCTCGATCTCGGCGATCGCTTCGGCGTACTGATCAGGCGAGGTGAGCACGCTGACATCGTTCCAGTTTTTTGCCGCGGAACGAAGCATCGCCGGGCCGCCAATGTCGATGTTCTCGATGGCCTGTTCCAGCGTGCAACCGGGCTTGGCCACGGTGGCTTCGAACGGATACAGATTCAGTACCAGCAAGTCGATCGGCGCGATGTCGAGTTCAGCCATTACCGCATCGTCGGTACCACGACGGCCGAGCAGGCCACCGTGCACTTTCGGATGCAGTGTCTTCACGCGGCCGTCCATAATTTCGGGGAAGCCGGTGATATCGCTGACGTCGATCACCGCGATGCCTGCGTCGCGCAAGGCTTTGGCGCTGCCGCCGGTGGAAAGTAGTTCGACGCCATGGGCAACCAGTCGCTGACCCAGTTCGATCAGGCCGGTCTTGTCCGACACGCTGAGCAGGGCGCGGCGAATGGGCACGAGGGAGGGCGCGGACATGAGGCGTTTCCAAGCAGGGAAAGCTGCTTAGTATAGCCGCCGAGTCGGGGTTGCAGTTTCGGCGTGATCGACGATCAGGCGGTGAAAAGCGTGAGCGGCTTACAGCAAGCCGTGTGTGGCCAGCTTCTTGCGCAGCGTGGCGCGGTTGATGCCCAACGCGCAGGCAGCGCGGCTCTGGTTGCCATCATGGAACGCCAGCACTTCGCGCAGCAGTGGGATCTCAACCTCGCGCAGCACCAAGGCGTGCAGACCTTCAGCGCATTCGGTATCGCCGATGTCGGCCAAATAGCGACGCACGGTGCGGCTAACGCACTCACTCAACGCACTGGCGCTTTGGACGCTGCCGCTGTGATTGCCAGTTTCGTGCACGCTAACGCCCTGCGAACCGGTGCCAGGTGACGAGGTCTGTTTTGCGGCCTCGATGGCAGGCAGTCTGACGGCATTCACGGATCGATTCCCTCACGGAGCGACGGCTACGTTGGCCGCTGCATTGATTATCTGTTGGCGTAGTTCGCGGCATGTGTCGAGCATGACTGCCCTTTTTGCGCGAGGGACCGAGTCTACCCGTGCTGGCGAAGAATTTTAAGTGCTATTCGAAACCAAATTCGAAAGCCACCGCCTTGTCACCCGGATCTTCCACTTCGAGCAACAGCGCAGCGCTCGCTCCCGGAGCCAGGCCGCGTTGCAGAATCGTGGTGTCATCGAGATATTCGCGCGGCTGCAACCGGCGCATGGCAATGCGCTGGCCCTGTGCGTCCGACAATGTGACAGTGAGCACGGGAAAGGGTTGCGCGAAGATCGCGTCGTTGCGCACGCTGGCGCTGATCATCAATGCGCCCGCTACGCTGGGATGGGCCTGCACGTTGCTGGCCAACAGGCGTAGCTGCTGTGGAGCGGCGATCAGCGGAAGTTGACAGCCGAGCGTGTCACACATGGTGCGTAGCCAGCCGCCCACCAGCGGATCGCGGATCAGAAAATCGCGCTTGGCCCAGGCCAGCTGTGTGCCGAGCACAAACATCAACAGTAGCCCGGCGATTACCCATGGCCAGTGTCGATCGCCGTTATGGCGTTTGTGTTGCTTGCTCGCATGTCGTTGCGATCGTCGCGATTCCTTGCTGGCTTTCTGGCGGACGAAATGTGGCGCAAAGACGAGCTGGGAAAAATCCTCTGCTTCCGGAACCTTTTCGGGAGTGTCATCTTCGCTAATTACGGCGCTGTCGTTGACCGCAGGAGCCAGCGGTTTGGGTCGGTAGACCACCAGATCGATGCGCGGCGGTTCAAGCGCCTGATCGTTCAGCGGCAGCTCGCGGAAGGGCTCCGGCGGCAACTGTCCGGCAAGCGTGGCAATGCTGTCGAAGCTGGTGCCGCAATGCCCGCAAATCACGTGACCGTGAGCCTGCGCCAGCGTGTGCGCATCGAGCGAAAACACGGACAGGCATTCAGGACATTGGGTATACATGCAGGCTGCTACGAACTGTGTCGCGCGAGTTTAGCAGGTGGCTCGGATCGTCCCGTTACATTGACAAACCCGAATGGTGAAACGCGGCATGGATCACGCGCAGTGGCACGATGCGCCGTGTTCAGACGCGCCGCCGCCCGCTGATGCGCACCCAGTCTTCGCGCGTATCTACCTGCAGCTCATCGAACCACTCCGCGTAACGCTGCAGCAGTTCGTCCTGCTGGCCGGCGAGGATGCCGGAGATCGCGAACGGCGCGCCGGGTTTTGCCAGGGCGGCAAACGTCGGCGCCAGTGCGCCCAGTGGACCGGCGAGAATATTGGCGATGAAGATATCGGCTGAAGCCATGTTTTCCGCACCGGGTTCAAAGACAGCGAGCTTGTTCGCCACGCCGTTGCGCTGCGCGTTGTCGGCCGAGGCGATCAGCGCCTGTGGATCGTTGTCGATGCCGACGGCGCTGGCTGCGCCGAGTTTCAGCGCAGCGATCGCGAGAATGCCTGAGCCGCAGCCGTAGTCGATAACCGTTTTGCCGCCGAGCGACAAACCATCGAGCCACTCCAGGCAAAGCGCGGTGGTCGGATGCGTGCCGCTGCCGAATGCAAGGCCCGGATCGAGCCGCACCACGACCAGATCACTATCTTCCGGCGGCTCGATATTCCAAGGATAGATCCATAGCCGACGGCCGAACGACATCGGCTTGAACTGGTCCATCCACGCGCGCTCCCAGTCCTGATCGGCGACGTCGCGAAACACGACCTGTTCAGGCTCAAGCCACGACAACAGCTCACTCAATGTCTCGATCAGGCCGCGACGATCGGTGCCGGCATCGAACAAGGCGTTGAGCGTAATCGTCGGCCACAGCGGCAGTTCACCGACGCCCGGCTCGAAGATCGCCTGCTCGTCCGGCGTTTCCGCATCGGCATCCTGCAGTGTGATCGACAGCGCGCCAAGTTCGTCCAGAGCTTCTTCTGCGCTGGGTTGTTGCTCGGTACGTACCACGAGGGAGAGTTCTAGCCAGGGCATGTGATATCCATGGATGGTCGACGACATTGCACAGCCGTTGCATCGCCGATCTCCGGCGGCGCAACGAATGTCACGTGCGGAACGATCAGTGATCGGCTGGCGGGTGTCCCTTCTGCTCAGCCATGCGCTTTTCCAGGTAATGGATGTTCTGGCCACCGTGCTGGAAGCCGGCATCCGCCATGATGCGCTGCTGCAGCGGGATATTGCACTTGACGCCTTCGATCACGGTTTCGGCCAGTGCCAGGCGCATGCGTGCGATCGCCGTTTCGCGGTCGGGGCCGTGCACGATCAATTTGCCAATCATCGAGTCGTAGTTCGGTGGAATCTTGTAGCCGTCGTACAGATGCGTGTCGACGCGTACACCGGGCCCGCCCGGTGCCTCGAAACGTTTCACCGTGCCGGGTGACGGCATGAAGGTGTCGGGATCTTCGGCGTTGATGCGGCATTCGATGGCGTGGCCGTGGATCACGACGTCTTCCTGGCGGATCGACAGCTTCTCGCCACCGGCTATCAGCAGTTGTTCGCGTACCAGATCGATGCCGGTGATCAGCTCGGTCACCGGATGCTCGACCTGGATACGGGTGTTCATTTCGATGAAGTAGAACTGGCCGTTCTCGAACAGGAACTCAAACGTGCCGGCACCGCGATAACCGATGCGCAGGCAGGCATCCACGCAGACTTTGCCGATCGCGGCGCGCTGCTCGGGCGTGATGCCGGGTGCGGGCGCTTCCTCGACGACTTTCTGATGGCGGCGCTGCATCGAGCAGTCGCGTTCACCCAGGTGGATCGCGTTGCCCTGGCCGTCGGCCATGACCTGGATCTCCACGTGCCGTGGATTCTCCAGAAACTTTTCCATGTAGACCTGTTCGTTGCCGAACGCAGCCTTCGCTTCGGCCTTGGTCAGCGTGACTGCGTTGCCGAGATGCGCTTCGGTGCGCACCACGCGCATGCCGCGACCGCCGCCGCCGCCGGAAGCCTTGATGATGACGGGGTAACCGATCTCGCGGGCGATACGCAGATTCTCATCGACATCTTCGCCGAGTGGGCCGCCGGAGCCGGGTACGCAGGGCACACCGGCGGCTTTCATCGCGCGAATCGCTTCGACCTTGTCGCCCATCAGGCGAATCACTGCTGCCGGTGGGCCGATGAAGACGAAGCCGGATTGTTCGACCTGTTCGGCGAAATCCGCGCGCTCCGAGAGAAAACCGTAACCGGGGTGGATCGCGCCAGCATCGGTGATCTCCGCTGCCGCGATGATGCGCGGAATATTGAGATAACTGTCGGTCGACGGGCCGGGACCGATGCACACCGACTCGTCGGCGAGGCCGACGTGCTTCAGGTTGCGGTCCACGGTGGAGTGCACCGCCACGGTCTTGATGCCCAGACTATGGCAGGCGCGCAGAATGCGCAGCGCGATTTCGCCGCGATTGGCGATGACAACTTTTTCAAGCTTGGGCATGGTCGATTGCTCAGGCGATCACGAACATCGGCTCGTCGAATTCCACCGGCTGACCGTTTTCGATCAGGATGGCCTTGACAGTGCCGGCCACGTCGGCCTCGATCTGGTTGAACATCTTCATCGCCTCGATGATGCCGAGCGTCTCGCCAGCGGCGACCTGCTGGCCAACCTTGACGAAGGCCGGCGTGCCCGGTGTAGCAGAGGCGTAGAACGTGCCGACCATCGGTGCCTTGACGACATGGCCGGCGGGCAGGGCGTCGGCGGCCGGCGCTTCGGCAACAGCCGCGGCAACGGGTGCTGGCGCAGCAGCTACGGGTGCCGGTGCTGGCACCGTGTGAACCGCAACGGGCGCGGCGTTCTTGGGTACGCGCGACAGCCGGACCACTTCCTCGCCTTCCTTGATTTCGAGCTCGGCGAGATTGGACTCTTCAAGCAGGTCAATCAGCTTCTTGATTTTGCGCAAATCCATCGGATCAGCCTTTTGTCGGTCACGCCAATGCGGGTGGCGGGAGGGGAGGGGTAACGATCAGCCTTATGGCCGAACGTCTTGTTATTGGAAACTTGTTATCAATGCGGGTTTTATTTGGGTACATCCGGCGCACTGGCCGCCGATGCGTGCAAGCGGTTGATGGCTGCTTCCAGCGCCAGCCGATAGCTGTCGCCGCCAAAGCCGCAGATCACACCCACCGCGATATCCGACAGATACGACTGGTGCCTAAACGGCTCGCGTGCGTGCACGTTGGACAGGTGCACTTCGATAAACGGAATCGCCACCGCCATCAGCGCGTCGCGCAGGGCAATGCTGGTATGCGTGAAAGCGGCGGGGTTGAACAGGATCAGCGCGGTGTGGTCATCGCGACCCTGCTGGATGCGCCCGATCAGCTCATGCTCGGCGTTGGACTGAAACCAGGCCAGCTCATGGCCGGCTTCCTGGGCGCGCTCGGCTAGCTGCTGATTGATGTGGGCCAGCGTCTGACTGCCATAAATTTCCGGCTCGCGGGCGCCCAGCAAATTGAGGTTGGGTCCGTGCAGGACCAGAATCTTCGCCACGATGCGCCCAGTTCGCGCCCGGATATCCGGAATGGGTGCAGTCTGCCCGCAGTCGTTGGTATTGTCCAGTTCGCTGTAGATCGACGATGTTTGCCGGAGAAGTGCTAGGTTCCCGTGCGCCAGCGTATGCCGCCTAGGGTTTCAGGGCTGGCTGTCCGGGTCCAGCCATGTTGCCATTTCGTCTGCGGATAGCGCACCGGTGTGTGTGGCCAGCACGCGTCCATCTGGCCCCACAAGCACGCTGTAAGGCAGCACGGTGGTCGTGTCGCCCAATTGCAGCGTCGTGCTGGGCTCGGTGAGGTCACCCAGCAGGATCGGGTAATTCAGCGGATGCGCAGCAACAAAGGCGCGTGTCAGCGAAGGATCATCCATCGCGATGCCGACGACGATAGCGCCACGTTCGCCGAACTTGGCTTGCGCATGGTTCAGTGCAGGCATTTCAGCCAGGCATGGACCACACCAGCTGGCCCAGAAATTCAGCAGCACGCGCTGGCCGTGATAATCGCTCAGCGCGTGGGTCTTGCCGCTGAGGTCAGGCAGGCTGATGGAGGGCAGTGGCCGGCTGACGATGGATGCATCCGGCTCGCGGTGGCGATGCTCGACGTAGCCGCCGAGGCTGGCAGCCAGGACGGCCATGCCGAGAATGAACCAGTTGGTGCGCGTCATCGGCTTACTGAGCCGCCGCTGTCAGCGCCTGATCCACCATCGAGGGCGTCAGCACGGTTGAGAGTTGCTGGCCCGGCCCGTTGTGTTTCGGGAATACCACATACAAAGGTACGCCGGGCGAGTGGTATTCCTGCAGAAACGCGCTGATGGTCGGATTGACGTCAGTCCAGTCGCCTTTCATGTAGATCGCGCCAGTGCGTTTGAGCAGGTCACGGAAAGTCTGCGTATCCAGTACGGTGTGCTCGTTCGCCTTGCAGGTGACGCACCAGTCGGCCGTCATGTCGACGAACACTGGCGTATCGGATGCGCGCAGGGTGGCGAGCTTTTCCGGCGTATAGGCAACCACGCCTTCCTCCGTGGCAACCACGCTCGACGGTGGCGGAACATGCGCCAGCAGATACAGCGGCACGAGGGCAGCTAGCGCCAGCAAGGCAACAAATACCTTGCTCAGTGCCCGCCCGTGGCGGCTGCGTTCGAACCACCACAGCGCCATTGCCAGCAGCACCATCGCTACCAGCACCAGGCCAACCGCATCCGCGCCACGCTGATGCGCCAGCACCCAGACCAGCCATGCGGCGGTGAGATACATCGGGAAGGCCAGCACTTCCTTCAGCGTTTCCATCCAGCGGCCTGGTCGTGGCAGCAAGCGGGCCAGCGCCGGCACAAAACCGATCAGCAGAAACGGCAACGCCAGCCCGACGCCGAGCATCAGGAACACCAGCAGCGCCGACAGCATCGGCGCGGCGAAGGCGTAGGCCAGCGCACTACCCATGAACGGTGCGGTGCACGGGCTAGCTACCACCACCGCCAGCACGCCGGTAAAGAAATCGCCGGCGTGGCCGGAACGCGACGCCAGCGAGGCACCGGTATTGCCCAGCGAGGCGCCGAACTGCACCACGCCCGACATCGATAGTCCGACCGCCAGCATCACGCAGGCCAGCACGCCGACCAGCAGCGGCTGCTGCAGCTGCGAACCCCAGCCCAGCGCGTGGCCGGCCGAACGTAACGCGATGATGCCGAGGCCTAGCGCGGCAAAACTGCACAGCACACCGGCGCTGTAGTACAGCGCATGACGGCGAGCGCTGCCGGTACTTTCGCCACTTTCCAGGATACTTACAGCCTTGATTGACAGTACCGGCAGCACGCACGGCATCAGGTTCAGTACCAGGCCACCGCCCAGCGCCAGCAACAACGCGCTTAGCAGGCTGACCTGCAGCGGCGTACCGGTGATGCCGGCGGGCGGCATTTCCGGAGCCACGGCTGTGCTGTCGGTCGCGTTGCTGCCGCTGGCCAGATCAATCGTCAGCGTGCGGTGCATCATTGGATAGCACAGGCCGCCGTCCTGGCAGCCTTGAAAGCTGGCTTCGAGATCAAGCGAGTGACGGCCGGCGAGATTCCCATCGATCGTCACCGGCAGTTCCAGCTGATCGAAATAGACGGTGACGCTGCCGTACTTCGCATCCTGATGCATAACCCCAGCGGGCCATGCCGGCTTCAGGCTCAGACCTGCCGCATCGCGCAGCTGCAGCGTGGTCTGGTCGCGATAGAGGTAATAGCCCTTGGGCATGGTCCAGCGCAGCAGCAGATGGCCTGGCGAGCTGGCCAGGGCCTCAAAGCGAAACGCTTGTTCGGGAGGCAGGGCGCCCATGCCGGCTGCGCTTGATGACTTGCTGCCCAGCGCATGCAGGGCATCGCCGAGTGAATTAGTGGCTGCTTTGCCATCGCCGGATGTCGCGCCATCGGCTTTCACAGCGCCTGCTGGCACGGGCAGATCGATCTGCTCGGTATGTGGCGGATAGCAGATTTTTGGATCCACTTCGTGACAACCCTGGTACTGCACGCTCAGTGCCAGCCGTGCCGTGCCAGCGGCCAGCGTGTAGGGCACGGTCGCGTCGATGCTGTGGTGATAGATTTCCACGTCACCAAGGTATTCGTCGTGATGCTTTTCGCCATCCGGGAACTGCGGATCGCCCAGCGTGACGCCGGCGCCCGCCTTGAATTTCATGCGGCCGCGGTAGAGGTAGTAATCCTGGGCGAGCGTCCAGTGCAGCTTCAGCACACCAGGCGTGGACGCGTCAGTACTGAGCTTGTAGGCCTCGGTGACCGGCAGCAGGTCCGCCGTGCTTTGCGAAAAGGCCGGTACGGCAGCGAACAGCAGGCCCAGATACAACAGTGCAAAGATCAGCGCACGAACGGGTGCACGGCTGGCAAGCAACGGTCTCATCACGACTCCAGCAATCGGGGCCTGCGGGGGACAGGCGACTCGGCATTATGGCTTAGTACGACCGGCGTGATAGCCGGCAACCCACAGTTCGGGGAGATCAGAAGTGACGCCGTTGGAAAGCCATTGAATGGTTGAATATGGGTCAAACGCACGGCAGCTTGGTGTCTTAAATGGTTATAGGTGGCTATTCGTTCATCGGACCTTGAAAGTTACGTCAAGGTGCCCAATCTGCTGTCGAGTGACCGGTTCGAGACGCTTGCAGTGGGAATCTGCACTGTTAAAATTGGCACTCATTACCAGTGAGTGCTAACAAGTCGCCGATTCGGGTCTTCGAAGCCTCAATTCATCTCACTCGTTCCGTCTCAATAGCCAAGCTGGAGTCATCCATGAGCACACTGCGTCCGTTGCATGATCGCGTCATCGTCAAGCGTCTCGAAGAAGAGCGCGTCTCGGCCGGCGGCATCGTCATCCCTGACAGCGCCACCGAAAAGCCGACCCGCGGCAAGGTCACCGCCGCCGGCACCGGCCTGATCCAGAAGGACGGCAGCGTGCGTCCGATGTCGGTCAAGACTGGCGACACCGTGTTGTTCGGCAAGTACGCCGGCCAGGAAATCAAGATCGACGGCGAAGATCTGGTGTTCCTGAAAGAAGACGACATCGTGGCTGTTATTGAAGGTTGATTGAATGGGGCCTTGTTGGGAGAGCGCGACATCTAGAGCGCGCACCTCAGTCGCCTTTGGCTCCTTTCTGTTGGACTTTCGCAAGCGACAAACCTTTCCTTATTTAATTTTTTTGAGGCAAAAAAATCATGGCAGCTAAAGAAGTCCGTTTTGGCGAAGACGCCCGCGCCCGCATGCTGAAGGGTGTGAACACCCTGGCCAATGCGGTCAAGGTCACCCTCGGTCCCAAGGGCCGCAACGTCGTGCTCGAGAAGAGCTTCGGCGCGCCGACGATCACCAAGGACGGCGTGTCCGTCGCGAAAGAGATCGAGTTGGCCGACAAGTACGAAAACCTCGGTGCGCAGATCGTCAAGGAAGCCGCTTCCAAGACCTCCGACGTCGCCGGTGACGGCACCACCACCGCAACCGTGCTGGCACAGGCGTTCATCCAGGAAGGTCTCAAGGCTGTTGCCGCCGGCATCAACCCGATGGACCTGAAGCGCGGTATCGACAAAGCCGTGATCGCCGCTGTCGGCGAGCTCAAGAAGCTCTCCAACCCGACCGCGAACGACAAGGAAATTGCCCAGGTCGGTACGATCTCGGCCAACTCCGACACCAACATTGGCGACATCATTGCCACCGCGATGAAGAAAGTCGGCAAGGAAGGCGTGATCACGGTTGAAGAAGGTTCGGGCCTCGAGAACGAACTCGACGTCGTCGAGGGCATGCAGTTCGATCGCGGCTACCTGTCGCCGTACTTCATCAACAACCAGGCTTCGCAGCAGGTTGAGCTGGACGACCCGTACATTCTGATCCACGACAAGAAAGTGTCCAACGTCCGCGAACTGCTGCCGGTGCTGGAAGCCGTTGCCAAGGCCGGCAAGCCGCTGCTGATCGTTGCCGAAGAAGTCGAAGGCGAGGCCCTGGCCACGCTGGTCGTCAACACGATCCGCGGCATCGTCAAGGTCGCCGCCGTCAAGGCGCCGGGCTTCGGTGATCGTCGCAAGGCGATCCTGGAAGACATCGCCGTTCTGACCAACGGTCAGGTCGTGTCCGAGGAAGTGGGCCTGTCGCTGGAAAAGACCACGATCGCCGATCTGGGTCGCGCCAAGCGCATCGTCATCACCAAGGAAAACACCACGATCATCGACGGTGCCGGTGAAGCCGAGAAGATTCAGTCGCGCATCGGCCAGATCAAGGCGCAGATCGAAGAGACCTCGTCCGACTATGACCGCGAGAAGCTGCAAGAGCGCGTGGCCAAGCTGGCCGGCGGTGTTGCCGTGATCAAGGTCGGTGCTGGCACCGAGATCGAAATGAAAGAGAAGAAGGCCCGCGTTGAAGACGCCCTGCACGCCACGCGCGCAGCTGTCGAAGAAGGCGTGGTCCCCGGCGGTGGTGTTGCACTGATCCGCGCACTGAAGGCTGTTGAAGGCCTGAAGGGCGACAACCCGGACCAGGACCTGGGCATCGCGATCACCCGTCGTGCGCTGGAATCGCCACTGCGCGCCATCGTTGCCAACGCCGGTGAAGAGCCGTCGGTTGTCGTCCAGCGCGTCAAGGAAGGCAAGGGTAACTTCGGTTACAACGCTGCCACTGGCGAGTACGGCGACATGGTCGAGATGGGCATCCTGGATCCGACCAAGGTGACTCGTTCGGCTCTGCAGCACGCTGCATCGGTTGCCGGTCTGGCGATCACCACCGAGGCGATCGTTGCCGAAGTGCCGAAGAAAGACGACGGCCATGGTCACGGCGGTGGTCAGGGCGGCGGCATGGGCGGCATGGGTGGTATGGACTTCTAAGTCAGTTGTTTTTGCAATCATCCCTGATTGCGAGAATCAAAAAGCGGCCATCCGTGGCCGCACTGCTTACCAAAGCGTTTGCAACAAAGAAAACCCCGCTTCGGCGGGGTTTTCTTTTGGGTGCTTTTGGCATCGTGATTCGGGTTGATCGTCAGGCCAGAGCGCAAACCAACGGCGAGCTGCACTCTTACGTTTAGTGAAACAGCGCCGCGGGAGCCGATGGTGGTGCCGATCCTGTGTCGTCACGCACGATGCCACTGGTTTGGCTCGTATCGACTTTGGGCAGCAGGCCGTCCAGCTTGCCGCTCATGCGCAGTTGCTCGACGCTGGACATCGCCTGATCAATCCGCTGCTCGTCATTGCCTTCTGCCGTCAGCACGGCACCGGGAGCTTTGGTCAGCGCTGCCAGCTGCGGACCGACCAGTGTGGTCAGCGCGAAGTACGGGTCATCATGGATGCCGGCCTGTTCCAGCAGTTTGCCGGGCAGCAGCCATGCAGCCGTTTCCATCGTCGTCGGCTTGCCGAGTAGATTGTGCGGGTCGACCATCAACCACGTACCGGCCTCGCTCAGCATGTCCTGGCCATCGACAAAGCCGGTGGTGCGGTAGCTGTCGGTCAAGCCGGGCAAATGATCGCCGTAGAACAGCACGAGACTCGGGCGATTGCGCTTGGCGAGCCAAGCCACCAGCCGGCCCAGCTCGGCATCGGCGTGGCGCATGTGATAGATGTAATTCTGCAGCTCACGCTTGTCGGTATCGCCGAGGCCGTTGGGCACGGCGATGGCGTCGCGTTCGTCGCCATGCACCGGCTCGACGTCGTAAGGGCCGTGTGCTTCGATGCTGATCGCGAAGACGAATTGCGGCGGTCCGCTGTCCTTCATCTGCGCCATGATCTCGTCGGTCATTGCACTGTCAGCCATGTACTTGCCGTCGATCGCCGCGTTGGCAGGAAACGACGATTGCGACACAAAGCGATTGAAGCCCAGCGCCTTGAAGGCGGTGCTGCGATTCCAGAACGTGGGATCGTTGCCGTGCAGCGCCATGGTGTCGTAGCCGTGGTTGTTGAGCGTGCGCACCAGACTCGGCACCGTCTTGCTGTTCATCTGCAGATACGGAAACTGCAGGTTGTCGAAGTAGCGCAACGACAGTCCGGTCAACATCTCGAACTCGGTCCGGATGGTGCCGCCGCCGAACGTCGGTACATGCAGCGGACCGCTGCTGCCGTGCGCTGCCAGCCGCTTCAGGTTCGGGGTGAACTGGCTCTGCTCATAGCCGCGCATGATGGTTGGATCGAAAAACGATTCGCTTTGAATCACCACGATATCGGGTAGTTCGTGTCCGGCAGGTGGCATTTGCATGTACTGCTTCATGGCCGCAGCTGACTGGTCGATCAGCTGGCTCGCCGCGGCATGGTCTGGCTTCTGCTGTTTGCGGCTGTTCTGCAGCTGAAACATCACCAGCGAGCTGATCATTCCCGAGTGCACGCTGGTGGACGATGCCGACCAGGGTTCCATCCACAGCACCCGGCCGTTATAGATTTTCCCCCATGCCGAGATACCCATCAGCACGGTCACCAGCAGCGCAGTCATCACACTACCGGCCAGCAGCCGTTTGCCGCCGGTGCGACGCGCGAATAGCGGTGGCTCGAAGCGCCACATCGCAACGACCAGCG
This sequence comes from Rhodanobacter sp. MP1X3, assembly GCF_014207165.1. NCBI lineage: Bacteria > Pseudomonadati > Pseudomonadota > Gammaproteobacteria > Lysobacterales > Rhodanobacteraceae > Rhodanobacter > Rhodanobacter sp. MP1X3. The sequence goes on along the minus strand of NZ_JACHCO010000005.1, from coordinate 35,545 downwards.
TCACCGCGAGCAGCAGTCCGAGATACGGCCAAGGACTATGCGGCAGATAGCCAAACAGCAAATGTGCACCGCCTTTGCGCAATTGCCCCACCATCCGGAAGTCGGCAGGCAGCAGCGGTGTGCCAAGGTTTTCCACCTTCAAAGCATTCACCGCATAAAACACGCCCTGCAGCAGAAAGGCCAGCCCGAACGACAACAGGAGTCGGCGTGTAAGCACCAGCAGTACGCCAGCCAACAGCAGGCCTGGCCATGCATTGGCCAGCGGAAAGCGTGGTTGCTGCAAGATTTGCAGCGGCGCTACACCTGGACCACCATCGAGCAGGCTGGTCAGCAGGACGAACGCGAGCACCATGAAAAGCACCAGCGCCGCACGTACCGCAAGCGTGCGCGGTTGAAGAACCGACTGGGGGGAATGCAACGGCATGACAGTCCTGCGCTTGCTGACATGGTTTGGACACGGAAATGTAATCGAGCCCAGATGAACCCAGTGTGGGTGGCGAAAAGGCAAACCTCGCCCGCACATGGCTGTAAAACGTCCAGGTACGGCGGCGGTTTACGGTGCAGCCCTTAAGCTGCCGTCGGCCATTCAGGGCGGCAACCTCGCTCCGTGCGGCACAATATCCCGATGCCAGCCCATGAATCTGCCGTACTTCGCGCACTGATCGACGATCGTTACAGTGATCTGATCGCCCGCTGTCGCGCTGCCAGCGTGCCTTTGCAGCACGATGACGGCGCCGCCGAACGCATCCGGCGCACGCTGATGGCCAGCGACTTTGCCTTCGACGTATGGTCACGTCAGCCAGAGCTGCTGTCGCCGCAGGGGCTGGAGCGCCTGCATTCCGTCAGCGCGGCAGACGCCCGTGTCGAGGATTTGAAACTGCCGGAGGATGAAGCTACCTGCCTCAAGGTATTGCGCCGTTTTCGCCACGCCGAGGCGCTGCGGCTGGTCTTTCGCGACGTCAATGGGCTGGATGAACTGCCCGAGACCCTGTCGGCGACCAGCGTTCTCTACGAAGTTCTGCTCGGCGTGGCGCTGGCGTGGTCCGAACGTGCGCTGGCCTCGCGTTACGGCTACAGCCGCGATCTGGACGGCGAACTGCAGCGCATGGTGGTGGTGGGTTTTGGCAAGCTCGGTGGTAGCGAGCTGAATTTTTCCTCCGACATTGATCTGGTACTGGCCTATCCGCAGGGCGGCCAGAGCGATGGCGCCCGCCCGCTCGACAACAGCGAGTATTTCGTGCGGCTTGGACGCCAGCTGGTGCGCCTGCTGAATGAGCCGACCATGGACGGCATCTGCGCGCGGGTCGATCTGCGCCTGCGGCCGTTCGGCAATGCTGGCCGGCTGGCGCTCTCGTTCGGTGCGATGGAGCAGTACTACCAGAGCGAAGGCCGCGACTGGGAGCGTTATGCCTGGATCAAGGCGCGTCCGGTGGCCGGTGATCGACTGGCCGGCAAACAGCTGGAGGAACTGTTGCGGCCGTTTGTCTATCGCAAATACCTCGATTACACCGCGTTTGCCGGCCTGCGCGAGATGAAGGCGCTGATCGATGCCGAGGTGGTGCGCAAGGATCTGGTCGATAACCTCAAGCTAGGCCCTGGCGGCATCCGCGAGATCGAGTTCATAGTGCAGCTGACCCAGCTGATCCGCGCTGGCCGCGAACCGAGCCTGCGCGTGCGCGGCCTGTTGCCTGCACTGGCCGAATGCGAGGCGCGTGGGCATATCGGCACAGCCCGCGCCTACCTGTTGCGCGATGCGTACATCTTGCTGCGCAAGGTTGAAAACCACGTGCAGATGCTGCGCGATGCGCAGACCCACGATATCCCCGAAGATGCACTCAGTCGCGAGCGCATCGCGCTGAGTCTCGACTATCCCGACTGGGAGGCGCTCGATGCTGCGTTGGCCGTGCACCGCAGTAACGTCAGCGAAGAATTCGCCGCCGTGCTTATGCCTAAGGGAGGGCGTGCTGCCATCGTGCCGGTGGCGGACCGGGTGTTGTGGCAAAAGGCGTGCGACGAGTCGCTCGACGCCGGCGCGCTTGAAGCTTCCGGCTTCTTGCCCGGTGGCGAACTGGCCGATGCCCTGTTGAAGCTGCCGCAGGCCGCCGCCGTGCGTTCGATGTCCGTGCGTTCGCGCGAGCAGCTCGATCATCTGATGCCGCAGTTGCTCGACGCCGCGCGACTCAGTGTCGCGCCGGTACCGTGCCTGTTGCGCCTGTGCCGATTGATGCAGGCGGTGGCGCGGCGCTCGTCCTATCTGGCCTTGCTGGAAGAGCAGCCCGGTGCGCGCAAGCGACTGGTGCAGCTGTTTGCCGACAGCGCGTTTCTGGCGGAGCGCGTGATCGCGCAGCCGCTGCTGCTGGATGACGTGCTCGATCCGCGCATCGATCAATTGCCGTTCAAGCGCGTCGACATCGTTGCCGAAATCACCCGCGTGCTGACCACGCTGGACGAGCGTGAAGCCGAGGCCGAGCTCGAACGCATCAACGAGTTCAAGGCATCCACGGCGTTCCGGCTAGGGCTGGCTTTCAACGATGGCCGCGTCGATGCCGTCGCCACGGCACGACGGCTGGCTACGCTCGCCGAATCGGTGGTCATTGCCGTCACCGCACTGTCCGAGCGCGAACTTATCGCACAGCATGGTCGTCTGCCGGGCACAGGCTCGGGTTTTGCCGTACTCGGCTACGGCAGTATGGGCGGCAAGGAGCTGGGCTTTGCGTCGGATCTGGATCTAGTGTTCGTCTACGACAGCCACCGCGCGCGGGTGATGAGCGATGGCGACCGCCCGCTGGAGGGTGTGCGTTGGTATCAGCGGCTGGCTCAGCGCGTGCTGAACTGGCTCACTGTGTTGACCCGCGCCGGTCGTCTTTACGAAGTCGATGCGCGGCTGCGCCCGGATGGTTCCAAGGGTTTGTTGGTCAGCAGTCTGGATACGTTTACTGCGTACCAAAAAAGTCGCGCATGGACGTGGGAGCACCAGGCGCTCCTGCGTGCGCGGCCGGTAGCGGGCGATGCGGCACTCAACGCGGATCTGGCCGAGGTGCGTTGCGACATTCTCTCGGCGCCACGCGACCGCGCGACGGTGCTCACCGAAGTCAGCAGCATGCGCCAGCGCTGGCGCGCCGAACGTGATCGCTCGGACAAGCGCCAGCTTGATCTAAAACAGGGACACGGTGGTTTGCTCGACATCGAATTTCTGCTGCAGGGGCTGGTGCTGGCGAATGCTTCGCAGCATCCCGAGCTGCTGGATGTCACCGCCAATGCCGGCATGATCGAGGCCTGCCGTGCCGCGGGATTGCTTGATGCCAATCAGGCGGCGATCCTGATCGTTGCCCACGCCGACCTGCTGCAGCGTTCGCTCACCTGCACGATGGATCTGCGCCCGCGGCTTGCGCCGCGCGATGCCGACTTGCAGCAAGTGTGTGCCGGTGTGCGGGAAGTAGCGGACATGTTGGGTTTCAGGTTCGACTGAAGTGAGCTTCGTTGAGATAGTCGCTTCGCGTGTGAAACATTGAGTGCCGAGACGTCATGACAACGCCTGTCGTGCCCGGATACGCCTGCACAGTTCGTCGGCCAAAGCAGAAGTCTCGCGCAACGGCAGCTGTAACGTAGGTGCACCGGCATCGATATCGTGTAGCAGGCCTGCATCGCGCAAGCCTGCATGAAAACGTTCGATCCGTGCCGGTAAAGCGGCAAGGGTGAAGGTGTGCACAGGACAGCCCACCGCGCATGCCTCGCTGAGCATGTTTACCGAGTCGGGTGTGACCACCAGACGGTCGGCCCAGCCGAGCACGCCGGGATAGGGATTGGTGCCGTCGTCAGGCCCGGCCCAGATCAGGCCGGGCACGGCTCGAAACGCCTGGCTGAAGATGTCGATCAGTGCCGGCGGGGTGCGTCGCGAGGCCAGTACCAAAAGGCTGCCGCCGTCCCGCTGATACCGCTCGAGCAGATGATGGGCCAGTTGGCGGGCGTAGTCGGCATCCAGGGTAATGCCTTTGCGCGGACCGCCCAGCAGCACGCCAACGCGCGGCTGAGGCAATTCGGCTAGTGCGGGGCAGGAGTCGCGGCCGTCTGCCAGCCAGCTGTCATCGATGGTGTTGAGTGAGCCCAGCGGCGTCAATACATTGGTGGCGCTGAGCTGATCGTGCAGTGGCGCAATCACGGTATCCCAATGGGGAGGACCGATCCGCGGATCGAGGATCTGCACGGTGTAGCACCGGCCGCGCGAAAGGCTGCGCAGTTGCCGGGTGAACAATGCTGCCGCGCGACCGCAGCCGATCGCCACGCTGGGCCATGGCGGCTCAAACAGCCTGCGCTGGTCTGGATGCAGCGCCAGAGGGCCACCGATGGAAAGCCTCGGCGCCAACCACGACCAGGGCGCCCGAGGTTCCAGTACCAGATGCCGCACCGGCAGGCCAAGTCGCTCGGCCAGCGCCAAGGCCTGACGCTGGTTGCCAGCCGCGCTGTCGGTAATTGCCCAGCATTCGCCGCGCAGTTTCAGCATGGTCGGCGGCGCGGCATTGTTTCCCCTGAGAGCACAGTACGTTCCTCAAGCCCATGATCTGTTGGTAACGGCACACATATACACTGAACATCTACCGCGCCGCGACGGCGCGCTATTACCGCAGAGGATACCGATGAGCCAGACGCTTTCCGAGGCCGCCCTCGACCAGTTGTTCCGCGAGGCCCGCACATTCAACGCATGGCTGCCCAAGAGTGTCAGCGACGAGCAACTGCATCAGTTGTATGACCTGACCAAGTTCGCCCCGACCAGCGCGAACTGTTCGCCCATGCGCGTGGTGTTCGTGAAGTCGAAAGAGGCCAAGGAAAAGCTGGCACCGTTCCTGTCCGAAGCCAATCGGGCCAAGACGCTGGAAGCGCCGGTGACGGCCATCATCGGCAGCGACCAGACGTTCTATGAAAAACTGCCGAAGCTCTTCCCGCATGCCGATGCGCGCAGCTGGTTCGTCGGCAACCAGGCGATGATCGACGCCACGGCATTCCGCAATTCCAGTTTGCAGGGCGCGTATCTGCTGCTGGCAGCGCGTTCGCTGGGTCTGGACTGCGGTGCCATGTCGGGTTACGACCAGGCCGGCGTCGATGCGGCCTTTTTTGCGGGTACGCCGATCAAATCGAACTTCCTGATCAATATCGGTTACGGCGACGCCAGCCGTAACCTGTTTGCCCGCAGCCCTCGACTCACGTTTGATGAAGCGTGCACGATCGCCTGATTGGGTAGTTTCACTCGATTGCCGCAAGGGATCGTCAGCTCCTGTCGTTGAACATATCGTTTTAACCTCGCTCGTCCTCACATCACTCCCACGGAGATTCACCATGCGCGCACTTCGTTTTCTCGCCATTGCCGGTTTGCTCGGCGCTGCTGTGTCGTCGGTGCAGGCCGCGCCGGTTACCTATCAGCTCGACCCTGGCCATACGATGGTGCTGTTTACCTGGAACCATTTCGGGTTTTCCAACCCGACCGCCAACCTGTCGCTGGGCAGCGGCAGCTTGGTGTTCGATGACAAGCAGCCGTCCAAGTCCACGGTCGAAGTGACCCTGCCGCTGGCCAATCTCGACACGCATGTCAGCGCCCTCGACACGCACCTGAAGGAGCCGGATTTCTTCGATGCCAGCAAGTACCCGACCGTGACGTTCAAGAGCACCAAGGTGCAGCCGCTGGGCGGCGACAAGTTCAAGGTCACCGGTGATCTGACGGTACACGGCGTGACCAAGTCCGTGGTGCTGGACGCCAAGCTCAACAAGAGCGGCGTACACCCGATGACCAAGGCGCAGTCGATCGGTTTCGATGCCACCGGCAGCCTGAAGCGTTCGGACTTCGGCGTGGGCGCGTATGTGCCGAACGTCAGCGACGAGATCAAGATTCACATCACGACCGAGGGCTCGGTGCCAAAAACCGACGCTGCCGCCGCCAAGTAAGCAGAGCAGCTGACCCGAAAACCCGCGCTGGCGACAGTGCGGGTTTTTCATGCCTGCTGTGCGGCCGCCTCCGGCAGGAGCGTTGCAGCCTGTTACCATGCGCCCATTAGCCTTATTGCTCGGAGCCCTTCCATGTCGCGCCCTGTTTCTGCCGTGCCGCTGGTGCCGGCAAATGCCGAAAATCGTTACGAAGTGACGCGCGCGGACCTGCCGCTGTCATGTCCCATGCCTGGCATGGAATTGTGGAATTCGCATCCGAAGGTCTATCTGCCTATCGTCGGTGACGACGGAGAGTCTGTCTGCGCCTACTGTGGCGCCAGATACGTGCTGCGCGACTGATCGCCTGCATTACTCGGCGGCACCTGACGGCACTGTTTTTGCTTCACATAACGGATGAAAGCCATCAGCCCAGAGTTCATGTCCAGCGCTGCCGCACCCACGAAACTGTTGACCGTCGTTCAACTGATTCCCCGGTTGCACGCGGGTGGGGCGGAGCGTTCGACCCTGGAAATCGCACGTGCACTGGTGCAGGCTGGTCATCGTTCGGTCGTGGTCTCGGCCGGTGGCCGCATGGTCGAGCAGCTGCAGGCTGAGGGCAGCGAGCACATCACGCTGGATGTTGCACGCAAGTCACTGAGTACGTTGGGCCGCTTGGGGACCTTGCGAAAGTTGCTCCGCGAGATCAAGCCCGACATCGTTCATGCCCGCTCGCGGCTGCCGGCGTGGCTGGGTTGGTGGGCCATCAAGAGCCTGACGCCACGGCCTCATTTCATCACTACCGTGCATGGCCTCAACTCGCCCGGTCGCTACAGCGCGATTCTGCTGCGCGGCGAAAAAGTGATTGCGGTCTCCCAAACGCTGCGTGATTACGTGCTGAGTCATTATCGCTGGCTGGAGTCGAGCAGGGTGCGGGTGATTCCGCGTGGAATCGATCCAGCGGCGTTTCCCTACGGTCATCGACCGGATGATGCGTGGACGAAAGCGTTTTTTGCCGAGTACCCGGCGCTGGCCGGAGCACCGCTATTGACGCTTCCCGCCCGCGGTACGCGCTTGAAAGGCCATCATGATGCGATCGAGCTGATCGCCGATCTCAAGCGCCGTGGTATCGAGGCACGCCTGCTGTTGCTTGGTGTGGTTGAGCCGGGTCGGGAAGCCTATCTGGCGGAGTTGCAGGAGCTGATCCGCGTGCGCGGTATCACCTCGCAAGTCGTACTTACGCCGTCGCGGAGTGACGTTCGTGACATTTATGCCGTATCTACGCTGGTGCTGCAGCTGTCAAACAAACCCGAGTCGTTCGGTCGCACGGTCATCGAGGCGTTGTCGTTGTGCCGGCCAGTGCTGGGCTACGCACACGGCGGCGTCGGTGAACTGCTGGCGGAACTCTATCCGGCCGGTCGCGTGCCACCCGGTGATCGCGAGCGACTGGTGGATCGGGCGGCGGAACTGCTTCGGGTGGCGCCTCCGATTCCACCGCTGCAAAGCTACCGCCTGGTTGATATGCAAGAGGCCACACTGGCGCTGTACGCACAAGTCACCAGTAGCTGAGTTCGGCTCGCGAACCTTCGCTCGCCTACAATGCGGAATCGTATTCGTCGCGGCGGCTGCATGATCTCCATTGGCTCCTCGCTTAAGGCTGTATTGCGTTCGCCGCTATTGCCGTTCTGGCTGGTGGTCGCTCTATTGCCGTTTGGTCGCAGTTCGGAGCTGGGAACGGTTCTATGCCTGCTCGGCGTGATCCTGCTGTTCGCGCGGTATCCTCGGGCGCTGCAGGAACATGCCGGCGCGCAATTGCTGCTGTGGCTGCTGGCCGCCTATGTGGGAGCAGCACTGCTGTCCACCTTTGATTCCATCGTTCCCGGTAAAAGTTGGGGTACCGTAGCGGCGATTTTGCGTTATGTACCGTTGGGGCTGTATGCGTGCTTTGCGATTCGGCGAGAAGACAAGTTGCAGGCGCTCTACGACGGCATCGCGCTGGTACTGGCTGTTTGGGCGGCCGACGCCTGGGTTCAGGCGCTGACTGGGTGGAGCCTGGGCGGACACGCCCAGGCCGAGCGCATCTCCGGCATTTTTGGCGCCACCAATCTCAAGCTGGGTCCAACGCTGGCGGTGCTCTCCCCGTTCGCGTTGTGGGCTGCGTCGCGCCGATGGGGTTTGCCAGGCTTGCTGCTTGCTTTCGGCTTTCTGCTGGGTCCGGTGCTATTGGCGGGTTCACGCGCGGCGTGGCTTTGCTACGTCCTGGTGGCGTTGGCGTTTGTCTGGCGCGAGGCAAGAACACCGGGGCGATTTATCGGATTCTGCGCGATCGGCGTCATCGTGTTGGCGCTCGCGGCCGGCCTCGCATGGAAAACTTCCGGACGCTTCCACGACCGCATGGATCTGACCATGCTTGCATTGCGCGGAAACAGCCAGTCCGTGGATACCGCGCTCAGCGGTCGGCTGGATATCTGGCACGCCAGTGCTGAGATGATTGCAGCGCATCCGATCAACGGTGTGGGTGTGCGCGGCTTCCGTTATGCCTATCCGCACTACGCGCCGGCTAACGACCATTTTGTCGTCGCTGAAGCATGCGGTGATGGTGAAGGTGCCTGTCATCCACACCAGCTGATACTGGAAATACTCACCGAAACTGGCGCTATCGGTTTGCTGCTTTGGTTGGCCGCGACTTTTCTGGCTTTCCGTGCCTGGCGACGGGTCGGATCTAGCGCGCGCTCGCGCGCGTTCCCTGCGACGGTAGCCTTGGGCGTGATGCTGTTTCCATTGAATACCCATTTGGCCTTCTATTCGGCATGGTGGGGTTTACTGTTCGGATGGCTTTTAGGTCTGTGGTGCGCAGCGATGTTTGTCGAACCGACCATCGCCGAGAGCCATGCAGATATGGAGAATGTCCGTGCTGCGTGAGCCTCTGTCGGTTGTCGTTATCACGTTCAACAACGCCGATACGCTGGATGCCTGTCTGCGCGAGGTTGATTGGGCGGAGGAGATCGTGGTTTTCGACTCGGGTTCCACTGACGGCACCATCAGCATCGCCAAAAGCCATGGTGCGCGTGTGGCGGAGCATCCGTTCGATGACTACGGTCCGCAGAAGCAGCGGGCATATGACATGGCCAGCCATGACTGGATTCTCAATCTGGACGCTGACGAGATTCTTTCGCCTGGGACGCGCGAGGTGATCGAGGCGGCCCTGGTTGTCCCGCGCCATGCCGGCTTTCGCCTGCCGCGCCGGGAACGCATGTTCTGGACTGTGCAACACCGCTTGAGTTGGCGTAACGGCCACCTGCGTTTATTCGATCGCCGCCGAGGCGGCATGAATGATGTCGAGGTCCATTCAGCGGTTGAAGTCAGGGGCCCGGTAAAAACCTTGTACAAGGCAGACTTCGTCAATAATGGCGATGGCGACATTGCCACTCGCGTCGAAAAAATCAACCGCTACACCACCGGCATGGTGGCGTACAAACTACGCAAGCGGCAGCGGTTTACGGGGATTCGCATGGTGGCTTATCCGCCGTTGTTTTTCCTGCGCCAGTACGTGGGAAAACGTTATTTTCTCAACGGCTGGGCTGGCTTCATCGCCAGCGTCACGGGTGCGTTCTATGCGTTCTTGAAGTACGCAAAACTTCATGAGGCTCGGCAAAGCGCTCGATCGCGCACGCCGAAACATTAGACTTGTACAAATCAATTCAGAGCGGCGCGGTCGCTCTGTTTTCACGCGCGCCGGATCTCACTACCTCGGTAGTCAGTAGTTTTGAGAACGCTTCGGCGATCACGATTGCACCGAAATTATCAGCGATGAAATCACGCGAAGCAGAACGCATTTTCAGCTGACTGTCCGGATCGCTCAATCGCAAGATGGAATCTTTCCACGCCTGTACGTCAGTCGGCGGCAGCAGCCATCCAGTAGTGCCATGCGACATGGTCTCGGGCACGCCGCCAATATCGCTTCCCAATACCGGCACGCCGCTGGCCTGCGCTTCTACCGCCACGCGCCCAAAGGTTTCTGGCAGTTTTGATGGGAATGCCAGCATGGAAATGGCGTTGTAGTAGGCATGCACATCCTCCTTCCACCCAGTGAAGTGGTGTCGATGAGCCGTGCCGGGATTGAGCGCGATGCGCTCACGCAGAAGTGCCGAATCAGGGCCGTCACCGACCCAAAGGCAATGTAGCTTTGGCTCGTCGCGCATCGCTGAGCTGGCGGCCTCGAGCAGTGTAAAGATACCTTTGCCATCGCTCATGCGGCCAAAGTAGCCAACCACGATCGCTTCATCGGGAATGTCGAGTTCACGTCGGACACGGGTGCGTTGATCGGTATCTGGCTTGTACACATCCATGTTGACCGGGTTGTACAGGATCTGCACCAGTTGGGCGGGAATGCCGCTGTCGAGGTAAGCCTGCCTCGCATATTTCGAAACGGCGAAAAACCGATCCGCCAGTCGCGGCAGAAAATAGCCCGAGACACGGCTCATGGCTGGGGTGCGATGTCGAAACAGTGCCACTTTCACCCCGAGCAGCCAGCCGCAAAGGATCAGCGGCCAGTACTCCTTGCCAAAATTGCCGACGAGCCAGTCCGGTCGCTGCTGCTTTGCGGCCGCAAACACGGCGCGGTAACCGCGCAGATCGAAGATGTTGCGGAACTTGGCGTGGTGCAGGCGTACATTGGATTGCGCAAGACCGTGCGAAATCAGGCCGTCCGGATAGACGATGGCGCTGACGTCGTGGCCGGCTCCCGCCATGGCCTGTGCCAGAGCCACGAAATGGGTAGCCGCTCCGGTGTGTTCCGGATTGGTGCCGACGAACAGGAATTTCATCGCCGTCTATCCTCGTAGCCGGAAAATACCTTCATGGCGAATTGCGGCAGCAGATGGTGCCGGGCGATCTGCATGCGCGGCAGCCGCCAGAGGTCGTCGCCGACAACGGCGCGGCCGCGGTGCGTGGTGGTCGCCGCGCTGAAGCCGGCTTCGCGTGTCGCTGCGACCACGCGTTCGTTCTCGTCACCATAGGGATAGCAGAACTGGGTCACCTCGTTGCCGAGGCTGTCCTCCAGCTCACCCTTGCAGCCTTGTATTTCACTGCGCAGCTGGGCTTCATCGCATTGGGTGAGTCGCGGATGCGAGCGTGTGTGCGCACCGACCTCCATGCCGCCGTCCTGCCACTCGCGCAGTTGCTTGGTGGTCATCAGGCGCTTCTGGATACCCAGGCGCTGATCGTCCCAGCTGTTGTATCGACCGATCTGGCCGCTGACGACGTAGCACGTGGCGCTGAAACCGTACTTCTGAAGCACGGGCATGGCCGACTGCACGTTGTCCGCATAACCATCGTCCAGCGTGATCACGGCTATCCGCCCGCTCTTTTCGCCGCGCAGATACGGTTCGGCCGCCGTTACTGACAGCCCGGTATATCCGCATCGATGCAACAGCCACATTTGCCGCGCGAACGCCCCCGGACTGACGTACAGGCTGCGGTAGACCTTCAGGTCGCGTGGCGCCGACGCGATGTTGTGATACATCAGGATCGGGATGGCCGCGGTGCGTGGCGTAGCTGTTTGAGTCATGGGCAGGCGGTCTTCCTTGAGCAGCCTGGCTGTGCGTTTGCCGTTATTTGGCGGGGTTGTTCCAGGCGATGCGCGATTCTCGAGCGGCTTCCTGTCGCCAATCTGTCGCGAATCAATAGATCGTTGGCTGCCCTTCAGGTCGACTCTTGAAGCGCTTGTGCGCCCACAGATACTGCTCGGGTGCCTCGCGCACCATTTGTTCGATGCAGCCATTCACCCGTGCCGTGTCGGACAGGGCATCGGTACTCGGGAAGTTATCCAGCGCAGCCCCAAGACGCAGGACGTAGCCCCCATTATTCGGTAGCCGCCGATGAAAGAAGGGAATCACCACGGCACCAGACATACGTGCCAGATGATGGGTCGCGGTAATGGTGGCCGCAGGTATGCCGAAGAACGGCACAAACACACTGTCCTTGCTGCGCATGTCCTGATCGGGTGCGTACCAGACCGTGCCACCGCTGCGCAGGTATTTCACTGTGCCGCGTAAATCATCCTTGTCGAACATCGTGGTGGCGTAATCGAGTCGGGCACGCAGTACCGCCCATTCGAAGATAGTCGAATCCATTTTTCGGTACATGCCAGAAATGCGTATGCGCTGGGAGACCAGTCGCGCGCACAGTTCCAGGTGTGAAAAGTGGCCACCGACCAGCAATACTCCCTGGCCGTTGGTGCGAGCCTGTTCCAGATGTTCCAATCCCTCGATGACGATGGGAATGCTTGCGATCTTTTTCTCGCTACCCATCCAGCCAAGCGCAAACTCAACCAGCATCAGACCAAGGTCGCGCAGGTTGCTGTCGACTAGTTTGCGGCGCGCGGCCTTATCCAGCTCCGGAAAACAGAGCGCGATATTGGTTTCGGCGATGTCTCGTCGTGCCGAAGGTACCCGCAATATCAGCCCGCCCAGACGTCGACCCAGCCAAAGCAGCGCTGCATACGGCAACTGTGCGATCAACCAGACCACACCAAGGCCAAGCCAGGTGGCCCAGTGGCGCGGTGCAAGTAATGAGCGGGTAAAAACGGGTCGGGGCATGCCGGGCATCGTTCGCATTGTAGCGGGCGGCCCTCGATCCGGCTTGGTTGGTTTGCTGTCGTTATACTCGAACGTTGATTTATCGGCCGATGGGTGAAATACCTTGCTGCGCTTTCTGTACACCATCGCGATGTACCTGGCTACGCCACTTCTGGTGCTGCGGCTTCTGGCACGTGGCGTGCGTTCGCGTCCCTATCACCGGCGCTGGCCGGAGCGCTTTGGCTTCTTCGAGGCGCCGGGGGGCAGCGGCAGCCTTTGGATCCATGCCGTATCGGTGGGTGAGGTCAACGCAGCCGAACCTTTGATCAAGGCGTTGCAAAGAGATTATCCAAACGCACCGTTGGTGATTACGACGGTGACCCCCACGGGTACTGCCCGAGTCCATCAGCTGTTTGGCGATAGCGTGTTCCATGTCTATCTGCCGTATGACCTGCCGTTTTCGGTGAACCGTTTCATGCAGCGCGTGCGGCCACAGCTTGCGCTGATCGTGGAAACCGAAATTTGGCCAAACCTTTACTTTGCGTGTCGCAAACGCGGCATACCGCTGATGATCGTCAACGCGCGGTTGTCGGAGCGCTCACTGCGTGGCTACAAGCCGATGCGCAGTCTGGTGCGTTCATCATTGCGCTGCGTTAGGCAGATTGCTGCGCAGTCACGCACCGATGCCGCTCGCTATCGACTGCTGGGTGCGGATCCGCGGCAGATGGTGGTCACGGGCAATATGAAGTTCGACATGCCGATACCCTGCGGTGCCGTGAGTGACGGCGCGGCGATGCGCGAACACTGGGGTGCGCGGCGGCCGGTGTGGATGGCGGCCAGCACCCATGAAGGCGAGGAGCTGGCCATCCTGCAGGCGCACCTTGAGGTACTCAAGCGGTTGCCCGATGCGCTGCTGTTGCTGGCGCCGCGCCATCCGGAGCGATTCCGCATGGTCGAGCAGTCCGTGCGCAGCCTGGGTTTCACGGTGGCCAGTTACAGCGTCGACGGTTTGCCGTTGCCGATGCATCAGGTATTCGTGATCGACGCGATGGGGCGGCTGATGCCGTTCTTTGCGGCCTCCGAAGTTGCTTTCGTCGGCGGTAGCCTGGTGCCTATTGGTGGACACAATGTGCTGGAGCCCGCGGCATTGTCGATACCGGTGCTGGTGGGGCCGTACACGTTCAATTTTGAAGAGATCACGCTCAGCCTGATGCAGCAGGGCGGTGCGGAGCGCGTGGCAAGCAATGAAGCGCTCGGGCCAGACGTACTCGCATTACTTCTGGATCCGGCCAAACGCGAACGGATGGGACAATCGGCGCAAAAGGTTTTTGATCGCGAGCGCGGTGCGGTGCACCGAATCATGCAGATGATCGACACGTTGTTGCAGGAGTAGTTGCCAGAAAGTAGTTGCAGCCTCAGGCAAAAAAAACGGGCCGTGCGGCCCGTTTTTTACAGCTGACGTAGCAGCTTTTACTGCAAGAGCACGTTGGCCGCCTCGATGTCCTTGTACTCGACCCTGCCAGTGGAGTACCTCAGATTCAGTTTGTCCAAAACAAACTGATGCCGCGCCTGCGAATAGTTATTTTGTGCTGACGTCAGTGTCTGGATGGCATTCAATACGTCGATGATGGTTTGCGTGCCGACGTTGAATCCGGCGCGGGTGGCGTCCAACGCCTTTTGCCCGGATTCCACGGCGGACTTGCCCGATCGAACTTCTTCGATGTCGGCCAGTACGGAGCGGTAGTAGTTCAGCGTAGTCCGAACCACCAGCCGGCGCTCTGACTCCAGTGAATCCTGCGCGGCGTCACGCTCGTAGATGGACTGGCGAACGCGGGATTGCACGGCACCGCCGGAGAAAATCGGTACTGACAGCGTCACGCCGATCGTGTTGCCGAAGCGACCGTTGCCGGAAATTGCCGCTGCGCTTCCATTTTGCAGCCAGTCGGTTGTCTTCGATCGGCTCGCAGTGGCATTGATGGTCGGCAGGTGGCCGGCCCGTGCAGCAGTGATGTCGTGTTCGGCAGCCGTGACGCTGTACTGCTGTGACAATATGCTCGGGTTGTATTTAATCGCGTCCTGCACCCATGCGTTGGGATCAGCGGGTACGGGCGGATCCAGCGGCAGATCATCGCGCAGTTTCTTCAGATCGCCGACCGGCTGGCCGGTGATCTGGGTCAGCGCCTCGCGTGCATCGCTGAGGGTGTTCTGGGCGGTAATGGTTTGCGCCTTGGCGGCTTCATAGGCGGCTTTCGCCTGGTAAGCGCCGGTGATCGCCGCGATACCTGCCTTGTACTGCGCATCCGCCTGATCGTATTGCTTTTTAAAGGCGTCTTCGTTGGCCTTTGCGAAGGTCAGCGCGTCCTCGTCAGTCAATATGCCGAAATAAGCCGTGGAGACGCGCACATACAAGTCTTGTACAGCGGACTGGTAGGTCTGCTCCCCGGCATCTGCGGTGGAGTGGGCAGCCTTCAGGTCGGCAATCTTGCTGAAATCGAATATGACCTGGTCGATCTGGCCGGACAGACTGCGCGCGCGCTCGTGACCACTGTTGGAGGTGCCGCCAACGCTGCTGTCTGAGAATGGGCCGGTGCAGGTATACGTTCCGGTTCCCGCAGCGATGCCATTGCAGAGATAGTCAGTATCCGATGCACTACTGCTCGAGCTACTGCTGCTTCCACCGCTCGACTGGGTAAGTCCAAGGCTGGCCGATATCTGCGGCAGCAGTAAAGCCCGAGCCTGGGGTACACCTTCACGAGTCGATAGGTTAGTCGCGTCAGCCTGTTGCAGCACAGGATCGTTGGCACGTGCTTGACGATAGGCGTCCAGCAGATCCTCGCCGTGACTAGGCAGCGAAATGGCGGCGAGAGCCAACGCCAAGGTGAGCAGCTTCAAACGCATGGAGTGCCTCGTGGGGAATCGGTCGGGAGCAGGATCAAAAGACGAAACGCTTCAGCGGTTCGGCATGGGTCAGATAAGGCAGATCGGTTTCAAAAAGCGTTTCTTCACGGTAGCGACCTGCGCCTTCGTGTGTCAGCAAAGTGGCGTGTTGCACGGGCGATTGGCCGCGCACAATCAGCGCGCGGGCATCGGTCTTCAACCAGGTCAGCCAGCGTGCCGGGATCGATGAGACGGCGCCGGTTACCACAAGCACATCGAACAGCTCGTTCGGCTGCCAGCCGTCAACCGCTTCGCCCGTAACAAGACTAGTGTTGGTGAAACCTGCGTCTTGCAGTCGCTTGGTCGCGGCCACGGTGAAGTCGGCATGGATGTCCACGCTGGTGACCTTGGCTGACAAGCTGGCGAGGCAGGCGGTAAGAAAGCCGGAACCAGTGCCAATTTCAAGCACGTGGTCGGTCGGCTGTAAATCCAGCGCCTGCAGCACGCGGCCTTCGACCACCGGTTTCATCATCACTTCGCCGTGTCCCAGCGGTAGACAGAGGTCGGCGAATGCCAGTTGGCGGTGCGCCGCAGCAACAAAATCTTCGCGATGCACGTTGCCGATCACGTCAAGCACGCGGCCATCCAGCACTTCCCAGGGACGTACCTGGTTTTCCACCATGTTCAAGCGCGCTTGATCGAAATTCATTGCCATCTTGCTTATGTCCCGTGCCGATCAAATGAGGTGGAATAAGGATAAATGTTCGAACGCGAGTCCGACAATGCAGGCAAGACACAGGTCACAGCCTGCCGGTTGTGTCACAGCCTTCGAAGTGCCGGAAGTCACCGCAAGCTACTGACGCCCGTCACATGGCTCGTGGCTCGTGGCTCGAAGGCTGAACGAATCCTTCAACAGCTTCATGAACGCTTTCACTCAGGTCATTTGGAAAATAATTGAACCGCTGCGTATAATAAAGCTCGAATCATCATTTGTGAAGGTGCGGGCATGAGCATCAGCGCGCAAATCAGACCTCAGGGGCCGGGCCGCCCGAAGGACATGGAGAAGCGTGCGGCGATTCTTGCCGCCGCGAAGGCGTTGTTCATTAGCAATGCCTTTGCCGGAACCAGCATGGATGCGATCGCCGCGGATGCTGGCGTGTCCAAACTCACCGTGTACAGCCATTTCGGTGACAAGGACAACCTTTTTCGCGAAGTGATTCGCTCCCGCGTGCAGGATTGGCTGCCGGAAGAGATTTATGCATACGACCCGCGCATCGATATCAGCGAAACTCTGAAAAAAATTTCCCACGCGCACATGCAAATTGACTGCGAAAAGGAAAGCGTGGGTACCTTCCGCGCCATCCTCAGCGACTGCCGGCAAGGCAATCCTCGCTACGGCAAACTGCTGTGGGAAGAAGGCCCGGCGCGCACTCACCGCCTGATGGAGCAGCTGCTGCAGCATGCGGTTGACGATGGTGTCCTGGATATCCCGTGCGTCAAGACGGCGAGCATTCAATTCATTTCGCTGATCAAGGGCGACCTGCTGCTTCGCCGGCTGTGCGCTTGCGATGAATGCCCGGACACTGCGGCGGCGGAAATCGAAACCATGGCGCGTGCTGGCGTGGTTACTTTCTTGCGTGCCTATCGCGTTCGCTGAGATTACGTAATTTGCCGGCACTTTGTGACAGTCGCTTTGGAGCAAGGTGTTACTGGTCATCCTGACCTTAAGTTGTAACACCGCCATCACGCCGGCGACAGAAAGGGCGCTGCCGCCTTCGCGGCTATCTGGTCCAAACTGCACGCGCCCCGACAAATTGTTGGCAGAACCCGCTGAGCCAAAGCTCAGCTGCCCGAGCCCTCGGGCGAATCTTGTCTTGCTCCAGGATCGCTGGATGCACAGATACATGCTGTGATTACGTCAGCCATACGCAGCCGCCTTCACTTGGCTTTTCCATGCGCGTTCTTAGGCTGTGGCGACTCGGTGGTATCGACGATTGTTCAAGTCGGTACTTTCCACGTATCGCAAATCACGCACTTCAGGAGAGCAAGCCATGGCCAAGGCCAAGCCGTTCGTCACCGACATTGAAAACATTCGCAAGCGCGCGCGAAAGGATATTGAGCAAGGCGCGATGACTGCAGGTTACAGCGCAGACCGCGCTACTGTGGTGAAGCTGCTCAACCATGCGCTGGCGACCGAACTGGTTTGCGTGTTGCGTTACAAATACCACTACTACATGGCGTCGGGCATCAATTCGCAGAGCGTGAAGTCCGAGTTTCTTGAGCACGCGAACGAGGAACAAGGCCATGCTGACCTGATCGCCGAACGTATCACCCAGCTCGACGGCAAGCCGAACCTTTCCCCCGAGGGCATGCTCAGCCGCAGCCATGCGGATTATGTTGAAGGAGTCGATCTGGTCGACATGATTAAGGAAGACCTGGTTGCCGAACGCATCGCGATCGACAGCTACCGCGAAATCATCGACTACGTCGGCACGGATGATCCGACCACACGCCGTATGCTGGAAGGCATTCTGGCGATGGAGGAAGAGCACGCCGAGGACATGAACACGTTGCTGGAGCAACTGGGCAAGAAGGGCGAGCCGGCCAAGCCGGCGCCAGGCAAAAGGCCTATTGCCAAGGCCAGCTAGCTGGAGAAATAAAAAAGCGACGAATTCGTCGCTTTTTTATTTACTGAATCTCTAAATCTACCTGAACCAGGCTACCAGCCGGCCAGCACCAATTTACCGATCGTTTTACCGGACTCCAGCTGTCGATGCGCTTCACGCAGCGTGTTCGCTGAAATAGGCGCAAGCGTTTCGGTACGCGTGCCGCGAAGTTCGCCGGCATCGATCAATACCGCCACACGCTCAAGAATACGCCCCTGTTCGTTCTGGTCCGCCGTCTTGTAGCGCGCGCGAGCGAACATCATCTCCCAGTGAATGCCAATGCATTTGGATTTATAGGGATCGCCAATGTGCAATGCACCGCTCGGTTCGACGATCAGTCCGACATGGCCCTGCGGTGCCAGAATCTCGCCGATCGTTGTCCAGTAATGATCGGTGTTGGCGAAGTTCAGTACGGCATCCACTTCCGCAAAGCCCAGTGCCTGCAGCTGCGCTGGCAGCGGCTGACGATGGTCGATCACGTGATGGGCGCCCATGGAGCGACACCAGTCGGATGTATCCGCGCGTGACGCGGTGGCGATAACCGTAAAGCCCGCTCGCTGCGTCAGCTGGATGGCTATCGAGCCTACGCCACCGGCGCCGGCAATGATCAGCAGCGACTTGCCTTCGCCGCCGCGTTCACTGTCAAACGGCATGCGCTGAAACAGCAGCTCCCACACCGTGATTGTCGTCAGCGGCATTGCGGCGGCATCAGCCATGTCCACGGATTTTGGCGAGTGTCCCACGATGCGGGCATCGACCAGCTGGTACTGGCATTGCTGCCGGACCGAGTAATGTCGCCAGCGTAGTAGACGCGATCGCCGACGTTGAAGCCGGTGACCGACTCGCCAATGGCATCGACGATGCCGGCGGCGTCGTAACCCAGCACACGTGGCTCGCTTTCCACCTGCGATTTGGGTGAGCGTACCTTGGTGTCGACAGGATTGACTGAAACGGCTTCCACGCGTACGAGCAAATCGTGACCGCCAGCGACCGGCTTGGGAAGCTCGACGTCGATCAGTGAACGCGGATCGTCGATCGGCAGATAGTGGGTGAGGGCGACGGCTTTCATGGCAGGCTCCGTGGGCGGATGGCGGGAAAGCATAGCGGCGACAAAGTGAGCATGCGGTCGCTTGTCGGCTATAAAAAACGCGACGCTTCTCTCGAAACGCCGCGCCGATGCATCAATGCGGGATAATGCTATCCGCGATCAGTGCTTGTCCTGCAGGTAACGCTGCACGCCGGCCAGGATTTCGGCCTTGGCTTCGTCAGCACTGACCCAGCCTTCAACCTTGACCCATTTACCTTTTTCCAGATCCTTGTAGTGCTCGAAAAAGTGGCCGATGCGCTCGAGCCAATGCCCCGACACACCGCTCATGTCGGTGATGTGTGCATAACCGGGGAATACCTTGGCGGTCGGAATCACCACCAGCTTTTCGTCACTGCCGGCCTCGTCGGTCATCTTGAGCATGCCGACGGGATGGCAACGGATCACCGCACCCGGAATCAGCGGCAGCGGCAGGATCACCAGCGCGTCCAGCGGATCACCGTCACCACCCAGCGTGCCTGGTACGTAACCGTAATTGCACGGGTAACGCATCGGCGTCGAGAGGATACGGTCGACAAATATTGCGCCGCTTTCCTTCTCAACTTCGTATTTTACCGGCTCGGCATCCTTGGGAATTTCAATGATGACGTTGATTTCGTTCGGCACATCGCGGCCGGCGGAGACGAGATGCAGTCCCATGGATTGTCCTTGGTTTTTTGAAAAAGTTGGCCGTTGAGGATACGCGAAACGCTGTTGCGACGCAGCAGCGCGGCCATCGCCGCCCACTCATCAGGCCTTTTTATAAGGCCTTTCACGCAGCCATTTGGTTGCGATCCATTTTTCGCCCTTGATGACCGGCAGGCCTGCATGCAGCGAACTCTGGTCCCCACTGTCGTAGGCGAAATAGACCGCTGAGCCGCGCCGTGCGGTGACTGTGAGGCCAATTTCCGGAAACGCGGTGCCACCGCCGCCCTCGGGCGTGTTCAGGTAGATCACGATACTGGCGATACGCTGGCCGCCCACCGCGGTGATGGTGCCGAAGCCGGGCAGCTGGGGATCGAACCAGTCGAAGTGCGGCTCGTACTCCTGACCGGGCAGGTAATGCAGGATCTGCAAGCCTTCGCCGTGGCTGACGGGCATATCGAGCAGGGTGGCGAGGCGCTGCTCGATCTTGCCGATCAGCGGCAGTTCGTTGAGGGTGAAAAACATGCCCTCGCTGGTGCGACGGTGATCGACCTGGTTTTTGCCGTCGGTATCGACGGTCATCGCGCGCTTCAGCCGCGGTCGCGCCAGCTCGATGAGCTCGGCGCATTCGTTTTCCGAGAGAATGCCATCCAGAACCCGCAGGGCCGGCTTGTCCACGCTCAGCGATATATCGACACGATGGCCGTCGACGCTAACGCTGGGTGCTTCGGGATGCCTGGTTCGCCTGGCCTGCTGCGTGCTTGCTGCAGTGGGTACGGTCGTCGAATTCAGCGTCGCCACAGGGATTTTCAGCACGTCAGCCACGATGCTGCGGCTCTGGCGCGGGTCGTAGCCGCTTTGTTTCATCAGCTGCAACACTTCCGGCACGCTATGACCGGCACGCGTCGTGGAGAGAATCCATTCGCGCAGTTCAGGGCGGATCGATGGGCGTGAGTTCATGGCGGCTTGAGCTGATCGATAACGTCGAAAGCTTACTTTAGCCGCGGTTGCGAGTGAAATTCGTGAGGACAAGCCAAAATTTGCGGGTACCTCCACACCAACGAGCCGGCAAATGCCGGCTCGTTGGCGTTGTCAGCTATCGGCTGGCGCGTGCCTTACTTAAGCTGATCCCACAGGAAGTCATAGGCCAGTGCATGCATCAGTGCCGCCTGCTTGTTGTCGGCGCCGGCACCGTGGCCGCCTTCCAGGTTCTCGTAGAACCAGACGTCCGGATGACCCATCGCCTGCATCTTTGCGGCCATCTTGCGTGCCTGCACCGGTCCGACGCGGTCGTCGCTGGTGGTGGTGTAGAAGAGTACCGGCGGGTAATGGCCGTCCTTCTTCACGTTCTGGTATGGCGAGAATGTCTTGATGAAGTTCCAGTCCGCCGTATCCGGGTTGCCGTATTCAGCCATCCACGACGCGCCGGCCGACAGGTGCGTGTAGCGCTTCATGTCGAGCAGCGGCACTTCGCAGGCGATCGCGCCGAACAGCTGCGGATACAGCGTCAGCATGTTGCCCATCAGCAGGCCGCCGTTGCTGCCGCCTTCAGCACCAAGGTGCTTGGCGGAGGTGACGCCGCGTTTGACCAGGTCCTCGGCGACGGCCGCGAAATCCTCGTAGGCACGGGGACGATTCGCTTTCAGCGCCGCCTGATGCCATTGCGGGCCGTATTCGCCGCCGCCGCGGATATTGGCCAGCACATAGACGCCGCCGCGATCCAGCCACGCGCGACCGATGCTGCCGCTGTAATGCGGCGACAGCGAGACTTCGAAACCGCCGTAACCATAGAGCAGGGTACGGTTGGAGCCGTCGAGCTTGATGCCTTTCGGCGCGATCTCGAAATACGGTACACGGGTGCCATCCTTCGATTTGACAAAGTGTTGGCTCACCTCGAATGTCGAGGCGTCGAAGAATGCCGGGTCCTGCTTGATCGTCTCGGCGGGCACGCTGCCCAGCACGCCGCGCTGCAGCGATGACGGGGTGAGGAAGCCGGTGACGTCGAGCCAGTATTCGTCGCTGTTGTCGGGGTCGGTGTCGGCCACGCTGATCGAGCTCAGCGCTGGCGCGCCCGGCACGGCCTCGCGCTTCCAGTCGCCGGCCGTGATGGCCTTTTCTGGCGGCGTGAGTACTTCCAATCGACTCTTGACGTCATCGAGTACGTCGAGGATCAGGTGATGCTGGGTCCATGCATACGATTCCAGCGAGGTATGTGCATCGGGCTTGAACAACACGGTGAACGCGGGCTTGCCGGCCATGAATGCATCGAAGTTTGCCGCCAGCAGTGCACCGGATGGATACGTCTTGCCACCGACGGTCCATTCGGAGCGCGTCTGCACCAGCAGCCACTCGCGATGCGTGTCGGCGCTGGCGTCGGTTGGTACATCGACGCGGGTGAGTTTGTCGTTCTTTCGCTGGTAAAGCTCGCTGTGGAAGAAGTCCTTTGCGACCGAGACAAAGTCGCGTTCGAAGCCGGGAGTGCGATCGTGCATCGCGCCTACCGCCAGGTCAGTCGTCTTGCCTTCGTACACCGTCTTCGCATCTGAGATCGGCGTGCCACGCTTCCACTCTTTGACGATGCGTGGGTAGCTCGATGCGGTCATCGTGCCGGGGCCGAAATCGGTGCCGACGTAGAGAGTGTCCTCGTCGATCCAGCTGGCCTGGGTCTTGGCCACCGGCAGCTCGAATCCGCCTTTGACGAATGATTTGCTCGGGATATCGAATTCACGCACGGTCACCGCATCGCCGCCATCGGGCGACAGCGACAGCAGACAGCGGGTATAGGCTGGCTTCAGGCAATCCGAACCCTTGAACACCCAGCGTTTGTTCTCGGCCTTGTTCAGCGCATCGATGTCCAGCAGGACCTCCCACTGCGGGGTGGGCTTGCGGTACTCGGTCAGCGTGGTGCGACGCCAGATGCCGCGCGGGTTGGCCTTGTCGCGCCAGAAGTTGTACAGATAGTCGCCCATGCGGCTGACCGCGGGGATGCGTGCGTCCGAGTCGAGCACTTCGAGAATGCTGTCGCGAGTCTTGTCGAACTCGGCATTGCCGACGAACTGTTTGGTGGTCTTGGCGTTCTCGGTCTTCACCCAGTCCATCGCGCGGGCGCCATGGATATCTTCCAGCCACAGGAACGGATCGTCGGTTACCTGGTTGTCGGCTGCTGCGGGATTGGGTTTGCTGTTGTCGGCGTGAGTTGTATTCATGCCTACCAGTGTGACGCCGAGTGCCAGCATCATCCAGACCGATTTCATCGTGTGCGCCTCGTATGCGAGTTGTCGGGTGTAAAACGGTGTGCGGCGCCGGCCGCTATCAATCGAGCGTAACTGCGACCGGCCATCCTCGCCTGTGACTAAAGTCAGGGTGAGCCATTCGATGCACGCATAAAAAATCCCGCCGAAGCGGGATTTTTCTAGCCGCTGAAGCCCTTACAGCAAAGGAATCAGCAGCAAGGCCACGATGTTGATGATCTTGATCAGTGGATTCACGGCGGGGCCGGCGGTGTCCTTGTACGGGTCGCCGACCGTATCGCCGGTCACGGCCGCCTTGTGGGCTTCAGAACCCTTGCCGCCGTGGTGGCCATCTTCGATGTACTTCTTGGCGTTGTCCCAGGCGCCGCCGCCGGTAGTCATCGAAATTGCCACAAACAGGCCGGTGACGATGGTGCCGATCAGTACGCCGCCCAGTGCCTTCGGCCCCAGCAACAGACCCACCACGATCGGCACGGCGACCGGCAGCAGCGACGGTACGATCATTTCGCGGATCGCCGACTTGGTCAGCATGTCGACCGCGCGCGAGTACTCCGGCTTGGCCGTGCCCAGCATGATGCCGGGGATGTCGCGGAACTGGCGGCGTACTTCCTCGACCACCGCGCCAGCCGCACGACCCACCGCTTCCATCGCCATCGCTCCGAACAGGTAGGGAATCAGGCCACCGATCAACAGTCCGATAATCACCATGTGATCGGACAGGTCGAACGTCATCGGCACGGCTGTGGCGCCGGTGAGGGCTGCCTTGGCCTGCGCGGCGACATCGAGGTTGTGCGTGTAGTCGGCAAACAGCACCAACGCTGCCAGTGCGGCCGAGCCGATGGCGTAACCCTTGGTGACCGCCTTGGTGGTGTTGCCAACCGCGTCGAGCGGATCGGTGACGCCACGCACTTCCGGCGGCAGATCGGCCATCTCGGCAATGCCGCCGGCGTTGTCGGTGATCGGACCGTAGGCGTCCAGCGCCACGATCATGCCCGCCATCGAAAGCATGGCCGTTGCGGCAATCGCAATGCCGTACAGGCCGCCCAGCGCGAAGGCGCCCCAGATCGCAAAGCACACGGCAATAACCGGCAGCGCGGTCGATTTCATCGACACGCCCAACCCGGCGATGATGTTGGTGCCGTGACCGGTCGTCGATGCCGCCGCGATGTGCTGTACCGGCTTGTACTGCGTGCCGGTGTAGTACTCGGTGACCCATACGATGACGCCGGTGAGCAGCAGGCCAATCAGCGAGCATCCCCACAGGTTGATCGCGCCGTGGCTGAAGCCGGTCATCAGCTGGGTGGTAATCGGGTAGAACGCCGCCGCGGCCAGCACCGCCGAGACGATCACACCTTTGTACAACGCGCCCATGATCGAGCCACCCTGTTTCACCTTGACGAACAGCGTACCGATGATCGACGCGATGATCGACACCGCTCCCAATAGCAGCGGATAGAGCACGGCGTTCGGACCAACTTCTTCGCTCATCAGTCCGCCCAGCAACATGGTGGCGATTACCGTCACCGCATAGGTCTCGAACAGGTCGGCCGCCATGCCGGCGCAGTCACCGACGTTGTCGCCGACGTTGTCGGCGATCACCGCGGGGTTGCGCGGGTCATCCTCGGGAATGCCGGCTTCGACCTTGCCGACGAGGTCGGCGCCGACGTCCGCGCCCTTGGTGAAAATGCCGCCGCCGAGTCGCGCAAAGATCGAGATCAGCGAGCTGCCGAATGCCAGTCCGACCAGCGCATGCAGCGCCACTTCGCCATGCATGCCGATCTTGTTGAGCACGATCCAGTAGCCGGCGACACCGAGCAGGGCGAGTCCCACCACCAACATGCCGGTGATGGCGCCGCCGCGAAATGCCACGTCCATCGCTGGACTGAGACCGCGTCGCGCCGCTTCAGCGGTGCGCACGTTGGCGCGTACCGACACGTTCATGCCGATATAGCCGGCCGCACCGGAAAGGATCGCGCCCAGTAGAAAGCCGATCGCCGTCGGCCAGTTCAAAAAGAAGCCGATCAGCAGCAGCAGCACCACGCCGACAATGCCGATGGTGCGGTACTGGCGGTTGAGGTAAGCGCTGGCGCCTTCCTGGATTGCCGCTGCGATTTCCTGCATTCGCGCATTACCTGGCGATTGCGCCAGGATCCAACGCGCGGAAACCGCGCCATAAATGATTGCTATCACCGCACACGTCAGAACGACAATCCACCAGCCATATTGCTGCAGCATCGGAGCCTCCCTACGAGTAGTCACACCCTAAGTGCCGGGTCTTCCTTCGGTAAACCCGGAGATAGCCGTCCAGTACGGGCGGGTGCTGGGAGTATAGGCAGACGACGCTGTGCATCCTGTTGTGCGGCGCAACGCACAGACACAAGGTAGCTACGCAAAAATATAAGCATGCGTCGATACGTGCCCTCGATGGATTTTTTGATGATCAACATCGAATGGCTGCAGTGAGTTCGAAGGATGCGGTGTGAGGTGAGGCCTGATGCAATCGATATCAGGCAACCGATATCACCCGAGAACCCCGAGGCAGCGTTCGCCCGATTGAACAAGGCGAATCGCTGTCGTCCCGCCAACGGCTCGCTTACTGCGCAAAGTCCGCCAGCTTTTTCGCCAGCGCCAGGTTCTTCAATTCCACATAACGGGGTAGGCCGTCCTTGCCGTAGGGCAGCGGTGCTTCACCACCGATCAATGGTGCCAGGTACCGACGTGCTGCTGCAGTGATGCCGAATCCATCGCGGGTGATGAAGCTTTTCGGCATCTTCTTTTCGTGGTTGGCAACTTTGCTCAACGGCGCGGGTTCGATGGTCCAGCGATATGGCGCATCGCTGGTGCGTACGATCACCGGCATCACGGCGTTCATGCCCTTCAGCGCGTAGTCGACGGCGGCCTTGCCGACGGCGTAAGCCTGCTCGGCATCGACCCTTGACGCGGCGTGTCTTGCGGAGCGCTGTAGATAATCAGGCAACGCCCAGTGGTATTTGTAACCCAGCTTTTCTTTCACCAGCGCAGCCAGCACCGGCGCCACGCCGCCCAGTTGCGCATGGCCGAACGCATCGCGGCCGCCGGCCTCCGCAAGAAATTGGCCTGCCGCGTTGCGCACGCCTTCGGACGCGACCACGGTGCACCAGCCGACGCGCTCCACGGTCGCTTTGACCTTGGCCAGAAACGCGGCCTCCTCGAACACATTCTCCGGAAACAGGATGATGTGCGGCGCCGCATCGGCCCCATCGCCGGCCAGCCCCGCTGCCGCGGCGATCCAGCCCGCATGCCGGCCCATCACTTCGAGGATGAACACCTTGGTCGAAGTCTCGGCCATCGACGCGACGTCGAGGCTGGCTTCGCGGGTGGAGATGGCGATGTATTTGGCGACTGAACCGAAGCCAGGGCAGCAGTCGGTCACGGCCAGATCGTTATCTACCGTCTTGGGTACGCCAATGCAGCGGATATCGTAGTTCATCGACTTGCCGAGCTGCGAGATCTTCAGTGCGGTGTCAGCCGAGTCGTTGCCGCCGTTGTAGAGGAACCAGCGAATGTCGTGCGCGCGAAACACATCGATCAGCCGCTCGTACTCGGCACGGTTCGCTTCCAGCGACTTCAGCTTGTAGCGGCACGAGCCGAACGCGCCGCCGGGGGTATGGCGGAGCGCGGTGATCGACGCTTTCGACTCTTTCGAGGTGTCGATCAACTCCTCGCGCAGCGCGCCGAGAATGCCGTTGCGCGCGGCATACACCTTCACTCCCTTGGTTCGCGCCGCCTCGATCACACCGGCGGCGGTGGCGTTGATCACCGAGGTCACGCCACCGGACTGGGCGTAGAGGAGATTGCCGGTGGCGGCAGGTTGGCGGCGGGTCGGGCTCATGGGCATCCTCGATGGTGAATCAGATGGGCAACGGATTGATCGCGAGAGCGTATCAAGCATGAATGGCAAATCTTTTCACAACAGGCACTTGGATGATGACAAAGGGCGCCTGTGTTTGACGGCACCCGATGCAAACGCTAATTTGACGGCTTAATCTGAGAATGAAGCGGGCTGCGGCAGTGTGCAGCAGCCTGCCAAACGTGTGGAGCATTATGCGACTGGTCCTACTTGGTGCGCCCGGCTCGGGCAAAGGTACGCAGGCCACCTGTCTGAAGACGGAACTGGGTGTGCCGCATATCTCCACCGGCGACATGCTGCGTGCCGCCGTCGCGGCGGGCACCGCCATGGGACTGAAGGCCAAGGCGGTAATGGACGCCGGCCAGCTGGTTTCCGATGACATCCTGTTGGGCATGCTCGGCGAGCGTTTGACTCACGACGACGCGAAAGCCGGTTTCATCCTCGATGGTTATCCGCGCAACCTGGCTCAGGCCGATGCGCTCGATCATCTGCTGGCCAAGATCGGCCAGCCGCTGGACGCGGTCGTCAAGCTCGACGTGCCAAACGAGGTCATCATCAGTCGCTGCGAAATTCGCTTCAAGGCCGAAGGTCGCGCTGACGACAATCCGGATACGGTGCGCAAGCGTTTGGCCATCTACGCCGAGCAGACTGCACCGGTTGCCGACTTCTACGCGCGCCGCGGCAAGCTGCAGGTTGTCGATGGCGTGGGCGAATTGAGCGAAGTCACGGTACGTGTCAAGCGCGCGTTGCAGGACAGGTCGGCAGCCGTCCATGGCTGATTTTTGAGGTCGCCGCGAGGCGACCTGCGTCAGCGACACTTTTTCTGGTTGCGTGCCATCAGCATGCACCGCGATTCATCCATCAAGGCCAGCCATGCGTCTGCACATCCTCGGCATCTGCGGCACCTTCATGGGCGGCGTTGCTGCATTGGCGCGCGAGCTGGGGCTGGAAGTGGAAGGGTCGGATGCCAACGTCTATCCGCCGATGAGCACCCAACTGGAAGCGCTCGGCATCGAGCTGATGCAGGGCTATAAAGCGGAACACCTGCAGCCGGCGCGGGATCACGTCGCGCCCGATCTTGTCGTCGTCGGCAACGCGATGACTCGTGGCAACCCCGCCGTCGAATACATGCTCGATCAGTCATTGCGCTATGTTTCTGGTCCGCAGTGGCTGGGCGAGACGTTGCTGGTCGACCGTGAAGTGTTGGCCGTAGCCGGCACGCATGGCAAGACCACCACCACCAGCCTGTTGGCACATCTGCTGGAACAGGCTTCATTGGGACAGGCTTCAAGAGAGCAGGCCGATCTCTCGCCGGGTTTCCTGATCGGCGGCGTGCCGGGTAATTTCGGCGTGTCGGCACGGTTGGGCAGCGGCAAGCCGTTCGTGATCGAAGCCGACGAATACGACACCGCGTTTTTCGACAAGCGCTCGAAGTTCGTGCATTACCGGCCGCGCATCGCGATCCTCAACAACCTCGAATATGACCACGCGGATATCTTTCCTGACGTGGCGGCGATCCAACGCCAGTTTCATCATCTGGTGCGCACGGTCCCTGGAAATGGACGGCTGATCGTCAATGCCCACGATGATCGCCTCGCCGAGGTGTTGGCGATGGGCTGCTGGACACCGGTGGAAACCTTTGGCATCGGCCGGGGCGACTGGCAGGCCAGTCTGATCGAGGCAGACGGCTCAGCCTTTGCCGTGCATCGCGCGGGCGAACTCATTGGTCAAGTACGCTGGCCACTGCTTGGCCATCACAGTGTGATGAATGCGCTGGCCGCATTGGCTGCGGCGACGGCCGCCGGTGCCGATCCACGTAAGCTGCTGACAGCTTTCGCTACATTCCAGAGCGTCAAACGCCGCATGGAACTGGTTGGTGAAGTCAACGGTGTACGCGTCTACGACGACTTTGCCCATCACCCCACCGCCATCGCCACCACCCTGGCCGGTCTGCGTGCCAGGGTGGGTGACGCACGCATTCTGGTGGCGCTGGAACCACGCTCCAATTCGATGCGTCAGGGCGCTCACGCCGATGCGCTGGCGCCGTCATTGGCCGACGCCGACGCGGTGATCTTTCTGCATCGCGCGGAACTGGCATGGGATGCCAGCCAGGTCACGAACGCGCTGAACGGCCGTGGCAGCACAGTGCCGACGGTAGATGCCCTGATCGACGCGCTGCGTGAGCAGGTCAAAGCCGGCGACCAGGTCATCTTCATGTCCAACGGTGGCTTCGAAGCGGCACCACGGCGTTTCGTCGAGCGCCTGCGCGATCAGTGATACGCGTTCGCCGTGATGCAAATCCAGCTATCGCAAAGTCCTGCACAGTAATGCGAAGCAGCGGTCACGCGCAGCGTGGTTCGCCGGGTGTGCACTCGCTACACTTGCCGTATGGCTGCCCAATCTCCACTGATCGAGATGCCCCTGTTTCCGCTCAACACGGTGTTGTTTCCCGGTGGTCAGCTGCAGCTGCGTATCTTCGAACCGCGTTACCTCGACATGGTGCGCGAATGCACGCGCCATGACACCGGCTTCGGTGTGTGCCTGATCCTGCAAGGTTACGAGGTCGGTGATCCCAGCGTACCCGCGGCCGTTGGCACGATCGCGCATATCCACGATTTCGATCGTGACGATGATGGCTTGCTCGGTATCGTTGCCAAAGGTGGCTCGCGTTTCCGGGTGGGTCGAAGCCGCGTGCGCACCGATGGTCTTTTACGCGGCGATATCGAAATCTGGCCGGCCGAACCAGAGATTGTGGTGCCGGTGGAATTTGCCCTGCTGCAGAGCATTCTCGAGCGATTGATCGAGACCATGGCACCACACTGGCGCGATGCGCCACGCAGTGCCTATGAGGACGCCAGCTGGGTCGGCTATCGCCTGGCCGAACTGCTGCCGCTGGATAATACAGAACAGCAGCACATGCTCGAGCTGACCGATCCGCTGCTGCGGCTGGCTGAACTGCGCGATATTCTGCCGCGCTTTCAGAAAGCCTGAGCCGCCAACCTTTAGACTGGCACGCTCCAAACCACTATTCACGACGGACTTCACGCGCATGGGTACTCTAGCCGGCAAAACCCTGTTCATTACCGGTGCATCGCGCGGCATCGGCCTCGCGATTGCCCTGCGTGCGGCACGCGATGGCGCCAATATCGTGATCGCCGCGAAGAGTTCGGTGGCCAATCCTAAATTGCCTGGGACGATTCACAGTGCTGCCGCGGCGATCGAAGAAGCGGGTGGCCATGCGCTGCCGCTCAAAGTGGATATCCGCGAAGAGGAGCAGGTTCGCGCCGCCGCCGCGCAGGCAGCCGAGCATTTCGGCGGCATCGACATCGTGGTCAACAACGCCAGTGCGATCTGGCTGGCTGGCACCGCCGAGACGCCGATGAAGCGCTTCGACTTGATGCAGCAGGTCAACGCGCGCGGCACTTTTCTGGTCACACAGAGCTGTCTGCCTTATCTGAAGCAGGCTGCCAACCCGCACGTGCTGATGCTGTCGCCGCCGCTCAACCTGGACCCGAAATGGTTTGCGCAACACACCGCGTATACGATCGCCAAGTACGGCATGAGCCTGTGCGTGCTGGGCATGAGCGCGGAATTCGCGTCACTTGGTATCGCGGTCAATGCGCTGTGGCCGCGCACGGTGGTCGCCACTGCAGCGATCGGCATGATCGACGGCGTCAAGCCCGAACAGTGCCGCACGCCGGACATCGTGGCCGACGCCGCGCACGCAATACTGACGCGGCCATCGCGTGACTACACCGGTCATTTCGCTATCGATGACGAGGTATTGCGCGATGAGGGCATCACTGATTTCGATCGTTATGCTGTGAAGCCGGGCACCCCTTTACTGCCGGATTTTTTTCTGGATTGATCGAGGCCGCAACAAGCTGGCCGCACTGAAAGTTTTATTGATGTGGCCTCGTTCGCAGCGAGGCTGGAGAACACCATGCAGGCATCCAACGACCCCATTCCCCACCACAGCGGCTTTCAGAGCGATGTGCCGCATGAGCACGCGCGCGGCGAAAGCCCATTGCGCGGCGGCGACACGACGGCATCATTGCTCGATTTGGGCAAACGCTACTGGTTGCCGGTCTACAAGCCGCGTGACCTGCTGCTCGATCACGGCAAGGGATCGCGCGTGTGGGACAGCGAAGGGCGCGACTACATCGATTTCGGTGCGGGCATCGCGGTGAACGCGCTGGGCCATCAGGATCCGGACCTGCTCGCCGCGCTCACCACGCAGGCGCAGAAGCTCTGGCACAGCAGCAACGTGTTTTATACCGAGCCGCCGCTGCATCTGGCGCAGGAGCTGGTGCGCGCCTCGGGTTTTGCCGAACGCGTGTTCCTGTGCAACTCCGGCGCGGAGGCCAACGAAGCGGCGATCAAGCTGGTGCGCAAGTGGGCGGCAGCACAAGGCCGACCGCCGGAGCGGCGCGTTATTCTCACTTTTCAGGGATCGTTCCACGGCCGCACATTGGCTACGGTCACGGCGACCGCGCAGCCTAAATATCAGGAAGGCTACGAACCGCTGCCGGCTGGCTTCCGCTACCTCGCCTTCAATGACGCCGCGGCGCTTGAGGCGGCGTTCGCCGCTGGTGACGTGGCTGCCGTGATGCTCGAACCGGTGCAGGGCGAAGGCGGCGTGCTGCCGGCGGCGCCAGGCTTTCTGAAACGCGTGCGCGAGTTGTGCGACCAGCACGATGCGCTGCTGGTACTGGACGAGATCCAATGCGGCATGGGTCGCACTGGCACGCTGTTCGCGCATGTGCAGGATCAGGTAACACCCGACATCGTGACGCTGGCCAAGGCACTCGGCTGCGGCTTCCCGATCGGCGCCATGCTGGCCGGCGCCAAGGTGGCGCAGGTGATGCAATACGGTACCCACGGCACCACGTTCGGTGGCAATCCGATGGCCGCGGCAGTGGCGCGCGTAGCGCTGGCCAAGCTGTCCTCGCCCGTGGTGCTGGCTAACGTGCAACGGCAGGCAAGCGCCTTGCGCGAAGGTCTGGCGCGAATCAACAACGAGCTGCAGCTGTTCGCCGAATTGCGTGGTCGTGGGTTGATGATCGGCGCGGTTCTGGCGGATGCGTACAAAGGTAGGGCGGGCGATGTACTCGATCATGCCGCTGCGCATGGCCTGCTGTTGTTGCAGGCCGGGCCGGACGTGCTGCGTTTTGTGCCGCCGCTGATCATCTCCGATACCGACCTGACCGATGGTCTCTCGCGTCTGCACGCGGCGCTCCGGGATTTCGTGGCACGCTGAGCGCAAGAGATCTTTGCTTATTTTGATGGAGCATTTCCCATGAAATACCTGCACAGCATGGTGCGCGTGCACGACCTCGATGCCTCCCTGCGCTTTTACTGCGAGGGTCTGGGTCTGCAAGAGATCCGCCGCAAGGAGGTTCCCGAAGGCAAGTACACCCTGGTGTTTCTCGCCGCGGAAGAAAGTCCTGAAGCTGAAATCGAGCTGACCTATAACTGGGGCTCCGAGGAGGACCACGGCTCGTCACGCAATTTCGGCCACCTTGCGTTTCGCGTGGATGACATCTATGCCACCTGCGCGCGACTGCAGAAGATGGGTTACACCATCCATCGCCCACCGCGCGATGGCCACATGGCTTTCGTGCGTTCGCCTGACCTGATCTCGGTAGAGCTACTTCAGGACGGCCACTTGCCGCCGCAGGAGCCATGGGTGTCGATGGCGAATAGCGGCGTCTGGTAATGCTGGTGGCATAACTGCAAACTGCCGCACGAACTCAAAGTCGTGCGGCGGTTTGAATCATAGGCGCGCGTCGCGCATCGCTTCACGAGCCGTTTGCAGTGTGTCGGCAATGTCCTGTTCGTTGTGTGCGCTGGAGATGAACCCTGCCTCGAAAGCCGATGGCGCCAGATACACGCCGCGTTTCAGCATGCCGTGGAAGAAGCGGTTGAACAGCGCGCTGTCGGCGGTTGTGGCCTGAACATAGCTAGTCACTTTTTCGGTGGTGAAAAACAGGCCAAACATGCCGCCGAGGCGATTGGTGCTGAAAGGGATGCCTTCCTCATCCGCAATCGACTGCAGTCCATCGGTAAGCAACTGCGTTTTTGCGGAAAGCGCGTCGTGGAAGCCGGGTACCTGGATCAGCTCGAGTACTGTTAGTCCCGCCGCCATCGCGACCGGATTGCCGCTGAGCGTGCCTGCCTGATAAATCGGGCCCGACGGAGCGATCTGTTCCATCAGGTCACGTCGGCCGCCATAGGCACCTACCGGCATGCCGCCGCCGATGATCTTGCCGAAGCAGGTAAGGTCTGGCGTAACGCCGTAATGCGCTTGTGCTCCGCCCAGTGCTACGCGGAAGCCGGTCATCACTTCGTCGAAAATCAAGAGTACGCCGTGTTGAGTGCACAGTTCGCGCAGTGCCAGCAAATAGCCGTCCAAAGGCAGAATGCAGTTCATGTTGCCAGCAACCGGCTCGATGATCAGTCCGGCAATCTGGTCACCGTGTTCCGCAAACAATGTCTTGGCGGCATCGAGATCGTTGTACGGCAGCGTCAGTGTGAGATCGGCGTTCGCCTTCGGCACACCTGGCGAAGTCGGCACACCAAACGTCAGTGCGCCGGAACCGGCCTTGACCAGAAAGCTGTCGCCGTGACCGTGGTAGCAACCTTCGAACTTCACGATCTTGCTGCGCTCGGTGGCGCCGCGTGCCAGTCGGATCGCCGACATCGTCGCCTCCGTGCCGGAGTTGACCATGCGCACCATCTCGATCGACGGAATCAGCCGCGTGATCGTTTCGGCCATGGTGACTTCGGCCGGGCAGGACGTGCCGAACGACAGCCCATTCTTCACTGCCCGCTCCACAGCCTCTCGCACGGCAGGATGGTTATGGCCCACGATCATCGGGCCCCACGAGCCGATGTAGTCGATATAGCGTTTGCCCTCGACATCCCACAGATAGGCACCGTCAGCGCGTGCGGTAAAGAACGGCTCGCCGCCGACCGATTTGAATGCGCGCACCGGCGAGTTGACGCCACCGGGCATCAGGCCTTGTGCGCGGTGGAACAGTTCGTGATTGGTCGTCATGCAGGTGTTCCGTGATTGCGATCGGATGAATACAGGTCGGTGAAACGTTGCGCGGCAGCACGCACATCGGTAGCGCCGAATACCGCCGAAACAGCAGCCAGAAAATTCGCACCGGCATCGACGAGTAGCCGGCCATTGTCCGGCGTGATGCCGCCGATCGCTACCCGTGGCACGCCAAGCGCGTCGGTTTGCCTCAGCAAGTCGACCGATGCCCGCCCTGCCAGAGGTTTGGTGGGCGAATCAAAGAACGCGCCGAACGACACATAACTTGCACCGGCATGCATGGCCGCTTCGGCGCGCTGCAAGGAGGCAAGGCAGGAGGCACCGATGATTGCTTGATCGCCCAGTAATGCACGCGCGTTGGCAAGGTCACCATCTTCCGGGCCTAGATGTACGCCATCGGCGCCAATCGCCAGTGCAAGAGCGGCATCGGCGTTGACGATGAATGGCACGCCATGAGAATGGCAAAGCAGCTTCAACGCACTGGCCTCGGCGTGACGCCGTGTGGCGTCGACCGTCTTGTCGCGGTATTGCATTACTCGCGCCCCGCCAGCCAGCGCTTGTGCGGCAACTTCTAGTAAGTCGGGTCGTGGACCGTCGGTAATGACATACAGGCCGCGGCCTGCCAATGGTGCGAACGATTTCAAATCGTCTCCTTACGGGGTAAGTCCGGGCGGCGTGCTGTCACGAATGCTTTCGCAATCCCGGGCGAGTTGCGAGAATGCACCATTATCTCGTGATCAAAGAAGCCCAGACGATGAGCCAGAGTTCCTCCGAAGCCGCGAACCGCAAATGGATGTGTGTTGTCTGCGGCTATATCTACGACGAAACCATCGGCGTGCCCGATGAAGGCATTCCTGCCGGTACGCGCTGGGAGGACGTACCCGAAACATGGACCTGTCCGGATTGCGGTACCACCAAGGATGATTTCGAGATGATCGAAATCGACTAAAGCTTCTATAGCGCCCCTGAATGGCCCGATCTCGCCACGATATTGGCCCGGGCATCTGCTGTGATGTTGGTGCGCACTATCGCGCGACGCATCATTCAGGGGGCAGCTCATGCAGCAGTTCATTCCTTTCGAAGATGACTGGGACGCGCTGGCGCATCTACGCCTCGAAGACTTGGTTCCTTACCGCGTTGGTATGTTGCGTAGTGGTCAGTGCGATGCTCCAGCTATGCTTTCGAGCATCGCACCGGCGCTGATCTGCGAATCCTTACCGATTGAGAGCCAGTCTGTTTCGTAAAGCGTATGCAGTGCTCGCCTACCTAAGTAGGCATTCGCTTCGCTCGTTGAGTTTTTATCGCAGAGGTACCTTCCGCAGGCGGGCAGTCGACTGCGTGACTAAGTCATGCGGTCATGCGTGCAGAAATATGCACACGCCCTCTTCACAGATTCCTGCCGCGGCGCTATGATTCATCCCCCTTCGACGAAACGTGTTTCTTCGAAGGTTCCGACAAACGCAGCGATGAAAAATATCTTCATCAACGGTGTTGACGGCCACAAAAAACGATATAGAATGGGCGGCTCACCTAGGACGAAACGTCTTAGACGCAACACGAGGAATCGGTTGCAAGTGGTTGA
>NZ_JACHCO010000004.1:0-491996 GCF_014207165.1 Rhodanobacter sp. MP1X3 | reverse complement strand
ATCGTGTTTCCTTGGTCCGCTTTGAGTAGAGAGTCGAAAAGCCCCCTTTCGGAGCCCTACCGGCATCGAGATTCGCTGAAAGGTTGGGACTTGAGCGCCGGCAGATTAACCTTGGATAGAAGTCTGCCGGGCTCACGTACGGTATGACGTACGGCGTGAACGGAGTGAAAGTCTTTCCGCTTATTTTACTGAGCCCTACGACGCTCCGAATCGCATGGAGCGCCTGGGCTTAACGCGTCAGAGTTGCGCCAGGCCGCCGTCGACGGCGACCTCGCTGGCGGTCATGAAGCTGCTGTCCGACGACGCGAGAAGCGGATGCTTTTAGCCTCTAGCCGATATCGTCTAACAAAAGCAGGCCACCAGCCCTTGGTCAGAACCAGCAGAGTGTTCAGCGCTTACCGGAATCGATGTTCAGCTTGGCCGGAATCCGCACGATTTGCCTAAACGGGCACCAAGCTCGGTGCTCCAGTACCTACGTTTTGGTAAAGGATGGGGGCGTTTTCGAGACATTTGTAGCGGAGCCTGCTGAGTACTCTTTGCCGAAGCGGCTACCGGTGGGCACACGAGTCGATAAGAAGAAGTGGCGTCTGACTTACTCAATAAACGGCGTGGAAGGAGGGTGGTACTCAGCGGCTTCTAGCGCCGGACTGATCGCCTTCGGCGTCTTCATGATGATCTACGCAGCTTCAAAGAGTGCCGCCTGGCGGACCGATGGAAAAGGCGGCCGCTTGTAAAGGAAACAGGGGGCAGAGTGGAGTTCTTTGAGGGCGATGGTGGAAAGTCGACTCTGCCCTCGGTTTCGAACAGCATTCGCCAGTGAAACTGACCACAGCCAGCAGCCAAACGGCACTTCCTCGCCAACGCGCTGTTGCGCTCCACAGACAGCGGCTCGACACCCTATGCGGCGCTAATTAGCGAAGTGCAGCCGCCACCGCCTCGTCAATCTGCAGCGCAAAGCGTGCTTCAACATCGGGCACCGTGAAGCCAATTGACAGTTCCAGATACGCGTCGCCCAGCACCAAATTAATGAATGTCGCTGCCCGCAATGCAGCCGTTGATTCGTCGAATCGCTTTCGCAAAATTTGTGCGGAGTAGGCACGCACGACCTTTGCACCATTCTCGTAAAACACTTGGCCAAGTTTCGGAAGACGCTCGGCCTCAGCAACGATGGCCCGATAAAGCCGCAGATAATCCGGCGTAATAAGGCTTCGTGCCAGCATCCATCCCAATTCGCGCAACTCGACCTCGGGTGCGCCATCGGTTTGCTCGCCCTGAGTGCTGGCAAGCAGCGCGCCCACTTGAGCGCACATCTCGCTGACCAGACCGACGAAGAGCGCCTCCTTCGACTTGAAGTGGCGGTAGACCGTCTGTTTGCCGACGCCAGCGGCCGAGGCGACATCGTCCATCGTTGCCAAGGCAAAACCCTCGCGTAAGAAAACGGTTTTCGCGCCGTCGAGGATGGCGAACCGCTTACGGCGTTGCAGCGGACTCAGGTCGGGGAGAGAAGGAGTGTCCATGCGAGATAAATAGCAGGTCGTCGAATTGTTGACAAGACTGGTTAGTCTCGTTTAGATTGGTCATAACGAGACCAGTGAGTCTCGTCTGTGAGGCTTGTCGGCGTCACAGCCAATCATTGGAGAACGCTTTGAAACTGTTCATTACAGGTGGTACTGGCTTCATCGGGCAGGCGGTCGCGCGCAAGGCCATCAATCTCGGCCATCAGGTGACGGCGCTGGTGCGCCAGGACGGATCGGCAGCGGCCAGCGCGCTGGCACGTCTCGGTGTGACACTGCTCATCGGCGACCTGCGTGAGCCACAGTCTTTCGCTGCGACGGCCGGCGCCGCTGATGGCGTGGTGCACGCCGCGTCGACCAACGATGCTTCCGCCGCGATTGCTGATCAGGCTGCGGCTGTAGCGATGCTTTCGCATCTGCATCCTGGTGCGGCGTTTGTCTATACGTCAGGCATCTGGGTCTATGGTGATACGGAGGGGAAACCCGCCACGGAAGCGTCGGCGCTAAATCCGACACCACTCATCGCCTGGCGGCCCGCCGTGGAGCAAGAGGTGCTGGCGCTAGCAGCACGGCGCTCAATAGCCGCGGTCGTCCTCAGGCCGGCGATGGTGCACGGCTATGGTGGCAGTGTCTTCGGCATGCTTGCCGGCATGGCTCGTCAGACCGGTAGTGTGAGAGTCGTCGGTGATGGTCGTAACCACTGGCCCGCTGTTCACGTCGATGATCTCGCCGCGGCTTACCTGAGCGCGGTAGAGCGGGCGGCAAGCGGGGACAGTCGAGTTACGGGACAGATCTTCAACGTGGTCGCCGAAGATGCTGTTGCCGTTGCCGACATGGGTGAAGCGATTCGGGCTTCGATCGGCGCCGATCGCGTCGAACCCTGGCCGCTCGATGATGCTCGCCAATCGCTTGGACCGTTCGCTGACGCACTGGCGCTCGACCAGACAGTAAGCGGCCAACATGCCCGGGGAGTTCTTGCGTGGAAACCCCATGGCCCCGGTCTGATCGCGGACCTCTCGGCACCAAACCACTTTCAACAAATCAACGGAGCATGACCATGGCGTGGAACAGTGCGTCTTTCGAATCGATCCTCGCGATGATCGTGGCGGCTCTGTTCGCGGTTGCCGGGGTGGTCAATCTCACAAGACCCGGCGCGGTGAAGCGCGACTTCGCACGCTGGGGTTATCCGGCATGGTTTCAGTGGCTCTGTGGCGCTCTCGAGTTGCTCAGTGCGGCACTTCTTCTCGGACAACAAACCCGAGTCTTCGGCCTCACGCTGACCGGTGCGATCATGCTGGGCGCGTTCTTCACGTTGCTACGGAACCGGGAGCCGTTCGGGCATCTCGCCCCGGCGCTGGTCTTCTCGGCTCTCATTGTGGTTACTGTAACGGTCCGCTTTTTGTAGCGATGACTGGCCTTTGCTGGTGAACTGCCCATTGATCAGATGAATGGCAAAGCTGGTCAGTTTATTTGTCCGGCCAAACGGAAGTCAGAGTGGCGTTCTTTGAGAGCGATGTTGGAAAGTCGACTCTGACGCCGGTTTCGCTATCCCTTGTGCAGGGCGGGTTCACGTTTTCAGGGCGTGCGCGTTTCCTCAAGAGCGGCGGCAAGCTCCATGAGATCCCGCCGCAACCGCGATACTCTCGATTTGCCAAGCTTCGCGATAGCAATGGAGTGCAGTTCCTGTCTCACCTCCGCACACGCCGCGTGTAAGGCAACCCCGCGCTTCGTCAGGCGCACGATCTTGGCGCGTGTGTCGGTGGAGTCGGGCGCCTGCTCGACATAGCCGCGTGCCTCCAGTTCCCGAACCAGCTGACTCATCGCCTGTTTGGTGATTCCGGCTCGCTGCGCCAGGGTGCTGGGACGGGCGCCGGTCGCATCCAGCAGTGGCATGAGGCTCGCGAAGGCGGGCGTCATGCCGTTGAACCCGCGACTAGCAACCTTGGCCATCATGGTGCCGCTCATGGCGCGGACTGCGCGACCCAGCGCCGGTGGAATGTCGTCTTCCTTTTTTTCCATTGAGTTACTCACAAGCGCTTACGTCGTCCGAGCGAGAATAATTAGTAAAGACTCTTGACCATATCGTCAAAGTACTTTACCTTCTTTAGTCAAGATGGTTTACCAAGTCGCGAGACTCGGTGGCAGAGCCGCGAGCTCAGCGGCAGGCTGCCGCTCGCCTCAGGCGGTTACTTGATAGTACGCAACTTTGCCGCGCCGTTCACTTCTAGGCGCAGGGCCAAGCCGGCTGATTCTCAACAACATCGGAGAAAAACATGAGTGTTTTGCTCGCGGGCGCCACCGGCAACGTCGGCTCGGTTGCCTCGCTCGCCATCCTCAGCCTAAATGGCGAGACGACCCAATGAAAATCACACGCCATCGATACACGGTAAAGCCGGAGTACGTTGCCCAGAACAGGCAAAACCTCGATGAGTTCATCGCAGCGCTGACGGCGGCTTCGGTGCCAGGCCTTTCCTATCGGGTATTCCTTGAAGAGGACGGGCAAACCTTTCTTCACCTGGTGACCTCTCAAGACGATCCGTCTGCAGTCATCACCGGCCTTCCATCGTTCAAGACGTTTCAATCGGAATTGTTGGCGAGCGACCCTGTCGTAAGGCCAGACCAGGTGGGCATGTCGCTCGTGGCGACCAGTGGAAATTCGTATAGCTAGGCGCCTGGTCGGCCATTGTCTTCAGTCTTCTGATCGGAGATCTCTGGCGGTGTTCCGGCACGCCTTCCCCAGCACACGCAAGAAGGTATGAAAACTATGTCTAATGAAAACGTGGTGCTTGTTACTGGTGGAACCGGCAGTCAGGGCGGTGCGACTGTCACTCATTTGTTGGCGGCGAAAAAGGTTCGCGTGAGGGTTCTGACGCGGAACTTGGAATCGCCGAAGGCCAAGAGCCTGGCCGCGCGTGGCGTGGAGCTGGTCAAGGGTGACTTCGACGACGTGGCTTCGCTCAGGACGGCGTTGGCAGGCGTCTCCGCTGCGTTTTCGGTGCAGCAATGGACCGAAAAGGGTGGGACCGCGGCGGAGGAGCTAAACGGGAAGCGGTTTGCCGATGCGGTGAAGGCATCGGGCAGCCCACATCTCGTCTACTCGTCGGCGGAGGGGGTCGAACGGAACAGCGGCCTCGGCCACTACGAGAGCAAATGGGCGATTGAGCAACACATCCGTGATCTAAAACTCCCGGCGACGATTCTGCGTCCGGTCGGTTTCATGGATGCGTTTGGCGTCCCAGCGATGCAGCGCGGGATGTTCCTCGGAATATTCAAAGCCAACTTTGGAGTTTCACTCCCCGTCCAATTCGTGGCCACCTACGACATCGGTTGGTTTGCCGCGCGCGCGCTCGAAGATCCGGAGCGCTACGCCGGACGCGTTATCCCGCTCGCCGGGGACCAGTTGAGCATCGGCGACATAATCAAGACCTTCAAGAC
The DNA here is from genome assembly GCF_014207165.1 of Rhodanobacter sp. MP1X3. NCBI lineage: Bacteria > Pseudomonadati > Pseudomonadota > Gammaproteobacteria > Lysobacterales > Rhodanobacteraceae > Rhodanobacter > Rhodanobacter sp. MP1X3. Next base: position 487,047 of record NZ_JACHCO010000004.1, on the reverse strand, counting down.
CGTCACTGGGCGTAAGCCCTGGGTGGCGCCGATTCCCGCCTTTTTGGCCAAGAGGGCGATGCCGAAGGAGTTCTTGGATATGTTCACGTGGATTCGCGAAAAGGGCTTCAAAGCGAACATTGCCGAGGTGCGGCAAGAATATCCGCAGCTACTGACATTTGCCGGTTGGGTAAAGAAATACTCTGACGAACACTGACCGACGGTCGTGTTTTAGGCCTGCCGCGCGACAGCGCATGACCATCACGGCAGCTAGCACGGGCTTTCGCGCATTAATATGTTTCAACGTTCGGAGGAGACTTTGACGAAGCCCGCACAAACTCCAGATCCGCGTATCACTTGGCCCGCCGAGCACGCACCCGCGTCGGCGATGGTGTTCGCGCAAAATATCGTCGATATTGCGGCTTCTCCTGAAACGGTCTGGTCGCAGCTCGTCGATTGCGTTGCGTGGCCGCAGTGGTACAAGCATTGCTCGGACGTCTCCATGCTCCGCGGAGGCTCGCGATTGAACCCCGAATCGAAGTTTCGATTTAAGACGCTAGGCTTTTATTTTGAGCCTGAAATCGTCACGTTCGAACCGCATCGAATGCTCGTTTGGTCGGCGAAGGGGCCCGCTGGAACGAGCGGCTCACACGCTTGGTACATCGAGCCGAGTCCGCGCGGCTGTCGCGTCATTACAGAAGAGTCACAGATCGGCTTGTTTCTTTTCTTTCTGCGTGCGCGCACGGGCGACCGGCTTCTTGCGTCGCACGAAGAATGGCTTCGTTCTCTAAAGGAACGTGCGGAGGCTCGTAGAGATTAGACCCTACCGACGAGGAAGCTGCTGAAAAAGGCGTTCGCATTAGGCCAGCCGTAATCCACGGCTACCAGCCACCGCAATCGGGGTCAGGTTCACTTCATGAGACTTGGTAAGTGAACCTGACCCCGTTCGAGCTGAGGAAAATGGATCAGGGACAAATATAGTTACTCACGACACGCCGGCCATGACGACATGCGTCCGATCCAAAGCAGACTTCAAGTGACACAAGTCCACGAAGTGGTTGCTGAGCCCACATGACATTCTTGTGATCGCGCTTATCGCCCTTGCTGTATTAAATGCCATAGTTTCTGCTGCGGTTGCGCTGAGCACCTACTGCAGTCCACGCCAGAAGCTTCTGCAAATTATCTTTGTCTGGTTGTTGCCCGTCTTGGGAGCAACGCTGTTTGGCTTGTTCCTCTGGTCACAATGTGGCAACGCTCCACGAACTGGATATCGTTCAACGACGCAAACGCCTATGGACGACGTTACGGCCGTTTGGTCGGGTCTGAACTCGTCGGATAAGCTGCTTTGAATGTGGCTCTCGGATCTGGGTGAACTCCTGGCTCGACGTAGATTTGGCTTCTGTCAGTTGGCAGTAGCATGAGGCCAGCCGCGTAGTGAACGAATGGGGGGATACTGCACGAACATCTTGTGCCGCTAGATGCGGAGGAAGGCTGCATTCGTGTTTTTTTTGCGTGCATCCCGACGGGCTTCGTGCCTAAAAATGTGGTCAGGCTCACCCAGTACAAAGAACCGGACGGGTCAGAAAAGATTTCGATTAGGCCGGCAACACAAACCATGCCGATGACGATGGCATTGGAATCCATCACTGACAAAAGGGAATGACATGCAAAACAAAGTGGACAGCGAACAAGGGCGAAGCGGCCAGACGGGCGGCCATGGCGGCAAGCCGGGCAGTGGAAAACCGGCAGTGGCGGCCGCCCCCACCATTACAGTCAATGGTGTCGCGCGGAAGCTCGCCCTGTCGGCTCGAGGGTCGAAGCAGCTCTCTCGCCCCGCGCTTCAGATCGCACCGCCTGGCAAGGCGCCACCCGAGCCACCGGCTTCGGCGAGCTTGCGATCGAAATGTCCACCGGTGCTCGACCAGGATCCGATCCAATCGTGTGCGGCCTTTGCGTTTACCGGCGCGCTGCGCTTTCTTCATTTGGCCGAGGGGCTCGATGAACCTTTGTCGCCGCTCTTCTGTTACTACGCGACCCGTGTATTGGTCGAAGCCGAGCAAACCAGTGACGACTCGGGATGCAAGGCCGACGCGGTGGTCGAGGCGCTCGAAAACTACGGCGTGTGCGTCGAGAGCGTGTGGCCCTATGACACCGCGAAATTTGCGATAGCGCCACCGGTTACCGCTTTTGACGATGCGGCCAAGCGCAAGCTGACGAAGGCGTACCGAGTGACGACGCTCCGTGCGATCAAGCTGTCGATTGCCGCAGGCTATCCGGTGCCGGTTGCCTTTCCTGTGGCGCGGTCCGTTGGTTACGGTAGCGATGCTGTGCCTTCCCCGACATGGCGCACCGGGATTTTCCCTGTACCGACGTCAGCCCCTGGCGACGCGTCGGCTGGCAGCGCAGGTACCGCTGCAGGTCATGTCGGCGGTACAGTCGGTGCTTCGGGCGATGCAGCCGGTGCCTCGGGCGGTGCAGCCGGTAAATCAGGTGGTTCAGCCGGCTCCGCTGGCGGCGCTGCGGGATCATCGGGTACCGCTGCTGGCTCCACTCGTGGTGCGGTGGGATCATCGGGCGCCGCTGCCGGCTTCGCGGGTGGCCCGGTGACCGACATCAATCCCTTTCAGCAACCTGCCGCGGATCCCGCCGATGGCTACCATTTTGTACTTGCCGTTGGTTATGACGACGCGACGGGTTTGCTTGAAATCCAGAACTCCTGGGGAACCCAATTTGGCGATGGCGGATATGGCTATCTGCCTTATGCACTCTTCGGGCCGACGCAGGACACGCTCATTGCCGATCCGAGCGTTCTCGCCGAAGACCCGTGGACGCTACGACGCCAATCCGACGATGTGCCTATAGCTGCAGCCGCCCGATAACATTCGACACAGGAGCTGATTAGATCGGAAAAAGTGTCTACCCAAACTGGGTTCAGAGTGCACTTTTGCGAATGCTAAATGCTGGAAAGTCGACTCTGTCCCCTGTTTTTGCGGGTGATCGATAGGCCGGGCGCATATCGGCTGAGCATTGCGTCGGGAATGTATTCAAGCTGGCTTGCGCGCATCCACCAGCATGGTCGGCACCCAGGGGCCACCCCACCACATGCGCCAGCCGAGGTTGCGTCGAACCACCGTGGCACCAAGTTTCATCAGGCGCTGATGATAGCGGCGGCTTTTGGAAATGTCGGCGATCAAAAGGCGCCCACCCGGGCGCAATACGCGCCAGGCTTCGTCAATCGCCTGGTCGCGGCCGATCTCGTTGTTGATGTTGTGGATGGCGACGCTGGAAACGATCAGGTCGAAGCTGCCGCTTTCGAACGGTAATTCGCGCATATCTGCCGTATGCAGTTCGACCCGTTCGGCGACGCCTTCGGCCAGCGCATTCTGCTTTGTAGTCGCCATGGCGTTGCCGGACTGGTCCTTGATGCTCCAGATATCGACGCCAACGGCATGGCCTTGCGGCAGGTATTCGGCGGCCATCAACAGCACCGCGCCGCGGCCACAGCCAAGATCGAGGACGCGTTCATGGCCGCTGATGGCCGCACCGTCCAGCAGGCTGCGCCATACCCGGAATTTGCCGCGGCGCGTGGTGTGCAGATACACGCCGGCCATGACCAGCAGAATGACCACGGTGATCCATAGCTGGAACATATGGGCGAAAACGATCAACCCGATGCAGATCACCGCGCCAGTGATCATCAGCGCCGGCACGTAAGGTGCGTCGATGCCGTAGCGGCCGTTGCGCTTGACGTTTTTCATCCTCGAGCCCCTTTATCCGTTGATCGGTCAGGACGATTCTTGGTCAACGCGCCTGGTCACGATAGTGACGGGTGTCACCCAAAAATGGTGGTCAGAGTCGACTTTCTGAAACTGCACTCCGATCCTCGTTTTCCCAACAGCTTTCGATCAGACGACCACGAATGTGAAGTCACCGACATGCGGAATGAGGTGGAGATGGTATGCGGTCCATAAAGGACGCCGCTCTGATGGCTGTCGGTGGGGCAGGTAGTGGAAGTGTGGGGTTATATCCGTTACCGACAGATTCGACGTGATAATTCTTGGCGTATAGAATCAGTCCCAGACTATCCGCTCGCAATGTAATTCTGCTGACTGGCCATGTGTTCGACGAAGCTGCAACACGGTCGGAGCCTGCACTCTATCAAGGATCACTGGAAGAGGAGCACAACATGTTTGGCATCGGTAAGAAAATCCAAGACGCAATAAAGAAAGCAGAAACAGACCCCGTCGGTGCGATGGAGGATCACAAGAAGTCTCTGAACTCTGGATTGACAGGCTTCGTGACAAAAACTTTTATGGGCAAAGGATTTGTCGACAAAATGAACGGTGTCATGGACATGGGACAGAACGCTCTGGCGGGACAGCAGGAGCGACTGAAACTGATTCAGACCGGACTGGATGGCACGGCCGATATCCTTTCCGTGCAGGACACCGGAGCCACAGTCAACAACAGTCCGATAGTCGCAATCCACATGACTGTCAGCCCCGCGAACGGCACACCCTACGATGTGAACATCCAGACCATGGTCTCCCGGATTGCCGTGCCACGGGTCGGTGACAAGGTAAAGATCAAATATGCCGCTGAGGATCCCCAGCAGGTAGCCATTCTGTAGGGGTCTGCTTGGATCGGCGCCGCTCGTCGATCGTCGCCATCAGCTGCCAGAAACGCAGAGAAACGAGGGCCAGAGTGCACTTTCTTTGAGGCCAATGCCCTGGAAAGTCGACTCTGACCCCTCTTCGTTTCGCACCCCCGATGCTCACTTGCCGCCAGTGACATCGAGAAACGTGCCGGTGATGAAGGAAGCCTCGGCGCTTGCCAGCCACAGGATCGCCTGCGCAACCTCTTCAGGCTGACCACCTCTTCCCATGGGGATCGAGTCCTTGACGCGATCAACGCGTCCCGGCTCTCCGCCGCTCGCATGCATGTCGGTATAGATGTGCCCAGGGCGAACGCAGTTGACGCGTATCCCATCCCGCGCGACTTCCTTTGCGAAGCCTGTAGTGAATGTTTCAACGGCACCCTTCGACGCCGCGTAGTCGACATATTCGTTTGGACTGCCAAGCCGGGCTGATGCCGATGAGATGTTGATCACGGCGCCGCCTCGCCCATTGTGGCGAGTCGACATCCGCTTCACCGCTTGCTGTGCACAGAGGATAGGGCCGATCGAGTTGACCGCGAAGATACGCTGCATCCGCTCGAATGCGAGATCCTCTAGCCGAGACTGCTGGGCAATGATCGCGGCGTTATTCACCAGCACATCGATCCGGCCGAACTTTCGATCGATCGCTGCGAATAGTTGAACGACCTGCTCTGGATCCGCGCTGTCTGCACGCACGGCTAAAGCCCGGCGCCCAACGGCTTCAACATTAGCCGCCACCGCAAGGGCGGCAGACTCGTTGGAGACGAAGCTGATCGCCACATCGTAACCTTGTGCGGCAGCCAGCCGCGCAGTCGCCGCGCCTACGCCACGACCTCCACCGGTTATCAGAATGAGCGGTGCCTGAGGGACGATATCCATTGAGCGAAACCTTTATACAGTGGTGGAATAACGGTTAGCGGCAAAACAGGGAGCAGAGTGCACTTTCTTAGAAGCCGACGTCTAGCAAAGTCGACTCTGATCCTCGTTTCCGGCAACGGCCAAGCACATGCGGAGCGGGGCCAAGCCGGCTATCGTGCTGATCTGATCGCGAACGATCTGATCACGAATCAACACCATGACGAAAAGCTACGAGCCACCCCTGACCACGAACCCGCACGCCCCTCTCTACCGCGTCGATAAAGGGATCAGGGCAGCCCAGCAACGGCTTGATGCCGCTATCGACGCGAGGCAGCATCACACCAGCCAAAATCTGGCCTTTGAGGTGATCAAGGAGGCTCGCGAAGGACTCAAAAAGTCTGAGCAGTTGCGTGCGCTCAAGATCAAGGAACTCGCACAGAGGTCGGCGGAGACCGAATAAGTGGGTGAGAGCCCGTTACATCGTTCGCGCGCGACGGTTCATGCCGGCTGGTAGACGACTCCCATGACGCCGGAGCGGAAGGAGGTCGCGCTGATGAGTCGCAGATCAACCGGGCTGCGCAGTCCGGAGAACAGCGGTTGGCCCTGGCCCAATACCACCGGATGGATGGCCAGTCGATATTCGTCAACGAGGCCGGAGGCAACGAGGCTTTGGGCGAACTCAGCGCCGCCGTGCGCAAGGATGAAATGATCCGGCTGTTCCTTCAGTCGGAGAATTTCCTCCACGAGATCGCCGCTTGCCACCGTAGGTTCGGCCCAGGACTGCAGCACCGCTGCTGTCGGCGTGATGCCATGCTGGTGCGCATTGCGCGTTTTGCTTCGACGAGCGACGGCGTCGTCAGATCTACCGGTGTGCCGTCCTTGAGTCCTTTCCTCGAAAAGATGACCTTGGGAATGTCGTTCATCGGCGGCGCGATCGGCATGTCCGAATAGGGCCAGAACGCCGCCATGACGTCATAGCTGCGCCTACCCATGATGTGCACGCCGGCTTCGCGAAGGGTTTGGAGAACCCACGCCGTGGAATCGTCGCCCCCCGATGTCCGAAATATCCAGTCAGCCTCGCCGTTCGGTCCGGCGACAAAGCCGTCCAGGGAGACGGACATCTTCAACACGAGCTTTCTTTTTGTTGTCGTTGAGCTAGCCATCATTCCCCCTTGGTCTTGCGATGGTGGGTAGAACGTTAGGATGCCAATCTCGATTTTGGCCTCTACGTACAGCAGCGACGAACGACGGGCGCACGTTTCGACACGGTCCGAGGTATGGACTCAGAGGATCCGCGGTGGGTCCGACGTGGGATTGAGATCCAAAAAAGGTGTCAGGGACATTTTGGGACGGCCACTGATGTCGAATTCGTCCGCGTTACATCTTGATAGGCGGGCCTGACACCGTTGATCTCGCTAACACCGTGAGCGACAGAACACCGGCTCGGCGCCGCGCTCGCCGCCTTCCAGCCACGCGATCTTGGCGCGCAGGTATTTCCTCATGGCGCGAATGCGTTCGGCCTTCAGGTCGACCGCCTCCAACTGGTCGCGCATGATGGCGAGTTTTCGTCCGCGATCCATTGCGCCCGCCGCGTATTCGCGGTTGAACGTAACGATCTGCTTCAGGGTGAAGCCCAGTTGCTGCGCGGTGCGAATAACGGCCGCGCGGTCGAGGTCGGCGTCGCTGAACTGCTGATAGCGATTGCTGGCGCTGTGCCCTACGTTCGGCGAGAACAGGCCGAGCTTTACATAAAGGCGTACCGCGTCGCGGGTCAGGTCGGCTTGGCGGCAGAACTCGGCGATCAGCATGCGGTGCCTCTTGACTTGGGTGTATAGACCCTAGTTTAGACTGTCGCCTACTGAATCCCAAGGACATGTGCCATGACAACGACTACCGCGACCAACGTGACAAAGAAGGTAGCCCTGATTACGGGTGCATCCTCGGGTATCGGCGAGGCGACGGCCCAGCGTCTGCTGGCCGATGGCTATCTGGTTTACGCCGCCGCGCGGCGGCTTGAACGCATGCACGCACTCGGCACGGCGGGTGCTCGTCTGCTGTCGCTGGATCTGACCGACGATGCTTCCATCGTCGCCGCGGTGGATACCATCCAGCGATCGGAAGGGCGCCTCGATGTGCTGGTCAACAACGCCGGCTATGGTTCCTACGGTGCGCTGGAGGATGTGCCGCTGGACGAGGGACGTCGACAGTTCGAGGTCAACGTGTTCGGGCTGGCCCGACTGATCCAACTGAGTACGCCGATGATGCGCGCGCAGGGCAGCGGCTGCATCGTCAATATCACCTCGATCGGCGGCAAGATGCACGAGCCGATGGGCACCTGGTATCACGCCACCAAGTTCGCCGTCGAAGGGCTGAGCGATTGCCTGCGGATGGAGCTGGCGCCCTTCGGCATCCAGGTGGTGATTGTCGAGCCCGGCGCGATACGTACCGAATGGACTGGCATTGCCAAGGAAAGCCTGCTGCAGCGCTCCGGCCATACCGCCTACGCCGAGCAGGCCACCGCACACGCGCGCCTGTTCGAATCCAGTGAGACGTCGAAAATGGTGTCAGCGCCGGACGTGGTCGCCCGCACCATTGCCCGCGCCTTACGTGCGCGCCGTCCCCGCACCCGCTACGCCACCGGCGGCGGCGCCCGCACGATCCTGTTTCTGCGCCGGATACTCAGCGACCGCGCGTTTGATGGGCTGATGCGGATGGCGGAGAAGGGGATGGCGTAAACACGAAGGCGAAACACGGGAACGTCGCGGCGTCCAGGGCGGTGCCGCCGTACCCAATACAAATCGTGTTCTTGCTGAGTTCGGTGGAGCGGGGGCTTCTTTGCAACGAGCGATGAGCACACGGACCGACGCATCGATGCCGGCTCGCCTATCGGGTGGATGACAAGGTGGTGGCGGTCACCGTGAACGCTGTTGGCAAGTGTGGTGAGGGTTTGGTTTACCTCATCGCGCAAGAATGCGCCTGAACTTCTGTCGAGTGTCGCCGCATTTTATGTGGTGTCCGCTGCGTCCGATGTCCGCGTGAAGTGTCCGCGGACGGATGTTGTCTTTCGATGATCAACAAAAAACGGCATGGGAGCGCGGTTTTCAGGGCGTGAGAGTGTTGGCACGGTGTTTGCCATATCCATCTCGAACGCTTCGTTTCCTCACTCGATGGAGAGCCGCCATGAAATTCAAATACGAAACCCTGCTGCTGGGTAGCCTGTTCGGCGCCTGCGTGCTGATGTGCGCGATGACCGTCGGCAGCATGCTGCTCGCGTAAGCGGTCGATCGCGCGAAGTACCGGCGACACGCAGGTTTGGGGTGGCGTCGTCCGCCTCGTTTCACGGGCCGCCGCCAACCCCCTGGTGTGCCCGTGCTTCCCCCTCCATAAACCAAGGAAGTGACCCATGAACAATATTCTCTCGCCCCGTTCTGTCTTGCGCCGCATCGCTCGTGGCCTGGCTTTGGCCGGTGTCATTGGCGCGTTCGCCCTGGCTGGTATCTCCACGGCCAGCGCGCAGGCCACTGCGGGCGCGGTGTTCGGCAAGGCACCCGTGGGCTACAGCATCGCTGTGCGCAGCGACTCGACTGGGGCGGGTCGAACGGTGAAGGTGGATTCCAGCGGCCGTTACTCCGCACGCGAGCTGCCGACGGGCACCTACACGGTCACGCTGAAGCAGAGCGATCAGGCTGTAGCCAAGCATCTCAACGTGCCGGTAATCGCGGGTCGCGGCGTCGAAGTGGATTTCAACTGCAGCGAGATCAAGTGCAACGAAGTTGCCAACACGCAGTGAGCCTTGGCGCACTGATGCGCGCCTAGTGAAGAAGGGAGGCCAGGTGGGGAAACTGCCGGGCCTTTTTCTTCATGTGATGGACGCAACGGGCGTGTCTGCGGGCAGGAAAGCCAGCGCATCCTCGCAGCGCGCATCCACCTTCAGCGTGAGCAGATTGTCCAAAGAGGTGTCAGGGACAATTTGGAGGCCGCCATCGTCGGGTGCACTAAAGGTGTCAGAGACGAATGGCACTTACTTAAGCGGAAAGCCTCGCTTTTCGTCATTCCTGCGAAAGCAGGAATCCAGTGACCTCGGCCTTTGCCGCTTAGCCAAAGGGACTGGATCCTCGCTTCCTCGAGGATGACGGGCTTAAGTAAGTGCCATTCGTGTCAGAGACACTTCATTCTTCAAAAATGTCTCTGGCCTAAGTGAACCTTTATCAGCTGGTCAGAGGTTGGCCAGTGAACACCGCCAATTGAGCGGCGAAAGCACGCTTGAAGGCAGGCCGCGCTTCGCCACGGGCGACATACGCGGCGACGTTCGGACACTCATCCAGCAGGCCCGATGCTTTCAACCGGAGCAGCACGCCGACCATCATGAGGTCGCCCGCGCTGAACGCGCCGTCGAGCCAGGCGGCGTCGCCAAGGCGAGCGGAAAGTTGCTTCAACCGGTCGCGGATGCGATCCATGACGATGGGCAGGCGCTGCTCGGCCCACGGCTTGTCGCCTTCTGCGAACTTGGCGGTTTGGAGGTCAAGGATCGGTGTCTCTACCGTGTTGACCGCGGCAAACATCCAGGCGATCGCGCGCGCGCGCGCATTCGCCTCGTCTGGCAGCAGCCCCGCATGGTGCTCCGCAATATGCAACACGATGGCTCCTGACTCGAACAGGACGAGATCGCCTTCTTCATAGGTGGGAATCTGTCCGAAAGGATGCAGCGCCAGATGCGCGGGTTCCTTCATCGCACTGAACGAAACAAGACGAACCTCGTAAGGTTGGCCCGCTTCTTCAAGCGCCCAGCGAACGCGCATGTCACGCGCGAGTCCTCTGCCGCGATCGGGCGAACTTTCAAAGGCAGTGATGGTGGGGTTCATTGGAAGGCTCCAGGTGATGGACGGAAAAGACAGGGCTGCACAAAACAGTGGGCAGAGTGCACTTTTCGAATAGGCGACTCTTGCTACGGTGGCTGACCGTTGCCATCGTCAGCCACGCCGGGCGGCCTCGATCGCGGTGATGTCGATTTTCGTCATCTGCATCATGGCGTCGAACGCGCGTTTGGCTACGGCGGGATCAGGGTCGGTGACCGCGGCCGTCAGAGCGCGTGGGGTGATCTGCCACGACAGCCCCCACTCGTCCTTGCACCAGCCGCAGGCGCTGGCCTCTCCGCCATTGTCGATGATCGCGTTCCACAAGCGGTCGGTTTCGGCCTGATCGTCGGTGGCCACCTGGAACGAGAACGCCCAGCTATGTGGGAACCCGGGCCCACCGTTCAAACCCAGGCACGGGATGCCCATCACGGTGAACTCGACCGTCAGCACATTGCCCTGCTTGCCGGCGGGATAGTCACCCGGCGCATGATGGACAGCGCCGACGGCGCTATCCGGGAACGTCTTTGCGTAGAACGTCGCGGCATCCAGCGCGGTGCCGGCATACCAAAGGCAAATCGTGTTCTTGCTGACCATGGGGGTTCTCCCGGTTCAGGGTGGCGAGGATGCTCTTCATTCTCTACGACGAATGATGGGCGCGCAGATCGACACGCGCCCTTCCGATCACTGATTGGATGGGCGAAGCAGGGACAAAAAGAATAAGGAGGCGGACAACCTTATCGGTCATGGCGGCACTCCTGAACGATTTCCTGGGTGATAGCGAAACAGGAGCGCGGCAGGTAGCACTTTTCACGCGCAGCCGCCCCGGTTTGGCTAGGCTGGCAAACTGACTACCGGCGTGAAACCGCCGAAGATCATCCGTTTGCCGTCGAAGGGACATGCGCTGGCGGCTGCCATGCGCGGATCTTTCATGAATTTCGCCATGCCGGCATCGCGGGTGGCTTTATCAGGCCATTCCACCCAGGAGAACACCACGGATTCGTTTTCCTCTGCCTGCACGGCGCGACGGAAATCGGTGAGCTTGCCTTCGGGTACGTTGTCGCCCCAGCACTCCAGTACCCGTGTGGCGCCGAACTCCAGAAAAATGACGTCAAAGGTATTGGCGTGCTTGATGAACTGCTCGCGGTTGGCGTTGGGTACGGCGATCACGAAACCATCGATGTAGGACATGGCTGTTGCCTCGATGGTGGCCGGAATGGTCACCTTCTTCCTTGCGACGAACGAGCGCACGCAGGATCGACATGGGATCTGAAACTTACTTATCAGAGTTACCCGCAGCTCGATTTGCGCGGTTGCCCGATTCCAGATCCTCCACGTTGTAGCGGATGGGGACGCTCGGCAACATCAGCATGGGCACGGGATCGCCAGCGGTTACCAATACTTGGTCTATCGGAATGGCGTCCTCCACCTCGCTCGCGACGAACGCCTGCACCAAACGAGTTGTCCCTGGCTTTGGAAGCATGGCTTGTGGGATTGGAGTGGGCTTCCTGCCCATATCCAGGAGCCAAGCCGGACGCCCTCCGACTTTGCGCATGTTTGGATTTGGATGAACAACTTGCAGGTCGACAGAACCCGCAAGGAGGCCGACCGTGAGAGGCTCGCCGTGGCGCATAAGGACCACGGACCGATCACGACTCTTTGACCGCGCAACAGCATAGAGATCGGCATCCGGACGGTTCATCGGGATCGGCGAGAGCCCCGCTTGATCGATCGTCAAAGGGTCTATGCCCGTGATTCGTTTAAGCCGTTCGGCCATGAGTACGACCTTGCCGCCCTCGGCAGCGATAGGTCTCTCAGCGATGTGATGTTCCCCCGCATAAATCAAGACTTTTTCACCGGGGTATTGATGCAGTGCACGAGCCACGAGCGCTTCAGCCTGGTCTTGTTCACGCTGTGCCTGTGCTTCTTCCGGGTCTTTTGCATATTCCGTGCGCGCCGTCTCGTAGGAGACAAGGCGATATCCGAGCGACAGCGATTGCCGCAAGAAATCGGCAAACACGGGGTCGTCTAAATAGTAGCCACTGGATTGTCGAACGTAGCCGTCTGTCGAGAGCTTTGCCATTTTAGAGAGTGAAGCAGCATCGTCTGCATCGCGCTTCAATGCTTCGACCGCGAGTACCGTGAAACCCAAGGGGCGCAGCGCATGCGCAACTTCAAGGCCGAACGCCCGGCTGCGTGGATCGAGATGGTTCTCGTCGAGGATGACAATCCGTGTCTGCCGCGCACGTCGTACGATTTCTGGAATAGCCGATACACCCCTGGCACTGCGAAGGTCAGCAAGCTGGTTTGGTGGAACATGGAAGTCTGCGGATTTGGCCGGATTGAACGTAGGCACGCCTGTCATGCACGACATCACCTGCGCCCATTGATCATACACGTCAGGGTCTTTTATATCGGCGGCTGACTTTATCCTGAGACTAGCCAGAAGCCCGAATGATGCCGCGAGGTAGCGACCATGCCTCGCGTCCTCGACCGATTGGGCGTTGGCAGCCTGTACCTGTTCGGGGCTTAGTGGGAGGAGAGGTGCGGGCGCGGAAGTCGGCGTTTGCGCCTGGCTAGCCGCAGCGATGCTGGTGCAAATCAGTGCCACGGCGATTCCGGAAAGTCGCATAGGGATACTCCATAGTTCGTTTCGGACTATCGTGTCTTGGATGGTGAAAAGCAGCAATGGTTGAGAATCGAAAAATCAGCGAAGACACCTTCGAAACTTGACGTGTTCGGTGCCAGCAGGTGCTGGATGCGAAGCAGGGCGCCCAGTCTTGGCCAGCGATGCGCCACGGATTCGCCATAACCAGTGTGCAGGATTGCCGTTGGTTCCTCTCTTCGACAAGGAAGCGTCCCATGGATCGTTCATGTACTCGCCGCTCAACCATGACTGCGGCGATGTTCGCGCTTTCGTTCGCCTGCATGGCGCCATCCGCGAAAGCGCTGGATGCTCTCGCGACGAAAACATCGGATGTCCGGCTGCAGCAGACACTTGATGCGCTGGCGCGGCGTGCGCGTCCGGGAACACTGGGTGTCGACGTACTCGATTTGCAAAGCGGTGCCGAAGCCAGCGTGAATGCCGGCCAGGCCTTTCCGATGATGAGCGTATTCAAGGCGCCGGTGGCTGCTGCCGTGCTTGCACGTGTCGATGCAGGCAAGCTCTCGCTGCAACAGCAGGTGACGCTGACTCGTGCGGACGTGGTAAGTGGCTCGGCCGTGCCATCCATTGGCGCGCATTTCCGCGGCGAGCGGATGACGTTCACGGTCGAACAGTTGTTGCAGGCCGCGGTCAGTGAAAGCGACAGCACGGCGGCGGATGCGCTGATGAAGGTGGTCGGTGGTCCGCCAGTGGTGACCGCGTTCCTGCATGCGCATGGCATCGATGGCATGCGTGTTGATATGGGCGAGGCTGGAGTGATGCGGATATTTGAGGACCTGGGGCCCGGGCAGGAGATACCTGCGAATGAATCCGCACAGGTGTCGCTCGAACGCCATCGTCGCGGCTTCAAGGCTTTCCTTGCTGCGCCGACCAATCGAAGCACGCCGGATGCTGCCGTCGTGTTCCTGCGCAAGCTGCATGGCAATGAGTTGCTGACACCGGCTTCCACGCAGCATCTGCTCGGTCTGATGGCAGCACAAACCATTCCGAATCGTTTGAGGGCAGGAGTGCCGCAAGGAATTCGTCTTGCGGACAAAACCGGCACGTCCGGTTCGCTGGACGGCAGAACAGCGGCGTTCAACGACATCGGCATTCTCAGTGGACCACACGGTCACACCGTGATCGTTGCCGCCTTCCTCACCGATTCGACTGCTTCGGATGCGCAACGTGACGCGCTGTTTGCGGATATTGCCCGCGCGGCAGTAGCGTCATTTCACCTTTGAAGAAATGAGTACGGTGACCTCTCATCTACGACATGCGGACCGAAAAGCGAGGATGGTATGAACAAGGCTAGATGGATCAGCTTGATTGCTGCGTTGTTGATATCCGTGACCGCCAAGGCGGCAGTCACCGGGACCGAGGGCCTGGTCAATCAGCAAGACATAGCATGGCAACCCGCGGTGCCGGCAGTTCAAACACCGCTCTGGCCGGAAGGTCTCTCGATCGCGCCTCCCGCTACGCCGGGAGAAGAGGTATTCGGAACAGGAAAAGAACAGGTCGCCGGTCGCCCGCTCACGGTCGTCGAGCATGTGTCACGTCCCACGATGACCATCTATCGCCCGACAGGAAAGAACACTGGCGCCGCTATAGTGGTGTTTCCTGGCGGCGGCTATCAGATCCTGGCGATCGACCTGGAAGGAACCGAAGTCTGCGACTGGCTCACTGCCAAGGGCATCACTTGCGTCGTCTTGAAATACCGGGTGCCCGGCTCTGGCCCCTATTGGGCCAAGGAGTGCAACTGTCGGCGGGACCCTGCCGTACCTATGGCCTTGCAGGACGCGCAGAGAGCAATCGGGTTGCTGCGCGAGCGCGCGGCAACGCTGGGTATCGACCCTCACAGGATAGGCGTTCTCGGTTTTTCGGCCGGTGGACGCATGGTGGCCGATATCAGTAATCACACGAAACGCAGCTATCGACCCATCGATGCAGCCGATCGACAGAGCAGCCGGCCGGATTTTGCGATGGCGCTTTATCCTGGTCATCTATGGAAAGAACCAGGCCTCACGTTGGATCCGGGCGTCAAGATTGCTGCCAACTGCCCTCCCACTTTTATCGTCCAGGCGGAGAACGACCCTACGGACGATATCCGTGAATCCCTGACTTACTACCTCGCACTTCAGCGGGCGAACATTCCGGTGGAGATGCATCTGTATGCCAAGGGTGGCCATGCCTTCGGCGTGCGAAAAACGGCGAACCCGATCACAAGCTGGCCAGCCCTGGCGGAGAAATGGATGAGCACCATCGGGATGGTTCCCGCTACGGGCCAATAAAAATAAACGTCTGCAGCAAAGGGGCAGAGACGTTATCCGATCATCATTGTTTGTCCATGCGCCAACGCACCACTTGTTCAAGCAAAAGTGTCAGAGACATTTTCGAAAACGCGAGGCACTATTTCGACGCCGAGACAGGTCAGGGGCGACTTTTTCTAAAGCTGCACTCTGATCTGGTTTCGGCAGGCTAGAGCGTGAGTGTTCCGCGTAATACAACGATGCCTGTCCCCGATAATTCCGGATCGGGCGTCAGGCAAATGTGCAGTAAGCTCCGACGCCCCATCTTCACCCCTTGCTCAACAACGAGCGTTTTCTCGGGATTCAATAGACCTTCCGCACCTAGATAGGCGCATAAGGGACCAGCGGCCGTGCCGGTCGCCGCGTCCTCCCATAGCCCTACCGTCGGGTTGAAGAAGCGCGCATAGGCCGTGTCCGGCGAGGCCGGATCAAAGGCATAGACGTAGCAGCCTTCGGCGCCGGCGTTTCCGAGCACCGTTAGGAGCGCCTGCGCAGATGGCGCCGCACGATCAACCGCCTGGGCATCGCGCAAGCGGACCATGAGATGTGCAGCGCCGGTATCGGCAGCACGCGCTGCAGGAGTCGGCGCAATATCATGCAGGTCGAGTCCTAATGCATCAGCCAGGGAGTCGGTTGTGTCCAGGGGTGCCGACAATCGCAACGCTGCTTGCCGCATGCGGCCATGGACACGACCACCCACATTCACCAGCGTGATCGGCAGCACGTCGTCGCCGATTTCCTGCCGAAACGTTCTTGGCGTGTCGAGCGATCCCAGCAGACCGTGTTCGCCCATCCACAACCATGCTCCGAGCGCATTGTGGCCTGCACCGAATACTTCCGCGCCGCTGGCGGTAAACGAGCGCAGCTTGCGGTCGGCTCGATCGCTTTTCATCAGGAACGTGGTTTCGGCCTGGTTGAACTCGCTGGCAATGCGTCGCATCTGAGCGTCCGATAGCCCATCGGTATCCTCGACCACGGCCAGGGGATTTCCGCCGAAGGGGATCTCGGCGAAAACATCGATCAGGCCAGCTGTGAATTGCGCCATGTTCCATCCTTGCTTAAAGTGAATTCAGATCATCATCAGAGACTGGCCGCCAACTTAAGTCGCTTGACGACTTTGTTCAAATTCGTAATCTTCAACTTTTAGATGAGGTGGATTCATCATCGTCAGTCACAGCCTTCCACCTCTGATTTCCCTGCGCGCCTTTGAAGCAGTGGCCCGGCGATCCAGTTTCAAGGCCGCGGCTGAAGAGCTGTTCGTCACGCCTACTGCGATCAGTCATCAGATTCGGCAGCTCGAAGCGCATCTGGGTCTTCGTGTGCTGGAGCGCACACCACGCGCCGTCAGGCTGACAGAGGAGGGCAGCGTGCTCTATGAGGCAACCGCGGCCGGTTTTGCCGGAATCGCCAAGGCGGTGGCGCACCTGCGCGTGAGGAAGGACTCGGCGATCCTGACGTTGACCTCCACGACGGCGTTCTTGAGTCACTGGATGGTGCCGCGACTGGCCGAATTGCGTCGGCTTCTCCCTGATGTCGATCTGCGCCTGCACGCGTCGGACGCGATCGTTGAGTTGCGATCGGGCGGTGTGGACGCTGCCATACGCTATGGAAAGGGGCCGTTCGCCGGAGTCGCAACCATCCCGCTGCGGAATGACGTCTTTGGCCCGGTCTGCAGTCCCAGGCTGGGATTATCGAAGCTGGAAGATCTGCGACAGGCCACGTTGATTCATATCGACGGCCGCCAGGTGCCCACGCCGGCACCCGATTGGTCGCGCTGGTGTGCTGAGGCAGGTCTCCCCAATGCGGATACGCGGACAGGAGTGCGATTTCCCGACAGCACGCTGGCGGTACAGGCCGCCATTGCAGGTCATGGCGTCGCGATCGTCAGTCTGGTTCTCGTGGCGGATGCGTTGGCCTCTGGCCTGCTCGTAGCACCGTTCGTGCCGGTTCTCCGCGGCGAAACCTATCACTTCGCCTGCGCGTTCGATCTGGAGACACGCCCCGATATCGTTGTCTTGAGGACTTGGCTTCTGAGCGTCATGTCAGGAACCGCCGGTCTATAACATCCAGTTGCAAATCACCCCGACGAGCGGTCCGGCTTTCACCGCTACCGTCCAGTTTGCGATCAACCCCGCCAATCTCGGCCAGTTTCAGCCCAGCCAGCAACTGCCCGTGGAGTACGAGCCCGGCAATCCCAGCCACGCTGTCATCGCCATCGGTCCCTGGCTTTCGGCGCTTGCATTTGATAGCGCTGACACAGTGCGAGTTAGGTCTTGCAGGACTGCTGTTTCAAAGCGCAGGACGGATCGTAAAGCAGGAACATTTGCGCAAGTCGGTATCAAGAACAGATGCCGAGGTGCCGTCTGCATTTATAGTCGAGAAACGAAAGGGTCGTTTAACCACTTGCCGGAACACCCATGAAATACGCTCTGTTCCTGTCTCTGATCGTATTGAGCTTTCACACCATGGACGGCGAGGCGGCGCAGACGATGCTTCCTACTACGGACCTCGGCGTGCGCTGCACTGATGAAAAGGCGCTAGCTCTCGTTACAACCCCGGATGGCACGGCCAAGCGCATGGCACAAGTCCTCGGTTCGCCTGAGGGCAATGCGTTCGAAAAATACTGCAAGAACGCCATGTCGGGCGAGGCGGTTACTCTTGTAAGCCGACGTAAAAATACCTCTGTCGTGACGCTCAACGAACAGACATGGTATGTGCCGAATATCGATTACATGACGGTGATGAAAAGCTGCATAAAAAGAGGCGCGCGACAAACACTGTTGGGCCGGGTCGTTCAAGGCACTGCAAGCAGCGGCGATGACCATCCGTCCAAGACCTACCAGTACGCGCGTTTGCAATTGGACAAGCCGGTTTGCTTCATCGGGAACCTTGCGATTCAACACGATGAATTCGTGTCGTTGCCGACCACGACAGACAGCGCGACGCAGGCCGTGAGCAACCTGCAGGGCCAGCATGTGCAGATCACCGGCACACTGGAGTCACCCGACACTATGTTTCAGCCGCCGGATAACATGATGATGTTCGATCCTGCGATTCACGCTACAAAGCAGGGGACAGGGTCGACCTCCCCTGAACATCCACTCTGACCGCGATCTCGGGTTTCGCGCTCTCTAGTTGGGGAGTGATACGTTTATATCGGATCATCAAACACAAGGAGAGCATGTGAAAAAGATTGCGTTTCTTTCGGCTGGAATCCTGGGCCTTTGCTGCTTCACATTCAGCGGCTTTGCATCAGCCCAGTCGGCCCAGTCGGCCCAGTCGGCTTATTCTCAACGTGTACCGCTCGATACCATCAATAAATACGTTGGCTCCAACGGCTCGATCAAAGAGATAACACCGATCTTCAGCCAGCTACTTCTTGTAAGCGTGCCTGGAAATTTCAGATCCGTTTTCGAAAACGTGGGCAATGCAGGCACGTTCTATATTCAGGAGTCGGTGCCTGCCGGCGAAAGCAAATCCCAATGGACGCAGATGATCACGCAAACGGGCGGCAAGGGCCTGGCTTCCAAGATCAACATCACGCCTCAATTCGTGGCGTTCGATCTGGCCAAGCGGTTCCACTCGGTATGTCCGACGTCCTTCAGCAGTCTGAATCTAGGCGAGGTCCAATTAAGCGGCGTCTATGCTTACGCCATGGTCTCCAGTTGCGGCACTGTGACCGAAGCCGGTGCTTCGCATAGCGAGTCCACGCTGATCGTGGAAATCAAAGGCAGTAATGACTATTACGGCTTGCAGTGGGCGATACGCGGACCCGCATCGGCTCAGCCCATTGCTCTGGACGAGGCGACATGGCGAGGACGGCTTCAGCATCTACAGCCCATCAAACTGTGTCCAATCGTCCCCGGTGAACAGATGCCTTATCCGAGTTGTACCGGCTAAGTCGCTGGTTTGATGCGGGTCAGCCTGCATCACGGTGGGAGAGTGGGTGAGGCTACCCGCATTGCTGCGTGCTGTGGAATGATCCGGGCAACAGCACGGCACGAGACAGCATGCGAATGCGAGGTATGAGATCAGCACTGAGTGCGCAAGAAAAAACGGAGGTTGACGTTGTCAATGGTTTGACTGCTCGACGGTAGTAAAACGTCATAACATCTCCCCGAAATTGACGAATTTATTTCAGCGAGAGCCAGCGGCCACCAAGATCACTACTAGTGATCACTACTAGTAAAGTGACTGCAATAACATGCGTGCGCGGTGAACGGAATTTCCAGTTGCGGGTTCCCCCTATGCGGGTGCATGCTTCGTGGCGGTTGTTCGGTAGCAGATTCATGGCTGGTTGATTTTGCCTGTCCCAGGTATCCCTCTATTACAAGGAATTTAGTATGGCGCTCGTACGGCAAGTTATTACCTCTCTCGCGCGCGACGGCACCGATCTGTTGGGTACCCGCAGTTTGGCCGTAAAGATCGTGGATGAGAGCATCGTATCGGGCTCTCTTCTGACGGTGGAGAGCAATCATTTCTGCGTACTCAAGTCACGCGGCGCGGTGCTCGAAGTTTATGAAACCGGACAATTTGCGCTGACCACGCCGGACAAGCCGCTGTTGGGTTCGATCGCGCAGGGCTTCTTCGGTGGTTCGTCGCCGTGGGTGTTTGAAGTCATCTACATCAACCGCTCGAAGCTGCTGGTTCGCAGTCAGGGCGTCGCCACCAGCGCCGAAATGGCCGAAATGGCCTATCAGGTCGACTATTACATTCATGTCGATACCAAAGCGGCGGCGCTCGACCTGATTACCCATCTGCCATTCAATGGCCAGCTGATCGATACGAAGGAGGTTGCCGATTACGCCGGACCTGCGATCGAGCAGGCGATCAACCAGATTGTGCAAGTGACGAAGATGGAGGATATCAACGCGCATATCGGCGAGATTCGTGAATCGGTCAAGAGTCATCTCACCGATTTCCTGCATATCTTCGGGATCACGCTCAACGATCTGAAGGTGCTGATCATGCCGAAGGATGAGCGCATGCGCGAGCTCATTTCGCTGCAGGCTATCGGTCTCACCCCGATCGAAGCGGTGCGTTATTACCTGGCTCTAAGGATGGCCGACAAGGGGCTTGTGTCTGCGCCCAACGCGGCCGCGGGTATGCCCTTCCAGATCGGTGTGCCCACAACGGGTGTTTATCCCGTGGGCGCGGAGACCGGTCTCTCCAGCGGGATATAGTCACGATGTCCGGCTTTTATGATGAAGGCGAACTACGGCGCATCGCCATCAATCTGTTTTATGGCTGGGGCTACAATTTCTATCGGGTGGAGAACCAGCTGCGCGCAGATGACCAAATGGTGCGCAGCCAGGCATCTCGTCTGCTCGGCATGGCGCGCTCGAGCGTGGAGCGCGCCGAGACTGATTATCGACACGAGTTCATCAGAACTCCGACCCGCGAGAAGCCTTTTCCTGATCCCGATATCGTGACGGGTGCCCGCGACCTCGAACGGCTTGGCGCGGAAATCGGCTTGGTCGGCAATCGGCTGCAGGCGTTGCCAGTGCCGGAAAATGACCGCATGACGCAGCGTTACCGCAAGGAAGCCGACACGCTACAGGCGTTGATCCACACCGATGAGCAATTGACCGGGCAGGCGTCGCTGATGCAGACATTGCTGGATGGCAAGAACGGTTTGTGGATGCTGGAACACCAAGCTGAGATCAAGGAGGGTTTGCTGGCGATCCAGCAGACCCTGCGAGGTCGCGAGGAAGCGTTGATCGGTCGCGTCGCATAGCCATAGATAGATTCAAAAGATCAGTGCAACTGCGTCGGCATACTTGTCGCCAATCGGTTGCACATCGCTATAGCGCTTCATCCAGGGAGTCTTCGCCATGTTCACCATCATTGTTCTGGTCATTGTTGTCCTCGTGGTGGTGGTGAGCACTCGCCGGTTTCGAAAGCGCACTGCGCAAATAAAAACCATACTCGAATCGATGGACAAGGATCGCCCAATTGGCGGGATCACCTCGGTGCTCGCGCTGAAGGAGGAAGTGAAGGCGACTCTTCTTGCTCAAGCGATGGCCCAGGCGGGCTCTTCATCTTCAGAGATTCCTCCTCAAGGAGCGCTCGGCGTAGGTGAGATCATTTCCATTTCCTCGTTGGCGACCGGTAGCCCCGAGGCAATACTCGAGCTCGATGCCATTGGTGCACCGAAGCGCCGGGTTGTGGCGCCCCTTCCCGAAGGGCACGGATTGACGCGCGGCGATCGCATCTACGTGTTGCTTGATCAAAGCGACCCTTCCGTCGTCGCGCTTGCGCCCGCTTCCATGACCGGAGTGCAGACTCTGCCAGTGGGAGCCAATCGACTTGACGCCCTCGTATTGGGACCGCAGATTCTGGAGGCGGGTGCGAAGGCGAAGGGCGTCGTCAAGACGGCCGATTCGATACCGATGGCCGATGCGACGTTAGCTGCGCGCGGATTCAGCAAATGGCGGCTTGATCTGGAAGTGACCCCGGAAAGCGGCTGGCCTTATCGCGCCGAACTCACCATCAGCCTGTCGACGCCGGAAAAGGCTGCGCGCATTGCCCATGCGGGTGCGGAGGTAGCGCTACGCTACGATCCGGATGACACAAAGACGGTGAGCATCGATTCGATCGCGATGGGCTATGGCAATCCCTATGAAACGCTATCGTCGCCGATGCAATCGACCCGGACCGTGACCATTACTACCACGATGGGTTCACCCGGTGGGCAGACCGTGTTGCTAGTGAATGCGGGACGAAACCTTATCGAGGTAATCAAAATGGTGCGCAGCGCCCGTCCGGGGATGTCTTTGCTCGACGCCAAGAACTTGGTGGAATCCGCCCCGCAAAAGCTGCTGGAAAATCTCGCGCCGGAACAGGCGGATTCGATCAAGCGCCAACTCGAGAGCGCAGGAGCTACAGTGATTGTGGTGTGAGCGGATGGCATGCTGATGCATCTACCGCGCGCGAAAGCAAACAAGGAAGTCACGAGATGGTCAAACAGGTTTTCGTTTGTCTTGCATTGGTTGTCGCCGCATGGCTTGCGCTGCCGATTGCCGCACTCGCTGAAGGTCCGGCGAATAGCGTTCATGAGCCGACCTATGCGGCTGACGGCCGGCTGATACCTCCGGTCGATTATCGCGAGTGGATCTTCCTCAGCTCGGGTCTGGACATGAGCTATAACGAAAAGGCTCTGGCGTCCGAGTAGCCAGTATTCGACAACGTCTTTGTCAATCCGGAGTCCTATCGTACCTTTCTGCAGACGGGTACCTGGCCGGACAAGACGCAGTTTGTGCTGGAAGTGCGCAGCTCATCCGCCAAGGGCTCGATCAATCATCGCGGCCACTTCCAGAATGGCGATATCCAGGGCATCGAGGTTCATGTAAAAGACGCAGCGCGATTCGACGGCGGCTGGGCGTTTTTCGATGTTCAAGGCAATGTGCCCGCCGCCAAGCTACCGATGACCGCCGCCTGCTACGCCTGCCACCGCGATCATGCAGCGGTCGGCACAACCTTCGTCCAGTTTTATCCGACCTTGCTGCCGATTGCGCGCCAGCATGCGACGCTCAGTGCCAGTTACCTCAAGGACGAGGCCGATCTCGCAAAAACGGTGCACTGAGTCTGGCATCGGTGAAAGCAAGCAAAGTGGAATGAAAATCGGATGTGTCGTGCAATGCGTATGGACGGCCAATCGCCTACGGATTTCGGCGAGGCTGAACACCTGTCCCGGCTGGCACTGATCGGGTCGCGGGTACCGATCACTGGTTAGCTTTGCATGGCATCGCCGATAGCGGTTGTCGACGTAACAGTGTGGCGAGCTTGTGCTTTTTCTGAAACTGCATTCTGATCCAGTTTTTGGTATCACTTGCACCACGCCAAGGGGAAACAGGAAATGTCTGCAAGCATCTTCATGAAACGAATGGCGCTGATCATGTTGTCTGTGTGGGTCTTGCCAGCGCTTGCCGCCGAGCCATCTTTGCTGCTGACCCACCTTACGGTCGTCGACGGCACCGGCATGCCAGCGAAGCCGGACATGACGATTGCGATCGAGGGTGGGCACATTTCGGCGATCTATCCAGACGGCAGCCGGGCGGCACCGAAGGGCGCGCGCGTGGAAGACCTGAGCGGACGTTATGTGATCCCCGGCCTGATCGATGCGCACGTGCATCTCACCGGTGCCGAGCCGGATTTCGCGCACTACCTGCCGCATCTGCAGGCACTGCTGCGCGGCGGCGTCACTGCCGTTCGCGACATGGCTGGTGATGACCGACTGATTGGCTACCTCGCCGACGAGGCGAATTCGGATGCGCTGGCATCGCCTGACACTTACTACGTGGCGTTGATGGCCGGCCCCACGTTCTTTGCCGAGGACGAGCGTGTGCAGGAAGCTTCCGCAGGCGAACAACTGGGCTTTGCGCCATGGATGCAGGCGATCAGCCCGAGCACCAACATTCCGCTTGCCGTCGCGGAAGCCAAGGGTACCGGCGCGACCGCGCTCAAGCTTTACGCCAATCTGCCTGCCAGCCTGGTCACAAAGATTGCCGCTGAAGCACATCGGCAGGGCCTGCGCGTGTGGACGCATGCGACGATTTTTCCGGCGACACCGGGCGATGCAGTGGCGGCCGGCGCCGATACCATTTCGCACAGTCCGTATCTTGTGTGGGCAGCGGCACCGAAGGTGCCGGACGACTACCGGGTGCGTGCCATGGGCGATTTCACGCATATCCGGCCGGATGCTCCGCAAATCCTCGCCCTGTTCAAGGCGATGACACAGCACGGCACGATACTCGACGCCACGCTCCTGCCGTTCGAGCAGGAGGCGGAGCACGATCCCAAAAAGGTGGGCGCCGGCATCATGCCGTGGAGCTATGCCGTCACCCAGCTGGCTCATCGGCAGGGCGTGTTGGTCGACGTGGGCACCGACAGTTCCGGACTCCCCGACAACGCGCATGGCCCGGATCTGAAGGCATTGCCGCTGGTGCATACGGAAATGGCGCTGCTGGTCGAGCATTGCGGCTTTACGCCACTCGAGGCGATCCATGCGGCCACGCAAGTCAGTGCGGCCGCGATGGGGCAGTCATCCCAGCGCGGCACGATCTCGCCCGGCAAGCGCGCCGACCTGGTCGTGCTGATGGCCGATCCAACGCGCGATATCCATAACACCGGAAAAATTGCATTCGTGATCAAGAACGGCCGCATCTACACGAATGACGGAGGCTGAGGTTTTTCGTCGTAACAGTGAAACACGGATGATCCAATGTTCGGCAGCAATACTCGGTGGAACAACAGTGCGCGTAAAACGGGCCGTAGGTAGTTAAAGTGCAATAACCACTTCCAGCCTGTTTGTCGCTCATGCAGTTCCAGATCTTCCCGAGATAGGCGACGCTGTCGCTTGCATCGGCTGGCGGGTCGATGCTGAAAGCGTTTTAGCACTATTGTCATCAATCGAGATTTGCCAACGATGAGGATCAGTAACCCATGGGTATAACCAGGCGAGAAGCCCTTCGGTTGTTGGCTGCCGGTCTCGGCGCGGGCCTGGTATCAGGGCGATTGCAGGCCGACGACAAGCCTGATGCAATCGCTGCCCGCTTTGCGCGTGACGTGGCGAGCGACGTCGGGCCGGGGAAAAAGTTTGGCGTCGATGGCCACGCGCAAAACTATCCGGGCAACACGATCATCTGTCACTTGAATCACCCGGGGTGGCAGTTCGAAGCGATGCAACAGGTCTACGCCGAACTGCGCGCACAGGTTGGTGATGCACAGATGAGCTGGCTGCCGTCCTCGTCGTTCCACATGACGGTGTTCGATGGGGCGCTCGATGTGCGTCGCGCAGCTGGCGACTGGCCGCGCGGATTACCGCTCGATGCGAGCATGCGCGAATGCAATGACTATATCGCTGGCAAGCTGCGCGATGCCGACTTCGGTTTCGAACCGCCGATTCGCATGGTCGCCTATGAAGCGCCGCTCACACCCAAATGGACGGCCATTCCGTTGCGACCGGTTGATGACGCCGAAGAGCGTCGCTTGCGCTCCCTACGCGATCGAATCGCTCAGGTGATCGGCATTCGCCATGCCGGTCACGACCAATACATTTTCCACACCACCTTCGGCTATCGCATACGGCCACTGACACAAGCGACTGCGCCGCAGTATCTGCAGCAGCTCTCGACGGCGCTGCGCAAGATGCGAGAGCGCATTCCCGTTTTCGAGATGGGTGTGCCGGAATTCTGTCTCTTCAACGACATGATGTCGTTTCAGACGCAGTTTCTTTTGAAGTGAAAACGCGGTAAAGCGAGCGAGGGCCGAATATTCAAGCGTGCTCAATCCCGGCATGGGACGCTGAGTGTGTTTAATGCGGCAACAAGTGTAGGGGGAATACAGAACCGGCATGCACGGGGACATCCTTGAAGATACCGAGTAACGATGCACTCGCTGCAGCGTCGGTTTGTTCGTGGCTTTCAATTCGCCAGCGGCTCGGTCAGCGGGGGGCGACGCGCGCTCAACGCGGTGCCGACCGCCGCCACGATGATCGCCACGATGGCCAGCCACTGAAGCAGGCTGATCCGTTCGTCCAGCAACGCCACGCCAGCCACCGCCGCTACGGCCGGCTCCAGACTCAACAAGGTGCTGAATGTGCGCGCCGGTAGTCGGGTCAACGCGACCATCTCCAGCGAATAGGGTAGGGCCGAGCTCAGTACCGCCACACCCAGCGCGTACGGCAACAGGGTCGGCGACAGCAGGGCGCTACCGGCATGCGCGACACCGAACGGTATTGCCAGCAAGGCACCGATCGAGGTGCCCCAGGTCACCGTGTCCGCCCCGTAGGCGGCCCCGGCCTTTTTCCCCAGCACGATGTATAACGCCCAGCCAACACCAGCGGTCAACGCGTACATCACGCCAACCGGATCGAGCGCCTGCATCTGTCCGCGCAGCGGCAACAACAGGGCCAGACCGGCCACCACCAGCGCGATCCAGACGAAGTCGATTAACCGGCGCGAGCTGATCAGCGCCAGAGCCAGCGGCCCGGTGAATTCCAGCGCTACCGCGATACCCAGCGGGATCGTGCGCAGCGACATGTAGAACACCAGGTTCATTGCACCCATCGAGAGGCCATAGCCCCATAGCGCACGCCAGTTGCGCTGACTACCCGAGCGGCGCCACGGCCGTCGCCACAGCAGCAACATCAGTGCGCTGAGCCCCAGCCGATAGGCGGTAGCGCCCTGTGCGCCGACCTGAGGAAACAGGTGTTTGGCCAGCGACGCACCACATTGGTACGAGACCATGCTGATCAATAGCGCGCCGACCGCGAGCGCGAGCGGAGCAACAGTGGAACGTGACGACATGAGCGCAGCCGCGGCGGGAGAACAGTTCGTCCATGATGCCCGCAGATCTAGATGAAGCCCACCATGCAGATCGTCTTGCCGTTGCCATTACTGACACCGCCTGTCAGCAATGGACGGCATGACTCGCGGGATGACGCATGGATTTCCAGTCTCCACAGCCACCCCGATGGGCCTTCTAGTCGATGAACTCAGCCTTGTCCGAGGAGCGAAAAGAAATTCGGTTGGACGTTGCCGGGCAGACTCGAACTGCTGCAGTACACCGGTGTATCGGCGCTTTCGCAGCCGACCCGTGCTTACCAGGCAGGCTGCATCTAGCCTTGCAGGTCGATGATATCGATGCGGCCGTTGCCCTGTGTCAGCGTCATGGCTGGCAGGCACAGGGCCGACCCCAGCCGATTCCTGCTGGCCCGTTTGCCGGCACTCCTGTGATGTATGCGGTCGCCGCCGATGGCACGACCATCGCGCTGATGCAGCCGCCTATTTAAAGGGGCGGGGCAGTTTCACTGTTCTGAATCGAGATCACTGGAACGCCGCATTTCTCAATGCATCCTCGCTCCGATGGACGTGGGTTGGCTGGCAAAGACGGGCCAACCCATTTCCTCAACGCAACAGTTAGTCTGGGTTAGGTTGCGCTTTCCATCAGCGCCCGCACACCTGCTTTGTCCTTCGTCGTCACCGGGTTGTAGATCACCAGGCCGAGATGCGGTTTGCCATCGACCGCGAAGGCGGAATATTCCAGCGTGATCAATCCCAGCGTCGGGTGCTGAATATGTTTGGTGCCTTCGCCGTGCGTGCTGACGTCATGCTCAAGCCACATGGACTTGAATGCCGGACTGACCTGGCTCAACTCATCGATCAACGCCTTGGTGTATTCGCTAATGCCGCTCTTGGCAGTTTCGTTTCGAAACGTGGCGACGACAAAGCGCGCCACACTTTCCCAGTCGAACATCTTCTCCTGCATGTGCGGCAGGCAAAAGACCAGGCGGAGCAGATTGCGCTTGCCTTCAGGCAGCGACAACAAATCGGGCATCATCACCTCGGCGGCGCGGTTCCATGCAATCACATCCCAGTCCGGTGTTTTTACGTAAGCCGGGCTGAACTCGAGCGTGTCCAGGATCCGCTGCAGCTGCGGCGTGATGCCCTCGGTCTGCTGATGCTGGACTTCGGGCAGCCTGTTTTGGGCGAGTAAAAAGAGATGCTCACGTTCGACATCGGTGAGGGCGAGTGCTACGGCGAGGCGGTCGAGCACATCGGCCGACGGCGCCCCGCCGCGTCCCTGTTCCAGCCACGTATACCAGGTGATGCTGACGTTGGCGCGTTGCGCGACCTCTTCGCGCCGTAAGCCGGGCGTGCGCCGTCGGGTGGTGGGATAGCCCAGGCGCGCCGCGTCAAGTTTGGTGCGGCGGTCTTTCAGGTAATGTCCCAGCGGGTTGTCGCTAGGGGCAGTAGGGATGCTCAGCCTGTTAGTGCTCATACCGGTATGACGTCACGACTTTTTTGTGGTTCCAGGAGCGTCACACAATCCATCAACTATTTGAAGGAGGATGCTCATGCGTGTTTTTCTCACCGGTGCGACCGGGTTTATTGGCTCGGCCATCGTCAAGGAACTGACAGAAGCGGGACACCAGGTTCTCGGCTTCGCTCGCTCGGATGCGTCTGCTGCATCGCTCAAGGCTGCAGGCGTCGAGGTGCATCGTGGTGCGCTCGAGGATCTGGATAGTCTGAAGCGCGGTGCGCAGACATGCGACGGCGTAATCCATACGGCTTTTATCCACGACTTCTCGCAATTCATGGTCAACGTCGAGACCGACCGACGTGCCGTGGAAGCGATGGTCAGCGCGCTGCAGGATTCCGGCAAGCCATTGGTCATCACGTCCGGCAGCATGATGGTGGCACACGGTCGTCCTGCTACGGAGCAAGACGCGCCGATGAGCGTCGAGGTTCCTCGCGCCGCATCGGAAGCCATGGTGTTAGCTGCCGACCGTGGCGTGCGCGGCAGTGTCGTGCGTTTGGCGCCCACGGTCCACGGCGCGGGTGACCACGGCTTCGTGCCCAGGCTGATCAACATCGCACGTGAAACAGGTCTCTCCGCGTACGTAGGTGACGGCGCGAACGTATGGCCCGCGGTGCATCGGCTGGACGCAGCGCATCTCTATCGACTGGCGCTTGAAAACGCCGAGCCCGGAACGCGTCTGCACGGCATCGCCGAAGAAGGTATCCCGTTTCGTGCCATCGCCGAAGCGATCGGCGCGGGCCTCGGCATCCCCGTCCGTAGCCTTACCGCGAACGAAGCGCCCGCACATTTCGATTTTCTGGCGCGCTTCGTTGCCACCGATAATCCCGTCTCCAGCGCCATCACCCGCAAGTCACTGGGATGGCATCCGGAAGGCCCGGATCTGCTGAGCGACATGCGGGATAACGGATACTTCGCGTGAGGTGAACGGGCTCGCTACGCGCAGCGCAAAGAGCGCTGAGTCAACATGTAAAAAGGCCGGTCTTAAAGACCGGCCTTTTTGTTTTCGCGGCTTTGTTGCTGGTTACAGCACACGCAGTGTCGGGTATTTTCGAAGGATGGTGGACGCAATGAATATGACCAACTCCGAGCCACTTTGATCTCGATAGGCCTTGGAGCACTTGAAATATGACCGTTGGTCAATTTAAGATGACCAATGGTCATTTTAATTGGATGTGTCCATGCAAAACCTCAAAGACAAATGGTGCGTAGTAACGGGTGCATCGAGTGGGCTTGGGCTGGAGTTCGCCAAAATCATGGCGGAACATGGTGCAAATCTGGTACTCGTCGCGCGACGCGAGGAGCCGATGAATCTGCTCGCTGCTCAACTGCTTGAACGTCATGGCACGAAGGTCGTCGTGGTTGGTGCGGATCTCGGGCAGGCTGATAGTGCAGCCTCATTGCAGCAGGGTCTCGAGGCCCAGGGCATTGAGGCCGATATCCTCATCAACAACGCGGCGTTCGGATTGAGCGGCCCGTTTATCCAGCACGATGCCTCGCGGCTGCGCTCGATGCTGAATCTGGATATCGTCGCGATGACGGAATTGACCCATGTGTTCGCACAGCGCATGGCGAAACGTGGGCATGGGCACATCCTGCTGGTGGCGAGCGTTGCGGCCTATCAGCCGATTCCGGGTATGGCGGGCTATGGTGCCTCCAAGGCATTCATGCTTTCGCTGGGCCATGCGCTCAATGTCGAACTGGCACCCAAGGTCAACGTCACCGTGTTGTCCCCCGGCTTGATGGATACGGGTTTCCTCGCGGTGGCTGACTTTGTACCGACGCCGATGACCCGGCTAACGATGCTCGCCCCTGAGAAGGTCGCTCGAATCGGCATCGAGGCGATGCTTGCCAAGAAGCCGAGTGTGGTTGCTGGTGGCGTCAACAAATTCCTGACTTTTACATCGCGCTTTTTTTCGCGGCACACACAGGCGAAGATGGCGGTCTCCTTCCAATAAAATCATGACCCGATGGCACGTTACGCAATAGCAACCGAGGACAAGCAGGCGCGCAGGAAAGCCATCCTCGATGCGGCGAAAACGCTGTTCCTTGCTGGCGACGGTACCTTGCCGTCTGCCGGCGACATTGCCAACGCGTCCCAGTTGGCCAAGGGCACGGTTTATCTCTACTTTCGGACGAAGGAAGAAATATTCAGTGCACTGCTGGCAGCAAGCCTGCTTGATTCACTGAAAGAGCTGGAAAGCGTTCTGTCTGAACTCAAAGGGCGTCGAGCCGACAAGGTGGCAAGTTTTATTGCGTCGTTCGTTTCAATCATCGAATCACGTCCTGAGTTGCTTCGCCTCGACGCTATCTCTTATGGTGTACTCGAGAAGAATCTCGAAGCCGAGACGATGCTCGAGGTCAAGCGCGAGTTCATCATCGCCTTGTCGCATACGGCAAGCATGATTGAATCCGTCATGAAAATTTCTGCAGGGCGGGGCGTGCTTTTGCTGATGCGTACCTTTGCGATGACCCGCGGCATCTGGCAGGCATCGCAGCCGTGCGATATCGATCTACTCGATGAAGCCCTGGCCCTACCGGTGCTGCAACCAGTGTTTCACACCGAACTGACCGAGGCGCTCAACGAGTACTGGCGCGGCGCCCTCGCGAGCTGAAGGCCTGCGTTGCGATGGCTTCCAGGAATACGCCCACATTGAAAATGGGCGCGAACGGATCACACCGAATGGGCGATGTGCTCGCGCAGCCATTCGTGCGCGGGATCGCGATGGGAGCGCTCATGCCAGAGCATGGCCATCTCGAACCCCGGGACATCGACCGGCGGCTCAACCACCTGCAGTGCATGGTTGTTGCGAACGACGCGCGAAGGCACCATCGCCAC
Source organism: Rhodanobacter sp. MP1X3 (assembly GCF_014207165.1). NCBI lineage: Bacteria > Pseudomonadati > Pseudomonadota > Gammaproteobacteria > Lysobacterales > Rhodanobacteraceae > Rhodanobacter > Rhodanobacter sp. MP1X3. The sequence goes on along the minus strand of NZ_JACHCO010000004.1, from coordinate 456,086 downwards.
AAGATCGGTGCTTGCCAGCACCGACAGAACAAACAGGAAGTGCGGCACGGACAGCACGACGCGGCGCGTGAGGCCGACCTCCGACAACGCTTGATCCGTGACGGCGCGAAACCCGCCACCATCCGGCGACACGATCACATGATCGAGTTTGCAGAATTGCGCAAGCGTTGGGCGCCGCTTTAATCGCGGATGGCCTGCACGGCCAGCCAGAACATACCGTTCTTTGAAGAGCACGCGGCGACGCAAGCTGGACGGAGCGCCTTCGCTGGTATGAAAGGCAAGATCGATCTCTCCCTGTTCCGCCTGCCTGGCAATGCGTGATGGTGTCGCTTCAAGCACAGCCAATCGGGTACCCGGCGCCACCGAACGCAATCCGATCAACGCTGGCAGCACGATCGTCGATTCGCCGTAGTCGGATGCGGCGACGCGCCATGTTTGACTGGCCTCGGCAGGATCAAACGGGCTGTCGGGCGCCACCGCACGCTCAAGCGTTTCCAGTGCCTGCCGCAACGGTTCACGCAACGCTTCGGCTCGCGCGGTAGGACGCATGCCGCGTGGGCCGGGTAGCAACAGCGGGTCGCCAAAGATATCCCGCAACTTGGCGAGATGGACACTCACCGATGGCTGGGAGAAATTCAGGCGTTGTGCTGCGCGGGTCACATTGTGTTCGGAAAGCAGGACATCCAGCGTGACCAGCAGGTTGATGTCGATGCGCCTGAGATTATTCATGGATATACCTGAAATATTGGATATTCATTTCCAATATACCTTGTGGACGCCTACCGTAGATTCTTCCCACGGAGATTCCGCCATGAATGTTCTTCTCGTTTACGCTCACCCTGAGCCTAAATCCCTAAACGGCTCGCTCAAGGAATTTGCAGTCAAACGCCTGGAAGAGGCTGGTCACTCCGTGCAGGTTTCCGATCTGTATGCGATGCACTGGAAAGCCGTGCTCGATGCACACGACAGCTTGGATCGGCCAGCTGGCGAGCGCTTTGATCCTTCCGCGGAATCCAGGCGCGCGTTCGCCAGCGGTCAGCAGAGCAGCGATATTGTGCTTGAGCAGGACAAGCTGCGCTGGGCAGATGCAGTGATCCTGCAGTTTCCGCTGTGGTGGTTCTCGCTGCCGGCGATCCTCAAAGGCTGGGTGGAGCGTGTGTATGCGTATGGCTTCGCGTATGGCGTGGGAGAGCATTCCGACGCCCACTGGGGCGATCGCTATGGCGAAGGCACGCTGGCCGGAAAACGCGCGATGCTAGTCGTGACGACAGGCGGATGGGAGTCTCATTACAGCCTGCGTGGGATCAATGGTCCTATGGATGATGTGTTGTTTCCCATCCAGCACGGGATTCTTTACTACCCGGGTTTCGACGTGTTGCCCCCGTTCGTGATCCATCGCACAGACCGGGTCGACGACGCACGGTTTTCAACGATTTGCGACGCGTTCGGGCAGCGTCTCGACGACCTCTGGAAAACCCCGCCGATTCCCTTTCGCCCACAAAACGCGGGTGCGTACATCATTCCTCAACTCACCTTGCGACCTGATATTGCGCCGGGGCAGGTTGGCTTTGCTGCGCATATCGCGTAGGTGTTCCGCGGACAAAGGTGGTAGAGAGGCCAGTCAGAGCACGTTCTACTTTCTTCCCGGCCTAGGGTTCACATCATCTGGTTCACATCATCTGATTGAGATGAATCACGATCGATTCTTTGTTTGGATCGTTGAGGATGTGAACTAAAGAGTCTTTCTTCATTCAACGCTCAGGCGAGAAACGACACGGCGTCCACGATGAAGTGCGCAATGATGTTCACCCACAGATTCCGTCGCCACAGGTACAGCAGGGAAAACGCCAGGCCCCCGACTGCGACGAACAGTTCGTGACTCCAACCCCAGCTGCTTACGTGGGCGAGGGTGAAGATCGCGCAGGAAACCACCACAGCGACGGTTCGGCTTCCCGATAATTCTTCGATGCGCTCCATGGCGTAGCCTCGAAACAGGACTTCCTCGGCGACGGCGGCACGTATGGTCGAGATGAATCGCCACCAGAACGGCGTAGCCATCAATGCGTTGGCGTTGGTTGTGGACGCCATCGAGTCATTCAGATGAAGCGCGGGCAATACAACGAAATACATCGCCCCAAGAACGGCAGTGATAAGCAGGCCAGCACACACACCCAGGGCGATGTTCCCAATGCCCGGCGTTCGAAACCCGATCGACGACAGTGGCCGTCGTTCTATCTTGCGGATATACAACAGGATTGCGGCGACATAGATCCACCAGATGGCTTCATTGCCGACCAGGTGGCCAATTCCCGCGAATTCATGATCCCAGTCGCCGATGGGAAGGCTGGCAACGCCTAGCGCGAGCGTGAGCCCGACAAGTGTTACCAACCATTTACGCCTGCGGGTGGGTTCGAGTTCAGTGGCCAACGTGTGCATGGATCCGCCTGTGTGGATGTATGGATGCTCCGTGTGCCTTCATGCTTTCGACTGACTCGCAAGCGCTTCGGTGCCCATCTGGATGAAGCAATCAAGGGCTTGCGTGGTGCGTTTGCGATCGCCGCTGCTCATGAGTTCGATAAACAAGCCATCGAACACGGCCGCACATAGTGTTGCCATGGCAGGGGTGCGCAGCGAGGGAGACAGCGCAGCCAGCGCAAGATCAAGCCAGCTGTCGGTGTTGCGCCCGAGGTACTGCGCGTAGGTATCCGGATTTTGAATGGCGAGGATCTGCAGTTCGTACAGCAGTTTCAGATACAGATAGTTTTCGTCGGTGATGGCCCAGTTCCAAAGCAGCTTCAGTGGTGGTTTCGAAGGCCTGCCTGCCGATGGTTTGTCCAGCAACTGGACGAAGGACTGCTGCACATGCGCCTGCATCGCCTCCAGTACCTCGGTGAGCAAGCCTTCCTTCGATCCGAAGTGGTAAATCAGCAAGCGGGCGCTGGTTCCTGTTCCCGCTGCGAGCGGGCGTAACGAGAGATCGGCCAAGCCGTTTTCAAGCAGGTAGGCGATAAGCGATTCGATGAGTTCGTTTTTTCGATTTTGCATGTAACGAACGTTACATGTAACGTTCGTTACATGTCAAGGGATGTCGCTTACGCACGGAAGCTTCTTATCGAATCAGCATTTCTTTCGCCGCGACCCTCCCTTTCCGGCATCGCATGCAGGGTGCAGGTGCTGGCTGCGCCATCTGCTTCTATCGTGAGATAGTGGTTCTGATCGATCAGCAGGCACGTGTCTGCTTCGCTACTGGGGAGTCCACCTGTGTTTAAGAGAGTCATCCGCTTCGTGTCTGCCTTGCCACCGATCATCACTTGCCGGCACAACCTGCTAGTCGCAGTGCTGGCGGGGTTCTGCGCTGCTACATCCGCCGTGGCGCAGACTCCGCAGCTGTCTGCGCAGACGCAGCAGTTTGTGAAATATGCGCAACCGCTGCTGGCGATCACTCATATACGGGTCATCGACGGCACAGGAACAGCCGCGAAGGAAAATCAGACAGTGCTGCTGCGTGACGGACTGATCGCGGCGGTCGGCAAGCACGTGAAGCTGCCGAAGAATGCAACCGTGATCGACGGTAGCGGGCAGACGCTGATTCCGGGTCTGGTCGGCATGCATGACCACATGTTTTATCCGGCGCCGAAGGTGAACCCGGAAGCGAAGGAGGCGATCTATCCCGAGCAGGCATCGAGCTTTCCCAAGCTCTATCTGGCCGGTGGTGTCACCACTATCCGCACCACCGGCAGTACCGAACCGTATACCGACCTGGAGCTGAAAAAGGCCATCGATGCCGGCAAGATTCCTGGCCCGAAGATGCATACCACCGGACCTTACCTGGAAGGCAAGGGCAGCTTTACCCCGCAGATGCATGAGTTGGTGGACGCGGCAGATGCGACCGCCACGGTCAATTACTGGATCGGTGAGGGTGCGACTTCGTTCAAGGCCTATATGCACATCACCCGCGCCGAACTGTCGGCGGCGATTGCCGCGGCACATGCGCAGCACATCAAGGTCACCGGGCATCTATGCACGATCGGCTTTACCGAAGCGGCTGACCTGGGTATCGACGATCTGGAACACGGGCTGCCGGTGGATACCGAGTTCACCGCAGGCAAGCAGTCGGACGTCTGCCCGGACACCAAGCTTGCGGTAGCGAATCTGGCCACGATAAGCGTGGATGATCCACGCATTCAACAGTTGATCAGGCATCTGGTGGCGAAGCACGTGGCGGTCACCTCGACACTGCCGGTGTTCGAGACGTTCGTGCCCAGGCGCGCACCGGTCGACGCGCGCGTACTCGATGCGATGCTGCCGGAGACGCGTGTCGAATACCTCAAGGTGCGTGACAAGATTGCCGGCATCAAGGACTCGCCGTGGGTGAAGGTGTTCAAGTTGGAAGAGGATTTCGAGCACGCCTTTGTGCAGCAGGGCGGAACCCTGCTGGCCGGGCTCGACCCCACCGGCTTTGGCGGCGTCATCGCCGGTTACGGCGACCAGCACGAAGTGGAGCTACTGGTGGATGCCGGCTTCACTCCGCTGCAGGCGATCCAGATTGCCACCCTCAACGGTGCGCGCTTCATGGGTGAGGAAAAGAACATCGGTTCCATCGACATCGGCAAGGCTGCCGACCTGGTGCTGATAGACGGCAATCCGGCAACCAACATCAAGGACATCGAAAACGTCGCGCTGGTGTTCAAGGGCGGCGTGGGCTACGAGCCGGCGAAATTGGTCAAGGCAGCGAATGGCACGGTGGGTCTGCGCTGATAGATAAAGGGAGTGGGGACGTTTCCCATCAAATAAACACCTCCGACCAATTCAACGCGTAGCTGTTGCCTGAGATGGACCCTATCCGAAACAAGCAGCGACAACCGGCGCGGTCCGCCGAATACCGATCGGATGGCCGCGGCAAGTGTTGTTAGCAGCGAGCCCTTGAACCACGTCATGTTTTTCGTTCGTGGAAACGTTATCGTAGCAACTACAACTTAATTCACCAGCATCGACAACAGGGGGGCCTCATGTTGGAGCTGGAAATACAGACTCTCTCGGAGAAACGGGAGGGGCTGCTGATGGACATCGGTCGACTGCTCGTTGCAAACGGCTTTACCTTGCAGCGGCACCGATTGGTGCAGGATCCGCATGGCGCGTTGATGACGATGGTGGTGCGCGGGCCGTCACGCAGGAAACGCGCGCTGGAATCGGCGCTGGACGAGCACGAGCGCATTATCAGTTTCAAGATCGCGCCGTTCCAGGATGGCGCGTCGACGCCGCACTTCGCGGCGTCGCGTGTGCTGCCGCGTCCGCCCGGTGTGGCGGCATCGACGCCGTCACCGGCCATCGATGCCTTGCCGGTGGTAGCAGAGGAGATCGCAGCGGAGCAGCCGAAAGCACCAGTCCCGGTAGCCATCGTTTCCGTCGAGCCGCTGACGCCGACGCCGCCGGTTCCGGAGCCCGAGCCGGAGTTCGTCTTCATTGTTCCGCGTGCGCCCTCGCCGGCCCCTGCTCCGGTGGCGGTGATGGAGCCGTTTGTCGAGCTGATTCCGGAGGGGCCGGACATGGAGGCAGTCGACACGATGCTGCCGAAACTGAAAAACGACTATCCGCAAATCTTTCCGCGACTGCTGAAGCTGGATGCCGCGGTGAGCGCGGTTGCGCGTGAGGCGTCGCTCATGCTGGTGGGGCAACGCCTTGGCGCCTGGGTCTCGGAATGCGATCCGACATTCCGCGAGCCATTCGCACTGCAGGAAGCGATCGAGCGCGTTGCGATACCGGCTCTTGCCGCACTGGTGGATGTCGGACAACGATACGACCAGCTGCATATTCGCCACAGCCCGCTGTGCAGCGAGGACGGCCACTCCGGTTGCGCGTTCTTCAACGGTTACCTGCAAGGATTGCTCGGTCCCGCAACCGGGTCGGATAGCCTGTCGATCTTCGCCGTTTGCTGCCGCAGCTACGGTGCCGATGCCTGCGTGCTGGCGATTTCGGAATGAGCGGCATGTGATCGGCGATGTGTAGTGGCTATGGGCGTCGTTGCTGAGCGCCATCGCTTGCCGCCCAATGATGTGGTTTGATCACGCCAACCCTTCCACCTTGCCATGACCTGCAGGCCACCATGTCCCAGCCCGTTATCGACCCCTGGCTGTATTCCGTCGCCCTCTTGCTGGGTCTGCTGATTTTCGTGAAGCTGGGCTTTGTGCTTGGCAAACGTTACGGCGTCAAAGGCGATGCCAACGCGCTGAGCGGGGCGGTGTTCGGTTTGCTGGGCCTGCTGCTCGCGTTTTCGTTTTCCGGCGCGGCGGGCCGGTTCGAACATCGACGCGAGTTGATTACGCAGGAGGCCAACGCCATCGGCACGGCTTATCTGCGCATCGACTTGCTGCCCGCGACGCAGCAGCCACCGCTGCGCGAAGCAATGCGTCGGTACGTGCAACTGCGGCTGGATACTTACCAGGCTATGCCGGGTTCCACAGCCGCGGCCAAGGCGTGGGCTGACAGCGTGACCTCGCAACAGCAGATCTGGACGCAGGCCACCACCGTGGCGCAGAACTCGGGTAGCAACGCTGCACTGAGCCTGGTGGCTTCGGCGCTCAACGACATGTTCGATATCACCACCACGCGGCTGGCCGCCACGCGCGATCATCCACCGGCGGTGATCGACCTGATGCTTTTTCTGCTGGCGCTGATGTCGGCCTTGCTGGCTGGTTATGGCATGGCGGACGGCGAGCGGGTGCCCTGGCTGCAGGTGATGGTGTTTGCGGTGGCGCTGACGGTGACCGTGTTCGTGATCCGCGATCTCGAGTATCCGCGTATGGGATTGATCCGGGTGGATGCCGCCGACCAGCTGCTGATCGAGACCTTGCAGGGTATGACGCCAACATCGGCGCATTCGCCATAAGCCAGCTTCTAAAAGCTAGCGGTTGCTGGAAATCTCAGAGGGGTAACGGATTGCCCACTATTGCAGCTACACAGATTCGAATCACGGGCCTGCTGCCAGATCATCTTTCTGGTCGGTGGTTTCTTTTGGAGTATGGGCCAGGTTTTATTCGCCCGGGTGATACACGCGCTCGATGTGACCCAGCAACTCTTCCGGCCAGAAGTAGACGTTACGCAGATTGCCGGTGGTGTAACGCTCGGCCTCGTCATTGAAGTGTGGCGAGTCCGGGTGACCGCTCTCACCACCGGCGGTGATGGCGCGGGCGTGCACTCTGGGGCCGAACTCGACTACGGCGACAAAACTGTTGCCGCTGGTGCCGTAGTAGCGCTTCGTACCGGGCCAGCGATGCGCGCCAAACGAAGCGAGCGAGCCCCAGCGCGAGGAGACGAACGGCACGGGAATGCTTGGCTTGCTGTCATTGAACGGCTGTTCGATGTCGCCGTTGAGCCGCTGGAAGCGATTGATCTCGCCCCACGGTATGCCCCAGCTGCCGAAATCCTTTTTCAGTCGATCGGACGCTTCGACTAGCGCTTGCAGACGCGCCACTGGTCCCGCTTTCTCCGCCATGTAGTCATAGATGGAGAGGCCTTCGGCGGTATCGGCCTTGCTGACCGAGTCCCACAAGGTATCGCCCCAGAACACCGCGAGCGAGGTCGGTATCGAGGTGATGCCCCAGCGATAATCCCAGTGACGCAGCAGCGCGATCTGGCCAGCGAGCTTCGGCTTCAACGGATCGCTGGCGGGCAGCGCGTCGTAGTCGGCAACCAGTATCGGTATCTGCCGTGCGAAGGCGGGCAGGTACGAATCAAAGGCGTTGCTGATCAGCGACGCGATGGTGAAATCACGCTGGCCGGTGAGCAGACTGGTGGCATGGATGCCGCGCGGGTTTTCGCCGAAGCTGTCCATATAGCGCGGATAGTCCGCTTGCTTCGGGCTGTACGGTCCGGCGGCGGAGTAGGGCCAGTCGTTGGTGTTGAAGATCCAGCCGTTCGGCGGGTTTAGCAGGTGCGGCGCAGCGTCGAGCGGCAGCAGGCCTTTCCAGTCGGTGGCAGGGTTGCTGCCGTCGACAGGCTTGGTGTAATCGAAACGGTCATCGCGTTGCGGGATGAATTGCGGATGCAGATACGCTATCTCGCCTTTGTCGTCGGCGAAGATGGTGTTGTTGGACGAATTGGCCTTCAGCTCGGCAACCTTCATGTAGCTGGCGTAATCGTTGGCCTTGGTGCGCAACCAGCTTTGTTCGAGCGCTTCCATCGGCTTGTTCATCAGCGCGATGGCGATCCACTTGCCGTAGGCTGCGCGCACCACTGGGCCGTGATGCGTGGCATAGACGGTGAAGCGGCGTTCGGCCATCGAGCCGTCCTTCGCGCGATAGGGCACGGTGATGATCTTGCTGGTGACCGGCCGCAGTTCGGTGCCATGGCGATAGAACAGCCTGCCATCCTTGTGCACGATGGTTTCGGCAAATTCATCGACCACGTCAGCGCCGGTCGAGGTATGCATCCAGCCGATGTGCGGATTGAAACCCTGGTAGATGAAGAACTGGCCCCAGGTGACCGCGCCGTACGCATCGAGCCCGGCGTCGCTGCTCATCTGCAGTTCGGAGCGGAAGAAGAACGAGGTATGTGGATTGATCAGCAGTAGCGCGTGACCATCGACGGTGAGCCTGGGCGCGATGGCGATGCCGTTGGAGCCGGTCGGTTCGCTCCAGCTCGACGGCGGATCGACACGCGCCAGTGCAGCAGGGTTCTGGCCGTAGAAAGCCTCGAGCTGGTTCAGCGGCACGCGCTCGATATCACCGCCGATGCTGCCTTCGCTGAAGCTCAGCGCCATCCACGGTTCGAAGTGCCTGATGACGCGCGGGTGCACGTCCGGGTGCATGGCGAGGTAATCGTTGAGCCCGTCCGCCCAGCTGTTCATCAGTGCCTGCAGCCAGCCGGGACTCTTCGCATACATCGTCTTCAATTGGACCGGGTCGATAAACAGCTTCATCCGCAGGTCCTGCCAGATCGCGGGTTCACCCTCGGCCTCGGCGAGCCGGCCCATCGCATTGAGGTAGTTGGTCTCGACGCGGTTGAAGTCGTCCTCGGCCTGCGCGTAGGCCATGCCGAACACTGCATCGGCATCGGTCTTGCCATGTACATGGGCGATGCCCCAGTCGTCGCGGGTGATGGTGACGGCTTGAGTTTCGCGCTGCCATCGCGCGGTCTCCGATGTATCGCTAGTGGCGTGTGCCTGAGCAGCGAGACCGAGTGCGACCAAGGCAGCGACGGGCAGCAAGCACTGCAGATAACGAGATTGCTTCGACAGGCGCGCAGGCATCGGCTTTTTCATCCCCAAAATCGGATCACAGCATGCACTTTACCGAGGTCGTGCCGCCATGGTGCAAAGATCATGCGACCACGATTTGTCTGGAGCGACGCCGCTTTGGAAGAGGTGACCCAGCGCGGCGCTCCGTGGTGATCGAGCGCGGTAAGTAAAATATTTATTGCGACCGGTTACATATCGAATCATTCCGCATTGGTTCTTTACCTTGGCCATAGTTCGCTACACCGCAGCACCTGCGCAAGATGGGTCACGATGAAACTATTGCATGCGTTCTGTGTTCAATCACTGAGTCATCAGTCGTTAGCGAAGCCCCCGTATGAATTCTCTAGTCACCACGCCCAGCAAGTCCCAGCGTACCCGCCTCGATGAAAACATCTGCGTACACATCTTCACCGCCTCGGCGGCGATGGTGGGTGTATGCCTGACCGTGACCGGCATCATTCGCGTGGTGATCGCAACCCACAAATCCGACATGCTTGCCGAAGATCTGCTGGCGGTGAACGCCATGCTCTATCTGGCGTCCTGCCTGCTGTCGTACTGGGCGCTGCGCACGCGAAGCGTGATTCGCAACTATCGACTCGAACGCATGGCCGACGTTATTTTTCTGGTGGCGCTGACCCTGACCGCCGTCAGCGCGGCCTACATCACCTGGGCGATGTCCTTGCATTGAGAGACGTCGTGCAGGCCGCGCGCTTTGCCTTGGCCCTGCATCCACCTTTTGAGCATTAAGCGCGGTGCGGCAGCTTCCACTCCGGCCGGATGAAGTGGCAGGTGTAGCCGTTGGGGTAGTGCTGCAGGTAGTCCTGGTGTTCGGGCTCGGCTTCCCAGAAATCGCCGGCCGGCGCCAGCTCCGTCACCGCCTTGCCCGGCCACAGGCCCGAGGCATCGACGTCGGCGATGGTGTCTTCGGCCACCTCCTTCTGTGCTTCGCTGGTGTAGAAAATCGCCGAGCGGTAACTCAGGCCGCGATCGTTGCCCTGACGGTTCGGCGTGCTGGGATCGTGGATCTGGAAGAAGAATTCCAGCAGGGTGCGATAGCTGATCACCTGCGGGTTGAAGATGATCTCGATCGCTTCGGCATGACTGCCGTGGTTGCGATACGTGGCGTTGGGAACATCACCGCCGGAGTAGCCCACGCGCGTGGAAACCACGCCTGGCTGATGGCGGATCAGATCCTGCACCCCCCAGAAGCAGCCGCCAGCAAGGATGGCGCGTTCAGTTGTAACAGTCATGAGTTTGGTTCCTGGTGATGGATGTCGACAGCTTGTGACATAGATGGGGTCGCCCAGTGGCAGTCCAAGATAGCGACCGAAGGGGAGCAGGTGCCAGTTGATAGTCAGTTTCTACTGAGACTGACTATCAACTGGCGCATCGACCCAGCCCAGAACGGCCGTGGTCCGCATTGATTGATTTTGTTGCGCGCCGCGCGGCGATAGTCAGAACTTGCGCCATGGTCATCGTCGGTCGGTACGGACGATCGTTGCAGTTGTGCTTCCTACCAGCGGGCCAAGGCGTCTTTCACAGCAGGGTCTTGCGACGTCAGTGTGTTTTCAGCATGTACTGCTTTTAAACGTAAAAACATGCACCCGCTAACGGAAAGAACGGCGTCACAAATCCGAGCTTCAATTGTCGGTGGCTGTGGCGTTATGCGTCTGCTGCAGGGGAGCACTGGATCGTCTGGACAGCTAGAGATCCACCTATCGTGAGAGGTCAAAACTCGTCACGCGGATCTTTCCAATTTTCATATCAAAGGGACTGAATAATGAAGAACAGTTGCGGGTTTACCATTTCAGCAAGAGCTGCCATTTACTCCGCCCTATTTTGTGCGGGCATCTTGGGCGTCGCGTCGCAAGCTTTCGCCAGCGAAAGCAACGCAAGCACCACCGTTACGCAGACGCTGGTTATCGAACCGGACCAAGGCCTTACATCGATCTACAATTTGATCCAGTCGGCCAAGTCGAGCATCGACATGACGATGTACGAACTCGTCGATACGCAGACGCAAACGCTGCTCGATGAGGCTGCCGAGAATGGCATCAAGGTTCGTGTGATCCTCGATCAGAACCTGGAGAAGAGCAACAACACGGCAGCCTATAACGACCTGACATCGCACGGCGTGCAAGTCGTCTGGGCGTGGACCAAATACGCGGCGACACACCAGAAAACCATCACCATCGACAACACTACCAGCGCGGTGATGACGCTCAACCTGACGAGTCGCTACTACAGCACCACGCGCGACTTCGCCATCATCGAAAACGATCCCAGCGATGTTGCCGCGATCGAAAGCACGTTCAACGCCGATTTCGCTGCGCAGACGATCACACCTCCGTTGGGCGACGATCTGGTGTGGAGCCCGACCGTATCGAAGACCGATCTGGTCAACATCATCAACTCGGCGAAAGACAGCTTGCTGGTCGAAAACGAGGAGATGAGTTACAGCGGCGTCGTGACCGCGCTGGAGAATGCCGCCAAGCGCGGTGTCGCCGTGACCGTGTGCATGACCAACGACGACAACGATTACGAGACGGAATTCGAAGCGCTCACCAAGGCTGGCGTGAAGATCAGTACCTACCCTGATAACAGCACGGCACTGTATATCCATGCCAAGGTCATCCTCGCCGATTACAACACCTCCAGCGCGCAGGCTTTCGTTGGCTCGGAAAACTTCTCGACGGCTTCGTTGACCGAGAATCGCGAGCTGGGCCTCGTGACGACCAACGCATCCATCCTGACCCAGCTCCATACCACCATCAACAGTGACTACGCCGGCGGTACGCCCTGGACCAAGTCATAAGTCATCGCCATGACGCGGAGCACGATGTGCAAGCATCGTGCTCCGCTTTGCCGCCATGACCACACGAGGATGATTGTTTTGTTGAGTGGACGACTCAAAGCGCATACGATTTTCGATATTGCGCCGGGCTGAGCCCGAATACACGATGGAACGCTCGCCGAAAGCTGTCTACGTCGGCGAAACCACATTGCGCGGCTACCTGTTTCGGGGCGCCGTGCTCGCCTTCCAGAAGTTGGCGGGCTGCGGCCAGTCGAATGGTTTCTACCCAGACTCCCGGTGTCGTACCCATTTCGTTTCGAAAGATGCGCGCAAAATGCCGCGGGCTCACATGCAGCCGCGCGGCGAGTGCAGCCACGCTATGGTCCTGCTCGGGATGCGTGGCGACCCATCGCTGCAGCTCTTGCAGTGAGGAACGTCCCATGACCTCGAGCTCGCCACTTCGACTGAATTGTGTTTGTCCACCCGGCCGACGGAAAAACATCACCAATTGCGAAGCAACCTTTTTCGCGATGTCGTGACCGAGGTCTTCCTCAGCCAGCGCCAACGCCAGATCCAAGCCGGCGGTGACGCCGGCGGCAGTGCGCAATCGTCCGTCGCGCACATGAATTGCATCGGCATCAACAATGACGTTCGGATAAGCGCGTGCCAGTTGCTGCGCCACCGCCCAATGCGTGGCGACTCGCTTGTGATCGATCAACCCGGCCGCTGCCAGCATGAAAGCACCACTGCACACCGATCCGAATCGCCGTGCGGTTGGCGCATGAGTCTTGAGCCATCTCATCGCAGTATCGCCGAATTGTTCTTCAGCGGCACGGGGTGAGCCGGCGACGAGTAGGGTGTGGATTGGAGCTTTTTCTTTTCCGCGAGCCACGCCATCGGGTATGAGCCGCACGCCCGATGAACTCTCGATATCACCCGGTTCGCAGGCAATAAGACGCAACGCGTAAGCCGGCCAACCCGCCTGAACATTGGCTTCAGCAAATACGTCCATCGGCCCGGAAACATCCAGCAGTTGGACGCCAGGCATGGCCAGCACGAGGACCAGCTTTTGTCTCATGGTCAGTGCCTCACAGCCCACATGGCTGCAGTAAACCGATGATGGCAGATATTGACTGTTTTGGTAAATTGAAGACAAGGCCGCAAAAGCCTAGCCTGAAGTCTGGCTATCAAGGGCAACAATCATGCAAACGACGATTAGCGGCATCCAGATGCCGAACACTGTTCTGGCGAGAGAAGTGACCGAACTAGTCCGTGACACGGCGCCGGAGCTGCTTTTTAACCATTCCAGTCGGGTCTACTATTTCGGCGCCATTGCCGCGCGGCAGCGTGGGCTTGGCTTCGATCCCGATTTGCTCTACACCGGCGCCATGTTTCATGACATGGGGCTCACGGAAAAGCACAGCAGCGCGCGTGAGCGCTTCGAGGTGGATGGCGCCAATGCAGCGCGAGATTTTCTGAGAAGGCATGGAATTTCTCAAAGCGATATCGATACGGTATGGACGGCCATTGCGCTACATACGACGCCAGGAATCCCGCAGCACATGCACCCGGTCGTTGCGCTGGTCACCGCAGGCGTCGAGATGGACGTGCTGGGGCTGACGTATGCTCGGTACTCGGATGATGAGCGTCAGTCTGTGGTTGATGCCTTTCCCCGGAGCGAGCATTTCAAGGAAGACATGATCCAGGCTTTTTACGACGGCATTAAACACAAACCGGAAACGACCTTTGGTAACGTGAAGGCCGACGTTCTGGCCGACAAGGACCCACGATTTGTTCGCGGAAATTTTTGCGATGTGATCCGCCAATCACGCTGGGTGTCATAGAACGCTTTCACTGAGGTCCTGATCGAAGCGGGCATGCATGCCGGTCATCGGCCTTTCAGTCAGAATTACTGATTGTCGAGGATGATATGACAGACTTAGTGCGCGAACTTAGCCAGAGAGAATGGTATGGATGGCGAAACCATCAAAGCCTATGACAACGACGCCTCGCATTACGCCGACGACTGGCTGGCGCAGCCCGAACCCACGGACCTGTATGGGTTGCTGACGCAGTACTTCACGACCGGAAAGACGGCAGATATCGGTTGTGGCGCCGGACGCGATACGGCGTGGTTGGCTTCGCATGGCTACGATGCTGCCGGTTTTGATGCATCGGATGGTTTGCTGGATGAGGCGCGTCGACGCCATCCGCATCTCGCCTTTGGGCATGCGATATTGCCGGCGCTCGATGGTGTCGAGCGCGGTGTTTTCCAGAACGTACTGTGCGAAACCGTGATCATGCATCTGCCACCAGAGCAGATCAGTGAAGCGGTGAGTCAGCTTTTTGGCTTGCTGATTCCAGGTGGCGTGCTGGCACTGAGCTGGCGGATTACCGAGGACGACTCACGCCGCGACGATCACGGACGGCTGTACTCTGCGTTCGACAAATCCAGTGTGTTGGACATCTGCGCTGACTACGAAGTGCTCATGGAGAGCGAGAATATCAACCTGTCTTCTCAGAAGAAGATTCATCGCATCGTCGTCAGAAAAACGGCATAGTAAAGACGCGTGTTGAGCTGGAAGAGTGAGTGGCACGCGTTGAGGGAAAGCGCATAGGACTTGGCTCAATGCACTTGGTTATCGAGCAATGCGGGCTTCCAACCATTGACGAACAGCCGTGATCATCACGTCGATTGTTCCTTCACCCGACACTGTCAATGCATTCTCGTCTGACGTGGGTTCTTGCAGGGTTTGCAGCTGGCTGTCGAGCAGGGAGGGCGGCATGAAGTGGTGGCGTTGGTGTGTGCGGCGCTCCAGCTCGGCACGTGACACGCGGATATAGACAAAGCAAACACCATCGCCAGCGCGGCGCAGTCGGTCGCGATAGCTACGCTTGAGCGCGGAACAGGTCACTACGCAGTGCTTGGCGTGTTCGCTTTCGTTGCTGATCCACGACGCGATGCGATCCAGCCACGGCCAGCGATCGTCATCGCCCAGCGGAACGCCTGCGCTCATCTTGTCGATATTTGCCTGCGGATGCAGCGCATCGCCTTCCTGAAAATCCCAGCCCAGTGCGTCAGCCAGCGATCGCCCGATAGTGGATTTTCCGCTGCCCGATACGCCCATCACCACAATGACCATCTGCTGTCCTTTATTTCGTGCTGTCATGACCGTTATTGCGGAGGACACGATCGCGGCGTGCGAGGAGCGAGCGGTGCAAGGAATCGCGATCTTTTTTGGCATCTTGCTGCAACGTACATCAGTGACGGTCCGTGGTGTGGCGATCCGAGCGGCGACGCAGCGCGGCAATGAATGCGACGAGGGTCGGAGGCATCTGTCGACGTGAGGAGTAGTAGAGAAAGTAGCCGGGGAAGGGCGGCGTACAGTCTTCGAACAGGCGGATCAGACGACCGCTATCGATATCCGGCGTTGCCTGATTTTCCAGGATGTAAGCGACGCCCAGACCGTCGAGTGCGGCTTGAAGCATCAGCGCGGGTTCGTTGAAGGTAAGTGGCCCGGTGACCTTGATGGCAAGGGCACGGCCGTCCTGTTCGAATTCCCAGTCATAGGTCTGACCGGAGGTCATCATGCGGTAGTTCACGCAGCGATGGGTGGTTAGATCGTGTGGTGTTTGCGGCGCGGGATGTTTGGCGAGGTAGGCTGGTGACGCAACCACGGCCATACGCAGATCCGGGCCGACGGGCACGGCGATCATGTCTTGCTCCAGCTTTTCGCCCAGCCGTATACCTGCATCGAGACGGTCGGCGACGATGTCGCGGAACTGGTAGTCGATCAGCACTTCCACACTGGCTTGGGGATGATCGGCAAGGAAATCTGCCAGCACGGGACGAATCACCGTCTCGTATGCGTGTCGCGTGGCCGTGAGGCGTACCGCACCGGAGATGAGGTCGCGTTCGCTGTTCAATGCGTCCAGCGCACCGTTTATCTCCGAGATCGCGGGACCTAAGGTACGCAGCAATCGTTCGCCGGCGGGCGTGACGGACACGCTTCGGCTATTCCGCTGCAGTAGGCGAATATCAAGGCGCGCCTCCAATCCCTTGATCGTGTGGCTCAGCGCGGATGTGGAGACGCGTAGTTCCGCCGCGGCGCGGGTAAAGCTTTGCGCCCGCGCGACGGCGACAAAGGACGCCAGATCGTCGAGGTTACCGCGACTCATCGTTGCACTCCGCTCGGCTCATCATCCCATTCTGCTCAATGCCTCATCTCAATCGTAGCGGCTTATCGTACGGTGAGGTGCGGGCTAAGGTGATCTGGCGCGGATTTACCGCCCCATTGACCTGGAGATCACGATGTCTGGCTTGAACAACAAGGTTGTACTTATTACTGGCGCGTCGAGTGGCATCGGCGAAGGCACGGCACGCCAGCTCGCTGCCAACGGCGCTCGCGTCGTGCTGGGTGCACGCCGCACCGACAAGCTGAAAGAGATCGCCGCCGATATCGAGAAAGCCGGCGGCGCGGTCAGGTTTCGCGGTCTCGACGTGACCGATGCAAATGATATGGAGGCATTCGTCGCTTTCGCCGAATCGGAATTCGGACAGATCGACGTGCTCGTCAACAATGCCGGCGTGATGCCGCTGTCGCCACTCAATGCACTCAAGACCGACGAGTGGAACTGGATGATCGACGTGAATATTCGCGGCGTATTGCACGGTATTGCCGCGGTGTTGCCCCGGATGGAAGCGCAGGGGCACGGCCAGATCATCAACGTGTCCTCGATCGGCGGCTTCGTGGTCCAGCCGACGGCAGCGGTTTATGCTGCGACGAAGTTTGCGGTGCGAGCGATCTCCGAAGGACTGCGCAAGGAAAGCGCCAACGTCCGCTGCACCTGCGTGTATCCAGGCGTGGTTACCTCGGAACTCGCCGACACGATCAGCGACCCGGTCGCGCGCGAGCGGATGCAGACGTACCGCAAAACGGCCATCGAGCCGGATGCCATCGGCCGCGCCATCCAGTTCGTGATCGAACAACCGAACGATGTTGACGTGAACGAGATCGTGGTGCGCCCACTCGCGACTGTGGTCTAAAAGGCTCGTCCGCTTTTCGTATGTCTTCGATGGTTGGTACAGCAGAGCGCGTCGCTCAGGATTGCGCGAGCTTCTGCAGCACCACCTCGATGGCGTCCGGATTCTCGAGGCTGGTCAGGTCGCCTGATGCCTCGCCGGTGACGATGAGGTCGCGCAGCACGCGGCGCATGATTTTTCCGCTGCGCGTGCGCGGCACCGTGGAAACCACCACCACACGAGCCGGGCGCGCGATGGCGCCGACCGCATCGACAATCGCCTGGCAGAGCGCCGCCTGCAGTTCGGTGCTGTCCGCGTAACCCGCGCGAGGCACGACGAAGGCAATAGGTGTCATGCCCTTGATCTCATCGGGTTGGGTAACGACCGCCGCTTCGGAGACGGCCGCGTGCGTAAGCAGTGCGGCCTCCATCTCCATTGTGCCTAAGCGATGGCCAGCCACGTTGATGACATCGTCGAGACGTCCGGTGACCCACAGCTGGCCGTCCGCATCGAACAGCGCGGCATCGGACGCAACATAGTGGCCGGGGAAAGGGGCGAGATAGGTTTTGACGTAGCGCGAGTGATCGCCCCATACGGTTCGCGCCAGGCAGGGGAACGGCACGGCCAGGGTGATCGCGCCGACTTCGCCGGGCCCAGCCTCGGAGCCGTCCTCCCGTAATACGTGCGGCAGGTAGCCGGGCAGCGTGTGCCCGCAGCTGCCCGGTCGCGTTGGCGTGATGCCGACCATGCTGCTCGACCAGGCGGTCCCGGTCTCGGTTTGTCCGTAAGTATTGTTGACGAAGATGGTGCCGCGACCGAGCTTGTCACGCGTCCAGAACCAGGTGTCGGGATCGAGCGGTTCGCCGACCAGCGATACCAATACAAGTTTGCTGGTGTCGTGATGCTGCAGCAAATCATCACCGGCCCGGCGCATCATCCGTAGCGCGGTCGGCGCTGTGAACAGTTTGTTGACGCGGTAACTCGCCATCAGTTCGTAGGCGCGCGCCGGCGTCGGTGTGTCGAGGCTGCCTTCGTAGATGATGTGCGTGGCGCCATGGGCGAGACCACCCACCAGTGCGAAGATCGGAAAGGTAAGCCAGCCTACATCGGCCGTGCACCAGTAGACGTCGTCGACGCCGAGGTTGAGCGACCATTTCACGTTCGCATAGGTGCCGACCAGGAAGCCGATGCCTGCGTGCACCAAGCCCTTCGGCTTCGAGGTGGTACCCGAGGTGTAGATGATGAAACCCGGATCGTTGGCTTCGAGCGATACCGGTATCGCTCGGCGTGTAGTGTGTGCCAGCAGTTCGGCGAAATCGCGTTCGCCATTCTGCAGTGGATAGTTCGGGTCGACCCGGCGCGCGACGATGACGTGCGGCAGCGGCAAACCTTTCAGCGCCTCGTCCAGCGTGGCCTTGATCGGCACGTCGCGGCCACGTCGCAGCGTGGCGTCGGTGCAGACGATAACTTTGGGCTGCGCATCCTCAAGCCGATCGCGCACCGCCGAGGAACTGAACCCGGCAAAGATCACCGAGTAGATCGCGCCGATCCGGTAGCACGCATGGATGGCGATGAACGACTCGGGCACGTTGCTGGCATAGACGGCCACGCGATCGCCCTTGCTTACGCCGAGATCCTCGAGTGCAGCAGCAAAACGGGCGACGGCATCGGTCAGCGCGCCGAAGGTCCAGGTTTCCTTCAGGCCATCCTCGCGTTCGTAGCGCAGGGCAATGCGATCGGCCGGCCATCGATCGAGGCAGTTGACGCTGACGTTGCCCATCGCGCCGGGAAAGTAGCGAAAGTCGCCGAATCCACCTTCGAGGGCGATGGTGGGCGCACGATCCCAGATCAATTCCCGCGTGATCTCGAGCCAATAGGCTTCGGGCGTGAGCGCACGCAGGCGCGCGGCATCTTCCATCGTCGTTGCGGGATTTACCCGATCCGGGGCCATGACCAGCGGCTGTTCGAGGAGCGCTCTTTCCATCGATCGAAAGATAGCGGATAACCGATATGAGCGTGTGTTTCGACAGGTGCCAACGGCAGCTACGGGATCGATACCCATCCTTCGAAAACAGAGGCGGGTGCTGGTCGAATATTAGGCTGACCGCTCGGAGATGATGAGCAGCATCTGTCTCAGTATTGCCCGATCTTTTGCAGCGAACGGTACGCAGCCGCAGTCAGTATGGATCGGTTCGCGCGTGATGCGCATCGCTTTCCATGCTGCAAAAAAGGTGAATCCATGAACCGTCGAAATTTGTTGAAAAGTACGTTACTGGGCGCGGCAGCACTCTCGCTTCGTACCGTGTTTGCCCTCGATGCCGATACCGATGCCGCCAGGCTGGATGCACTGGAGCGTCAGCACGGTGGGCGGCTCGGTGTTTCCATTCTCGATACCGGCAATGGGCGTCGTGTGGCACATCGGGGTGACGAACGTTTCCTCATGTGCAGCACGTTCAAGCTGCTGGCAGTGGCGGCGGTGCTGACGCGGGTGGATCGTGGCGCCGAGAAACTCGATCGGCGCATCGTGTTTGGCAAGGAGGTCGTGCTGAGCTATGCGCCAATCACCAGCCATCGCGTCGGCGCGCCGGGCATGAGCGTGGCCGAGCTATGTCAGGCGGCAATTACCGTGAGCGACAACACCGCAGCGAATCTGCTGCTGGCGAGTCTGGGCGGGTCTGCTGCAGTAACAGCGTTTGCCCGCAGCCTTGGCGATACGCTGACCCGGCTCGATCGCATCGAGCCGGATCTCAACGTGGCCAGCCCCGGCGATATCCGAGACACCACCACGCCGAATGCCATGCTCGCCACCCAGCAGAAAGTGCTGCTGGGCAATGTACTCACCGATACTTCGCGTGAGCAACTGCTGGCATGGTTGCGCGCCTGCAGCACTGGTGCCGACAAGCTGCGCGCCGGTGTACCAACCAGTTGGACCGTTGGCGACAAGACCGGTAGTGGTGCACAAAATGAAACCAACGATGTGGGCATCTTCTACCCACCGCAGCGCAAGCCGCTGCTGGTGACGGCTTACTACGCAGGTTCATCTGCCGACTCCGTGGCACGCAATGCTGTATTGGCTGAGGTAGGGCGTATCGCTGCGTCGATCTAGTCATCGTGAATTAGCGTTGGGCCAGATCTGCTTACGCTGGCTGACGATGCGTTGATCGAAGAAGGCGTCAACGTGCAGGATTCGCTGATCATGCCGATCAGCAGATTTCTCCTTGATCCTACGCAGATCCAATCTCTCGCAGCCTTGATTGCAAAATGTGCGCCTCTGTCGCGCTCATTGCGATGCAGCATTGCTGATGCTTTCTGCACGGCATGCGCCTGCATCATCACGCTCCGTCATCGCTCCCGTTGCGCATGGGCATCAGTCGGTGCAGAGTGCCAGAGCCGGACCGGCACTGGGCCTGTCCGTCCATGGGAGAACCATCATGTTGAAGCGACTCGTTGCCGAGTTTCTCGGCACTTTCTGGTTGGTGCTTGGTGGATGTGGCAGTGCGGTGCTTGCGGCGAAGTTTGGTGGAGCGGGCAATCCGCTCGGTATCGGTCTGCTCGGCGTATCCCTCGCGTTCGGATTGACCGTGGTGACGGGCGCTTACGCCTTCGGCCATATCTCGGGTGCGCATTTCAATCCGGCGGTAACGATCGGCCTGTGGGCGGGTGACCGTTTTCCGATCAAGGACGTGGTGCCTTACGTGGTGGTGCAGGTGATCGGCGGCATCTTCGCGGGATGGATACTTCTGGAGATTGCCAGCGGCGCACCGGGCTTTGCGATCGATCCCACCGCTGCCGGCACGTTCGCCAGCAACGGCTATGGCGCGATGTCGCCTGGCGGTTATGCGATGGGTGCCGCGCTGCTGTGCGAAGTGGTGATGACGGCGATGTTCCTGGTGGTGATCATGGGCGCCACCCATGGTCGCGCACCCGTAGGTTTTGCACCGCTGGCGATTGGCCTGGCGCTGACCCTGATCCATTTGATCAGCATTCCGGTGACCAATACCTCGGTGAATCCGGCGCGCTCCACTGGCGTGGCCCTGTTCGCGGGTGCTCAAGCCATCAGTCAACTGTGGATGTTCTGGGTAGCGCCCATCGTGGGTGGCCTCATCGGCGGCGCCATCTATCGCTGGCTGGGCGCCGACCGGCCGGATATCGTGGGCGAGGCATCCTGAAACACGGGCGGCATTGAGTCATGTGCGTGCCCAGAGGCAGTCGAGAGCTGCCTCTGGGAAGCGCAACCAACGATCAGCGTTGCGATGTAGCGACAGCTATACGGCCCATGTTCAAAGGCGATGGTTCAGTCGTTGTTTCTGCCATTTCGCTCGAACATTGCGTATTGTCAGTGGATACGTAGGGAAGACTGTGGATGGGGAAACATGTTGCGGGGCTGATACTGGTATCTCTGATGGGCTGGGTTTCAATAGCTGTCGCACAGCAGGCGCTGGCGCCGGTGGAAGCACGCGTGCCGTTTGCACCGACCGCATTCATGGGTAGTGATGGCTTGACGCATCTCGCCTACGAGCTGGATATTACCAATATCTATGGCGACACCGGCCCGTTGAAACCGCAGAGCCTCAAGGTTTATGGCGACGATGCCAGCGTGCCGCTCGTCAGTTTCAGTGCCGTCGATCTGGCGGACATGACGCGGCCTGCTCCAGCGGAGCACGCGCCGGTGTCAATCGATTCCGGCAAGCGCGCCGTGATGTATGTGTGGATAACGCTGCCGAAAGGTGGCCTGGTGCCGCGCACGTTGCGTCATCGGATCGAATTCGTGGCCGCGAAAAACAAGACGGAGTTGCTCGATGGTGCGCGGGTGACAGTAAATACCGTGACACCTCTGGCCATCGGTCCGCCGCTGCGCGGTGGTTGGTGGATGGCGCACGAAGGCCCGGGCAATGCGCATTCGCATCATTGGGGCAGCCTGGTCGCAGTGAACGGCATGGTGACGATTCCTCAGCGCTACGCCTTTGATTTGGTGGGTGTCGATCACAGGGGGCACGCCATGCGCACCGGTATCAAGGACATCACCAAGTCGCGTTATGCCGACTGGATTGGCTATGGCGTTGACGTGATCGCCGTCGCCGGTGGCGTGGTGAGCGATGCGCGCGACGGTGAAGAGGAGCGCCTGCCGCTTAGTCCGCAACAGGAGCCTGAATCTCTTACTGCTCATGGCCTGTTCGGCAATTACGTGGTGCTGGAAATTGCCCCGGGTGTGTTTGCCGGCTATGCCCATCTGCAACGCGGCAGCCTCAAGGTACATGTTGGCGATCATGTGCGGCGAGGCCAGTTACTTGGGCATCTAGGCCAATCGGGTAGCTCAAGTGCACCGCATCTACATTTTCAGCTGGCCAACGCCGCGACCTTTGAAGGTTCGGAAGGTCTGCCGTTTGTGTTCGATCACTTCGATTCTTTGGGGCCGGAAACCGAAGCGCAGCTTTTCGGTCAGGGCGAGCCGTGGGCTCCGCTGCCTGTCGAACACCGTCAGGCGCAGCTGCCATTGAATGATGTGGTGATTGGCTTTCCCTGAGCGTTCGCACAGAGCCATTAACAAAATCACATGAGTTTGCGATAGACAAGAAAACCGGATCGCTCTGCGACCTGATCATAGAGCCGCATGGCGGACGTATTGGTCTCGTGGGTTTGCCAGTAGACGCGCGGTGAACCCGCTTCCCTGGCGCTGCGATAGACCGCTTCGATAAGCGCGCGGCCTACGCCTTTTCCGCGAGCCGATTCGGCAGTGTAGAGATCCTGCAGATAGCAACTCAGGCCAAGCTGCCTCGTACTGCGGTGGTAGAGATAGTGCGTGAGGCCGAGCAATTGACCGTCATGCTCGGCGACTAGCGCATGCACGGGTTCAAGTGGGTCGAAGAAGCGTGCCCAGGTGGTCTGCGTAATTTCATCGGCCAGTGCGGTCTGGTCTTTCCTGCCGTAAAACGCGTTGTAGCCGTCCCAGAGCTGGGTCCATGGTAGCAAGTCTGCCTGCACGACGGGCCGAATGATCAGTGGTTGAGTCATGCAAGCGACTATCGTCCTAATCTCGCGTATTGCGCAAGCGCATGGTCAAGGGAGATGAGTTGATCTGGCCTGTGCTGTGACGAGCCTTTTCGCTATTGAACGCGCGGCCAGAACGACCTACCGTGCTGCGAGCCTCACAACCCAGGATCACGATATGCGCGACTACTCCAACTTCCCTATTGCCACGCGCTGGCCGGCACAGCATCCCGATCGCATCCAGCTGTATTCGCTCAATACGCCGAATGGCGTCAAGGTGTCGATCATGCTGGAGGAGACCGGGCTGGCCTATGAGCCGCATCTTGTCGACATCATGAAAAACGAGAGCCATACACCGGAGTTTCTGTCGCTCAATCCCAATGGCAAGATTCCCGCAATCATCGATCCTGATGGTCCCGGTGGCGAGCCGATTGGATTGTTCGAATCGGGCGCGATTCTTTTGTATCTGGCGGACAAGACGGGGCAGTTCATTTCGGCCGACACGGCGCAACGATGGGACACCATCCAGTGGCTGTTCTTCCAGATGGCGGCGATCGGCCCGATGTTCGGCCAGCTTGGCTACTTCAACAAATTCGCCGGCAAGGAGATCGCCGACAAGCGTCCGTTGGAGCGTTATGTCGCCGAAGCCAAACGCCTGCTGGCTGTGCTCGACGCACGCCTCGATGGCCGTCGATGGATCATGGGCGACGACTACAGCATTGCCGATATCGCCACCATCGGCTGGGTGCGCAACCTCATCACGTTTTATGAAGCACGCGATATTGTCGAATACGACGCGCTGATCCATGTTCCCGCGTGGCTCGATCGCGCGCTGGCACGACCGGCGGTGAAGCGGGGCTTGGAGATTCCAGGTCGAGGTTGATCATCGTCAAGCCGATGAGTTAAAGCCCGCTGGTGAGAAACTGCGCACGGCCATGGCCGAAGCTCCAGTCTTCAAGCCGGCGTGAATCCGATACAACGCGAAGGCAGAGGCTTTCCCGCGTATGCGATGTTTTTCCCTATCGACTGCCCGGAGGCGGCCATGACCAAATACATTGCTCTCTTGCGTGCCGTGAATGTCGGTGGCACGGGCAAACTACCGATGGCCGAACTGAAGACCATGTGTGAGCACGCGGGATTTGGCAATGTGCGTACCTTCATCGCCAGCGGCAACGTGGTGTTTGAAAGCAGGCAGACCGCGAAGCAGGTGGTTGCAGCGCTGGAGTCGCGGCTGGCCGCGTATGCCAGTAAGCCAGTTGGTGTGCTGGTGCGAACTGGCGTGGAAATGGCTGCGGTGCTGGCGGCGAATCCGTTTGCCAATGAGCCGCCAAATCGCGTGGCGGCGATCTTTCTAGACACTGCGCCAGCATCCGATGCGCTCGATCACGCCACAGGCAGAAAAGGCGAGCGGATCGTTTTGGGCACGCGCGAGATCTACGTGCACTACGGCGATGGCATGGCCGATACGCGATTGAAAATTCCCGCCGCCAAAACCGGCACAGCCCGCAACATGAATACCGTTGCCAAGCTGGCCGCAATGGCGGCGGATTGATGCTTAGACGTTCGCGCCTTACTCGTCGTCGCTCTTCGGCACGCTGATCTTGCCTTTGACATTGCTGTGCCTGATATCGCCGCTGCCGGTGGAGTGCACGCTGAAGTTGCCGCCGATGTCATCGGCGGTTACATCGCCGGAACCGGTGCTGCCGACGTCGGCATCGTGGCCAATGTGGTTGAGCTTGATATCACCCGAGCCCGTACCGCCGATGGTGACGCTGCCCGTGACGTTGTCGAAGCCAAGGTCACCCGAGCCGGAGTGAGCCGAGCGGACATCACCCTGCACGCCGTTGACGTGCACGTCGCCCGAACCGGTGCCTTTCAAATCCACGCTGCCGACATGCTCGGCTTTCACGTCGGCAGAGCCGAGCTTCAAGGTCAACGGACCGGCAATGTGATCGGCGACAAGGTCACCCGAGCCGGAATCGAAATCCAGTGAAGCGAGGTCGGAGGCATTGACGTCACCGGAGCCGCTGTCGACGCCAACTGCCAGCGATGCCGGTACGCGCACTTCCAGTTTCATGTAGGCGTAGCTGGCGCCGAACAGGCTGATATTGATATAGCCACCGTTGCTGCTGGTATCCACCGTGGCATGGTCACCATTGCGGCGGGCGTCGATCTGCAAATCCTTCAGCTTCGACGCATCGGATGCGCAGGCGGTGCCGCGTACCTCGACTTTGGTAAGGCCGGGAGCGCTCTGAATATGTAGATCGGTCGAACCGAGTCTCAGCGCCAGGTCTTTCAGTCCGGCTGCATCGAGATCGGCATTGCGCGGCGCAGTGAATTTGCATTCGTCCGCGCAGGCTGCCAGTGGCAGCGCAGTAATCAGCAAGGCAAGAATAAGTTTACGCACGTGTCTACTCCCAGTTGGCAACGTTCGTGAGATGCAACAAAACCGCCAAAGGTTTATACGCGGAACATCCACGCTTGCGATATATGTCTTTCGGCAAGTCGGTTGTTCGAAGTAACGGCAAAGCAACTTATCCAGACATGGCGTTTTAAACGGTTAGGCAGGGCCTGTTTGGCCACTCGCCTGAACAGAATGCGTGGCATGGAGTTCCAGAAACCATGACGTACGCCGTTATGCCTTGAAACCTCGCGGCGATGCGCTTAGGTTTGACTGGAGTCCAAAACTGCGGAATGCGCCATGACCCAGTTACCTCCTATCGTCCGACGTGATCTGCATTTCGATATGGATGCCGACATCCCGCGCTATTGGGTAGACGGGGATGCGCACAAGACGCGGTTTTTTGATGCGATGTCGCTGATGTTCCCCGATGGCGAGCGCTTTTTCATCGACAGCGTGCGTGCGTTCCGCGCCGACATCGCCGACGATCCTGTGCTCAATGAGGAGGTTGGCGGCTTCATCGGGCAGGAGGCAATGCATAGCCGCGAGCATCTTGAGTACAACGAGCGTCTCGAGCAACAAGGTATCGGCGCAAAGGAGTTGGTCGAGGTGGTGAAGAATTTTCAGGAGAACCGCGCGAAGAAGCTTCCCCCGCTTGGGCAACTCGCGGTGACCATCTGCTTGGAGCATTTCACTGCGATGCTGGCAGATCAGGTACTGCGCCATCCCGAAACCATGCAGAAGTCCGATCCGCGCATGGCCTCGATCTGGCGCTGGCACGCGCTCGAGGAAACCGAGCACAAGGGTGTAGCGTTCGACGTGTTTCAACGCGTGGGCGGCTCACCACTCAAACAGTATTTGCGCCGCAGTCGCGCGATGTTGTTTGTCACGGGGTTGTTTACCTTTCGCGTATGGCAGTTCATGTGGCGTATTTCCAAGGCCGAAGGCACACGGAAGGACTGGCGCGGCTGGCTGCGGCTGCTGGGCTTTTTGTTTATCTCGCCGGGCCCGATCACCCGCATTACCGGGCAGTGGCTTTCGTGGTTTGTGCCGGGCTACCACCCCTGGAAACACGACAACCGCAAGCTGGTGGAAGCTACGCGTGAGCATTACGACGCGTTGGTAAAGGGGGCTGCTGTTGGCGTTAGCGCTGCTGAGTACCAGCAGGGCAAGGCGTGGAATGCCGTCGCCGGCTGATTCCATGGTCGATAAGACCTCGCTGAGAGTAGCGATTAGCGATTGAAGCTAGCGGCGTTGCCGGTCACGTGGATTGTTTCCGTATCGCTGGTGCTTTCAATCCAGCATCATCTGGCTTCGCCCAACTTTCGGCAGCGCGGAGTTGCATGATGACCATCGAAGTGAAGATGCTGGCCTGGTCCATCGTCCTTGGGTTGGCCTATGTGCTGATTGCCGCCTGTCTGGCCACACAGCAGCGTGGCCTGAAATGGAATGCCGGCAACCGCGAGGGTGACATGAAACCGTTGACTGGCGTGGCGGCACGTGCCGACCGGGCCAGCAAGAATTTTCTGGAGACCTTTCCGTTCTTTGCCGCGGCCGTGCTGGCCGTCGTGCTTTCCCATCGCAACACGGATCACACGGCGCTCGGCGCACAGATTTATTTCTGGGCACGCGTTGTTTACTGGCCGGTCTACGCAGCGGGTATTCCGTATCTGCGCACAGCGGTGTGGATCGTTGCGTTGTGGGGCTTTCTGCAGGTGCTCGAAGCGTTGTTCTGACAAGGGCGATAAAGCCCGCTCCATGCCCCGAGACGTAGCGGCCGGGTTTTCGGACAAGGTCTCCGCAGCCCTGAGGCTTTCAATGTCGCGAATATCGGCATGCCGCAGCGAACGGCTGTTCGAACGATGCCCTTGCGCAGTCGAGACATGAGGCGCGGTTCGTCCCGCCCTGGCTGCCGTTGGTCACATGGACGGTGCAATCCGTCACCTCTTGCTGGTATCCGGGGAGGGCAGTGAGGAGATTGGTCACTGTCAGAACAGCTGGCGTACGCGGGAGAGTTTTGTGAACAGACGGGACGTATTGAGGGCGGCGATAGCGGTGCCGTTTCTGCCGGCGATTTTTTCTGGCAGCTTGGCGCTTGCCGGGGTGGGCAGCACGGCCGGTTTGAAGTTGCGCTCACGCGTACGGCCGGGTGACTCTGGCTGGCCGTCAGCGGCCCAATGGGATGAATTGAAGCGCGCGACCGGTGGTCGGTTGCTGAAGCCGGTGTCGCCATTTGCCAGCTGTGCGTCGACGCCGTCGGATGCCTCGTGCAGCGAAGCGCTGAAGGAGATCAAGAATCCGTATTACATCGGCGATCAGCCCGCGCTGACCCAGACCAGCGGCTGGGCCGATGCATGGATATCCCAGCCCAGTGCGTATGCGGTGGCTGCCGAGAACACGGCCGATGTCGTGGCAGCGGTCAATTTTGCCCGTGAGCATCATCTGCGGCTGGTGGTGAAGGGTGGTGGCCACAGTTATCAGGGCACCTCCGAAGCGCCCGATTCGTTGTTGGTATGGATGCGGCACATGAGTGCCGTCACCTTGCACGATGCTTTTGTCGCGCAAGGAGGAGCGGGCAAACAGGCGTCGCAGCCGGCAGTGACGGTCGAAGCTGGCGCGATGTGGATCGATGCCTACGATGCGGTAACCACGCGTGGCGGTCGCTATGTGCAGGGCGGTGGTTGCACGACGGTGGGCGTGGCTGGTCTGGTGCAGAGCGGCGGTTTCGGCAGCTTCTCGAAAAACTTCGGCACCGCGGCGGCGGGGCTGATCGAGGCGGAGATCGTCACTGCCGATGGCAAGGCGCTCATTGCCAACGCCTATAAAAATGCCGATCTGTTCTGGGGCATCAAGGGCGGCGGTGGCGGTAGCCTGGGTGTCGTGACCCGGCTGACCTTGCGTACGCATGATTTGCCAGACACGTTCGGCGCCGTATTTGGAGCGATCAGGGCATCCTCCGACGAGGCGTATCACGCATTGATCGCCAAGGCGATCAGCTTCTATGGGAGCGATTTGTTCAATCCGCACTGGGGCGAACAGATGGTGTTCAAGAAGGAGAACACGTTGCGCATCTCGATGGTGTTTCAGGGCTTGGAGCAGACTGAAGCGGAGAAAATCTGGACACCATTCACCGATTGGGTGAATGCGCGCAAGGAATACTCGTTCGCCAAGCCAATTGAGGTTGTGGCTTTGCCGGCACGGCATTTCTGGGATGCGGAATTTTTTCGTCAGCACGCACCGGGATTCATGGTGGCGGATGATCGACCCGGTGCCCCGCGTGACCACGTCCTGTGGGCGGGCGACCAGGGGCAGGTCGGCTGGTTTATCCATGGCTACGGCTCGGCTTGGATGCCGGCATCGTTGCTGGAGAAAGACGCGCAGGCGCGTCTTGTCGATGCGCTGTTCGCCGCCACGAGGCAGTGGGAGTTTGCGTTGCATTTCAACAAGGGTCTGGCCGGCGCGCCGGTCGAAGTGCTGGATGCCGCACGCGACACCGCTACTAATCCGGACGTGATCAGTGCTTTTGCGTTGGCGATCTGCGGCGCCGATGGCCCACCCGCTTATACGGGGATGCCTGGTCCAGGGCCCGACCTTGCCGACGCGCGCCGCGAATCGGCTGGCGTTGTTAAAGCGATGCGTGAATTACGCAAGGTTGCGCCGGATACCGGCTCATATGTGTCGGAGAGTAATTACTTCGAGCCGGTATGGCAGCGGGCATTCTGGGGAGCAAACTATCCACGGCTGGCCATGCTGAAGCACAAGGTCGATCCGGCCGGGCTGTTCTTTGTTCACCACGGCGTTGGCAGCGAGACGTGGAGTGCGGATGGCTTTAGCCGTTTGCGCTGATCGTTAGTCTGTCGAAGTACTCGGGCCGCTGACTTGCAGGAGTCAGCGGCCTTTTCGTATTCGGCTTTATTGCATCCGGCCACTGACTGAGAGACGATCGAACCATATCGATGGCCATCCGGTAATCAGCGCCACGGAATCAGTCATGGCGGAACCAGTGGTTCGGATCGTCGAGAGCGCCACAAGCACTTGAGATTGTTGCTGTCTCATTGGACGCCTATCTTCAGGGGCGGTACCGTGGGATTGAGCCGCTCGCGGTTTCTGGTTTTCACCTCATCTGCAGAGGCTGGATTGCTATGCGCAGGCTGGCGCGAAGCCATGTGCATCGGCAGGTCGCTGGTGCCAAACGTTGGCGCGCGTAGGGTTGATGCACCTGGCGCCGCAGTCCGATGTCGCAAGAGTCGACAACAAACCGGCCGCATCTTGCGCCGCGTTGTCCACGATCACTTCCTGTTGAGATGCCGGGAAGGCATTCACTCTCACGTTTACTGTGAACGTACGCGATGGCGCGTATGAGCGGGATATCGTCGAGCGCTAAACCCACTTTCATCCAAGCGCTGGCAACCTGGCGCGACCCAAGGTTTCCGGGATCATTTCTATCCGATCACCGGAGCAAGACCGACGCGGACCGTCCCTCGTCGTATTTCAGCAGTTGTCAACCAAATCACTGCTACCGCCAAGGAGATTCACATGAGTATACATTTCGAACGCACCGGCCCCCTGACCGAATTGACCAGCTACCCGCAGTGGGCGCAGGACATGGTCGCCGACTGCGCAAAGACCAAAGCACGTGTTCTCGATCACGAGATATGGCAGATGATGATCGATCTCGAGCTCGATCACGAGTCCACCCGCAACTTCATGAAAGGCCTGTGGCCTTTCATCGAACGCTTTCCAAGTTACATGGCACTGAACTTGCTGAAAACCCGCTATGGCCGCAGCACCGGAGACAACATGGCCCGGCGCTGGCTGGTTCGCAATATCCGCGTCGAGCAGAACCACGCAGAGTACTGGATCAATTGGGCTGAAGGTGCGGGCGTATCGCGCGATGAGCTTCTCAATACCGATGCGCCACATGGTACCGATGGCTTACCGCGCTGGTGCGAGGAAGTCAGCTCGCGCGGAACGTTGGCGGCCGGCATGATCGCCACCAACTACGCGATCGAGGGCGTCACCGGTGAGTGGTCAGCCATGGTCTATAAGAGTACAAAGTACCAGGAGAGTTTTGATCCATCGATCCGCGTGGGCAGCTTGCGTTGGCTACACCTGCATGCTGACTACGATGACACCCATCCATGGGAGGCATTGGAGATTGTCTGTACCATTATGGGCATGAACCCTTCAGTTGATGATGTTACACATCTGGCCGAGTGCATCAAGCGCAGTTACGTGAGCATGATTCTTCTGGGAGATCGTTGTATCCAGCGTCAATGGAGTCTCGGTATGGTGAACGATGCCGCTGCCTGATCGATGTGGAGAATGCAAAGTAGAATCAGTATCGTTGAGACTTAACTAACCCAATAGGCAATCGATGCGTTTCATCGGTGCAAGTCTTAAGCGGCCTCTCACAAAGCGGTTGATGCCGTTGGCCTATGCGCTTGCGGTTGTCATTGTGTTGATCATGGCGTTGACCTGGATTGTTTTGCAGGTCCAGATAACTCTCGCTGGTTTTCTCAACAGCGAGAGTCTTTGGTCCAAGGCGCAGAAGCAGGCGGTCATCGACCTCAGCAACTATGCGGTGAAGGGCGACGCGGCGTCACTTGCCAGTTTCAAGCACAACTACGGTGTTCTGGAGTCTGATCGATACGGCCGTGATGCGATTGCGTCCGGTCACTTTGACACGGTGGTTATCGAGAACGTGTTCCGGCGTGGCAGCATCATGCCAGCGGCACGGCCAGGCATGATTTTCATGCTGGAGCATTTTTCCAGTGCGCCGCATATCAACGAGGCGTTGAATGCGTGGCGTTCAACCGACGAGAAAATTGCCGAGCTGAATGTGGTGGCTGATGAGCTACAGCATGCTTACGGCACGGGAGGCATGTCGGCTCAGGAGATCGAGCGCCAGCGCGAGCGTATCAATGCGCTCAATACATTCATCGAGCCACGTACCCAGCTTTTCTCGGTCGAAGTGGTCAACGGCGCGATCTGGCTGGGCAGGGTACTTTTCTGGGGGGTACTCACCGCATTCTTGCTGGCTGCGCTGCTATGGGTACGCATGGCTCGACGCATTCTGGACAGCATTCGGGGCAGCGAAGAGCGTTACCGGTTGGTGTTCGATAGTGCCGCTGATGCGATCGTGATGATCGATGAAACCAGCGGAAAGATACTGGACGTCAATCATGCTGCAACCGTGTGGACCGGGCGCACATGGGATCAGCTGATTGGCGACAGGTTTGTTCATCTGTTTACGCAGCAGATTTCACGCAAGGAGGGCAGCCCTGCTATCAACGCGTTGCTCAACGCCGATGGCAGCAAGCGGCCTGTCGAAACGCAGAGTAGCCTGGTTGATTGGAGTGGCACCCCAGTGCGGCAGGCGATCATTCGCGACATCTCCGAGCGGGTGGCGATGGAACAGGAGCGTCGAGTCGCCGCCGAGGCGTTGGCCAGCATTGTCGAGGGAGTGATCATTGCCGATGCCGATCGACGCATCGTATCGACCAATGCAGCGCACACCGGTATCACCGGCTTCACTACGCGTGATCTGTTTGGCAAGCCGTTTGAAGACACCCGCAGGCTCCCCGATGGCACGCCGCTACCGTCGTCCATCTGGAAAAATATTGCGGCAGGCCATAACTGGCTCGGTGAAGTGCAGAGCATGCGGCGCGACGGCAGCACCTATCCCGAGCAGCTGAGCATCAGCGTGATCCGTGATACGGACAGTCACGTGGTGTATTACGTGGCGGTATTCACCAATATATTCACCAGCAAGGCCAATCAGCGCCGGTTGGAGCATCTGGCGCGGCATGATGCACTGACCGGGATGGTCAATCGGGCTGAGTTCGAGCGCCAGTGCTCGGAGGCCATCGTTGTTGCTGAGCGCGAGCGCATGGCCGTTGCCGTGCTGTTCATCGATCTGGATGCGTTCAAGATTGTCAACGACAGTTATAGCCACGCGATAGGCGACAGGTTGCTGGTCAAGGTGGCCGAGCGTATCCGCCAGCAGCTGGCCGAGGGCGATATGGCGGGGCGTATCGGTGGTGATGAGTTCACCGTGCTTATCCATCGACTGAGCCTGCGCGAAGACGCCCGTCCGATGGTCAGCCGTCTGCTAGCCAGTCTGTCGGAACCGTTTGTCGTGGACGAATACGAAATCGTACTCAGTGCCAGCATCGGTATCGCGGGTTATCCGCTTGATGGCGCTGATGCGACAGCGCTGCTCGCCAACGCCGATGCTGCCATGTATGCCGCGAAAACCCAGGAACGCAACGCGTTTCGCTTCTATTCGCCAATGATGCACGCGGATACGCGACGTCGTCTGCAACTGGCGAGCGAACTGCGGCAGGCGTTGGCGCGCGATGAGTTTCACCTTGTATACCAGCCCAGTGTGGAGCTGCGCACTGGGCGCATCGTTGCGGTCGAGGCTTTGCTGCGCTGGCAGCATCCCGAGCGTGGCGAGGTAATGCCGGGCGAGTTCATTCCTGTGGCGGAAAGCCTGGGCATGATTCGCCGCATCGACGAGTGGGTGCTGCAAGCGGCGTGCGCGCAGATCCAGGCATGGGACCTTGCCGGCTTGCCGGGCATCCGCGTGGCAGTGAATATTTCGGCGCGATGGTTTGGCCAGCCGGCCTTTGTCGAGGGCATCAACCGCACCTTGCAGGCTCGTCAGATACCCGCGCAACGCCTGCTGCTGGAAATAACCGAGAGTGCGATGCTGCGCTTGGGCGAAGATACCGAGCGCACGATGCAAATGCTGCATACGTTGGGCATCGATGTGGCGATCGACGATTTCGGTACCGGCTATTCCTCGATGTCGTACCTCAAGCTGCCGGCCGTGGCCTACCTGAAGATCGACCGTTCCTTCGTAGTAGGACTGCCGGACAATGGGGGCGATGCCGCCATTGCCGAAGCGATGATTGCGATGTCAAAAAGTCTGGGTCTGACGACAATTGCCGAAGGTATCGAGACCGAGGCACAGCACG
This sequence comes from Rhodanobacter sp. MP1X3, assembly GCF_014207165.1. Lineage (NCBI taxonomy): Bacteria > Pseudomonadati > Pseudomonadota > Gammaproteobacteria > Lysobacterales > Rhodanobacteraceae > Rhodanobacter > Rhodanobacter sp. MP1X3. The sequence continues at coordinate 422,660 of NZ_JACHCO010000004.1, read as the reverse complement.
ATTTTCTGGTGCGCGCGGGATGCGTCGAAGGACAGGGCTACCTGTATTCCTACCCGATCAGTCCGGACAAGATCGAGCGTCTGTTGCGCCCGAGCGCTTCGCAGGGAACGACCAAGCTGAGGCTGGTTCCGCCCAAGCGCTCCTGAGTTGGTGCAGGGGCCTAGGCAGGGACAGCTTCCTTCGATGTTGCCTGCAGCGGCGCGCAGTGGCGGTTGAGCCATTCGAGGTCGGCCTCTTCCAGCAGCGGACTCAATGCGGCGCGCACGCTGGCATGGTAGTCGTCGAGCCAGGCGCGCTCTTCGGGATTCAGCAACGAAATTTCCAGCGCGTTGCGGTCGAACGGGCACAGCGTGAGCGTTTCGAAGGCGTAGAACTCGCCGAACTCGGTCTGGTCCGCTTCGATCACCACGGCCAGGTTCTCGTGGCGGATGCCATGCCGGCCGGGCTTGTACAGGCCCGGCTCGATCGAGCTGATCATGCCCGGCTCAAGGGCAACCAGAGCGCTGCCGGATACCGGCGGCCGGATACCGTGCGGACCCTCGTGTACGTTGAGAAAGTAGCCCACGCCATGGCCGGTGCCGTGGCCATAGTCCATGCCCGAGGCCCATAGCGGTGCCCGCGCTAGCGCATCCAGCTGCGGGCCGCTCGCTCCCTTGGGAAAGCGTGCGCGGCTGAGCGCAATCATGCCTTTCATCACCAGCGTGGCATCGCGCCGCTGCTCCTCCGTGGTGGGGCCAAGCGCCAGTACGCGGGTGATGTCGGTGGTACCGCCGAGGTATTGGCCGCCCGAATCGATCAGCAGCAGACCTTTCGTCTGCAGATCGCTGTGCTGCTCGGGCGTCGCCCGGTAATGCGGCAGCGCGCCGTTGGCCTGATAGCCGGCAATCGTATCGAAGCTTTTGCCGACGTAGCCGGGCTGGATCGAGCGTTCCTCATAGAGAAGCGTGTCGACGTCGAGTTCGGTCAGCGCCATGCCGGCCGCCAACCGCTGTTCCAGTCGACGAAAGGCGCAGACCAGCGCCGTGCCATCACGCCGCATCACTTCGCGTACGTGGTCCAGTTCGGCCGCGCTCTTGCATGCCTTCATAGCGGTGCTGGGATTGGCCGCATCGATGCGCTTTACCGCCGGCTTGATGGCTGCATCGATCGTGCTGACGACGCGTCCACTGTCCAGCAGCAGGCTGTCGCCGGTGTCCAGATCACTCAGTGCCGAGGTAACCGAGGCGTAGTCGGCGATCGCGATGCCATCGGCGGCCAGCGCACCGACCAGCGCATCGCTGAGCTTGCCACGGGCGACAAACAGAGTGCCGCGCCCGCTGCTTTCGATCAGCAAATGGGCGAGGAACACAGGATTGCACTCGACATCGCTGCCGCGCAGATTCGTCAGCCAGGCGATATCGTCAAGGCTGGAAAGCAGATGGTGCGTGGCGCCGAGCTTGCGCATCGCATCGCGCACGCGGGTCAGCTTTTCGGCGCGTGGAATCACGGCGAAAGTAGCTTCGTGCGCGACTACGGGCGCCTGCGGCAGAGCGGGGCGATCAGGCCAGATCGCCCCAGGCAGGTCGAGGTCCGTACGCAGGGTGGCGCCGCTCTGGCTCAATCGTTTCTCGATTTGCCGCTGCGAGCCCGCCGCAATGCTGTCGCCGGCAATCGCCAGCACATCGCCTTCATGCAGATTTTTTTGCAACCAGACCAGATGCTCGGCGGCATGTGGCACCTGCAGCTTCATCAACGAGATGCCCGTGCCGGCCAGCTGTTGCTCGGCCTGCGAGAAATAGCGCGAGTCGGTCCACAGGCCGGCGTGGTCTGCGGTAACGATCAGGGTGCCAGCCGAGCCGGTGAAGCCGGACAGCCACGACCGTGCCTGCCAGTGTTCGGGCAGATATTCGGACAAATGCGGGTCGGCGCTGGGTACGAGCACGGCGGCCACGCCATGTTGCTGCATAGCCGCGCGCAGGGCGACCAGCCGGACGCGGATCGAGTTGCGGTCTGTCGGGTTGCTGGCTGAATTGTTCATGCGGTCATGCTAGCAGGCGGTCTGCGGCTTTTTCACCCGCTGCGACGGCCGCGCAGATGAATTAAAACGGTCGATTATTAAATGCTCTCTCGCAGCGGGACGGTTCTGCCGCTAAAATGCCTATTTCCAGCACGGCTACTTTCCATGACCCCCCTGATTTTCGTCACCGGCGGTGTGGTGTCCTCGCTTGGCAAGGGCATTGCTGCGGCTTCACTGGCTTCGATTCTGGAAGCCCGTGGGCTTTCGGTCACCATGATGAAGCTCGATCCGTATATCAATGTGGATCCGGGCACGATGAGCCCTTTCCAACACGGCGAGGTCTACGTGACCGACGACGGCGCGGAGACCGACCTCGATCTTGGCCACTACGAGCGCTTCGTCAACACCCGTCTCGCCGGCAAGAACTCGATCACCACCGGCAAAATTTACGAATCGGTGATCCGCAAGGAGCGTCGCGGTGATTACCTCGGCGCCACAGTGCAGGTGATTCCGCACATCACTGACGAGATCAAGCACTGCATTCACGAAGCAACGCGTGGCTTTGACGTGGCACTGGTGGAGATCGGCGGTACGGTCGGCGATATCGAATCGCTGCCTTTCCTCGAAGCCATTCGCCAGCTGCGCATTGAACATGGCCAGGAAAAAGTGGTGTTCATGCACCTCACCCTGGTGCCGTATATCAAGGCTGCCGGTGAGATCAAAACCAAGCCGACCCAGCACTCGGTAAAGGAGTTGCGCTCGATCGGTATCCAGCCCGACATCCTGCTTTGCCGCAGCGAACAGCCGCTGCCGGAAGGCGAGCGCCGTAAAATCGCCTTGTTCACCAACGTGCCCGAGCAGGCGGTGATCAGCGCCGTCGACGTCGATGTGATCTACAAGACGCCGCTGTGGCTGCATAGCCAGGGTCTGGACGATATCGTGGTGAAGCGTCTCGGCCTCAATGCCAAACCGGCGGATCTTTCCGCCTGGCAGCGTACCGTGGACGCGGTGGTGAATCCCAAGGATGAAGTCACCATCGCCATCTGCGGCAAATACGTCGAGCACAAGGACGCATACAAGTCGCTGGGCGAAGCACTGCGCCACGGTGGCATCAAGCAGCAGACGCGGGTCAACCTGCAGTGGATCGATTCGGAGCAGATCGAGGCAGATGGTGCAGCCGCCGTTCTGGCAGGTGTCGATGCGATCCTGGTGCCCGGCGGATTCGGCAAGCGCGGCTTTGAAGGCAAGATTCTGGCCGCCCGCTATGCGCGCGAACATGGCGTGCCGTATTTCGGCATTTGCTACGGCATGCACGCGGCGGTGATCGACTTTGCCCGCCACGTGGCGAATTTGCCCGAAGCGGACTCCAGCGAAAACGATCGGAATACGCCCGATCCGGTGATCGCCTTGATCACCGAATGGACCACGGCCACGGGCGAGGTGGAGCAGCGCAGCGATCGCTCCGACCTGGGCGGCACCATGCGGCTGGGTTCGCAGGAATGCCGCCTCAAGGCCGGCACGCTGGCGCGCGAGTTGTACGGTCAGGATGTCGTCGCCGAGCGCCATCGCCATCGCTATGAGTTCAACAACCGCTATCGCCAGGCCTTCGAGGATCTGGGGCTGGTGATTTCCGGCAAGTCGATGGACGATCTGCTGGTGGAAATCGTTGAGCTGCCGCCGCAGCAACATCCGTGGTTCCTCGGTTGCCAGGCGCATCCCGAGTTCACTTCCACGCCACGCGATGGCCATCCATTGTTCATCGGCTTTGTCCGCGCCGCGCGCGAGTACAAGGCGGTGCGTGATGGTCATCGACTGGCCCAGCAGGAGTCGATCGCATGAAGCTCTGTGGTTTTGAGATTGGACTGAACCAGCCACTGTTTCTGATCGCTGGTCCATGCGTGGTCGAGTCCGAACAGCTGCAGCTGGATGTCGCGGGCAAGTTGAAAGAGATCACCGGCAAGCTCGGTGTCAACTTCATTTTCAAGTCCAGCTTCGACAAGGCAAATCGTTCCTCCAGCGAAAGCTTTCGTGGACCGGGCCTGGAAGAAGGTCTGCGCATTCTCGGTGAGGTTCGCCGCCAGATCGGCGTGCCGGTGCTGACCGACGTGCACGAATACACGCCGATGGACGAGGTGGCTTCGGTCGTCGACGTGCTGCAGACGCCGGCTTTCCTGTGCAGGCAGACCGATTTCATCCAGAAGGTTGCGCGTGCCGGCAAGCCGGTGAACATCAAGAAGGGCCAGTTCCTCGCGCCATGGGACATGAAGCACGTGGTGGCCAAGGCCAAAGCCGCTGGCAACGACGACATCATAGTGTGCGAGCGTGGCGCCAGCTTCGGTTACAACAACCTGGTCTCCGACATGCGCAGTTTGAGCGTGATGCGCGAGACCCACTGCCCGGTAGTATTTGACGCCACCCATTCGGTGCAGCTGCCGGGCGGTCAGGGCACAAGCTCCGGTGGCCAACGTGAATTCGTGCCAGTGCTGGCGCGCGCGGCGGTGGCGGTAGGTATTGCTGGCCTGTTTGCCGAAACGCATCCCGATCCGAGCAAGGCGCTAAGCGACGGCCCGAACGCGTGGCCGCTGGACAAGATGGAAGCGCTGCTGGAAACGTTGATGGCGCTCGATGCGGTTACCAAGCGTCACGCGTTTTTGGAGAGCATGGTTTGATTTCTGCCTCTATTCGAGAGGTCCGAATGCCCGACGAGTCGGGGTCGCATTTGGGTGCATATCTTGCACTCATTCGTGACGAATGTGGTTTTGAAAAAAGTTGGGCTTACAGAGGGCAATCCCTAGCAAGTTGGCGATTATTGCCTGCTATCGCGAGGCATGAGCCTAAGGTTGATCCAAAAGGTAAAGAAGTTGAGGCATTCAAAGAACTGAGATTGCGCCTTCCTAGTGTTTACTCCGGTAGCCCGTTAGATAACTGGGATCTGCTCGCATTAATTCAGCACCATGGTGCTCCCACGCGTCTGCTTGATTGGACACGTAGCCCATTAATTGCTCTGTGGTTCGCTGTCTCCGGACGGGTCAGGCAGCATGACGGCGGTGATGCCACAGTTTGGGCCTGTTCTACGGCGACCGGTGATTATGTGACCGAGGTTGAAAGATCGAGCAGCGATCCTTTCAATATTGAAAGAACGAAATTTTTTGAATCACCGTACTTTGATCGGAGGTTGGCGGCTCAACAAGGTTTGTTTTCTATTCATCGTTATTGGGAAGACGGATCGCGTGTGGTGCCTTTTGACGGTGTCTCTGGATTCAAAGAGAGATTGAGAAGAGTATTAATACCTCCTCATATTTTTCACTCGTTGATTCAAGAGCTCGATCATGCGGGCATCAATGCGGCAACGATCTTTCCAGATCTGTCTGGTTTATGCCGTCATCTGGCGATTCAGCATTCTTTGGCTCCTAGAGTTATTAGTGGTTATGTAGTTGCCAGTATCGAGCATAGGGTCAGTGCTCTTGGTAGCCAAGTTGAAAGTTAAAGCCATGTCTCAGCAAAAAATAATTTCAATCATCTGTTTTTCATAGGGTTGACGTATCAATGACCACAATTGCCAAAATTCACGCCCGTGAAATTCTCGATTCACGCGGTAATCCCACGCTGGAGGCCGAAGTCACCTTGAGCGACGGTAGCTTCGGCCGCGCGGCAGTGCCGAGCGGTGCATCGACCGGTTCGCGCGAAGCAGTGGAATTGCGCGATGGCGACAAGTCGCGTTACGGCGGCAAGGGTGTGAAGAACGCCGTGGGGAACGTCAATACGACCATCGCCGATGCGCTGAAGGGTTTCGATGCGGTCGATCAGAAAGGTCTTGATGCCAAGCTGATTGCGCTCGACGGTACGCCGAACAAGGGCAAACTCGGCGCCAACGCACTGCTCGGTGTTTCGATGGCGGCAGCGCATGCCGTGGCGGCTTCGCGCCATGAGCCGCTGTGGAAGTATTTGTCGAACGGCAAGCCCGGCGCCCTGCCGGTGCCGATGATGAACATCATCAACGGTGGTGAGCATGCCGACAACAATATCGACGTGCAGGAGTTCATGGTATTGCCGGTCGGTCTGCCGAATTTCGCCGAGGCGCTTCGCGCCGGTGCGGAGATTTTCCATGCGCTGAAGAGTGTGTTGCATGGTCGCGGATTGAGCACTGCCGTCGGCGACGAGGGCGGTTTCGCGCCCAACCTGCGATCGAACATCGAAGCGCTGGATACGATTCTCGAAGCGATTGGCAAGACCGGTTACAAGGTCGGTAGCGAGATCCTGCTCGGTCTCGACGCGGCCAGTTCGGAGTTTTACAAGGACGGCAAGTACGATCTGGCGGGTGAAGGTAAAAAGTACACCTCCGAACAGTTCGTCGACTTGCTGGCCAGTTGGGCCAAGCAGTATCCGATCGTCACCATTGAGGACGGTATGGCCGAAGGCGACTGGGACGGCTGGAAGTTGCTGACCGATGCCATCGGTGATCGCATCCAGGTGGTCGGCGACGATCTTTTCGTCACCAATCCGGCGATCTTCCGCGAGGGTATCGAAAAGCACATCGCCAACTCGATCCTGATCAAGGTCAACCAGATCGGCACGCTGTCCGAGACACTGGAAGCGATTGCGATGGCCGATGCGGCCAAGTACTCGGCGGTGATTTCGCATCGCTCGGGCGAAACCGAGGACACCACGATTGCCGATATAGCTGTCGCGACGACGGCAACCCAGATCAAGACCGGTTCGCTGTGCCGCAGCGATCGCGTGGCGAAATACAACCAGTTGCTGCGGATCGAGGAGCAGCTAGGCACCGCCGCGCGTTACGCCGGTCGCAATGCGTTCCCCAACCTCAGCAAGCTGCCGGGCTGAGCGGGGCGATTGACTGCCGATGCTGCGCTGGGTCGCCCTGATTCTGATCCTTGTCCTGGTCGGACTGCAGCTGAAGCTGTGGTCCGGTGCGGGCAGCATGCGCGACGTCGACAGCCTGCGCATCGCCGTGAAGAAACAGACCGATGAAAACGATCGGCTGCAGCAGCGCAATCAGGCGCTCGGTGCCGATGTGCTGGATCTCAAGCATGGTGACCAGGCAGTTGAAGCGCGTGCGCGTACCGAGCTGGGTCTGATCAAGCCGGGCGAAACGTTCTATCAGGTCGTCGAAACGCCAGCAGCAGCTACGACATCGCCTGCGGCAGCATCATCGGCGGCGCAAGCCGGTCAACCGTGAGCACGCCGTCGCTCCCATCGCCGGTGTTCTGGTGTGTGGTGCCGGCGGCAGGTCGCGGCACACGGGTTGGCGGAGACTGCCCCAAGCAATATCTGCCGCTGGCCGGGCGGGCGTTGATCATGCATACGCTGGATCGTCTCGCCGCACACCCACAGATTGCCGGGTTGCTGGTGACGCTCAACGCATCGGATGTGCATTGGACCGACATCGATTCACTGCATGGCAAGCCGGTGCTTACTGCCGTGGGTGGGAATGAGCGAAGCGATTCGGTACTGGCTGGTCTGCATGCATTGCCCGCCGTGGTGGGCGACGATGCGTTCGTGCTGGTCCACGACGCTGCCAGGCCTTGCGTGCGTAACGCGGATATCAGCCGCTTGATCGATTGCGTCACGGTAGTCGACGGTGGCTTGCTCGGCGCGCCCCTGCGCGATACCTTGAAACGCGCGGATGCCGCGGCGCGCAGCGTGGCCACCGAACCGCGCGATGAGCGCTGGCGGGCCTTCACGCCACAGATGTTTCGACGCGGCGAGCTGACTTCGGCATTGCGCGACGTTACTGCGCGTGGCGTGAAAGTGAGCGATGAGGCCATGGCGATGGAGCTGGCTGGTTTCGCGCCCCTGTTGGTCGAAGGTGCCGAGGACAATATCAAGGTCACCACCGCTGCGGATTTTGCGCTGGCCGAATTTCTGCTGGCGAGGACGGCATGATGCGTATCGGTAACGGTTTCGACGTGCATGCCTTCGGCGATGGCGATCATGTCACCCTGGGCGGCGTGCGCGTGCCGCACAATCATGGCCTGGTCGCGCATTCGGATGGCGACGTGGTGATCCACGCGTTGTGCGATGCCATTTTCGGTGCGTTGGCCTTGGGTGATATCGGCACCCATTTTCCACCGTCCGACGAACGCTGGCGCAATGCCGATAGCCGCCAGTTTCTCCGCCATGCGGCGTTGCTGATGGAACAACATGGCTACGCGCTGGGCAACGCCGACATTACGGTGATTTGCGAAAGGCCGAAGGTCGGGCCGCACACGCAGGCGATGCGCGAATGTCTGGCCGCTGATCTGGATAGCGATCCTGGCCGCATCAGCGTCAAGGCCACCACCACCGAAAAGCTCGGCTTCACTGGTCGTGGCGAAGGCATCGCGGCACAGGCTGTTGTGCTACTTGAGCGGCTTTGAGCGCTCGTTGAACTATTGAATGCCGGCACGGCCGGTGGAGCGTCATGTCCGAATCCGAAGAAACTCAAAACCAGCCGGTAACCACCGAGTCGGCTCAGACCACGTCCGTGAACGAAGCGCTTCCCTGGGCCTACGGCGCCCCCCCGTTGCAGGCTCGGCTGCGCAGCACACCGGACGATTTTCGGGTCGAGGAAGTGCTGGGTTACGACGCCGACGGTCAGGGCGAACACGCACTGTTGTGGGTAGAAAAGCGCGGTGCGAATACGGACTGGGTCGCACGCGAGTTGGCGAAGTTTGCCGGCGTGTCGCAGGTCGCGGTGGGCTACGCCGGCATGAAGGATCGCCATGCGGTAACTCGCCAGACTTTCTCGGTTCAGTTGGCCGGCAAGCCTGATCCGGACTGGTCGACTTTTCCTCACGCTGAAGTGAAAGTGCTGGCCGCGACGCGCCATTCGCGCAAGCTCAAGCGTGGCGCGCTGCGCGGCAATCGCTTCGTGCTGGTACTGCGTCAGGTGCAGGGCGATCGCGAAGCGGCCGAGCGCGTGCTTCAGCAGATCGCCGCGCGCGGCGTGCCGAACTATTACGGTGAACAGCGTTTCGGTCGCGAAGGCGGCAACGTGGCACAGGCGCGCTCGATGTTCGCCGGGCGCCGCGTCGAACGCGACAAGCGTTCGTTTCTCTTGTCGGCTGCGCGCTCGCAGATCTTCAACAGCGTGCTGGCCGCGCGCGTTGAACGTGGCGCTTGGGACACGCCGCTCGATGGCGAAATCTGGGCGCTGGCCGGTTCACGCTCGTGGTTCGGCCCGGAACCTTTCAGCGACGTACTGGCCGAACGACTGGCGCGTCTGGACATCCATCCATCCGGGCCGTTGTGGGGTCAGGGTGAACGGCCAAGCCAAAGTGAAGCCGGTGCGCTGGAGCAGTCGATTGCCGAAAGCTACAGCGATCTGGCGGCCGGCCTGGTCGCGGCGCGCATGGATCAGGAGCGTAGGCCACTCCGGCTGATGCCAACGGATTTGAAGTGGCGCTGGCTGGATGACGACGCGCTGGAGCTGTCTTTCGAACTGCCAGCCGGTGCGTATGCCACGGTTGTCGTGCGCGAGTTGGCGCTGAACTGATCGCTGAAATCGCTTAGCCTTTCAGCAACACCACGACTGCGCCGGTGCCGCCCATGGCTGGACGCGCCGAAGCAAAGGCGATCACGTCATCGCGCCGCCGCAGCAGACGATCGGTCAGGCCTTTCAATACGGGCCCGGCGGCGCGTGAGCGCAGGCCCTTGCCATGCACGATGCGCACGCAGCGCAGCCCGTTTTGTTTGGCTTCGGCCAGAAACATCACGATGGTGGCTTGGGCGGCAGCGGCGTTCATCTGATGCAGGTCGATATCGTCTTGTACGCTGAACTGGCCGCGCTTGAGCTGCCGCAGCAGCTTGGGTGAGTAGCCATCGCGCAGATAACTCAGCTCTTCACCGACTTCGAGGATGGCTGGATCGAAGGCCATGTCGAGCAGTTCGCCGGGTACCGAGGCCTCGTCCGCTTCGAACATGTGCGGATGTGGCGCCGGCTTTGCCGGGGCCGGTGGTGCCGTCACCGGATCAAGTCGACGCACCTCGCCGATCGACTCGCGAAACAGGCGGCTGTCGTCGTCATCGATCGGTACGGGGGCGCGGCGTTTCATGGCTCCATGCTAACCAAAGCCCGTGCGATGGTGCGAATGCGCCGGATCGCGGCCGATTCGTGTGAAACCACCCACGCGCTCCGGTAGACTTCAACGGTTAAGGCGTACTGTGAAAATCACCGCGGTGCGTCACCGTCAGCTTTCAACGGAGCAGCATGCGAGTTCTGGTCAGTAACGATGATGGCGTGGATGCACTTGGCATCCACGTGCTTGCCGAGCGCTTGCGCGAGGTCGGCGAGGTGACCGTGGTGGCGCCCGATCGCGACCGTTCCGGCGCCAGCAATTCACTCACCCTGGACTCGCCCTTGCGGGTGCTTCCGATGGGTAACGGCTATTTTCGTGTGGCCGGTACGCCAACCGACTGCGTGCATCTGGCGCTGGCTGGATTGCTCGACCACGAGCCCGATATCGTGGTGTCCGGCATCAATAATTCGGCCAACCTCGGCGACGACGTGATTTATTCCGGCACGGTATCGGCGGCGATGGAAGGGCGTTTCCTCGGACTGCCGGCGATCGCGGTATCGCTGGTCACCAAGGATCATAACGGTCAACACTACGACTCGGCCGCGCAGGCCGTGTTGTTGCTGATGCAGCGCCTGTTGGTCGACCCACTGCCGGCCGACACGATTCTCAACGTCAACGTACCCGATCGGCCCTGGAAAGAAATTCAGGGTTTCGAAGTGACTCGCCTGGGTCGCCGCCATCGCTCGGCGCCCTCGGTGGCACAGACTGATCCGCGCGGCCGACCGATCTGGTGGATCGGGCCGGCAGGTGAGGTAGACGACGATAGCCCCGGTACCGATTTTAACGCGGTGCAGCGCGGCTTTATCTCGGTAACGCCTATCCATGTCGACCTCACGCGTTTCCAGGCGCTGGAAAAAGTCAGCAGCTGGATCGAAGAGTTGAGCGATAACATGTTGAGCACTCCCATGGCGCTCGATCACACTGCCAGCCACGAGGTCGTCTGAAAGATGACGGTTTATCGATTGCCGGCGGCAGAACTGAAGGGCGAGGGCATGACCTCCCAACGCGCGCGGGACCGTCTGGCGGTCAGCCTGAAGGAAAGCGGCATCCGCGATACCCGGGTGATCGAGGTGATCCGCAATTTGCCGCGTCACCATTTCATCGATCAGGCGCTGCATTCGCGTGCCTACGAAAATACCGCGCTGCCGATCGGCCACGGCCAGACCATCTCGCAGCCGTGGGTGGTGGCGCGGATGACCGAAGTGCTGCTGGAGCACTTCGATTCGAAACAGGGCATGCCGAAGAAGGTGCTGGAGATTGGTACAGGCTCGGGTTATCAGGCGGCCGTATTGGCGGCGCTGGTGCCGGAGCTTTTCACGGTGGAGCGCATCGAGGAGCTGCTGCGCCAGGCCCGCCGACGCTTTCGTCAGCTGGGCATCACCAATCTGCGTTCGAAGCATGATGACGGCAAGCTGGGCTGGCCGGACGAGGCGCCGTTCGATGCGATTATCCTCACTGCCGCGGGCGACACGATCCCCACACGAATTCTCGATCAGCTCACGCCCACCGGCGTGCTGGTGGCACCGGTCGGTTCGGCCAGCAGCCAGACGTTGATCCGCATGCGCGGCGATGGCGAAGGTGACTTTATGCAAGAAGAACTCGGCCCGGTCAGTTTCGTGCCACTGCTTGGCGGGATCGGCTGATGCGGCTGTTTGGAAAACTCTATGCCCAGGCGTTGGTCTGGGCGCGCAGCTCGAAGGCGATTTATTACCTTTGTGGACTGAGCTTCGTCGAGGCCTTCATTTTCCCGATTCCACCGGAAGTGATGCTGGCGCCGATGATGCTGGGCAAACGGCACAAGGCCTTTCACTTTGCGAATCTAAGCCTGCTGTTTTCGCTGTTGGGTGCGCTGGTGGGATATGCGCTGGGTCATTGGGCATTTCAGGCCCTGCGGCCCGTGCTCGATTCGCTGCATCTGCTGGTGCCGATCGAGCAGGGCGTCACTGTATTACGCCAGCAGATGGTCCATCACCAGTGGGGACTGTTCGGTGTACTGATTCTGGCCGCGCTGCAGCCGGTCGTACCGATGAAATTTGTTACCTGGGCCTGCGGCATCATCGGCGTGCCGGTGCTGCCATTCCTCGTCTGCATCGGGCTGGGGCGAGGTAAACGTGTGTGGTTGCTGGCGTTGCTGATTCGTCTTTTCGGCGAGCGTGCCGAGCGTATTCTGCACAAATATATCGAGTGGATTGGCTGGATCGCGCTGCTGCTGCTCGGCCTGCTGCTGGTCTGGTGGTTGTGGTTGCGTTGAGCGTCGGCTACAGAGTGATGAGAAAGTATAGGAAGAGGGATGGCGCCTCGGTATGCTGCTCACCATGACTCGACACCTGCCTGTTCTGACGATTGCGGTTGCATCCTTGACGCTCGCCGCCTGTAGCACCATGCACAGTTCGGTGGTGGTGGAGCCGGCTGCCGGCGGTGGTTACAGCGGCGGCAGTGTTGCGGCGCCTGCACATACGTCGATTCCCGGCGGTAGCTATCAGGTGGTGAAGGGCGACACACTGTATTCAATCGCCTTTCGCAACAAAGTGGACTTTCGCGATCTGGCACAGTGGAATTCTGTCGCTGCGCCTTACACCATTCATCCCGGGCAGCGTCTGAAACTTTCTCCGGTGACGGCAACTGCTGTTGCAACGGGGCATCCCGGCGGTGCGCCGCCGCCGGGTCCGGCGGCAGCTGTTGCCCCGGCATCTACTGCGCATCCATCGCCCGCTCCCGCGGTTGCATCGGCACCGATGTTTGAACCCGTGACCACGCCGGCTGCTGCATCGTCCAGTTCGAAGCCGCCAAGCCCGGCAAGCGCAGGTGCCACGCCAGGCGTCACGGTGCCATCCAAACCGGTGGCGCCTGCGGTCGCAACAACAACCAGCGTTGTACCGGTAGCGGGCGTAAAGACGCCGTCACCAGCGGTGCTGCCACCACCTGCGCCCGCGCAGGTGGTCTCTACCGGCCCCGCACGTGCGGTCAGCGGCGTGACATGGCGTTGGCCGGCACAGGGCACGTTGATCAAACGCTTCCAGACGGGCGATGCCATTCCCGGTATCGAGATCGGTGGCAACGCCGGCGATCCCGTGCACGCCGCGGCGGACGGTGTCGTGGTTTATAGCGGCAACGGGTTGGTCGGTTATGGCGAGCTGGTCATCATCAAGCACAGTGACAGCTTCCTGTCGGCTTATGGCCACAACAGCAAGCGTCTGGTCAAGGAAGGTCAGCGAGTCACCGCCGGGCAGCAGATTGCCGAAATGGGTTCCACTGGCGCGACCCGCAACGAACTGGAGTTCCAGATCCGCAAGGATGGCAACCCGGTCGATCCGCTGGGTTATCTGCCGCCGCACTAAGGCTATAACGGCAACGCAAGTCGCGTCGAATCAAGGCGTCGGCAGAATAAACCCGGCAACGACCCGTCGCCCTTCACCCGCCAACAGGTTGTAGGTACGCGCGGCGGCGGCGTTGTCCATCACTTCGATGCCGACGTTCCGGCGAAGAAAGCCGGCCATGAAGGCCGCCGCCGGGAATGTCTGGCGCTGGCCGGTACCCAGAATTACGAGCTCGGGCTGCAAGTCCAGTAGAACGCTGACGTGGTCGGCATCGAGCTGGCTGGCGTCGTCGACACCCCAGTTCTCGATGGCCTTGTCCGGTGCCAGCAGAAAGCTGCTGGACAGCTCCCGATCGATCAGTGTGATGCTTTGCGCGCCGACTCGGCGCACAAGCAGATAGCCTTCGGCCTGGTCGAGGGATAGATCCATCAGCGCGGCAGGGCGATCTTCGGCTCGTCGATATTGCGACGAAAAAGCACCACCACGTGGCCGATCTGGTGGATCGTCTCCGCTTGGGTGCCTTCGGTCAAAACGGCAATCTGGGCCTGGCGCTCTTCCTTGTCGCCACCGGACAGCTTGACCTTGACCAGTTCGTGCTGGCTAAGAGCCAGGCCGAGTTCCTTGGTGACAGCGTCGCTGGCGCCCTTGTTGCCGAGCAGGATGACCGGGCTCAGATCATGAGCGAGGCTGCGCAGGTAACGGATCTGCGAGGAGGAAAGTGCCATGTCGTGCGTACTCGATTCGCTGTCATTCAACATCTAAGGGTATCATGCGTCCACAAGCCGCATGCCGGAAAACATTCGATCGTCACAAGTGATGAACGATCCTGTGTACTGTTGTAACCGTTAACGCGTGTTTTCTCGGCCTTTCAGCAATCTCCCTTTTCCTGGCTGTATCCGACCATGACCCGCAGTAAAAGCAGTGCCGTCTGGCTGCGCGAACATTTCAACGATGTCTATGTGAAAAAGGCCCAAGCCGAGGGCCTTCGCTCCCGTGCGGTCTACAAGCTGGAAGAACTGATCGAACGCGATCGCCTGCTGAAGCCGGGCATCCACGTGGTGGATCTGGGCGCAGCCCCCGGCAGCTGGTCGCAGCTGGTGCGCCAGCGCATGGGTGATACCGGCACGGTTGTTGCTCTGGATATCCTGCCGATGCAGAGCATCGCTGGCGTGGATTTCCTGCAGGGCGATTTTCGTGAAGAGTCGGTCTTGCGCGAGCTGGAGGCCCGGTTGAACGGCCAAAAGCTGGATCTTGTGCTGTCCGATATGGCCCCCAATATGAGTGGTGTGGCGCTAGCCGATCAGACCCGTGCCATGGATCTGGCCGAACTGGCGCTGGACTTTAGTCGGCAGTGGCTCAAGCCCGGTGGTTCTTTCCTGATCAAGTTGTTTCAGGGGGCCGGTTTTGACAATTACTTGCGCAGCTTGCGCGCGGACTTCACCCGCGTGACTATGCGTAAACCAAAGGCCTCACGTGCCCGTTCACGTGAGGTGTACGCACTGGCGATGGGTAGAAAGCCTTCTGCGGTGCAACCGGTCGAGAATCGCGCATGAATGAGACAGCAAAAAACGTATTGCTCTGGGTGATTATCGCGGCGGTTCTGTTCGCCGTATTCCAGAGCTTCAATCCGCACGGCACATCCTCCTCGGATCTGCCTTACAGCGGATTCGTGCAAAGCGTCGACAACGGCAACGTGTCGACCGCAGTTATCAGCGCCGATCAGCCGGCAACCATCAGCGGCAAGCTGAAGGATGGCAGCACCTTCCGTACGGTAGTGCCTGAGGTAGGCGTGTCCATCAGCCCGATTGTCAAGCAGATGCAGGACAAGGGCGTTGAAGTCCGCCAGGACCCATCGGAAGGCTTCTCGCTCATCGGCTTGCTGATCAGTTGGCTGCCGGTGCTGCTGATCGTCGGCGTATTCATCTGGTTCATGCGCCAGATGCAGTCCGGTGGCGGTGGTCGCGGTGCCATGAGCTTCGGTCGCTCGCGCGCCAAGCTGCAGGGCGAGGATCAGATCAAGGTCAATTTCAGCGACGTCGCCGGTTGTGACGAGGCGAAGGAGGAGGTCGGCGAACTGGTCGAGTTCTTGCGCGATCCGGGCCGTTTCCAGAAGCTGGGTGGCAAGATTCCACGTGGCGTGCTGATGGTTGGTCCGCCCGGCACCGGCAAGACCCTACTGGCCAAGGCGATTGCGGGTGAGGCCAAGGTGCCGTTCTTCGCGATTTCCGGTTCAGACTTCGTCGAGATGTTTGTCGGCGTGGGCGCCAGCCGCGTGCGCGACATGTTCGAGCAGGCCAAGAAACACGCCCCGTGCATCATCTTCATCGACGAAATCGACGCGGTCGGCCGTCATCGCGGCGCAGGCCTCGGCGGTGGTCACGACGAGCGCGAGCAGACGCTGAACCAGTTGCTGGTCGAGATGGACGGCTTCGAGGGTACCGAAGGCATCATTGTCATCGCCGCGACCAATCGGCCTGACGTCCTGGATCCTGCCTTGCTGCGTCCGGGTCGCTTCGATCGTCAGGTCGTGGTGGGTCTGCCCGATGTGCGTGGCCGCGAGCAGATTCTGAAAGTGCATATGCGCAAGGTGCCGACCGCCAGCGACGTCAATGCGATGACGATTGCGCGAGGCACACCAGGGTTCTCCGGTGCGGACCTGGCCAATCTGGTCAACGAGGCAGCGTTGTTTGCGGCGCGTGAGAACGCCCGCGAAGTCCGCATGAGCCATCTGGACAAGGCGCGAGACAAGATCCTGATGGGCTCGGAGCGCCGCTCGATGGCGATGAGCGAGGACGAGCGCAAGCTCACCGCGTATCACGAGTCGGGTCACGCGATCATCGGTCGCCTGGTGCCTGAGCATGACCCGGTCTACAAGGTGACCATCATTCCGCGTGGGCGTGCGCTTGGCGTCACCATGTATCTGCCCGAAGGCGACAAGTACAGCATCAACCGGGTCGCGATCCAGTCTCAATTGTGCTCGCTCTATGGCGGCCGTGTGGCGGAAGAGTTGATCTTCGGTGCCGACAAGGTCACCACCGGTGCCTCCAACGACATTGAGCGCGCGACCAAGATGGCGCGCAACATGGCGACCAAGTGGGGCTTGTCCGATGAACTCGGTCCGGTGACCTACGGTGAAGACGAGGACGAGGTATTTCTCGGTCGCTCGGTGACCCAGCACAAGAGCATCTCCAACGAGACTGCGAGCAAGATCGATGAAGTCGTGCGCGGCATTCTCGATCGCGCTTATGCGCGCAGCAAGGAGCTGTTGACGGCGAATATGGACAAGCTGCACATCATGGCCGAGCTGCTTTTGCAGTATGAGACGATCGATGCGCACCAGATCAACGACATCATGGCGGGGCGCGAGCCCGGTCCGCCAGCCGACTGGACAAAAAATCCGCCGACCAGCAGCACGCCACCGCCGCCACCGCCGAAAAGCGATGCCGGTTTGCCGGTGGGGAAGGTGGGTGATCCCGCTGCGCAAAATCGCTCGGGCTTCGAGAGCTGATGTAGGGCTGCAGGCTTGAGATGAGTCTGTAGTGCTCTGTAGCGTGTGATCAGATACGTTCGATCAATTAGGCGGCCATGGCCGCCTAATTGATTTCCACTGTTCCGATTTATGACCGCCGTCATTGCGCCAACTATTTCATCGGAGCCCGCTAGAAAGAGCCATCAGTGCCGAATGGCAGCATGTCTATTAAATTTTTTTGACGAAAAGTGTTGACGCATGAGGGCGGAGTCTGAATAATTCCGCTTCTTGGTTCGGCGTGTTGATGCCCAAACATCGATACAGCGAGTCAAACGTTTTTCAGTGCGCCCGTAGCTCAGTTGGATAGAGTACCTGGCTACGAACTAGGTGGTCGGGAGTTCGAATCTCTCCGGGCGCACCATTTATGCAGCGAGGCGGGGTGCTTGCACCCCGTTTTGTTTTTACGGAAAGCGATTTTTCCGTAGTTCTTGGAGATGTGGAATCAAGGTGTGTGCTTCGATACGGATTGACGGATCGCAGTGTCACCCGTAACATTTGAAGGCATCGATGACTTGAAATCTTCGATCATTCGTTGCGGGGTATAGCTCAGTCTGGTAGAGCGTTGCGTTTGGGACGCAAAAGTCGGGGGTTCGAATCCCTCTGCCCCGACCAGCGACGCGTTCTTCTGGTAGTGACTGCGCCTGTAGCTCAACCGGATAGAGCATCGGCCTTCTAAGCCGACGGTTGCAGGTTCGAGTCCTGTCGGGCGCACCAGTTTCAAGATTTATGGTGGGTGTAGCTCAGCTGGTTAGAGTCCCGGATTGTGATTCCGGTTGTCGTGGGTTCGAATCCCATCATCCACCCCAGTTTCAAATCAATTTGTTCAAGCCCAGTTTCACCGGGCCGTTAGCTCAGTTGGTAGAGCAGTTGACTCTTAATCAATTGGTCGAAGGTTCGAATCCTTCACGGCCCACCAATTCAAAAGGGACTTGCGCTTGCGCAAGTCCCTTTTTCTTTGTGTGGAATAAAACCACGTGGGGCCTAGGGCAAGGCTGGAATGCGCTGCTTGTGCTGTAGCGTGGTGCAACCGTAAAATGGAGCGCTTTCGTATAAGGGAATCATCAACTTAGACGAGCGCGGCAAAAGTGGGGTCGGATCAATGGCTGGGCTGTATCTCGCCCGAAAATAGACTTGATAATCCTGCAGTTGCGCAAGTTTTCTGTGGTTGGCGCGCGAGAGTGGCGGAATTGGTAGACGCACCAGATTTAGGTTCTGGCGACTAATAATCGTGGGGGTTCGAGTCCCCCCTTTCGCACCAAGCTAGATGATTTTCTTTTTTTGCCGGCGGCAATGGCTGCCATGGTGCCTGTTGCAGGCCCATAACATCAGGTTGTACCAGGAGACGTCATGCAGGTTTCGGTTGAAAACATCGGCACGCTCGAGCGCAAGCTCACGGTGAAATTTCCCGCAGAGCGGTTCGAGACGCAGGTGACTGCACGTATCGCGGAAATGGGTCGCACGGTTCGCCTCAAGGGCTTTCGTCCGGGCAAGGTGCCTACCACGGTCATCAAGCAGCGCTTCGGCGCGCAGGTGCGTGGAGAGGTTCTTTCCGACCTGATCGGCAGCACGTTGCGTGAAGCCGTGGAGCAGGAAAAGCTGCAGCCGATCGCCAATCCCTCGATCAATACGACCGGTCAGCCGGAGAACGGCGAAATCGCCTATACCGCCACCTTCGAGGTCATGCCCGAGTTTCCGGCTATCGACGTGTCCGGGCTGGAGATCAATCGTCCCGTCGCGGAGGTGACCGACGCCGATATCGACAAGATGCTGGAAACCCTGCGCCAGCAGCGTCGCAGTTTCGATGAAGTCGAGCGCGCGTCGGCCGAGGGTGACTTCGTGATGTTCGAGTATTCCGCGCAGGCTGGCGACTATCGTTTCCCGGCGGAAGGCATGGAGCGTGCCGGCAGCGTGCTGGGCTCGGGCAACCTCTTCAAGGCACTGGACGACGCCTTGCTTACTCGCATGGCCGATGACAGCTTCGACACCGAAATCGCCTTCCCGGATGATTTCCGCAATGAAGAACTGGCTGGCAAGACAGCAAAAGTCAGCTTCAAGATCATCAAGGTGCAGGAGCCGAAGCTGCCCGAGATCGATAGCGAATTCGCCCGGTTGTTCGGCATCGAGGACGGTGATCTGGAAGTCTTCCGCAAGGAGGTGCGCGCGAATCTCGAGCGTGAGCTGAAGGCCGCACTGATGGCGCGTTTGAAGTCCGAAGTGGCGGAAAAGCTCGCCAACACGCACGGCGAGCTGGATGTGCCCAAGCTGATGGTGCAGTCTGAGGCGCAGAACATGGCCGCTGGGAACGTTCCGCGTGGCCAGCAGCCGCCGCCGCAGTTGATCGAAGCTGCCATGCCGATCGCGCACAAGCGCGTGATCGCAGGCCTGCTGATGGGTGAAATCGCTCGCAAGCAGTCGCTGGTGATCGACCGCAAGCGCATTGCCGAGCAGCTGGCCGCGATTGCCTCCACCTACGAAGAGCCCGAGAAAGTCATTGAACTCTACAACGGCGACCCCCAATTGATGTCTGGGCTGCAGAATCGAGTGATGGAAGACCAAGTCGCGGAGTGGGTGGCAGAACATGCTAAAACTACGCAGCAGGATCTGAGTTTCGATGACGTGATGCGTCCGGCTAACGCCTGAGCCATACCAGGTCCATTCAACGGAGAGCTGCAAGCATGGCTATGGACCAGATCCAGAATCTCAATTTGATACCGATGGTCGTCGAGCAGACGGCACGCGGCGAGCGCTCCTACGACATTTACTCGCGCCTGTTGAAGGAGCGAGTGATTTTCCTGGTCGGCGAAGTCAACGACCAGGTGGCCAACCTGCTGGTCGCGCAAATGTTGTTTCTTGAGTCGGAAAACCCGGACAAGGACATCCAGTTCTATATCAACAGCCCGGGTGGTGCGGTTACCGCGGGTCTGGCGATCTATGACACGATGCAATTCATCAAGCCGAACGTCAGCACGATGTGCATCGGTCAGGCGTGCAGCATGGGTTCGTTCCTGCTGATGGCGGGTGCCAAGGGCAAGCGCTACGCGTTGCCGAATTCACGCATCATGATTCACCAGCCGTCGGGTGGCGCGCAAGGTCAGGCGACTGACATCGAGATTCAGGCACGCGAGATTCTTTACATCCGCGAGCGTTTGAATCGGCTGTATGTCGAGCATACCGGCCAGCCGATCGAGAAGATCGAATTGGACATGGAGCGCGATCGGTTCATGAACGCCGTCGATGCCAAGACTTACGGTCTGATCGATGAAGTGCTCGGCAAGCGCGCCGGTGAGACGGTCAAATCGGCCTGATTTCCACGCTGTACCTAGGTGTCTTTATTAGCGTTTCGTATCTGAATGCAGATGCGAAACGCTGTGTTATTCTCAAGACGCATCCAGATTTACCAGCGGGATCGAAAGTATGAGTGACGATCGGCAGGGCCGTTCCAGCGATAGTGGCAAGATTCTCTATTGCTCCTTCTGTGGCAAAAGTCAGCACGAAGTGCGCAAGCTGATCGCGGGTCCATCCGTGTTCATCTGCGACGAGTGCGTGGAGCTTTGCAACGACATCATCCGCGAGGAACTGGAAGAAAAGGCTGCATCCGGCCGTACCCAGTTGCCCAAGCCGCGCGAAATTCGCGAGTCACTGGATCAGTACGTGGTTGGTCAGACGCGTGCAAAGAAAGCGCTCGCTGTCGCGGTCTACAATCATTACAAGCGAATCGAGTCGCGTCAGAAGAGCGACGATATCGAGCTCGGTAAATCCAATATTCTGTTGATCGGCCCGACCGGTTCGGGCAAGACCCTGCTGGCTGAAACGCTTGCGCGCCTGCTCAATGTGCCGTTCACAATCGCCGATGCCACCACGCTCACCGAGGCGGGTTATGTTGGCGAGGATGTCGAGAACATCATCCAGAAGTTGTTGCAAAAGTGCGATTACGATGTCGAGAAGGCGCAGTCGGGCATTGTGTATATCGACGAAATCGACAAGATCTCGCGCAAGAGCGAAAACCCGTCGATCACCCGGGATGTTTCCGGCGAAGGTGTGCAGCAGGCATTGCTGAAGCTGATCGAGGGCACACTCGCTTCGGTGCCACCGCAGGGTGGTCGCAAGCATCCGCAGCAGGAATTCCTGCAGGTCGACACCAAAAATATCCTGTTCATTTGCGGTGGCGCGTTTGCCGGGCTTGAAAAGGTTATTCAGCAACGCTCGGAGAACACGGGTATCGGTTTTTCGGCCGAAGTGCGCAGCAAGGAGCGCACGGAGAATCTGGGCAAGACGTTGTCCGACGTGGAACCCGCCGATCTGGTGCGTTTCGGCCTGATCCCGGAGTTTGTCGGTCGTTTGCCGGTGGTGGCGACGCTTGACGAACTGGATGAGCCTGCGCTGGTGAAGATTCTCACCGAGCCGAAGAATGCCGTCACCAAACAGTTCAAGAAGCTGTTCGAGATGGAAGAGGTGGAACTGGAGTTCCGGCCGGAAGCGCTGCAGGCGATCGCCCGCAAGGCGCTCAAGCGCAAGACCGGTGCCCGCGGCCTGCGCACCATTCTCGAGCAGGTGCTCCTGGATACCATGTATGAGCTGCCATCGCTCGAGCATGTGAGCAAGGTCGTTGTGGATGATGCTGTGATCAATGGTCAGGCCGAGCCGTACCTGATCTATCGTGGCAACCTGCAGCAACGCGTGGCGGGAGAGGGCAGCGACGCTGCCTGATTCATTCAGCCATACACTGCGCGCAGGCGGGCACTAAAAACGGCTCCGGTAAATCACCGGAGCCGTTTTGTTTTACGCAACAGTGACACCTTGAGTGGAAGCCGGTTGGCCTCCATTTGAATAACAGATGCACCCGGCGCAGTGTCGGGGCGAACCTAGATTCGACTTTCTGAGGGAACCCTCTTCGATGGCCAAGAACACCTTACCCTCCGTGCTGATGGATGCGCTGCCGGTACTGCCATTGCGAGATGTCGTGGTTTATCCGCATATGGTCATTCCATTGTTTGTTGGGCGCGACAAATCCATGCGTGCGCTGGAACGTGCGATGGAAGGCGAGCGGCAGATTTTGCTGGTGGCGCAGAAGAGTCCGGATATCGATGATCCGGAGATATCTGACCTGCATCAGATCGGGACGCTGGCCGGCGTGCTGCAGTTACTCAAACTGCCCGATGGCACCGTCAAGGTGCTGGTCGAAGGCCAGTCACGCGTCGCGGTCGAGGATTTTCGCGAGGACGGCGGCATGCTTACCGCCCGTTCCCGTGTCATCGAGCCGGTTTACAACGCCAAGGAGCGCGAGCTCGATGTGGTTTCACGCACATTGATCTCGCTGTTTGAGCAGCTGGTCAAACAAAGCCGCAAGTTGCCGCCTGAAGTGCTCGCCAGCCTGTCGGGAATTGACGATCCGTCGCGTGTTGCCGATTCCATTGCGGCACATCTTTCCGTGCGCATGGCTGACAAGCAGAAGGTGCTGGAAACTACCGACGTTGGCGAACGCCTGGAATTGCTGATTGGGCTGGTCGATGGCGAGATGGACCTGCAGCAGGTCGAGAAGCGCATCCGCGGTCGGGTCAAGTCGCAGATGGAAAAGAGCCAGCGCGAGTATTACCTCAACGAGCAGATGAAGGCGATCCAGAAAGAGCTCGGCGACAGCGAGGACGGTACCAACGAAGTCGAGGAGCTTCAGAAGAAAATTGATGCTGCCGGCATGCCCAAGGCTGTGCTGTCCAAGGCCAAACAGGAATTCAACAAGCTCAAGCAGATGTCGCCGATGTCGGCTGAAGCCACCGTGGTGCGCAATTATCTGGACTGGCTGGTTGGCGTGCCGTGGAAAAAACGCAGCAAGGTTCGAAAAGATCTGCAAATGGCGCAAGAGGTGCTGGACGCCGATCACTTCGGGCTCGAAAAGGTCAAGGATCGCATCCTTGAATACCTTGCCGTGCAGCAACGTGTAACGGTGATGAAGGGGCCGATCCTCTGTTTGGTCGGTCCGCCGGGTGTGGGTAAAACATCACTCGGACAGTCGATCGCCAAGGCGACCAACCGCAAATTTGTCCGCATGAGCTTGGGTGGCGTACGCGATGAGGCCGAAATTCGCGGGCATCGTCGTACCTACATCGGTTCGATGCCGGGCCGTATTGTGCAGAACATCAATAAAGTGGGTGCCAAGAATCCGCTGTTCGTGCTGGATGAGATCGACAAGATGTCGATGGACTTCCGCGGCGATCCGTCATCGGCCCTGCTTGAAGTGCTCGATCCGGAACAGAACCATGCGTTCAACGATCATTACCTTGAGGTCGATCTCGATCTTTCCGAAGTGATGTGGATCGCCACGGCCAATTCGCTGAACATTCCCGGGCCACTGCTCGATCGCATGGAAGTGATCCGCATTCCGGGATATACCGAGGACGAGAAGCTGGGCATCGCGCTGAAATACCTGCTGCCAAAGCAACTCAAGGCCAACGGTCTGAAGCCAGAGGAGCTCAGTGTCAACGGAGAAGCGTTGCGTGACATCGTGCGCTACTACACGCGCGAGTCGGGTGTACGTAATCTTGAGCGAGAGATATCCAAGATCTGCCGCAAGGTGGTCAAGGAGTTGACGCTGGGCGAGGTCAAGAGATCGAAGGTCAAGGAACTGGCCACTCAAGGCCTGATCAAGAAGGCAGTTGCTGCCTCCAAGAAAGCCAAGACTCCTGGAAAGGTCAAGGTCGATTCAGGCAATCTTGAGCATTACCTTGGCGTGCGCCGCTTTGACTTTGGCCGGAAGGAATTGCAGAACGAAGTCGGCCTCGTCACCGGGCTTGCATGGACACAGGTCGGCGGCGAGCTGCTGAGCATCGAAGCATCGGTTGTCCCCGGCAAGGGTCGGCTTGTCCATACCGGTCAGCTGGGCGATGTCATGAAGGAGTCGATTCAAGCGGCCTTGTCCGTTGTGCGGGCGCGCGCCGATCAGCTTGGTATCGACCCGGAGTTCCATCAGAAGCTCGATGTGCATATCCACGTGCCGGAGGGCGCGACGCCGAAAGATGGTCCGAGTGCGGGTATTGCCATGTGCACGGCACTCGTCTCGGTGCTGACCAAGGTGCCGGTGCGTTCGGAAGTGGCGATGACGGGTGAAATCACCCTGCGTGGCCGCGTGCTGCCCATTGGTGGCCTCAAGGAGAAGCTGCTTGCGGCTCATCGTGGCGGCATCACGACGGTCATCATTCCGGAGGACAACAAGAAAGATTTGGCGGACATGCCGGCCAACATCACTTCCTCGCTGGAGATTCATCCGGTACGCTGGATTGACGAGGTGTTGGATATTGCGCTGGAACGTCCGCTTCAACCGAACCAGGCCAAGGAGGAGGCACCTGCTGCGGCTGTCGGTGAGCCACCCGAGGTGCATTCACGTACGCACTGATTCCCCCGTGTTGATGGCTGCGATGGGATCAGACTGATTTGAAGAAATGCTCCGCATTCGTGGAGCATTTTTTTGTAGATATCGGTTATTCCTGAGCAAAGTTTGGACTTGGCTCCTCGGCGTTTGTTTCGCAACCGATTTTGTCAAGTGTGTACAGGCCAAAAACGTTGGTGCAGCTTGTGTTGCGGAGTCTGGCAACGCACTGGTATAAAGGCGTTACCGCAATCCCGGCGTGACCTGTGAGCGCAGTGATGCGGGATTGCGTAACGGCGCCTAGCAAGAGTAAAGAGTTAACCATCCGTGCCGGCACCATTTCTTACCACAACTAATTTACGCCGGCCGTAAACCGAATCAAGGGAGTTTCTCAATGAATAAAACTGATCTGATCAATGCCATCGCCGAAACCGCCGAGTTGACCAAGGCCGACGCCGGCCGCGCACTCGAGGCTTTCTTTGCGACCGTGCAGAAGTCGTTGAAGAAGGGCGAGGACGTTTCGGTGGTTGGTTTTGGCACCTTCACTGTGCGCAAGCGCGCAGCACGTACTGGCCGCAATCCGCGTACTAACGAAGCGATCAAGATCAAGGCTTCGAAAGTACCCGCTTTCAAGGCTGGCAAGACCCTCAAGGATGCCCTAAACTAAGCGGCTGCTTGGTTTTGGGTGCTTAGCTCAGCGGTAGAGCGTCGCCCTTACAAGGCGGTGGTCGTAGGTTCGATCCCTACAGCACCCACCAGAAAAATGTGGAGCGGTAGTTCAGTTGGTTAGAATGCTGGCCTGTCACGCCGGAGGTCGCGGGTTCGAGTCCCGTCCGCTCCGCCACAGTTCGCAAGGGCGCCCCTGTGGCGCCTTTGTTTTTTTAGCAGTGCGCGTTTGTTGTTGGGGTGCAGTAATCAGTAGCGGTCGCTTGCGGCGGTTTTTGCGCTACTCGTGAGTCACCCGTTTTACGCGCCATCAATCACGTTGCGGGAAGATTCCAATGCTGCAGGCAATACGTAACAAGATGCATGGGTGGCCATCGGTCATCCTTCTGGGTATTTGCGTTTTGGCGATGTCGCTGTTCGGTATGGAAAGTTATTTCACCTCACACAACGACACGTTTGTCGCCAAGGTCGGCAAGCATGAAATCTCCCAGAATGATTTCCAGACGCGCGTAAATCAGCTGCGTCAGCAGGCCAGCGAGGAGCAGGGCGACCATTTCGACTCCAGCGTTTTCGAAAAGCCGGAAGCCAAGCAGCAGATTCTCGACGCCATGGTTGACCAGCAGCTTCTGCTGCAGGCCAACGACGACTGGGGCATGCGGGTATCCGATCAGGCCGTGCGCGATTACATCGCGACAGTTCCGGCTTTCCAGCTCAATAATGAGTTTGATCCGACCACCTACCGCACTTACCTTGAAAGCCAGCGCAAGACGCCGGATAGTTTCGAGAGCGACATCCGTTCGTCGCTGGCCAGTCAGCTGATTCCCGATGCGATCAACGACAGCACGATCATTACCGACACCACTACGGACCGGTTCCTGAGCTTGATCAGCCAACGTCGCGACCTGCGTTACTTCGTCTTGCCGCGGCCCCAGTTGGCCGACGATCAGGTCACCGACGCGCAGATCGACACTTATTACAAGGCGCATCAAGCCGATTACATGAATCCCGAGCAGGTCTCGGTGAAGTATCTCGAAGTCAACGGTGCCGACCTCAAGCTGGATGCAGCGCCCAGCGACGATGACCTCAAGAAGCGTTATGAAGATGAAAAGCAGCGTTTCGTGCAGCCGGAACAGCGCCTCGTTTCGCACATCCTGATCAACGTGCCGGCCAATGCCACGCCGGATCAGCAGAAGGCTGCACTGGCCAAGGCCGAGAAAATCGCGGCCCAGGCAACCCCTGACAATTTCGCCAGCCTGGCCAAGCAGGATTCCGAAGATCTTGGCTCCAAAATCCAGGGCGGCGACCTGGGTTGGTTGCAGAAGGGTGTGACCAATGCACCGTTCGAAGCGGCGATGTTTGCCCTGCAGAAAAACCAGATATCCAAGCCGGTGCTGTCGCCCGATGGTTATCACATCATCTTTTTGCGGGATCTTCGCAGCGGCGAGTCCAAACCATTCAACGAAGTGCGCGATCAGCTGGTCAAGGAACTGTCGGCCGGCGGCAAGGATCGCAAGTACAACGATGTCGCTGGCAAGCTCTCCGACAATACCTATCAGAATCCATCTTCACTTGAGCCGGCGGCAGCTGCGCTGAGTCTTCCGATCAAGACGACAGCGTTGTTTTCGCGCCAGGGTGGCGGCGATGCGCTGACTGCAAATCCCAAGTTTGTCACGGCGGCGTTTGGCGACGACGTGCTTGTTCAGGGCAATAACTCTGGCCTGATCGATCTTGGCAACGACCATTCGGCGGTACTGCATATCGACAAACACGTGCCTGCCGCACTGCGTCCGCTGGCTGAGGTACGCGCTGACATACAGAAAAAAATTCTCGACGAGCGCACGGTAGCTGCCGAAAAGAAGCAGGCAGACGACATGGTCACAAGTCTGAACAAGGGTGATGCGATGCAGACGGTTGCCGCGTCGGTCCACGCCACGATCAAGACCGTGGCTGAAGCGGTTCGGACTCAATCGCCGCAAGCCCCTGTAACCCCGACGCCAGCGCCCTTGCTCAAGCAGGCTTTCCTGATGCCGCATCCGGCGGCGGGCAAGTCGCAGTACGCCGCGGTGGATATGCAGGACGGAACCTTCGCGCTGCTGGCCGTGGATAAAGTGCAGGACGGTGATTTGTCCAAGATCCCGCCGGAAGAACACGATGCGCTGCGTCAACAGATGGCTCAGGCTTACGGTGCCGAAGCAACGCGTGAACTGATTGATCAGCTGAGAGCGAAAACCAAGATCCAGATCAACAAAGCGCAGATGTAGGTTTTTGAGATGCGGCGATGAAGTTGTCATCGCGAAATAAAAAGGGGCAGCTACGGCTGCCCCTTTTTATTTATTTACGCAGGCTCAATCGGAGCCGCTCACCTTGAGTACCTGTCCCGGCTTGAGTGCCTGCCCATGCAGATGGTTCCACTGCTGCAGCTTCTTGCTGCTTACCGAATAGCGCCGCGCGATTTGCCAAAGGCTCTCGCCACTTTTAACGGTGTGGGTTTTCTCGCGCGAGGTCGATGATGCTGAGAAGTTTGTCTGCTTTGGCTTATCTTCGCTGTCGTCTATGGAATTCAAAGGCTGGCCAGCGGTTGTCGCAGTACTGGGTTGCTGCACCAATGAATCGCGAAATTGCTGGGCATGGTTAGCAGGCAGCATCAGATACGAAACGGCGCCGGCATCCATCGTGTTGCCCCGAAACGCCGCGTTGAGGTTTTTCAGCGTACTCACCGGAACACCTGCCTGGCCAGCAGCCTGAGCGATCGGCATGGAGTGGGAGATACTGACCTGCACCAGATGTTGTTCATCGGATAGGGTGGGCAGGGTGACATTGAAACGACCCGGCTCACGTACCACGCAAGCCATGGCCAGCATCCGGGTCAAATGTTCTCTCGTCACGTTTTTTACGGGCAAATGCGGTATCACGGGTTCAGCGGGAGGCGTGCCAAATCTCTCCACCAATTTGGCGACGTTGAATTCGCCGGTGTTGTACGCGTAATCGACCACACGCCAGTCGTCGAATTTGTCGTGGTATTGCCTGAGCATTTTCATTACTGCGTTGGCCGACGCATCGACGTCAAGACGTGCGTCGTAGCGGCCGTCGACACGCAATCCCATCTTGTTGGCCGTAAGCGGCATGATCTGCCACATGCCGGCCGGCCGGTTCTTGCGCCCCGGCAATGACTGAAAGCCACTCTCGATCCACGGCAGCAGCACGAATTCGCCCGCGACGTCATAGTGCGCGGCCACCTCTCGCACATAGGTCAATTGCGGCATCGCTTCTCGCAATTGATCTTCGAAACGCTCGGGATTTTTGGTATAGCGCTCCGCCCAGGTCAATATGGAAGGATCGGCATCGCAATCGCTCATCGCGAAGCTGCCGCGCATTTGCTGCCAGAAGTCGACGACCTGAGGAGCGATTACTGGGGGTGACGTAACCGGCTGCACAGTCGCCTGGGGGATCTTGATAGCCGGCTTCTGAATGGCTGGCTGGTGTAGACCTGAGGTGGGCATGCCGACACACGCGGTCAGCAGCATCGATAGCGCTGGCAATAGCGGTCGCAGTGATCTGTTTGTCACCGTCACCGGAACGCGTCCTTGGCGCCACGCAATGCTGCAAAGCGGGCAATACGATCATCGCCGACACCTCGCTGGTCACACCAGTTTGCCACTGCCTCGCTATCTACACGCAGAAACGGGTTGGTGGCTCGTTCGATCGCAAGCGAAATCGGCAATGTCGGTTTACCCTCGGCGCGCAGCGCTGCAACTTCCTGCTGGCGTATGCGCAACTCGGGATTCTGCGGCTCGATGGTGATGGCAAATCGCCCGTTGGTCTCGGTATATTCGTGTCCGCCACAGACTTCGGTTTCACCGGGCAATGCCGACAGGCGATCCAGTGAATCGAGCATCTGTTTGGGCGTGCCTTCGAACATCCGGCCACAGCCCATACTGAACAAAGTGTCGCCGCAGAGCAGCAGACCGCTTCCGAAGTACGCCACGTGGCTGAGGGTGTGGCCAGGGATGGCGATCACTTCAAACTGCAGCAGCGGTGATGAAAGCTCAATGCGATCACCGTCTTCGACTCGCTCGGTCGCTTCGATGATGCGTTCGTCAACAGGCGCGTAGATCGGGACGTCGTGATGCCGACGCAATTCGGCGACACCGCCTATATGGTCGGGATGGTGATGCGTCAGCAGGATCGCCCGTAGCCTGAGCTGCCGGGTCGCCAGGGCATGTTCGACAACCGGGGCTTCACCGGGATCAACAACGATGGCCATTCCGTCGTCGTCATGGATCAGCCAGATGTAGTTATCGGCGAGTGCCGGCAAAGGTATCAGGTGCACCATGATCTCCGGACTATTGATCGACTGTCTGACGACTCGGCGATTGAAGCGGATCGGTTACGACGAGCGGTTATCAAATTCGTTGGCGTCATGCCTTATGTGTCATGCGGCACAGTCAGATCTCTAACTACTGGCCTCACCGCGGTATCTGTGGTGTTTTCAAAGTCCCCTTCGGTCGGATACGTTGATTGGGCAGATGTCAGCCGAGCGACTATAAACATCCGGGACCATTGACTCGTTATTCTGGTGTTAATCGGGCAGCGGGTTGTTCAGCTACGCGACCGGCTTCCCGCGTTAGTGATTCCACTTCAGGCGGCATCGGATTGTCATGAGCCGTTACACTCCCTCGACAGTTTGAAAACCGGATCGGCAGCATGCCCCAACGCGATCAAAGCATCTATGCCAGTGCGCCAGTGCGCCGATTGCTGGATGATCAGACCCATGCAATGACGCCCGACTTGCAGCGTTGTGTTGGCGACTATGCCTTGCTGGTTGGCACATCGGCCGAAGACGCGTCACCACCCGCATTGCCGATGCTCGGCTGCTGGATACGGATGCAGGTAGAAGGCAATCGCTATCAAGGTGATCTGCTGGCGGCGAGCGATGAAGGCTTGCCTTTTATTGATGACGCGTTCGAGTTGGTACTTCTGCAACACGCGCTCGAGGCAACGGTGATGCCTGCTTCGCTACTGGAAGAAGCTGTTCGCGTGTTGGCGCCAGGGGGGGTGCTGGCGATAACTGGCGTGCATCCGATGAGCGCGTGGGCGCCTTGGTTTCGCTGGCGCGCCCGTGGCAAGCGTCTGACGCTGAGCATGCCGCTGCGGCTCATGCATGCCTTGCAGCAGGCTGGATTTGAGATTGAGCAAGCGCGGCGCGTGGGTTGCGTTCTGCCGGCTGGCGTGAATGCTTACACGATCAGCACGAAACTATTGGGTGGCGGCTACGTGGTCATCGCTCGCAAGCGACGGCGCGTGGTCACGCCGCTAAGAATCCGCCCGACACCGCTGAAGGTGCCGGCAAGCGGGCGGCTGTCGCCGAGTACGCGACGTAGTGCCGTACTTTGACCATGAAGAGATAAGCAGGCAACGATGAACGAAGTGGAAGCATTTACCGATGGCGCCTGTCTGGGCAATCCGGGACCGGGCGGTTGGGCTGCTCTCTTGCGCGCCAAGGGCAGTGAACGTGTCATTGCAGGCGGGGACCCTGCCACTACCAACAATCGAATGGAGCTGATGGCGGCCATCGGCGCGCTGGAAGCGTTGAAGCGGCCCTGCCAGGTGCAGCTCACCACCGACTCGCGCTATGTGATGCAGGGTATCGAAGAGTGGGTGCCAAAGTGGCGCGCCAATGGTTGGCGAACCGCTGACAAGAAGCCGGTAAAGAATCAGGATTTGTGGCAGCGTTTGTCCGAAGCGGTTAGCACGCATCAGGTGCGTTGGCAGTGGGTAAAAGGCCATAACGGGCATGCCGAAAACGAACGTGTTGACCAGGCCGCGCGCGCGCAGGCCGAGTTGATGAAGGCTGATTCGATGAAGCGTTCCGCATGAGACAGATCATTCTCGATACCGAGACCACCGGCCTTGAAGTTCGCCAAGGCCACCGCCTGATTGAAATTGCCTGCGTCGAGATGGTCGAACGCCGGCTCACCGGCCGGCACTATCAGACCTATCTCAACCCGGAGCGTCGCATTGATGAGGGCGCGCGGCAGGTCACCGGTATTGAAGACGATTTTTTGCTCGACAAGCCGCGGTTTGCCGAAGTAGTCGATGAGTTTCTTGCCTTTATCGATGGTGCCGAGCTGGTCATCCACAACGCCAGCTTTGACGTCGGGTTTCTTGACGCTGAACTCGCTGCGCTGGCAAACGGTTCGGGTTCTATCGGTGATCGCTGCAACGTGCTCGATACGCTCAAGATGGCACGCGAGCGCTACCCGGGCCAGCGCAACAGCCTCGATGCGCTGTGCAAGCGTCTGGGCGTGGATAACTCACGACGGGATCTGCACGGTGGCTTGATCGATGCCCAGTTGTTGGCCGATGTTTATCTGGCGATGACTTCGGGACAGGTGGCTTTTGATCTTGGTTTTGAAGCGGCTAGCGAACAGAAGCACACTGTTGCCTTGGCACCCGTCACGCTGCGGGCGCGACCACGCATCCTGCGCGCGGCAGGCGACGAGTTATTGCTGCACGAGCAGCGTCTGGATGCACTGGATAAGAGCGTGGGCGGCAGGAGCATGTGGCGCCAGCTGAATTGATCGCTTGATCGATCCATTCAGGAGTAGCGCACGATGACCGCCGTGATGTTGTCGTCGCCACCGCCATCCAGCGCATTCAGCAATAGCTGATCGACGCATTCCTGCGATGCGAGATCCGTACGCGCGACGATGCTAGCTATCGATGCATCGTCGATGCTCTCGGTCAGGCCGTCGCTGCACAGTACAAATCCGGTGCCCGCTTCCAGCCGACCGCGAGACATGCCGATATGCAGCTGTTCGGTGGCTGTTACGCCCAGTGCCTGGGTCAGCACGTTGCGCTGTGGGTGCTTTGACGTCTGTGAGGCATCCAGCTGGCCGGATTCGACCAATGCCTGTACCAGTGAGTGATCGTGACTGATCTGCCGCAGCTCTTGTTTCCACATATAGATGCGACTGTCGCCAACCCAGGCAACCTCGTAGCTGTCTGCGGTCACCCGCAGTGCGGCGATGGTCGTACCCATGGGCAATACCTCGAAACTGCCTCGGGTATGCGTAAGTAGCCGCTCGCCAGCACCTTGCACGGCCTCAACCAAGCTATGTCCACGGGTGATCAAGTCGACGACAGCATCCCGCACCATGGCTGATGCCACTTCGCCGTGCTGGTGACCACCCATGCCGTCGGCAACCAAAAACAGGCCTAGTGAGGCGTCCGCGTAGTAGGTGTCCTCGTTACGCAGGCGGCGCAGGCCAACGTGCGTTCCGTGTCCGAATTCGATCATGATTTGTCTTGTGCGGCGAATGGACGGAGCATGCCGGATGCCACGGTTGTTGTCACGATAGACGCGTCCGCGTATCATCCGCGGTTCGCATAAACCACCATGCAAAACCTTTGGAGAGGTGGCAGAGTGGTCGAATGTACCTGACTCGAAATCAGGCGTGCGTGAAAGCGCACCGAGGGTTCGAATCCCTCCCTCTCCGCCAAGAATGCATTTAAGCCCCTGATTTCAGGGGCTTTTTTGTGCGAGCGGTATGCCGTTCACAATCTCGTCCCATACATGCATAAAGGCCCTCGATTAGATAGTCTGCAATGCGCATCGACGTCAGTGCCATGACGACGCTTGAAGGAATTAGCTCAGCGGCATCGTCCGCAGTCACAGGGGAAGGACATGAACGACAAAAGCAAAAAGCCACCAGCACCACCAGTAGCACCTAAACCCGCTCCTAAAAGCGAGCACGCGAACGACGGTTTCACTAGAAAGGACAGCAACTCTAAGGTCCGCGATTCTCGAGTTCCGCCGCCGCCACCGCCGAAAAAGTGAGGCATGCTGACATGATGATCCATGTCCCTGCGCCACCACCAGAGCCGCGCCCAGGCCTTCCATCCGAGCCGCTCCGAAAGACTCCTGATCACTGACCACCCTCCACCTGCGCCACCCGGGAAGCGCGGGTGGCAGTGCTATGGTTGATTCATGGAGATACCACGGAAATCAAGCAGGAGCGATGGAAGGTGCTGTGGGCTTCGCAGCGCTCCCAGCGCTATCATGCCCGCCGAAGCATTTTCTATGACCGTTGGCACAAGGCCACGGCGTTCGTGGGTGTAGTGGGTGGATCCTCTGTGATCGCCTCGCTCGGTAAGATCGCTCCCTCTTGGGTTGCTCTCACCGCGACATTCATCGTCGTGTGCATGTCCGGTGTTGACCTCGTCGCTGGTACCAATGAAATGGCACGCAAGCACAACGATCTGCGACGTCGATATTGCGAACTCGAGGCAGATATCGCTCGCGAGCTAGCGCCAACCGAAGCTTCGATCGCCGCGTGGAAGGTTAAGCGCCTCACTATCGAGTCAGACGAGCCACCCGCATACGTGGCGCTCGATATTCTTTGCTACAACGAACTCGCGCGAGCCTATGGCCGCATGGCGGACATAGCTCCGCAGAAGCTTCCACTGTTCAAGGCGATCACCGCGCAGTTGTTCTTTTGGCCCAACGCGTAACTCAGCGAACTGAGTTCGAAACCTTGCTCCGGAAGGCTGAGAAGTCCGCCGGGTTGGCTACGCCAGCTCCCCGAGGAGTATTCCGTAGCGCGGAGCCTCTGAGTCACTGAAAAGCTGGACGTCAGCCATCAGCTGCCCTGTCTGTGAATCGGGTAGAACAACCACCCTGTGCAGTTGCCCCTCGTGTTTGGACAAAGGGTAGGTGAGAGTGCCTACGTAATCGCCGACGCGTGGGTTTTTCCCGAGAATTACATCTCGGATGGATGAACGTATCCGGCTTGCTGTTTCGGGTGTCCAGCTTCACCGTCGTGTCGAGCGTGTTCGGATAGCAGCTCTAGAACAGCCACGCCAGTTCCGGATATCCGATCAGCGCCTTGGTGCGCCTGATAAAGGCTTCCACCGCAGGGCTGACAAACTGACGCTGCGCCGGAGGAGGGCGATGACTTACCCGCGTCGCCGGTGCCGCGTACGCAGGCAGATTAACTTCCCAGAGCTAGCTGCCAGCAAGACATGCGATGAACATTCAGCAATGTGCGTCGACTCGCCATCATGCCCGTTCGCGGGGCGTCGACGCGGTAGCTTGTGGTCAGGCACCGGGTCGCGGGTCGCTGGTGCTCGGCTTGCCATTTTCCAGATGGCCGGCGAATCGGCGCAGATAGCTTGTCGATGTGTCGTGGGTAACCGAGATGTCATACCAGCCATTGCTGGCGTTGAGCTCGCAGACCGATTCAATCGTCGTGTTGGGTGCTACCGATTGGCGTACGGCGACACTGCTGTATGCGTTGTTGACGGTGGCCAGGCAGGCTAGCGTGCCTTTGTTTTTCATCAGCACGCGGATCGAACGATGGTTCGGATCCGGCCGCAGTTGCACTTCGAGATCGTTCGTCACCGACGTCGTGCTGCCGCCTTCGCCGCGAGCATGAAACAGATAGCCGTTCGGTCCGTAGACGGTCACGTCATAGCCGATGTCTTTTGTCTGGAGCGGCCAGTAGTCGGTAAGTGTGTCTCTGGCAGCTATGGTGTAACGGCGCGGCGCAGTATCGGGTGCTGTGTTGTCGTATGCATAGAACGCTGCGCCGGCGCGACCTGTGTTGGAAAATTCCAGCCAGGAGCGCTGGACGCGAAGATCCAGGCGATGATGTACCGTCCACTGATACGGAATGGCGCGCGCCGGTCGCAAGCCTGCTTCCTGCGTAGGCAACGATGGTTCAGCCGGCACCGTGATCGGCGCATGTGCGTCCGGGTGCGCTGGCGGCAGGTGAAAGCTTGGCACTGCGGTCTGCGGCTCGCCCGCGAAATCGAAAGCGCTAGTCAGGTCGCCGCAGATCGAGCGTCGCCATGTGCTGATGTTTGGCTCAGCGACGCCGAAGCGTGCCTCGAGGAATTGCAGGATCGAGGTGTGATCGAAGGTCTGCGAGCAGACCCATCCGCCGGTGGTCCACGGCGAAATTACGATCATCGGTACGCGCACACCGAGCCCAAGTGGCTGTCGGCCTGCCGGATCGGCACCAGGAATCAACGGATGGATCATGGACGTATGGATGTCCATATCGAGGAATTCATCCTGCAGGCTTTCCACCAGCGACGGCGAGACCATGCCATGACTGTTGCGGTGACTGTCTGGTGGTGGCATGGGCGGGACGATGTGATCGAACAGGCCGTCGTTTTCGTCGTAGCACAGGAACAGCGCCGTCTTGCTCCAGGATTCCGGATTGGCGGTGAGGGCTTCGAGCACAAGA
This sequence comes from Rhodanobacter sp. MP1X3, assembly GCF_014207165.1. Taxonomy (NCBI): domain Bacteria; kingdom Pseudomonadati; phylum Pseudomonadota; class Gammaproteobacteria; order Lysobacterales; family Rhodanobacteraceae; genus Rhodanobacter; species Rhodanobacter sp. MP1X3. The sequence goes on along the minus strand of NZ_JACHCO010000004.1, from coordinate 387,461 downwards.
TTGATATAGGTCGCGCCGTCCACCGCCGAGGCATCGGGATGTTCGGAATACTTGAATGGCGAAACGATCCACGACACCTGTGGCAGGCGATCCTGCATCACGTCCTCGCGCAGATCCTTCAGCGTATGCTGGGATACACCGTTGCGAACGAGCGGGCTGTTCGGATCAGCGCCTTCGGCCACTTGATAGGCAGCGAAGAACTCCAGCGAGTTGTCAGTAAAGTTGTCGGTCGGTGTACCCGGTTCACCGCTGCCCCCCTGATACAGGCGCCAGCTTATGCCATGCGCCTGCAGACGTTCGGGATAGGTTTTCCATGTGTAGCCATCGACGTTCGGACGCATCGCCAGCCCCGGACCATTCGGCTTTTTCCCCAACCTGTTATGCACATCGGCTGTGCCAGACCACAGGAAGATGCGGTTGATCGCCGTATCGGCGTGTACCGAACTGAAATAGCTGTCGCAAACGGTGAAGGCATCGGCCAGCGCGTAGTGGAAGGACAGATCCTCGCGACGCAGATAACCCATGGTGAGCGCGTCCTGCTTCTGATTCACCCACTGATTGAACTTGCCGTTGTTCCAGGCAAGGTGTCCAGTGCTCCAACTGTGATCGGTGCCGTGCTGGTGATCGCCATTGCGCTGTGTATCCACGTGGAAGGGCAGTACATATGGCGCGTCGACAGCGACGCCGCGTGACTGGAACAGCTTGGTATACACCGTCGCGTTTGGCTGGTACCAGACCGGTCGACCATCGGGAAACTGAAAGGGTCGCGGATCGGCGAAGCCGCGCACGCCGCGCAGGGAACCGAAGTAATGATCGAACGATCGGTTTTCCTGCATCAGGATCACCACATGCTCGATGTCCTTGATCGTTCCGGTCGCGCGATTCGGCGGCGTCGCCAGCGCGCGGCGTACGCTGAGCGGAAGGGCCTGGGTGGACAGGCCGGCGCTGATGGTTCCGGCAGCCATTTTCAGAAAGCTTCGACGATCGATGGAGGTCATGGAGCCGTATGTCTTGTCGTTGCGTCAGGCCGTCGTTCGGCCACAGATTGAAATGCTAACGGGCATCGTTAACGATCTTGTGTCAACGCGATAATTTCGCGATGCAGTGTCGGTGACGCTGCGGCAACCACCTGACCACCACTGTGCATGCCTAGCGACTTGCCTTCCCAGTCGGTGATCATGCCGCCAGCCGATTCGATCACTGGCGCCAGCGCCAGATAATCGTAGGGCTTCAGATCCGCCTCGATCACCGCGTCGATATGGCCGGAGGCGAGCAGAGCATAGCTGTAGCAGTCGCCACCAAAGCGCCGGCTTTTCGCGGCGCGGCAGACGAGCTCGAAGATTTCGAGCTCGGGCGGCGAAAACACATCCGGCGATGTCGCATAAATCGTCGCGTTCGCCAGCTGAGTGTTCTGTCGACTGCGGCAGGGCTTGCCATTGAGCGTCGTACCGCTGCCAACGATGCCGATCCAGCGTTCGTCGAGCACCGGCATGTCGATCACGCCCAGTAGCGGGACGCCACGGTGCAGCAGTGCCAGCAGAGTGCCCCACAGAGGCCAGCCGGTGATGAAGCTGCGGGTGCCGTCGATCGGATCAATCGACCAGACGTATTCGGCTTCAGTGTGACTTTCGCCATGCTCCTCGCCGAGGATGCCGTGTTCGGGATAAGCATCGTGGATGCAGTCGCGCACCATCGCCTCGACGTTGCGATCCACTGCGGTCACCGGACTATGATCGTGCTTGAGGTTGACGTGCAGATCGCCGCGAAAACATGGCAGCGACAGGGCGCGTGCACGATCGGCGACACCTGCGGCGAAAACACCGAAATCCTCAATAGACGGCGGCGCCAGCAGGATCATCGGCTTTCCTTTTTACGTGGAAAGAAAAGAGCAAGGGTTGCATCCTCGCCCATGTTCCGATCATGACAGGGCAGCGATCGTTTGAATAGTTGAATGCCACAAATTTGCAAATGTACATAAAATGACACATTCTTCGCTCATGCTGGGAACGACGGTGAGCGGGTGCCCTCCGTAACGCATGTGGAGTCACGAGCGCTCATGAATAAACGCCACACGTTTCACGGGGTAGTTGTGTTATGCGCATCGCCACCAGAATTGTCCTCGCGCTCGCCGTATCGGTGCTTGCGTGCGGCTATGCGCAGGCGGGTTCGATCACGGTCTATTCGGCGCTGGAAAACGACAAGATTTCTATCTGTCTGGCGGCTGCCCGACATCCAGGTGCATGTCTGCGGCTCTCCACCGGCGACCTTGCAGCGCGACTGATCGCCGAGTCTGCGGCACCTCGCAACAATGTCTTCTTGGGCTAGGCGCTGACGAACATGCTCGACCCGCGCATCGATACCAACCTCGCGTCTGTCACTTCGCCCAATATTGCCAGGTTGCCGCCGCGCTATCGCGCGGCCAACGGTACATGATTCGCCACCACCGGTTATGTCGTCACGTTGTGCGTCAATACCGAGGCATTGCAGACGCAGAACCTGCCGACTGTCGGCGGTGATGTTTCTGGTCAGGCCTGATCTCGGCCTGGCATCGGTGTCGATGATGCAACTGGATCAGAACGGTTTCGTGTCGCAGGCGACTGCGTATTCCACCTGGATTGTTGTTGTGGTCACGACCGCGCTGTTGTGGTGCCACCTGTTCGCGACGCGTCTTGGCATGTATCTACAGCACCGGAGGCGGCACTATGTGGCATGAGGAGCGCTACCAGCGCATACGGGGTTTGCTCAAGACCTTCGGCCAGGTATCGGTCGAGCGTATCACCAGCGATCTAGGTGTCTCGCGCGAGACCATTCGCCGCGACCTGCTTGAGCTCGAAGCGAAAGGTGAGATTCTGCGCGTCCACGGTGGCGCGGTGCTGGCAGGCGGCGGACCGCCGATCGGTGTGCGCGCAACGACGCGGGTGAAGGAAAAGCGCTCGATTGCCAAGTGCATCGGTTCGCTGGTCGAGAGCGGTCAGACCATCTTCCTTGACGCCGGCAGCACGATGTCGCTGGTAGCCGAAGTACTCGCCGGACTCAGTGGCTTGACGGTGATCACCAATTCGGTTGACGTTGCCACGCGCATCGCCGGCACTCAAGGCAACAGCAACAGCAACCATGTGCAGTTGCTTGGTGGGCGCTTCCAAGGTGAGCTGGGCTCAACCTACGGCGCTGCCACGGTCGCCGAGATCAGCCGCTACCAGGCGCATCTGGCGATTCTGTCGCCTGTGGGTGTGGATACTGCGTTCGGCGCCAGCAGCTTCGTGCTCGATGAATCCGAAGTGGCTCGTGCCATGAGTGCCAATGCACGTTGCACCGTGATTGCTGCCGACTACTCCAAGATCGGCGTGCGCAGCCGGGTTGGCTACTGCGCGCTGAAGGACGTCGATGTGCTGGTGACGGACAAGCGCGCGCAGAAGGTCAAAGGGATGAAGGCAATCGCGCGCGTGGTCGGGCAGGTGATCTATGCGTGACCGCGGCCAACAGCGGAGATGCCCGTCATGAGTTGCGTCAGCACGGTGGTCGTTGCGCGCGAGGTGCGGGTGGTATTGGGCGATCAAATCGATGCCACGTTGCACGTGGCCATCGTTGTGGTGTTGATCGGTGAGCGATCGGGACTGATTAATGCCGACAGCACGGGTATCTATCTCACCCGGCAGCCGCAGGTGGGTCACAACGACGCACAACGCAACTATATTTCGAACATCCGCCTGGTGGCCTCAACTGCACCCGCGCGGCCAACAAGCTTGCTCAACGGCTTGCCGCGGCGGCACGGTTGGGTGCGAGTACGGCGATCATCAACTCTTACGATCGTGTCGACAGCTACGCAACGCCGCGTTACGTTCGGATGTCACGTGCGACTACTGATCGTGGCGTAGAGCTTGCAACCGGGCCTATGCGGCCCGGTTGCAATGGTGTTTGTGTTTTATCCGCTGCGGAGAGAGTCCAGCATGTTCCATTCCATTCGATACAGCGTGCTCCTGCTCTGTCTGCTTGCCGTCGTGGTAAGCGGTGCGGCATGGAGCGGCGATCAGACCTATGCGCAGCTGCCCAGTGAGACGCCTGCACAATTCGCGCCAGTCAACGACGGCTTCGATTACGCGCGGCGCGAGGTAATGATCCCGATGCGTGACGGTGTGCAACTGCATACCGTCATCCTGATACCGCTAGGTGCCAAGCATGCCGGCATGCTGCTCACACGCACCCCCTACGGCGCCGACGGCATGACGCATCGCGCCGACAGCCCACACCTGGGTTCGGTGATCAATGGTTACGACAATCCTGCCGACATCATCGTCGAGGATGGCTATATCCGCATCGTGCAGGACGTTCGCGGCAAGTACGGCTCGCAGGGCGACTTCGTCATGAATCGTCCACTGCGCGGCCCGCAGAACAAGACACCGGTGGATGATGCCACAGACATCTACGACACCGTTGATTGGTTGGTGAAGCACGTTCCGGAAAGCAATGGCAAGGTCGGCATCATCGGTATTTCCTACGACGGTTTCGAAGCGCTGATGGCGACGGTGCATCCGCATCCGGCGTTGAAGGTGGCTGTGCCGATCAACCCGATGGTCGATGGCTGGATGGGTGACGACTGGTTTCACAACGGCGCGTTCCGCGAGCAGATGATTCCCTACATCTACGGTCAGGTCGCGGATCGTTCCAGCCAGTACGGCTGGTGGTCTGGCTTTCGCGATGACTACGATCTTTATCTGCATGCCGGTTCTGCCGACGCACTTGCGCGTTCGCGCGGCATGGAGCAGTTGGGCTTCTGGCGCAAGCTGATCGAGCATCCAGCCTACGACGCGTTCTGGCAGGACCAGGCGGCCGACAAGTTGCTGGCGGAGATACCGCTTACGGTGCCGCCGATGCTTGTGCACAGCCTGTGGGACGAGGAAGACATCTACGGCGACATGGCGGTCTACCGCGCGCTTGCGTCGAAGGATCCACAACGCCAGAAACTCTTTCTCGTGCTAGGCCCATGGCGCCACGCCAAGCAGCTCGAGACCGCACCGACGATCGGTGCAATCGAGCTCGGCAGTGATACCGCCGGCTATTTTCGTCAGCAGATCCTGCGGCCGTTTCTCGCTCAGTATCTGAAGGACGGTGCGCCCGCTGCCGATATCGTACCGGTGAATGCGTTTGTGACCGGTGCCAATCGCTGGGAAAAGCTCCGGCAGTGGCCATCCGGTTGCGACAACGGTTGCGCACCAAAGATGACGCCGCTGTATCTGCACGGTGGCGATAGCCTCGGTTTCGCAGCGCCGTCATCCGACGACGGTGACTACGACGAGTATGTTTCCGATCCGGCCAAACCGGTTCCGTATCGCGTTCGTCCGATCCAGCCGTGGAGCCATGGCATACCTGATCAGGTCGACTCGTGGCCCGAATGGCTGGTGGATGATCAACGCCAGTTCGCAACGCGTACTGACGTGCTGACTTATGTGTCGGACGTGCTTACTGTGCCGCTGCAGATCAGCGGCGAGCCGAGCGTGCATCTGTTTGCATCAACGAGTGGCAGCGATAGCGACTGGGTCGTGAAGCTGATTGATGTCTACCCGGATGAAGTGCGCGAGAAGCCGTCGATGGGTGGCTATCAGCTTGGCGTGGCGATGGATATCTTCCGTGGCCGCTATCGCGAGAGTCTTGCGCACGCACAACCGATCACACCCAATCAGCCACTGGTCTATGAGTTCGCTCTGCCGACATCGAACCATGTCTTTGAGAAGGGACATCGTCTGATGGTGCAGATCCAGTCGAGCTGGTTTCCGCTGTATGACCGCAATCCGCAAACGTTCGTACCGAACATTTTCCTGGCTAAGCCGGGCGACTATCGAAAGGCCACGCAACGCGTCTATCACTCAGTAATGCAGTCCACCTATATCGATCTACCGGTCGTTACTGCCGGTCGTTGAGGTTGTTGTATACGCAGCATCTGCGTGCATCTGCGAGTCGCGAATGTGACGACTCGACGCCAAACAAGCAGGAGTCGAGATGCGTTTATTTCAACACGTGATGGCCTTCGGCGTCGGGCTCGCGCGTTGGCGTGTGTGCGCATGGCTGCTGGGTGTGATGGTGTTCGGACTGTCTACCTTCGTGACAGCGAGTGCTGCTGATACGTCGCACGTTGCCTCTGCGCTGCTGGCGTCGCCGCGCACCCATAGCATTACCTACGCCGCTATTCGCTGAAGATTGACGGACAGCGACTTTGATATGTCGACAACATGGGGCACAACCAGGAAGAGTTCAGCGATGCCTACAAGGAGGCGCGCGGACTGGCCAGGGCAACGTTGTCGGGTTCGTCGGCGACGATCGACTGGTGCATCCAGGGCGGGCGCGGTGGCGAAACGCTGGTCGATCCGGTACGCGGTTCTTTGAACAACGGCGACCTCTATGGCGAACGCATGGGTTGGACGTTATCCGGATATCCTGATCGGGACTGGCCGCTAGTGACGTTTCCGCGCGCCACATCCGAGCCTGGTGCCGACTGGTATCGAACGACATTCACGCTCGATATTCCGGCCGATCAGTATGTATTTGCACTTATTAATCATTTTTAATGAGGATGGTAGCGGCGGTGGATCTCATGCATCTGCTTACACTCTCACAGTAGCCCAGGAGAGGTTCAACCCGCTGACAGTGAAAATATGATGTGTGTCAGTTCATCTTTCTGCGCGAGGAAAACAAAAAAGAAGGGCCACTTGCGCGGCCCTTCTTTTTTGCAACTTATTGCTTCTTACTTGAACGCATAGGTGCCGGTCAGGCTGACTACGTCGCCGTGATCCTTGAACTTGCCGACCATTGTGCCGGCACCCAATGCAACCGGATTGGTCAGGTTAACCGGCACGTCGCTGACGAACTGATGCTGGTAGCCGAGATCGATCGAGATACGCTGGGTTGCCTGATAGCCGACACCCAGGCCCACGATGCGGCGGGCGCCGTCGGGGATACGTGGATCGCGGCTGACGATGTTGGTTGGGGTTTCGTCGTAACCGAGGCCAGCACGCAGGGTCCACACATCGTTCAACTTGTAGTCGCCGCCGATCGAGTATGTCCACGTGTCTTTATATTTCTGTGGCAGCGCGACCAGGGTTTGGCCCTGCGAGGTCAATGCCAGGCTCTGGAAATTCGACCAATCGGTCCAGCCGACAGTAGCCGCAAGGCTGAACTGATCGTTGAACTTGTGCAGCCAGTCGGCGCTTGCAAATGCTGGTGTGTCTAGCACTGCATTGGCTGATGCGCCAGCGGAGTTCAATGTCGGAAGGCCTGCGTTCGGGAACACGACAGGGGCCAGCGTGAGCAGTTGCAAGCTGGCGGCAGAGCCATACAGCTTGTAGGTGCCGCTCAACGTCTGCTGGACGCGTGAGTGGTAGCTGATGTCGACGCTGTCCTGCTGCGTCGGCTTCCATTCGAAGCCACCGAAATAGCCGAATGCAAAGCGCTTCTTGACGTTGACGTTCAACTGCACATCGCCGCTCTGCGGAGCGCCGAGGATGGGTGCACCGAACAGGGCGGCCGCCGAACCGTATGGATCAAGCACAGTGTTGAGCTGCGCCTTGGTGCGCTGACCCTCAATACCTGCGCCGACCGAGAATTCGTCATTGACCTTGAAGCCGGCCGACATGCTGACTGCGATCGACTCCAGGCTGGTTTTGGTACCGAAATAACGACCTTCCCAGGTCGGGTTGTAATTGCTGGCCAGTCCGTAGGGAACAGTGACACTGCCGCCAATAGTCAGGCGGTCATTTACCGGGAGGGCCCAGGCGATATCGGGGAACGGAATGAACTTGCCAAAGCCGTTGGGATTGCTGCCGGTGGTTGAATTGCCCTGCTGATCGCGGAACTGGCCCTGAAATTCAGCGCTGGGGCGAATGCCTGTGCCGGTGACCTGAATCAGTGGAGCATCGAAAAATGCCATTGCCGCAGGATTGTTGTAGGCCGCCGTGGGATCATCCGGGAAGAGCGAGCCACCTGCACCAGCGCGGGCCCAGCCGGCGGCGTTTGTGGTGGGAAGCTGGAAGGAGCCAGCCTGCACGCATAGCGGCAGCGACAGCGCGGAAACAACAGCAAGGGCGAGACTTGCCTTGGTGCCGAAGCGGGTGAAGCCTTGCAAGGTTTGACGGTTCACGGTGGTTCTCCTGTGACGACAGCCTGAGGTGATGCCTCAGAGTGAATAGTCGTGTTGTGGGACTGTAACGATTGGGGAGTAGGCAATTTGGTCGATTTAAGAACCGGATCGCTACAAGCGTTGTCGAACTATTGTTTTTATTTAGAGGGCCAGCCTCCCTTCCTTGAGCCATTCCAGGACACTCGGCGCAGCATTAAGCTCACCGGTGGGTTCTGCGACAGCTTCTTTGCTGGCGAGGGCGGTCGCATTGTCCAGTTCCAGCACCTGTTCAATCACCCGAATCTGCTCGGGACTGCCGAATGGCGCGGTGAGTATTGGCGAAATGAGTGAGATCAATCGGGCGAGTAACTCGCCGTCATTTATCGTCTCGCCCATGCTGAGGTCATCAATCAGTTTCTGCATGTCTTCGCCCGCAAGAATGCCCGATAGCGCCTTGAGCCCAAAGTGCAGGCGCAGGCCCAGTTCGTTGCGTGGCAGCTGGGGAAGGGTGCGCGAAAACGCTTCGAAAAAGCGACCGAAGATTGGCCGGTAATGCTCTTGCAGATAGCTGAGGATGAACGGTGATCGATCGCTGTAAACGCGTCCCAGCAGGCGCATGAACGACTTGCCCCCCACGCTTTCATGACTGATCCGAAAGGCGGGTATGAACAGCATGCCGAATACGGCCGCCGGACCCAGCCCGTCCGGCCACTGTTTCTCGCAATTGCTCAGCAACTGCAGCCGTTCCAGATTGAGTCGATCCAGGCGCTGCGATAGCAGTTCTTGCATCAGCGCTTCTTTACTGCCGAAGTGATAATTGACCGCGGCGAGATTGGCATGCGCTTTCGCGGTGATCTGTCGCAGCGACATAGCCTCGTAACCGCATTCGATGAACAGCGATTCGGCCGCTTCCAGCAAGCGCTTACGCGTATCCCCGGCACCGCTGCGAAGAGTCGCAGTCAAGCGAGGTGGACCGAAACTGGGTTGAGCGTGAGTGAAGACATCTGCTTCAAATCCAGGATTCAAACATGTGTGTGAACGTTAAATCCCCAGCTGTTTCGCAGCAAGCTGCACTGCACTAACGCAGTGAACAGGTAGTGCTAAAACCTTATCCAGATTAGGGAATGGCAGGAGTTTGTGGCTGTGCAAGGGATGGCGCCGATACAACGCCGTGAACGCTTGCGCCTTGGTATTCAAGGGAGCGAGGTATTCCTCGCTCCCTTGCTGCAGTGCAGCGAAAAGTCTGTTCAGTTACAGCAGAATCTTGCGCTTAGCCAGCCTTCTTTTTCGCCAGTCGCAGCCAGGTATCGACGACGGTATCTGGATTCAGCGACACCGACTCGATGCCTTGATCCATCAGCCATTCGGCGAGATCCGGGTGATCTGACGGCCCTTGGCCGCAAATGCCGATGTACTTGCCTTTGGCCTTAGCGGTCTTGATTGCCATGGATAGCAATTTCTTGACCGCAGGGTCGCGTTCGTCGAACAGGCCGGCCACGATGCTGGAGTCGCGATCGAGACCGAGCGTGAGCTGGGTCAGGTCATTGGAACCGATCGAGAAGCCGTCGAAAATGTCGAGGAATTCATCCGCCAGCAGCGCGTTGGACGGTACTTCGCACATCATAATGATCTTCAGATCGTGCTCGCCCTGTACCAGGCCGTTTTTCCTCAGGACCTCGATGACCTTCGCGCCTTCACCCAGCGTGCGCACGAAGGGGATCATCACCCAGACATTGTCCAGCCCCATCACCTCGCGTACGTGCTTGACCGCTTTGCACTCCAGGCCAAAAGCATCAGCAAAACTGGGATCGACATAGCGGCTGGCGCCTCGGAAACCGATCATCGGATTTTCTTCATCCGGTTCGTAGCGCGAACCGCCGAGCAGGTTCGCATATTCGTTCGACTTGAAGTCGGACATGCGCACGATCACCGTTTTCGGATAGACCGATGCGGCAATCGTTGCGATGCCTTCGGCCAGACGATCGACATAGAAGCTCTCCGGGTCGGCGTAGCCGGCGATGCGCTCGTCGATCTTGGCCTTGGTGGCGGCGTCCTGCTTGGCGTATTCCAGCAGCGCCTTCGGATGCACGCCGATATGGCTGGCGATAATCATCTCCAGCCGGGCCAGGCCGATACCTGCATTCGGCAGCATGCCGAAATCGAACGCGCGTTCCGGGTTGGCCACGTTCATCATGATTTTCAGCGGCGCCTCAGGCATGTCGCCCAGATCCGCGGTGACACGCTCGAATTTCAGGATGCCTTCATAGATCGTGCCGGTGTCGCCCTCGGCGCACGATACGGTGACGTCGACGCCATCGGGAATCTTGTCCAGTGCATTGCCGGTACCGACTACGGCTGGTACGCCCAGCTCGCGCGCGATGATCGCCGCGTGGCAGGTGCGGCCACCACGGTTGGTGACGATTGCTGCGGCGCGCTTCATCACCGGCTCCCAATCGGGATCGGTCATGTCGGCGATCAGCACGTCGCCGGGCTGCACCTTGCTCATGTCGGCCAGCGTGCGGATCACGCGCGCCTTGCCGGCGCCGATCTTCTGACCGATCGAGCGGCCCTCGGCGAGGACCTTGCCGCGTTCGCCGAGGTGGAAACGCTCAAGCTGGGTGGCGTGTGCGCGCGACTTCACCGTCTCGGGGCGGGCCTGCACGATGTACAGCTTGCCGGTATTGCCGTCTTTCGCCCACTCGATATCCATCGGTCGGGCGTAGTGCTTTTCGATGATCAGCGACTGGCGGGCGAGCTCCTGCACGTCGTCGTCATTGATGCAGAACTTGTTACGCAGCTCCGCTGGCGTGTCTTCGGTACGGACACGCTCGCCGGCGGTGCTGGAATACACCATGCGTAGCTGTTTGGCACCGAGGTTGCGGCGGAGCACGGCGGGCTTGCCCGCATTCAAGGTCGGCTTGAATACGTAGAACTCATCGGGATTCACCGCACCCTGCACGACCATTTCGCCAAGACCGTACGAGCCGGTGATGAACACGACGTCGCGAAAGCCAGACTCGGTGTCCAGTGTGAATAGCACGCCCGAGGCGCCCACGTCCGAGCGCACCATCAGCTGCACGCCGGCAGAGAGGAATACGTCATCGTGCTTGAAGCCCTGGTGTACGCGATAGGAGATCGCGCGATCGTTATAGAGCGAGGCAAAAACTTCTTTCACCTTGTGCAGCACGTCATCGATGCCGACCACATTGAGAAAAGTTTCCTGCTGGCCGGCGAACGAAGCATCCGGCAAATCTTCGGCCGTGGCGGACGAACGCACCGCGACGGCGATATCTTCGGCACCAGCGTCCTTGCACAACTTGATGTAGGCGTCGCGAATCGCCTGCTCGAGTTCGGCGGGCAGGGCGGTATCGACGATCCAGCCGCGAATCTCCTTGCCGGCAGCAACGAGTGTGTCGACATGATCCACGTCAAGATCAGCAAGGCGTTCCTGGATGCGCTTGGCCAGACCGCTTTTTTCCAGATACTGCTGAAAGGCATCGGCCGTGGTGGCGAAGCCGCCGGGTACCGAGACGCCCAGCTTGGCGAGATTGCCGATCATTTCGCCGAGCGACGCGTTCTTGCCGCCGACCTTGCCGAGGTCGGTCATACGCAGTTGGTCAAGCCATAGCACCAGATCGTTCAAGGGTATCTCCTCAAGAGCGCGGTAAAAAGTGGGATTGGTGCGGGATGCAGTGTCGAAGCGGTCTGCAAAGGACTGGTATTGTCCGCTGTCGATGATGCACAGCACAAGAAGACCATTGCGAAACGTCGCCACTCCAACTGCATACCAGTCAGGTGGCAGTCAATCGGCGACAGCGTTTGACGCTTGCGTTATGGTGCGAACAAGTCCATCGAAGTGATCAGGCGACGGTATGCAGCGAACGGTTTTCTTCATCTCCGACTCCACTGGTATTACGGCGGAGACCATCGGCAACAGCATCCTGGCGCAATTCGAGGGCGTGCAGTTCGACAAGCATCGTCTGGCGTTCATCGACGACACCAAGAAAGCGGAAGCCGCCGCCTTGCGCATCAAGACCCACTATGCGCAGACCGGCGAACGTCCGATCGTGGTCAACACCATGGCCGAGCGTGCGCTGTGCGATATCGTCGCTGACAGCGGTGCGCTGATGCTGGATGTCTTTGCACCGTTCATCGGTCCGCTGGAAGATGAGTTGGGCGCCAAGCGTTCGGGCGCAGTCAACCGATCTCACGGTATCGTGGATTTCGCGAAGTACGAAGCGCGGATCAATGCGACCAACTACGCGCTCACCCACGATGACGGCCTGGATGTCGATTACGGCAAGGCGGACCTGATCCTGGTTGGCGTATCGCGTTCGGGCAAAACGCCCACTTGTCTGTATATGGCCTTGCATTATGGTGTCAGCGCCGCCAACTATCCGTTGACCGATGATGACCTCGACAAACTTGAACTGCCGAAACGGCTGGTTCCCCATAAGAACAAGCTATTCGGTCTGACGATCGATCCGCAGCGACTGGCGCAGATCCGTGAACAGCGCCGTGCCGGCAGTCAATACGCGACGCTGAAGCAGTGTCGCTGGGAGCTGGAGCAGGCCGACAGGCTGATGCGTCACGCCGGCATCTCCAGCCTCAACACCACCCACACGTCGATTGAAGAAATTTCCAGCAAGATTTTCTCCCGCTTTGGTATCGAGCGGACTATGTTCTGAGTGCCGGCCCGCCAGGAGTTTTTGCTACCGATGATCGCTACGCCCCCCCATCGACCCAATTTGCTGCCCGGGCGCTTCGAGTTCCTGATGGGGCTGTATGCGGAAAATTATCATCGGCTGGCGCGGCTGTTCGCGCCGCAGGATCTGAGTCCGGGCCATTACGTCTCCAATGTGGATGACCATCTCGATGTGCATCTGCATCTGCAGGAAGTCCATCCGTATACGATGGAGCTCGAACTCACTTATGACTTTGTCGATGCGCACACCGGGCAACGCTCACCGTCGGCGCAGCTGCGCATGTATACCGATGCCCACGTGGCGGAAGCGCTGCATTGCCATCCGGGTCGACACCTTTGGCAGGTGCTCGGCCCCTTTCCGGCAGCGAATACGGTGTTCCAGCATCGCCTGCGGATGAACAGCTTTCTGTCGCGCTGGCTGGAATATCTAGGCGAGCAGGGGCATTCTGCCGGTACGCTGGAACGTCAGACGACCGACGCGTGATCATCAACAACACCCAACAAAAAACCCGCGCAAGGCGGGTTTCCGTTTAGTGGCGGAGTGGACGGGACTCGAACCCGCGACCTCCGGCGTGACAGGCCAGCATTCTAACCAACTGAACTACCACTCCGCATTTTTCCAACATCTTTCCAGCATTACGAGTCAACTTGGCGTCCCCACGGGGATTCGAACCCCGGTCGCCACCGTGAAAGGGTGATGTCCTAGGCCTCTAGACGATGGGGACAATTCAAGTTGGTGGAGCCAGGCGGGATCGAACCGCCGACCTCCTGCATGCCATGCAGGCGCTCTCCCAGCTGAGCTATGGCCCCGCTGCTGGAAGCCCGAAAGAATAGGTCCGAGTCACATATCCGTCAAGACTTTTTTTCAGATTTCATGCTGGCGCCGTCGATGAGGATCGAGTTGTTATCACGCGGTTGATACAGGCCAGCACATCAGGCGAATACCAAAACGAAGCGCTTCGTTTAAGCTGCGATTGACTTGATGCAAGAGCGGACAAGGCATGCACGAAATCGGTTTTATTCGCGATCTTGCCATGGTGATGCTCGTGGCCGGTGCCACGACGATTCTTTTTCAGCGCCTGCGGCAACCCGTGCTTCTGGGCTACATCCTGGCCGGCGTGCTGATCGGACCGCATACGCCTGGCATGCTGGTGGCAGATCCGCAGGCGATTGACGATATTTCCAATCTCGGCGTCGTGCTGCTGATGTTCACGCTCGGTCTCGAGTTCAGTGTGCGCAAATTGCGCGAAGTCGGAATCGGCGTACTGGCGGTGGCGGTGGCCGAAGTCGGTCTGATGATGTGGATCGGTGTCGGCCTCGGCAGTCTGTTCGGCTGGAAAGGCATGGATGCGTTGTTTCTCGGCGCGATCATTGCGCTGTCCTCGACCATGGTGGCAACCCGAACGTTGTCCGAGAGCGGCCAGCGGCATCGGCCATTCGCCAAGCTGGTGGTGGGTCTGTTGGTGGCTGAGGACATGCTCACCATTGTGATGCTCACCTTGTTGACGGCCGTGGCGATCGGCGGTTCGGTGAAAGCTGAAACGGCGTTCACGCTGATCGGCCACTTGGGCCTTTTCGTCATTGTCGGGATGATTCTCGGCCTGCTATTGCTGCCGCGACTGGTTGATTACGTGGCCGGTTTTGGTCGCGACGAAACGTTGCTGGTCAGCGTGCTGGGCATCTGTTTTGGCGCGAGCCTGCTCGCCGTCTGGATGGGTTTCAGCGTGGCGCTGGGCGCATTTCTCGCCGGTGCTGTGGTGGCGGAGTCGCAGAGCGTCAATCGGGTGATGCGGCTGATTGAGCCGTTGCGCGATATGTTCGCCGCGCTGTTTTTCGTGGCGATTGGACTGAAGATCGACCCGGTGATGCTGGTGCAATACGCGTTGCCCGCGGTGCTTATCGCCACGGTAGTTATCATCGGCAAAACGGTGGCTTGCAGCCTGGGTATCTTTATCGTTGGTCACGATGCACGCACGTCGCTGCGCTCGGGTCTGGGCATGGCGCAGATCGGCGAGTTCTCTTTTGTGATCGCGACGCTGGGGCTGTCACTACATGTGATCAGCGACTTTATTTATCCGATTGCGGTGGCGGTATCCGTCGTGTGCATGGCGGCATCGCCCTATCTGGCGCGCTCCGCCGACAGCCTGGCGAATGGATTGCGAGCGGTCACACCACGTCCGGTGCGGCTTTTGGCAACCAGCTACAGCGGCTGGCTGGAGAACCTGAAGCCAGTCAATGAAAACGCCGCGATAGCCGCGATTTTCCGCCGATTGCTGTGGCACATCGCGGTCAACGTACTTTTGGTGGTGGCGCTTTTCATCATCGGTGCCTACATAAATGCGCACAACTGGGACTGGTTCACTCTGTTTGGCATCGGGCGTGATCTGCGTCATACGGTTATCTGGGCGTGTGCGTTATTTCTTTCGTTACCGATGCTGATTGCGGTCTACCGCAAGGCCGAGGCGCTGGGCATGGTGCTGGCAGAACTGGGCATACGTGAGCGGTTTACCGGTTCTTACACGCAGGCAATTCGAAGCGTGCTGGCGCGCGTTATTCCGTTGGCAACCCTGTTTGCGCTTGCGTTGCTGGTTGGTGCATTAGGTTCGGCGATCCTGCCGCCGCGCGGTGTAGCGCTCTCGCTGATACTGGTCGGTCTGGTTCTTGCGATCGTGCTATGGCGAGGGATGGTCAAGATGCACGCGCGATTGCAGGCGGCGCTCAAGGAAACCCTGGAAAAGCCCGCACCACCATGAAGTTAATGGACTGATCGGGGCCATCAGGCTGGATGAAGCGCCGCGCAATGAACCTTTATGCTGAATGACGGTCCTTGCATGGCAACGTTGCCAAGATTGGACTAGCGCCTCACAATGTGTGGCCTGCCTCCATTGGGGGGGCCCGGTTGGCAATGCCGGCAAATCAAAACACGAGGGAGTTACGAATGAAGCAATTTCTGCGTCCCACGCTGACAGCAGCCGCGATGGCTGTTGCGCTGGGCATGACTGCGAGCGTGTACGCCCAGGCTGCCAAAACCGGCGCCGCCGCCACGGGCACGGTCGACAAGGCCAAGGCCAGCTATGTGGTCGGTTGGGAGATTGCTTCCCAGGTTCCACCGATCATGCGCGACGAACTGGATGCGGCTGCTGTAGGCCGTGCTGTTCAGGCCGCACTGTCCGGTCAGAAGCCGACCATGAGCGATGCCGAAGCCAAGGAAGTGCATGATGCTTTCATGGCAAAGATTCAGGCCAAGTATCAGGCTGAGATGGTTCGCGTCGGTGCGAAGAACAAGACCGAGGGCGATGCATTCCTGGCCAAGAACAAGAGCGCACCTGGTGTGAAGACCACCGCGTCCGGTCTGCAGTATCAGGTGGTCAGCCAAGGCACGGGCGCCCGTCCGGGTCCGAATGACACCGTGCAGATCGACTACACCGGTACGTTCGTCAATGGTCAGGTGTTCGACGCTTCGGCCAAGCACAATCCGCCGGGTCCGGCCTCGATTCCGCTGGCTGGCGTGATCCCCGGTTTCCGCGAAGGTCTGCAGCTGATGCAGGTTGGCGGTCACTACAAGCTGTACATCCCGTCGACGCTGGCCTACGGTGCCGAGCCGCAGCCGCCGATGCCGCCGAATGCCACGTTGATTTTCGACGTGACCTTGGTCAAGACCGGTCCGACGCCAGCTGGCGCTGCTCCAGGTGGCGCTCCGGGTGCTGCCGGTCCCGGTGGTCAGTAATAAGTTCGAGGTCTAATCGACCCGAGACAGCAAAGGGCGCGAAGCGATTCGCGCCCTTTGCTTTGTCAGCGGCAACTCGATGCAAAATCCGCAGCCAGTTAGAATGTGTGGCTGATGCTCCAAGGAAATCGTCCCAGCGATGATGAAGATCACAATTTTTGGTACGGGTTATGTGGGACTCGTCACCGGCGCGTGCCTGGCCGAAATGGGTAATCACGTCGTCTGCGTCGACATCGATATCGGCAAGGTCGAACGGCTGAAACGCGGTGAAATTCCGATTTACGAGCCTGGTCTGGAAGCCATCGTCAAACGCAACCATGCCAGCGGCCAACTGAATTTCACCACCGAGGCAGCTGCGGCCATTGCACACGGTGAAATTATTTTCATCGGGGTAGGTACGCCACCGGACGAGGACGGTAGTGCTGATCTCAGCTACGTGCTGGAAGTCGCCAAGACCATCGGCAACCACTTGAATCGTTATGCGGTGGTCGTCAATAAATCGACCGTGCCAGTGGGTACCGCCGATCGTGTACGCGCAGCCATCAGCGCCGAGTTGAATCAGCGTAGCGCCCACGTCGAATTTGACGTGGTGTCCAATCCCGAATTTCTGAAAGAGGGCGCGGCTGTCGAGGATTGCCTGCGGCCTGATCGCATCATCGTCGGTGCGTCCAGCGAGCGTGCTGTGGCGGTGTTGCGCAAACTCTATGCGCCGTTCAACCGCAATCACGATCGCATGGTGGTGATGGACGAGCGTTCCGCCGAGCTGACCAAGTACGCCGCCAACGCCATGCTGGCAACCAAGATCAGTTTCATGAACGAGATCGCCAACATTGCCGAACGTGTCGGTGCTGACGTGGAACTGGTGCGACAAGGCATTGGTTCGGATCCACGCATCGGCTACCATTTTATTTATCCGGGTGCGGGTTACGGCGGCTCGTGTTTCCCCAAGGACGTTCAGGCGCTCGAGCGCACGGCGCGCAGCTATGGCTATGACGCGCGACTGCTCACTGCGGTCGAAGCGGTAAACCGGCAGCAGAAAGACAAATTGTTCGAACTGATCACGCGCCACTTCAATGGCGAACTGAGCGGTCGGACGATCGCGCTATGGGGGCTGGCATTCAAACCGAACACCGATGACATGCGTGAGGCGTCCAGTCGGCATCTGATGGAAGCGCTATGGAAAGCAGGTGCCAAGGTCCGCGCATTTGATCCCCAGGCGAGCGAGGAAACGCACCGGCTCTATGGTGAGCGTACGGATCTGGTGTTGTGCAAAAGTGCATACGATGCATTGCAAGGCGCGGATGTACTGGCGGTCGTGACCGAGTGGAAAGCCTTTCGCAGCCCGGACTTCCTGCGTATTGGCAGCATGCTCGGCGAGCGGGCCATCTTCGATGGACGCAACCTTTACGATCCGGCTGCCGTCGAAGAGGCGGGTGTTGCCTATTACGGCATCGGCCGCGGTCGCAGCTTGCAGCTGAAGGCATAGAGAGGAAGCCATGAGCATTCCTATCGATACGCTCGAGCAGCGGCTGACCGAAATGGAGGTCAAGCTGACGTTTATCGATGATACGGTGCAGGCGCTGGCGTCCGCCGATGCCGATCAGTCCGTGCGCATTGCGTCGCTGGAACGAGCGCTGCGCGATTTGCGGGGCGAACTTTCGTCCATGCGGATCGGACAGGCGGATGATTCGCACAGCGAACCGCCACCGCCGCATTATTGACCATCAGAATAATCATCAAATCCTCCGATCACGGATTGCCAGCATGGCCGACTCTCTCCGCGACCTGCTGCTGAAAAGCGGCATCGTCAAACAACTTCACGACAGCAAGCCCAAGCCGCCGCCGCAAAGCAGCCGGTCTGCATACAAAGGCAAAGGCGCCAAGCCAGCGCACTCTGGCGGCAAGCCGCATCAATCGCAGAATAAAAATACTTCGCGACCGCCTAGCAAGGATCAGAGCGAGATCGATCTGGCCAAGGCTTACGCGATTCGCGCGCAAACGGAAGCCAGCGAACGCAAGCGCGTCGAGCAGGAGGCTGCCGAGCAGGCACGGCTGCGCCGCGAGCGCAAGCTGAAGATCCAGCAATTGCTCGAAGGCAAGACACTCAACAAGCCAGACGCCGATCAGCCGCGTAATTTTGAATACGGCGGCAAGATCCGACGCGTGCACGTGGATGCTGCGCAGTTGGCCGCGCTCAACGCCGGTGAGCTTGGCGTAGTGCAGCAGGCCGGGCGCTATTTTCTGGTCAGTCGCGAAGTCGCCGAGCAGGTGCGGGCAATCGACGCACATCAACTGGCGCTGCTGGTCGAGCCGGGCAGCGGCGGTATGGCCGACGATGGCGTGCCCGACGATTTGATGTGGTGAACACGAGCGACTGGGCGAAGTTCGTCGCTTGACGCTCCAACGATTATGCTCAACAAAAGCCCGGCTCATGGCCGGGCTTTTTCTGAGAATGTCGGTGGCAACTACGCCAAATGCACTTCAGGCTGACGCGACACCGAGTGATCCCGCCTGCTGCTCGAGAGTCTGTGGTGCCAACGCCGGATGATCCCAGCCCTGCTTGGGACGAAAACGATCCCCATAGCGCTGCGCCAGTTGCTCCAGCCTCTGCTTGAGTTTGTCAGCGCCTTCGGTCCGAACGTACTGGATCGGGCCACCACGAAATGGCGCAAACCCGGTACCGAAGATCACGCCGGCATCGAGAAGATCGGCATCGTCGACCACGCCATCGGCGAGGCAGGCAATGGCTTCATTGACCATCGGCAGAATCATGCGTTCCTGCAGATCCGGCGGCATGACGTAGTCCTTGTCGACTTCGGGCTTTTGCGGCTTGCCTTCACTCCATGTGTATAAGCCCTGGCCGTCTTTCTTGCCACGTTTGCCGACCTCCATCTTGTCTTCGAGCCCTGGTGGTACTTCCAGTCCGAGGAACGGCGCGAGCTCTTTGCCCACCGATGCACAGACGTCCAAGCCTACCGTATCGGCCAGTTCGATCGGACCCATGGGCATGCCGAATTTTTTCGCTTCGCGGTCGAGCACCGGGCCAGGCACGCCTTCGCTGTAAAGCCGCATGGCTTCGAGCAGATAGGGCATCAGGATGCGGTTGACCAGGAAGCCGGGCGTGCCCTTGACCGCTACCGGTAGCTTGCCAATCGCCTTGCAGAAGGCCAGCGCGCGTTTTTCGATCTCTGGATCAAGCTTGTCGTGTCGTACCACCTCGACCAGTGGCATCTGCGCCACCGGGTTGAAGAAGTGCAGGCCGAGAAAGCGCTGTGGTGCGGCCAGCCCCATGCGTAGTTCATCGAGCGGAATACTCGAGGTATTGCTGGCGAGAATCTGATTGCCCTGGAACTGCGGCTCAATTTTTCCGTAAAGTTCACGCTTGGCCTCGGCATTCTCGTAGATCGCCTCGATCGCCAGGTCGGCGCTGGCCACGCCCTTGCCCTCGACATCGGCGCGCAGGCGGCGTGTGGTCTGCTCGATTTTTTCAGGTGTCTTGAGCTTTTTCTCGTACAGCTGGCGGGCGCGATCCAGTGCAGGCTGGATGAACTTCATCTCGCGATCCTGCAGGGTTACCTCGAAGCCACGGAAGGCTGCCCAAGCGGCAATGTCGCCGCCCATCACGCCGGCACCAACCACGTGTACATGTTGGATTGCGGCGTCGACGCCGGCACCTTGGCCTTTCAACCGTTCCTGCAGGAAGAAGATGCGAATCAGATTTTGCGCCGTCGGCGTCTTCGCCAGCTTGGCTACCGAGCGCGCTTCCAGCTTCAGCCGCTGGGTGATGCTGGAGCCGCCGCGCTTCCACACGTCGATCATGGCGAACGGGGCCGGGTAATGTTCTTTGCGAACTTTGGCGGCAGTCTGCTTGATCATCACTGGCGCAAGAATCTGTCGGGCCAGCCAGGTATTGGTTGCCCACGCTTTGGCGCGGCGAGCGAACGGACGTGTCTGCGGACGGCGCAGTAGATGGCGTGCTTCGGCCAGCAGTTCCTCGGGTCGTGACAGGCGATCGATCACACCCATGGCGAACGCACGCTTGGCCGACAGTGCCCGGCCGGTCAGCATGATCGGCAGCGCATCGGGCGCACCAATCAGTCGCGGCAGCCTCGCGGTACCGCCCCAGCCGGGATGGATGCCAAGCATGACTTCGGGTAGGCCGATCCTGGTCTTTTCATCGTCTGCCGCAATGCGCTGGCGGCAGGCCAGTATCAGTTCGGTGCCGCCGCCCATGCAGGCGCCGTGAACGGCCGCGACGGTCGGACACTGGAGTTTTGCAAGCGCTTCATAAACGCGTTGGCCGTGTTCGATATTTTCGAGCACAGTGTCATTTTTTGCGTATTCGAGAAACGCCTTGATGTCGGCGCCGACGGCGAATCCTGAGGGCTTCGCCGAATGGATGATGACGCCGGCCGGTTTCTCTATCGCCAAGCGTTCGACAATCTGCTCGAGCTCGTTGAGCACAGCGCGCGAAATCGCATTGACGCTGCTGCCCTCTCGGTCGAGACTGAGAGTGACGATGCCATCGTCGCTTTGGCTGGTCTTCCAATGGTTGAATCGCAATCCTTCGAACATAAGCATGCAAACGTCAGTGGGAGAGATTGGAACCATACCGTTCCGACGGCTTGATTGCGAGATGTGACCGGTGTACTTGACCGTAAAGTAAAGCCGGTGTGAAATCTCGGACGGAATAGCGACGGACCTGACCGATCAGCCTCGCTGCGTGAAAACGCAACCGCATTCGGCCTTATTGAAAAGAAGATGTCGATGCTCGGTGGTTCAGCAGCTCAAAAGCGATACCCCATCCACCGCTTAATGAACGGCCGATTGACCTGGGCGTGTGGGGCTCCGTTACCGCTATCTCGAAGGACGGGGAAACCATGGATTCCGGCATGACCGCCGCTGCACCGCAGGCAGCGGAGATTCTCGAGCGCATCATCGGTGCTGCGAGCGGGCTTGTCGTGCTTGACAGTCCTGACGCTCTGGCATTGATCGGTCAGTTTCGTGCCGTCGCGCGCAATACCGGTCAGGCCATGTACCTTTGGCAACCCGATACCGGATTGGGCAGCCTTCGCGATGCACATGTGCGCGTTCCCGATTGTCAACGTCTGGGTAGTGCGCTGCGCTACATGCAGCAAAGCATGCATTTCGGTATCTACTTTTTGGTTGGGCTGGAACTGCCACTATCGGCGATGGACGCCACGTTGCTGCGCCAGCTCGCACGCATGCCGAAAGAACACTTGCGACGCGTGGTGTTGATCGATGTGCCTGCCGCATTGGCCGAGCATCTTGGCGATTTGACGGTGCGTCTGAACAGCAAAGACAGCTCCTCCAAGCGCCTGCGTCTGCGCGACGGCCGTTGGCTGGTTTGAGACTGATGAGCGCGCATTCCGGCATTCTGGTGGTGGCTACGGAGCGTGAGCTGCGTCGTAACCTGTTCGATGCGCTCGATCAGGCGGGTTATTCGAGCATCCACAGCGCACGCGATGTGTCGCATGCAGCCATCCTGTTGGAAGGTCGCCCGGCATTGCAGTTGATCATCGCCGTATTCTCGGGTGATGCGCAGCAGGCACGTATCACTTGCGAGCAGCTGAAGGATCTATCCGGTGGCGCCGAGGTACCGCTGATCGCGGTGGTTACGGAGGAGGCGTCGTTTGATCCGATCGAGTTGCCAGTAGGTGTTTCCGACTGGTTGCGTGCTACGCAGATCAGCAGCGAGCTGGCCACCCGCTGGCGTCGCGTGGAAATGACTTTGCCGGTCCGCGCGAAAACGGAGCCAACCGCTGTCGTTACAAGCATCGAAGGGCAGGGCGATTACCGCTATCTGTTCGACGAGGGCGATAGCGAGTGGCTGATCGTCGATCCGCAATCCCAATGCCTGTTGGAAGTCAGTCCGACGGTGGCCCGGCACAGCCGCCTGCAAGCCAGCCAGTGGCAAGGGCTGCCATTGTCCGAAGTGCTGCAGTTCGAAGGTGTTGCGATCGAGCAGGTGCTGTTCGACGCTGATCGTCGGTGGTATCCATGCCAGCGCAAATCAGCTCAGGGCGTGGATACCGGTCAGGCCAGCGCGCGGCGCATCCGTCACGCGGGGCTCGACGCGCTGGCGCTGATGTTTCGCAGCGATCGTGCTGACTTGCGCGCGGAAGCGGCGCTCTCGTTGCTATCGCGCATGTTTGTGTCCACCAGTGGCGTGGATACGCAAATTGCAGCAGCCCGACTGCTGTTCGACGAACTGGGGCTGGATTACCTCACCGTCTGGTCCGCCCGTCTTGACGGCTTCGAAGCGCCGAGTCAGTTGCTGCAGCTGTGGAGCGGCGACGATCTGGAGTGGCCTGCCGTGCAGGTGCAAAGCTCGCTCCAATCAGTGCTGGGTGGCAAGCCCTTTTTCTATCGCACCGATGCCACCCGACTGGCACCGATGGATCCGCTGCTGCTGCAGCTTGATCTGGTGGGTTTTGCCGGCTTGCCACTCTACGATGAGCGCCATACGGTGCTTGGCGCGATGCTCGCCGGCAGCCGTAAGGGCTTTGGCGAGATGTCCATCATCGAACCAGTATTGCGCTGTGCGGCCGCACGCTTTGCGCAGGTGCTTGAGTTGAACCGCACGCGCGCTCAGGGGCGTGCCGAGGGGTTGGTCGATGCGTTGACCGGTCTGCCGAACCGGCTACTGTTCAACGACCGGCTGAATACAATCATCCATGAGGCGACACGCAACGGTGAGTGCTTTGCCGTGCTTTTCGTCGATCTTGATCGCTTCAAGATCATCAACGATACCTACGGGCATGCCGCCGGCGATCAGGTTTTGCGTGTCGTCGCGCAGCGTCTGAGCACTAGCGTTCGTGCTTCCGACACGGTGGCGCGTTACGCGGGCGACGAGTTCATCGTGGTACTGCGGCATATCGTCAAAAACGACGATGTTTCGCGGGTAGCTGAAAAAATCATGCAGGTCATGGGCATGCCGCTGAGCCTGGATAGCGGGACCGAGCTGCAGCTCGGTGCATCGATGGGCTTGAGTTTCTTCCCCGATGATGCAACCGATACGGAAACCCTGCTCAGGCATGCTGACGAAGCGATGTATGCGGCCAAGCATCAGGGGCGCAATACGTTCAAAATTTACGAGATGAGTCCCGAGTATGCGCAGCAACACGGTACGGTGCTGCGATCGCGCCTGCGTCATGCCGAGGGCAATGGCGAACTGCGCGTGGTCTACCAGCCTCAGGTTGATACAACGAGCGAGGACATCGTCGGGATGGAGGCGCTGGTGCGCTGGGAGCACCCCGAGCTGGGCATGATCAGCCCGGCGGTGTTCATTCCGCTGGCCGAGGAAACGGGCTTGATCGTGTCGATCGGCGAGTGGGTTATGCGCACAGCATGTCTGCAGGCGCAGGAGTGGGAACGACGCTATGGACTGCGGTTGCGGCTGGGTGTGAACCTCTCGGCGGTGCAGCTGATCGAGCCGGATCTGGTCGACATGGTCGCTAGGGTACTCGATGAAACCGGGCTCGACCCCAGCTTATTGGAGTTGGAAATCACCGAAAGCATCAGCATCAAGACCGCGCCGAACCTGATCGAAAATCTCAATGCGCTGCATCGATTGGGTTGCCATATCGCTATCGACGACTTCGGCACCGGCGCCGCCTCGCTCGATTACCTGCGCCGGTTACCGGCCGACCGCATCAAGATCGACCAGAGCTTCGTGCGCAATATCGGTGTCGACCCCGACGATGAGGCGATTGTGCGCGCGACCATCGATATGGCGCATCGCTTGAAGCGTGCCGTGGTTGCCGAAGGTGTGGAGACCGAGCAGCACTTCGAATTTCTACGCGCTCACCAATGCGATGAGCTACAGGGTTACCTGTTCTGCCGGCCGCAGCCTACGCTAAGCTTCGACAACATGCTGGCCGAGCGGCAGCGCCTGATGGAGGAGCGCAGCACCACAGCGGCTTGAGCTGGGGCGCGGTGTTCCCATAATCTCTGCCCTGGGTCGAAGTGGGCTACAAGCCTAATGTGCTGGTCTGACAAGCTGCCAACAGGCGGTGCGTTATGGTTGGCGCGATATTATGTGTACGCTGAACTTGAACACCCGATTGCGGTCTGAGCCGCATGTTCAGTTTTAAACCAGTTCCCGCAGCGGATGATGGCATTGACGATGGATACAGCCCGAATGGGCGAAAACGAACTGGATCGCGCGCTGGTCGAGCGGGTTCAGAACGGGGACAAACGAGCTTTCGATCTGCTGGTGCGCAAGTATCAGCACAAGGTCATCGGGCTGGTGTCCCGCTATGTGCGCAGTCATGCCGAGTGCGAGGACATCGCACAGGAGTCGTTTATCCGTGCCTGGCGGGCGATTGGTTCGTTCCGCGGTGACAGCGCGTTCTATACGTGGCTTTACAAGATTGCGGTGAACACCGCCAAGAACCATCTGGTTGCGATGGGTCGGCGCCCCCCGACCGACGACGTCGACGCGGAAGACGCGGTTTTCATGGCCGGCGCCGAGCGCATGCACGATAGCGCCACGCCCGAACGCGAAATGATGCGCCAGGAAATTGAACAATCCGTGTTTTCCACTGTCCAAGCATTACCTGAAGAACTGCGCACCGCCATTACGTTACGTGAAGTGGATGGTCTCAGTTATGACGAAATCGCAGAGGCGATGGGTTGCCCGATCGGTACGGTGCGTTCACGTATCTTCCGGGCACGTGAAGCGATCGATGAAAAGCTGCGGCCACTATTGTCGGACCGCGAGGACAAGACATGAATAAGGCAGACATGACTCAGGCGGATGTAAATCAGGGTGGTAACGAACAGCTTTCCGCCGGTATCGACGGTGAGCTATCCAAGGAAGCCATGCGCTTTCTGCTACGTCGGCTTGATCACGATACGACGCTGCAACAGTCGTGGACTCACTACAATCTCGCCCGCGACGGACTACGTCGGCAGCTGCCAATGATGGCCTCCGCCACTTTCGCCTCTCGCGTCATGCTGGCGATCGAGCAGGAAGCGGCGCCCGTCAGTACGAAGCGCAACCACTGGTTACGCTGGTCAGCGGGTGGCGCCATCGCTGCCAGTGTGGCTGCTGCTGCCTTGATGATCGGTCAGCCAACCGGTGATGTTGACCGCACGGCTACATTGGCAGGTCAGCGTGCCAACAGTGCAGTTGCTGACGTCTCTGCCGACGTCATGCCGATAAATAAATCGGCCGTCCCTGCCACTGTGCCGGCATGGTTGAGCGGCAATTCGGCGGGTATGTTGAGTCAGCAGGCATCGGCCACGAGTGATGCCTTTCCAGGCGAGAACCCGCCGGTTTACGGCAGCAAGCGCCTGTCGGCCTATCCGCTGATGCACCGCTATCGCACGTTGAACAATAACGACGGCAGCTACCTGTTGTTGCTCGACCCACAGCAACAGCCGGTGTCGGTGTCGAGGAATCCATCGCGTCAAGCCGCAGCGGCTGTCCACTGAGCCTGGCTAGTTGCTGGTGATTGCATGCAGCTAAGCGTTACATCGACCATCGGCCCTTAACTGGGCCGATGGTTTTTTGTATCTGCCTGTCTCAAGTCGCGATTGCCCAAGGTCGGTAGCTGCTGGGGCTGCATGAATCGGCGAATTCTGTCGTGCTTTATTCGTTCCAAACAACTTCAAACAACTTCAAACAAGGAGGAGTCATGAATCGGTCCATCTTGCGCACTGCGGTGTGCTGCGCGTGGGTAAGCCTTGCTGCTGTTGCCGGTGCGCAGGCACAGGCTGCATCCACGTCCACCGCAGCAGTTCTGCCTGATTTCACCGGTATCGTCGAGAAAAATGCGTCGGCCGTGGTGCATGTCGAAGCCAAGTACACTGGCAAAAGCCGCAAGCCGTCGCGTACGTCGCCGGATCGGTCCAGCCCCGACCAGCAAAGTCCTGATCAGGACGGCACACCCGACGATCCACAGGCGGACATGCTCCGGCGCTTCTTCGGCATGCCGATGATGCCGTCGCCTGAAGATCAGAAGCACACGTCGCTGGGCTCGGGCTTCATCATTTCGCGCGATGGCTATGTGCTGACCAATAACCATGTCGTTGATGGTGCTGATGAAGTGACGGTGCGCCTGCAGGATCGGCGTACGCTCACCGCGAAGGTGGTTGGCACCGATCCGAAATACGACATCGCGCTGCTGAAGATCAGCGACGGCAACAATCTGCCGATGGTCAGCATCGGCGATTCGCGTAGCCTCAAGCCTGGCCAGTGGGTGCTGGCGATCGGTTCGCCGTTCGGCTTCGACTACACCGTGACGCAGGGCATCGTCAGTGCGATCGGCCGCAATCTGGGCAGCAGTGATCAGCCGTATACCTCGTTTATCCAGACCGATGTGCCGATCAATCGTGGCAATTCCGGTGGCCCGCTGTTCAATCTGCAGGGCCAGGTCGTCGGCGTCAATTCGCAGATCTATTCCAGTACTGGTGGTTATCAGGGTGTGGCCTTCTCGATCCCGATCGATGTAGCGATGAGCGCCGTGGAGCAAATCAAACAGCACGGGTTTGTCACCCGCGGGCAGCTCGGCGTGCATGTCGGCCCGCTCAGCGACGATGTAGTCAAGGCGCTGAAACTGCCTAATGCGAATGGTGCGATCGTCTCCGATGTTGATCCCGGCAGCGCCGCGGCCAAGGCTGGTGTGCAAGCTGGCGACATCGTCGTCGGCTACAACGGGCAATCGATCAATCAGGCCCCTGATTTGCCGCCGCTGGTCGGTTTGACCAAGCCGGGCACCAAGGTGCCGTTGGAGATTATTCGCGATGGAAAGAAGAAAACCATTGAGGTGATCGTGGGTGCCGCACCGCGTGATGGCCGTGCCGTGTCGACGGCGTCAGGTGCGCAGCAACCGTCGGCTCCGTCAGGCTCGACGGCACTGGGTCTTTCGGTACAGGACATCGACGCAACCACGCGCCAGCAGCTTGGACTGAAGTCGGGTGACGGTGTCGAGATCAGCAGCATCACCGGGCAGGTCGCTTCGAGTGCCGGTCTGCAGCAGGGCGATGCCATTCTGATGGCGAACCAGCAACGTATTGGCAGCGCGGTTGCATTCCAGGCCGCAACCAAGGGCCTGAAGCCAGGAGACACCGTGCTTTTGCTGGTTCGCCGGGGTGACCAGAGCCAGTTCATCGGGCTCACGGTGCCTGAAGGCAAGTAAAGCCTTGAGAGACTCGTTCATGTCTGGCATCAGCCGGGCATGGACGAGACGTGGTCAATGGCCAGCAAATTCACTATGTGAGACCTGTCCATCAGGTCCTTCCATCGGTTCGGGCCAGTCTGCGGGGTTCCATGCGATAATACGGGGTTAGCATTGCCAGCCGGTGATGCGCTGCCTGCGCGATGCGTTTGGCGGCAGACCCACGTTCGACAGGCCGCCAGCGCTCCATGGAATTGATCCGCAACTTCTCCATCATTGCCCATATCGACCACGGCAAGTCGACGCTTGCCGACCGCATCATTCAGCTTTGCGGCGGCCTGGCCGATCGTGAGATGGAAGCGCAGGTACTGGACAACAACCCGATCGAGCGCGAGCGCGGCATTACCATCAAGGCGCAGTCGGTTTCGCTGCCTTACACGGCGCGCGACGGCAAGACCTACCAGCTGAATTTTATCGACACGCCCGGTCACGTCGATTTCTCGTACGAAGTCAGCCGCTCACTGGCCGCCTGCGAAGGCGCGCTGCTGGTGGTGGATGCGGCGCAGGGCGTTGAGGCGCAATCGGTCGCCAACTGCTACACCGCGGTGGAGCAGGGGCTGGAAGTGATACCGATCCTCAACAAGATCGACCTGCCGACGGCTGACATTGAAAAGGTAAAGCTTGAAATCGAGGCGGTCATCGGCATCGATGCGACCGATGCGGTGGCGATCAGCGCGAAGACTGGCCTCAACGTGATCGAGGTGCTGGAGGCGATCATCGCCCGCATCCCGCCGCCCAAGCCGCGTGATACCGACCGGTTGCAGGCGCTGATCATCGATTCCTGGTTCGACAATTACCTGGGTGTCGTATCTCTGGTGCGCGTGATGCAGGGCGAGATCCGCTCCGGCGACAAGCTGCTGGTGATGTCGACCGGGCGTACGCATGAAGTTGGCGATGTCGGCGTGTTCACGCCCAAGCGCAAGAAGCTCGATCACCTGGGCGCTGGCGAAGTGGGCTGGATCAACGCCTCAATCAAGGACGTGCACGGCGCGCCGGTCGGCGACACGCTGACCCACGCCGGCAAACCGGCAGAGAAGGCGTTGCCCGGCTTTCAGCATATGCAGCCGCGCGTGTTCGCGGGCCTGTTTCCGGTGTCTTCGGATGACTACCCGGCGATGCGTGAGGCGCTGGACAAGCTGCGCCTCAACGACGCGGCGTTGTTCTTTGAGCCGGAGTCGTCGGAGGCGATGGGTTTTGGCTTCCGCTGCGGTTTTCTCGGCATGCTGCACATGGAAATCGTGCAGGAGCGGCTCGAGCGTGAATACGATCTCAACCTGATCACCACTGCGCCCACCGTTGTCTACGAGATCCTGAAAACCGACGGCACCACAATGATGCTGGACAACCCGTCCAAGCTGCCGTCGTCGCCGCAGGTACAGGAAATCCGCGAGCCGATCATCGTCGCCAATATCCTCACACCGCCGGACTACATCGGCAACGTGATCACCCTGTGCGAAGAGAAGCGCGGCGTGCAGCGCTCGATCCAGTATCTGGCGACACAGGTGCAGATCAGTTACGAGATGCCGCTGGCCGAGGTGGTGATGGATTTCTTCGACCGATTGAAGTCGGTGTCGCGCGGCTATGCGTCGATGGACTATCACTTTGATCGTTTCGAGGCCGGCCCGTTTGTGCGTACGGATGTGCTGATCAACGGTGATCGCGTCGATGCACTGAGCCTGATCATGCATCGCAGTCATGCCGATCGCAAAGGACGCGAACTGGTCGAGCGGATGAAGGACTTGATCCCACGCCAGCAGTTCGACGTGGCGATCCAGGCTGCCGTCGGTGCGCAGATCATCGCCCGGTCCACCGTGAAAGCCCTGCGCAAGAATGTTCTGGCGAAGTGCTATGGCGGCGACGTGAGCCGCAAGAAGAAGCTTCTGGAAAAGCAGAAGGAAGGCAAAAAGCGCATGAAGCAGGTCGGGCGCGTGGAAATCCCGCAGGAAGCCTTTCTTGCCGTGCTGCGAGTGGATAAATAAGCGCTGTGCCATTGATTTAGGCCATGATCCGCCCGGAACCAAATTGAAACTGGGCTGGACAGGACAACGACGGAGCAACACATGGATTTCGATTTTTCAGCGATTCTGCTTGGCCTCACCGTGCTGTTTGGCGTGGTGTGGGGTCTGGATCGCCTGTTCCTGTACAAGAAACGCAAGGCACGTCTCGATGCGGCCGGTACCGAATATACCGATCCTGTGCCGGTCGACTGGGCGCGCTCGTTGTTTCCGGTGGTGTTGGTAGTGTTGCTGCTGCGCTCGTTCGTGGCCGAGCCGTTCCGCATTCCCTCCGGCTCGATGATGCCGACGCTGGACGTGGGCGACTTCATTCTCGTCAACAAGTTTGCCTACGGCCTCCGCCTACCGGCCTTCAACAACAAATTCCTGAGCCTGGGCGAGCCCAAGCGCGGTGATGTAGTGGTGTTCCGGTTTCCCGGTTATTTGTGCAAGGATGAAAGCGGCAAGCTGATCCGCGTGGGCGGCAGTGAAAGTGGCCCGCCGCGGTTGGGCGATGACGATGCCTGCCCAATGCCGCGCCTGCCGGTCACCAGCCAGAACTGGATCAAGCGTGTGATTGGTCTGCCTGGCGACACCATCGAAGTGCACGACAGCCAGATCATCATCAACGGCAAGCCGGTCGTTGCCGACGAGATCGGTCCCTTCGTCGGCAACCCGCTGCGTGATGAGGATGGCGAACTATTGAATTTCGGCGCCACCATCTGGAACGAACATCTGGGCAATCGCGATCATCTGATCGCGCGCATGCCGCTGCGTATGTCGACCAATCCCATTCCCAACCCGCTGGTGCCTTCCAAGGTGCCACAGGGCTGCTATCTGGTGATGGGCGACGATCGCGAAAACAGCCTCGATGGTCGGTGGTGGGGGTGCATGCCGGAACAGAATCTGGCTGGCAAGGCTTTCCTGATCTGGATGAGCTGGAAGGGCTTGCACACTGGCGGCGTGGATTTTTCGCGCATCGGTACGCTGATTCACTGAGCGATTGCGTTCGAGCCGGCGCACATTTTTTTGTGCGGCTGCAACACAAGTTCGCTGAGCATGCGAGAATCCGCTTATCTGGGAGCTGCGTCAGCAAAGCCATCTGTCGTTCGGCGTATCAATAAAGTGATGCCGATAAGCCACAGCAAACACTGTCGAGTGGCTGTCCAAGCATTCCGGCAAGATTTTCATCCAGCAGCACTTCAACAACAGGCACGCCCTGCGGGCGGCATAGTGAGGGGACTATGAAATCGAAGCAGTCGGGCGTCACTCTGATCGGGTTTTTATTCATCATCGTCATCGTGGGCTTCTTCGCTTTCATGGCCATGAAGCTGTTGCCGTCGTATTCCGAGGCCATGGGTGTAAGCAAGGCGATGAACCAGATCGCCACCGCCGGTACCAACGGCAAGTCGTTGGACGAGATCCGCCGCGACCTGGCGTTCAAGCTGGGTTTCCAGTATGTGGACGATGCCACGATCAAGCCCGCCGACGTCACCATCAAGCGTGATGCGGGCGGCGCTAGCACGCTCAATGTCGATTACGACAAGAAAATCCCCTTCATGTACAACATCGATTTCCTGCTGCACTTCGACAAGAGCGTAGCGCTGCAGGGCAACGTAGCGGAATAAATGGTGCAGCTGTCCTACCGTTTTAGCGATCCGGCGCTGGCGCAGCTGGCACTGACCCATCGCAGTATCGGCAAGCCGAATAACGAGCGACTCGAGTTTCTTGGCGATGCGCTGTTGGGCGCAGTCATTGCCGAGCTGCTGTATGAAGTTCATCCCAAGGCCAGCGAAGGCGAGCTGTCCCGGCTGCGCGCGCAGCTCGTCAACGGTCAGGCGCTGGCTGCGGTGGCGCGCGAGCTGGAGCTGGGCGACGGCCTGAAACTGGGTCCTGGCGAACTGAAGAGCGGTGGCTTCAGGCGTGATTCGATCCTGGCTGATGCGTTCGAAGCGCTGATTGCCGCGGTCTATCTGGATGGCGGTTTCGATGCCTGCCGCGAGGTGCTGCGCGGACTCTTCAGTGAACGTGTCACCGCGTTGCGGCGATCGTCCAAGGATGCCAAGACCCGTCTGCAGGAGTATCTGCAGGCTGGTGGCTGGCCGCTGCCACAATATGATCTGCTCGCCAGTCACGGCGAGGATCATGCAAAGACGTTCGACATCCGTTGTGCCATTGGCGAACCGCTACCGCTAAGTGCCGAGACCCGCGGTGACAGTCGACGCGCGGCCGAACAGGACGCAGCCGAGATCGTGCTGACCCAGCTGCTGGAAAAGCAGCGTAAGACTTCCTGATCTCTTCGTCATCGCCGGTGCTGGCCGATATGAGTACCGAAACCCACCACGTGCCTCGCGCGGGCGGGTCCCTTTCCATGCTGTTTGCGGCGAAGCACTACACTTGCCGTCCGACTTGTCGAGCAACTCATGTCATGAATCACGAACTGGACTTAACCGACGACACTGGCCCCAGCCTGCCGCACGATGATTTTCGCTGCGGCACGGTGGCTTTGGCGGGCCGTCCCAACGTGGGCAAGTCCACGTTGCTGAACGCGCTGATCGGTTTTCGCCTGTCGATCGTCAGCCCGCGGCCGCAGACCACGCGCCACCGCATTCTCGGCATTGCCACCAGCGAAGCCGGACAAATCCTGTACGTCGATACGCCCGGCCTGCATCGCGGCGCCAAGCGCGCGATGAATCGCAGCCTGAACCGCGCGGCGCGTTCGGCGATCAGCGATGTCGATCTGGTCGTGCAGGTGATTGAGGCCGGTCGTTTTACCGACGAGGACGAGGCACTGTACGCCGCGCTGGTCGAGCAATCGTCACCGCGCATCCTGGTGATCAACAAGGTCGACCTGAGCAAGGACAAGACAGTCATACTGCCGTTTGTCACCGAGCTGGTGGCCAAGCACAGCTATGACGAAATCCACTACGTCAGCGCGCTGAAAAAACAGGGCCTGAAAGAACTCGAGCAGGCCATTCTGAAGCGCCTGCCGGTGCAACCGCCAGTCTACGCCGATGACGAAGTCACCGATCGCAGCGAGCGCTTTCTGGCCGCCGAGATGGTGCGCGAACAGCTGATGTTGCGGCTCGATCAGGAATTGCCGTACGCCACCACGGTGGAAATCGAGCAGTTCAGTGACCGCCCCGACGGCATCGCGGAGATCCACGCCATCATCTGGGTCGAACGCGATGGCCAGAAAGCGATCGTGATCGGTAACGGCGGTGCCCAGCTCAAATCGATCGGCACGGGCGCGCGTCGCAACATGGAGCGCATGTTCGAGCGCAAGGTCTTCCTCAAGCTGTGGGTGAAGGTGCGCGAAGGCTGGGTCGACGACGAGAACATGTTGAAGAAGTTCGGGTATACGGATTAGGAGAGAAAGACGAGGGGAGAGTAGCGAGGACGCAAGTTCGACTGGCCTGCGTTAGCCTTGCGGTTCGCAACGCCTCCCATGGATACGCCCTCGTTCCTCGCCCCTGGACTTTCCCATGCGCATCGAACAGCAACCCGCCTATGTGCTGCACGCGCGGCCTTATCGCGAGACGTCGCTGTTGCTCGAATGCCTGACTCGGGAACACGGCCGGCTCGGCGTGATCGCGCGTGGCGTGCGCGGCGAAAAGGCCCGGCTGCGCCGTGCGCAGCTCGAACCTTTTCAGCCTGTGGCGATGGATCTGCTGCTTCGCGGCGAACTGGCGACGTTGACAGCGGTGGAGCCGGTCGGCGTTCCACTGCGCATGATCGGCGACGCTGCGCTGGCCAGCCTTTATCTGAATGAACTGGTGGTGCGTCTGACCGAGCGCCAGGACCCGTTCCCTGGTTTGTTCGATGTTTACGCGAAGACGCTGGTGCGACTGGCCACGGGCGAGCCGCTGGCATGGACGCTGCGCCGCTTCGAGCGCGACCTGCTGGAAACGATCGGCTATGGCCTGCAACTGGAGTACGACTCCGAAAACGGTGAGCCGCTGGAATCCGATGGACACTATCGTTATCTGGTCGATCAGGGTGCCGTACGCAGCGTTGCCAGCCATGCAAAAGTGATGCGCGGCAGCGATTTGCTGGCACTGCAGCAGGATCAGATGCCGGATAACGCCGGCCTGCGCGCACTGCGTGATCTGATGCGCGAAATCATCCGCTTCCATCTCGGTGGTGGTGAACTGCGTGCCTGGCGTGTACTGGCGATGGCTGGTTCGCGCCGTTGATCATTCGCCGCCGGAGGCGGCCGTTGAAGCAATGGATCAGCGATCCAGTGCCTGCATGGTCGCCACCAATGCGTGGCGGAACCGCGTCAGCGACACCGGCGCCATATTCGCTCGCGCCAGCTGCCGCTGCAGCAAAGCCGTCTGCGTCGACAGCGTAGTGGCGCCACAGAATCCGCATGACGAGCGCAGCCGGTGCAGACGTTCGCCGAAATCGGCGCGGTCCGCGCTGATCTGATCCAGTTCCCGTTCCAGCAAGGCCAACTCTTCGCGAAGCAGCAAGCGCAGTGCGCGCATCGTGGTGGCGTCGCCAGTTGTCATCATCGCGGCGCTATCGTCGAGTATCGCCATGCCGCTGCGATCCGATAGTGTCAGCACACGCTGCAGATCAGTCAGTCGACAGGGTTTGAGCAGTATTTCACTGAAGCCGGCGGCGAGCAGCGGCATGCGATCGCCCGGCGCCAGTTCGGCGGTGGTGGCCACGGCTGTGCTGTCAGCGGAGCGGGCGTGCGCGTCTTCACGGAGTTGGGTCAGGATGTCCAGCGCGCCAGCGCCGGGCATTCGGCAATCCAGCAGCAGCAGGTCGAAGCTCTCGGCCTGCGCCCGTTCCAGTGCCGTGAGACCATTCGTGCAGGCTTCGGTGCGCGCTCCCATGGAGCGCAATCCATCACAGAGAAAGCGGCAGCTACTGGGATCGTCGTCGGCTACCAGTACGCGTAAATGGGTGGCTTGCCATGAATTGGCTGGACTATCGATGGCAGGAACAGCATGGGTTGGCGAGTCGGTCGGGTTGCGTTGCATGACGAAATCCATATCGTTCATCTGAGTTTGGCAGAATGGCGCGGTATGCGTTCGACATCAAGCCATCTTTTTCTGTACTGCATTCTCCTGCTCGGTTTGTCGTGGGTGGCGCCGGCGTGGGCGGACATGGCATTGACCGCCAAGGCGATCAGCGTGCCCGGTGTTCGGTTGCAGTCGGTGACGATGCGCATTGGCGACGACGGCAGCGGTGGACTGCACCTGCAACTGCACTCGGCGCAGGCGGATATCCCCGTGATGGGGTGGCATCGGTTGGGCCTGATCCTGGACGGCGGCCTGCATCGCGACGAACACCTGAACTGGATCTTTGATGGCGGCGTGCAACTGGTGGGCGCGCCCGGCGGTGCGTTGAGCAAAGCGCACGCGACCATGCTGCTCAGCGAAGAGGCCAATACCCTGCAAGTCGATATCACCCAGAGCAAGGCGCAGGCCAGTGCGGCGCTGCCGCTGGATCAGCTCAGCCACGTGCAGATCAGCCTGAAAAATTTGCCCGTCGGCTGGTTGCAAGGGTTGCTCAGCACGGTCTGGTCGGGGCATCCCACTGGCGGCCGGCTGGATGCCGAGCTGGCGCTGGACATGCGCGACGTCGGGTTGCAATCGTCGGGGCAGTTCACTCTCAACGAAGCGGGTTTTGATACGCCGAGCGGAACGCTGGCTGCGCAACAACTCAGTGGCAATGGTCAGTTCGATCTCGACACGACCGATGGACCGGCACAGATCGATCTGGAAGCCAGTCTGCACGGCGGTGACTTATTGCTCGGGCCCATCTTCGCCAAGTTGCCCAGTCATCCCGTATCGCTTGGGTTGCATGCCACTGCGCAGAGCGGCGCGATCGCACTTAGCCATCTGCGACTGGATGACCCCGACGCGCTGCAGCTTGAGGGTGCGCTGACCTTCGATACCAAGGGTGTGCTGAAAACACTGAATATGGACCGTTTCCACGCCAGTTTCCCCGCTGCTTACCAGCGTTACGGTGAAGCGTGGCTGGCAACCATGGGTTTGCGCAATCTCACCAGTGCCGGGCAGCTGAGCGGCAGCATGGATATGGGGGCCGATGGTCCGCATGCGTTTGCGTTCAACACCGATAATCTGGATCTGGCCGACGCCAACGGGCGCGTGGCTATCAGAGGTCTGCGCGGTGGACTGGATTGGGCCATGCAGGGCGATCGGCCAGCGACCGCGCTGAGCTGGAGCAGCCTGCAGTTTTACCGGATACCTAACGGTGCCGCGCAGTCGCACTGGCAAAGTCGCGACGGTCTGCTGAGCCTGCAAAAGCCGCTGGAAGTGCCGTTGCTGAAAGGCCAGCTGCGGGTTGGTCAGTTGGACTGGCGCCCTGCAGCGGCGAAGGGCCAGCGCCTGACCACGTCACTGGTGCTGCTTGGCATTGACATCAGTGCCTTCAGTCACGCGATGGGTTGGCCGGCGTTTCCCGGCACGCTGGCGGGAGCGATTCCCTCGCTTCGTTGGGTCGATGATCGGATCGAATTGCAGGGTGGCCTGTCTGCGAGTCTGTTCGGCGGCTTTGTCGATATCACCCGGCTTTCGCTGCAGCAGCCGTTTGGGCCAAGTCCGGCATTGAGTGGCGATATGAGCCTGCGCCAGCTTGATCTGGGTGCCATGACCAGCGTGTTCGATTTCGGCAGCATCACGGGGCGCATGGATGGCTCGATCAAGAATCTGCAGTTGGTCGACTGGAAACCGGTGGCGTTCAAGGCCAGCCTGTTGGCAGGTAGCGGTGGGCGAATCAGCCAGCGTGCGGTCAACAATCTGACTACGGTCGGTGGTGGCGGCATCGCGGCGGGTCTGCAGGGCGCTGTGCTGAAGTTGTTCAAGACCTTCGGCTACAAGCGCATCGGGCTCAGCTGCACCTTGCAAGCCTCGGTCTGCCAGATGGGCGGGCTGGAGTCCGGTGCCGACAGCTACACTATTCTCGAAGGCAGCGGCCTGCCGCGTTTGCAGGTGATCGGCCACCAGGCCCAGGTCGATTGGCCGACGCTGGTGGACAGGTTGCAGGCGGCCATGAACGGCGCGACTCCGCAGGTGCGCTGACCGGTTTTGCATTGACTATTTGCTATCCCATTGTTGGAGTTCCAAATGCGCAAGCTCGTCCTCGGACTACTGGTTACGCTCGCCATCGCACTGGTCGGCTGTGTCACCATCAACGTGTATTTCCCCGAGGCAGCGGCGCAGAAAGCGGCGGATCAATTCATCGGCAACGTGATCGACAGCGCCAGCCCGGCGAAGCCTGTGCCGAAGGATCCATCGCAGGCAACGGAAAGCGGCGGCCAGCATCCATCGGCGATGCTGCTTGATCTGTTGATTCCCACCGCTGCTGCTGCCGATGTACCCAATATCCGTATCCAGACGGCGGCCACTGAAGCAATCAGTGGCCGCATGCGCGATCGCTTCCAGGGGGCGCTTGGTGCCTTGCTCGATAGCGGTGCCGTGGGCTTCACCCGGGACGGCATGGTGGTGATGCGTGATGCCGCCAAGGTGCCACTGAGCCAGCGCGCGCAGGCCAATGCCACCGTAGCCGACGAGAACCGCGACCGCAGCGCGCTGTATCGCGAAGTGGCCAACGCCAACAATCATCCGGAATGGGAGTCACAGATCCAGGCGACTTTCGCCAAGGGCTGGATCGACCGCGCCAAAGCTGGTTGGTACGTCCAGAATGACGCTGGTGCCTGGCAGCAGAAGTAATCGGGTAAGTGTATGCCGGTGCACGGTGGCGCAATCGATCTGTGATAATCGGCGGTTACCGTGTCATCCATCCATCGATACGTCCGATTCACTGCTTAGATTGACTGCCTATGTCCCGATCCAACTCTGTGCCAGCGACGCCGTTTGAAGCTGTGATCACCGACCTAAGCCACGACGGTCGTGGCGTGACGCGGGTAGATGGCAAGGCGGTCTTTGTCAGCGGTGCGCTGCTGGACGAACACGTGGTGTTGCGCCTGCACAAGCGCCATCGCCATTTCGATGAGGCCGAAGTAGTCGAGCTGATCACCCGCTCGCCGCATCGGGTGGAGCCGCGCTGCCGGCACTTTGGCGAATGCAGCGGCTGCTCGCTGCAGCATCTGGACGCCGACTCGCAGATCGCGACCAAGCAGCGCGTGCTGACCGAGAATTTCGAGCGCATCGGCAAGGTCACGCCACAAGTGTGGCTGCCGCCGCTGACCGACCAGTCATGGGGCTACCGCCGCAAGGGCCGGCTCTCGGTGCGCAACGTGGTGAAGAAGGGCCGCGTGCTGGTCGGCTTTCGCGAAGAGGAAAACCCGCGCTTCGTCGCTGATATCCAACAATGCGAAGTGATGCATCCGGCGCTTGGCCCGAAGATCGGCCTGCTTGCCGACTTGCTGAACGGTATGGACGCGGCCAGCGATATTCCGCAGATCGAATTCGCTGCCGGCGACGACACCATGGCGCTGGTGTTTCGGCATATGCAGCCGCTCGGTGCTTCGGACCTCGCCGCGCTCACCGCGTTTGGCCAGCAGCATGATCTGGCCATCTATCTTCAACCCGGCGGCAACAGTAGCGTGCATCCGTTGTGGCCGGAAAACCCGCGCTTGGCCTTCCGCATTCCCAGCGGCGATACGCAGATCGATGACGTGGAGCTGGAATTCCAGCCGCTCGATTTCGTCCAGGTCAATGCCGGCATGAACGTGCGGATGATGGCGCGCACGATGGAACTGCTCGATCCGCAGCCGACTGATCGCGTGCTCGACTTGTTCTGTGGCTTGGGGAATTTCACCCTGCCGATTGCCCGTCGCGTGGGGGAAGTGGTCGGCGTGGAAGGCGAGCACGGGCTGGTCGAACGGGCGGCGGAGAACGCCGCGCGCAATGGCATCGGCAACGCGCGCTTCCAAGTGGCCAACCTGTTCGAGGATCAGCGCAGCGCCGACTGGGCGCGTCAGCCCTGGGACAAAATGCTGCTCGATCCGCCACGCGCGGGCGCCGACAAGGTGCTGGAATACCTGCCACACAAGCAGACTCGACGCATCGTCTACGTGTCCTGTCATCCTGCGTCACTGGCGCGAGATGCCGGCATCCTGGTGAACCAGCATGGTTTCACCTTGAAGTCCGCCGGCGTGATGGACATGTTTCCGCACACCTCGCACGTCGAATCCATTGCGCTGTTTGAGAGGTAGAGGGTGGGAGTAGAAATCGAACGAAAATTCCTCCTGCGCGACGACAGCTGGCGTGCTGGCATCTCGTGCAGCGAGACGATCGCGCAGGGTTACTTGATCGGTGCGCAGGCCTTGCGCGACGGCTCGGCGCGTTCATCGGTGCGTGCACGCGTCGCCGGTGACAAGGCCTGGTTGAACATCAAGGCTGCCGTCGCGGGCATCGAGCGGGCGGAGTTCGAGTACGCCATCCCGCTGG
Source organism: Rhodanobacter sp. MP1X3 (assembly GCF_014207165.1). Lineage (NCBI taxonomy): Bacteria > Pseudomonadati > Pseudomonadota > Gammaproteobacteria > Lysobacterales > Rhodanobacteraceae > Rhodanobacter > Rhodanobacter sp. MP1X3. The sequence goes on along the minus strand of NZ_JACHCO010000004.1, from coordinate 348,326 downwards.
CCGATGCGCAGGCATTGCTGGCCACGTTGTGCGATGGCGTACTGGAAAAGATCCGGCACCACGTACACGTCGGCAATGCATTGTTCGAGGTCGATGAATTTCTCGGTGAGAACGAAGGCCTTGTCGTCGCCGAGATTGAGCTGCCGGCCGTCGACGCGTCATTTCCGCATCCGGTATGGCTCGGTGCGGAAGTGAGCGCGCTAAAGCGCTACTACAACGTCAATCTGATTGCCCATCCCTACCGGCAGTGGTCACCGGTCGAACGTGCTGCCGAGGACGCCGCATGCTGATGATTGGTGTTGCTGGCCTGGAGCTGGCCGAACACGAAAAGCCCTGGCTGAAGGCGAGGGGCGTTGTTGGGGTGCTGCTGTTTGCCCGCAACTATGCCAGTCGCGAACAGCTGGTGGCGCTCTGCGATGCGATCCGTGAGACAGGCGGTGACGAGTTATTGATCGCGGTCGATCAGGAGGGTGGCCCGGTGCAGCGCTTCCGCGACGGCTTCACCCGCTTGCCCGCGCTGGCGAGTATTGGCGAGGTCTACGATCGCAATCCCGTGGAGGCGGTACGACTGGCCGAGGAACACGCCTGGGTGATGGCCAGCGAGTTGCGTGCCAGCGGCGTGGATTTCAGTTTTGCACCGGTGGTCGACCTGGCGCGCGGCAACGCCGCAATCGGCCTGCGTGCGTTCCACACCGATCCGGTGGTTACCGCCGAATTGGCAGAGGCCTATGTGCGCGGCATGCATTTGGGCGGCATGGCGGCGGTGCTCAAGCACTTCCCCGGACACGGCTCGGTCGCCGCCGATACGCACAAGGCGCAAGCGATCGATCCGCGGGACCTGGATACGATTCGTCGCGACGATCTGTTGCCGTTCGCCGAATGCATCGAGGCGAAAGTCGAGGCGGTGATGATGGCCCACGTCACCTATCCAGCGGTGGATGCACCGCCTGCCGGCTATTCGCGCGTATGGATCGAGCAGATTCTGCGCGGCGAGCTGGGTTTTGCCGGCGCGGTGATCAGCGACGACATCAGCATGGCGGCTGCCGGTGCGGCTGGCAGCGTGGGTGAGCGGGTGCAAGCCCATCTGGATGCCGGCTGCGACCTGGTGCTGGCCTGTTTCCCCCATGTGGTTGAGCAGGCAATTGCCGCCGTGCAGAACCAAATAACCTTACCCGCGGCCGCTGCATCGATGCCGCCACAGCTCGCGGCCCTGCGCGGTGCCATCGGCGCCAGCTGGGCTGGCCTTCTCAACAATCCGCAGCGCGATCGTTTCGTCGCGCGCATCACGGCGTTGAACGCCGATCGGGGAAATGCATGAATACGCCCACACCTTCGCTTGCTGATGCACTGGTCGGCGCCGATCTGCTGCACGACCGCAGCGAGATCGACGCTGTCATCGCCGAGATGGGGCATCGGATCGATGTCGCCTTGAATGGCGAACGTGCCGTGTTTCTCACTGTCATGCATGGGGCTCTGATCTTCGCTGGGCAGCTGGCGTTAGCTATCCGCACCGATCTCGAATTCGACTACGTGCACGCGACTCGCTACCGCGGTGAAACCACCGGCAGCGAGCTGCACTGGCTGCGCGAGCCGCAGGTATCGCTGGTCGATCGCGTGGTGTTGCTGGTCGACGACATTCTTGACGAAGGCCATACGCTGAAGGCCGTGCGTGACGACTGTTACCAGCGGGGCGCCAAACGCGTGCTTATCGTCAGCCTCTGCACCAAGCGGCACGATCGCCTGGTTGAAGGCATCACCGCGGACTTCCACGGCATCGAATTGCCCGATCGCTACGTTTTCGGTTTCGGCATGGATTACCACGAGCAGGGGCGCAACTTGTCGGCCATCTATGCATTGAAGGAGGGCTAAGCATGAGCGCAATGGATCTCGCTGTTATCGGCGGCAGTGGCTTGTACAACTTTCCGGGTCTGGAAAACACCGAGCGCCATTCGGTGGACACGCCTTATGGTCCGGCGTCGGGTGACGTGGTGATCGGCGATTTCGCCGGCAAGCGTGTCGCGTTTCTTGCGCGTCACGGCGAGAGCCACAGTCTGCCGCCGCATCGGGTGAATTACCGTGCCAACCTGTGGGCATTGCACAGCCTCGGCGCGCGTCAGGTCATTGGCGTGAACGCGGTGGGTGGCATCCGTGCGGACATGGGTCCGCGCGTGATCGTGGTGCCTGACCAGATCATCGATTACACGCACGGGCGTTACACCAGCTTCTGCGATGTCGAGGGCGCTGAGGTGAAGCACATCGATTTCAGTGAGTCGTATACGGAGTCGCTGCGTCAGACTTTGCTGGCAGCGGCCGGCAAGGCCGGTATCGCGGTGATCGCCGGCGGCTGCTACGGCGCCACGCAAGGACCACGGCTGGAAACTCGTGCCGAGATCGCCCGCATGAAGCGTGACGGCTGCGATCTGGTGGGCATGACCGGCATGCCAGAGGCATCACTGGCACGCGAGCTGTCGCTTGAGTACGCGTGCCTGGCACTGGTGGCCAACTTTGCGGCTGGATGCGGTGACGAGGCGGAAATCAGTATCGATGAAATCTTTGCACATCTGGCTGCTGCCACGGCGGAGGTGCCGCGCATCCTCGCAGCGCTGCTGCAAACTGAGGGTGCCGTCACGACCTAGGGTATTTTCCTAGTCTCCAGATATTGCGCTGATGCCGGTCATGTTGATATTTTTCGCCATGTCGGGGCGGCGAACCAGGGGAGATATGGTGGTTCAGCGCGCACCTGGCGCACCCAATCCATGATCCAGAGGTTCACGCAATGCGTTTCGGTACGGTCAAGTGGTTTAACGACGCCAAAGGTTTCGGTTTCATCGCGCCTGAGGACGGTGGGGATGACGTTTTCGTCCATTTTTCGGCCATCAATACCAAGGGCTTTCGCAGCCTTCAGGAAGGCCAACGCGTGCAGTTCGAAGTGACCCAAGGTCCGAAGGGTGCCCAGGCTTCTGCTGTCGAGGCGGCAGCCTGATCTGACGCTTGTGTTGTGACGCATAAAAGAACCCCGCACACTGCGCGGGGTTTTTTATTTTCCGCTGATGGAGCCTTGCATGACCAATCGCAGAAACTTCCTGAAGGCGTCGTTGCTTGGCGCTACGGCTTCGGCGCTTGCGTGGGGCAGTAAGCTGGCGGCGAACCAGGCCGCTGCAGCACAGCCGTTTTCCGGCGCACGCGTGGTGTCGACCTGGGATTTCGGTGTGGCGGCGAATCAGGTGGCATGGACAGTGCTTGGCAAGGGCGGTCATGCGCTGGATGCGGTCGAAACTGGGGTGCAGGTGCCGGAATCCGATCTGAAGAACCACAGCGTCGGCAAGGCCGGCTATCCGGATCGCGATGGCCACGTCACTCTCGATGCGAGCATCATGGATGCCGATGGCAACTGTGGGGCAGTCGCCGCGATCGAACATATCGAACACCCCATTTGCGTGGCGCGGATGGTGATGGAACGCACGCCGCATGTGCTGCTGGTCGGTGAGGGCGCGCTGCAGTTTGCGCTGGAGCAGGGTTTCAAGAAGCAGGAGCTGCTGACACCGGAATCCGAAAAGGCCTGGCACGAATGGCTGAAGACGGCGCGTTACAAACCATCGATCAACAGCGAGGTGCAGGACTACGGCCGCACCGGTAATAACAGCAAAACGGGCATGCCCGGCGGCGCCGGTAACCACGACACCATCGGCATGCTCGCCATCGACGCGCAGGGCCGGCTGGCGGGTGCCTGCACCACCAGTGGCATGGCATGGAAACTGCGCGGCCGCGTCGGCGACAGTCCGATCATCGGCGCCGGCCTGTACGTGGATGGTGAGGTCGGCGCAGCGACCTCCACCGGCGTCGGCGAGGAAGTGATTCGCAACGCTGGCAGTTTCCTCGTCGTTGAACTGATGCGTCAGGGACGCTCGCCGCAGGACGCCTGCCGCGAGGCAGTGATGCGCATCATCCACCGTCGGCCGACTGCGGCGAAGGATCTGCAGGTGGGCTTCCTGGCCATGAACAAGCATGGCGAGGTCGGCGCCTGGGCAATCCAGCACGGCTTCTCCTACGCCGTGTGCGATGCCAAGAAGCAGGACGGCCTGATCCCCTCGCAAAGCGTCTACGCGACGAGCAATTCATGATACTGGAGATCGCCGCAAACTCCGTCGCCTCCGCGCTGGCAGCGCAGGAGGGTGGAGCAGGGCGCATTGAGCTTTGCACGGCGCTGGAGCTGGGCGGCCTTACGCCATCGTCGGCACAGATTACATTGGCACGCGAACAGCTCACGATCCCGCTATATGTGCTGATCCGCCCGCGTGCTGGCGATTTTCTCTACAGCGACCTTGAATGCGAAACCATGTTGCGTGACATCGAAGCATGCGTCGAGGCAGGTTGCGATGGGGTCGTACTCGGTGTGCTGGATGCTGACGGTCAAGTCGACATGCCGCGCTGTCGTTCGCTGATTTCAGCAGCGGGCGACTTGGGCGTGACCTTCCATCGGGCGTTCGACCTCACACGCGATCCGCTATCGGCATTGGAGGACGTGATCGCACTCGGCTGCGAGCGTGTACTGACTTCGGGCGCACAGGCCAGTGCGATCGAGGGAGCGGCGCTGATTCGTCAACTGGTCGAGTTATCGGCTGCTCGCATTGCCGTGATGCCGGGCGCTGGGGTGAGTGCCCGGAATATCGGCGAGCTGCTGGCCGTCACCGGTGCCCGCGAATTTCATGCGTCGGCTAAATGCCAGCACCCCTCCGCCATGCAATGGCAACCGCCGTTGCTGACCGACATGCAGGACGGTGAGTGGCGCAGCGATGTCGAGCAGATACGCACCATCGTGGCGGCGCTGGGCAGCGCGTTTGAAGCGCGCAGCAGCAGGGCGTCCGCAGTCTGAAGACGCCGTTTCGCCGTGAAATAATTAGCCGCTGATTTCATGCGCGCCGATATTCTGGTGAACACATCCGGCATCATTGGAGCATCTGTAAAAGGATAGGCGCAATGAAAGGAATTCGTTTACTCGCGATCACCTTGGCATGGGCGCTCGCGTTAATGGTTGCATCGACACCCTTTAAATGAATCTCCGTCAACCCAGCGCGCGTTCAGTTTGCTAATGCATCGTCAGAGGCAGATACCACGTCAATCAAAGTAGCTGCGAGACGAACACAGCAGTTACGCCATGAATAAGTGGCAATCCGAACCATAAGAGCTTGATAGCCATTCCTACATCCCCACATGCCCATGTGGGCGCACCTTCGGGTCGTAAAGAGATATCGGTATCGGTGTTCTTGACTCCAGATTGGTTGTTCAGCTCGTTCAATTCGTTCGACCCGCGTGCCTGCTGTGATCTCTCCATGACGTTCGTGGGCATCAAAATTGAAATGACTCATGCAATTTCGAGTCGGATCAGCTGCCATCGCCACTGGTGCTGATTGTTGGTCAGCGAGGTCGTTGCCAGTGCTGCTGTTTCACACCGCCGGTTAGCGCAAGAGGACATGCGGGCCATAGGCGCCATGGCATCGGCCTCCTTAGCAAGTTTTAACTCGGTTGCCCGCGAAGGCCTTTCATCCGGTCCTGCTTTCGGAGTATTTCTCCGGCAAGCCGGACTTGCTTATCTATGAGTTAGCGTGCTTGGTATGCCTAAAGGTTAACGACGTGAGTGCATTAAGTCTTGTGCACCAACTACCGTTTAGCGACCGTGCGACATAAAAAAGCCCCGCATTGCGGGGCTTTTTTGTTCTTGCTACAGCAACATCACCCGCCGTTTTTCTTCAACCATGCATCGATAGCCGGTAGGCGCTTTTCGCGAATCATCATGCGATAGCGGATGCCGGCGACGACGGTGTCGGCGACGCGGCGCGAGCCGATAGCGATGTGTGCTTTTGCATACGCCTCGATCTTGCCGATCATCGCTGGATCGATCGATGCGCCGCCCAGGCCCGGGTAGTAGCGGCTGCTGGAGGTGGAGTCGACTAGCTTGTCGACCTGGGTGCGATGGGCCACAGCGAAGTCAAAGGCCAGGTCCGGGTGGCGGCGTGAGACGCCGGAGATCATCCCTGCGCTGGTGGTGGCGCCAGGTTCGGGCGTGAGGGCGAGATCCAGGGCGCGCTTGGCCAGGGTTTCGTCCTCGCTGGTCGATAGCAGACTGTAGAGTTCGTCCTTGATCAGCGGCGTGGTCTCGGCCTTGGCCTGGGCGCGCAGCTTGTCCCAGGTGGTGGCATCGGCGTGACTGGCCACAACGTAGAGGATGGACTTGCGCAGCTCCGCCGACATGGTGTCCGGATGGGCGTAGTAGTCACGTGCCTTGGCGATCACGTCGTTGTCGCCGAGTTGTGACAGCGTATCGATGAGTTCGGTGCGCAGAATTTTGGTTGGACCGCTTTCACCGGTGGTCGGCGTCCAACCGACACGGGCAAACTCAGGCGACAGGCGTGCAATGGCGAACTCGCGCAACACGGCCTGACGCGCGTCGTCGCCCTTGTAGTAGTTATCCAGTCCCGACAACACGCCAGCGACTTCTTCCCACATTTCCGGGCTGGCATCAGCGGGCACGCGTTGGGCGAGATCAAGTACGTCGGAGGCTGGCTGCAGACCTGCCATGCCCAGCGCCCAGGTGTCGCTCATCAAGCCTAGCTCGTCGATCTCAGGCAGCTGGGTGAAGGACTGGCTCAATGCACTGAACGCCGTCGGTGAATAGAGCGTGCGGTAGTAACCGCTTTGGCCGGCATTGACCACCACCGGACCACAGCCGGGCACTTTGAGGTTGCCGTGACCGTCGACCACCAAGGTCGTCACCGGGGTGCCGCCGATGGACTGGGCGATCACCGGGACATGCCAGCGCAGGGGCTTCTTGTCGGGGCGGTCGCGGGTGAATTCGCCCTGGCTCAGGGATAAGGTGGTGTCGCCGTCCTGGCAGCTCTCAGCATCGACGGTGATCAGCGGAATGCCCGGCTGCAGGGTGAAGTCGTGCGCAATGGCGGTGATCGGCTTGTCGCCGGTGGCATCAATGGCTCTCCACAGGTCATCGGATACCGTGTTTCCATAGGCGTGAGCCTTGATATAGCGCTGCACGCCGGTGCGCCAGACGTCTTCGCCCACGTAGCCCTCGAGCATGGTGATGACGGCTTCACCCTTGGAATAGGTGATGGTGTCGAAGGCCTGGCTGGCCTGCTCAACCGTTGCAATGTGCTGCACGATGGGATGCGTAGTGGCGATCGCGTCGCGCGCCATTGCGCCTTCGCGCACGCCGACGGCGTAAAGCTTGGTGTTCCATTCCGGATGCAGCTTTTCGGTGGTGCGGCTGGCCATCCACGAGGCAAAGCCCTCGTTGAGCCAAAGGTCGTCCCACCAGCGCATGGTCACCAGATCACCAAACCACTGGTGCGCCATTTCGTGCGCGGCGGTGTTGAATACTTCCTGTTTGTCCGACTGCGTAGCAATGGCCGGATCCAGCAACAGGCTGTACTCGAAGGTGAAAATGGCGCCCCAGTTTTCCATCGCGCTGAAGAACTGGCTTTGGCCCGGTGCGGCGATGTTATCCAGCTTGGGTAACGGAAACGGCACGCCGAAATACTGGTTATATTCGTGCAGCACGTCCTTGGCTGACTTGAGCGCGAAGTCGGCCTGGCCGACGGAACCTTTCTGCGCGATCACGCCGATCTCGGTGCCGTCAGAGGAAGTGGTTGCGCGATCAAACTGGCCAAGACCGAAGAACAGCAGGTAGGTGGACATCTTCGGTGACGGCTGGAAAGTCACGCGGCTCATGCCGTTGGCCAGCTTGGTCGTCGATGCAGCGGGCATATTGCTCACTGCCATCTCATCGGACGGCACAGTCACATCGAGGTTGAAGGTGGCCTTGTAGGCCGGCTCATCCCACGACGGAATGAAGCGGCGCGCATCGGAGTTCTCGAACTGCGTGTACAGCGCGCGCTGCTTGCCGGCCTTGGTGTCGTAGTCCAGCGCGAACAGGCCGTTGGCCTGGGTGCCGATTTTGCCGGTGTAAGTCATCGCCAGCTTGTAGCTGCCCGAGGCTACCGGCTTGGCGAAGGTAAAAGTCGCCGTCTGCGTCTGGGCATCCACCGTTACCTTCGGTGTGGCCAGCGGCTTGTCGTCGACCGAGCTCAGAGTCGCCTTGGAGAACGCCATGTCGATGGCATTGAGGCTAATGCTGGACGTCGGCTTCTGCACATCGACGGTGATGGTGACCTGGCCATCGAAGTTCATCGAAGCCGCATGCGGTACGATGGACACGTCATAATGGCTTGGCACCACGCCGCGCGGCAGCTGGGTTGGCGCCAGCGCGTTGGCCGTCGTCGTTGGAGTCGCCATGCCGCCAAGGCTGGTGCCAGCCAATGCCAGCGCAATACCCGATACCAGTAACCGGCGCATATAAAGTCTCTCCATGACTATCTCCCCGTATAAATCGAGCATGTTGGAGGGGATGTGACCCGCCTGACACTGCCGGAAGTCACGGCTATGAAATGGGTCGGGTTCATTTCAAGGCAGGAGGGGCGGTGATAAATAAACCGCCCCCTTTTTTGATCATGACTTAGTCATGATTTCAAGACCGGGCTTTTCGACGTCCCTCAGGCCACAAACTGCAGTCGCGCCAGCTCAGCGTACAACCCGCCTTCGGCGAGCAGATTTTCGTGCGTGCCTTGCGCCACGATGCGGCCGCCGTCCATCACCACGATGCGGTCGGCGCGTTTGACGGTAGCAAGGCGATGGGCGATGACTAGGGTGGTGCGGCCTTTTTCCAGCCGCTCCAGTGCCTGCTGGATAGCCGCCTCGGATTGCGCATCGAGTGCCGAGGTCGCCTCGTCCAGCAGCAGCAGCGGTGCGTCGCGCAGGATGGCGCGGGCGATCGCAATGCGCTGGCGCTGTCCGCCGGACAGGCGCACACCGCGTTCGCCCAAGGCGGCATCGTAGCCATCGCCGATCGCGCTGATGAACTCATGCGCTTCAGCTGCACGGGCTGCTTCGCGCACCTCGGTATCACTGGCCGTCTGGCGGCCGAAGCGGATGTTGTCCGCGGCACTGCCGCCGAAAATCACCGTTTCCTGCGGCACTAATGCGATAGCGCCGCGCAGCTCTGGTAGCGCCAGCTGGCGCAGGTCTATGCCGTCCAGCGTGATGCGGCCGGACTGCGGATCGTAGAAACGCAGCAGCAGCGCCAGCACGGTGCTCTTGCCGGCGCCGGACGGGCCGACCAGCGCCACTGTTTCGCCTGGTTGGATGGTCAGATCAAAGTCGTACAGCGCAGGGGCATCGGGGCGCGTGGGGTAGTTGAATGCCACATGCTCGAACCGCAACGCGGCGCGAATCGGGTGGGGCAGGTTGATCGGTTGTGCCGGGCTGGCGACGTCTGCTTTTTCATTGAACAGCTCACCGATCCTTCCCATGGCGCCGGCGGCGCGCAGCACGTCGCCCCAGACCTCGCTAAGACCTGCGACTGAGCCGGCGGCTAAAATCGCGTAGACCACAAATTGGCCGAGCACACCGGGATCGAGTGTTTTAGCCATCACTTCGCGCGCGCCGACCCAAAGTACCAAAGTGATCGCGCCAAATATCAACACAATCACCGCGGCGGTGAGTAATGAACGCATCCCGATGCGCTCGCGTGCAGTGCTCAGCGCGCGCCGAATCGCGCTGCCGTAGCGCTCACTCTCGATGTCCTCACGTGAATACGCTTTTACCGCTGGTGCGGCGTTGAGCGTTTCATTGGCAATGGCGGCGGCATCAGCGAGACGGTCCTGGCTGGCACGTGAGAGCTTTTGCACTCGCCGGCCGAAGATAAGTATCGGCAGCATCACCGCGGGAATAACCAAGGCCGTAAGGCCGGCAAGCTTCGGACTGGTCCATGTCATCGCGACGATGCAGCCCACCAGCATGACAGCGCTGCGTAAAGACACCGAGATACCCGAACCGATCAGTGCTTGCACTACTTCAGTATCTGTACCCAATCGCGAGATCAGTTCGCCGACGCGGCTGCGCTCAAAAAAGCCGACGTCCAGTCGGATGACATGGGTGTAGAGTTTCTCGCGTAGCGAAGCCAGCGCCCGCTCGCCGAGCAGAGCGATGCAGAAATAACGCGCTGCAGTGGCCACGGCCAGCACGAGGGACACGCCGAACAAGCCAAGGAAAGTGGCATTGATGACGACCATGCTTGAGTTGCCGAAACCCCGATCGATCATCTGCCGCAGTGCCATCGGCAATACCAGCGTTGCACCTGAAGACAACCCCAGAAACACCAGCCAGCCGATCGCCAGTGCGCGATGCGGTTTGAGGAATGGCCAGAGCAGGCGCAATGCGCCGATTTGGCGAACGGAGCGGGGTTTGTCGTTGGCGGAATCGCTCATGAGTTCTCGCAGAGTGGATCGATGGTGCGCGGCCCGCTCTCGCCAAGCAGCGAAACCTTGTACCGAACGTGGGCATTGCCATTGAAGGTGGGGCGTCTGGTCGCCGATTCAATCCAGTCGCCTGGCCGCGCTTCGCTCGTGGCTGATGTCGACGATGCGCGCCTGCACCTCGGCAACTCGGTTTTCCGGCAATTGCTGTTGCAGCTGGACGCCATCGGTGTCAAAACTTTCCGCTGTCGATATCTGCTTGCCACTCCTTTACGCGTGCCTTGAACAACGTCAATTCGGCGAAATCGTAGTGCACGCCTAGCAGCTGGCTCATCACGACAATCGGCGGTCGTAGGCATTCCGTCGCAGTGTCGTCATAGGCGCACAGTAAGCAGCCGGCGCCAAGCTTGATGCCCGCAGACCCATAAATAATAGGCATGGAAATCGGTGGCACCCTAATTCTCGCAAGCACTTCTCGTGTGTTTCGCAGCGTTCATATGCATCGACACGATTTCGTGGACACCTGACGCGTTGATGTCCATGTCGGAGAGAAAGCTCAAGTAGCTGAACAACTAGGTTAAATTTTGTGAATAAAGTCACATTCTTCAATACTTGATTTATAGTAACGGCTGGGGATCCACGGTCCACGGCTATACAAGCAAATGCTGGAAAACGCTTGAGCCACTGATGGAGTTAGGAGCCCATCTGATGTCCATACAAGGGGAATTCCATCATGAATCATGTCTATCGCCTGTGCTGGAATCGATCCAGCGCACAGTGGGTACCGGCCTGTGAGTTTGCCCGCAGCACCTCGCCCGCGCCTTCCCGTGCAAGGGTAATAGGCCCGCGTACGGCATGGTTTTCGGTACTGGCGATGTACTTGGGTATGACCGGGCTGGCGTGCGCCAGCGCAACGGGTGGGCAGATCACGGCAGGCTCGGGCCAGATCACCCAGAGCGGAAACACCACGACGATCCAGCAGAGCAGCCAGAACCTTTCGCTGAACTGGCAAAGCTTCAACATCGGATCCAATCAGACTGTGGATTTTGTGCAGCCGGGTTCGAGTTCGATTGCGGTCAATCGCATTCTTGGCAGTACGGGCAGCACGATCCTCGGGCATCTCAATGCCAATGGTCAGGTCTGGCTGATCAATCCGAATGGCATCATCTTCGGTCAGGGCGCGCAGGTGAATGTCGGCGGCCTGGTCGCTTCCACGCTGGACGTCAACGACAGCGACCTCGGCTCCAACACACGCACCTTCAGCGGTAACGGCAAGGGCAGCGTGGTCAACCAGGGCACGCTGAACGCGGCCGACGGCGGTTACATCGCGCTGCTGGGCAACCAGGTATCCAACCAGGGGGTGGTCAGTGCGCGGCTCGGTACGGTCGCGCTCGGTGCCGGCTCGGCCGAAACGCTCACCTTCCAGGGCAACCAGCTACTGCACCTGCAGGTGGACCAGAGCACGCTGGACAACCTGGCCGAAAACCGCCAGATCATCCAGGCCGATGGTGGCCAGGTAATCATGACCGCCGGCGCCAAAGATGCACTGTTGGCCAGTCTGGTCAACAACACCGGCGTGGTGCGCGCGCAGACGGTGGAAAACCACAACGGCACCATCACCCTGCTTGGCGGCATGGCTTCGGGCACCGTGAATGTCGGTGGCACGCTCGACGCCAGCGCGCCGAACGGCGGCAACGGCGGTTCGATTGAAACCTCGGCGGCCAACTTCAAGTTGGCCAGCAGTGCGCTGATCACGGCCGGTGCGAAAGCCGGCAAAGCGGGCACCTGGCTGGTCGATCCCACCGACCTCGATATCAACCCCGGCGATGAGACTGCGCTCGATGCCGCACTGAACGGCGGTACCAGCGTCACGCTCACCACCTCGGCTACCGGTGCGCCAACAGGCGGCTTCGGTACGCCGGTGATCAGCGGGACCACCGCCGGTGATATCAACGTCAATACGGATATCACCTGGACCAATGCGGCTGCCAGCCTGACGCTGTCGGCGTATCACGGCATCGCGGTCAATGACACCATCACTGGCGCTGGCGGCTTGAACCTGACCGCTGCCACTGGCCCGATCAGCATCAACGCTGCCACCCAGGCGGACACGGGCGTAACGATGAACACGGCGGCGGGTGCGATCAACGTCGGCGCCGCGGTGAATAGCGCGGCCACGGTGGCGATGCATGCGATCGGCGGCAACTTCGCCATCGCCGCGGGCGGATCGATCACGGGTGGCACCGGCGCCACGCTCGGTACCAGCGCCAACTTCACCAACGCGGCGGGCGCTGCGGCGGTGACGGCGACGACCGGCAACTGGTTGATCTATTCGACCAATCCCACGCTGGATACGGCCGGTGGCCTCACGCCCAGCTTCGTCCAGTACAACGCGCCATTCGGCACGGCCGCGCTGGGCACTGGCAACGGCTTTCTGTACAGCCTTGCGCCGACCATCACGATTACCGGCCTGACCGGTAATGTCGCCAAGACCTACGACGGCACGACTGCCGCTACGCTCGCCCTCGGCAATGTCACCACCAGCGGCCTGGTCAACGGCGATGCGCTCAATGCCCTGGCATTGTCGGGCACCTACGCCTCATCGAATGCGGCTACAGGCATCAGCGTAACGAGTGCGGCCAGCCCGACATCGTTTGGTGTCACCACGACGGGCGGCCTTACCGCTTACGGCTACCAGTTCGCCGCAGGCGCCAAGAGCGCGAATATCGGCACCATCAACCCGTTGCAATTGATCGGCAGCATTGTCGGCAATCCAACCAAGGTCTACGACGGCACCACCACGGCGACGTTAAATTCATCGAACTACAGCTTCAATTTCGTGGCCGGGCAGGGCGCGACGGTAAGCCAGCCCAGCTCGGTCGCCTATGCCGGTGTCGATGCGGGCCCTGAGACCATCACAGCCACGCTCCGACCGACCAACTTCACCGCCAACGCCGGCACCAATTTCGCCAACTACATCCTGCCGACCACCGCGACCGGTCCGGGCACCATCACGCAGGCGCCGCTGAATATCCTCAATCTGCTGGCAACCGACAAGGTTTACGACGGCACGACCACCGACGCGCTCAACACGACCAATGCAGCGCTGAGCGGCGTGATTCCCGTCGATAACGGCAATGTCACGTTGAATGCTGCCGGTGCTACGGGCGATTTCAGCCAGGCCAATGTCGGCAACAATCTCGCCGTCATCGCCAACCTCGCCACCTTCAGCATCGGTGGTAGCGCGGCAAACAACTACATGTTGATCGCCCCGCAAGGCCTGAGCGCGGACATTACGCCGAAGGCGCTGACGGTGATCGATGCCACCGCCGCCAACAAGATCTACGACGGCACCACCACCGCGGCCCTCGACGTGAGCGGGGCAACTCTGTCGGGCTTGGTTACCGGCGACACCACCGTAACGCTGGCCGATGGCAGCGCCGCCGGCAGCTTCAGCCAGTCCGATGTCGGCAACGCCCTGACCGTCACCACCTCCGGTTTCAACCTCGCCGGCACAGGCACAGGCAACTACACCCTTTCGCAGCCCGTGCTGACCGCCAACATCACGCCGAAGATGCTGACGATCGCCCTCGATTCCGCCAACGCACCTACCAAGATCTACGACGGTACCGATGCCGCCAACCTGACTACCGGCAACTTCGACGTTAGCGGATTTATCGCCGGCCAGAGCGGCTCCGTTGCGCAGGCGTCGGGTACGTACAACAGCCCGAACGTGCTGGGTGCGACGACGGTCACGACCGCGTTGCAGGCGTCCGACTTTGCGGTTGGCTCAGGCACGAAGCTTTCCAACTACAGCTTCCCCGCGACCGTTAACGGCGCCGGCTCGATCACCCCGGCACCGCTGGACACGGCCATCGTCAACAATCCGACCAAGACCTACGACGGCACCAACACGGCCACGCTGACGCAGAACAACCTGGGCTTGAGTGGCGCGATCGGTAGCGAACAGATCACCGTCAACAACGGGACGTATTCCGGTGCTTACGCCACGGTCAACGCCGGCACGCAAAACGTCACTGCCACGCTCACGGCCGGTGATCTGACGTTCGCCAACGGTGCCATAGCATCGAACTACATCCTGCCGCTGGTATTCAACGGCCTCGGCACCATCGTTCCGGCGGCCCTCGGCATTTCCGCAAGCATCAACGGCGCGACCAAGGTCTACGACGGCACCACCGACATCACCCTGCTGCCGGGCAATTTTGTTCTGTCCGGCTTTGTGAACGGCGACAGCGCCGTGATCAACCAGAATATCGACGGCACGTTCGCCAACAAGAATGCCGGCACGGGCATCGCGCTCACTGCCACCCTGGCGGATGCCGACTTCACTTTTACCCCGGGCACCGATGCGGGCAACTACACCTATCCGGTGATCGCTTACGGCACGGGCTCGATCACGCCACGGCCGCTGACCGTCACACTCGGCAGCATCACCAAGGTCTATGACGGCACCAGTAGCGCGCAACTGAACTCGGCCAATTTCACCGTCGATACCGGCGTGGCCGGCGAAAGCTTCACCATCACGCCGACGGCAGCGTTCAACTACAACACGCCCAACGTCAGCGCCACGACGGTGAGCGGCACGCTCACCGGCAACAACTACACCGGCACGGGTGGCGCACTGAAGTCCAACTACGTTCTGGATTACGCACCGACCGGCTCCGGCACGATCACCCCGGCGCCGCTGTTCATCACCGGCGTCTACGGCACCGACAAGGTGTACGACACCACCAACGCCGATCCCTTGAATGTCACCAACGCTGCGCTGGCGGGGCTGGTCGATACCGATACGGGCGACGTGACCCTGTCGACTTCCGGTAATTCGGGCCAGTTCGGGCAAGTCAATGTCGGCACAGGCCTGTCCGTGACCGCGAGCGGCTTCACGATCAGCGGCACGCAGGCCGGCAACTACAACCTGATGCAGCCGACCGGCCTGTTCGCCAACATCACGGCCAAGTCCATCACGGTCACTGGCGTCACCGCCGAAAACAAGCCCTACGACGCCACCAACACAGCCACGCTGGATACCGCTGCGGCCGCGCTGAGTGGCGTGTTTGCCCAGGATACGGCGAACGTCGATCTGTCGACGATCGGTACCGGCGTGTTCAACAACGTCAACGCCGGCAATCGACTGGTCAACACTAGTGGCTTTGCCATCGACGGCACGGCTTCGGGTAATTACACACTGGTGCAGCCGGGCCCACTGGCTGCCACGATCACTCCGCGGCAGCTGACCGCAAACATCACCGGCACGCCGACCAAGGCTTACGACGGCAGCAACTCGGCCACGTTGACTGCCGCTGATTACACGCTTGGCGGCTTCGTTGCCGGGCAGGGCGCGACCGTCCCGCAATCGGCGACCGCCAACTATGCGTCGCCCAATGCCGGCAACAATCTGGAGGTCGATTCGACCCTGGTTTCGTCGGACTTCCTGGCGAACTCGGGTACCA
Source organism: Rhodanobacter sp. MP1X3 (assembly GCF_014207165.1). Classification (NCBI taxonomy): domain Bacteria; kingdom Pseudomonadati; phylum Pseudomonadota; class Gammaproteobacteria; order Lysobacterales; family Rhodanobacteraceae; genus Rhodanobacter; species Rhodanobacter sp. MP1X3. Next base: position 332,533 of record NZ_JACHCO010000004.1, on the reverse strand, counting down.
ACCTGGCCAACTACGTCCTGCCGACCAGCGGCCAGGGCTTCAACGGCGTGATTACGCCGTACGTGCTCAACCTCAGCGGCACCCGCGTGTACGACGCCCTGACCGACGCCAACGGCAATCTGTTCGGCACGCTCACCGGCCTCAACGGTGACACCTTGACTGTCGATGGGTCAGGCGTGACCGGCAGCAAGAACGTAGGCACCTATACCGCCGCGTCTGCCGCGCCCGCCAATTTCCAGCTAGGCAGCCTGGGGCTGGTCTCGGCCGGGAACGGAGCAATCGCCACCAACTACACCTTGGTGGGGGGCGCCGACAAATTCGTCATCACCAAGGCCACGTTGAACGTGATCGACGGCTCCGCCGCGAACAAGATCTATGACGGCACCACCGCCGCCGCCGTCAGCGGCGCCCAGCTCAGTGGCGTGTTGCTCAGCGATGTCGTGGCGCTCACCAATCCGACCAAGGGCACGTTCAATAGCAAAAACGTGAACGCGACGAGCGTGACGACTGCCGCTGGCATCAGCGGCACGGATTCCGGCAATTACATCCTGGTGCAGCAGAGCGGCATCCTCGCGACGATCTCGCCGCTGGCCATCACCATCATCGCCACCGGTGCCAACAAGATCTATGACGGCACCACGGCGGATTCCGGCCTGACCGTGGGTCTGTCGTCATCGACGCCGCTGGCAACGGGTGACACGTTGACCTACACCTTCGGCTCGGCGGCCTTCGCCGATCCGAATGTCAACGACGGCATCCTCATCAACGTCGCCAACACCGCTGCCCACGGCGCCGCGGTCACCGCCGGCGACTACACCTTCAACACCAGCGCCGTGACCGCGGCGAACATCACGCCGCGCCCGATCACGCTGAACTCGACCCGTCTTTATGACGGCACAACCGATGCCGATGCCAGCCTGTTCACCGTGAACACCGGCGTCGCGGGCCAGGCACTGACGCTCACCGGCAGCGGTGTGCTGGACGGCAAGGATGTTGGCACGCAGGCTTTCAATAGCCTCGGCACGCTGGCGCTGGTCAGTGGTACCGGATCGGCCAGCAATTACACGCTGTCGCCGTTTACCGCCGATACGGTAACGATCAATCCATTGATCCTCGACCTCACGGGCAAGCGTGCGTATGACGGCCTGACCGATGCGGCTGGCGGCCTTTTCGGCACGATCAATGGCATCGGCGGCGAGACCCTGACCGTGGCCGGATCGGGCGTGACCGGCAGCAAGAATGTCGGCTCCTATGCCTCGGCGGGAACTGCACCGAACACCTTCACGCTTGGCACGCTCGGCCTGGTCGGCGACGCTGGCACCGCGGCCAGCGATTACACGCTGATCGGCGGCGTCGACAATTTCACCATCACGCCGCTGGCGATCAACGTGGCCACTACGGCGCCAGATAAAACCTATGACAGCACCACGACCTCCACGATCACACTGATGCCCGAGGGCGTGATTCCCGGCGACAACATCAGCTTCGCCAGCGGCCCATCCAACTTCGCTTCGCCGAACGCCGGTCCCGGCACGGTGACGACCGTCAACATCGCCGCCACTGGCACCGACGCATCCAACTACAGCTACAACACCACCTCGACGACGCCGGCCAACATCCTTCCCGCGCTGATTACGCTGAACGCGACACGGCCATACGACGGTACCACCAGCGCCGATGCCAGCCTGTTCACCATCGGCGGCACGCTCACCACCGGCATCGCTGGCCAGACCCTGACCCTTACTGGCAGCGGCACGCTGGACAGCAAGAACGCGGCACTGGAAGACTTCGCCGGGCTTGGTTCGCTGACGTTGGGTGGCAACAACGGCAGTCTTGCCAGCAACTACACGCTGGGGACCGGTACGGGCGATACGGTCGACGTTACGCCGCTGAATATCACCGTCAGCGCGGCAGCGGCGAACAAGGTTTACGACGGCACCACCACCGCGGCGGTCACGCTGACCGGCAACGGCGTGATCGCGGGCGATAATCTGAGCTTCACCGACAGTTCGGCGAATTTCGTCAATCCGAACGTCGTGGGCAACGAAACCGTCAACGTGCTCGGCATCACCGGCAGCGGGAAGGACCTGGCCAACTACAACATCCTCAACACCAGCGCGACGGCCACGGCGATGATCACGCCGGTGCCGATCGTGCTGCAGTCCACACGCGTCTACGACGGCCTGCCCGACGCGGCTGCCAGCCTGTTCCTCACCGGCGGTACGCTGGCTGGCATTCCGGGGCAGACGCTGACGCTGACCGGCAGCGGCGTGCTGACCACCAAGAACGTAGGCAGCCAGCAGCCGTTCCAGAGCCTCGGCACGCTGGCGCTCGGCAACGGTACCGGCACCGCCAGCAATTACACACTGAGCCCGATCAGCAACGACTGGGTCACCATCACTCCGCTGGCGCTCAACATCACGGCCACCGGTAGCAACAAGACCTACGACGGCAGCAACGCCGCGACAGTCGCGCTGACCGGCAATGGCGTGCTGCCGGGCGATCAGCTCAGCTTTACCGACGGCTCGGCCACGTTCGCCTCACCCAACGCCGGCAACGGCATTGCGATCGCGGTGAGCGGCATCAGCGGCAGCGGCGCGGACCTCGGCAATTACACCTTCAACACCACCGCGACCACGGCGGCCAACATCACCCCAGCCATTCTCAACCTCAACGGCACGCGTACCTATGACGGCGCCACCGATGCGAGCGCCAACCTGTTCGGCAACAACGGCGTGCTGACCGGTGTCAACGGTGAAACGCTGACGCTGGGTGGCACCGGTGTGGTATCGACCAAGAATGTCGGTACGAACCTGCCGTTCGCCCCGGGTGGTCTGGCTGGCTTCACCCTCACTGGCGACGGCAGCGCATTGGCCAGCAACTACACCTTCGTCGGTGGTACTGATACGTTGACGATCACACCGGCACTGCTGCAGGTAATCGGCACGGTCGGTACCAATCGCGTCTACAACGGCCTCACCGGCGACACGCTCAGTGGCTCGATGCTGTCCGGTCTGTTCGGCAACGATGCGGTCGCACTGGGCAACGACACCAGCGGCACATTCGACAGCAAGAACGTCGGCAACAACAAGCCGATCACCACCGCGATGACCATCAGTGGTGGCGATGCGGGCAATTACATCCTGGTGCAGCCGACCGGCATCGCCGCCAACGTCACGCCGCTGGGCATCACGGTCAACGCCATCGGCAAGAACAAGCGGTTCGACGGCAATAGCAACGCGACCGTCACGCTGAACAGTACCGGCGTGCTGCCGGGCGATGCAGTGGGCTTCAACTACCTCACCGCGCTGTTCTCCGATCCCAATGTCGGCAACAACAAGTCGATCGCCGTGAACGGCATCACCGACACCGGCGCGGATGCCGGCAACTACATGGTGCTCGATCCGGATACCACCACCACCGCCAACATCACCAATGCGACCGGCAACAGCGCCGTCAACGGCGCGATCGCGCAGGCACAGTGGCTGTTGTGGCCGCACGCCATCGCCACGCCGTATGGCACGGCGACGACGGATACGGTGAGCGATTACACCGGCAATCACAAAAAGAACCAGGACCAGACGCAGCCGATCGAACCCAACGTCAATCGTTCGGACTTCCGTCCCGGCATCGCGCTCAAGGTGATCGGTGGTGGCGTGCGGCTGCCGGCGGATGCACCGCTGTGAACTGGCGACATGACAGTTTGCGGGACGCAGCGCCACGCGACGCCCGTCCCGGTTTTTCTCTCCCCTCGGCTTCCGGCATTTTGCTATGACTACGCGCTCCACCTTTCCGCCCCTCTCCGCGCTCGGCCTGGCGTGCCTGCTCGCTACCGGCGCAGCGCAGTCGCAGTCGCGTCCGCCGGACAGCGGCCAGATCCTGCAGCAGCAGACGCCACGCACGGCCACGCCGACCCCGTCGTCGAATACGGGATTAACCATCCAAAGGCCGGCTGAAAGTGCGGCGGACAGCAATGTGCCGTTCCAGGTGACGAAGATCGAAATCACCGGCAACACGCTGGTGTCGACCGATCTGCTGCATCGGCAGGTCGCCTCGAGCGAAGGCCAGACGCTGACGCTCACGCAACTCAACGTGCTGGCCGCGCGCATCACGCAGGTCTACCACCAGCTCGGCTATCCGCTGGACAGCGCGTACGTTCCGGCGCAGACGCTGAACGGCGGCGTGGTGCGCATCGCTGTGGTCGAAGCGCGCTACGGCACGGTCAGCCTGGACAACCAGAGCACCGTGTCCGACCACCCATTGCGTGCCACGCTGTCGCCATTGTCGCCGGGCGTGCCGGTGGAGCAGGGCTCGCTCGATCGCAGCCTGCTGCTGCTGTCGGATATCCCGGGCGTGATCGTCAGTTCGGTGCTGCGTCCCGGCGCTACGGCGGGTACGTCCGATCTCGCGGTAACCGCCACCCCGGCACCGCGCTATTCCGGTACCGTCGGGCTGGACAATTTCGGCAACACCTATACCGGTCGCGCGCGCTTCACCGGCACCTTCGATATCAACAGCCTGCTGCATCAGGGCGATGTGCTCGACCTCAACGCGATTACCTCCGGCGCCGACATGAGCTACGGCCGGGTTGGCTACAAGTACCTGCTCAATGGCCAGGGCACGACGATCGGTGCCTCGGTATCGGCGCTGAGCTATCGGCTTGGCAACGGCCTGCAGGATCTGCACGCGCACGGCACCGCGCAGGTGCAGAGCATCTATCTCTCGCAGCCGATCATCCGCAGCGCAACGAGCAATCTCTACGGCCAGATCGAGTTCGACCACAAGCGACTGAACGACGATGTCGACGTGACCGCGATCGACACCAATCGCCATACCGATTCGTGGACTGCCACGCTGGCCGGCGACCATATCGACGACCATGGCAATTTCAACTACATGGTCAGCGCCACCCACGGCGATCTGCGGTTCGACAACGACCTGGCGCAGTTCATCGATGCGATCAGCGCCAATACGGCGGGCAGCTACAACCGTTACAACCTGTCCGTGTCGCGGTTGCAGACGCTAAGCACCAACAATGCGCTGTATGTCGGCTTCACCGACCAGTGGGCCAGCAAGAATCTGGACTCATCCGAGCAATTTTTCTTGGGCGGACCGAACACGGTGCGCGGCTACGATGTCGGCGAACTCACCGGCGCGCAGGGCAACCTGGCGACGATCGAGTTCCGTCATCACCTGGAGCTGTCCTGGCCCGGCGCATGGCAGGTCAGCGGCTTCGTCGACAGCGGCCATGTCGAGCCGTACAAGACCACCTTTGTCCCTGGCCCGAACAGCGCTCGCATGAACAGCGCCGGCCTCGGCCTGAACTGGAACGGTCCCAACAACTGGCTGGTCAGCGCCAGCATCTCGGTTCCGGTCGGCAACACCCCGGCGCTGCTCAACGAAGAATATTCCACCCGATTCTGGTTGCAGGTGCAGAAGGGTTTTGCGTTCTGAGTGGCCCGCCATGATGTGATCGGCCTGACAGGCCTGCGCGGGTTGGCAGGTCTGTTTTTATTTGGGTCATCTACGCAGCACCGATCAGGTAGACGCAGGCGTGATACAGCCGTCTGCAGCACACGCTTCTTTGCCGATAGCGGTCACGTGCAGCCGTGCAGGGCCAGCGTTTCCGGCATCGCGTTCACGGTTCGCCTAACCGCGCGCGCAGTGATGAATCGAGACTCCAGGTCGGGTGATCGCGATGGAATTGCTGCAGGCGGCGCTGCGCTTCAGTGTCGTTGTGTTGCGCGAACAGCGCATTGATCTTGGCGAGTTCCTGCGCGGGCGTATCGCTAGGCTGTTTGGCGGTGTCCGTTTGATTCACTGACGATGAGAATGCGGGTGCCGGCGCGGGGGCCGGCATCGGCGCTGATCTGCCCGCAATGATGATGGATGGTTCGGGTGACGGAGTGGCCATCACCACTGGCGCAGCGTCAGACGGAATATTCGCGATGGCGGGAGCGGGCGCAGGTGCTGGCACCGGGGTAGCTGGTGGCGGACTTGGTGCCGGTGGGGCCGCTGGCCGCGCGATGGTTGTGGCGCTGAACGCGACGATGTTCGCATTCGTCGGGGCGGGCTGCGCAAGAGCAGTCTGCATTTTCTCTGGTTGCAACGTCGATGAATTTCCCGATGTATAAGCCTCGTGGCTTGGCGATACCGGTGCGCTAGAAGACATTTCTTCGAAAGGTGGCGGCATGCTGGCCACGCGCGATTGCATGGCAATGGCTTTTTCAGCGACCGCGCGGGGCGATTTGCGTATCGCGTTGGAGACGATACTTGAATCGATAGTTCTCGCGCGCGGCTTTACGGGTTCGGTGGGATGCACCACTGGCGTGCGCAAACTTTCTTGTGCCGCCACGACTGCACTGGCGACCGGCGCCATCGGAGTACCCTCGCGCGCGGCAGGCACAACTGTCGAAGCCGCGGGTATGGCAGCCCGATAGTCCGCACCGTCCGCGGCGGTCGAAGCGCTGTTCGGCATTTCGCGCATATGCCACGCCACGCCGGCCACCAGCACCAGCGTGGCCGCAGTGGCCAAACCGATCAGCCAGCGCGGCGCGGCTTTCCTTGGGCGAGCAGCGCCAATCGGTGTAACCACATCGGACGCATTTTTTGGAGCTGCATACGTCGCCGCTGAAGCTTCGGCATGAAGGCGCTGCTCACTCTGTTGTGTCTCGGATGCGATGGCTGCCGCTGCGGCAAGCCGCACTGCGGCATCAAGCGCCGGTCCCGGTTCGTTTCGCAGCAGCTGGCGATAAAGCGCCGACAGCTCCGCTTCGCCGGGTAGCGCGTCGTCCGGTTCCATCGGGTCTTGCGGTGGCAGATGCGTGGTCATTCGGAGAGTACTTCGCGTAATCGATTCATGGCATAGCGCAGGCGCGACTTGACCGTCTCGCGGCCGGTGCCGGTCACCGAGGCGATTTCCTCCAGACTCAATTCCTGTTCCAGACGCAGAAGAATGACTTCACGCTGCTCGTCGGGCAACCGGTCGATCGCATGCTGCAGGTTGCGACGACGCTCCAAGTTGGACAGCGCGTGCTCGGGCTGTTCGCGTTCGGGCATCGCCACGTTGGATAGCGCAGCCTCCGCTTCGTCGCCGACGGCCATCGGTTTTTGCCGACGCAGGCTGTCCACGATCAGGTTGTGCGCGATCTGCAGCAGCCAGGTGCTGAATTTCGCCTGTGGCTGATAGCTCGCGCGTGCGTTAATCACACGGCTCCAGGTTTCCTGAAAAAGTTCGTCGGTGCGATGTGGATCGCGCAGGCTGCGAAGCAGGTAGCGGTATAGCGTGCCTCGGTGTCGCGCATACAAGGTTTCGAACGCGACGAGATCGCCGCGCGCGTAGGCAAGCATCAGCATTGCATCGGGGTCGACCGCCACATCCATGGCGGTCGAGGTTAATCCTACGGCGCGGTGCGGGGAAGCGTTTGCCGAAAACGACATCATTACGGGTTCTGGAGAGCGGCGGCGATCGGAGAATAGCGATCCCGATATCGCCGCCGTGCCTGCGAGTCAGCCACTCAGCGCGCGGCCGTGGCAGCTTCCGCCTGCGTGCGCGTCGACAGTCCATCAGCCAGGTTCACCAGCTGTACGAAACCGGCGCGATAGCCGTTGGCATCGTCGCCGCGCGCGCCAGCCGCCAGCTTCGCGATCTGCGCATAGCCGTAGCCGTCCAGATATTTGCCGCCGCGCAGTGCATCGGCGAATGCGGCCACGGCCGCGGCATAGCGCAAACGGCTACTCGCGGTAGTTTGTGGCTGAGCTGCGATCGGCGTTTCGATCAACCGGCTTTGCGACTGGTCGGGCAGCTTGTAGCGCAAGCGCAGAAAGGCCAGTTCGCCGCTACGCGTGGCGGAAGGCTTTTGTTCGCCATCTTGCGCGTAGCGCAGCGGATCGATACGACCAGCGTCCGAGCTTTTGGGTGTGATCTCATAGATGGCGGTGACGTTGGCGCCGGCACCAATTTCACCGGCATCGACCTTGTCGTTGTTGAAATCCTCACGCTTGAGCATGCGCTTCTCGTAACCGATCAGACGGTATTCCTGCACTTGTGTGGGGTTGAATTCGACCTGGATTTTCACGTCCTTGGCAATCGTCAACAAAGTGGATGACATCTCATCGACCAAAACACGGCGTCCTTCCTGCAGGCTGTCGATGTAGTGGTGACTGCCGTTGCCGGCATCGGCCAGCATCACGCCCATCGCGTCGTTGTAGTTGCCTTCGCCGAAGCCGAGTGTGGTGAGCGTAATGCCGGTTTTCCGTTTGTCCTCGATCTTGGTTTTCAGCGCGTCTTCGCTGACGGTGCCGACATTGAAGTCGCCATCGGTGGAAAGGATGACCCGATTCACGCCGCCCTTGATGAAACCCTGCTCGGCCTGGGCGTAGGCCATGTCGATACCGGCGCCGCCGTTGGTCGAACCGTAGGCCTGGAGGCTATCAATGGCAGCATCGATCGTGGCGTGCTGATCGCCGGGCGTGGAGGGCAGGGCAATGCCGGCAGTACCCGCATACGTGACGATGGCCACGCGATCCTGCTTGCGCAGCTCGCGCACCAGCTGCTTGAGTGATGCCTGCAGCAGCGGCAGCTTGGCTGGCTCGTTCATCGAGCCGGAGGTATCGATGAGGAAGACCAGGTTGGATGGGGGAATCTCTTCCTTCGGCACGCGGTAGCCCTGGATGCCGACCAGCAGCAGCTGTCGTTTGGCGTTCCACGGCGCTGGCGCCAGCTCGGTGGTGACGCTGAAAGGCTGCTCGCGACTGGCCGGCGGCGTATAGCCGTAGTCGAAGTAGTTGATGAATTCCTCGGCGCGCACCGCATCGGCCGGCGGCAACTGCCCCTCGTTCAACATGCGTCGCACGTTGGTGTACGAGCCGGTGTCGACATCGATGCTGAAGGTCGACACCGGCTGTTCGCTGACCAGCTGCACGGAATTGGTATCGCGGTGCGTGTAATTCTCGCGGTCGATGTCGCCCGGCATCGGCTGCAGCGGCATGTAGCCGATACGCATCGCGTTGCCGCCGGTGATCCGCATCGCCATGGCGGGGGCTGGCGCCGGCATCGACATTTCCTGGATCGGCATGGGCGGCGTAGGCGCAGGCATGGGTGCAGGCATCATCGGCAGGGTCTTTCTTTGAAGAGCGTTAACGGCCAGAGCCTCGCTATGTGAGCTTGTCGAGGCGTGTACCGCCGTGGTCGCCATGGCCGACGGCTGCGGTGTCGTGGATGACTGTCCTGATGAATCCGCCGGTGTCTTAGGCTGGGTTTGTTGTGGATGGGATGGCGGCGGCGTGGGCAGCGCCGGCTTGTCCGGTTGGGGCTTTGATACGTCGCAGCCGGCCAGCCATACCAGCAGGGCGACCAGCAGACTGCATAACAGGGTTTTCAGATTCATGGGACGGGTCCTCCTCCGGTGGTGTGCTAGATGAAACGCAGCCACGGCGAAAAAGGGGTTGAGGGTGCAAGGCGCGGTAGCATGTCGGCTTTGGCGACACCATCGGAACGACATGATCAACAACGACGTACTGCGCAGCATCCGCTACATGCTCGACCTCAGCGATGGCAAGGTGGTGGAAATCACCAAACTCGCCGATGCGAGTTTCCCGATCGAGAAAGAAAATGTGCAGGAATTTCTGAAAAAGGACGAGGACGCCGGCTACGTGGAGTGCAGCAACAGCGTACTGGCGCACTTCCTCGATGGTTTGGTGGTGCAACGCCGCGGCCGCGACGAAAGCCTGCCGCCGCGGCCGGTGGAAAAGCGCGTCACCAACAATGTAGTGCTGAAGAAACTGCGCGTGGCTTTCGAGCTGAAAGACGTGGACATGCACCAGATCCTCGCCGACGCAGGCTTTCCGATTTCTAAGCCGGAACTCAGCGCGCTGTTTCGCCAGCCCGACCACAAGAATTTCAGACTGTGCGGGGATCAGCTGCTGCGGAATTTTTTGAAGGGGCTGACGTTGCGCGTGCGCGGTGGCAGCTGATGGATTTCCTGCTGCGTCTGCCAACGGCTGAGATGGAAAAGTGCTGCGACTTATCCCGACGTAACGTCTGCTATGGCCAATAGCGGACGTTCAGACCACGCTGACCCAAACGCATAGAGGTCATCCAGGTCCCGAAAAGAGTTCCAGCGCTTTGATGCGTTGGTCGGTAAGTTCCTTGCGGCACTCCAGTTCCATGACCGTGTGGATAGTTCCCGCCTTGTAGTTATTGAAGATCGCGGTGCAGTTATCGTCGCGATACTTGATCCATTCTCTTTCCGCAGCAATTAAAGAGGCCTTCGTGGACGCCGGGTACCATCGTCCGGCCTCATCATTAGGCCCCTCGAACAGCGCAAGAACACGCTGATATGTCTCGTTGAGCTTGGTATCCGCTGCCGCTGCATCAAGCGCCGCGCATTGGTTATTTTCTGGCGTGCTGTTTGGATGCTGGCAATCCAAAGCTGATGCCGCACTAGAAATTGCCATCAACATCACAAGAGCAAAGCACTTCATAAACGAGCAGCCTTTCATATGATGTGCGCCAAGCGTGACGGCGCCAACAACTACCAAAACGATACCCTTGTTGCGAGTGTTGACACAGCCTTTGCAATGGCAAATTTGAGGCAAAAAGTGTGCAGTCAACCCGATTCGGCGCAATGCCCGGGTCGATAGCGGGCATTACGTCGTTTAATATATTGAGTCAGCAAAGTACGTCGTCATTTCCGACTACTTCCCTGCGTCGCCACTCTTCAGATCAATCATCGGTATCGAGCCGGAGCCGACGACTTGTGGCAGGATGCCGTTCCAGCGTTGCATGCCGTAGAAGTGGACGTAGTCGGGGTTGGTTTTCAGGGCGTTGCCGACGGTCGCAATGGCCTTGGCTTGGGCATCGGCTTGCAGCACGGTGGACTGTGCTTCGCCGGTGGCGCGTTCGACGGAGGCCTGGGCCTCGGCGGAGGCGGTAACGGTTTTCTGCTGGCCTTCGAATTTCTTTTGCGCGACGGTGTTTTCGGCCTGCACGGCAAGGTTCTTCGCACGTACCGCTTCTTCGATGGACTGATCGAACACCGGCGAGTAGTGGATGCCAGTGAGCTGCACATCGATGGTGTCGACGCCGAACAGTCGCTGCAAGGCCTCGCTGACGTCCTTGCGCATCTGCAGCGTGATCTGCGCGCGCTGATCGGAGATGGTCAGCGTGTTGTACTGAGCGAAGGCAGCCAGCGCGCGATCGCGAACAACCGGCAGAATGGTGCCGTCGATATCGAAGTTGCCGGCACGGCCGACGTGGTAAAGCAGGTTCATCACCGCAGCACTGGGGATCTGGTAGATGATGCTGAGGTCGATGGTGACTTTCTGGTTGTCGTTGGTATAGACGTCCAAAGCGTTGAGTGTGTAGACCGAGCGGCTGGTCTGGATACGATCCACATTTTCGAAGAACGGTACTTTGAAGTGCATGCCGGTGGTCAGCGGTGCAGTAGTCATCGGCGTACCGCCGAGCCAGCGCGTACCGGCCTCTTCGCTGGGCGAGATGACGAAAACGCTATTCAAAAAAACCGCGATGACGACAACAGGAACGAGAATCTTCCAGGCGGTGAATTTTCCAGTGAGACCGGTGCCGCCGTTCAGCAGTAGATTTTTCATGTGACTTTCCATTCCCCTGAGTGTCGCCGGCGTTGATCGCGGCGAGGATGTGGAGCGTACACCTCGGCCGATGGCGGCAGCTACAGCGGCTTGCTGAAACGGGCTTGGTACGGCGAAGGCGGTAGTTAGCCGTTTTCCGGATCTAACCCAGAGGTGGACCCCGACGCCGGATCGCGCAACTTATTCGCCCTCCGAGGCCGGTGCTTTCTCTCGGACCGATCAGAAATTCGCTCAATCCGTTATGAATCACGGCTTGGCCATTCACTGATGCGACACAGGCCCGTCACTGATGGAAAGCCATTCTGCAGCCACTCAGGTTGCTTTGTTTTCGAGGCGCATGAAGTCCCGCACCGGTCAGGAGATGGTTTATGGGTTACAGGCCTCACGTTCTAATGGTTGAAGACGAGATGTTTATCGCAATGGTGCTGGAAGACGTCCTGTCTGACGCGGGTTATCAGGTGCATGGCGTGTCCAGCGTGGCCGAAGGACTGAAGGTTTCGCAGCGCGAGGACTTCGATGCGGCAATTCTTGACGTCAACTTGGGCAAAGAGCTGGTGTTTCCGCTGGCTGAGCAGCTGCGAGAGCAAGGCGTGCCGTTTGTATTCGCCTCCGGTTACAGCAAGGATGAAATCCCGGAAGATTTTCACAACTACGACATGCTGCTGAAACCATACGACTCGAAGACCATGCTGAATGCTGTCGCGACACTGTTGCGGGCTCGGTAGAGGGCCTCAAAATAGATGCTTCGCCTCGGCCTTTGAACCCCTCTATTGCACCGCCACCCTGGACGCAGGCGTTGTGGTCTGCAGCAAATCATCGGCTTTCATGCGGCTGACCAACTGCAACGGCTGGCCCCAAGGTGTAAAAAAGCTCACGGCGATCTTGCCTGCATCCGGCCCAGTAGTCAGACGGGTAGGCGATCCGATCAGTTGAACGTGATTGGCGCGCAGCCAAGCAGCAACGCTGGTGGCATCATCCGTATCGAGCGTCAGACCTTGTGGTAGGGCACTGGCATGCTGCGTGTGCCCAGAAGCCTGGGTGATTTCAACGGTGGTCTCGCGACCACAGGCCATCAGCGCAGCCTGTGCCGTCAGGGCCTGGCTGTCGTCGCTTATCACGCTGCAATTCATGACATCACGAAAAAAGACCACAGCCTGGTTCACGTTGGGGACTTGCACTGCAACGTAGTCGTCTCCCTCCGACGCGGCTTGGGAAACTCCGGGTAGCGCAGCAATGGCGAAAAATAAGGCGGTTAGCAGATGTAGCAGAGGTTTGTTCACGACGGGCGTCCGGTTTGATGCGACCAACGTGGTCACGACAGGTCACCCGTTCAATAGGTCATTCGTCACCGCTGTGTTTCCTGCAAAGAACGATTCAGCCAATCGGTAGGGCGTCCTGAAGACGCTGGCTAGCGGGCTGCGTTACGCTGGACACATTCGCCATTAGATACCGGTGTCATGACGCTGAGCCTGTTCGGAGTGCTTGTTCTTTTGTCAGCAGCAGCCAGCTGGGCGCGTAGGCATTTGCTGGCGCGCAGTATTGCTTTTTTTACAGTGGTGCTTTTTCTGGCGATAGCCTGTGGCCCGGTGACGGCCTGGCTGCTCGATAACCTGCAGCAGAACTACGCGACGACGCCTTTCGTGCAATGGTCATCGCGCAACGCCATCGTGCTTCTCACCGCTGGCACCACCCGGATCAGCGACGGTGATCCGCTGCAGCCGACACTATTTGCCAACGGCCGCATCATTCAAGCGGCTGTGCTTTATCGCAACTGTAAATCGACCGGCAAACAGTGCCTGGTGCTGGTCAGCGGTGGTGATCCGCAGCATCACGGCATGGCCGAATCGACGGTTTACGCCGGCGTGTTATCCAAGCTGGGCGTGTCGCCGCAGGATATCCAGGCCGAAACGCTCAGTAGAAATACTTTCGAGAACGCCCGCTACAGCCGGAGTCTGATGCTTGCCTACGATCCGCAAACGCTGGTGCTGGTGACATCGGGCATTCATTTGCGTCGTAGCCTGATCTATTTCGAGCATTTCAGCATGCAGCCGATCCCCGTCAGAGGCGATCAAGTCGAGGCGACATGGGCGTTTTGGCCACAGGCGTTCAATCTTGGACTTTTCGACGTTGCCCTGCATGAATACATCGGCATCGCGCAGTATCACGTCTACGAAGCGCTGGGATGGAACACGATGCCCGTGGCAAAGCCCGCCGGCCACGCATAAGCAGCCGATGGTGGGAGTAGCAATGCGCGGTCAGCGTTCGCGCATCACCATCAACCGCAGCTCGGTCATATCCTCGATCGCGTAACGCACACCTTCGCGGCCCAGGCCCGAGAGTTTTACGCCGCCGTACGGCATGTTGTCGACGCGAAAGCTGGGGATGTCATTGACCACCACGCCGCCTTGTTCCAGTTCGTTCCACGCGCGCATGGCGTGCTCCAGGCTGTCGGTGAAAATGCCGGCCTGCAGTCCGAAGTCCGAGTCGTTGACCATCGCAATGGCGTCGTCGAACTTGCTGAAACGGGCGAGCAGGGCGAATGGGCCGAAGGCTTCCATCCGGTTGGCCTTGGCATCGGCCGGCACGTTCTCCATCAGCGTGGCGTCGAGCATGTTGCCGTTGCGCTTGCCGCCGCACAGCAGCTTGCCGCCGGTCTTGCGCGCCTCTTCGATCCAGCCGTGCAGGCGTTCTGCCGCGGCCACGTCGATCATCGGGCCGAGAAAGGTTTCCTTCAGTTTTGGATCGCCAGCCTTAAGCTTTTTCACGGCGGTAACCAGCTTCTTTTTCAGCGTGTCGTAGATGGCGTCATGCACGTAGATTCGCTGCACGCCGATGCAACTCTGGCCGGACTGGTAGAACGCACCGAATACCAGCCGCTCGACCACGTAGTCGAGCTTCGGGCCTTGGTCAGCATCGACGATGCAGGCCGCGTTGCCACCAAGTTCCAGCGTCACTTTTTTGTGGCCAGCGCGCGCCTTGAGATCCCAGCCGATCTGGCCGCCGGTGAAGGACAGCAGCTTGAAGCGTTCGTCTTCGACCAGCGGATCGGCATGTTTGCCGTCCAGTGTGAGGATCGAGAACGCACCTTTCGGCAGATCGGTCTCGGCCAGTACTTCACCAATGATCAGTGCGCCAATCGGCGTTTTTTCCGAGGGCTTCAGTACAAACGGGCAGCCGGCGGCGATGGCCGGCGCCACTTTGTGCGCGACCAGGTTCAGCGGAAAATTGAATGGACTGATCAGCGAAACAGGACCCAGCGGCACGCGACGGGTATAGCCGTGGTAACCGTCCAGACGGCTGGCCAGCTCAAGGTTCAGCGTTTTGCCATTGGTGCGCACAGATTCCTCAGCGGCGATCTGAAATGTCTCGATCAGTCGGGTCACTTCGCCCGCCGAATCCTTGATCGGTTTGCCGGCTTCGATGCACAGCGCTTCAGCCAGCTCGTCGCGACGTTCCGCAAAGCGCCTGGCGCAATGCTGCAAAACCGCCTGCCGCGCCCACGGTTTGAAATCGCGCATCGGCTTGGTCGCTTTCACGGCCGCGACGATCGCCTTTTCAGTCGCTTTGGCATCCGGCACGGCAACGCGGGTGGCGACCTTGCCGGTGTACTTGTCCAGCACTTCCAAGTCGGTGTTCGGCTGCTGCGGCTGGTTGGCGAGGTAGTAGGGGTAGGTTTTCTTGAGCATGGCGGGGAGTCCTGCGAGCTGTAATTCTCCAAGCATAGAAGAGCGGCATGTTCAGCGATTGTGA
The DNA here is from genome assembly GCF_014207165.1 of Rhodanobacter sp. MP1X3. Lineage (NCBI taxonomy): Bacteria > Pseudomonadati > Pseudomonadota > Gammaproteobacteria > Lysobacterales > Rhodanobacteraceae > Rhodanobacter > Rhodanobacter sp. MP1X3. The sequence continues at coordinate 317,170 of NZ_JACHCO010000004.1, read as the reverse complement.
GATGCAGTCAATTCGCTTGAGTCGCCGTTGGCGCAAGGCGCTGGCCCGACTGGGCGGGCGTACAATGATCGCCTGCAACTTCCTCATGTCGTGGGTGCAACGTCCATGTCCGTTCTGATACCGATTGTTTTTATCGCGTTTCTGCTTATTTCCGGTCTTCGTGTATTGCAGCAGTATCAGCGCGGTCTGGTGTTCCGGCTCGGCAAGTACGAGACCACCAAAGGCCCGGGTCTGACCTGGATCATTCCGGTCATTGATCGCATGCTGATGATCGACATGCGCGTGGTTACCCAGGACATCGAGCCGCAGGAGACCATGACCAACGACAACGTGCCGGTGAAGGTGCGTGCGGTGGTCTGGTACAAGGTGATCAACCCCGAACGCGCAATCGTTGAGGTAGCCAATTTCGAGGACGCCGTACGTCAGACCGCGCTCACCAGCCTGCGCAGCGTGATGGGCCAGCACTCGCTGGACGAATTGCTGAAGGAACAGGAGAAGCTCTCGAGCATGCTGGGCGACATCATCGACAAGGTCACCGAACCATGGGGCGTGATGGTCGATCGTGTGCAGATCAAGGATGTGGAAATTCCACAATCCATGCAGCGTGCCATGGCGCAGGAAGCCGAAGCGCATCGCGAAAAGCGCGCCCGCATCATCAAGGCCGAAGCCGAGCACGACGCCGCGCTCAAGCTCACCGAAGCGGCCGCCAAGATGGCGCATATGCCGATGGCGATGGAACTGCGCCGTATGCAGATGCTGACCGAAGTCGGCGCCGAGCAGAACACGATGACCATCGTGATGATGCCGTCGGAGTTTGTCAGTGCAGCGAGTGCGCTGGTGCGGTTGGCGGATAATGCGACGGGTAAATCGGGTTGATGCCAGCCGTTGATCAGTCGCTCTGCACCTTGATTCGCAGCTGGCCATCGGCAAGGCGGGCCACCAAGGGATCCCCCGGCTTCGTCGCAGCGACAGAGCGCAACACGTGCCCGCCTTCATCAAACAAGATGGCGTAACCCCGATCCAGTGTGGCCAGCGGACTCACCGCATGCAGTGCGCGACTGGTATGGCGGATGGACGTCTGCTTGCGTTCGAGCGTCAGGGCGATTGCGCGGCGCAGGCGCTGATCCTGTTCGGCCAGCCGGCGTGCAAGCAATGGCAGTCGTGCGCGTGGGTGTTGGGCGAGCAGGCGATTGTGCAGGCGTTCGAGTCGCGTCTGGCGCTGCTGGCTTTGTTCGCGCAGCACGCCGGTCAGGCGGCGCTGCAAGTGGATCAGGCGCTCGCGGTCGCGTGCCAAGCGCGCCTGCGGTCGCTGCGCCTGCAGGCGTGCGAAAAGGTGATCGACGCGCTGCGAGTGTGCCTGCAGCTTTCGCTGCTGCAGGGTGAGCAGGCGCTGCTGCAGTTGTTGCAGGTGACGGATGGTTGCCACGGCATCGGGCACCAGTAGTTCGGCGGCGGCTGACGGCGTCGGTGCGCGCAGATCGGCGACGAAGTCGGCGATGCTGAAATCGATTTCGTGACCGACGGCGGAAACGACCGGTACGGCGCTGGTGTGGATGGCGCGTGCGACAGCCTCGTCGTTGAACGCCCACAGATCCTCGAGCGAGCCGCCACCGCGGGTCAGCAGCAGCACATCGTAGCGTCCGCTGGCCGAGGCCTTGTTGAGCATTTTGACGATCGCTGGTGGGGCTTCGCGGCCCTGCACGGGCACCGGCAGCACCTCGACATCGGCCAGTGGCCATCGTCGCGACAGGACGCTGAGCACGTCGCGCACGGCAGCGCCGGTGGCCGAGGTGATTACACCGATGCGCTTGGCATAGCGGGGCAGTGGACGCTTGCGCGCTTGCGCGAACAGTCCCTCGGCATCGAGCCGCGCCTTGAGCTGTTCGAACTCGCGCTGCAGTGCACCTTCGCCGGCTGGCTCCATCGATTCGGCGACCAGCTGGAATTCGCCGCGTGGCTCGTACAGGCCGACCTTGGCGCGCAGCAGCACCTGCATGCCATCCACCGGGCGAAAGCGCAGCGATGCGCTCTTTGGTTTGAACATCGCGCAGCGCACCTGGGCGCCGCTGTCCTTCAGGGTGAAATACAAATGCCCCGAGGCGGGCTTTGCCACATTGGACAGTTCACCCTCGATCCACACGAACGGAAACACGTCGCCCAGCAGGTCGCGAACCAGCCGGTTGAGCGTGCTGGGGGTCAGAATCGATCGGGTGGGGGTGTCGTTGGGCGCAGACATGGGAGGGCGAGCCTAGCATGGGTGATGTCACCCAGCTGTACGAAAATATCCATCGGGTGCAGTTTTACCGACGCGGCAAGCGGCATTGCAGCGATGCCATCGGCTCCGGATCAGTCGTCGTCAGTGGCTTGTGCATTGCGCAGCTGGCGCTTGCGCAGTCGCCAGCTGCGAATCGCGAGATTCAGCGCAAACCATGCAGCGAACAGTGCGAAAGGCCACGCGACCGACGCAGGCCAGAGAATTGCCACGATAGTCAGCGCAACCAGGGCGAGCGTGCCGATCAGCATTGGACCTATCGAGACATCGCCGAGCACGCGACGATTGGTCAGTACCGCGCTCATGCTGTTGGCGATTCGCAGTGCGCCGACGGCAGCGCGGCTGGAGCTGCCGCCGGCATGGCGGACGCGTGGTGGTCGTGTTTCGCTGCTGCGCACTTTTTCGGTGGTGCGATGACGGCGCTTGCGCGGCACCAGCACGATCTCGGTGGCGTTTTCCAGATCGCGTTCATATTGCGCGGCGAGCTGGCCGGCGAAGCCTTCGTCCTCTACCGCTACGTCGATTTCGTGATTGCCCAGCCAGCTGGCGATATTGAGGTTGGACGAGCCGACGCGCGCCCATTGGCCGTCAGCCACCGCCGTCTTGGCGTGCAGCATCGAGCCATTCCACTCGAATACGCGGATACCGGCTTTCAGCAGCGGTCGGTAGCCCGCGCGCGACATGCCGGCGACCGCCGGAATATCGCTGCTGCCTGGTACCAGCAGGCGTACGTCCACACCGTCGCGCGCGGCCGAGATCAGCGCCTGCACATACGGCGACACGCCGACGAAGTACGCATCGGTGAGCCATAGGGTTTTACTGGCCATGGCGGCAATCAATTGATCGAGCCGATACATGCTGGCGCTGGCCGGTTGCGTGGCGATTACTCGCACATCGGTCGAGCCGGCCGGTTCTGCAGGCTCCATGGAGCCTGAAAACTCGGGCAGGGCCGCGCCCATGCCACTCCAGCTTTGCGCAAACGCGGCCTCGATCTCGGTCACCGCCGGGCCGCGTATCGCCACGCCGGTATCGCGCCACGGCGGCACGTTGCGCGAGGCATTACCCAGCCACTTCGCGCTGATGCATACGCCGGAGAGAAAGCCCTGTAGGCCGTCGATCACCAGCAGTTTGCGATGGTCGCGGCTGATCCAGCCGAACGGTTCGCCCAGCTGCGGCGGGTTGAACACGCGCACATTGCCGCCGGCGGCGCGTAGCGGTTGCCAGAACGCGCTGCGCGATTGTCCCAGGCAGCCGGCCCAGTCGGTGATCACCGCCACCAACACGCCGGCCTGCGCGCGTTCGATCAGCGCATCGCGAAATTCGCGGCCGACTTCGTCATCGCGAATGATGTAGTTCTCCAGCAGTACCCGATGCTGCGCGCCGCGGATGGCCTTGAGCCAGACGGCGTAATGCACGGGTGCGTCGATCAGCAGCTCGACAGCATTGCCGGTGATCAGCGGCGCGCCGGCGGCACGGCTAAGCGCCTGCTGCGCGAGCAGGCGATGAATAGGGGAGGCGATCAATGGTTTTGCAGGCATGCGATGAGTCTAGGTCATGGTTCGTCAAGGTGCCGACACCTCGCACACTCGATTCTTTCGCATCGCTATATTTGTCGACCTGATCTGGCATCATCCTGCGCATGCCGATCCAGCACCGACTGAGCAACACTGAAGCGTGCGCGAAGCAGATTGCCGATCACGTTGGCGTAGATCTGCGCATGGCTGCGCCGCTGGGTTTGGGCAAGCCGCATGGGTTGCTCAACGCGTTGTATCGGCTGACAGCGGATGACGCCGGCCGCTCGATGCGCTTGTTCACGGCACTGTCCCTGACGCGACCGCAGCCAAAGCCGGGACTTGAGGCGCGTTTTCTCAAGCCATTTCTGCAGCGGCACTTTGGCGCTGATCAAGTCGATCCGCAATACGCGCTGGATCAGGCCCGTGACGCGCTGCCGTCGAATATCGAGGTGCACGAGTTCTACATGCAGTCGGGCGCGTTGCTGCATTCCGGCGCAGCGCAGCGCAACTACATCAGCCAGAACTACACCCACGTGGCGCGAGATCTGGCGCTGCAGGACATCAACGTGTTGGTGCAGCTGGTGGCGCGGCGGGAAGGCTCTGACGGCGTGCGTTACAGCCTGTCGTGCAATCCGGATCTCACGCTCGATCTACTGCGGCAGATCGAAGCCGCCGGGAAGCCGCGGCCTTTGTGTGTGGCAGTGGTGCATCCGGATCTTCCGTACATGGGCGGCATGGCCGAAGTGGTTGAAGATTTTTTCGATCTTGAGCTGCGTCCCGATGCTTCGCCGCGCCTGTTCGCTTTGCCGCGTCTGCCGGTTGATACCGCCGAATACGCCCTCGGCCTGCATGCCAGCGCGTTGGTGAAAGACGGTGGCTGCCTGCAGATCGGCATCGGTGCGCTGTCCGATGCGCTGGTCAAAGGGTTGTTATTGCGGCAGCAGGAAAATGCCCAGTGGCAGCGTGCGTTGGCGGCACTGGATACGACGGGCAATACGCAGGCGATAGCCGAACGCGTCGGTGGGCTAGCGCCATTCGAGCAGGGTTTGTACGGCGCCAGCGAAATGGTGCTCGATGGCTTCATGCACCTGCAGCGCGCTGGCGTGCTCAAGCGTCGCAGCTGGGACAATCTGGCGCTGGAGCGTGCTTCCGCCAGCGGCAGGTTGAACCCGGCGACGCCGGGCGGCCATTATCTGCGTGGCGCGTTTTTTCTCGGTACGCGCGAACTCTACGACTGGCTTGCCGCGACCGAGGCGGCCGATCCGGACGCGATCGACATGTGTCCGGTTTCCAACGTCAATCATCTGTACGGCGATCATCAGGCGCTGGCGACACTGCAGCGGCGCGGTGCACGTTTCTTCAACACCTGCATGATGGCCACGTTGCTCGGTGCAGCGGTGTCCGACACGCTCGACGATGGCGGTGTGGTCAGCGGTGTGGGCGGCCAGTACAACTTCGTGGCGATGGCGCACGAATTGCCGGACGGTCGCTCGGCACTGCTGCTGCGTGCAACCCGCAAAGTGCGCGGCGGCATCGACAGCAACATCCGCTGGAACTACGGTCAGGCCACGATTCCGCGTCATCTGCGCGATCTGTACATCACCGAATACGGCGTGGCCGACCTGCGCGGCAAGAGTGACAGCGAATGCATCGAGGCGATGCTGTCGATCAGCGATGCGCGTTTTCTCGAAGCGCTGTGTGCCGAGGCGAAATCGCACGGCAAGCTGGCCAGGGACTTTGTGATTCCCGACATCTGGCGACGCCATACACCGGAGCATTTGCACGAGGCGCTGGCGCCGTTTCAGCAGAAAGGCTTGCTGCCGAAGTTTCCGTTCGGCAGCGATTTCACCGAGACCGAACAGCTGCTGCTTGGCGCGCTGACGTGGTTGCAGTCAGCGCAAGCGACATGGCTCGGCAAGTGGCAACTGTTGCGCGCGGCGGTGAATCCGGGCGCACCCGTATACGAAGAGCTGGCGGCGCTGGTGCGGATGAATCTGGAACATCCGCAGACCTTGGCCGAGCGTATTGAGCGGCGTCTGCTGCTCGCCGCACTCCGCCGAAAAACGTCGAGCGGCCAGACTGGATAATCCAGGATGCGCTGATTCAGGCGCGCGGCAGTTCTACCGAAAACCGGCTGCCGCGGCCGAGCGTCGATTGCACGCGAACCCGGTGGCCGAGTGATTCGGCCGTGCTGCGCACGATCCACAACCCCAACCCCAAGCCTTCGCTGCGTGTATCGACCTGGCGGAACGCGCCGAACATTTCACCGGTTTGCAGATCGTCCATGCCCATGCCGGTATCGATGATTTCCACCACGACGCGATCGCCGCGGCGACGGCAGCCGATCAGTACGGAACCGTGCTTGGTGTATTTGATCGCATTGCCCAGCAGGTTGCCGAGCAGGGTTGCCAGCAGGGTCGGGTTGCTGAGCACACGCAGGTGGGTCGGCACGCTTCGCAAACGCAGACCCTTGGCCAGCGCAGGTTGTTGCCAGTTACCGAGTATCGGCTCCAGCACCTCGCTGAGGTCGAAGCCAGCTTGATCGGGCGCGACCGTTGTTCCTTCGGTACCGGCGATCGTCGCCAGTTGGGTGAACTCGCGATCAATCCGCGCCAGCGCCTCGGTGGCGACATTCAGCGGCGCGCCCTGCTCGGGGCTCAACTCGCGTTGCACTTTGCGGATGGCATACGCTGCCGAGCGCACCGGTGTCTTCAGATCGTGTCCGGCAATCGCCATCAGTTGGCGTCGGTAGTGGTTGGATTCCTGCGCCTGCGTGAGCAGTCGGCGCAATTCGATCTGCGCCATGGTCTGGCGGGCCAGTGCCCGCAACGCTTCAGCCTGCTCGGGGCTCAGCTCGCGTGGTTGCGTGTCCAGCACACATACCGTGCCCAGCGGCAAGCCGTCGGCGGTGCGCAGTGATGCGCCAGCATAGAAGCGCAGATGCGGTTCGCCGGTGACCAGCGGGTTATGCCGAAAGCGTTCGTCCTGCAGCGTGTCGGGCACGATAAATACGTCGGTCTGCTGGATCGCATGCGCGCAGATCGAGCTGCTGATCGGCGTTTCGCTGACACCAATACCGATTTCGCTCTTGAACCATTGCCGCTCACGATCGACCAGACTGACCAGCGCCATGGGCGCGCCGCAAATCAGCGCCGCCAGCCGGGTGATGTCGTCGAAGGCGCCTTCACGCGGGGTATCCAGAATGCCGTAGCTGTGCAGGGCGCCCAGTCGCATGGCTTCGGCCGGCATTGGTGCTGGCAGGGTGCAGTTCGCCACGTGAGGCGAGGCGGAGTGGTCAAGCTCGGTCATTTGGCGATGAGGCAGGCAGAAAAGGGGAGGGCGCATGCTGGGAAGCCGCGAAGTCGGCGCAGCTTAAGCCACTGTCTTGAGGTTGTCTTGGTGCATGCGGAGCATCGGGTATCCTTGGCGTTTGTCGCGCCTCGTTGCGCTTCGCGTTTCCGGTTACCTCTTATGAGCCACGATTCCTCGTACAAACCCCGCCTCGCCGAGTCCGCCCAGCGTCGCCCCAGTGTCAGTGTGCAGATCGGCAAGATCATGGTCGGTGGCGGTGCGCCGATCGTGGTGCAGTCGATGACCAACACCGACACCGAAGACCCGGTGAGCACCGCCAAACAGATCGCCGAGCTGGCGCGCGCCGGTTCCGAGCTGGTGCGCATCACCGTGAATACACCGGCCGCCGCCGCCGCGGTGCCGCGAATCGCCGAACGGCTGGCGATGATGGGCGTGGACGTGCCGATCATCGGCGACTTCCACTACAACGGCCACCAACTGCTGGAGGCCGAGCCGGCCTGCGCCGAAGTGCTGGCCAAGTACCGCATCAACCCCGGCAACGTGGGCTTTGGCAAGAAGAGAGACAGTCAGTTCGGCGCGATCATCGAGAAGGCGATCCAATACAAAAAGCCGGTACGCATCGGCGCCAACTGGGGCTCGCTCGATCAGAGCATGGTCGCTACGCTGATGGACGAGAACGCCAAACGTGCCGATCCGTGGGATGCTTCGCACGTGGCGCGTGAGGCGTTGATCCGTTCGGCGCTGGATTCCGCCGCGCGCGCCGAGGAAATCGGCCTAGCCCGCGATCGGATTATCCTGTCGTGCAAGGTATCGGGTGTGCAGGAGCTGATCGCGGTCTATCGCGATCTGGCCGCGCGCTGCGACTACGCCCTGCATCTCGGCTTGACCGAGGCCGGCATGGGCTCGAAGGGCATCACCGCGTCCAGCGCCGCGCTGGCCGTGCTGCTGCAGGAAGGCATCGGCGACACCATTCGCATCTCGCTCACGCCCGAGCCCGGTGGCGCACGCACCGGCGAGGTGATCGTGGCGCAGGAGCTGTTGCAGACGATGGGCCTGCGCTCGTTCACACCGCTGGTCACCGCATGCCCGGGCTGCGGTCGTACCACCAGCGAATTTTTCCAGGAGCTGGCGAAAAAGGTGCAGGAACACGTGCGCGAGCAGATGCCGGTGTGGCGTATCAAGTACGACGGCGTGGAGAACCTCACGCTGGCGGTGATGGGTTGCATCGTCAATGGACCGGGTGAATCCAAGCACGCCAATATCGGCATTTCGCTGCCGGGCAACGGCGAGTCTCCGGCGGCGCCGGTGTTCATCGACGGCGAAAAGGCAATGACCCTGCGTGGCGACAATATCGCCAGCGAATTCGTCGGCATTCTCGATGGCTACGTGGCCAGTCATTACGTTTCGCGCACGGATTGATCACGCCGCTTTCAGGGGTGGATGGTGCATGGTTGCTCCTTAGGTTTTGAAACTGATGGAGCAACACCGCATGACTGACAAGCAACCCCTGTTGAAGCTCAACGATGGTATTTACGCGCCGCAGCTCGGTTTCGGCGTCTTTCTGATCGACAACGCGCAGGCCACTGACGCAGTCGCCACCGCGCTGAAGGCTGGTTACCGTTCGATCGACACGGCGGCGTTCTACAAGAATGAAAAAGGCGTAGGTGAAGCCATCCGCGATTCGGGCCTGTCGCGCAGCGACATTTTTCTGACGACCAAGCTGTGGAACGGCGATCAGGGCTTCGATGCCACGTTGAAGGCCTTCGATGCCAGCATGGACAAGCTCAAGCAGGATTACGTCGACCTTTATCTGATCCATTGGCCGTGTCCCGCGAAAGACCTGTACGTCGATACGTTCAAAGCCTTCATCCGTTTGCGCGATGAGGGGCGCATCAAGTCGATCGGTGTATCGAATTTCCAGCCGAAGCATCTCGAGAAACTGATCAAGGAAACCGACGTCGTACCGGTAGTCAACCAGATCGAGCTGCATCCGGATTTTGCCCAGGTCGATGTGGCCGGCTTCAACAAGTCCAAGGGCATCGTCACCGAAGCCTGGAGTCCGCTCGGGCAGGGTGGCGATCTGCTGAAAAACAAGATCATCAAGGAAGTCGCAGACGCGCATGGCAAGACTGCTGCGCAGGTCATCATCCGTTGGCATCTGCAGCTGGGTCATATGGTGATCCCGAAATCGCAGACCCCGTCGCGTATCAAGGAAAACTTCGACGTGTTCGACTTCGAGCTGAGCAACGATCAGCTGAAAAGGATCAACGGTCTCGATGGTGGCAACCGCATGGGTCCGAATCCCGACGAGCTCAACTGAGCTTGGTTTGAAGTGGCGGAACGGCTCATTCGGGCCGCGCCGTCAAGGCAGGAAAGTGGGCGTCGCGTCTTGCCAGTTTCCAGAAGGAACATGCATGGCCGTGAGCGCGGCTACCTGCGCGAGAAAATCGTCTCGCGCTATTTCGACAGCGCCCATGCTGATCAGATGCGGATTAGTCACCTGCGCATCAAGCAATGGATAGCCACGCTCCGCCAGTAGCGCGCATAGCGCGATCAGCGCAGCTTTCGATCCACCGCTGACGGCACTGAACATGGACTCGCCACAAAACAGTTTGCCGGTTGCCACGCCGTAGATACCGCCGACGAGATTCGTTCCATCCCAGATTTCCACGCTATGCGCATCGCCGCGATGATGCAGCGCTTCATACGCTTGCATCATTGCAGGACTGATCCAGGTGCCGCGTTCCTTCGCCCGCTCACCGGCACAAGCGCGAATAACGCGATCGAACGCGCGATCTACCGTCACCGTCCAGCCACAGTTCGCCAGCGATCGACGCGTGCGCCGGCTGACATGCGGAGCGTCGGTGTGAAATACGCAGCGCGGATCAGGTGACCACCACAGGATCGGCTCACCTTCGTTGAACCAGGGAAAGATGCCGTGGCGATAGGCGTCGAGCAGGCGATCGGGTGAGAGATCGCCACCGAAGGCAAGCAGCCCGTTCGGCTGGCTCAGCGCACGCTGCGGATTTGGAAAGGCTTCGAGGACTCCTGCATGCAGCTGCGGCAAGACGATCATGGTTCGACGCGGGTGGATACGTATGGCGAGTGCTCCATCAACGATTTGTGCGCCGTCAAATCAAAATTCGCGTTGACTAGGCAGTGATGCAAATGCGAACTGGCTTGCAGAAAGCGACGCATCATCTTGCGCTTCTCCCTCGCGCAGACTCGAAGGCCTGCAGCTTGCGGGCGATGCGGAACTCGACGTCAAGGTCGTCATGGCAAAGTGGAAAATCCGCTGGATGGAGATATGAGTTCATTTCTACAGAGAGAACCTTGAAAGCCATCCAGTAGTCAAGGTCGTCGGGCCAGACAGTTGCGTGTCTTTTTCGCATGTTCTTGCGCCAACAACCTATGAGCATCACTGAAAAAACCTCCAGTAGCCAAGTCTTTTTGGGCAGAGATAGATTTCAACGTTAAAGCTGAAAAACCTCGTTTCCAAAGTTTCATTTGATGGTGCTGTACATGTTTTGGGAAGTCGACTCTTGGATGGTCCAGAGCCGAAAACAATGGGAGAGATGTATGCATTTGAAGATGAAACCGGCTGCACGTTGCATGGTTCAGGTCGCGGTTCTGGCAAGCCTTGCAGGCGCGGCGTGGCTTCCATCCGCTGTCGCCGCGCCAGCAGCGGGCGATGAGCAAATGGTCAGTCAGGCAGAAACGCAGGCGCGAGCGAGCTGGCGCGAAGACATCTCGCACACCACTCCGCCGACGGAAGGCTGCTTTCACGCCACATATCCCAGCATCCTTTGGAAGCAGGTCGGATGCAATGTGGTGACCCCACGCAGCCATCCGCTCCCACGCAAGGTGTCGCGCCTCAGCTCGCTGTCTGGCGGAGCGCAAACGACAGGCAACGGTGATGATTATGCTGCAGAAGTTTCGGGGCTGATCACCGGAACGGTCGGAACCTTTCCCTCGGTGACTGGCGTGACATCGGAACAAAGCGTCGGCGTTGCCGCGTTTGGTGGTGGCGGTATTCTCGGCTCGAACGAATATACGCTTCAGATCAATTCCAACGCGAATGCGACCACCTCCGTTTGCAAGAGCCACTCCGGTTGCACGGTGTGGCAGCAATTCATTTATTCGCCGGATTACAGCACCCAGGGCGAGGCGGCGGTGTTCATGCAGTATTGGCTGATCGGCTATGGCGGCAGTTCGTGTCCGAGCGGATTTGGAAGCGATGGCGGTGGCGATTGCTATAAAAACAGTGCGGCCGTAACAGCACCCGATGTGCCGATTACCCAGCTTGCGAATCTGAAGCTCTCGGGCACCGTTGCGTCCGGCGGCAGCGATACGACGGTCTTCACCGATGGCACCGAGGCCTACACCATCAGCGCCAATGATAGCGTTCTTAAAATTGCCACTGTGTGGAATGAGTCGGAGTTCAATGTCGTCGGCAACGCCGGCGGATCGGACGCTGAATTCAACTCGGGCTCATCGGTTACGGTGAATGTCGCCGTGACCTCCGGCAGCACGGCGGCGCCGACTTGTGTTGCGAATGCCGGCACGACCGGAGAAACCAATAACCTGACTGCGGGCAGTTGTACTGCCTCCGGCGGATCGTCGCCGTCGATTCAGTTTACCGAGTCGAACTGAAGTCCAGCGTAGCTATCCACCGATAGCCGGCTAGGTTTGGAGGCCGAGGGGAGAGATTCCCTCGGCCTTTTTATGGGTGAGGATTATGTGTGTTGGCTTTTGGAGTTCAGAGAATATTTTGTCTGGATCAACACGAGCAGCCCGTTGAGTTCTACTCTTCTGCTCCGGCAAAATAATCATGGCCCTGGGCGAGTCGAGGCATATGGCGAGTGCTCCATCAACTCTCCGTAATAAGCCTCGCGCGAATGCGCTTCATGCACCAGGGCGTTGCGCACCGCGAGATCAAAACTCTCGTTGACCAGGTAGTGGCGCGAATGCGTGCGGGTTGGCAGAAAGCCGCGTGCCATCTTGTGCTCACCTTGCGCGCCGGGCTCGAAAGTCTGCAGCTGATTGGCGATGCAGAACTCGATGCCGAGGTAGTAGCACAGCTCGAAATGCAGCCCAGGCACCTCGACCACGCTGCCCCAGTAGCGGCCATAGAGCGTGCTGTTGCCAACCATGAATAGCGCCATCGCCACGATGCGTCCGTCCATGCGCGCCGTGGCCACCTGCACACGATCGCCCAGCGAGCGGCCGAGGTGCCGGAAAAACGGCAGCGTCATCGCGGCATGGTTGCCTTTCATGTCGAAGGTGGTTTCGTAGAGCGCGTGCAGCACGCGCCAGTCGCTGTCGCTGATCGTGCTGCCCGCTTCCATGGCGATCTGCAGGCCGGAGTCGCTGGCTTGGCGGCGCTCCTGGCGGATGTTTTTCCGCTTCTTTCCCGTCAGCCCGGTGAGAAACGCTTCGAAGTGCCGGTAGCCGCGGTTGTGCCAGTGAAACTGCCAGTCGAAGCGCTGCAGCCAGCGCTCATCGAACGCGGAGAGGTCGGTCTCGAGCAGAAAATTGACGTGTGCCGACGACAGCCCGAGCCGCTCGGTTTCGGCCACAAGCCCGGCGACCAATTTTCTCTTGTCGGTATCGTTGGTGGCGAGCAGGCGCGGGCCGGGCACTGGCGAGTAGGGTGCGGCGCCGAGGAGCTTCGGATAGTAATCGCCGCCCGCGCGTTCGAAGGCATTGGCCCAGGAAAAGTCGAACACGAATTCGCCGTGCGAGTTGCCTTTCAGATACGCCGGCGCTGCGGCGACCAGTTTGCCGTCGTGGTAAATAGCCAGATGATGCGCCTGCCAGCCGTAGTCGTGGCGCAGGCAGCCGTGTTCTTCCATGCCGCGCAGAAAGGCGTAACAGACGAACGGGTTGCCATCGGCGATCAACGCATCCCACTGCGTAGCATCGACGCTGGCCAGATTGTCGAGAACATGGATTTCGGTCATGACGCTGTTACGGTAACGCAGGCTGCCAACGCCGGCGCAGCCTGCATTTGATCAGCCTCGTACCGTGGTGGTCAGCCGACAGTCGCAGGCACGGCGATTTCGGGTGTTGCTACCGCGTGCGTTTCCTGCTCAAGCCATCGCTCGGCGTCGAGCGCGGCCATGCAACCGAAACCGGCCGAGGTGATCGCCTGGCGATAAACGTGATCGGCCACGTCGCCGGCGGCAAACACGCCGGGTACTGAAGTCATCGTCGCCATGCCCTTGAGGCCGGTTTGGATCTGGATGTAGCCGTCGTGCATCTCCAACTGCCCGTCGAAGATGCCGGTGTTTGGCGTATGGCCGATCGCCACGAAGAACCCGGTCGCCTCGATCTCGCGGGTGACGCCGGTCTCGACATCCTTCACGCGCACCCCGGTGACGCCGGAGTCATCGCCCAGCACCTCGTCGATACCTGCGTTCCACACCAGCTCGATCTTGCCGGCAGCGGCTTTCTCGAACAGCTTGTCCTGCATGATCTTTTCGGCACGCAGCTTGTCACGGCGGTGTACCAGGTAAACCTTTTTCGCGATGTTGGACAGGTATAGCGCTTCCTCGACGGCGGTGTTGCCGCCTCCGATTACCACCACGTCCTGCTCGCGGAAAAAGAAGCCGTCGCAGGTGGCGCAGGCGGAGACGCCGCGGCCCTTGAACTTCTCTTCCGAGGCAATGCCCAGGTATTTGGCGGTAGCGCCGGTGGAGATGATCAGCGCATCGGCGGTATACGTGCCGGAGTCGCCCTTGAGCACGAACGGGCGCTGCTTCAGGTCCACTGAATGAATGTGGTCGAAGATCATTTCGGTATGGAAACGCTCGGCGTGCTCGGCCATGCGCTTCATCAGTTCCGGACCCTGCAGACCCTCGACATCGCCCGGCCAGTTATCCACGTCGGTGGTGGTCATCAGCTGGCCGCCCTGCTGCAGGCCGGTGATCATGGTCGGCTTCAGGTTGGCGCGCGCGGCGTACACCGCCGAGGTGTAGCCGGCGGGGCCGGAACCGAGGATCAACAGGCGGCTGTGTTTGGTGACGGTGCTCATGGGTATAATCCTTGGGTTTGCTGGACGCTTTGATCGCAGCTTGATAGTCGTTCGCGTCGTCCCTGTGTCAGTCGAAAGGACTGTTCGGGACGGCAGCTTTCCATCCGCAAGGATGGGGAACGCAGCCCTGCGATTCAAGCGTTACGGCTATTGACGTTTACCAACCCCAATACAACTTAGAAACCAACCCTATCTGGCGCCTCCCCACAGCGCCTGCAATGACAACAACAGGACTGCCTCCTCATGCGTATCGGTATCCCCTCCGAAACCAAGACCCTCGAAGGTCGTGTTGCCTTGGTACCCGCCGCCGCCGCCGATCTGGTGCGCCGTGGGCACGAAGTGTTCATCCAGGCCGGTGCCGGCCTGAAAAGCGGCTTTTCCGATGAGGCGTACAGCAGCGCCGGCATCAAGATCGCGGCGGATGCCGCGGCGCTGTATGAAGCCGGCGAGCTGATCGTCAAGGTGAAGGAGCCGGTCGCTGGCGATCTGGCACTGCTGAAAAAGCATCATTTGCTGTTCTGCTACCTGCATCTGGCCGCCGAGCCGGCGCTGACCAAGAGCCTGCTGGATATCGGTCTGACCGGCGTGGCGTTCGAATCGGTGGAAGAAAACGGCGTGTTGCCGCTGCTGCTGCCGATGTCGGTGATCGCCGGCCGTATCGCCACGCAGATCGGCACCACGCTGCTGCATCGTCCGCAGGGCGGCAAGGGCAAGCTGCTGGGCGGCATGGCCTCCACGCCGCGCGGAAAGGTGGTTGTGCTGGGCGCCGGTGCTGCCGGTGGCAATGCGGCTGCGCTGGCCGCCGCTGCCGGTGCCAATGTGGTGGTATTCGACAAGCGTCAGGATCGCCTGGCCGAAATGATGGCGATGGGCCCGAACGTGACGGCGCTTTACGCCTATGAGTCGTCGGTGGCCGAGGAAGTGCGCAATGCCGACATCGTGGTCGGCGCCGTGCTGATCCCTAGCGCCAAGGCGCCGCGGGTTGTCACCGAAGCCATGGTCAAGACGATGGAGCCGGGCAGCGTGCTGGTCGATATCTCCATCGATCAGGGCGGCTGCTTCGAAACCTCGAAGCCGACCACCTGGAAGGAGCCGACCTATGACGTGCACGGCGTGACGCATTTCTGCGTCACCAATATGCCGGGCGCGGTGCCGCAGACCTCGTCGGTCGCCATTTCGGCGGCGATCCTGCCGTACGTGCAGCGTCTGGCCGGCGGCAACGAGTGGCGCGATTTCGAACCGCTGCGCGTCGGCATCAATATTGACGGCGGCAAGCTGGTGCATCCGGCATTGCAGGGTATGCTCTGATCAAGACGGAAAAAAGGAAGCCCTCCAAGGTGGCGCGCATTGCAACCGCAAAACAGCAACCGAAGGAAGGCCTCAGCGAGGAGCTGAAGCGCCGGCTGCGTGAAGCCGGCGCCCTGCTGTTGATGCCGCTGGCCCTGTACCTGTTGGTCTGCCTGTTCAGCTACAACGATCAGGACCCCAGTTGGGGCCATGTCGGCAGTGTCGACCATGCGCGCAACTTTGGCGGTGCAGTCGGCGCGAATATCGCCAACGTGCTGCGCTGGATCTTCGGGCTCGCCGCCTACTGTTTCCCCTTGCTGCTCTTGCTGCTTGGCGTGCAGGTGCTGCGCCAGCGCGGCGTGCGCACGGTGCACGCCTGGGAGCCGTCGCTGCGTCTGATCGGGCTGGTGTTTTTCTTCATCACCGGCCCGGCGTTGCTGTATCTCAATTTCCAGGATGATCCTGTGCTGCCGCAAGGTGTCGGCGGCATCATCGGCCTGTGGGTTGGCGACGGGCTGCTGCGCGCCTTCGGTGAGAAGGGCGCGCCGCTGCTGTTGCTGGCGCTATTCCTCGTGGCCGTGACTCTGGCTACCGGACTGTCGTGGTTCAAGGTGATGGACTGGACCGGACAGACCGTGTTGCGTCTGGGTAACTGGTTCAAGGGCAAGCTGCGTGAAGCGCCGCAGGCGATGGCCGCACGTCAGGCCCGCACCGAACGCGAGGTGGTCAAGAAGGCCGACGCGGTGAAGCAGGCCAACCGCGAGCCGGTGCGTATCGAGTCGCCGCCAGCACCGGTCGTCAAGAGCGAGCGCGCCAAGCTGGAAACGCAGATTCCGCTGTTTACCGGCGCTGCTACGCCCGGCGAGCTGCCTCCGCTGTCGCTGCTGGACGAAGCGCCACCGCAGGGGCCGGGTTATTCCGAAGAAACGCTCGAAGTCCTCTCGCGCCAGGTCGAGTTCAAGCTCAAGGACTTCAAGATCGAAGCCAAGGTCGTCGGCGCCTATCCAGGCCCGGTGATTACCCGTTTCGAGATGGAGCCGGCGGCTGGCGTGCGCGGCTCGCAGGTGTCCAGCCTGGACAAGGATATCGCCCGTGGCCTGTCGGTGGTCAGCGTGCGCGTGGTCGACGTGATTCCGGGCAAGAACGTGATCGGCCTGGAAATTCCCAATACCAAGAAGCAGATCGTCTACCTGTCGGAGATTCTGCGCTCGGACAAATACGACCAGCTGAAGTCGCCGTTGGCGCTGGCGCTGGGCAAGGACATCGGTGGCAAGCCCATCGTGGTCGATCTGGCCAAGATGCCGCATCTGCTGGTTGCCGGCACCACCGGTTCGGGTAAATCGGTGGCGGTGAACGCGATGGTGCTGAGCCTGCTGTACAAGGCCAGTGCCAAAGATGTGCGCATGATCATGATCGACCCGAAGATGCTGGAGCTCTCGGTGTACGAGGGTATTCCGCATCTACTGGCGCCCGTGGTTACCGACATGAAGGAGGCCGCCAACGCCTTGCGCTGGTGCGTCGCCGAAATGGAACGCCGCTACAAACTGATGGCTGCCGTGGGCGTGCGCAACCTCGGTGGTTTCAACAAGAAGGTGAAGGACGCCGAGAACGCCGGTCAGCCGTTGCTCGATCCGCTGTTCCGGCCGAATCCCGAAATGCCCAACTTGGCGGCCGAGCAATTGGAACCGCTACCGTACATCGTGATCATCATCGACGAGTTCGCCGACATGATGATGATCGTCGGCAAGAAGGTCGAAGAGCTGATCGCGCGCCTGGCGCAGAAGGCGCGCGCCGCTGGCGTGCATCTGATCCTGGCCACGCAGCGTCCCTCGGTTGACGTAATCACCGGCTTGATCAAGGCGAATATCCCCACGCGCATCGCGTTTCAGGTATCCAGCAAGATCGATTCACGCACCATTCTCGACCAGTCCGGCGCCGAAGCACTGCTCGGTCATGGCGACATGCTTTATCTGCCGCCAGGCACCGCGACGCCCGAGCGTGTGCACGGCGCTTTCGTCGACGATCACGAGGTGCATCAGGTCGTTGCCTGGCTGAAATCGCAGGGCGCGCCGCAGTACATCGAAGGTGTGCTGGAAGAAGTGCAGGCTACTAGCGATGGCAAGTTCATCAGCGACTCCGGCCTGCCACAGGATGGTGAAGAAGGCGGTGGCGATGCCGAAACCGTGCTGTACGACAAGGCCGTCGCCATCGTCACGCAGACGCGTCGCGCATCGATCTCCGGCGTGCAGCGCCACCTGCGCATTGGCTACAACCGCGCAGCACGCCTGGTCGAACAGATGGAAGCCGATGGTGTGGTCAGCGCGCCACAACACAACGGCAACCGCGAAGTATTGGCGCCACCACCGCCAAAGAACTGATCCGATGCGGCGCTCCATTTCAATGAGTCACCGCGACTTGCTGCACGCCAAGCTTGGTTCACTGGCTTTTGCTGCTGTGCTCTACGCGCTTGCGTGGTTGCTGCTGCGACATGGTGCTGTGTTCTCGTCGCGTCTGGCCGTCTTTCCCCTTCCATCGTTTTTAAGCGCACTTGATGCGCTTCGCACTGATCGACGGTTTCCTTTCCCGCGCGACTGACGCCACGCCGGCCACTGCTCAACCACGCAGCAACTTTACAGCAGCGTTATCGTGCGGCCGTCGCGCGCACTGATCTTGGCAATTTCAATGATGCGGATCACGTCGAGCGCCTCGCGCGGGTCGACTGGCACCGGGCCCATGTCTGCAATTGCCGCAGCCATGCTGCGGTAGAAACTCGGGTAGGCACCCGCGGCGACGTCGATGATTTCTGCCACATCGGCACGGGTCAGCGTGGCTGTGGATGTGTAGGTGCTGTTGCCCCAGTGGCTGCC
This sequence comes from Rhodanobacter sp. MP1X3, assembly GCF_014207165.1. Taxonomy (NCBI): domain Bacteria; kingdom Pseudomonadati; phylum Pseudomonadota; class Gammaproteobacteria; order Lysobacterales; family Rhodanobacteraceae; genus Rhodanobacter; species Rhodanobacter sp. MP1X3. Next base: position 298,882 of record NZ_JACHCO010000004.1, on the reverse strand, counting down.
GCTTGGTGTCTTGCCCGCTTTGAGGGCGGCTTCCTGGCCGTCGAGCCCCGTTACGACGAGACTGCCGAGCGAGCCATGCACGGTGAAGCGTGGGCCGGGTGCCGAAGCCAGCGTCGAGGCATGCAGCACGACCCGACGTTGGCCATAGCGCAGCACGACATGAAAATAGTCGTCGACTTCAGCTTGTTCGCGCTGGATCGCGATGTCGGCGGTCACCGCCTCGGGCAGACCGAACAGCTGCAGGGCCTGATCGATTGTGTGGGCGCCCAGGTCGAAAAAGACGCCCGAGCCTGGTTTGGCATGCTCCCGCCAGCCTTCCTTGATGGCCGGGCGATGCCGATCGAAATGCGATTCGAAATAATTGACCGAACCCACCACACCTCGACGGATCAGATCGGCGACCGTGAGAAAGTCGCCGTCCCAGCGCCGGTTATGGAACACGCTCAGCTTCAGCTCGCGCTCCTGCGCGGCAGCGATCAGAGCCTGCGCCTCATCGACCGTCACGGCGAAGGGTTTGTCGACCACCACATGCTTGCCCGCCTGCAGCGCGGCGAGCGCCAGCGGAAAGTGTGTTTCATTCGGGGTGGCGATGACGACGAGATCGATGTCTGCGTTTTCGATCAGCGCCTGAGGCGACGCGTCGATGATCGCATCGGGAAACGCGCGGGCGATATCGTCGCGCCGGCTACTCGCGATGCGGGTCAGCCGCAGGCGCGGCTCGACCGCGATCAGGGGCGCATGAAAAGTGGTGCCGGCGGCACCGTAGCCAATCAAGCCGGTACGGATAGGTGTCATCGGTATGGCCTGTTGGCGACAATGTTTTTGCTGTCAGCCATGCAGCGCATTCCATTGCGTAATGGCGCGATCTTCGCGTTCGAAGCCGAGCTTGCTGACCGACGCCGTGCCCAGCACCAGGTGCGCGCCCAGGCGTGCATCGTCGGCCATCCAGCAGCCGGCCAGCACGCGCAGGATGTGCGCATGGGCAAATAGAGCGATGCGACCGTCTACCGTCAGCAGGCGATCGATCAAGGACTCGGCGCGCTGCTGGATCGCGGCGACATCCTCGCCTTCGGGAATGGGGGAATTCCATACCGACCAGTCCGGCGTTTCTTCTCGGATATCCTGCGTCTTGCGGCCTTCGTAGATACCGTAATTCCATTCCAGCAGGCGCGGCTCCAGCTCCATCTGCCCGCCGAGACCTGCCAATTGGCAGGTGTCCTGTGCGCGGGTCAGTGGGCTGCATAGCACTAGGTCGAAAGGCTGTTGCGCCAGCACCGGCTTCAGCGCCGCGGCCTGGCGGCGGCCGTTCTCGGTCAGCGGGATGTCGGTGCGGCCGGTGTGTTGCCCGGACAGGCTCCACTCGGTTTCGCCATGGCGGATCAGCCAGATTTCCGGGTGTGTCGTGTTTTTTGAATTCATGGAGCGAGCTTGCCGAAGAAGTGGGAAAGTTACTGTGAATGGTCGGTTTTGCATGGTAATGACGTGCCGTGGTCAAACGGATACCCGGCAAGTCACCGCCTGTCTGATTGGATCGTCAACAGGCGTCGCCAGTATCGGCACCGAGGCCCGGGCCTTAGACTAGCCGCCATTAAGTCACCGCTGAGCAAACTGCGTGCTGATACTCCCATCCATCGTTGCAGGAAACTTCATGAAGCGCCTGATGCTCATTCTATCGACCACCTTTCTCGCCTTGGGACTGGTCTTCGTCGCCCAGGCTGAGCCGGCCGGCGCGGCGCGTGCGCGGCTCGATGCGTTTGCGCAGAACCTGCATTCGTTGACCGGTCAGTTCAATCAGTCGCTGACGGACATCAACGGCAAGTCCAGCAAGACCAGTGCCGGCACGCTGGCGCTGGAGGCACCACGCCAGTTCCGCTGGGACACGCTGACGCCGTACAAGCAGACTATCGTCGCCGACGGCAGCCGCGTGTGGATCTATGACCCCGAGCTCGAGCAGGTCACGGTACGCGTGCAGAGCAGCGAAGAGGCACACAGCCCGTTGACCGTGCTCACCGACGTCAAGCAGATCGACAAGAACTTCAAGGTAAGCGAGCAGGGCGAGCATGATGGCCTGGTGTGGCTTCGACTCACCTCCACCAGCAAGGATCCGCAGTTCGACTATGCCGACCTCGGCTTCGACGCCAACGGCCTCGCACGCATGACCTTCCGCGATCAGTTGGGCTCGACCACCGACATCCGCTTTTCCGGTTGGCAGCGCAACGCGCCGGTGCCACCGTCGACGTTCAACTTCGTGCCGCCGAAAGGTACCGACGTGATTGGTGATGCCCCGGTGATCAGCACGCAACCGCTGAAGGACTGACCCGAAACTCAGACCCTGTCGTCATGTATCGACCACCCGCATGATTCGGCAGCTGCCGCGCTGGGCCTGGCTCGGTGGTGGTTTGCTGGCGTGTATTGCGGGGACGATAAATACAGTTGGTTATCTCGGCTTTCGCCACGAGGCGATTTCCCATCTGACCGGAACCACCACGTTGCTGGGTATCGCTGCTGCGGATGGCGATCTTGGCGAAGGCCTGCACTGGCTGCTGGTACTGCTGGCTTTTCTGCTTGGTGCCATGCTCAGTGGTTTTATCGTGCAGCATCACACGCTGCAACTCGGTCGTCGTTACGGCGTGGCACTGCTGGTGGAGGCAGGGCTGCTGTTGCTGGCGGTGCCGCTGCTGCATGCGCAGATGGATCTGGGTCTTTATGCCGCCTCCGTAGCCTGCGGCCTGCAAAATGCGATGGTCAGTACGTACTCAGGCACGGTGCTGCGCACCACGCATCTGTCGGGATCGTTCACCGATCTGGGTATTGCGCTGGGCCAACTGTTGCGTGGGCTGGAGGCCGACATGTTGCGCGTACGGCTGTGCGTGATGCTGATCGGTAGCTTTCTTGTCGGCAGCGTAATGGGCGGCTTGGCGTATCGCTGGCTGCAGGAAGATACCTTGCTGATCCCTGCTGCCCTGACAGGTATCACCGGGCTCTGCTACCACGTGTATGCAAGTCGGTCTGGCCGTTCGCTTTAGCGATCCTGTTGGCGATAACGAGCGGCAGCTTTGCAGCCATCGGCTTCCATGACAGACTCGCTGCGCATCGGTTTGCACGCAACCTAAAGCTTGGGTGCGATGGGACGGTGCGTTATCCAGGGAGAGGTCATGTATATCGTCTGGGCAGTCGCAGGGCTGTCGTTGTTTGGTTTGATCGCTAGTGGCGGCCAGATTTTTTTGGGGCTGGCGCTCGGTGCAATGCTGGGTCTGATGTGGGCGCGGTTGTCCAGCGTCAGTCGTGATCTGAAGAAAACTCGCCAGCAGCTCGACGAGTTGATCGCGCATCGCGTTGCTGTGCCATCGTCAGTTGTCGCGCCAAGATCGGTGATCGAGCCATCGAATGCGCCGCCCATTCCCGCGGCGCCGCCAACTGTTGCTGCCGCTCCCGTTGATGAGGCCGTTCGTTTTACGCCGTCGCCAGTGCGCGCTGTGCCCGAACGGGCATCGCCACCGGTGAGAATTTCCACGGCCGCACCGCCGTTCGAGCCGCCCAAGCCCGGTTTCGTCGAGCTGGCAATGGCGCGCTTCAAAGGCTGGTTTACCGAAGGCAACGTGCCGGTGAAGATAGGCATGTTGGTGCTGTTTGCCGGTGTGGCCGCGCTGTTGAAATATGCGTCCGATACCGGTTTGCTGAATTTGCCGATCGGATTGCGCGTGGCCTTGGTAGCGCTGGCGGCGATCGCCGCGCTGGCCTTTGGCTGGCGTCAGCGCGACATGCGGCGGGTATTTGCGCTGTCGCTGCAGGGCGGCGCGATCGGCGTGCTGCTGATCACCGTGTTTGCTGCGTTTCGCTTGTATCGTCTGCTGCCGCCAACGGCAGCGTTCGGTTTGCTGATCGTGCTGGTGGCGGGCGTAGGCATGTTGGCGATTCTGCAGGATGCGTTGGCGCTTGCCGTGTTGGGTCTGATCGCCGGTTTCGCCGCACCGATTCTGGTGTCGACCGGTAGCGGCAGTCAGGTCGCGCTGTTCTCCTACTACGCGCTGCTGAATCTGGCGATTCTCGGCATCGCGTGGAAACGCTCGTGGCGGGTGCTCAATCTGCTGGGCTTCGTGGCCACGTTCGGCATCGGCACGGCGTGGGGCGTATTGAAATATCAGCCGGCGCTGTTCGCGGGTACCGAACCGTTTCTGATCCTCAATTTCTTTTTCTATCTGGTCATTCCTCTGCTTTATCTGCTGCGCGCACCAGCGGACCGTGGCAGAGTCATTGATGGCTGCCTGTTGTTCGGCAATCCACTGATCAGCCTGTTGCTGCAGGCTGCGTTGTTGCGTTGGCACGGTCAGCCGCTGGCCATCTCGGCGCTGGCAGCCGCGGTGATCTATCTGGCCGTGGCCTGGCGCATCCGCGATCATGTCGGGCTGGGTTTACTGCGCGATGCGTGGGCGGTAATGGCGGTGGCGTTCGCCACGCTGGCGGTGCCGCTGGTTTTGAGCGCCAGCCTTACCAGCAGCGTGTTTGCGCTGGAAGGCGCGGGGCTGATCTGGCTGGGTCTGCGTCAGCAGCGCTGGCTGTCGCGCTGGAGCGGCATCGCGCTGCAGCTGTTCGCAGCCATCGCACTGGTTATCAGCGTTGCGGATGGTTTTTCGATTGGATTCGGCCCGTGGCTTGACCGCGGCTTCGTCGGCTTGCTTCTGCTGGCTGCCGGAGCGTTTGCGAGCAGCGGCTTTTATGTGCGTATGGGCAGCAACAACACGCTGCAGAAACTGGCGTCTGTACTGTTGTACGCATGGGGCCTGTGCTGCTGGCTGGGCGCCAGTGGCGTCGAGATCCATCGTTACCTGACGATCAATACCGAGGTGGCCGCTTCAACTTTATTGTTTGCGCTAACCGGCTGGGTCGTTGCCGAGTTGGCGCGGCGGATCGAGCAGCACGTGTTGGGCCGAGCGCTGGCGTTTACCGCATCGCTGATGTTTCTGTTCATGCTGCCGCTGCAATTCTTCTGGTCGTCATGGAACCTGCTGGCGGTGCTTGTCAGTGCGGTGCTGGGATGGCGCACGCTGCGGTGCCTGCATGATCGGCCGCGAGCCGTGCTGCTGGCCCAGTGGCTATGGTGCTGGCGCTGGATGCTGCTGGTTGTTTTTGCCCTGCGAGTATTGCTTGTGCCGAAGCTGCAGCTGTCGGATAGCTGGGCGATGCTGCTGACAGCCGCGCCGATGTGCATCGTTCTCTGGCTGAGCCTGACGCGGCCATTGTGGATTGCGCGACCGCTGCCCCAGTACTGGCCACAGTTGCGCGCGCCGCTGCAGTATTCGGTGCTGATCGTGCTCGGCATCATCTGGGCAGGTGCGCTGTTTATGGATGGCGATGTGTCACCGCTGCGCTACCTGCCGATACTCAATCCGATCGAGCTGCTGTTGCTGATGGTTCTTTTTTGCGTGGCGCGATGGATGGGCGATGCCGCCACGCCACCAGTACTGCGACAGCGCCGACCGATCGTGCTCGGCCTGCTCTTCATGGCCTTCGCCACTAGCGTCACGCTGCGTGCAGTGCATCAGCTGGCGGGTGTGCCGTGGGATGACGCACTCGGCGATTCGAGCCTCGCGCAGATGTCGCTCACGGTGGTGTGGAGCGCACTCGGCCTGCTGGCCTGGGTATGGGGTTCGCGTCGCGGCCAGCGGGTCGTGTGGCTGGCTGGTGCCGTGACCATGGCGGTCGTGCTGGCCAAGTTGCTGCTGATCGATCGCAGCCATCTGGGCAATCTTTTCGGCATCGGCTCGTTCATTGCGTACGGGTTGCTGTGTACGGTGATCGGTTATCTCGCGCCGGCGCCGCCGAAGCGCGCCGAGCCTGCACCATTGGAGACTGCTGATGCGTCGTGATATTCGATGGAGCCGGCGCGTTTTGCTCGCTGCCATGCTGTTGATGCTATCGAGCTACGCGATGGCACTGGCCAGCGCCGATTACGCCTACCGTTTTGCACTGAATACGCATGGCACAAGCGAGGCATGGCGGGTCGAACTGACGCCCGCGGTGTATGCCGTTTCAAAACGCGATGCGGAGCTACGCGATCTGGTCGTGGTCAACGCGCAAGGAGGTGAGGTGCCGTTCGCGCCGTTGCCGCCAGCGCCGCCGCTATCGCATCCTTACAGCTTGAACACCCGATTGCTGCCGTTGCCCGGCGACAATACGAACATGGCGGGCAACGTGCGCGTGCAGCGCAGCGTAAACGGCGACATCGTGATCGGACAGTCGCCCGCCGGCAGCACGGCCAAGCCGACGCAATGGCTACTCGATGCGCGTCGCGCGGTGAGCCTGGACAGCATCGAAATCGATCCATCCGCACTCATGCAGGATTTGCGTGTTCGACTGGCCGTGGACGCCAGCAACGATCTGCAGCAATGGCAAACGCGCAGTGAGGGCAACGACATTGTCAGCGTCAAGCGCGGTGAAGATGCCGTCGAGCAGCGCAAGATCAGCGTCGGTGGTGATCCCGCCCGTTATTACCGGCTGCGGTTGATCGACGGCGACGCGCCGTGGGACAGCCAGCAGACACCGGCAGTGAGCTTGAGCGGCAGTTTTACCGATCCACTGGCCGACCAAGTCGCTTCGCGGCAGTGGCTCACGTTGTCGCCATCGGCGGCCATCGCGACAACCGGCGGCGGCATCAGTTATGACTACACTTTGCCGGCAGCGCTGCCGGTCGACGCGGCGCGCGTCACGCTGATCGATGCCAACACCGCCGCACGCTTTACGTTGTCGGCAAACGATGACGGGGACGTCAATGCCGTGTCGCTGACGACGGTTACGGTAGTGCAGGTGGGCAACGCCAAACCGGATTCATCGGCCAGCACATTCGATTCGTTGCGAGTGCAGCACTTGCGTTTGCACACGGATACGCCGCTGCCGCAGGCACCGACGTTAGCCGTGGGTTGGCACGCGGATACATTTGTTTTTCTCGCCGAAGGAGCGGGCCCTTACAGCCTGCTCGCTGGCAGTTACGCCGCGCGCCGCAGTGACTATCCGGTCGATGCCGCACTGGTGAAGATGCGCCCGACCGATGCCACGGCCAACTGGCAACCGCCGTTGGCTGTGCTTGGTGCCCGCAGCGATGCCGGCGGGGACGCCATGCTGTTGCCGCCCAAGCAGCCATACGACTGGAGCAAGCCACTGCTTTGGCTGGTGCTTGTCGGTGGCGCGCTGCTCGTTGTCTGGATGGCATTGAGCCTGCTTAAACAATCCCGGCGCGATAATGACCAGACCTGATCGACTTTTCCCCTGATCGCCACGGTCGCTGTTGCCATGCCTCTTTCCTCTTTGTCCCCGGGCCTGTTCCCCGAATCCGATGCGCTCAAGCCGCTGGCCGAGCGGATGCGTCCGCGCAGTCTCGACGAGATCGTCGGCCAACAGCGCCTGGTCGCGCCCGACAAGGCGCTGCGCCGCGCGCTGGAAGCGGGCAAGGTGCATTCGATGGTGTTGTGGGGGCCACCCGGTTGCGGCAAGACCACGCTGGCGCTACTGGTGGCGCGCTATGCCGATGCCGATTTCCGCGCGATTTCCGCGGTGCTTTCCGGCTTGCCCGACGTGCGCAAGGCGCTGGCCGAGGCCGAGGTGAATTTCGCGCAGGGTCGGCAGACCGTGCTGTTCGTCGACGAGGTGCACCGCTTCAACAAGACCCAGCAGGACGCGTTCCTGCCGCATATCGAAAAGGGCGTGATCATCTTTATCGGTGCCACCACCGAGAACCCGTCATTCGAACTGAACTCCGCGCTGCTGTCGCGCTGCCGCGTACACGTGCTGGAGCCGATCTCGAAAGACGACATCGTCGCCGCTCTCAAACGTGCCCTGGTCGATATCGAGCGCGGCCTTGGCGACCTGCATCTGCAAGTGGCGGATATCTCGCTGGATTCGATCGCCCAGGCTGCTGACGGCGACGTGCGCCGCGCATTGACCCTGCTGGAAATCGCCGCCGAGCTGGCAGAAGAGGGCCGCATCGACGACGCCACCCTGAGTCAGGTGCTGGCCGACCGCACGCGCCGCTTCGACAAGCAGGGCGAGCAGTTCTACGACCAGATTTCGGCCCTGCACAAATCCGTGCGCTCGTCCGACCCCGATGCTGCCGTCTACTGGCTATGCCGCATGCTCGATGGCGGTGTCGATCCGCTGTATCTGGCCCGCCGCATGACGCGCATGGCGGTCGAAGACGTCGGCTTGGCCGAACCACGTGCCTGGCGCATGGCGCTGGACGCCTGGGATACCTACGAACGCCTCGGCAGCCCCGAGGGTGAGTTGGGCCTGGCGCAGCTGGCCATCTGGCTGGCCATCGCGCCGAAGAGCAACGCCGCTTACATGGCCTACAACAAGGCACGCGCGGCGATTCGGGAGCAGGGCACACTCGAAGTACCCATGCATCTGCGCAATGCGCCAACCAAGCTGATGAAAGGCCTCGGTTACGGCAAGGGCTATCAGTACGACCACGACGCCGAAGGCGGCATCGCGCTCGATCAGCAGTGCCTGCCCGACGAACTGGCCGGTACCGTGTTCTACGAGCCGGTCGAACGCGGGCTGGAGCTGCAGTTGCGCGAAAAACTGCTGGCGTTGCGTGCCGCGCGTAAAGTGGCACGCAAAAATCCCTGAGCACGAGTCGATGCGCTGGCGCGCTCGTCGGTGAACCGGGAACGATTGTGCGGGTGCCCTTGCAGCTGAGCCACAAGCGGTCCTAGATTGTCGGCAACGCAGATAGCTGGGGAGCTCATGTCATGCGTATCTTGTATGCAGGTCTGATCGGCGGCATCGTGATGTTTGTCTGGGGCGCAATAGCGCATATGGCTTTGGGCCTCGGCAACGTAGGCATTAGGCAGCCCGCCAGCGAGAACGCGGTGCTGAGCAGTTTGCGCGAGGGGCTTGGTGATCAGGCCGGCGTGTACATCCTGCCATCACTCGATCCGCATAAGATGAGCGATGCCACAGCAGTTAAAGCCTATTCGGAAAAAAGTAAATCCTCGCCTTATGCATGGCTGGTCTACCTCCCGCAAGGCGATGATCTGACCCAAATGGGAAAACAACTTCCGCGCCAGTGGGCGTCGGATACGCTGGCCGCGCTGGCGCTTGCCTTTGTCATTGGCGTCGCTGGTTTGAGCTTTCGCCGCCGCCTTGCAATGGCTGCTGCTGCCGTGATGTTCGCCTGGCTTAACCTGCAGATTCCGTACTGGAATTGGTATCGCTTTCCGCTCGATTTCACCTGGGCTTCGCTGGTCGAACAACTGGTCGGCTGGCTGCTCGCTGGTGCGGTCATGGCGTGGTGGATCGGTCGGCAAGAGCGCAAGCTGGCATCCTGATCCGGCCGTGCTGGCACATCGCGGTTTATCTCGTGCCGAGCGCTTTCATTGCGGCCGGTAGGGCCGGGCAGCGATAATTAGCGGTTCAAGCCTTTATTTGGACTCGATCATGCTGGATCCCGCACTGTTGCGTTCGCGCCTGGCCGAAACCGCCGCGCGCCTGAAGGAAACCCGCGGCTTCATGCTCGACGTGTCCGAAGTCGAGGCGCTGGAGAACACCCGCAAGCAACTGTCCACTGAGACGCAGGACCTGCAAAACCTGCGGAACAAGCTTTCAAAGGCGATCGGTCAGGCGAAGGGCAAGGGCGAGGACGTCGCGCCGCTGATGGCCGAGGTCGCTGGCATCGGCGACGACCTCAAAGCGAACGAGCAGGTGCTGGCCGAGGTGCAGGCCCAACTCGCCGATATCTCGCTGGTCATCCCCAATATTCCGCATGCGTCCGTGCCGATAGGCAAGGACGAAGGCGATAACCTCGAAGTCAGCCGCTGGGGTACGCCCGCGACCTTCGATTTCGCGGTCAAGGACCACGTCGAACTCGGCGAAAAACACGGCTGGCTTGACGGCGACGCGGGTGCCAAGCTTTCCGGCGCGCGCTTCACCGTGTTGCGCGGTCAGCTCGCCCGGCTGCATCGCGCGCTCGGCCAGTTCATGCTCGATCTGCACACCGGCGAGCACGGCTACCTCGAATGCAACGTGCCGGTAATCGTCAACGCCGACAGCATGCTGGCAACCACTCAGCTGCCGAAGTTCAAGGAAGACTTGTTCGCCACCGAGATCGGCGACACGACGCGTTACCTGATTCCCACCGCCGAAGTGTCGCTGACCAATCTGGTGCGCGACACCATCCAGGACGCCGATGCATTGCCGCTGCGCTTCACCGCGCACTCGCTGTGCTTTCGCGCCGAGGCCGGCAGCTACGGTCGCGATACGCGCGGCATGATCCGCCAGCACCAGTTCGAGAAAGTCGAGATGGTGCAGGTGGCCCGCGCCAGCGACTCCTACGACCAGCTCGAAGAAATGGTCGGTCATGCCGAGACCGTGCTGCAAAAGCTGGGTCTGCCATATCGCAAGCTGCTGCTGTGCACCGGCGACATGGGCTTCCAGTCAACCAAGACCTACGACCTGGAAGTCTGGCTGCCCAGTCAGCAGACCTATCGCGAAATCTCCAGCTGCTCCAACTGCGAGGATTTTCAAGCGCGTCGCCTGCAGGCACGTGTACGTAACGCCGACACCGGCAAGCCCGAACTCGTGCATACCTTGAACGGCTCCGGCCTTGCCATCGGTCGCACCCTGATTGCGGTGATGGAAAACTTCCAGCAGGCCGACGGCTCCATCATCGTGCCCGACGTGTTGCGCCCCTATATGGCCGGGCTGGATCGCATTGCATGAATGCGTCGATGCAGGGCAGCCAGGCTCAGCCGCAGGGTCGCTGGAGCAAGGTGGAGAAAGTCACGAGCATCTGCCTGCTGGTCGTGCTTGCCTCGTTCATCGGCACCCGATTGGCTTTCGCTACGGTGTGGGAGCTGCCCACGCTCGACCTGATTCTTTCCATCGCCGCACTGGTGCTGGTATTGGCCAGCTTCTGGTTCGCCCGCCACCGCCGCAGTTGGCGCCTCTGGGTCATCGCCCTGGCCAGCGCTACCCAGATCGTGCCGATGGTCTGCCGCGAACCGGTGCTGTTATTTCCGCTGCTGGCCGCCGCCATCCCCATCGCCATCGTCGTCGGTTGCTTGATTGCACTATCCAAGAAAGATTCACCAGTTCGTCCAGCGCCAGGTTCCTGATAAACTGCGGCGCTGAGCAAAAGCGCAATCTTGCATAGACCAAGTTTTGGAGAGATGGCCGAGTGGTTTAAGGCAGCAGTCTTGAAAACTGCCGTAGGTGTGAGCCTACCGTGGGTTCGAATCCCACTCTCTCCGCCAAAAAAGCAAAACGCCCCAAGTGGGGCGTTTTGCTTTTTTGGCGGAGACGACGGGGATGAGAACCCACCGCAGTGCGACTGTCCGACGACCCCCACGTTCCTCAAATTGTTCCTGACATCATTTTTTTGATTTTTTGACGTTTGGCAACAGCCCATTTGGCGATAGACTTGGGCCAGACCCCGCGCATGGAGTGCAGAAAATGGGTGGTTCGTTGAAAGCCGGCACAGCCGTTGTGTTGCTCGTGGCGGCGCTGATCGGCGGCTTGTTCCTTTCCGGCTACATCACTTTGTTGTGGCTCAGTATCCACGGTGCCCCACTGCGGTGGAACACTTACTGGGACTACTTCCGCGCGCTCGATATGCCTCAGGTCGCGCCCTACGTCCAGAAGATCAAGATCAGTGGGGTGGTGGGCTTCGGCGTGCCGGGACTGGTCTGGCTCGGTCTTCTCATTCCTTTGTTCAAAAGTGAAAAGCAGTCGTTGCACGGCGATGCGCGCTTTGCGTCGAGTGGCGAGCTCTCCCGTAAAGGCATGTTCAGCGAGGCGCTCGATGGCATCGTGGTGGGAAAATACGGCAACAAGATTGTTCGGCTGGCGGGTCAGCAGTTTGTGATTCTGGCTGCGCCCACGCGCAGCGGAAAGGGCGTGGGTGTGGTGATCCCCAATCTGCTCGACTACCAGGAAAGCGTGGTGGTCCTGGACATCAAACAGGAGAACTTCGATCTCACCAGTGGCTGGCGCAAGTCCCAGGGGCAGGAGATTTTCCTGTTCAACCCCTTTGCGGAAGACCGGCGCACCCATCGCTGGAACCCGCTGACCTATATTTCGCATGATCCGGCCTTTCGCATTTCCGACATCCAAGCCATCGCCGCGATGCTCTATCCGGACGGTTCGGACGATCAGAAGTTCTGGGTCAGCCAAGCGCGCAATGCGTTCGCTGCCTTTGCGCTCTACTCGTTTGAAGAGTTTGACGAGAAATGCAAACGCAAAACGCCCAAAAAGTTTCTCCTGTTCCCGACGATCGGGCGGATCTACAAGCTCTCCTCGGGCAACGGCACCGACCTGAAAGCGTATTTGCGCGAGCTGTCGCAAGCCACGTTCATCGGTGAGCAAACCAAGACGGCGTTTGCCAATCTGCTCTCGCAGGCCGAAGAAACTTTTTCTTCGATCATGGGCACCTTCAAGGAACCGTTGAATGCCTGGGTCAATCCGGTTCTGGATGCGGCCACCAGTTTCAATGATTTTTTGCTCACCGATGTGCGCAAAAAGAAAATGACCATCTACATCGGCATCCAGCCCAACAAGCTCGCTGAAAGTCGGCTCATCATCAACCTGTTTTTCAGCCAGCTGATCAACGTCAACACCAAGACCTTGCCGCAGAACGACAAGACCTTGAAGCATCAATGCCTGCTGCTGATGGATGAGTTCACCTCCATCGGCAAGGTCAACGCCATCGCCACTGGGGTGAGCTACATGGCGGGCTACAACATGCGCCTGTTGCCGATCATTCAAAGCATGGCGCAGCTCGACGCCACCTATGGCAAGGACGTCTCACGCACCATCCTCACCAACCATGCCTTACAAATCATCTACGCGCCGCGCGAACAGCAAGACGCCAACGATTATTCGGAGATGCTGGGTTACACCACGGTGCGCAAGGAGAACATCACCCGCGGCAAAGACCAACGCTCACGCAGCGAGTCCGAGGAGCGCCGTGCGCTGATGCTGCCGCAGGAGATGAAGGCGATGGGCAACGAGGCCGAGGTGTTCCTTTACGAGGGCATTCCGCATCCGGTGAAGTGCCAGAAACTTCGGTATTACAAAGAAAGTCGATACAAGGCCCGGCTGATGAAAGCCATCGACGTTCCCACATTGAAGCTTTAAGGAGGTTCGCATGCGTTTCAAAGGTTCTTGGTTGATCCTGGGTTTGATGGTCGTGCCACCCGTGATGGCGCAATCGTCTTTTCAGGGCGACTGGCTCTACCAGCAGACGTGCGGTTGGAAGCATTCGGCCGACTTGCATTTGACGCAGCAAGGAAACGAAGTCAAAGGGCACTGGGGTGACGGCACCGCTCGCGGGCACGGAGACAGTGGTTCACTCCAAGGCACCCTCAAAGGCAAAAAACTGCTGGTCGGCTACTGCAACGATGACCCCGCTTCAAACGATGGCGCGATCTGTCCGAATTTCGACAAGGATCAACCGGATTACTACGTGCTGCGTGGCGATGAACTGGATTGGTATCAGAAGTTTGGCGATAAGCACCGAAAGTATCTGACGCTGCATCGTGAGATCAAAGGCAAGAAAACCCCTACGGACGATCACTGCCCGGATGATGATCAGTAAATTAGAGGATGTGTCATGGCCGATACCAACGAACCCCAATCTCCGGCACCAGCCTCAACTGTGCCACCACCTCAGACGCCCACCCCTGCTCGCGTTTCGGATGATCAGTTGCGCGCCACGATCTACTTTGCGGTCGGCGTAACCTCCGAAAGTCGTGATCAGGCCTACAAGCTCTCTGTCGCCGGCACCAATCCCCATGCGGCGGTACTGACTCCGGCCGACAACAGCGGATACAGCATCGGCACCATCCAGACTGACATGGGGCAACACTACCAACCCCATAAGCACGGTGGCGAAAACGTGCCCAAAGACCTGGTGGACGCCTATCAGGGCTGGGCCAAAACCAACCACAAGGATTGGGTGCTCGACCACACACAAGAAGCCCAGACGATCAGTGATCTGGGCCGCAATGGCCACAAGATCAGAGCCGACGCCGGGCGACCCGTTGACGCCGGGGTTCAGTCGCACCTCGACAGTTTTTTGGCCAGTAAAGAGGGCATCACATGGGTTCACAACCGTGATGTGTCTCAGGTCAACAAACTGATGGACGACGCAGTTACGCCTATTAAAGGCAGTGATGTTTACAAGCACGCAACCCCGGACGATCAGGTGCGGCTGGCGGCCATTACCGCCAAGGCCTACAACCAGAATGAGACACAGGGGAAAATCCTGGTGCATGACGTCGCGGCCAACAAATACCACAGCGTGGCCGAGGTGGGGGCTTCCCTGAATCATTTGGATGGCTATTTCAGGGATGGCCGCGATGGGGCACTGAGTGGCGCCAAAGTGGTCAACTCACTGCGCAATGGCGATGCCACCAATCCTCTTTCGACCACTTGGCAAAACGTTGCTTCCAATAGCTTGGTCAACCCAACCGAGCTGGACAAAGCACCGGGTAACCTCGCTGCTGAATATCCTACGGTGAAGGGCCTGTTTGTGCACGACGACAAAGCCGTGCCATTCATCACTGCCCTTGATAAAGGCGGCGCTTACCAGTCCACGCCACTGGATCGCCATCACCCCGGAGAGTTCAAGGGCGCCGGGTTTGTCGCCGAGGGAAAGGAGTTCGTGTCGTGGGGTGCGGACGGGCAGGGACATGCGTTCACGAACAACACATGGAGCACGGTTAACCGCAGCGACCTGTCGTTGGTGCAAAACGCGGATCACTCCAAGGATCTGAGCATCACCAAGGACGGTGCCACCCATCCGATGTTGCGGGTGGCTCAACCAGCTCCGCCACACCACGATCATCCAGCCCATCATGGCCACACTGCTCATGGCGCGCATGCGCCCGCAACACACGAAGCGGCCCCGGCTCATCACGCACCAGCGCATCATCCTGCCCCCCACCATGCAGCACCATCACATGCGCATGACCCACGCGATGCCGGACACCCCGAGCATGCGATGAATCAGAGCGTGCACGGTCAGATTGGGAAGCTGTATGCGGAGAACGGCCTGAGCTTGGATGCCAAACAGCACGAGGCGCTGACCGCCGGCGTCATGGCGGATGCTCGGCGTGAAGGGATGAAGAACGTCAGCGGCATCGCTTTTGGTGAAGATTTCCGAAGCGGGAAAATCGACATCACCGAAATCCACGCCTTTCAGGGCAGCCCCGAAGACCCGCGAACAAAGTGGAGTGCGACGCAAACCCAGCAAGCCACCCAAACACCGCCTGAGCAGCACTACCAGCAGTTTGCCCAAGCCACCCAGCAACAGGTCCAAGCGCAACAGCAGGTCGCTCAGCAAAACGCCCAGGTTGTGCAGCCGCAGCCTCCGGGTGGCCCCACGATGAGGATGGGTTGAGCGGACCGCCATAGCAACTCGAAGCCTTTTAGACATGAGCGGACGCTAGATACGAAAGAACAATCGGTTACCTCTGGCGACTGCATGAGATATGCGTAAAGAGCTAATTCCCATATTCACTAACCTTCCAGAAGACAACTTTGGCGTGCATGTCGAAGACGAGATGGATGTGCAACGATTGTTATGGCTGGTCAACCAGATTGGCGAAACAAAGTTGCGCAAGTCGGCAGCCAAACGAAACAAATACTATCCAGACAGAAAATTGTTCGTCTCGGTCATTCTGAAACGCTTCCAGCTCAAAGTGCCGCCGAATGTCTACGCGGAGGTCAAGGTCCTCATTTATTGGGTGTATCTCTTGGTGTTGCATGACCATTCGGCCATCAAAGTCGGCATGACAGGTCGTTGGCCGAACAGAGCTTATGATTTTGTGAAAACCGCCAACTACACCAAGAATTTTGATGAAGCGTTGGTTGTCCTGTTCGACACAGAAATGAGCGTGGCATTCTGTGCATCATCGAAAAGTGCAGCTGCCGAAATCGAGGACGAAACCAAAAAGGTGTTCGCTCATCGCAGGGTGCCATCCCCTTACGAGCGCGGATTGATCAACTATGACTGCGGAGGCCATACCGAGTGGTTCGATCACTCGGCTTACGCAGAAATCATTGAACATGTCGCCCCCATCGGGTTGCGCACATCATTGCGCGCCAACCTGACATGGAAAGACCAAATGCAAGGGCTCGATACGATCAGCGGCCCGGCGTGTAGCGGCGAAACTCCCCTGACCAGTCCATGCGCGGCGACCTAAATTCGGCCATCACGTCATTCGGCGAATGCGGACGGATCACGATTTCCCCGTCGACCAGTTCATCGCAGAAGCGTCCCCCCTGAGGTGGCTCGATGGCGTAGCGGCTGGCGTGCGGATCACCGTGGACTAGGCGGGCATGCAAGACACAGATGTGAGGCCCATGCACCTGCGCGACCAAGCGATGTGGCTCGAACCGGATTTCGGTGTAAACCCCATGAGGACCTCGGGCGTGGAGGACTCCATCAAAGAGAGGGGGCGGAGCAGGCGGTGCGCAAAGTGCAGTGGTGCTGATGCTCAGAAGCATGATGGTGACCCACGCCTTGGATCGAAACCGGATGGCAAGCGTGCGGCCAATTGGGCAGGTGGTTGCCTGGGCAACACGTGTAGAGGTGGTATCGGGCAGGGTGTCCATCGGTGCTTCTCAAAAAATCAGCGGACAATTAGAACATCTGCGAGTCGCACACGCTGAGATCTATTTCGCTATCGTCGGACCTAGACATCATGCAAGCGCATGGGCTTTACATATGCCTTGCCAGTTTCATCGGGAGCGCGGCAGTGCTGATCCCTTGACGGAAACTGGTGAGCTCAAAGAGAGCAGCCGACTTTTCAAACAACGATTAGTTCGTTTTGTCTGGTCATGGCAATGAATGCTCATGGAGATGATGACAGGGGGCTGGCGTATGAGCGCCGCCCCCGAGTCACATCTCTGCCTTCCGGAAAACGGGTTACGGCAACCCGACTACCGAGCCTTTCCAAACATAGAAGTCGTCAGGAACGTCGAATTTATCCCCGACAACGACTGTATAGATCCGATACTTTTTCCCCACGACGAGTGTGGCCCCGCCATCTTTCACCGCCGGTGTTACGACGGTGCATTCTCCTGAGTCCTGCTCACCTTGATAGTTGTGGAGGATTTTCAGTTTCCAGGTAGGCTGACCCGCAACGGATGGAGCGGTCCCCAGCACCTGTGCATCGAAAATCGGACCTTTGTACAGCCCATTGGTGATGTGGTCGTCGGATGTCTTCCGGATGGCCGAGATTGACGCCTTGATTTGTGCGGGCGTCAACTTGACCTTGACTTTGCCCTGGTCCACAGACATCGGACAGCGCGCCGTTTTGCTGACAAAGGGAATGAGGCAATCCTCTGCGCGTGCGGTGCTGACCGACAGCGACGCACCGAAAACGCAGGCGACTGCCACGATAGCTTTGATCATGTGCATGGTTCACTCCTTGAAATGGGTAAGAGTCTGGTGCGTCGAACGCGATGTTCATCACGCAGGGGTCAGAGAACGCCTGACATGGAGGACAGGTGACTATATGATCCGCGCGATAAAAGGTGCAACGATCATGGCATGCACGGGATAGGGGGCTGCTTTGGATAGACCTGACATTCTCTGTCAATCAGCAGCAAACTTTGGCGTAGGCTCTTTTGCTGATCAAGCAAAAATCACCAGCATTTGTCCCTTGAAAACGAGGAAACGCTCCATGCATGTCAGCAAAAGATTTATCGCCATGTTGATGGTCAGTTTGCCGGCGGCCGCATTCGCCGCAGGATCAAAGGATCCGACAGCGGTTGCACTCGATCGGTGCCTCAATGATGCTGCCAACGCATCGACCGCTGGACAGACCGATTGCGAGGCGACGGCAACAAAGGCCTACGATCACCGGATGAACGCCGCGTATGCCACCTTGATGCGCAAGCTTCCGCCAAATGTCGCCACCGACCTTCGCGCCTCGCAGAGAACCTGGCTGACTTTTCGGGATCAAGAAGCGAAAGCCCGTGGCGCGCTATTCGAAACGCGGCAGGGCACGATGTATGTGCCGATGCAGGCAGGGGATGCCACCAATTTCATCCGTGATCGGGCACTGCAACTGGAAGGCTACGTGGCCGTCATGGCGATTGACGAGTGAGTGACATCAGTTTGGATCGTCCACCGATTGTTCTGCGCCGACCGAAAGGCTCCGAGCTCTATTTTCTGATGGCTGGCGTGTACGCCGTTCTCATCGGCATCGGCACGTCCTTCATTCCCCTAATGCTGTTTGAGGCGATCGCAGTTGGCGTGGTCGGAGGCATCGTCAGCTTGGTGGGCTTCATCCAGGTCACACGACCCACCACGTTGACCTTGGCGCCCGGAGGTCTCGGTTACGTGATCCTCGGCATACGAAGGTCGTGGGCGTGGAAAGACATATCGGGATTTCGCGAAGAGCGGATTCGCAGTGGGACAGTGATTGCCTTCAACGTGCAGAAGGGCGGACGCATGGGCGTGTTCGCCATCCCCGGATTCTTTCAGCTGAAACCTACCGAGTTGGCGGCGCTGTTGAATGATGCTAAGGACCGATGGTCGCGTTAGCGAGGGAAAATCCAGGTTGACTTCGAGAGCCAAGACCGGAAAAAGCCGGTAAAAGCTTGTGCAACCCTGCAAAGCACATTCAGCCATTTTCTTGTAGCACGGACTGCGTGCCGATACTTGGATCACTTCCAGATTTCCCACATGGCTGGATAGCGGGAAGTCATGCGGCAAACAAGGGTGGCATTCGAAGAATCAAATTCTTGAATATCGTTTGCATCCAAGACTTTCAGTCGTTCGTCGTCGGCTTGCGACGCATTTTGGTCGGACACGATATCGCGCTTTAACCCATCGAGATTCGATACGAGATACAGCGCATCGTTGAAGAAATTGCTTTGGCCGGCGAATGGCGCAAAGTAAAGCTGGGAGCCCGCTCTCCACAAAGTCCCTTCCGTTCCGATCCCGTCATTGCCGGGTATGTCGGCCACCTTGCTCCATTGCGCGCGCGCCAAGCCGGGCAGCATCCATAACTGAGTTGTACGCGTCCTCAGCGAGGGATCGTTCCTCGAATGTCCCCAAGCTTCGCCAGCACGCAATACGAAGGTGTCGTGTGCATCCGCCCAAACGCCGGGCGATAGCTCGACAGGTGCTCCATTCGACATGCTGGCGGCGTGGAATGGGTTCGTGCAACCACGCTTGAGCTTGCCTTCCTGATATTCCCAGTACCAGATGCCCGACGAGTTGTAGAAAAGTTCGTGGTTGGAACGCTCGCGGTCGGCGATCAACATATGCAGGCCGCTGCTGTCCACGCCATCGACCTTGCCGGGAAACGGTTGCGCGCCGAAGTAAAACTGTCCTGTCGCGGTGTCCTGCCCATAGTGATTGTCGAACGAATCGCCCTCCGGCACCAGCGCGTAGAACGCACTCGGTCCAGCGCCAGGAAGTGGCTTGCCTTCGTAGTACACGCGGTGGTCGTCGCGCGCGTAAGGTTCGTCCTCGCGTCCGGTGAAATGGCCCCAACCGCGCGTGACTGCACCCAGCGAAGGCCCGTCCGCGCCGGGAATCAAGGTGCCTTCGTAAAACATGTGCTCGCCATCCTCTGCATAAGCGCCAACCAGCGGTTTCAAGCTAGCGGCGTGCACCGGGTTCAACTCGAACAACATGTAGTCCTTTTCGCGCGGTTTCTCCGGGCTGTCTTCATCGTTGCTGCGGGTGAAGAATTGCCACCAATGGTAGGCTGGGTTGTCCTTTTCCTCGGTACAATACCAGGCGCGTGTTCCATCGCTGACGTAGCCATTCTGAGCGAAGCGTACCTGCTCAGGCTGAAGTTGCGGAATTACCTGCGAGCCGCAGTACACCGCATGTTTGCCTTTGCCGAGATTGGAAGAATACTGTTCGCTCAGCGGGCTGAAGCTGGTGGCGTCGGCGCCTTGCACGAGGTAATAGCCTTGGCCCGGAATGTTTATGTAGATATGCCCTTGATAGCGCGTGTAGTTGCCTGACACGGTTTCGCCCATGCCGGCGTCCTCGCTGTGCGGCTTCGACTGCAAGTTCAGGAAAACCGCGACCGCCCCGAGCAGAACCACAAGTGCGGCAATCAGCGGCACCAGACGCTTCATAGCGCCTGAGCTCCTCCTCAACCAGATAATCAGAAGAACCACGCCCAGCAGCAGCAGGGACAAAGCCAGAACCAATAACAGAGGCATCACCGCGGCCACCCCTTCGGAGTGTTCACGCTGACGCCCAATGCGCAAATCAGGCCTATGCCCAGCCAAATGGGTAGCATCAGTTCGATCAAGCCCCAGCCTTGTGGTGCAAACCAGGCGTTGCTGACAAAGGCGATCGCATAGCTGGGCTGCGCCGGGTCGACGTATGCCAGCACATGCTGGCCTTCCACCACATCCGCCGCATCATCGACGCGGGCAGCTGTGGGGAACAGGCGGAAATCCAGCGCCTCGGCCTGCCCGCGTCGTTCGGCGCCCTGCCAGCGATAGCTCAGTTCGCATTCGGTCTGGTCGTGCCCCTTATAACTGCCGCTGTATCCCGCGGCGCAGTGGATGAGAATGGCAGGCACCTCTACCAGGCCGCGATGCGCGGACAGCAACAACTGGTTGGCCGGCCGGTTGGCCCAGGCGTACAGCGTGGCCCCGAACAGCAGACACCAGAGTACCGCTGGAACAAGTCGCAACCAGCGCCCGCGTCCGGCATGGCCAAAGCGCACGGGCACCAGCCGACCTTGTTCGTCGTAATCGTAGTCGGCGCGATGCGCTACCTGTAACGAAAACTTGCCGGACGCCAAGACGATGGCCGCAAACAGTCCGACGTAGAACAGCATCCCCAACGCCCAAGCCGGAAATGCCAACCATTGTGTGGGCAAAATATCGGGGCGATCCGGGTAGCGCGGATCCACCTGGATCTCCACCGAGCCGCCGCGATTAAAGGTAGCGAGCTGGTGATGCAGGCCGTCCAGGCCGATGAAGGCATCGTCGGACTCCCACACCAACGCCTGAGCCGACACCGCCCGATCGCCGACGCGATAATCCAGCATGCACTGGATGCCGTCGGTGTGGTACTTGCCGCGGCGCAGGAGGGTGCAATCACGGGTACTGCCGCGGGTAGTTATGGCGCTAGAAGAGTAACCAAACAACAGGCCGCCGATGCGCGGTGAAAAAGCCATGCACAACCAGATAGCGGAGCCGAGCGTGCAAATCAGTGCCGTCGCCAGTTTCTTCGCGGACATCTCCCTCTCCATGCTCCGGCCACACTCTCACAGAGGCAAGACTATTTCACATTTCCCATCTCGTACAGCCAGCTTGACCTTGGAGACGATGCACTGCCGGACTGAGACTTGTGCAACAGCGTTCGTGATGATGTGCTTTCAAGACACGGGATTTCGGTGATTCGCTCTGCGACACGAAGCCCATGACGTTCGACTTCTACCGGCTTGAAACAGAGGCGGCTGTCAATCCCGGATCACCCCGGATCGACTTCGCATTTGATCACCGTGTTCGATCCGCCAAGCCCTATTGCGATGTCGAGATCGCACTGAAGCTGGAACTTGGATAGCGGTCGTGGAGGGCACGCGGCTGCCTTGGTATCCGGACGGGACGTAGCCACTGAAGAGTCAGAAGTCATCGCCGCCAGAGGCGTGATAGCCTTCCGACACTTTGGTCAACTCACGAGGTCAATACCTCCCGGTTTGATTGAGCGTCTCAGGGCTTGGTGGAGTTGAAGTCGTGGATAGGCAATCTGCCCGTGCGACATGATTGACGCTCTCAACCTCCCGCACCATATTCAATTCATGATCAGCATTGAGCCCATATCGAGAACGCACTTGCCATTCGTTCAACGTCATGCGTCGGATCCCATCATCTCAGCGGCAAGTTTGGTTCCTTATCCCTATCCAGACGACGGCGCCGCGCGATGGTATGACGTGATCCATCCAAAGATCGAAGCTGGGCTTGCTAAGGTTTTTGCCATCAAGAGCAATGATGATTTTTGTGGTGTCGTTTCGATCAACCAGATTGACCAACAGACTGGGTCAGGAAGTGTCGATTACTGGGTTGCCGTTCCGTTCCATGGCGTCGGGGTGGGGAGCCGCGCCGTGAATCTGGTGCTTTGGCATGCCCACGAGCGCCTTGGGCTTTTCAAATTCAACAGTGCATGTCTGCTCAGGAACATCGCGTCTGTCCGAGTGCTAGAAAAGAACGGATTCAAGCAAAAGGCGCAGATGATCCTTCGCGATGGACGTTTCAAAGGCGAGACGTTTTGTCGTTTCGAGCGTCCAGTGGCTGACGTGCTTACTTGATATGACTGCCCTATAGGGGCCACATGAATGCCCGGTTGATAACAGGTGTCGAGATGGGCGAGGTTATCAGGAGATCATCGCAGCGCAGCCGTTCAGCGTTTGATCCTGTCTGCCGTTGGAGGGATGGTGTCGCCGTGGTTTCGGCGGTCGCCCATTGGCATGGCCAACAAACCGGTTCCGCCAAGCCTTGGGCTGCGCAGAATGTGACGCAGGTTTGCGGTGCCAACATTATGGTGGTCAGTGCCGATCAGACTGCGGGTCAACCACCACTAGAGCCAACACACTGACTAAACCCTTTCTCCGCGGCATGCATCAGTCCTCTGGTGCGCAGTCGAGCCATGCCCCATGGCTGGGTGTCCGACGTTACGGTTTTCGCGGTAATCCGGTGGATATCTGGAAGAGCGTATTACATCAACATCTGAATATGGTCATTCAAGGTGGACTATGAAGCTTATTCGCAAGAGTGTCGCTGCCGTTATCTTCTGCTTAGTCATTGGACCGTGCGCAGCGAAGGTGCAGCCGGCAACAGTTGCCCAACTCAATGCCTATCTTGATCAAGCCCATCAGGCAGGATTGTTGAATGGAAACATCCTGATCGCCGATCACGGAAAGGTCATCCTTCGTCGCGCCATCGGCTATGCAGACGCCTCTCGTACACTTCTCCTGAAACTTTCAGACAGGTTCGATATCGGATCGATCACCAAGGAGTTCGATGCCGTCGGCATATTGATGCTCGCGCAAGAGGGAAAGCTGTCGCTAACCGATCCTGTGTCTAAGTATCTCCCCGACCTTCCGCCATGGGCGACGACGATAACGATCGAAGATCTGCTGAACTACACGAGCGGATTGCCGGAGGTGGACTGGAACACCGTGAGTAGCGACGCGGACAATTACAGGAATCTTCGCGCGCTCAAGCAGCTCGATTATCCCGCCGGAACACATTACGCCTACAACAACAACAACACATTCCTGCGCAGGAGAGTGATCGAGAAAGTCAGTGGAATGAGCTTCAATGACTTCCTCGGAAAAAGGGAGTTTCCGAGGGCCGGCATTCGCGACGCCGTGATAGATCCGACGGATGCGACGCCACGAGTGGCGAAAAGTTTCGATGCGAATTACAAGCAAGATCCGATGACAGTGGACATCACGGGCTGGCCGGCACTGACCGTGGATGATTTCCTACGGTGGTCAAACTGTATGACGAGTTTCTGTCTCATCACTCCGGATAGCACGCGTCAGATCGTGACCACTCAGGACTCCAAGTGGCAGACCGGCCTTGGACATGGTGAGATGGTCGGCAATCATCTGGTGCGGCATGTGCATGATGGTAACGATCATAATTTCGAAGCGTTGCTGACGACGGACTCCTCGAAGGGTCGAACGCTCATCCTCGTGACCAATCAAAACGATCATGTGTATGCCATAGACGACGCTATAAATGCCATCCTTGATGACAAGCCTTACGTACCCTTAAGTGCCGCGAAAAAATAGTGGTGTATTCACTAGAGCTTGTATTGCGAAGTTCATTCTATGAAAAGGCTCGCGAAGAGAGGCTGCGAATTCCGGTGAAGTTGGACGTTGATTCCGGTTGCCTCGGATCGGCGTGCTGGTAGTGGTAAGCCCGCTTAGTCACACCGCGCGCAAAGGACGACGGCCGAGCAATGGCGCTCCGTGTACCTGGCCTACCCGTCGGGAACGGTGTAGGGAATGGAGCTCGCTACATTTCTGTTAACATGGCTTTGCCTAAGGTGATTGCCGGCATGGGCCGGCAGTTGAAACGTGAATCCGGTGCGATGCATTTGGCTTGCCACTGCGTCTATTCCGGGGCTGCCCCCGCAACGGTAAGTGAGTTGTGACCCGCAAGGGTCGCCGGATCAACATTAGCCACTGTGTGTCATGCATGGGAAGGCGTTGATCCAGAAGACGCAAAGTCTTCGACCACGAGCCCGGAGACCGGCCTTGAGCGTGAACTCCGGTTTGCTCGCGGTGGGGCGAGGCTTGGGAGCGCCGGGTGCGGTTCACGCGCTCGTCGTGCTTTTCATGTCCCTAATCCTTTCGCAGTCGCCGGCATATTTATCTTTGCCGTACGGGGCCGTGCGGCTGGGGAACCTCCAAAATGAAACACCACACGACGCTGAATCGCCGCGCGCTCGCGGCCGCCCTGTTACTGGCTCTATCTGTAGCGCCTACCGCTTTTGCACAAACCGTCACGCAGCCCGACACCTTGTCGACCGTAGTCGTCACCGCGACGCGTACGCCTGAGACCGTGGACGATACGCTGTCGTCGGTTACCGTCATCACGCACGATGACATCGAGCGCCTGCAACCGACTTCACTGGCGGATTTGCTCACCGGTCTGCCCGGTGTGTCGATCGCCCAGACGGGTGGCATCGGCCAGCCGGTTTCGCTGTTCCTGCGCGGCACCAACTCCGGCCAAACCTTGGTGCTGATTGACGGCGTGCGCATTGGCAGCGTGTCGCTGGGCACGCCGGCGTTGGAGCAGATTCCGGTGAATGCGATCGATCACATCGAGATCGTGCGCGGTCCGCGATCGAGCCTGTACGGTTCGGATGCGATAGGCGGCGTGATCCAGATATTCACCCGCCACGGCTCGGACAGCGGCAACATCGAGCCGTCGGTAAGCGTGACTACCGGTAGTCACGGCTTCATCAATAGTCAGGCGGGCGTATCGGGCGGAGATGGCCACTACTGGTTCAACGCCAGCCTCGGTGGCGAATACACCAGTGGCATTCCGTCCTGCCGCCTGGGAGCAGCAGAACTGGGCGTGGCTTGTTTCACGGATGACCAGCACAACGATCCGTACCGCAACTACAACGGTCTGGCTAACTTCGGCTACCGCTGGGACAACGGCACCGAGCTGGCCTTCAACTGGCTGCGCAGCAAGAGCGACAATTTTTATGCGGGCAGCCCGTTCGGCGGCAACAACAACGAGGAAGAGCAGTACGCCACCGGCGCACGCCTGAGCTTCACTCCAGTGGATATCTGGAAGGTCACGCTGAGCGCCGGGCAGAATCGCGATGACTCTGCCACTTTCTATCAGGGCGATTATTTCGGCCAGTACTACCCGCGTGCTCCGACGGGTTATTTTGACTCGCGCCAGAACCAGGCGTCGTGGCAGAACGACATCACCCTGGCTCCCGGTCAGCTGCTCAGTGTGGGAGTGGACTACCTGCAGCAGCACATCGACAGCGACACCGATTTCATCGTCGATACGCGCGGTGATACCGGCACCTTCGCGCAGTATCAGGGCACCTTCGGCCAGAACGAAGTGCAGGTATCCGGACGCCACGACAATGACGACGAATACGGTTCCCACAACACCGGCGCAGTGGCCTGGGGTTATCACTTCGATCACGGTCTCGTGCTGTCGGCCAGCTACGGCAGTGCCTTCCACGCGCCGACTTTCGACGACCTGTACTACCCACCTTTCGACGGCACCCCCACCGCCAACCCGAACCTGAAGCCGGAAAGCTCGCACTCGGCCGAACTCGGCCTTACGCAGCAACTCGACAGCTGGCACTGGGGTCTGAATGTCTATCAGACCCGCATCACCGACCTGATCACGCTTGACAGTAACTTCGTGCCACAGAACATCAGCAGCGCGCAGATCCGTGGCGTGGAAGGCCAGTTCGGTTTCACGTTGAACGACTGGCGCGTGCAGACCGACTTGACCTGGCTGCAACCGAAGGACAACAGCGACGATGCGAACAACGGCAACTGGCTGCCGCGCCGTGCGGGTCAGACCGCTCGCGTGGACGTGGACCGCAAGTTCGGCCAGTTCAACGTCGGCGCCACTTTCTTCGCGGCGGGCAAGCGCTACGATGATGCGGCCAATCAGATCCGCCTCGGCGGTTACGCTACCACCGCTCTTCGCGCCAGCTATACCTTCGCGCCCAACTGGCAGGTGGAGGCGAAACTCGACAACGTGTTCGACCACAACTACGAGACAGCGTATTACTACAACCAGCTCGGTCGCACCTGGTACCTGACGCTGCGTTACCAGCCGGGACTGTAATGTTCGGAGTGATGGACTGGCGCCCGCGAGTCCATCACTGACGTGTAACGCAAACATGACCGCTTGAGGAGTCGCGCGATGAAATCACTATCGGGTTCCCGCTTTACCTTGCTGTTAGCCGCGTTGGTGCTGGTCATGCTGGCGACACGCTTCAAGCACTTCGGCGACGTGCTGCATTTGCCGGACGCGTCGATGGCGATCTTTTTTGTGGGCGGTCTGTTCTTGCGCAAGCACTGGGCCTTCGCCGTGTTCATCCTGCTGGCCGTAGGACTGGACCAGGTGTCGATCCATTACGCCGGCATCAGCGACTTCTGCGTCACGGTCGCCTATGCCTTCCTTCCACTGGCCTATGCGGCGCTGTGGTATGGCGGCCGTTTGTACTCGTCACGCCTCCGTGCTGACGCGTGGCCGCTGGTCGGGGCATGGTGCGTGGCTTTGCTCTCGGCATCGATTTCCTTTGCCATCTCAAATGGGTCGTTCTATTGGTTGGGCGGCCGCTACCCGAACCCTCATATGGTCGAATATCTGCAGCGCCTGTGGCAGTGGGGTCCGCTGTTTGTTCGCACCACCATGGGTTATGTCACGACGGCGTTGGTCGCCTACGTCGTAGGCAGCCGCGTCGTGGTCTGGTATGGCGCGCACCACGTGTCAGAGGCTCGCACATGAGCGACGAATCGCACTCAGAGGAATCGGCTGCAGACGCGCATCATCGCGAGCGCATGCAGCGCAAGAAGGAGCTGATTGATCGGCGCATCGCCCGAGCCACCATTGAGCGTGGTGTGCTAGTGGTCAATACGGGTAATGGCAAAGGCAAAAGTTCGTCAGGCTTCGGCATGCTGGCTCGCGCGCTCGGCCATGGCTTTCACTGTGGCGTGGTGCAGTTCATCAAGGGCAGTTTTTCCACCGGAGAGGAGGCGTTCTTTCGTCGTTTTTCCGATGAGCTCGACTATCACGTGATGGGCGAAGGCTATACGTGGGAAACGCAGGACAAGGCACGCGATATCCGAGCCGCTGAAGCTGCCTGGCAGATAGCCGCAGGCATGTTGGCCGACCCACAGTACGACTTCGTATTGCTGGATGAACTCAACATTGCCTTGGTGAAGGGTTACATCGATGTGGAGAAAGTGTGCGACGCACTGCGTGCGCGTCCTCCGCAACAGCATGTCGTGGTGACGGGCCGTGGTGCTCCGGATGCACTGGTTGAGCTTGCAGATACGGTCACCGAGATGCGCGTGGTGAAGCACGCTTTCCAGGCAGGCATCCGCGCGCAAAAGGGCATCGAGCTTTAGCCCATGGCGTTTACGCCTTATCCATGCACGGCCGCAACGCTGTTCATGCCATGACGACGGCATGGGCGATGCTGGCAGCGGTGTTGATCGATGCCTGGCTGGGCGAACCATCGCGTGCGCACCCACTAGTGGGATTCGGGCGTCTGGCGCGCTGGCTCGAAGCGCGGTTATACGCTGATCGTCGTGGTTCGGGTGTCTGCGCTTGGTTGTTGACGGTCATGCCGCTGGTGCTATTGGCCTGGGGCGCCGAGGCTTGGCTGGGCCGGCTGTCGGCATGGGTGGCATCTCTTTTTAATGTGCTGGTGCTCTATGCCGTCATCGGGCTGCGCAGCCTTGGTGATCATGCGATGCCCGTGGCATCGGCTTTGCGTGACGGTGACATGGCGCGTGCCCGCCAAGCGGTCGCGCGCATGGTCAGCCGCGACACACAGGTGCTAGACGAACACCAAGTGGCTGCGGCCGCCACCGAGTCGGTGCTGGAGAACGGCAACGATGCCGTCTTCGGCGCATTGTTCTGGTTCGCCGTGCTGGGAGCCCCGGGGGCGTTGCTGTACCGGCTGGCGAATACACTCGATGCCATGTGGGGCTATCGCACGACACGCTACGAGAACTTCGGCTGGGCCGCGGCGCGCATCGATGACGTGCTTAATTATGTTCCTGCGCGACTCACGGCATTGAGTTACACGCTGCTTGGCCAGACACGCCGCGCATGGCGCTGCTGGTGCAAGCAGGCAAAGCTGTGGGACAGCCCTAATGCCGGGCCGGTAATGGCGGCCGGCGCAGGTGCGCTGGGGGTCCAGTTGGGAGGTGCCGCGCCTTACGACGGAGTGTGGGAAGCGCGCCCGGATCTTGGCGAAGGCGACCCGCCAGACGCCAACGTCATCGCGCGCTCACTGGCGTTGGTGCGCCGTAGCGTGGTGCTGTGGTTGGTGGTGGCGTTTCTATACGGTGGCCTGGCCTATGCTTGAACACGGCGGACGTTTGTTGCGTGCTGCGCGCACCTATGGCATCGCGCCAGCGGACTGGCTCGATTTGTCTACGGGCATCAGTCCCTTTGCGTGGCCCGTGCCACCCATACCAGCCGCTGCGTGGGCACGACTGCCCGATGATGAGGACGGTCTAGTCGAGGTGGCGCAGGCTTACTACGGCGCGCCACAGCTTCTGCCCGTCGCCGGTTCGCAGGCGGCCATCCAGACATTACCTCTGCTGCGGTCCGCGTCGCGGGTCGGCGTTATTGCACCCGGTTACAACGAGCATGCGCATGCGTGGCGGCGCGCTGGTCATCAGGTGATCGAGCTTGCGGCAGAAGAGTTGTTTGCGCGGGTCGATGATGTCGACGTGGTGGTGCTGATCCATCCGAACAATCCCGGTGGCGATCGTTTTGATCTGGCCACATTGTTGGCCTGCCATGCACGCTTGGCAGCTCGCGGTGGCTGGCTGATTGTCGACGAGGCCTTCATGGACGCCACGCCCAACGACAGCCTGTGTCCGCATACCGCCAACGAGGGGCTGATCGTGTTGCGCTCGGTGGGAAAATTTTTCGGCATGGCGGGCGCACGCGCCGGTTTCATTTGTGCGAACGCCACTTTGCTTGATGCGGCGCGTGAGCGGCTCGGCCCGTGGACCGTGAGTGGCCCGGCTCGCTATGTCTTGCGTCACGCATTGGCCGATCTCGCGTGGCATGCACAGGCACGTACGCGCCTGCAGGCGTGCAGTGCATGTCTTGCGCAGTTGCTGACGAAACACGACATCGCTCCCACTGCCGGTTGCGCGTTCTTCCAATGGTGGCGGAGTGAGCGGGCTAACGATGTGCACCGCGCACTCGCTGCGCAAGGCATCCTCACGCGCCTTTTCGATCGGCCTCAAAGCCTCCGTTTCGGCTTGCCGGAAAACAACGCTGCCTTTGAGCGGTTGGATGCCGCTTTGGCGCAGTGCGCACGATGAGCGGCGTCTTGATGGTGCAAGGGTGTACCTCCGACGCCGGCAAGAGCGCGTTGGTCACCGGGCTGTGTCGCTGGTTGCGTCGACGCGGCGTACGCGTGGCGCCGTTCAAGCCACAGAACATGGCACTCAATTCGGCCGTCACCGTGGATGGTGGAGAAATTGGTCGCGCGCAGGCGGTGCAGGCGCAAGCGGCGGGCGTCGATCCCCATACGGATTTCAATCCGGTGCTGCTCAAGCCCAATAGCGATATCGGTGCGCAGGTGATCGTGCACGGGCATGCCATCGGCAACATGGACGCACGCCACTATCACGACTACAAGCGCGTGGCGATGGATGCCGTGTTGGCTTCGCATGCACGGCTGGTCGCGCAATACGATGCGGTGATTGTCGAGGGCGCCGGCAGCCCCGCCGAAATCAACCTGCGCGAGCATGACATTGCCAACATGGGTTATGCCGAAGCCGTGGATTGCCCCGTGGTGTTGATCGCCGATATCGACCGTGGCGGTGTGTTCGCGCACATGGTTGGCACACTGGCCTTGTTGTCCGAGAGCGAGCGCAAACGGGTAGTAGGCTTCGTCATCAACCGTTTTCGCGGCGACATGGCGTTGCTGCAGCCGGGCCTGGACTGGCTGGAACGCGAAACCGGCAAGCCGGTGCTGGGCGTGCTGCCTTACCTGCATGGTTTGCAACTGGAAGCAGAGGATGCCTTGCCGCGTCAGCGCGAGCACAAGCCGCAGGCGCGATTGCGCGTGATAGTGCCGGCGTTGCCACGTATCAGCAATCACACCGATCTGGATGCCCTGCGCGCACATCCCGATGTCGAGCTGACTTTGGTCGGCCCGGGTGAGTTGCCGACGGCTTGCGATTTGATCGTGCTACCGGGTTCCAAGTCCACCCGCGCCGATCTGGCATGGCTGCGCGGGCAGGGCTGGCCGCAGGCCATCGCCAGGCATCTGCGTTATGGTGGCAAAGTGATAGGGGTCTGCGGTGGTTTTCAGATGCTTGGGCGAGTCGTGCACGATCCGCACGGCCTCGAAGGCGAACCCGGCTCAAGTGAAGGTTTGGGCTGGTTCGACATGGAGACCGTGCTGGAACCGCAAAAGCAGCTGCGTCGTACGCATGGCCGACTTTCATGGACGGATGCCCTGGTCAGTGGCTATGAAATCCACTGCGGTATCAGTCATGGCGATGCGCTGGCCTGTCCATCGAGCTTGCTCGATGACGGTCGCAACGATGGTGCGCTGTCTGCAGACGGCCAAATTCTCGGCAGTTATCTGCATGGCTTGTTCGATCAGCCGCAGGCATTGACCGCGCTGCTGGCGTGGGCCGGTGTGCGCGATGCTGCAGCAGTGGACATGCATGCCTTACGCGAAGAGAGTATCGACCGGCTGGCCGATGCCGTGGAGAATCATTTGGATAATGCTGCGCTGCTCAGGCTGATCGGCATGGGAGAACCATCGTGCGCACACTGATACTCGGAGGTGCCCGTTCGGGCAAGAGTGCGCTGGCCGAGCGGCTGGCGCGTGAATCCGGACAAGAGGTGGTCTATATCGCGACCGCGCAGGCGCACGATGCAGAGATGGCTGTCCGTATCGCCCATCATCGTGATCGTCGCCCGGCGCACTGGCAAAGTGTGGAAGAGCCTCTGGCGCTGGCCGATACCTTGCGTGCATACGCCCACCCTGATCGTTGCGTGCTGGTCGATTGCCTCACCCTGTGGCTCAGTAACCTGCTTGGTGATGCCGACGACAAGCGCCTTGGGCGCGAATGCGAAGCCTTCCTCGAGGTGTTGTCTGTACTCCCCGGCGAGTTACTTTTTGTCAGCAATGAAGTAGGCCTCGGCGTGGTACCGATGGGTGAGTTGACGCGCCGCTTCGTTGATGAAGCGGGGCGCCTGCATCAGGCTATGGCGGCCCGCTGCGAACGTGTGTTGTTTGTGGCAGCGGGGTTGCCGCTGCCTCTCAAAGGAAATCTTGCATGAGTCATGATTGGTTGTTTCAGCCGTGTGCCGTCAGCGACGCGGACAGCGAAAATGCCGCCCGTGCCCACCAGGCACAACTGACCAAGCCACCAGGTTCACTCGGTGCGCTGGAAAAGCAGGCTATTCGTCTGGCCGGGTTGCAACGCAGTGCCCGGCCATCGGTGCAGCAGGTATGGATCAGTGTCTTCGCCGGCGATCATGGCGTTGCGGCGGAAGGCGTATCGGCTTTCCCGCAAGTGGTGACGGGTGAGATGGTGCGCAACTTCGCCCATGGCGGCGCCGCGATCAGCGTGCTTGCACGGGCCCTCGGCGCCCAGCTTGAAGTGGTGAATCTGGGCACGGTGAACGATCCCGGCGAACTGCCTGGGGTACGTCGGGCGATCATCGCGTCGCAGACGCACAATTTCTGCGAGCAGGCGGCGATGACGCCAGCCCAGCTTGATGCCGCGTTGCGCACCGGTGCTGACAGCGTTGCGCAGGCTCATACAGCGGGCGCGCAGTTGTTTATCGGCGGGGAAATGGGCATTGCCAACACCACATCGGCAGCGGCGCTGGCCTGCGCCTTGCTGGGCGAGTCGCCGGCCACCCTGGCCGGTGCAGGCACAGGGTTGGATGCCAAAGGTATCGAGCACAAGGCCGAGGTGATCGCCCGCGCGTTGGCCCGGTATCCTAATGATGCGGATGCGCTGGCGTGGCTAGGGCGCGTGGGCGGCTTCGAGATCGCTGCGCTGACGGGCGCCTATGTAGCGGCGGCACAGTGTGGCGTGGCGGTGCTCGTCGACGGTTTCATCACCACCGTTGCCGCACTGGCTGCAGTGCGCATCAATCCCGCTTGCCGCGCCTGGATGTTTTTCGGTCATCGCTCGCGCGAACAGGGACACACGCGCGTGCTTGCAGCACTGGATGCTGATCCTCTGCTGGATCTTGGCTTGCGCCTGGGCGAGGCCAGTGGTGCGGCGACGGCAGTGCCTTTGCTGCGTCTGGCCTGCGACCTGCATGCGGGCATGGCGACGTTTGCCCAGGCCGGAGTGAGCAACGCATGAGCGGAAGTATCGATCTGCTCCGTCACGGCGACACTGGCCAGACCAGCTACCGGGGCCAGCTCGACGATCCACTCAGTACCTTGGGTTGGTCGCAACTGCGTGCGGCGACGGCGGATCGTCGTTGGGATTCCATCGTCACTTCGTCGCTATGCCGCTGCACTGATTTTGCGCGGGAACTGGCCACGGAGCAGGGCATACCGCTGCGCGTCGACAGTCGACTTGCCGAATATCACTTCGGCCATTGGCAGGGCGTAAGCATCGAAAGGCTGGCACAGGAGCAGGGTGTTGCACTGGGACAGTTCTGGGCCGACCCAGTGACAAACCCGCCGCCAGGTGCCGAGTCGTTTGCGGCATTTCGGGATCGCCTGTGTGCTGCATTGAGCGATATCGCCGTGGAAGCCACCGCGCATCGCGTGCTGGTGGTAACCCACGGCGGTGCCATCCGTCTGCTGCGTTGCGAGTCCGAGGGACGCGATTTTGGCGATATGGCCAGCATTGATGTACCGCACGCTTCCCTGCACCCATTGGGTTGGCGAGTACCGGCCTGATGCGTTCGTTGCTTGCCGCGCTTGGTTTTCTCACCCGGGTGCCGGTGCCCGCGTGGGTATTCAAAGATGCCGGGGCAACGAACGCCTCGCTGGCCTGGTATCCCACGGTGGGATTGCTGATAGGGGGCGTGCTTTGGGGTTTGGCGTGGATCGGCAGCAGCTTGCCGCCACTACTCCTGGCCGCACTGCTCTTGCTCGTATGGACCGGATTGACCGGTGCCTTGCATCTGGACGGTCTGGCCGACAGCGCCGATGCCTGGGTCGGTGGTCTCGGTGATCGTGAGCGTACGTTGGCGATCATGAAGGATCCACGTAGCGGCCCTATGGGCGTGACTGCCGTGGTGCTTGTGTTGCTGCTCAAGTTTGCTGCACTGGCGAGCTTGCCGCTCGCCGACACAGCGATCTGGCTGGCGCCGATGCTGGCGCGTACAGCCATCACAGCGGCCTTTCTTTCGATGCCCTACGTTCGTAGCCAAGGCCTTGGCAGCGCGCTGACACACTCGCCCCGGCTGCCCTGCATAGTCGGCGTATTGGCAGCGGTCGCAGTCGCTGCGTGTAGTGGATGGCATGGCGCGCGTGCTTTGCTCGCCGCGTCGGTCGTGTTTGCATGCTGGCGGTTTGCATGCATGCATCGCCTGGGAGGCATGACGGGCGACACGCTGGGAGCATTGACCGAGCTCGCCGAAGTGGTGGTGCTGATCGTGCTGGTCTAAGCGGATTCCAACCTGACGACGTGCCGAGTTTCCAGCGGCCCGAAGTGAAGGCGGGCGTCATAGGTTGCGTACTCAAGCTGGTTTATTCGCAGCGACGTCGACGGCGCATCGATCTCACACAGTCGCTGGCGAACTTCCTCCGCCGTGGCTTTGCGTTTATATAGCCCCAAGGTGACATGCGGCGCGTACGTGGCCTGCCGAACTTCTTTCGCCGCTACTTCCAAGGCGCAGCGCCACCGGGTCAGTTGCCCGGATGGATCCATCACGGGAATGAAGACGGCACTGGCGAAGCTGTCGGGCGCGCCCAGTGGAAGCGAACATGCGGCGCTACGCAAGCCCTGCAGTGACTCGATTTGATCGTGCAGTTGCGTGGGTGAGAAGTCATCATGCGCAACGCGCAATTGTTGCTCGAAACCGCAGACGAACAGGGTCAGATGCGGTTGGCGCTGCTGGGATGGATGCAGCAGGTCAGCAAGCCGCCGTCGTGCGGTTTCGATGTATTCCAGTAACACCGAATCGTTCACGGGAATGATCCAAACGCCATATCGTTGCCGGTACCGATGCCACTCCGGATAGTCGCGCAACTCGGCAACCACCGTTTCGGATGGGCCATGTTTCAAGTCCGAGATCAGCATGTGCTCATGCTACCCGATACCATGCGCTCAACGATTTAGGTCCGAGGTGGTTGAGGATGAGCACAGTCAATGTTGGCAATGAGGCCGATGCTACTTTTTCGGATGTGGAGCGAGATGCCGTATACAAGTGCATCTTCAATCGGCGCGACGTTCGCTCTCAGTTTCTCCCCGACTCCGTTCCCGAGGACGTGCTGGCCCGCATTCTGCGCGCCGCTCACCACGCCCCATCGGTGGGTTTCATGCAGCCCTGGGATTTCATCGTCGTGCGGGATGCCAGTGTAAAACGCCGTGTCCACGATGCTTTTCAGATCGCGAACGCGGAAGCGGCCTCAATGTTCAGCGACGAACGCCGACAGACGTATCAGTCACTCAAGTTGGCGGGCATTCTGGATGCGCCGGTGGGCATCTGCGTGACTTGCGACAGAACTCGCTCCGGCCCCGTCGTTCTTGGTCGCACGCACCAGCCGGAGATGGATCTTTATAGTGCGGTCTGCGCGGTACAAAACTTGTGGTTGGCGACGCGGGCAGAAAACATCGGCCTGGGCTGGGTCAGCATCGTGGATCCGCAAAACTTGCGCGAAGCATTGGGTATTCCGAATTCCATTGTTCCCATTGCTTACCTCTGCATCGGTTACGTCACTCATTTCCTCAAAAAGCCAGAGTTGGAAACGGCCGGCTGGCTTCCGCGCATGCCACTTCGCGACGTCGTATGGTTCGATCAGTGGCATGCTGAAGAGGGTGCGGAATCTCTGCTTCAACACCTTTAGGATGCATAGCCACCGACTGTATCAATCCAGCGGCGGTCGTGGTTTGCGCTACGCAACATAGTCGAAGATGCACCGCGCTAGACTGCCTGGCCTATAGGTGTCCTGCCACCGCCATTCCAGTGCGCAGGGTGAAACGGGAAGACGGTGCGGATGAATTCATCCCAAGCCGGCACTGCCCCCGCAACGGTTGGCGAGAAAACCCGACTCAGAATTACTGCGATGTTCGCGGGAAGGTGTCGGGGTAGCCCACTCTGACCCCTTATATTTGTTGGCCGGTCAATACCAGCAGTCGATCAGGTACAACTGGTATCGGCTACCGACTTCGCTGGAATCCGCAAGAAGGGCAGGCCTTAAAAGCGCCGAGGAAGAATTTCCCTCAGCGCCCGTGCTCGGTCTACTTCAACTATCAGTAATCGCGCGTTCTCAGTTCGATTCGGTAAATTGAATGGAGGGATTCGTCGCTGCCGTGGTGCCCTTGGCAGCCGTTCCAGCCTTGGCGGTACATTTACCCAGCGTCAGATTGTTGGTTTCTCCAGTGGTGCCTCCATTGGCCGGGCCAGCGCACTTTGGTGCAGTCGTCGTGCCGTCAGCCACTTGAATGTTCACCGTGAGCGATGATCCCTTATTGAATGAAAGGCCTGAGCCACCACCGTTACCAACGACATTGAACTCCGATTGTTTCCAAATGGACCCGATGCTGACTGTGCGGCCACTCTGGCTCACCGACTTGGCGGTGGTACCGTAGGTAAAGATCACTGTGTCGTTGCCCTTCGTCGAAGCAGACCCTGAGAGCTTTACGTTACCAAGATTTGCCAATGCAACGTTGGCTGTATTTACAGCAGCGCTATCTTCGTAGCAGGCATCTTGTGGGTCATAACTACCCCATCCGTTCGGACATCCAATGGAAGAGTAATCATCATCGGAAAGAAATATCCAATTCTGGATATAAGCTTGTGGCGGAGTACCGGATACGTCCTCGCCCGTCGTTCCGTAGATGAATTGCTCCCAAGTCGAACAACTGGAGTAGCCGTACGTCGCGTTGCAAGCGGACGAGGACCCGATAGTGGTATTAAGCTGCAGCGTGTAATTACCCTTCGCCGTGACGCCCTTCACGCTGGGAAAGCTTCCTGTTGCTGAGTTCGTCAGGCTAGAAGTTGTAGCGTTATAGTCATCGCCATCACCGACAGTATCCGCCGCTACCGGGGCGCTCTCAGCCTGGATGTGTTTAGCCGGTTTAGCGAACCGCGGCGGTAATACCACTCGATGCGCCGCTACCGGAACGCAGGCCTCCTTCTCCCAAATTATGCTCGGATACGTGGTGTGAAAACACCCTTCTGTAGGCGGCGGAGTCTGTTTAAGAGACTTGTGCCAAGTATCCAAGGCTTCTTTTTGCGCTTGAGCCGCCACATCATTCGTTTCCTGCGCCACGACAGAAGACGAGACACCGACAGCACCCAATAAACCAAGGATCGCTGTAGCAAGAATCATGCGACGCATATGGAACATTATTCTTTCCGAGTGCATTTTATCTCTCCGATAGGTAGGTTATCCCGCTTTCCGAAAACAGCTTCTCCTCTAACGGGATTTTTTGGTTTTTTCCAATAGACAGCGCATTGAAAAGAAGTAATCTTTGTATGCCCTACATCTTTGTATTGACTGTCTCTTGGGTATGCCCTGATTTATTGAATTCGAAACAGACGTGTATACGGCTTTGTGGAACTTCGTTGACGCCTTTTTCCTTCGGTAGATGTCGACTTCTTTGGCGTCCTCTTTAAAGACGTCAAAGCGTGAGAAAAACCTACCTAGAAAAATTCCTATCAATAAATTTTGAATCGGAAAAGAAAGGTGAGAGCCAGCGACGCCCACCCGCCACCGCCAAATCATTCCTTGAGCGTCTTCAGAGTTTTCGCCATCATGCTTGGAGTGCCGATGCAAACCGGCGCTCGACTGCCAGGCCTGCATTCTGCGGCCATGACATACAAGGGGGCGATAGTGATAAGGATATTGCGTTTGGGCTGCCTGGGCATCAGTGCCTTGCTCGCAAGCCAGGCTTGGGCTGACAGCTGCCAGTTGAAGGATTACGGCACGTTGCCGGTGGAAATGGTCGGCGGCCAAGCCACGACCATGGTCAAGATCAATGGGAACGATACCCGCTTCACCCTCGATACTGGCGCTTTCTTCAACACCATGTCACGTGCGAACGCGTTGTCGCTGGGACTCAAGCTGCGACCTGCGCCATTTGGTTTTCGCATCAGCGGTATTGGGGGCTCTGCGGGTGTCCAGTTCACTCAGGTCAAGGACTTTGGCATCCTCGGTACGACGCTACACAATATTGGTTTCATCGTTGGAGGCACCGATACGGGCCATGGATTGCTCGGCGCCAACTTGCTCGATTTGGTCGATCTGGAAATCGATCTGGCACATGGCAAATTGACTCTGTTCAATGTGGAGCACTGCGATAAGCACTCGCTGGCCTATTGGTCCAAGGATGGTAATTACAACGTCGCCGATATCGTGTCGGCGCGCAACCAGGACAACCGGCAAACTTTTCTCAACGTGACGATAAACGGCAAGCAGGTGCGGGCGCTGCTCGATTCGGGGGCGTATGCCACTGTGCTCAGCCGTCGCGCCGCCGAGCGGGTGGGTATCGACCTTGATGCGCCAGATGTCAGTGCTGGCAGTAGCAGCATCGGTATTGGCACCAGGTCGGTCAAGACATGGACTGTACGCATTGATTCGTTTTCGGTCGGCACGGAAACCATCCAGCACAGCCAGATGCAGGTCATTGACGGAAGCATGGGCGACGGCGAAACCGACATGCTGCTCGGTGTGGATTTTCTCCTCGCCCATCACATGTTCATCGCCAACAGCCAGAGGAAAGCCTATTTCACCTACAACGGCGGGCGCGTGTTTACCCTGGCCAAAGCGCCAAGCGACAGCGATAAACCCGACGCCGACACTGCTGCGGACACCAACAGCGCGGAGCCCAAGACTGCGCCTGATTACGCTCTGCGTGGCGAAGCGCACTTGTCGCGCGGCGAACCGAAGGCTGCGATAGCCGATCTGGACGAGGCGATCCGCATGGCGCCCGATCAAGCTGCTTACTATGTTGCCCGTGCGCGGGCTCGTGCGGCGGACAAACAGTCCGATGCGGCGCTCGCCGACCTGGACAAGTCCTTGAGCCTGGATCCGAAGAACGTCGATGCATTGCTGATGCGCGCCGAACTGCGCTTCGTGCACAAGAACCGTACGGGTGCGACAGTCGATGTGACGGCCGCAGGCGCCTTGGCGCCTGCGGGATCAGCACAGGCGCGCTCGATTGCCCGCCTATACGTCCAACTCGATCAACCCGCTGCGGCGCTGCCTATGCTCGACGATTGGATTCGCTTGCATATCGATGACGCCATGCTCGGCTCAGCACTCAACGAGCGCTGCTGGGCGCGTGGCCTGACCAATCAGATGCTCGATGATGCTTTGAGCGATTGCCACAAGGCGATCAAGCGCGATGGTGAAAAGCCGGCTTACCTCGACAGTCTCGGCATGGTGCAGCTACGGCTGGGACATTATCCCGAATCGATCAAGGCCTACGAGCAGGCCGTCGCGCAAAGCCCGCAATCTGCGTGGTCGCGCTATGGTCTAGGCCTGGCAAAAATTCGCAGTGGCCAGATCGACGCGGGCAATGCCGATCTGGTCGCTGCCCGCGCGCTTAATCCGGAAATCGAGGCGCGTGCCACCAAATATGGCTTGACTGCGGTGGGGCCATAGGTCGCATGGGAAATATTCCTGCGATGCCAAGTTAGAACGGGCCTTAGATCAGTGACGGGGTCATCCCAGTACATAGCGAGTACTAGAGCGCGGTTTGATGGATGCGTTTCGGCAAGTGTGGTCTCTCTATATGTTTCGATCCACGTTTTCACGGACCAACCCTATCGTCGGATTCACGTGGCCATGCGAAGGCACACTCAAAAAAATAACGTTGGACATTTCAAGATCCTGATTTGTCGGCGGGCGGTTCGGCGATCAAGCCGGTAGCCCTTTGCGGCGATAGCCGATTTCCTAGGCCGCGCTGAAGTTGCCAAAGCAATACGAACGCAGCCAGCGACGTGCCGATGACGACGTAGCCGATCGTGTCGAAATGTTGGAGCTTGCCATCGGCGCCGAGCGTGACGATGTGACCTGCGACAACGGAGGCCAGTCCCCCCGATAGTTGCTGCACAGAAGCACCGATGGCATTGAATGAGCCGCGTTGTGTATTCGCTGGCATCGCGGACATAAGCGCCTGAAACGGAATCATGCGTGAAAAGATCCCGACGAACATGACGGCATTGATCACGATGAGCATGGGCAAAGAGATCACTTTGAGGTGCGTATAAACCAGCACCATGACGATCGACAACGCTGTGCCGAGCGTGAACACCCGGAACTTGCCAAACGCATCGGCGGCTTTTCCGATCAGGGGGCCGAAGAAGATGGTGCACAAGCCGGTGACCAGATAGACCATTGGAAGGCTATGCAGGTTGATACCCAGATTATTTACAACATAGGCGCTGCCAAATGGCATCAACATGAATCCGCCAGTCGTCACAAGCGCCGTCGTCGCGAAGGCGGCCAGGTAGCGCGGCTGGTTCACCGTATGAAGCAGATGCATCCATGGGCTGTGCTCCTGGGGCAAGCCCAGGTGTTCTGCTACGGGTTGCATGCGCCAGCTCACGATTAGGCCACCGAGTACGCCAAGCGCAGCCATCGCCAGGAACGGCACGTGCCAATTCCATCGATTGGATAAATACAGGCCGATCGGAATACCCAGCACCTGACTAGCGGCGAAAGCGGTCTGGATCAAACCCATCACGCGACCGCGTAATTGCAGCGGAAATAGGTCGGTGGCAATGGCGAGTACGACCGAACCGATGACGCCACCGAACAAGCCCGTCACGATTCGCGCCAGCAGCAGCGCATGGAAGGTTTGGGCGAGCCCGCACCAGAGCGTGCCCGCGATGAAGCCGATATAGAAGAAAAGCAGGATCTTCTTGCGGTCGAACCGGTCGGCAAAGCCAGCCGTCAACAAGCCTGACAAGCCAGCACTGAATGCGTACGCCGACACGACCAACCCGAACTGTTTGGGGCCGATGGCGAGCGCAGGCATGATCACCGCGCCCAGTGGGGACATCAGCATGAAATCGAGGATGACGGCAAACTGCAGGAACGCCAGTATCCCGACGACAAATTTCTGATAGCGGGAGAATTTCAGTGGCGAGGATGTGGCTGCAATGTTCATGTGTTTGTTCGAAGCCGGGTCAGGGTAATGGCATCTTCGGGACACGCGCTGACGCATAGGCCACAGGCTCTGCAGGCATCGGCGTTCAGCGCGTACGCGACGTTCATGCCGTGCACGCGAAGTTTGAATTTGTGCAGCGTACCGAGGCTTCGATAGTCTTCGTCGTCGATCCGTCGAATTTCAAAAACATTCTCGGGGCACACCCGAACGCAATCTGCCTTTCCCTCGCATTTCTTCAGGTTGACGATCGGAGCAAATACGCCCGGTTCCTGCCTGCAGGTCGCCGTCTCTTTCGCGCTCATTCCCGGTTGTCCCGGCTTCGGCCGTGCCGCATGTTTTGACGAAACTGCTCCCTCTCTTCCGTCGTCATGGCTTGCCATTTTTCCCAGCGTTGTCCGCGCCGTCCACCGCGTCCATGGAAGCCGCCAAACAGAATGCGGCTGAGGATCAGCAGCCCTAATGCATGCAGATAGTCGACCGGGCGACTATCTGCAAACACAGCCGGAATAACGGCGTTCCATAGCAGCATGACCAACCAGCCAAGCACAGCTATAGCCGCCAAGATGAGTACCGCCTTGCCCAGGAATCTGAATTTAAACGTCATGTCTGTCTCCTTCTAAATTTCAAGTTCGTCGTATACGGTTTGCAAACGTGCCCGCAGATGCAGCACCGCATAGCGCTTGCGTGCGAGCAACGTATTGAGAGTTACGCCGGTTCGAGCCGAGATTTCCTTGAAGCTGTTTCCTTCAAATTCGTGCGCAACAAAAACTTCCCTCTGGTTCTCAGGCAGCTCATCGAGAGCCTTCTGCAAAGCCTTCAGCAGAGTGGATCTCGCATATTCCGCTTCAGGGCCCGCTTCGGGCGAGGGAAGGGCGAGGTCCAGTCGCAGCTCGCTGTCGTCGTCGAGCTCGCTCGTTTCGCTGATCGCCAGTACCTTCTTTTTCCGAAAATGGTCGACAATGCGATTGCGCGCTACGCGAAACAGCCACGCGCTGACATGCTCGATCGGCTCAGGAAGACGGTACGCTTCGACGAACTCGTAAAAGACGTCTTGCAAGATATCTTCCGTTTCTGCCTGATCGCGTACGCGACCCCGGATAAAATTGCCGAGCCTCAGGCGTTCACGCATGACAGTTGCAGCAATAGCGCTGTCTTTGTCTGTCATTGGGTTCGTGGCGTCGGTGGGAACATACGTCTGAAGACGTTTCAGAGTCAGAAATATTGTGGCTCACCACGATATATTGGTGATACCACGCGGTACAGCCGAGTTGCGGCGAGCTTTTTCATCAGCTCAGTCCCGCCAAGCGGATGCTGCAGGGCCAGGTTCCGGGATCTGGGGAAAGAGTTCCGGCTTGGCTAGAGAGATCATGCCGGACGTTCGATCAGCCGCACGTTGAGCATCCATAGAAGCGAAGAAAATCACGTGATGGCGTGCCGAGTGTGGTTTCGTCGGCTCTAGACTGCGGCGGCGGCCAATGGATCAGTGGCCTTGCCTGAGAACAAGCTAACGCGCTGATGTCTGTTGAATAGAGCTACGGTCTTCTTCGGCGCCATGCGCATAAATCATTGAAAAATATCATTTATATGGCTCATGTTGTTGTGCCGTAATTTATCGGAAGGCCGGTCACATTGACCGGTCTTCTGTACTTATTGATGGCGTGCCCGGGCCCGATATTTTGCTAAGCGGATAGACAAGGTGGATATCCCAGGCACCTGTGCCATACACCAGAGGCAAGTGCATACCTTGCCAGTGCGAGCCTGAAAAATTCTGCGGCGAGCAATATCAGTTTGGAAATCGATCAAAGTTGTCCTACATTGCGTTAGCCGCAAAAAAGGTGGCTCATCGAAACGCCGAACCTAAAGGAAATGACATGGCAACAGCTAAAAAGGCCGCACCCGCAAAAGCAGCCGTCAAAGGCAAGTCGGCATCCGTCGCTCACAAGCCCATCAAGGATGCTTTGAACAAAACGACGCTCGTCGCGCATATCGTTGAAGCGAGCGGTGTGATTGCGAAGGATGTGCGCGCGGTATTGGCTGCACTCGAGGGTGCGGTTGCAGGCTCCGTCCATAAGAAGGGTGTTGGCTCATTCACGTTACCTGGCCTGCTGAAGATTTCGGCTATCCAGGTTCCCGCGAAGGCCAAGCGTAAAGGTATTAACCCTTTTACCAAGGAAGAACAGTGGTTTGCCGCCAAGCCGGCATCGGTCAAGGTCAAAGTGCGTCCGCTGAAAAAACTGAAGGATGCGGCAGCCTAAGAGATTACGTTGCCAGATTATGTGGATAGATCTGGCTACTTCGCCGCAGGGTTGCGTGTACGTGGCCGCCTTAGCCACGTACACGCATAGGCGAATGAGTGTTGACCTGCATCACAAAGCGAGCAGAGCGATCAGCCGGCGATGGCACGCGATTCTCCACGACGCCATCAGTGGCCAGTTGCTTCAGCGAAGCTGATCCAGCCGCAGGCGCTGGCGCCCGTCGGTCAGACGCCATGCGGCGGAATATGCGACCGCCACGGCGACCAGGCCGCTGGCACCTGACAATAGAAACATCAGCAGGATCTGGTATTTGACGGCTTCAATCGGATCGAGCCCCGCCAGGATCTGGCCGGTCATGATGCCGGGTAGGGTGATGACGCCGGCGGCCGACATCTGGTTGATGATCGGCACCATGCCCCGGCGAATCGAGCCACGTATCAGGGTAGCCATGGCGGACCAGTAGGGGTGGCCGAGCATCAGGCGTGCTTCGATGCCTGGCTGCGCTGCTTCCACGCCGCTAAGCACGCCATCCAGTGCAATGCTTCCGGCGTTCAACACGCTGCCCAGAATGATGCCGACGAGCGGAATGGTGTAATGCGGGTCGAACCACGGGTCGGGCCGTATGGCTGTAATCAATGCAAAAACGCTGGCCAGCGTTGTGGCCCCCGCCACGCTCACCAGACCAATCAGATAGTTCTGTCCGTGGAC
Source organism: Rhodanobacter sp. MP1X3 (assembly GCF_014207165.1). Classification (NCBI taxonomy): domain Bacteria; kingdom Pseudomonadati; phylum Pseudomonadota; class Gammaproteobacteria; order Lysobacterales; family Rhodanobacteraceae; genus Rhodanobacter; species Rhodanobacter sp. MP1X3. Next base: position 255,393 of record NZ_JACHCO010000004.1, on the reverse strand, counting down.
GAGTGACCGATCCGGCCGCGCTGCCACTTCGCGCGCGGCGACCAGAACCATGATCATCACGATGAGACCGGTTGCTGCCGGGTTGTTGAGGGCAAAGACAAATTTCAGCACGTAACCGATCATGACGAGCTGCACGACCATGCGAGTGGCCGCTATCGCGATCTGCTTGTGTAAACCCAGACGAAGAAAGATCGATAGTGCAATGTCGACGATGACCAGTGATGCGGCAATCGACAAATCCGTCGGATGTAGCAGGATGGTTTTCATGCGGGCAGTACCTTGCCATCCTTGATATGCATGGTCTGGTTTCCCAGCCGCTCGGCTTGGGCAGGATCATGTGTTACCAGGATCAGCACGAGGCCACGTTCCAGCTCGCTGGCGAGAAGCGATTCCACGGCGGCCACGCTTTCCTGATCCAGCGAACTGGTGGGCTCGTCAAGGAGTAGTACCGCGGGCTTTGCTACCAAGGCCCGGATGAGAGCAAGCCGCTGCCGTTCGCCGGTCGATAGCCGCAGAACCTGCCGGCTGAAAATGTCTTCGGGCAATCGCAACTGACGAGCTAGCTCTGTCGCGGTGGTTTTGTTCTTTTCTTCAAAATGCTCAGCCACCGTTGGCGCCCACCATCCCGCCTGCGCAGGCACCAGCGTCACCTTTCGACGCCACTGCGGCGCAGGCATGGTCGTGCGATCCTCATCGCCAAGCAAGACCTTGCCCTCGGCGGCATCCATGTCCGCCACCATGCGCAGAAAAACGCTTTTCCCCGATCCCGATGCCCCAGTGACCGTCAGGCATGTTCCCCGATCAATCGACATGCTGAAAGGCCCTGCCCAGGTATTGCGCAGTGCGTCTATTCGGAGATTTACGGCCTGAGTGGCGTGATCCATAACGTGGCTGCTCGCATCCGGTATCTAGGGCGTGTCATCACTTACCAAGGGGCCCGCGCCGGGAGCTGTTTGCGTGCAGGCCAAGGAAGAGCGAAGAAGTGTACGTCCGTACACGCCTGAGCGATGACGCCGGCCTGTGGGCAAACAGACCCGGCCCGAAGGGTTGTTTCGCTGTGGCCGCCATGCGGCAGTGCGCGGCTTGGCCTGACCGCCAGTCAGGCGCTGCGCCCCGCCCCGCCACCTGACAGCCACAACGAAACAACGCGAGCCACTTGGTAAGTGATGACACGCCCTAGCGTGGCGATTTATTCGTCCACGCTAGAGAACCATGACAGCCCTTACAAGAAGCTTCGTTAAAGCCTGGCGAATCACATGACTTCGAACATATAGCTGAAGAAAACACCTCAAACTTCCAGCCGATCATCCTTCCGTGCCACGAGCGCATACAACGCCGGCATCAAAAAGATGCTGATCAACAGTCGCGTGAACAAACCGCTGACAATCACCAAGGCAAACGGCCGTTGCGTATCCGTACCGACACCGGTGGCAAGCGCCGCGGGCAACAGTCCCAGTGCCGCCACCAGCGCGGTCATCATGATCGGGCGCAAGCGCAGGATGGCGCCCTGGCGGATGGCCTCGGTGACGTCGACACCGCCGCGTCTGAGTTCATTGACGTAGGAGATATAAACGACGGCCGTTTGCACGGAGACTCCGAACAGGGCGAGGAAGCCGATGCCGGATGACACGGAGAATGGTGTGCCGGTGAGCCAAAGAGCCACGATGCCGCCGACCGGCGCCGACAGCAGCACACCGGCCACGGTGATGAAGGGGAATTTGAAATTGCTGTAGAGGGTGAACAGCAGCAGGAAGATCAAGCCCAGGGTTAGCGGCAGGATGATGTTGAGCTGGGCACGCGACGCAGTGTATTCCGAGTATTCGCCACCCCAGTCAAGGCGATAGCCCTGCGGCAGGGTAATGGTCTTGTTGACCTGCCCGATGGCATCCTCCACAGCGCCGGCCAGATCGCGACCTTCCACCGAGAACTGCACGCCGATGTAGCGTGAGTTGTCCTGACGGTAGATAAAAGATGCGCCATTGGTGACCTTGATGTCGGCGAATTCCTTCAGCGGAATCTGCTGGCCGCCCGGTGTGGCGACCAGGATATTGCCGATCTCTTCGGGGTTGTCGCGATACTTCTGTTCAAGGCGCACAACGAGATCGAACTGCTTTTCCTGCTGCACGACCTGGGTGGCCACGTCGCCGCCGATCGCAGTGGTGATCAGGCCGTTGATGTCGGATACATTCAAGCCGTAACGGGCGATCGCGGCGCGGTTGATCTTGATGGTGAGGCTGGGTTGTCCCAGCTCCTGCACCAGGGTCACGTCGCGGATGCCACGGACTTTTTCCAGTACCTGCTTGATCGCCTTGCCTTTCTGCTGCAGGATGTTGAGATCGGCACCAAAGACTTTCACCGCGAGTGCGCTCTTCAGTCCGGTCTCGGCTTCGTCCACCGCATCCTCGGCCGGCTGGGTGTAATTGAAGTTGATGCCGGGGAACGCCTCGAGCTTGTGGTTGATCGCGGCAATCAATTCAGGTTTGGTGCGGTAGCTGCCGCTCCACTGTGAGTACGGCTTGAGGCCGACGTAAAACTCGACGTTGAAGAAGCCGGTCGAATCGGTGCCGTCATCAGGCCGGCCCAACTCCGAAGCAACCGTGGTGACCTCGGGGAAGGTTCGCAGGATGTCGCGTATCTTCGGTGTAATCCTGGCTGATTCGTCGAACGAGATGGTGTACGGCATGGTGGCGCGCACCCACAGCGCGCCTTCGTCCAGCTGCGGCATGAACTCGGCACCGATGCGCGGGATCAGCAGCAGCGAGCCCAGCAGGATGACGGTGGAGGCCAGCGTGGTCGCCCACGGATAGGCGAGACACAGATCGAGGCCTTTGACGTAAACCGACTTGATCGCCTCGAACACCACGTTACGCCGCTCGCGCACGCCTTTGCGCATGAACCACGCGCACAGCACCGGCAGCAGGGTCAGGGTGACGATCAGCGAACCGACCAGGGCGAAGATCATCGTATCCGCCATCGGCTTGAACAGCGTGCCTGACGGCCCTGACAGCACGTAGATCGGCAGGAAGCTGACCATGATCACCGCAACGGCGTAGAACAGCGGGCGATCCACCTCTGCGGCTGCATCGCGGATGATTGCCCTGACGCTGAGTGGCGTGCCTTTGCGCTCGGCGATCTGACGGAAGATGTTTTCCACCATCACCACCGCACCATCGACCAGGATGCCAAAGTCGATGGCACCGATCGACAGCAGGTTGGCCGATGCACCCTGGACGTCCAGGCAGATGAAGGCAAACAACAAGGCCAGTGGAATCGTGACGGCAACGATCAAGCCCGCACGGAAATCGTAGAGGAAAAAGATCAGCACCACGATGACCAGCAGCATGCCGCGCAGCAGGTTGTCTTCGACGATCTTGGTGGTCAGCGCGATCAGGTCGCTGCGGTCGTAGTAGGGCACGACCTTGACGTCCTTGGGCAGCACGCCGTTGTTGAGTTCGTGCGTTTTGGCTTCGACGCGCTTGAGTACGTCCTGGGTTTTCTCGCCGGTGCGCAGCAGGATCACGCCTTCGACGGCGTCGTCCTGTTTCTCGTAGCCAAACTCACCCAGTCGCGGCGCAATGCCGATCGCCACGCGGCCCACGTCCTTCAACAGTATCGGCGTGCCGTCATGCACCGCCAACACCACATTGCTGATGTCCTCCAGCGTGTCCATACGGCCCAGGCCGCGCACGTAATAGAACTGGCCACCCTGCGAATAGAAGCCACCGCCGGCGTTGTCGTTGTTGGATGCCAGCGCCGCTTCGATCTGCACGGCGGACAGGCCGACCGAAGCGATCTTGGCCTGATCGAGCAGTACCTGATATTGCATGGTGCCGCCGCCGAAGCCCGAGTCATCGGCGACGCCGGGAACCGATCGGTACTGCGGTTCGACCGTCCACGCTTCGAGCGTTTTCAGCTCCATCGGCGAGCGGTCGGGGCTTTGCAGCACGTAGCGATAAATCAGTCCCGACGGGGCGGACAGCGGCGATACCGAAGGCGTGACTCCGCTTGGCAGGCTGGGATCGCCCAGCCGGTTGAACACTTCCTGCCGGGCAAAATTATCGTCAGTGCCGTTGTTGAACGTGATGATGACGTCCGACAATCCGTACAGCGAAATCGAGCGTGCGTTGGCGACCTTCGGGATGCCGTTCATCGCGAGCTCGACCGGCACGGTGATCAGTCGCTCCACTTCTTCGGCAGCGTGCCCTGGCCACTGTGTGATGATCTCGACAATGGGCGGCGAGAGGTCGGGATATGCATCCACCGGCAGGCGCTGCAGCGATCTCGCGCCGGCGCCGGTCAGCAGCAGCGTCATCAGAATGATCAGCAGCGGCTGGGCCAGCGAGGAGCCGACCAGCCGGTTCATGATCGACGCCGTGCGCGACGGCGTCTCGTCAGGAGGTAGTTGGTCGCTCATTGGTTTTGCATGAACTGGACGAAGATGCCGCCGTCGACCACGACCTGGTCACCTGCATGCAGACCGTCAGGAATGTTGAACTGATCGCCGGTCCGGTCACCCAGGGTCACCGATCGCCGCGCGAAGCTGCCGTCCTGCTGTGCGACATAGACGAAGGGCAGGTTCTCGTCGTCGCGCAAAATCGCCGATACCGGCACGAGCAATCCGCTGTGTGACTGACGCGAATGAATCCGCACGGTGACGTACATCTGTTTCTTCAGAAAGTCGCCCGGGTCGTCGACCACGACGCGCGCGATCACCGAACGGGTGTCGGGATTCACCAGCGCGGCGATGTTGTCCACGGTGCCTGGAAAGTTTTTACTGCCGATGCCTGTTACCACCTCCGCCGGGTCACCGACGCTGATCGAATCGAGGTCAGATCCGGAGACCTGCGCCATGACCCAGACCCGTGAGAGATTGGCCACGGTGAAACACGGCGTGGTACCAGCCTGCAGCAGCAGGCCTGGCGTGATCAGCTTTTCCGCCACGGTGCCGGCAATCGGGGAACGGATGATGCCCTCGATATGCGAAACCGTGCGGCCCTGCTGGATACCCTTGATCGCGTCTGGATCGATATCCAGTGCAATCAGAGCCTGGAGGGCGGCATCGCGATCAGCTTCGGCGTTGACGGCATCGGTTTGCGCCTGCTCGTTTTCGCGTTGGGCGACGCCTTCATGCTGGCCCAGGTCCTTGTCGGCGTCAGCAAGACGGCGGTCGGTTTTTGCCGTCGCGAGTGCCTTGGCATAGGCGCTGACGGCGGCGGCAAAGTCGGGTGAGTCGACCATGGCCAGCGGCTGGCCTTTCTTGACGCGATCGCCGGGAGAAACCAGCAGCCGGGTTACCGGACCGGAGAAGGGCGCGATCACGCTGGTGGCCTGATCGTTGTCGAAATCGACGGCACCGGTGGTCTCGACCGTCTTGTGAAACGTCGACGGTGCCACGGTGTAGAGCTTGATGTGCTGGCGCTGGTCTGAGGTCATCGTCACGTTGTGTGCGGTGACGGATGCGGGCTGCGCGTTCGTGTCATCGTCCGTTTTGGACGAACACGCGGTGAGCGACACAAGCATTGCGATCATCATGGTGGCAACGGCAACCCGGTGCGGTAGTTCACCGGGACGTTGCGCAGGCGAAGTCCCCGGTATTGCGTGCAACAAATTATTTTTCATTTTTGTCCTGCATTGAATCGTTCTGCATCGAATCCGCATTGGCCAAATCCGCGCGGTTCCACCAGCCGCCGCCCAGCGCCTGAAACAGCGCAGCCGTATCGGTAAAACGGTTGGCCTGCGCCTGCACCAGGTTGATCCGGGCCTGTTGATAGCCCTGTTCCGCGCTCAACAACGAAAGATAGTTGGCGTAGCCGGCCTTCCATTGCCGCTGCGACAGATCCAGGGTGATCTTGGCGGCATCGGCAGCGTGAGCTGCCGCCTTCAGCCCCTCGGCGTCCTGCTCAAGCGCGGTCAGGGTATCGGCAACATTCTGGAACGCGCCCAGCACGGTGCTGCGATATTGTTCGGCTGCTTCGACATAGGCCGCCTTCGCAGCACGCTCCTGGTGCAGCAGGGTGCCACCCTGAAAAATCGGTGCGGTGATCGCCGCGCCAATATTCCAGAAGCCAGTGCCGGACTTGAACACCTGGCCCATCGCCAGTGCCGTGCTGCCGACATTCGCGGTCAGCGCGATATTCGGCAGCCGGTTGGCAGTGGCCACGCCGATCTGGGCGCTGGCGGCATGCATGTTGGCCTCGGCCTGCAGCACGTCGGGACGCTGAGCCACCAGTTGGGAAGGCAGGCTCAGCGGCAAATCCTGTGGCAATTGCAGGCTCGCCAGATCAAAACTTCCGCCCGGTATCTCATTCGGAAAGCGGCCGACCAGGACAGCCAGCAGATCATGCTGCTGGGCCAGTTGCTTGATCAGCGGCGGTAGCGTGGCGGTGACCTGCGCCAGCTGCGATTCCTGTGCGGCGACATCGAGCCGACCGACATATCCCTTGGTCAACTGGTATTGCAGGATCTTCAGCATGTGCGTGTTGATGTCGACCAGCTGATGGGTCGCATCCACCTGCGCTTGCAGCGATGCCTCCTGCACCACGGCGGCCACCACGTTGGTGCTGAGCGTGATCTGCGTCGCGATGGTCTGGAAACGGACAGCCTGTTCCTGCGCCTGCAGGGATTCCACCGTTCGACGATTCAGACCGAAAATATCGGGTGCATACGAAATGCTGAGCTGTGGAGTGAACAAGTCGTACCGATAGGCGTTGTTGCTGGGTACGGGAGCGAGTGAACCCGGTGGGTCCTTTTCGCGCGAGGCTGAAAAGCTTCCCGAGACGCTGGGGTAAAACGCACCGTGTCCAGCCTTGGTCGTTTCACTGGCCACCAGCAGGGCAGCTTGTGCCGCCTTGAGATCGGCGTTGCTTTTGAGTGACTGCTCGATCAGTGCGTTCAGCGGGGTGGAATGAAACAACGTCCACCAGTCGCCGGGAATGTTGGCCCCGTTGGCGAAACGCTGTGCTTCGCCTCCGGTGATGTTCTGACTGCTGACCGTGGTTGAAAGCGGATGATCGGTGTAGCTGGTGACCTTGGGAGTCGCCGGCTTCTTGAAGTCGGGACCCACCGCGCAACCGGCAATCAGCAGACAAGCCAGCGTCGCAGCGAATGACATCGAATGGGCAAGCGGCCAGCTCGCCATTTTGTTCCTGTCCGAACCACTATTCTTCAATTTCTTCGGAATGCCCATAGGCCTCACAGCTAGGTGATACGCGCCAACCGTCAGGCATCGAAGCCACGGTCGAGCTGATGCTCGACACGTTGTCAGTTCGATACATAGTAACAACGGATGCCAAGCCCGCGAGGATAGGCTGTCAAAGGGTTTTGGAGAAGCTTTTGTATGGCTGCAGGTATATGTTTGCCGCCGCTATTGCCGCAATTACTTGCATGGCCGCATGGGGGTTTGTCGTGACGCTAGCCCGCCTGTCTAGCTCGCATGAAAAAGCGTGTGATTCGCGACGTGACAAAGCGCTGGTAAGGCGACCCGATTGAGGTTTTTTGGTCCTAACGATCTCTTGATCTCATTTCTTGACACATTCGCCAGGCAAGCTGGAACGACCTCAAGAGATGTGACGATGAATACGACGACATTTGTAGTGTGTGGTTTTCACCAGGGTCGCAAGTTGAAGCCGCAGCACTTCAATACCGAAACGCTGGCACGCGAGCACGCGCTTTCCATGGGCAAGACGATTGATTGCGTGATGCTGACGACCAGCACAGCCCAGTCTTCAACGCAGCGTGACCATAAGCCCCGCACGCTTTCGCGTGCTGCCTGGGTAGCGGAACTGGCCGAAGCCTAGGCAGGAGTCTGCCATTCCCGAGGAGCTGACTTCTGATTAACGTGGGGAGCCCGTCGCCGGCTTCCAGCCACTGTGCTTGGCGCGATCTGTTGAGGCGGATGTCCGGCACGCGTACAAGCTGGACCAATCCAATTGACTCTGTGCAGTGCCTGCATGACAGGCGATCAATGTGTTCGCGCGCAGCCGATCGTTGTCGAAATACTGAGCCGGATCGTAGTGCGCGCTGCGCAGCGCGGCAGGGTCGGGCGACTGCTGGCAGGCCATGATCGAAAGGATCATGGCAGTAAACAGGATGATTTTTTCAACGGCAGTCAAGAAGGGCTTTCCATAAGGTCGGTGCACCGCGTCATATTGGGCCATCCTCTATGCTGAATGGCAATCAGCAAAACACGCGTTGCATGAAAGCTAAGGCTTTGCGACCTGAACGTCGGCACATTATCTTGTGCTGAGAAGCTCCGTGAGTGAGGCATTGCCATGAAGACCTCGCGAAGTCATCCCAGTCGAGTAAACTGGCTACTCAGGGGAATGAATGCATACCCGCCAGCCGCAGGTGAAGGTAATCATGGGCACCGACAAGGTTGTCCTCATTGTTGATGACGATCACGCCGTATTGGAAACGATGCGGATGTTGCTCGAAGGCAAGGGCGGTTTTCGTGTGCACTGCGCTGTGGGCTCAAGCGGGGCCTCCGGCTTTCTTTCGAAGCAAGAGCAGGTCGATGTCGTCATAGCGGACGTGATTCTCGCCGGTGAAACTACCGGTATCGACATCTGTGAACTCGCCAGACGCCGGCATCCCGAGGTGGGCTTGGTTGTTATCTCCGCCGACCCGAATACCGATCCCGAAGCTGTACCAGAGCGTAGCGTCTATCTGCGCAAGCCCTTCGGTGGCAAGGAACTCATCGAAGCGATTGAGCGTGTGCAGGCTTTTGCCACGCTTGGTTTAACCGAGGCGTTGCCTGATAGCTGATATCGATTCAGCGGTGAATGTTCGCGTTATCGCTGAATATTGCGGCCGGCTCATTAGCTTGAAAAAAACGCCCCATGGGGGCGTTTTTTCTGCAGATTCCAGTCTGGCCAATTCGTCATCGAGTAATCGGTCATTAGCCTTGCGGCGGCGGGGGAGGTGGCGGCATCAGGTGCGGTCCGTACCACGGTCCGCCCGGTGGTGGTGGCGGTGGAAAAGCGGCCGACCAGCGAGCCATGCCCTGATCGCCGATGATGCTCTGCAGGCTGCGGCAGGTTTCCGCTTCAATATCGCGACGCTGCTGATCCAGACGCTGCACTTGCGCGGCCTGGCGCTCGAATACTTGCTGCACCTTGGTCGCCTGTGTGCTGCTGATGCCCAGATCCTTGGCGAATCCGTCGTCACTAGCAGGAACGGGCGGCCGCGGCCGCGGTGGAGGCGGCAAAGGTAACGCACCATTGCCAACACAGCCGGGCGGCGGTGGCGGCAAACCGCCGGCGAACCGTGCAGGCGGGGCTCCGACATCCGGCGGCGACGGTTGAACGGCTTGCGCAACGGCCGTGCCGGCGACGGCCATGGCGATCAAGGTGCAAAGAAATCGGGTTTGCATCGGGATGCTCCTGTGTGGTGCCGGTCGGCCCGGCACACTCCACTATGACCTCCCACTTCGCAGGAATTATGCAGGGAATGCGGACGCGTATTTTCAAGCACCGGGTTATCCTGCATCGCCGATGGATACTCCGACGCCAGCCGCATCCAATGACTCGCCGCGCACGCGTTTGCGTCTGCGCGTGGTGCACAAGCTTTTTCTGCTGCTGGCGTTCACGATTGCGCTGGCGCTGGGTACGCTGGGCAGTATCACCATCCTCAACTTGCGCAGCGGCTTTGTCGCTTACGTCAACACGCTCGATCTCGCGCGGCTCTCGCCGCTAACGCAGGCACTGGACCAGCGGGCGGATGCAAGGCATGGTTTCGATGATTTGCGCGATCGTGAAAAATGGGATGCGCTACTGCACGAGATACTGGATCCGAAACCACCATACGGTGCACCGGATCCATCCAGGAGGTATCCGCGACCGCCGCCTGCGCCGGATCACGACGATGTTCCACCGCCACAGCCAGCGTTGCCTCTGCCCCCGCGCGTGTCGCTGCTCGATGCGCAACATCGCCTGATCGTCGGTGCGCCGTTAGGGCCTGATGCTTTGCAACGGCCGCTGCAGCAAGACGGAATACTGGTTGGCTGGCTTGCGCTGCAGCCGCTCACGCATCCGGTGGAAAGTCGCGATACCGATTTTCTTTCGGTACAGGTGCGCGACATGGCGCTGATCGCCGGGTTGCTTTTGCTGCTGGCGCTAGGTATCGCCTGGATATTCGCGCGCCATCTGCTGGGGCCACTGCGCGATGTGGAGCAGGCGGCCGACCAACTTGCCAACGGCAACTATCACCTGCATCTGGATACCTTGCGGCGCGACGAATTAGGGGATCTGGTCAGGCATATCAATCGGCTCAGTGCCGCACTGCAGTCGCACGAAACGGCGCGTCGGCGCTGGATTGCCGACATCTCGCATGAACTGCGCACGCCGTTGTCGATCGTGCGTGGTGAAGTCGAAGCGATGCAGGACGGCGTGCGCACGGTCGATGCCGGCGGCGTGCTGTCGCTGCATGAGGAAGTGATGCGGCTGGATCGTCTCGTCGATGATCTGCATCAGCTGTCGATGGCCGATCTCGGGACGCTGAGTTATCGCCTGCAACTGATCGATATCGCAGAGCTGTTGCGTGCTGCCATGGTGCGTTTTGCGCCGATGGCGCGCGAGTCGGAACTTGTACTGGAGCAGGATTTGTCGCCAGCGTTTGTGCAGGTCGATGCTGACCGCATGCGCCAGCTGATCGATAACGTCATCGGCAACAGCCTGCGCTATAGCGATCGCGGTGGTCGTGTGCGTATCGGCATGGCAAAGCAAACGCATACGGTAGACATCATTGTCGACGACACACCACCGGACGTTGATGCCGACTCCTTCGCGCGGCTGTTCGAGCCGCTCTATCGCGGCGAAGCTTCGCGCGACCGCAAGCGCGGCGGCAGTGGGCTTGGTCTGGCCATCGCGCAACGTATTGCGCTGGCGCATAACGGCGAGTTGCGCGCGTTGCCATCGCCGCTCGGCGGCCTGCGCATCGTATTGACCCTGCCTCTAGTACAAGGCTGAGATGACAACCACACAGTACATCCTGATTGCCGAGGACGAGCCGAAGATTGCCGCGCTGCTGAGCGAATATCTTCAGGATGCTGGATACCTTGCATCAATCGTCGATGAAGGCGATCGCGTATTGCAGGCCATCGGCGACCAACAACCTGATCTGCTGCTGCTCGACGTGATGCTACCCGGCAAGGATGGGTTGCAGATTCTGCGTGAGTTGCGCAAGGACAATCCGTTGCCGGTAATCATGCTGACCGCGCGCGTGGAGGAAATCGATCGTCTGCTCGGCCTGGAGTTTGGCGCCGATGATTACGTCTGCAAGCCGTTCAGTCCGCGCGAAGTGGTGGCGCGGGTGCGTGCGCTGTTGCGTCGTACGAGCGGGTCGGTACCCATCAATCCATTTGTTGTCGATGAGAGCATGCAGCGCATTCTGGTTGCCGGCAAACCGCTGCCGCTGACCACCACCGAGTACCGCCTGTTGCAGACGCTGGTCGCGCATCCTGGCCGCGTTTATTCGCGCGATCAGCTGCTGGACCTGATGCATGACGAGCTGCGCGACGTCACCGATCGTGTCGTGGATAGTCACATCAGAAATCTCCGCCGCAAGCTCGATGATATCGTGCCGGGCGGCCCGTATATCCATTCGGTGTATGGCGCGGGCTACCGTTTCGAATCCTCGGAAGCGACCTCGCCCTGAAGTCGGTGGCATCGGCTTTACTTGCCCCGAAACGCATATGCGTTGAGCAGACTGGATGAAACCGTGTGGCCCTCGTTTTGAATTGCCGCGATCGGGCTCGGCGTGATGGCTGATGTCGCCGTCAAAGCTCATATAACGTTTCGACGACAGGCATTTCATCTCGCTGCAGGCACGCTTTGCCGGAATTTTTCCAAGCGGATATTGCTGATGACAGAACACATCCAACTGCGTGATCGACCCAGCCGAGCCTTGTGGTGCCGACGGTTTCGATGCACTGATAGCGAGTTGCTCGAAGCGGTACGCGCTATTCACAGCATCGACCCGATCGAGATAGGCCTCTACCTTTCAACGCGTCGTGCGCTGGAAGCGTTCAGGGTTACGAAGGCCGCCTGAAGTCGCCGTGGTTCGATGTGCAGATGGAAAAACTCTCAAGGTGCAACCAAAAAAAACGCCCCGGTCGGGGCGTTTTCTTTTCAATAATATTTACTTAAGAGAAAGTCTCGCCTCAGCGAATGCGCGTGATATTTCCACTCTGGTCGAGCTGCACGAGATCACCCTGGCGAATAGCGCTGGCGTCCTTGACCTGAACATTGGCGTAGCTGCCGTTACCCATGCGCAGGCGCACCAGCCAGCTCTCGCTGCTACCGCCCTTGCCGATGGCGTTGCCGGCGAAGCCGCCACCCACCGCACCGCCGACCGTGGCGATCTTGCGGCCGTTGCCTTTGCCGATCTGATTGCCCAGTACGCCGCCGGCCACCGCGCCGATGATGGCGCCGGCCACGCCGTGGTTACTACCCTGGGTGATGTTTTGCTCCACGCTTTGCACTGTGCCGCACTGGTCGCAGCGCAGATAGATGCCGTCCTGGCGGACCAGCACGCCACTGCCGTCCGGACTGGCACTCGCCACACCGGCGCTGCCGAGTGTCAAAGCTGTAGCAAGGGACAGGGCAAACAAGGGTTTAATGTTCATGAGTATTCCCGAATTGGAGAGGGCACTTTCTTGCCGCTTGGTCATTCTAATCAGCTCAGCTGAATCGCCGGTCAATTCGTATCAGGTTTCTTCAGAGCTGCGAATCACTCCATTTTACGGAAGAATTTTTGAATCGATTTCCTGCAATTCGCTGTCGCTACCAGCCCGTTTGAGCAACCACGCCAGCACTGGCGGAGTGACCATTGCGGTGAGCAGCGACATCGCCACGATGATGGCGTACATGCGATTGCTGAAAACGCCGGCGGCCAAGCCGAGGCTGGCGATAACCACGCCCACTTCGCCGCGCGGCACCATGCCGAAACCGATGATCGTGGCGCTGCGCTTGCCCAGCGACAGTGAACCCAGCCAGCCACCGGCCAGCTTGGAAACGATGGCGATCACGGTGATTACTGCGAGCATGATCAGCGCATCGGCACTGGCCAGTTCGTGCAGGTCGATCTTGCTGCCAGTCACCACGAAGAAGAACGGTGTCAGCAGCGCGAGCAGCGGCATCATCTGCTTTTCCAGCGTGTGCCGCTGCTGGGTTTCCGAGGCGATCATGCCGGCCAGGAAGGCGCCGATGATGGCAGCCAGTCCGAACAGCGTGGATAGGTAGGCCAGCCCCAGACACATCGCCAGCACGATCATCAACGGCGAATGCGGATCGCGCGGTTTCTCCAGCCAGTCGGAATTCCAGCGCATCACTCGCGTGCCACCCCAACCGATCAGCGCGATAAAGCCGATCGCACCCGCCAGCACCACCAGCAGGTGCACGGGGTCGAAACCGCCGCCGCCCTGCAGCGACACCACGACGCCGAGCAGCAGCATGGCGAGGATGTCATCGATCACCGCAGCACCCAGAATCACCTTGCTCTCGATCCGCTGCAGCGCATGCAGCTCCTGCAGCACCCGTGCCGTAATACCGGCTGACGTCGCGACAAACGCCGCTGCGACGAACAGCGATTTGTCCCAGCTGAAGCCGCTACCGTGTGCCCACAGACTACCCATGCCGAACGGTATGACGACGCCGAGCACGCCGACCAGAAAGGCGACCTTGCCGACTTTTTTCAGATCTTCCAGTCGCGTTTCCAGACCGACGGAAAACAGCAGCAGCACCACGCCGATCTCGGCCAGTACATCCAGCGGTGTACCAATGGCGATCTGGTCGGGCGTGATCAGGCCGAGCAATGACGGACCAACGACGCAACCGGCAGCGATCTCACCGACGACGCCAGGCAGCTTTAGTCGCTGCGCAATTTCACCGCCAAGCTGCGCAGCGATAAACACAACAAAGAGGGTGAACAGGATGTCGCTGGCATGCTGCATGCGGCGCGCTCAGGCTGTCGTTGGAGATAGCATCCTACATGCATGCGCAGGCGGCTGGCATGCGGTGGCGCGCATGTTGGTCAATGCGCGGTGGCGGTACCGGACAAGGGACGATTTTCTGGCAGTCGGCTGAAAATGCGGCTGGCGATGGCGGTGATGCCACCTAGCAAGACCACGGTCCAGCGGAACGCGACGATGTACTGTTCGTGCGCGTGACCCTGCAGCAGTGCTTCCATCAACAAGGTGGCTAGTGCAATGCCAAAACTCATCGCCAGATACTGCGCGGTCGAGGCCATCGACGAGGCCATCGAGGCGTGCTTGATGTCGATATCGTTGTAGATCAGCGTGTTCATTGCGGTGTACTGCATGCCGGTGCAGCTGCCATAGGCGAACACCAGCAGGGCGGTCGCCCACATCGGTGTGGTCGGGCCTAGCAGGGCAAACATTGCCATCAGCACCGAGGCGATCAGCGTATTGCCCAGTAGCAGGCGGCGATAGCCAAAGTGGATCAGCGTGCGGTTGATCGCCCACTTGGCGCTGATCGAGCCCAGCGCCTGCGGCACCATCATCAGTCCGGCCATTAGCGGCGACCAGCCGCAGCCTACCTGCAGAAACAGCACCAGCAGCAGAAACATGCCGGAGATGCCGAGTCGGGTGAACAGGCCGCCGGCCAACGCCACCCAAACGCTGCGCACGCGCAGCAGGGTGAGATCGGCGACTGGATATTCCGTGCGGCGGCTATGCCAGACGTAGGTCGCGCCTAGCAGCAACGCCAGCAATGTGCACAAACCAATGTGGCTCCAAGGCACCGGCGTGCTGCCAGCCAGTTCAGAGGCGGTGAGCAGCAGTGCCGAGGCAGCCACAAACATCAGGAAGCCTGAGAGATCGAAGCGGTTCGCATGATCGAGCCGGTAGTCCGGCATGTCGCGCCGGTTCATCCATACGCCGGCAATCGCCACCGGCACATTGATTAGAAAAATCAGCCGCCACGAGGTGAACTCCACCAGCGCGCCGCCCAGTAGCGGCCCGAGTACCGAGCCGAGCAGGCCAAAGGTCGCCACGGTGCTCATGGCGCGGACGAATTCGCGCTTTTCGATGCTGCGGACAAGGACGTAGCGGCCTACCGGCATCAGCGAGGCACCGCCGACGCCTTGCAGCACGCGCGCGGCGACCAGTTCGGGCAGCGTCTGCGCCAGGCCGCACAGCAGCGAGCCGGCGCCAAACACGACGATGGCGAGACCGAATACCCGGCGCGTGCCCAACCTGTCGCACAGCCATGGGCTGGCCGGGATCAGAATCGCCAACGTCAGCACGTAACTGGTCAGCGCGGTGCGCATCCCAAGTGGCGTGACGTCAAGTGCCGAAGCCATGGCTGGCACCGCGGTGTTGACCACGGTGGAATCCAGCGACTGCATGAAGAAGGCGGCAGCCACCAGCCAGAGCAGGCCGCGGTAACGTTCTCGTGAGGAGATTTCCGCCACCACCTCTGAAACCGTGGCGGGCGCGGCAACAGTGGCGACGGCGGCGCGTGACTCTGCGGCGGTGGCATCGGCTGACATAAGCCGCTCATGATACCTGCTGTGACAGCTTGATCCGCGTGAAAGATGTTTTAGGAGTCAGGCCGGCTTTATCTACGGGTGGAAGCTCGGGCGCTATCAATCTGCTGATAGTCATCCGAAAGCCGCCGGTATCGTTAAACTTCGACGATCCAGGAGATTTGCATGACCGAACGTCCAGCCCCCGCCGATCCCGCCGTGCGCGCTACTGAGCTGCGTGTTGCGATCGAGCAGGCCAATTATCGCTATCACGTGCTCGACGACCCGCAATTGCCTGACGCGGAATACGATCGCCTGATGCGCGAACTGGAGGCGCTGGAAGCCGAGCATCCGACATTGGCCGCTGTCGATTCGCCGACGCGTCGCGTCGGTGCTCGCGCGAACGGTGGATTTGCCGAAGTGCGGCACGCACTACCGATGCTGTCGCTCGGCAACGCGTTCGAACAGGCCGGCGACAACGACCGCGAACGTTTTCATGAAGTCGCCGAATTCGAACGTCGGATCGAGCAGACGCTGGATCGTCGTGAACCGCTGTTTTCTGTGGAACCCAAGCTCGACGGTCTGGCGATTAGCCTGCGCTACGAGAATGGCGTGTTTGTGCAGGGCGCGACCCGCGGCGATGGTGAAACCGGTGAGGATGTCACCGCGAATCTACGCACGGTGCGCGCCATTCCGCTGCGCTTGCGCAGCGGAAAAGATGGCGATCATCCGCTGAGGCTTCGCGATGAAGGCTGGCCATCGCTGCTCGAAGTGCGCGGCGAGGTCATCATGCTGCGCAAGGATTTCGAGAGTTTCAACGAACGCGCCCGTGCGCATGACGAGAAGCCGCTGGCCAATCCGCGCAACGGTGCGGCGGGCTCGTTGCGCCAGCTCGATCCTGCAATCACGGCAAAGCGGCGGCTGAGCTTTTTCGCTTATGCCATCGGCGTTGTCGAAGGCGGCTCGCTGCCGCCGACCCATTCGCAGACGCTGCAGCAATTGCGCGACTGGGGCTTTCCGGTATCGCCTGAAGTCGGCACGGCAAAGGGCTTCGACGGGCTGATCGCCTACTTTCAGCGCATCGGCGCCAAACGTGACACGCTGCCGTACGACATTGATGGCGTGGTCTACAAGCTCGACGACTATGCCGGCCAGCGCGAGATGGGCTTTGTCTCGCGCGCGCCGCGCTGGGCGATTGCACACAAGTTTCCCGCACAGGAAGAGATGACCCGTCTGCTGGATATCGAAATCCAGATCGGCCGCACCGGTGCGGCCACGCCGCGGGCTCGGATGGAGCCGGTGCAGGTGGGCGGGGTCACGGTCACGTATGCAACCTTGCACAATGCTGACCAGATTGCCCGTTTGGATGTTCGTATTGGCGACACGGTGATCGTGCGTCGTGCCGGTGACGTGATTCCCGAAGTCGTGCGCGTGATCGAGGATCAGCGTCCCGCGGACACCGTACCGTGGACGATGCCGACGCACTGTCCCGTCTGCGGCTCCGATTTGCTGCGCGAAGACGGGGCGGCGGCATTTCGCTGTTCCGGCGGATTGATCTGTGCGGCACAGCGCAAGGAAGCCATCATCCATTTCGCCTCGCGCAGGGCCATGGATATCGAAGGCCTCGGCGAGCGTTTCGTCGATGCCTTGGTGGAACTCGATATCGTCAAGACGCCGGCCGATCTTTATGACCTCACCGTCGAGCGGCTTGTGACGATGAAGCAGGCTATCGACGAGCGTGATGGCACCACACCGGAAACCGCAAAAGCCGGAAAGGTGGCCACCAAGTGGGCAGAAAATCTTGTCGATGCGATTCAGGCCAGCAAGCAGTCGACGCTGTCGCGCTTTCTGTTTGGCCTTGGCATCATGCATATCGGCGAGAGTACGGCCAAGACGCTTGCCGCGTGGTTTGGCCGTCTGGGTATCGTGCGCGTGATGCCGGCACCTATTTTGCGCGTGTTGCCGGATATCGGGGAAGAAGTCGCCACGTCGATTGCCGGCTTTTTCGCGCAACCAGGCAACGAGGCAGTGGTCGATGCCTTGCTGGCGTCTGGCATCGCCTTCAGCGACGAGTCCTCGCCTTCGCCAAAGCTGCGCGATCGACTTGGCCTCGCCGTGTTGCTGGATACGGCGGGCATTCCCAAGCTCGGCGCCAAAACCAAGAGCGGTGAATTGCTGAGCCGGCATTACGCGACACTGGCAGCCTTGCAGAAGGCTGGCTCCGCACACTGGATCGTCGCCGGATTGCCCTCGGCTGTAGCGACCAACTTGCAGACTTTCCTCGATGACAATGAAAAGCGTGCCCGGCTCCATGAGGTCGAACTGGCGATGCAGGTGCTGCTGCAGGCAATTCCTCAAAGTGCCCATGCCGAGGATGCTGCGCTGGAAGGTCAAACCGTCGTACTGACCGGCACCTTGCCTACGCTGAGTCGTGAGGAAGCGAAAGAGCGGCTGGAAGCACTGGGCGCGAAGGTATCCGGCTCCGTGTCGAAGAAAACCGATTTTGTGGTCGCGGGCGAAGCGGCCGGCTCAAAACTGGACAAGGCGCAAGCGCTCGGCGTGGCGATCTGGGACGAAGCGAAATTGCTGGCGCTATTGGCCAAGCACGAGCGTGCCGCGTGAGTGCCAAGAAGCTGTCGCTGATTAGTGCGCTGCAGCTGCGCGCGAAAGTCTACAACCTGATCCGCAACTTTTTCGCCGTGCGTAATGTGCTGGAAGTGGAAACGCCGATCCTGTCCGCAGCAGGCAACAGCGAACCGAATATCGAAAGTTTCAGTACGACCTTCATGGGCCATGTCGATGCGGGTGCGCCGGTGCGCTGGCTGCGCACATCGCCGGAATATCCGCTCAAGCGTCTGCTCGCCGCCGGTGTGGGTGATTGCTACGAGCTGGGTCGGGTGTTTCGCAACGGCGAGGCCGGCGGTCAGCACAATCCCGAGTTCAGCATGCTGGAGTGGTATCGGGTCGGCTGGGATCACCGGCGCCTGATGGAGGAGACGATCACGCTGGTGGAGGCCGCCCTGGCATTGGTCGGCCGGCGTGCCGAGGTGCATATCGTCAGCTACCGACAGTTGTTTCTCGATGAGCTGGGGATCGATCCGCTGCATGCACCGATCGAGGAGTTGCGCGAACCGCTGTTCGACTATGGGATCGATCCGGCCGGATTGACGCGAGACGACTGGCTCGACCTGCTGATCACGCACCGGCTGCAGCCGGCATTTCCGCGCGACTGCATCACGGTGATTCACGATTATCCGGCGACGCAATGCGCGCTGGCGAAAATTCGTGCAGGTGATCCACCCTTGGCCGAACGCTTCGAGCTTTATCTTGGCCATCATGAAGTGGCCAACGGATATCACGAGCTCAATGATGCCGATGAGCAGCGCATGCGTTTCGAGCGGGATCAGGTGGTTCGTCGCGAACGTGGTCTGCACGATATGCCGATTGATCATCGCCTGCTGGCCATACTCGATGCGATGCCTGATGCTGCCGGCGTTGCCATGGGCATCGAACGCCTGCTGATGTGCCTGGCCGACACGGATGCGATCGCCGATGTGCTGGCCTTTCCCTTTCACGAGGCCTGAGCAGAGATGACGTCACCACCAATAACTTCAGCGCCAATAACCTCAGCGCTGCTGAAATCGATCCACCATGTCGCACTGATCTGCTCGGACTATCCGCGCTCGCGCGCT
Source organism: Rhodanobacter sp. MP1X3 (assembly GCF_014207165.1). Classification (NCBI taxonomy): domain Bacteria; kingdom Pseudomonadati; phylum Pseudomonadota; class Gammaproteobacteria; order Lysobacterales; family Rhodanobacteraceae; genus Rhodanobacter; species Rhodanobacter sp. MP1X3. Next base: position 236,218 of record NZ_JACHCO010000004.1, on the reverse strand, counting down.
TTCTACAGCGAGACGCTGGGCCTGCCGATCGTGCGTGAGGTTTATCGCGAGACGCGGCAGTCGTGGAAGTGTGATCTCGAGGTCAGCCCTGGCGTGCAGCTGGAGTTGTTCTCTTTTCCCGAGCCGCCGCCGCGGCCATCGCGGCCGGAGGCGCAGGGTCTGCGCCATCTGGCGTTTGCGGTGGACGATATCGATGCATCAATCGCCGTTCTGCTCGATCGCGGCGTGACCTGCGAGCCGGTGCGCGTTGACGAATATACTGGTCGGCGCTTCACTTTCTTCGCCGATCCGGACGATCTGCCGATCGAGCTTTACGAAATGGACCGAGTCGAATCGTCGTGACTCGGATTGTCTAGAAATCATCCTCGCAAAGCTGTTTGGTGTACTGAGCGACCACGAATATATATATTTTTGGACGGCTATACGCATTCCGCAAACGGACGTATAAAACAGCTTTCCTGGTCGATGGATTGGTGTATGGTCGCCAGCCACGACCTCTTTCAGCGCCCAGCGAGCCATTGATGCCCCACGACACGCCATCACCGTCATCGATCGTCCGCCCTCTCAACCGCAGCGATGCACGAACGCTGACACTGTCCGCGCTAGGTGGTGCGCTGGAGTTCTATGACTTTGTCGTGTTCGTTTTTTTCGCCAAGGTGCTGGGGCAGCTGTTCTTTCCGGCCAATGTCGCGCCCTGGCTGGCGCAGTTGCAGGTGTATGGCATCTTTGCCGCTGGCTATCTGGCGCGACCGCTCGGCGGCATTGTGATGGCGCATTTCGGCGACAAGCTGGGGCGCAAAAAGATGTTCACACTCAGCGTGTTCTTGATGGCAGTGCCCACGCTGGCCATTGGCTTGTTGCCGACATACGCACAACTGGGTCTGATCGCACCGCTACTTTTGCTGCTGTTGCGCATCGTGCAGGGCATTGCGATCGGCGGAGAAGTTCCTGGCGCCTGGGTGTTCGTCGCCGAACATGCACCGGTGGGCCGGATCGGTTTTGCCTGCGCGGCACTGACCTGTGGGCTGACCGCGGGCATCCTGATAGGCTCGCTGCTGGCCGCGGGGATCAGCAGGCATTATTCAGCGGATCAGGTTCTGGCCTTCGCCTGGCGTATTCCGTTCGTGCTGGGCGGCATCTTCGGTTTCGTCGCGGTGTGGTTGCGCCGCTGGCTCAGCGAAACGCCGGTGTTTGCCGCACTGCGCGAACGCAAGCAGCTGACACAGGAGCTGCCGCTGAAAGCCGTACTGCGCGGACATCTGGTCGGTGTATGGCTGTCGGTGCTGGTGACCTGGATGTTGACCGCGGGCATCGTGGTGGTGATCTTGATGACGCCGACGTTGGCGCAGACCCGGTTTCATCTGGCACCGGCGCTGGCGTTTGAAGGCAGCAGCGTCGCCGCTTTGTTCCTTTGTTTCGGCTGCCTAGGCAGTGGATTGCTGGTTGATCGCATCGGCCGTGGCTGGTCGTTATTGCTGGGCTCGCTTGCTCTGTTGGTGACGACGTATGCGCTGTATCTGGATCTGGCTGCAGGCGGTGCGCATTTTCTGCCGTTGTACGCCATCGCCGGGTTTAGCGTGGGCGTGGTAGGCGTGGTGCCTTCGGTGATGGTGGCGGCGTTTCCACCGGCGATACGCTTCACCGGCATTTCGTTCTCCTACAACATCGCCTACGCAATCTTTGGTGCAATCACACCGCCGCTGATTGGCTGGTTCGCCGGCAAGCTCGGCCCGCTGGCGCCGGCGCATTATGTGGCGATCACCGCCGTCGTGGGCGTCGTCGTGGCGCTGTATCTACTGGGTTCGCGCCGCGCCTTTTACGAGCGTTGAATCATCGAGCAATGAACCGTCCGAGTGTTCAGAACTCCAGTTCTTGTGCCGCGCACAGGTAATCGATCAGCGGCGACACCTTCTTGAAGGTCGACACCGTCCACGGCAACAGCTCGTCGGAACACGCGAGTTCTTCGGTGAAGTAAGCCGAGGCGACGAAATCCTTGCGCTTGAGATCATCGATCAGCTCATGCGTTGCCTCGTAGCCGCGGGGCGGCCGGCTGAGCGACTCGCCACCCATCTGCAGGTGCTCGCGAAACGCCTTGCCTTGCGTAGCGCGCTTCCACGTTGCCGGGTTGTCGACGATGAATTCGCGGATGTGCTTCAGCGCATCGGACTCGGGGTGCCACATGCCGCCGCCGGCAAAGCAGTCACCCGGCTGGATGTGCAGGTAGAACGACGGTGCCGGGATCTCGTGCCGGCGCTCGTGGAAAAACCGCGAGCCCTGCCACGGCTTGTACGGCAGTTTGTTGTTGGAAAAGCGCGTGTCGCGAAAGATGCGAAATAGTGAACCGCCGTTCTTGCGTGGATCGGCACGATAGTGCGTGCTGATCTTCGCTAGTGGTGCCTGCAGATCGGTGATCAGCTGCAGAAACGGCTCGCGCACGTGGCGCTCGTAGTCATCCTTGTGCGCATGAAACCATTCGCGGCTGTTGTGGCGATCGAGCGCGGTCAGAAAGCGAAACGTGGCAGGTGTGAAGTAGGTTTTTGGCATGCGTGATGATCAGAAGGTGGGCTGAGTGAGGGATCGGTAAGCGTTTAACGTCGAACATGGCTGCAGGGGATGGCGATCGAATCGAGGGATGGCCGGGTCGGGTTTGTTCAGATGCTGGCGGCGAGCTTCTCACCCCAGGCCTGCAACTGGTCGAGCAGGGGAATTTTGCCTTGTGCCTGCGGATCGGCCCGCAATTCGGCGAGTCGCGCAAAGTAGTCGTCCAGCGTGAGTGCAGTCAGTGAAGTGTGCTTGGTCAGTCGCGTTCGACGGAAATCATCCCATCGCACCTGCTCGCCGGCCTCCAGGCTCTGAGGCCAGTTGCGTGCGCGGTAGCGAAACAGCAGTTCCGGATAGCGCGCATCGCGAAACGGAAACACGCGCTGACCCAGCTGTTCGGCAGGCGTGGCGCGCACCTGTGCCAACAGTTTCTTGTCGGCGTCGGGCAGAAAGCCGCCGCCGTAGAGTGCCAGCTCGGGATCGTCCGGTGGTGGCAGTTCGGCGGCGCGCTGAAATACGCGGCGCAGTTTTTCAGCCAGGCCATCAGCTGCGCGCAGCACATCGCGATGGGCCATGCACTTGCCTGCATCGAGTTGCAAGCGATTCGTGTCGATACCTTGCAGCACCGATAGCGGCGCCAGCGCGGGTGCGTGATTGGCGCGAACGGTGCGTAGCGGAATGCGCTCGATGCCCTCGGGTAGATCAGCGCGGGCAGTGAAGATACGGTCGGCGATTTCCTCTTCGTCCAGTGCCAGCCAGTCCGCTGGATCGGTCGCGAGGTCGTACACAATCACTTCGCCAGCGCGGCTGGGATGCGGCGCCAGTGGGGCAATGATCGTGAGGCAATGCCGGCTGGCCGGATAGCGCGAAGACACGTGGACCACCGGTGTCATGCCGATCACATCGAGCATCTCGAATACTTTCTGCTTGCGGCGCAGACCGTAATACCAGTCCCAAAGGCGCGGTTGGCGCACGCGAATCAGGCGTGCCAGATCGATCAGCGCATAGACGTCGGACAAGGCGTCGTGTGCGCGCTCCTGCGTGAGCTGGTTGGCCGTGGCCAGATGCTCGAGCTTGAAGCTGGGCGAGCCATCATCGCGCTTTGGCCACACGATACCTTCGGGCCGCAGCGCCTGGCACATGCGTACCAAGTCGATGAGATCCCAGCGCGAATTGCCGTTTTCCCACTCGCGACCGTACGGCTCATAGAAATTGCGATACAGCATCTGCCGCGTGAATTCGTCATCGAAGCGCAGCGAGTTGTAGCCGACGCCGCAGGTGCCGGGCGTCGACAGTTGCTCATGCACACGGGCGGCGAATTCGCTTTCGATCAAGCCTTCGCGTTCGGCCCGTTGCGGCGTGATGCCGGTGATCATGCAGGCGTCGGGATGCGGCGGCATCTCGCGAGACGGCTTGCCGTAGAACATCACCGGCTCGCCGACAATCTCAAGCTCCAGCGTGGTGCGAATGCCGGCGAACTGCAGCGGGCGATCGCGCCGTGCGTCGGCGCCAGAGGTTTCGTAGTCGTGCCAGAAAAAAGTCTGCATGGCGTGAATCATCGCATGGAGAAAAGTCGCAAAAACTTAAAAGCCCATCGTCACGTAGATACGTAGGCGAATCTATTTAGATAGGCAGACGGAGCAAGACTGATAAACTGCTTATCCAAAGGAGTACCCATGAGCCTCGTGAACGAAGAAAACCTGATCTGGATCGATCTGGAAATGACCGGCCTCGATACCGACAACGACTCGATTCTGGAGATCGCCACGATCGTCACCGACAGGGACCTCAATCTGCTGGCGGAGGGCCCGGTATTTGCGATTCGTCACGAGATCGACCGGCTTGAATCGATGGACAGCTGGAACAGCAATCAGCATCACAAGTCGGGTTTGTGGCGCCAGGTGCTGATCTCCGAAACCGATCACGCGATGGCCGAACAAGCGACGGTGGAGTTTCTGCGCGCATGGGTGCCACCGGGGAAGTCGCCGATGTGCGGCAATTCGATCTGCCAGGACCGCCGCTTCATGCATCGGCAGATGCCACGGCTGGAGCGCTATTTTCACTACCGCAATCTTGACGTCTCCACGCTCAAGGAGCTGGCCCGGCGCTGGGCCCCGAATATCGCCAAGAGCTTTGGCAAGGAATCGGCGCATACGGCGCTGTCGGATATCCGCGACTCGATCGACGAGCTGCGCCACTATCGCCGTTACATGGGTGAGCTGGGCGGATCGTCCGCTGCCTGATGTCTCGCCAGTCTTTTCGGATATCGCAATTCTGAGGTGACACGCATGTCGATCGATCTGTTTGCGCCAGTGCTGGATTGTGCCGGGCGCGCGCTGCGGCTGGATCGCCCGCGCGTGGTAGGCATCATCAATCTCACGCCAGACTCGTTTTCGGCCGATGGCCTCCATGGCCAGATCGATGCCGCCGTAGCGCAGGGTTTGCGCATGGCGGAAGAGGGTGCCGATATGCTCGACATTGGAGGCGAGTCGACTCGGCCCGGTGCGACGGAAGTTTCGGTCGAAGATGAGCTTCGCCGGGTGTTGCCGGTCATCGAACAGCTGATCGCACGCACTCAGTTGCCTATTGCCATCGACACCTCCAAGCCGGAAGTGATGCGTGCCGCGGTTGCTGCTGGTGCGGGCATGATCAACGACGTCTACGCGCTGCGTCGCGAAGGTGCACTGGATGCCGCGGCGGCATTGGGTGTGCCGGTGTGCCTGATGCATATGCAGGGCGAGCCCGGCAGCATGCAGGCCGATCCGCAATACGACGATGTGGTCGGCGACGTCCATCGATTCCTCACCGATCGGCTGTTTTCCTGCGAGCTGGCGGGCATCGACAAGCGCAAAATTCTGGTCGACCCCGGCTTTGGTTTCGGCAAGACGCTGGAGCACAATCTGGCACTACTGAGTGCGCTGGAACGCTTTGGCAATCTGGGCAGCGGTGTGTATGTCGGGCTGTCGCGCAAGGGCATGATCGGCACACTCACGGGTAAAACCGACCCCGCCGAACGCGCCGCCGGCTCGGCCGCTGCCGCGCTGATTGCCGTGCAGCGTGGCGCGCGGATGGTGCGCGTGCACGATGTTGCTGCCACGGTGGATGCGCTAGCCGTATGGCGTGCAGTGCACGCGATCGATACTGTTCCGAAGCGCGACGCGAAGACGGCCGTGCCTCGCTGGCCGGATGATGAGTGAGCGCTTCAATCGTCGCGGCGTTATGCTCCAGCGAATGAAATACCTTCAAAGCGGCAAGACACGATGAATCAACGCAAGTATTTCGGTACGGACGGTATCCGCGGTCTGGTCGGCCATTGGCCTATAAGCGCGGATTTCATGCTGCGGCTGGGGCGCGCCGTGGGCGCCGTGCTGGTGCGCGAGGGCCGGGATCGGCCCAAGGTACTGATCGGCAAGGACACCCGCGTGTCCGGCTACATGTTTGAATCCGCGCTCGAAGCCGGTCTGGTAGCGGCCGGTGCGGATGTCGGCTTGCTGGGGCCGATGCCAACGCCCGCCGTCGCGTTTCTCACCCGTTCAATGCGCGCCAGCGCTGGCATTGTGATCAGCGCGTCGCACAACCCGCATCACGACAACGGCATCAAGTTTTTTTCAGCGAATGGCGAAAAGCTCTCCGATGCGGTCGAGCTGGCGATCGAGCAGGAGGTCGATGCCGACTTCGTCACCGTTGATTCCGAGCGATTGGGCAAGGCCAGACGCATCGATGATGCAGTGGCGCGTTACGCCGAGTTCTGCAAGGCCACCGTGCCGGAGGATTTCAGCCTGCGCGGATTCAAGCTGGTGATCGACTGCGCACACGGCGCGACCTATCAAGTTGCGCCAAAGGTGTTTACCGAAATGGGCGCCGAGGTCATCGTCATCGGTGACAAACCGGATGGCTTCAATATCAATCGCCAGTTCGGTTCTACCCATCCGCAAGCCGTGCAGCAGGCTGTGCTGGCACACGGTGCCGATATGGGCATGGCTTTTGACGGTGATGGTGATCGGCTGGTGCTGGTCGATCGCCATGGCGCGCTGGCCGACGGTGACGACATTCTTTACGTGCTGGCTCGCAGCCTGCACACACGTGGCCTGCTGAAGGGGCCGGTGATCGGCACGTTGATGAGCAATTTCGGCCTGCAGCAGGCGCTGGCGGAAATCGACGTGCCGCTGATCCGCGCCAATGTCGGCGATCGCTATGTGATGCAGATGCTGCGGGAGCATGGCGGCATGCTGGGCGGCGAAACGTCTGGCCACATCCTTTGTCTGGATCGGGCCACAACAGGTGATGGCATCGTCGCGGCACTGGCGGTGCTCGAAGCCCTGGCGCTGTCCGGTCAGGATCTGGCGTTGGCGCGCACGGGCCTGCAAAAATTGCCGCAGGTCATGCTCAACGTGCGTGCCCAGGGTGCGCGTGAGGCACTGGCGGGAACGGCGGTACAACAGGCACTCGCCGAAGTGGAGACGACTCTCAGCGGCCGCGGTCGCGTCGTGCTGCGCGCTTCGGGAACCGAGCCGTTGGTGCGAGTTACTGTAGAAGCGGCGGATGCTGTGGAAGTGCAGCAACTGGCCGAACGGCTGGCCGACGTCGTAAAATCATCGGCCCTGACGTATCTCGCCGAAGCCTCATGAAGCACGTTCCCACGCTGGATATCCGTCGTTACGACACTGACCGTGACGCATTCGTCGCTGAACTGGGCGCGGCTTATCGCGAGTTCGGTTTTTGCTGCATCAGCGGGCATGGTATTGCACGCGAACTGATCGACGATTCCTACGATGCGTTCCAGCGCTTTTTCGCGCTGCCGACCGACATCAAGATGAAGTATCACGTACCGGGTAGCGGCGGTGCGCGCGGTTATACGCCTTACAAGGTCGAGACCGCCAAGGACAGCAAGCATGCTGACCTTAAAGAGTTCTGGCACATCGGTCGCGAGATCTCTCGAGATTCAACATTCGCTGATGTGATGCCACCCAATTTGTGGCCGGCCGAAGTGCCTGACTTCAGGCCGCATGGTTACGCACTTTACGAAGCGCTGGATCAGCTGGGTACGCGCGTGCTTTGCGGCTTGGCACTGCACATCGGGTTGCCCGAACATTATTTCGGCGACAAGACTGATCAGGGCAATTCGATTCTGCGGCCGATCCACTATCCACCCATTCCTGATGAGGGCGGCACGCAGGACAACATCCCCAACGAGCGCGCTGGGGCGCACGAGGACATCAACTTCATCACGCTGCTGGTTGGCGCCAGTGCCGAGGGCCTGGAGGTTCTCAGCGAAGGCGAATGGTTGCCAGTAACCACCGAAGGCGATGCGATCGTGGTGAATATCGGTGACATGCTGCAGCGGCTGAGCAATCACGTATACCCATCGACATCGCATCGCGTGGTCAACCCGCCGAATGCGAATGCGCGCAAGCCGCGTTATTCGGTGCCGTTTTTCCTGCATCCGAATCCGGACGTCGTGCTTGATCCCGTCGCACAGTGCATTACGCCGGATAACCCGAGCCGTTACAGCGACTCGATCACGTCGCATGAGTACCTGATGCAGCGATTGCGCGAGATCAAGTTGATTTGAGCCACGCCGTCTGAAGCGGGCTGGCTCAAGCGTCTACTCGCTGCCGTTTCGATAGCGTTTTGATTGCTTGGCCGACAGCGCCAGCGCGAGTCGATCTGGCACGAGTTCAAACAAGGCCTTGATGAACCGGTTGACTCCGCCGGTGACATGGACCGCTTCGCCACGCTCCACCGCGTCAACGCCTTGTCGTACCACCTCTTCGGCGGTGAGCCACATGAAATCGGGCAGCTTGTTCATCTTGTCGCGGGTGCCGGTGACATCATGGAATTCCGAGCGGGTAAAGCCTGGGCACAGCGCGCAGACGTTGACACCGGCCAGCTGGTTTTCCAATGCCAGCGACTGCGAAAACTTGATCAGATAGGACTTGGCCGCTGCGTACAGCGTATGTCCTGCGGTACCCGGGAGAAACCCGGCTAGCGAGGCCACGTTGATGATGCGGCCATAGCCGCGTTCGCGCATGCCGGGCAGCAACCTCCAGGACAGCTCGGTCGGCGCGGTCAGCAGCACTTGCAGCGAATCAGCGTGAGTGGCCCATGGACTGGCGACCAAGGCGCCAGGCACCCCGTAACCGGCATTGTTGATCAGCCAGTCGACTTTCAGCCCGCGTTCGTCGAGCGCTGCCGTGAGCTGTCGTGGCGCCGTTGGATCGGCAAGATCGCTGGGCAGAACGGTCACCGCGGTGCCGTGTTTTTCGCGCAACTCGGCGGCCAGCGACTCCAGTCGATCGATGCGCCGCGCGGTGAGCACCAGATCATGACCCTGCGAAGCGAGCTGCCGTGCGAACGCTGTACCAATGCCGGCAGAGGCACCGGTGATCAAACTGAGTGGACGGGATGGGGACATGGGCATTCCTCGTGACAATGCCCATTCTCGTCCGTATCACGCGATGGACGCCACTGGCTTCATCGGTTTGCTGATGTTCCGCCCCATCGGTAAGCTTGCAGTTTGATTGAAGCGGAATCAGACCATGCGTACGAAACTCGTCGCCGGCAACTGGAAGATGCATGGCAGTCGTTCGATGGCTGCGGCCTTGGTCGATGGGATCGTTGCAGGCAAGCCGGCTTCCATCGACGTGGCCATTTTTCCGCCGTTTCCCTATATCGCTGCGCTGACTGAGCAGCAGGGTGATTCCGGGCTGGCCGTTGGCGCGCAGGATGTCAGCGAGCACGAGGGGCAGGGTGCCTATACCGGCGAGGTTTCCGCTGCCATGCTCCGCGACATTGGCGCGCAGTGGGTGTTGGTCGGTCATTCAGAACGTCGTCACTACCACGGCGAAAGCGATGAGCTGGTCGCGCGCAAGTTTGCCGCTGCCCGCGCTGGCGGCCTGACACCAATCTTCTGCGTCGGCGAGACGCTGGAGCAACATGAGGCGGGCGAGGCGCAGGCAGTGATAGCTCGCCAGCTGCAGGCCGTACTGAAGCTCAACGGGATAGCTACCTTTGATACCGCCGTGATCGCCTACGAGCCGGTCTGGGCCATCGGAACCGGCCGCACGGCCTCCCCGGAGCTGGCACAGCAGGTACACGCCTTCATTCGTAGCCAATTGGAAAAAGAAGATGTTATAATTTCGCGGCTAACAAGACTGCTTTACGGCGGTAGCGTCAAAGCGGCCAACGCCGCCGAATTATTCGCGCAAGCGGACGTGGATGGAGGGTTGATCGGAGGCGCCTCGTTGGCTGCATCTGATTTCCTCGGCATCTGCAACGCGGCGCATCAAGCGCAACAGGCCTAAAAGAAACCATGTTCGTTATTTTCAGCGTGTTTTACATCCTGATCGCTGCAGCAATGATCGTACTGATCCTGTTGCAGAACGGTGCGGGCGCCGATGCCGGTTCCGGCTTCGGCAGCGGTGCGTCGGCCACGGTGTTTGGCGCGCGGGGTTCGGCGACGTTCCTTACGCGGGCGACTGGCGTACTTGCGACATTGTTCTTCCTCCTGAGCCTCGGTATGGGTATCTACCTGCACGCCAATGGCCAGCCGCATAGCACCGCCAGCGATCTGGGCGTGATGTCCGATGTGACCGGCAAGGCCAAGCCGGCGACGACCACCACGGTGCCAGCGGCCCCGGCGAATTCGGAAGTCCCGTCGGCCGCACCAGCCGCTCAGCCTGCTGCGCCAGTCAAAGCCAGCGATCAGGGCGAAGTGCCGGCAGCAAAAGAGCCAACGAAAAAGCATTAAGTGAGTAGTAAGTAATACACCTGCCCAGGTGGCGGAACTGGTAGACGCACTACCTTGAGGTGGTAGCGACGTAAGTCGTAGGGGTTCGAGTCCCCTCTTGGGCACCATTACACCGTTTGAAGACGTCCGTTAGAGTCCAAAAAACACAACGAAACCCGCTACTTGCGGGTTTTTTTGTGCCTGTAGCATGCAGAGGCGTCCAACGCTGTCCAGTGGAATACCCCCATAAGTGGGGGTACAGTCGGGGGTACGGGCAGCAAATAGGCTGCCGGCCAACAAGGGATACCCCCAGATGCCCCTGTCAGACGTTGCCATCCGCAAGGCCAAGCCTGCCGCCAAGCCGTACAAGATGGCGGACGGTCGAGGGCTGTTTCTGCTGGTGAAGCCGACCGGCTCCAAACTGTGGCGCTGGAAGTATCGGGTAGACGGGCGCGAGAAACTGCTAGCGCTGGGCGCGTACCCCGAGGTTTCCCTGACCGCTGCCCGCGATGCCACAACCGACGGCCGCAAGCTGTTGGCGAACGGCACCGACCCCGGCGAGGTGCGCAAGGCGGTCAAAGCTGAACGAATCGAGGCGGCAGCCGTGGCGTCCGACACGTTCGAGGCGGTGGCCCGCGAATGGATGGCACGGCAGGACGTGGCCGAAGTGACGGCCAACAAGACCCGCTGGATTCTGGAAACCTTCCTGTTTCCCGAGATTGGCAGGCGACCCATTGCAGAGGTGACAGCGCGCGAGCTGCTGGACGCGCTGCGGAAGGTCGAGGAAAGCGGCAGGCTGGAAAGCGCCAAGCGGGCCAAGATCAAGGCGGGGCAGGTATTCCGCTACGCCATGTTGGAAGGCAAGACGAACACTGACCCGACCGCCAGCCTGCGGGGAGCGCTCAAGCCCCCCAGCGGCAAACACCATGCTGCCGTGACCGATCCGGCACGGATGGGCGAGCTGCTGCGCGCTATTGATGGCTTCACCGGCCAACCTGTAACGCTCGCCGCGCTGAAACTTGCCCCGCTGGTATTCGTGCGACCGGGTGAGCTACGCCATGCGGAGTGGGCCGAGTTTGATCTGGACGAGGCCATCTGGCGCATCCCCGGCGAAAAAATGAAGATGAAGGCCGCGCACCTTGTGCCGCTATCCAGTCAGGCCGTGACGATCCTGCGCGAGCTGCACGCCTTCAGTAGCGGGGACCGCTACGTGTTTCCTGGCCTGCGCACGGCATCCCGCCCTATGTCAGAAAACACTGTGAATGCTGCCCTGCGACGGCTTGGCTACACCGGCGAGGAAATGACCGGGCACGGCTTCCGTAGCATGGCCGCGACGCGGCTAAACGAAATGGGGTGGAACGCGGACGCTATCGAGCGTCAGCTGGCACATGCCGAGTCCAACAAGGTCCGGGAGGCTTACACGCACGCGGCGCAGTATCTGGAAGAACGTACACGCATGATGCAGGCATGGGCCGACTATCTGGACGGGTTGCGGGCTGGCGGCAAGGTTATAGCCATCGGTCGGAAGGTAAGCTAATTATTTGAAACGCCGCGCCTAGGTCGGCCATCCGAAAACCGGGCACCTTCCCCGGCTGGCGCGGCACCTATTGAAGGGCGCAAAGGTGTGCGCGATGGATATGCTAAAGGGCGAACGCATACTGCCGGTGCGAGTTATCAGCGTGCGGCTGGCAGCCACGATATTCGCCTTTGAACTTGGCGAGTGGAAGGGCGTAGAGATAGCCGAATCAGAGCTTGAGCCGTTCCTACAGCCGCAAACTGACAGTGACCAAGTCCGTGCTGGGACAAGCCCTCATTCTTGGGGTCAGCTAACACTGAAAGGGGCAATCAGCCGCGCGCGTGATGCCATCGAATCTCTGCTCGTCCACTCCATTGACGCGGGACGAATGGCCGTACTGGAAGAACGCCGTGACTTGGCTGGCGCACTGGTCACCGGCGAGACTCTGCTGGACGTGGATAAGGTGTTCGATTGGGCGGAGGTGCATGGACTGGAACCGGGCGATTTTTTTACTAATTACGTCGAAGATGAAACTGAAATAGCAATGGCCGCACTCTCGCGCATCAACGATGAGCGGGCACGCTTGGAAAACCCCGTCGAACATGCGCGAGTGATGAAACGAGTTGCTGATATGGATTCAGATTACGTGATAGAGCTGATGAGGGAAAATGAAAGATTCCGACAACGAGCTCGCGAACGCGAACAGCCAGATACACCACTGGATGGCCGCCAGCGCACCACGCTTCTAGCGATCATCGGCGCACTGGCTAATGCTGCAAAACTTGACCTTACCCAGCACTACAAAGCCGGTGAAGCCGTCGCTGCAATGTTGGACGAGCAGGGTGTGAAGCTATCAGGCCGTTCGATTGGCGAACACTTGAAATCAGTTCGTGAAGCTATGAACAGACGGAAGGTCTAGCGCCTCAAACTGCAATAGCGGCAATACAAGCTGCAATAGCAACAACGGCGCAATGGTGATGGCGATGCTGTACTCGTTCTTAAACGACGAGGCTACATCACAATGCACACGCTGCCCGAAACTGGCTACCTTCGTCTGCCGCAGATAGTGGGCAAACTCGCCACCAAGACCGCGCCGGCTATCCCTGCGATCTTCCCCGTCTGCCGTTCGACTTGGTGGGCAGGCGTAAAAGCTGGGCGCTACCCGCAGCCCGTGAAGCTAGGTGAGCGCATCACCGCCTGGCGAGTTGAAGATATTCGCGCGCTGATCGAGCGAGTATCAGTATGATCCCGCACCCTGCAGGAGCCGACCATGAAGCAGCGGGATAGGGCAAAGCACAAGGGTCGCAAAGTCCAAGGTAGCTTCACCTTGATACCGCATGCGGTGCAAGACAGCCCGAACTGGCACGCATGCGGCGGTTCTGCCATCAAGCTGCTTTGCGACCTGGCCCGACAGTATCGCGGCAGCAATAACGGCGACCTCGGTGCGTCCATGGCTATCCTGAAACCGAGGGGATGGACAAGCCCAGAGACGGTTACATTCGCCCTGCGCGAGCTACGGCATTACGGACTGATCGTGCAGACCCGGCAAGGCGGCTTGCACGCGGCCAGCCTCTACGCGCTGACGTGGCACGCCATCGACGAATGCGGCGGCAAGCTGGACTGCGCTGCAACGTCCGTAGCACCCGGTAACTGGCGTGAGCCAGCCGCAAAACCCTTCAAACGCCCAAAGAAAAACAGGAAGGCCAGTACGGATTCCGTCACGCTCGCTACGGCATCCGTACCTATGCACCGAAAACGGCAGCCGGTTAGCTACGGAATCCGTACCTAAAATGACCGTTTTACACCACGCCCTTGCTACGGATTCCGTACACCTCTTTATATATCTACCAAGCACCTTGCTTTTTGCTGCAGCGCTCTTGATCACCTGCTGTTTGCCCCATACGCCTCAGCACGCATAATCGATCCATCTACAACAGGCACCCGCGCACATGGTCGCAACGACACGGAACGAAATACGCCGACGCCTTTCCGCATTCGCCAAGGATTGGCAGCACACAGTTCGAGAGAACGCCGACGCGAAACTATTTTGGGCACGCTTCTATGAGTGCTTCGGCATCCGCCCCGAATCCGCGACGATCTACGAAAAGGCGGTGTCCAAGCTGGGCGGCGGGCGTGGCTTCATCGACAGCTTTATCCCCGGCAAGCTGATTGTGGAACACAAGAGCCGGGGAAAGGATCTGGATGCAGCTTTCGCGCAGGCCAGCGAATATTTCATGGCATTGAAGGATGCCGAGCGGCCGCGCTACATCATCACGTCGGACTTCGCCCGGTTCCGGCTGACCGACCTGCGCACCGACGCCACCCACGAATGCAGCTTGAGGGAACTGCCCAAGCGGGCCGACTGGTTTGCGTTTCTGGTGGAGGATGCGGCGGGCGATATAGCCGAGGAATCCAAGATCGACCGCAAGGCGGCCTATCAGGTTTCCAAGCTGCATCAAGCGCTGCTGGACGTGCGTTTCATCGGACACGATCTGGAAGTGTTCATGACGCGCCTGCTGTTTTGCTTCTTTGCCGACGACACCGGCATCTTTGGCGAAAATGGCCAGTTCACCCGGCTGGTGCAGCGCAGTCGTGAGGATGGCAAAGATTTGGGCGCCATGCTGGCGGAGCTGTTTCAGGTACTTGATACCTCGCGCGATGTACGCCAGTACAGCCTGGACGAAGACCTGGCCGCGTTCGAGTACATCAACGGCAGCCTGTTCGCGGAACAGTCGCGCATCCCCGCTTTCAATCATGACTTGCGCCAGCTGCTGCTGGAAAGTTCGGAGCTGGACTGGAGTGGCATATCCCCGGCGATCTTTGGCGCCATGTTCCAAGGTGTGCTGGAGCAACAGCATCCCACCGATAAGCGACAGGCCACCCGGCGCGAGCTGGGCGCGCACTACACCAGCGAGCGAAACATTCTGCGCGTCATCAATCCACTGTGCATGGATGACCTGCGCGCCGAGCTGCACGCACCCAAGCGCACCAAGGCCACGCTGCGCGCCCTATACGACAAGCTACCCACCCTGACCTTTTTCGACCCTGCTTGCGGCTGCGGCAATTTTCTTGTGATTGCCTTCCGCGATCTGCGTCGGCTGGAAATGGAAGTGATAGCCGAACTGTGGGGCGAGCAGCGCGGTGTGCTGGACGTGTCCACTTTGTGCCGGGTGAACGTTCACCAGTTCTACGGCATCGAGATTGACGACGCGGCGGCGCACATTGCGCGCGTGGCGTTGTGGATCACCGATCACCAGATGAATCTGGAAGCCGCCGAGCGCTTCGGTACCACGCGGCCCACCGTGCCGCTGGTAACGTCACCTACAATTGCGAACGGAACGAATGCGTTAGGTATCGACTGGCAAACAGTGCTGCCATCCATGCAGTGCAGCTATGTCTTGGGCAATCCGCCATTCGTTGGCGCCAAGTACATGAGCGACAGTCAGCGCGCGGACGTAGCCCCGATCTTCGCGCCGCTCAATAGTGGTGGCCTTCTGGATTATGTAGCCGCTTGGTATGTAAAGGCCGCTGCCTATATTGCGCAAAACCCAGCCATAGAGGTGGCCTTCGTTTCAACCAACAGCATCACCCAAGGCGAACAGGCCGGCGTGCTGTGGCCGTGGCTTCTGGGGCACGGCATTACGATTCGCT
Organism: Rhodanobacter sp. MP1X3; assembly: GCF_014207165.1. NCBI lineage: Bacteria > Pseudomonadati > Pseudomonadota > Gammaproteobacteria > Lysobacterales > Rhodanobacteraceae > Rhodanobacter > Rhodanobacter sp. MP1X3. The sequence continues at coordinate 220,781 of NZ_JACHCO010000004.1, read as the reverse complement.
TTGCGCATCGCACCTTTCAATGGAGCAACGAAGGCAAGGGCGTCGCGGCAGTTCATTGCGTCATTGTCGGCTTTGGTCTGCAAATACCTGCAAAGCGCACGCTCTACGTCTACGGCGATGGCATCAAGGCGGAGCCCACTACTGTAACTGCAAAAAACATCAATCCGTATTTGACCGATGCGCCGGACGTGGTGCTGCAGCGACGCGGCAATCCTCTTTGCGATGTGCCGGCCATGGGCATTGGCAACAAGCCGATTGATGGTGGCCACTATCTTTTCACTCCAGAGGAAATGGCGGAGTTTCTAAACCGTGAGCCGGGAGCGAAACCTTACTTTCGACGCTGGTTGGGAGGTGATGAGTTCTTGAACGGTTACGAACGTTGGTGCTTGTGGCTCGGCGATGCCGAACCTGCTGCCATAAAGGCGCTGCCACTTGCTATGGATCGAGTAGCCGCGGTGCGGCGCATGCGCAACGCCAGCAAGAGCGCGCCCACTCGCAAGCTGGCTGAGACTCCGCGTCGGTTCCATGTCGAATTCATGCCAGATCGAAAATACCTAGTCATTCCGAAGGTATCGTCAGAACGGCGAAATTTCATCCCAGTTGGCTATTTCAAACCCGACACGCTTGCCAGTGATTTGCTTTTCATAGTGCCGCATGCCACGGCATACCACTTTGGCATTCTGTCGAGCACGATGCATAACGCGTGGATGCGAACTGTCGCGGGAAGGTTGGAAAGTCGCTATCGCTATTCCGTCCACGTCGTCTACAACAATTTTCCATGGCCGCAAGAGGAGGCGGAGGAAAAGCGCGTTGCAATTGCGCGGGCAGCAGAAAGAGTCCTGGCTGCCCGCGCTGCACACCCCGACGCCACGCTCGCCGACCTGTACGATCCCGACAGCATGCCCACCGACCTGCAGGACGCCCATCGGGCGCTGGACAAGGCCGTAGACGCCGCCTACGGCTATCGGGGAAGCAAGGATGATGCTCCCCGGGTCGCTTACCTGTTCGAGCTTTACAACAGGCTAACGGGGCTGCAGTCGGCAAGCGTCAAACGTCCCGGCAAGCGGAAGGCGAAGCAGACATGAGCGGTGCCGGCGGTTGGCGCCCGCACATCGAATCCGCGTTGTCGTTGAACGTAGGCAGCCTATTCAAGGCAGGTGCACTGCATGCTGGTGCCATGACATCGGGCAGCTGGCAATGGAGTCGCGACGGTGAACAGGTGGCGAGCATCGGCTACTGTGCCACCCTGAGCGCAGAGAGCGGTGAACTTCGGCTGTCCTACACATGGAAACCAGACGGCGAGCCACAGGACGTGACATGCACCATCCGTCTGTCATCGCTCCCCTTGGAATACGGTGGTCGCCGTTGGTACATGCATTGCCCCTACACCCAGCGCCGAGTGCTTAAGTTGTACAAGTTTGGCAGCATCAAACAGTTCTGCAGCCGTACTGCCATTCGCCCATTGCCCACCTATGCCAGCCAGCGCGTGGGGGGTACCGACCGTATATTTGCGCAACGCTGGGCTCTCCGCCGCAGGATGGGCGATGATTTCAGCGACCTTTTCGGTGAGCCATTCAAGCCCAAGGGTATGCACTGGAGTGCTTTCCGACGGTATGCTGACCGCGACGCAGAACTTGAAAGGCGGGAGGGCGGCTATCTGCAGCGGCTACTCAACCGGATGCAGAAATACGGATAAAAGCCGATTTGCCTATAGATTTAGGCATGCGTGAAATAACCCCATGAGGCCAGCGTCGCACGCTAAGTTCTTGACATTGTTCGTGCAATGTCTGATGTCGCTTGACGCTAGCGGCCAGGTGATGCGCTTACGCCGTCAGTTGACGCCTACGTGCCTAAGCAACGATGGCTGATAGCGGAAACGGGCGCGCTGGAGCACTGTAGCCGTGCCCCGCAAGTCTGGCCCGATCCGGCAAGTGTCTGGCATTAGCCGACGCTGCAACGTCAGGTGGAACCGACGACCGGGGCACGCCGAAGCGGGACCGAGAATGAATTTTTTTAATGTGTCTGCCCGTGTCGGCAGGGTAGTCAGTTAGAGTCTTACCCGGTGAACAACAATGCGCAGTTTCGGACGCACCCATGCCCTGGCGGTAGGGCTAAGGTCATGTGAGGCGCGTCATGAATATTGGTAACTGTTTTTCAGTTACAATTTAACCGGGGTGGCGTAGGATCGGATGTCCAAACACGAAAAACTTCTTGAAAAGCTTTGCGGGAAACCCGCTCCGTCCGATTTTACATGGGACGAGCTCAAGTCCGTGTTGCTTCGTTTTGGGTACAAGATGGAAAAAGGCTCGGGGTCTCGTCGGAAGTTTTATAACGTCACCACGAAAGCCTTGATTATTTGTCACGAGCCGCATCCACATTCGACAATTGGTAAAGCTACCGTCACAGATATTGTTGAACACATTCGAGCGCGAGGACTTATATAAGAGGATGTCCATGAATATTTTGACCTTCAAGGGGTATGAAGGAACTGCCGAGCTTGATATGGAGCGTGGCGTCTGTCGCGGAAAAATTCTGTTTATTGAAGATTTGGTAACGTACGAGGCAGATTCTCCGTCGCAGTTGCAGGCGGTTTTCGAGGAGGCTGTGGGAGATTATCTCGAAACTTGTCAACGGCTAGGTAAGGAGCCGAACAAGCCATTGCGCGGGCAATTTAACGTTCGAGTGCCACCTGCTGTACATCGCGCGGCTTGGCTTCGCGCGGTTACTGATCAGGTGTCGCTGAATGAGGTTGTCGTCCGGGCAATGGATTGCTACCTCAATGTGCGCGCTGACGTTATGGTCAACGTGAAAGTTACAAGCGAAGACAGCTCACTTGATTTGCGTACTGTTTTGGCATCTACAGCCGGCGTGGCAGAGTGGAGTAGTCAGCGTGTCAACTGAATTAGGTTCCGCCATACCCTCGGGAACTCCAATATTGCGTGCGCAAAACGCTGTTGGGACTCCGCTTGGGTTGAGAGAATTAACCGTCCTTCTTGTGAAACATTATGGTTATCACGAGGGGAAATATGATCTTTTGGTGGAGTATCAGATTGGCGCGGGACCGATTGGACCGACGCCTGAAAACCGTGTGCCAGGAATAATGGTGGGCTTTGCCAAGTTGGGTCTCTCAACTTCCACTCAAGATGGTCCGCTAACAGTTGACGCCGCTGTAGAAAACCCAAAACCTAAGTCAAAGGCGAAGCAAAGTACCCGAAAGTAGGCATATTTTCGACGCTTCTACAGACCATATACCCACAGTCCTACAATTCCGCCGTACATGCTTGCCGCTTCCGACATTAATCTAAAGGCAAGCGTCTGCACCGTGGGGGTATATTTGGGGGTACTTTCGGCAAACAGGGCTGGAAATGCCTACAAAGACTAGCTTTTCGTTGCCCCTCTTGGCACCAACAAAAGTTTCAGTGCATAATCAATTGCACTGGAATTTGTAGTAATAAGGAAACCGTCTTCTGACGGTTTTTTTATGCGCCGCGTTTGGTTAGGATCAGTCGGCTTTGGGTACTTTCGACCGTGTTAAGAAGTGGGCCCAAATTCTCCTTCCTTTGGGGGCAGGCGTCTTGGGCTGATTTTTTGAGCAGCAGTTTCGCGGTAATTCCCGCACAACGTGTGTGGGCGCTGGCTGACATATCGCGCGTATGCAAAGTGGCACATTGCGTGCTTGGATCGACGTAGATAAACGGCCGTTCGTCGTTTCAATATTGAATGTTTCAAGGATGGGATTGCTGCAATGGTGATTATTTCGCTGAAGCAGGGGCCTAAGGGCAGCTGGAGTGTTAGCCGCGCCCATGTAACACTGTTCAGCGATCTTCAGCTTGATGCTGCCATCGCGCTGGCCAAAGAAGTGGCGCATGACGAGCACCTGCGTACCGGTCGCCCCATCCGCGTTGAAATGCCTGGGCATGCATCTACATTGGTGCTCGCAAGATATCTGGACACGCCCGAGGCTTCTGCCAACGATGTGATGGAAGCTTGAGTCATGCTGCTAATGAATTCAGCTGAATCATCGAACTTGGCAATATTGAATATTACCTATGGCTGGATTTTGATCGATGGCCCGATTTGACCAAGTCAAGCCTTGTTCGACGCGATGGTGCCTGGCCTTGGATGCAAGGCACTCTGGAAAGGGATTTAATCGAGCTATTCAAGGAGGGATGAAATGATCAATGTCGTTTTGGTGGATGATCACGAGCTGGTTCGAACCGGCTTTCGCATGATTCTGCAGCAGCAGCCGGATATCAGCATTGTCGGTGAGGCAAGCAACGCCGAGGAAGGGCTGCGACTCATCCGTACACTGTCGCCCGATATCGCATTGGTCGATGTGCATATGCCGGGGATGAGCGGTGTCGAGCTGACCGAGCGGGTGTGTCGTGGGAAAATGTCTACCCACGTCGTCATCGTTACGGTTGTTGACGATGCACGGTTTCCGAAGCGACTTCTTGATGCCGGTGCGCTTGGTTACTTGACCAAGGGCTGCACAGCCGATGAGCTGGTATCTGCTGTGCGCCAAGTGGCAACCGGCCGCCGTTATCTGGCCCCGTCCGTCGCCCAGCAGCTGGCGCTCGCCACGCTTGATGGAAGCATGTCACCGTTCGACGTCTTGTCCAGTCGTGAGCTGGAAGTGGCGATGATGTTGGTGCGAGGCAAGCCGCTGACGATCATTGGTGAACAACTGAATCTGAGCCCGAAAACCGTGTCGACCTACAAGCAACGGCTGATGGAAAAGCTGCACGTCGATCATGTCCTCAGCCTGGCTCATCTGATGACGGTGCATGGTCTGCTCGACACTTCAAATCATCAAGTGGGTAGCTGATATTGAGCTGTTGCAGAAGAAAATTCTGAGATCGCAAGTAATAAAAAACCGGACTACTGTCCGGTTTTTTATTACTTCATGAACTGCTGATCAAACGTTCGAATCTTTCCTGTCCTGATCCAGATGCGCTGGTTCAGGAACGTCCGCATGACTGCTCAGAGACGCCGAGTCGGAATGTGTTGTGTGAGCCAACAGGTCACCTTGCTTGGGCATCGGAGCGACCGGCACGTTCACCTTGACCTCATCAGACCTGACCTCATCAGACGTTTCCGCATGCGGCAGGTGAGATACAACCGACGCAGCGATGGGTTTGATTGTCTGGTTGGATAGCGTTGCCGATTCGGGCTTCGTCTCGGCATTAGCCGACGAGATCTGTTCCACGTTTTTGTCAACGTCATTGAAAGTCGCAACTGGCGATGCAGCGACTTCAGTGTTGATGGTCGGCACCGACAGAGTCTGCGGTTTTTCGACCGTTGTACTGACGTGGGCAACTGCGTATGTCGTTTCCGGCTGGCTGGCATGGGCAGGTTCTGACGGAGCTGCAATTGTCAGTTCGCCTGAATGCCCGGCGTCTGCATCAACCACTGACGATCCGGCTTGATCAGGGATAGGCGGGAGCGTTGGCAGATTAAAGCTGGTAGGAGCAGGCAAGGTCGTGCCTACGAGGCTATCCGTTGTTGAATCAGGGCTCGGCTTGGTCGGTTCGCTGACGGCAACAAACGCATTCTCTGCAGCAACCGGGGCCGATTCGGGAACATCAGATGGGATTGATGACGGCGCTCGCTCGTGTGTCTCACGTTGAGCGTGTTCAGTGATTTGCTCAACCGGTACAACGCTTTCAGTCGCTACCACGACCGATGAGGGCGATGATTCGCGGCGAGCCACTGGCTTCGACGAGTCGATGCTTTCCATCGGATCATTGCGATCTTCGTCATCGAGACCTTCCGCCTGTGAGGCGTCGAGGTTGGTCCCGTTCGGAGCGGTTTCGTCATGACGACGGCGGCGACGGCCACCGCGACGGCCGCGCCGACGACGTGACTGGCTGCCGTCGGCGTCAAGCGCGCTGTCGGCGGATTCTGGCGTAGCCGATTGAACCGGCGTAGCGGCGAGCTGCGCTTCCTTCGCAGTCTCTTCCGGTGATTCGCCCAAGGGGCGATCATTCACGGCCACGGCGGCAGGGCGCGGCTGACGCTCGGCCTTGGGCTGCTGCTGATTGGGCTTGCGCTCGGCGCGTGGTTGATTGCCATCAACCGCTGCAGGCTTGGGCTGACGCTCGGCCTTCGCCGTCTGTGTCTGCGGCTGTTGGGGCTGGCGTGGTTGCTGACCGTCGTTGTTGCGCTGACGGTTGTTTTTTGGCTGCTGCTGCGATCCGGATTTCGCTGCGCCTTGCGCCGGCGATTCGCGGCGAGGTTGCTGCTGACGCGACGCCGACCCATTCTGGCCATTACCGCCGCGGCCAGATCGCTCGTCGCGGCGACCACCACGTGCATTGTCTTTGTCTTCATTGTGCTGTTTGGCGACCGGAACAGGAGCCGCTGCCTCTGAACCACGGAACCAACCCAGCAGACGCGACATCAATCCGCCGGAAGACGGTGTGGCGATAGCTGTGGACTGATGGCGGCTAGTGACCGGCGTTTTTGCAATGGCGCTCGCGGCAACTTCTTCGCGCATCGGGGCAGGGCTGGAAGGCATGATGCCGCTCACCGCGGGCTGTTCGCTGCTGCCCAGTACCTGGCCCATCTTGGGCAGATCGGTCGGCTCTACGGCGGTCAGTCGTTCGTAGCTGGGCTTGCTGTGATCGCCCATGTCCGCTTCGCGGATACGTTGAATCTCGATATGGGGTGTTTGCAGCTTTTCGTCGGCGATGATCATCACATGCACCTTGTGGCGCATTTCGATCTCGACCACGCTGGCGCGCTTTTCGTTGAGCAGGAAATTGACGACGCTCGACGGCGCCTGCACCAGCACCTGGCCAGTGCTTTCCTTCATGGCGTGCTCTTCAATCAGTCGCAGCGTCGACAGTGCCAGCGATTCCACACCGCGGATATGCCCGTGGCCTTCGCAGCGCGGACAGACGATCTGCGATGCCTCACCAAGGCTGGGCCGCAGGCGCTGGCGCGACATCTCGAGCAGGCCGAAGCGCGAGATACGTCCGACCTGGACGCGCGCACGATCGTGTTTCAGGGCGTCCTTGAGACGATCCTCGACGTCGCGCTGATGCTTCGGGCTGTCCATGTCGATCAGATCGAGCACGATCAGGCCGCCGGCATCGCGGATGCGCAGCTGGCGGGCGATTTCCACCACCGCCTCGCAGTTGGTATTGAACGCGGTTTCCTCGATGTCGCTGCCCTTGGTGGCCTTCGAGGAGTTGACATCGACTGCGGTCAACGCTTCGGTCTGATCGATGACGATCGAGCCACCGGACGGCAGACGCACCTGCCGATCAAACGCGTTTTCGATCTGCGTTTCGATCTGGTAGCGGGTGAACAACGGCGTGTCGTCACGGTACAGCTTGAGCTTGCGCAACGCGTTCGGCATGACCTGCTGCATGAAATCGCGCGCGTCGTTGTAGAGCGACTCTTCGTCGATCAGGATTTCGCCAATGTCGCTGCGCAGGTAGTCGCGCAGGGCGCGGATAAACAGCTTCGATTCCTGGTAGATCAGGAATGGTGCTTTCTGCGAAACAGCTGCAGCGGAGATCGATTTCCACAGTTGCAACAGGTAATCGAGATCCCACTGCAGCTCTTCGGCATCGCGGCCAAGGCCGGCGGTGCGCACGATCAGGCCGACGTCGTCGGGTACGGTAACGTGGTCCAGGGCTTCTTTCAGTGCCTGCCGATCTTCACCCTCGATGCGCCGCGAGACGCCGCCGGCTTTCGGGTTGTTCGGCATCAGCACCATGTAGCGGCCGGCGAGGCTGATAAACGTGGTCAGCGCCGCGCCCTTGTTGCCACGCTCTTCCTTTTCGACCTGAACGACGACTTCCTGGCCTTCCTTCAGCAGCTCACGGATGCTCGCCTTGTGGGGGTCAAGTCCGGTCGTGAAATAGTCGCGGGAGATTTCCTTGATCGGCAGAAAGCCGTGTCGCTCGGCGCCGTACTCGACAAAGCAGGCTTCCAGCGAAGCCTCGACCCGCGTGATGCGGCCTTTGTAAATATTGGATTTTTTCTGTTCCCGTGAAGGGATTTCGATATCAAGGTCGTACAGGTTTTGGCCATCGACAATGGCCACACGCAACTCTTCACGCTGAGTCGCGTTGATCAACATACGTTTCATGGTGGTTTCCTCGGCTTGGCCGCGCGTCGCGTGCCTCGGTGGCGCCTGTGATGGCGGCCTGCCGGGGATCGCGCCGCTGCGGTTAAGCGGCAAAATGAACGGCACCGTTGCCGGTGTCGGGATGATTCGGTCAACTACGCCTGCTGCCCCGATACCCTATGGCACCGGACAACAGCAACCCGAACCGTTACGATGAAAGGGAGTCGAGGCTGGATGCCAAAGGGCAACCGCCGCAATCCTCGCCGACGTGACGGGCCGTCATTCGACCCGATCCAGACATCGGTGGGAAGAATGTGGCGCTCGCCGAGTATCCTATTTCATCAGGTTTTTTTCAATGCAGACGGTAACTTCCCCCGACGCACCTCAAGGTGTACGTCAAGTCGCGATCGGTCCTGAACGGGATGGTCAGCGCATCGATAACGCGCTGGTAACCCTGCTCAAAGGCGTGCCCAAGAGCATGATCTACCGGCTTTTGCGTACCGGACAGGTGCGCGTCAACGGCAAGCGGGCCAAGCCCGATACCCGTCTCGCCGACGGCGATATGCTCCGTATTCCGCCGGTTCGCGTGGCTGAACGTCCCGAAGGCAAGGGGCCGGCCACGGGCATGGTCGCTCAGGTGGCCGATGCCATCATCTTCGAAGACAAGCACTTTCTCGTGATCGACAAGCCTTCGGGCATTGCCAGCCACGGCGGCAGCGGCGTAAGCCACGGAGCGATCGAGCTATTGCGTGCGGCCAGACCGCAGGAGCACCTTGAGCTGGTGCATCGGCTGGACCGAGATACCAGCGGCGTGCTGGTATTTGCCAAGACGCGGGCTGGGCTCACGGGCCTGCAGGCGGCCATTCGGGCTGGCGAAGTGACCAAGCAGTACCTGTGCCTGATGCTGGGACACCCGTCCAAGGCCAAGTTCGATGTCAATGCGCCGCTGCTCAAATCGGTGCTGCAGGGCGGCGAGCGGATGGTGCGGGTAGCCGATAACGGCAAGCCTTCGCTGACTTTTTTCAAGGAAATGGAGCAGTACCCGAGCGCACGCCTGATGCAGGCCACACTCGGTACTGGCCGCACCCATCAGATCCGTGTTCATGCGGCCCACATCGGTCATCCGCTGGCGGGTGATCCGAAATACGGCGATCGCGAGATGAATAAGCGTTTTCGCGATATGGGCTTGCAGCGGATGTTTCTGCATGCGGCCCATCTGAGCTTTGAACTTGAGGATCGTTCGTACAGTTTTTCCGCGCCGTTGCCAGACGATCTCAAGGATTTCCTCGATGTGCTGTCGGTGAAAGGCAAACGGCTTTTGTATCTCAAGGAAAAGTCGCGCACCGATTTTTAATCACCCGGTGCACGAAGCGGTCAGCGTTGCCTCAGCGCGCCAGCAGGCCTTCGACACGAGCGGCGCAGATAAAGTCGTTTATCGATAAGCCACCCACGTCGTGGGTTGACCACAGCAGCTGGCAATGACCGTAACCCGCTTCGATGTCCGGGTGATGATCCTCGTGATTGGCCATAAAACCCACCGCATTGATAAATCCCAGCGTGTGGCGGAAGTCATTGAATTTGAAGTCCTTGATGATGGCTTGCTGGTCGTCACTCAGCGTCCAGCCTGGTAGCTGCTTTAGAAAAGTGGTTACTTTTTCAGCATTCAGCAGGTGCTGCTCGCCCTTCAGTGGCTTGCAGTGCTGGCTGGCGAGGTCAGTTGTGGTCATGGACGGCTCCGGTAAGTGAAATAGTTGTTCAAGCGTCAAGCGTGAATGTCTGAAAGTCAAAGTCGCGCATCGAAAGCGAAACAGGACTAAAATGGTGCTGTTTCGCCTGCGTCGAATCGCAGGCATGAGTCGGACTTCATCGGAGCAGGCATGATCGACATCTCGGAGCGCGCGCAGCAGCATTTTCTGCGACTTCTTTCGCAGCAGGGTAGCGATGGCATGAGCATCCGCCTGCGCGTGACGCAGCCCGGAACGGCAGCAGCCAATTGCGAACTGGAGTTCTGCGAGCCGGCTGACCTGGCTGGCGGTGAGTGGACGATCGAATGCACAGGGTTTGATTTCCACGTCGATGGCGAGAGCGCTCGCTGGCTCGAAGGCGCCACCATCGACTTTGAAACCAACGCCACCGGCGGCCAGCTCAATATCCGCGCGCCGAAGATCAAGGGTGATGTACCTGGCGCGGAATCCGGCTTGATCGAGCGTGTGCGCTACGTGCTCGATGCCGAGATCAATCCACAGCTCGCCTCGCACGGTGGCAGGGTCACGCTGTTGGAAATCGATGCCGGTGGTGCTGTGTTGCTGCAGTTCGGCGGCGGCTGTCACGGCTGTGGCATGGTCGATGTAACCCTCAAGCAAGGCGTCGAAAAAAACTTGCGCGAACGCGTGCCCGAGATAACCGCGGTTCGTGACGCGACGGATCATGCAGGTGGCGAGAAGCCTTATTACAGCAAGACCGAAGGCAAATCCGCGCTTGGTTGATTCGATAGCGCTCTATCGCCATAAAAAAAGCCCGCAATCGCGGGCTTTTTCATGCAATCGCGGCGAGATTATTTGTCGCCTTCGACATGACCTTGCAGTGTATCCAGCTTGGTCGGCAGGCTGGAGAAGTAGGCAGCAATGTCCTCGATATCCTGATCAGACAACGGCGCATCCATCCCCTTCATGATCGCGTTGTTGCGTCGACCGTCTTTGTACTCATGCAGCGCCTGCTGGATGTACTCATCGTACTGACCGGCGAGACGTGGATACTGCGGGTCGACTGCGTTGCCATCGGTGCCATGGCAGGCAAAGCAGGTGCCGGCTTTCTTTTTCCCGTTCTCGGCATTGCCACTGGCAAGCAGTTGCGTAGATGCAAACGCCAGGATGGCGCCGAATGAAAGCAGGGTAAGCGCACGTTTCATGCGGAGAGTCCTTGGCGACTACTGGGCGAGGCTGGAAAGGTAAGCGGCGACGTTCTGAATGTCCGTGTCGGACAGACTCTGCGCCTGCGCGCCCATCGTCGGATGCGTGCGGTCACCGCTCTGGTAGCCATGCAAAGCGTTGATGATGTATTGCTCGTTCTGCCCGGCGATTTTCGGCACCGGATACTGCGGGTAAGCGTTGCTGTAACCAGGCACGCCATGGCATCCAGCGCAGGTATAGATCAGTTTCTTTCCGGCGGCCTTGTCACCTTCGGCATGCACGCCGGCAGTGGCAAATAGGGCAGTGGCCGCGGCCAGGCCAAGCAGTTGCAGTCGAGTCATCGAGATCATTCTCACGATTGCGGCGGAGTCGCGGTCATGTAAGCGGCTGAGTATAGAGGTTGCATCGTGGCCCGAACAACACTCCGCTTTCATGCTGCCCACGCGGGCTTGTGCCATGTCTGCATTGCGTCATCGATCTTGCGCGCTCGCTCGAACAACTTGCCGTTAGCTACATTTCGTCGTGGTTTCGAGTTACCGGCCAGGTAGTGAATCAGGCAATTCGACGGATTAGATTGATGATCGGGTCGCTGTCCCCATATACTCGGGAGGTTAAATCGTTTTCCCCGGGGGTGTTCTGGCTTCGACGGGGGTAGTGAGATGACTTGGTGCATGCCGAGGGGGCAGCTTTCCTCGTAAATCCAGCAGCAAACTTCTAGTTGCCAACGACGACAACTACGCTCTCGCCGCTTAAGGCGTAAGCCCCGAACCCACTTGTGCTCGTGCTCGTCGGTGTAGGGTCATTATCACGGGATCGCCAAAGACTGCCGCCTGGCGGTACTAGGTCAAATCAATCAGGCTGGTTCCGCGGTGCGCTTTGCCCATCGTGCTTGTCGCGGAACGAGATCGAACGTTGAGCTAAGCATGTAGATCCGGGCGTTGAACGCTCTCGGACGCGGGTTCGACTCCCGCCACCTCCACCAATTAAAGCTCCAAAGTAGTCCAACGAAGGCCGGTAACCCTAGCAAAAGCAAAGGTTCCGGCCTTTTTTGTGCCTTATGCCGTCCAACCCCATCCATTGCAATCTGGGGGCAACAGGGGGCAACATCGGGGGCAAGCGTACTTATCCCCACAAGGGTTGCCCCCATGACACTTTCCGACGTCACCATCCGCAAGGCCAAGCCCGGGATTAAACCTACGGGGAGCGGCGAGCAAACAGATAAACCTTACAAAATGGGCGACAGTGGCGGGTTGTACTTGGAAGTTGCTCCAGCGGGGGGCAAGTGGTGGCGCTTGAAGTACCGATTCGGGGGCAAGGAGAAACGCCTCTCACTCGGAACCTACCCAGACACGGGGCTGGCTGATGCGCGCGAGAAACGCGACGCGGCCCGCAAACTGCTCGCCGCTGGCGTCGATCCGGGCGAGCAGCGCAAGGCCGCAAAAGCTGCCGGCGAGGAACGCGCGGCGAACAGCTTTGAAGTGGTGGCGCGTGAGTGGCACGCCAAGCAATCGGCAACGTGGGTAGAGCTGCACGCCAGCCGGATCATGCTGCGACTGGAGAATGATGTTTTTCCGTGGCTGGGCACGCGGCCGATTGCCGACGTTACGGCAAAGGAGCTGCTGGCGACCGTCAACCGCATTGTTGACCGTGGCGCGGTCGAGTCTGCGCACCGCGTATTGCAAAACTGCGGGCAGGTGCTGCGCTATGCCATCGCCACCGGCCGCGCCGAACGCAATCCGGTCGCGGATCTGCGCGGCGCGCTGCCGCCGGTCAAGCAAACCCATCTGGCCGCCATCGTCGACCCGGTTGCAATCGGTGGCCTGCTGCGCGCGATGGATGCCTATAACGGCTCGCTGGTCACGAAGTGCGCCCTAATGCTGGCGCCGCTGGTATTTGTGCGACCGGGCGAGCTACGGCAAGCCGAGTGGGCGGAGTTTGATCTGGACGGGGCGCAGTGGAACATCCGCGCCGAGAAAATGAAGATGCGCGAGCCGCACCTTGTGCCGCTGTCGCCGCAAGCGGTGGCGATCCTGCGCGAGCTTCACCCGCTGACCGGGCGCGGCCGCTACGTGTTCCCAAGTGCGCGTAGTCCGCAGCGACCAATGAGCAATAACGCGGTGTTGTCGGCACTGCGCCGCATGGGTTACGCCACCGACGAAATGAGCGGCCATGGTTTCCGGGCAATGGCGCGCACGGTGTTGGATGAAGTGCTGCACTTCCGGCCCGACTACATCGAACACCAGCTAGCTCATGCCGTGAAAGACCCCAACGGTCGCGCGTACAACCGCACCGCGCACCTTGCCGAACGTCGCAAGATGATGGCCGCATGGGCGGACTATCTGGACACGTTGAAGGTGGGCGGCAACGTCGTGCCGATGACGCGTAAGGCAAGCTGATCGACAACTTTTGAACGCCGCGCCTAGGACGGCCATCCGAAAACCGGGCACCTTCCCCGGCTGGCGCGGCATCTATTGAAGGGCGCAGAGGTGTGCGCAGTGGGTCTGCTATTTACAACAAGTGTGGGACACCGTTCGCCCACGGACGACGAAGAAGCATGGAAAGCTTTTCTTGCTGAAATTGATGAGCAGACCGACCCCTTCTTGAAGGATTTTGGTCTCAAGGTATGGGCGGCTTATCGAGACTACGGCAGGTCACGCATTGATCGCCGTGATAACGAAACCGTTAGCTATGAAATTTTAAATCCTGCAGGTGCGTCAAGAAGTTTCGTCTTGTCTGATCCTGGGGCGGCAACACAAATTGGAGTTTCTTTTAAACAACGTGAGATTGGAAGATGCGGATTACCGGATATTTTTGCCGCTTATCTTTACGTTCAACATGAGGAGGGGGAACGCCAGTTCATATCGTATAGCGTCCCTGTTAAATCTGAAGCAGAGGCATTCGAACGTTTTGCAAACGCGTTGAAATCGCCGTGGGCCGAAGCTACTTATATAGCGTGTGGCGAAGACGACTTATGTCGTGTTTTTGGTGTCGCAGCTAGCCCCGACTGTCTGAACGCGTCGCTAAATATCCCAGTTCCAACGACGAGGGAGCTGGGCAGGGTGACCGATGAACTCGGCGAAGCATTGAAATCCCTACTTGCCGTTTACGAAAAGTGGGACGGCACGGACGCTTTAAACTATTTAATTCAAAGATCTTTGGGCGGGAGAGTAAGGGGGCGAACTGGCACTTACGAAGCAAATGAGCAGCTAGTTCGTCTTAGTGCTTTTCGTCACACGTTTAAACGATCTGAAAAACGCTCTGGTAGGCCCATTCTAGGAGGAAAGAACCATTTGATCGCCCGACTTTTGACGAAGCTGTGGGTGTGTTGTGGGTTAGGCGAACCAGAGTTTTGGAATGACTCAAAATTTATCCGAGCTTGCACCGTTGTCCTTCCATGGCATGGCATCCACAAGGCGGACGTTGTGCAGTTCATGCGCGGCGAACTAGCCAAAAAAGGAGGCGGCTACAAAGCAATCGTATTAATTGACTGAATCCGAGCATTTAGCACGGCTGTACGAATATCTAGTTAGCTGCTTTAAATCACACTAAAGGCCTCGCCTGTGTTTCGGTTTAATGCCCCTGTCCATTACTGCACAGGGAAACACGGCAATGCACACGCTCCCCGAAACTGGATTTTTGAGAATTTGGCAGATCGTCGGTAGGGCTGCCACTAAAACGGCACCTGCTATCCCGCCTATTTATCCGGTAAGCAAGTCGCACTTCTGGGCTGGCGTTCGCAGCGGCCGCTATCCAAAGCCAGTTCACCTTGGCGAGCGGATCACCGCGTGGAAGGTAGAGGACATACGCGCGCTGATCGAACAGGGACGCGCGGCATGAACTCGGCGCGCATTCCCAATAACTGGCGCGACCGTCTGCCCGATGCTGCGGCTTACTACGGGCCGCGCGTCGCCAAGCTGGGCCAGCCGAACGGCAGCGGTTACGCCGTGGGCTTGTGTCCCTTCCATGACGATCACAATCCCAGCTTTGGCGTGAAGCTCAGCAGCGGACGCGGCCACTGGCGCTGCTATTCCGGTTGCGGCAAGGGCGACATGGTGGAGTTTCACCAGCGGCTTACCGGCCTGGACTTTAGGGCAGCGGTGCGCGAGCTGATCGGCGGTGGCGCATGAATGCCGTGATGAAAGAACTGGCACCAGAGACGGCGCGAGATGCGGTAGCTCGATTGTTCAAGGGGCCTTTGCATGCTGGCTTCGCATTGCGTGGCCTGCATCGCTACGTCATGCCCGATGGTAGCGAACTGCTGCGGGTGGTACGGCTAAAGCATCCACAATGGCAAGCGCTGAGTGATGCGCAGCGCAATCAATTGAAGGAACGCCACGAGTGCGACGGCAAGGGCAAGATTATTCGCCCAATCCACCGCGCTAGCGACGGCAGTTACATCGCAAAGGGGCCAGCACGACCGGCGACCGGCTGGCCGTTGTACGTGCCACCTTATCCTCTGGTCGATTCAGGCCCGAGGGCCCATGTCGAAGGCGAGGCGTGCGCCGATGCACTGGCGAAACTCGGCGTGCCGGCCTGCACCAGTATCGGTGGTGCGCAGCGTGCGAATGATACGGACTGGGCGACAGCACCCGAACAGCCGGCGCTTGTCTGGCCCGACCACGACGAAGCGGGCCGCAAGTATGCGGAGAACGTGACCGCCAAGTTGCGCGCACTTGGCTGCGCCGTGGAGGTGGTCAACGCAGGGGCACTGGGCGTGCCTGACAAGGGCGACGCGGTGGACTGGCTGGCGATGCACCCAAACGCTACGGCAGCGGACGTGCTGGCGCTGCCGAGGCTGGCTGCAAGCTTTGAAAAACAATCAATCGAAATCAAAGACGGCGCCATGTCGGCCAGTGCGCCGGAGCCGCTACCTGCGCCGCTGCCAGACGTTCCCGCATTCGATGAAGGCATGTTGCCGGCATCCGTACGCGCGTGGTGTGTTGACGCTGCCGATGGGCTGCAAGTGCCCCTGGACTTCACCGCAATACCGGCCATGGTGGCACTGGGCGGCACCATCGGGCGGCATGTGGGCATTGCCATGAAACAGCATGCCCGCTGGTATGAGCGGCCCATGTTGTGGGGCTGTGTGATCGGGCGACCCAGTAGCGGCAAGAGTCCGGCGCTATCGCCAGCACGTCGAATGCTGGAGCGGCTGGCGGGCGAGGAACGCGCGATCTATGACGTGGAGGCGCGCGAATATGAAGCGCGCGTCATGGTCGCTGACGCGGCGAAGGCCAATGCCAAGAAAGACATTCAAGCGGCGCTGAAAAAGAAAGACCATCTAGGCGCAGAAGCTGCCGCCGAGGCCGCGTTATTCGAGGATCACCCGCCGAGCGAGCCGCGCATTCTGGTCAATGATGCGACAGTGGAAAAGCTGGGTGAGCTGCTGAACGCCAACCCGCGCGGACTGGTGCAATACCGCGACGAGCTGGCCGGCTGGCTGGCGGGCTTGGATCGTGATGGGCGCGAAAGTGACCGTGCGTTCTGGCTGGAGTGCTGGAACGGCACCGGCGCCTTTACCGTTGATCGTATCGGACGCGGCACCATCCCCATTGAAGCCTGTGCCATGTCGATACTCGGCGGCATGCAACCGGGCAAGCTGGCGGAATACGTTCGCGGCGCGATCCGAGGCGGCTTCAGTGATGACGGCCTGATCCAGCGGTTTCAGTTGGCGGTGTATCCCGACCTGCCGACGAGCTGGACATATACCGACCGACCTATAGACCCGAAAGCCGAGGCCAGCGCATGGGCGACGTTTCAAAATCTGCGGGCACTGGACGCGGGCGCTATCGGCGCCGAGCGTCACGCATCGGCGGACGTGCCGTTCCTGCGCTTCGATGGTGAGGCACAAGGGCTGCTGATCGACTGGCAGACCCAGCTCATGGGGCGGCTACGCGAGGGCAACGAGGCGGCATGGATGGAGTCTCACCTTGCCAAGTATCCGGCACTGGCGGGGCGACTGGCGCTGGTGCTGCACCTGGCCGATGGTCACGCAGGCGCGGTCACTGCGGACACGCTCGCCATGGCCCTGGACTGGTGTAGCTACCTGGAAGGCCACGCGCGGCGCATCTATGCCCCGGCCATGGATAACGGGCTGACAGCGGCGCACCTGATCCTGAAGAAGCGACCCGACCTGAGCGAATCGTTTACCGCACGCGACCTGCAACGGCGCGGCTGGACTGGCCTGAGTGACCGCGATGCCATCGAGGAAGGGCTGGACCTGCTGGTGGAGTGTCGGCACCTGCTGACGCAAGTCAACGAACCCGGCCCGCAAGGTGGGCGCCGAACCGTGGTGTTTGCGTGGAGGGTGACCCCATGAGCTGGCGTGCCAAGTTGCAGGAACAGCGCGGCGCGGTATTTCAGAAAGGGCAGGGCGACCCACTGACACAACTGACACAACCTCAAAACGGCCGATCTGACTCACTGACAAAACTGACAAAACCTAGTTGTGTCAGTTCTGTCAGTGACCCATCCGGCAATTCTGCAAATATCGGGGCTGCCGTACTGCTGGACGCGCCAGCACTGAAACAGCTACGTGCCCGTCTGCTGGCGCTGGCTGGTGCTAATTGGATCGACGCGGCGAGTATTCACCGGCTGCATGATCTGGACGTGGCTGCATGCATTGGCTTGGATTCGCGCCAACTTGCCGGGTATCTGTCACTGCTGGAGGAAACGGCAGAGCGCCACGCCGGCCGCGTACCTGCTGGGCATACGGCAGCGATTCACTGCCAGCTCTGCGGCCCGGTATGGGCGTATCCCGATGTTGCCGCGGTGTTGCCCGTGGTCGACGGCTGGCCGCGTGCGCTGGGCTGCCCGTGGTGTTTCGTGCGCAAGGCTGGCGGCTACATCCCGCGCCCGCCCGTAGCGTGTGAGGGCTGCCGACACTTCACCCCAGACACGATCAGTCCGGCGGCCGGCATGGGCGCATGCGGCGCAGGGAAGGGCACGCAGTACCCCATGCAGCGGCGCGGTTGTTCGCACTTCCACCCGATCAAGAAGGCGACCCTATGACCTGGCAACCTGGACAGCCGATAGTTACCGTTTCTGACAACGCCGAGTGGCGGGCATGGTGCAAAACGCGAAAGCTGGAGCAGCAGCGCGAGCGACGGGGACGTTATCCGCGGATCGACTATTACCCCAGCCCCGCGGCGTTGGCCGTCATTGCGTCCAAGGTGAGCAATCGCGCTGGCGGTGACTACTCAACCGTGATCGACGCGCTGATTTGGACGGCCGCTGACCATCTTCCGGAATAAAGTAGACCAATCTGCGAAACAACCCCATGCACAACGCTGATTACCAAGCCGATCCGATAAAGCAGCGCAAGGCGCGCGCGCTCGCATTGCAGCGCCAGCGCAGGCACGGGGTTAAACGGATCGACTACCACCCCAATGCGCGGGCGCTTGCCATCATCACAGCCGAGCTGAAGCCCTACGTGGGCAGCGACTCCAGCAGCGTGATTGACCGTTTGATCTTGAAAGCTACGGGGGCGGCCCCGGAATTACGGCACACATCGCGCAGGTGCGCGCACGCGTTTGACTTAGCCGGGCCGAGTGACGCTGCCAACAGTGGGCGCCCAGTCTGCACACGCGCGAAAGACTTTGGCGAATCGACCAACAAGCCCGGAATTATCGACGCCATACGCGCGGGCGCGAGTGACTTTGAAGGGTTGCCGACGTGGGCACCTGCTTACCTGTCAAGGTGCGCAGCCCGTGATGTCACGAAACGTGCGGTGTGCGGTGGGCGTCGCCGCAGTGACGGCCAACCATGCGAGGCGCTGAGCGTGCCGGGCAAGCAGCGATGCAAGTGGCATGGCGGGTGCTCTACCGGGCCGCGCACGGTCGAGGGAAAGGCGAGGGTGACGGCAAATTTGCCGACGCGAAGCAAGGAGGTTTGAGGCATGACGTGCCAGACCGGTCTGCCTGTACAGACCGGTAACGATCATGCCCACTGGCAGGCATGGCGTAAGGCGCGGAAGCTGGAGCAGCAACGCGCATGCCGCGCGATGTATGCCCATATAGACTACTCGCCTAGTGACAAAGCCCTACGCGTCATCGAGGCGCAGCGGGGTAACTATTCCAGCGTAATTGATGCGCTGGCGCTGATCGCTGCTGGCGAGCTTCCGGAATAAAGTGCAGTGAATTACAGGCGGATTTTCGGGGAAGTCAGCGTCAAAATCCCTTTGCGTGTCATTGCGCTAGTCGCACTGTCGAGACGGAATGCGACGGCGAAACCCTTACCTAGGTATCTCAACAACATGCGCTGATTTAACCTTCAGAAGTTGAATAACTTGATCTGATCCTTGGCCCGTCAAGATCGCCATTGTTCCGCTGTTATCGATAGTAATGTCGGTCCAGCTTTTGGGCTTAAAACTTTCGACCATCGTTTCCCCGACGCGAAATGAGCAGGCATCTGCACCGCTGTCCATTGGATGGCCTGCTTGGTGGTATGTGCTGCATGTCGCAACGTAGCGAATGCGTTGCTTGCTGCGGGTGTCGTTGGACTCCATTGTCCATTCTTTCGTCGCTTCGTCGTGCCCGAGGACGGTCAACGCAAAGCTGGAGACGTCTGGTGCCTTTGCACACGCTGCAATGCAAATTACGCAAACGAAAAGCAGTAGCCCACGCATAGTTTGAGAATCCTCTCCCCGTCAGCAGCGTGACCGATGTTGCCTAAGCGCCATGCAACGATAAACCTACATCTGTCCGCACTGCGCTTGATGCTGCCAGCCAGTCCCGCAAGCGTCACACGCCATAACGCCACCCAATGCAGCAACGGCGAGGCACATTGTGCCCAATTTTCGTCGTGCGAGCAGGTGCAGAACGCTCCCAGCGCCGGTTTACTGTCCTGAGAGCATGGCTCGGTGTATGCATGCATCTATCTTGCTGGCCCTATCTGGGGCAACGAAGCCATCCTGCCAATCCATACGGAGATTTTGATATGAACAAGAAAGTTGTTATCGGCGCAATGTTTGCCTTGTTGGCGACGCTCTCATTCTCGGCAGCGGCGCAACATTATGTGAGTGGGTACACCCGCGCCAACGGGACGTACGTGGAACCCCATTACCAGACCAATCCCAACAATACGAAAACTGACAACTATTCGACGCAAGGCAACGTAAACCCCTACACCGGTCAGGAGGGCACTCGCAACCCTTATGCAACCCCTAACTATGGGCAGCAGACCCAACCGAATTATGCGCAGCCGACCCAACGCAGCTCTTACCAGCAGAACCCGTATGCGACCCAGCCGCCAACATCCTCTTATGGATCTGGGTATTGATTTACGGTGCGGCGAAGGGTCAAGCGAATGTAATGAGGGGGCAACTTTGGGGGCAACTCGGAATAATTAAATCTTAAACCCTATGTGCCACAGGGCTTACGGCTTCCAATTCAATAGACGCCACCACAATGGCCCCTAAGTGCTTGACGCACTTAGGGGCCTTCTTTATTGCGAAACCACCTCGTTGCTTAGGCTTGGTTTCGCCGAATCTCTCGACTTTTAGCCGGATCAAATAGCTGGGAAGGGGGCAAGGCAACTGACCTGACTCAAAATTGCATTGGTCATTTCAATTTTAGTGCCCATGAACGTCATGGAGAGATCACAGCAAACACGCGGGTCGACAAATTGAATGAGCTGACCAACCAACCCGGAGCCGAAGTCATCGAAAATCAGGTAGTTATTCGCTGGGTAGTGAGATTAGTTGCGACTTCTTGTTCGCTGATCGTCAGCGCGCTGATTCTCGTTGTTCTTGCCATTTTCGCGGTCGGCAACTTTATTACGGAGTCGGCCAGGAAATAAAACAGATTGCCCTGGCTACCCAACCAGCGAAGATAGCGTTTCCATCCGCAGCATGATCCGGCTCGCATGCAAGTCGATCCGCGCAGCGACTGCTTGGCATATTTTAGGGTATGTCAAAACTTGGAAACAGCCAAACCCTTATGAAGCAAGGCTTCCAGCGAATAGTTCGATAGAGGCCACCTCAATAAACAAAAAGCCCTTGATGGTCATCAAGGGCTTTTTTTGCGTACACAGCTTCTTGTCAATTCAAGCGGCGCGGTTGTGCGAGCGCATGGTGCGCTGTTTTTCGATCTGCCAGTCGCGCTGCTTTTCGGTATTGCGCTTGTCGTGTTCCTGCTTGCCCTGGGCCAGGCCGATCTCGACCTTGACCTTGTTGCCCTTCCAGTACATCGCGGTAGGCACCAGCGTATAGCCCTTGCGCTCGACCGCGCCGATCAGCTGGTCAATTTCCTTGCGATGCAGAAGCAGTTTTCGCGTGCGGCGATCTACCGCGACCACGTGGGTGGATGCACTGATCAGCGGTGGTATCGATGCGCCGACCAGAAAGATCTCGTCGTTCTTGACGGTGGCGTAGCTTTCGCCAAAGTTGATCCGGCCGGCACGCAAGGCCTTCAATTCCCATCCTTCCAACGCGATACCCGCCTCGTATCGCTGATCGATGTGATATTCGAAGCGCGCGCGCTTGTTCAGCGCGATCGTGCCGCCGCCCTTGTTGTCTTTGTCCTTCGCTTTGGCCATGTCCGTTAAACTCGGGCCTAGTTGCCCTGATGCCGGATCGACCGCATATCGGGTCGAATCCAGTGTGATATGAAGAGGCTGCCATGATCGAAATCCGTCGTAGCGCCCTGGTGAATTATTCGCCGGCGCAGATGTTCGACCTGGTCAATGACGTCGAAGCATACCCAAAGCGTTTCCCTTGGTGTGTGGGTGCCGAGATACTCGAGCGTACCGGTGATGTGCTGGTGGCGAGGCTCGATCTCAAGTTCGCGGGGTTTCGCCAGAGCTTTACTACACGGAATTCGGTCAATCCACCTAAGCGTCTGCATATGAGTCTGGTGGATGGACCCTTTCGCAGCCTTGACGGCATATGGGACTTCCTGGCCCTGGGCGACGCTGGTTGCAAGATCAGTTTCGCGCTGGATTTCGACTATGCCAGCCGGCTGGGGGGAGGGGCCTTGAAGCTCGGCTTCCAGGGACTGGCCAACCGCATGGTGGACGACTTTTGCCGTGAGGCCGAGCGGGTTTATGGCTGACCGCATGATATCTGTCGAAGTTGTCCACCTCGATGCAGAGCGGCAGTGGTTGCGGTGTATCGAGGTGGTCGAAGGCAGCACGGTGATGCAGGCCATCAGTGCATCGGGCGTCGCTGAAATTTTGCCAGGCGGCATGGTTGACCCTGACCGGCTAGGTATCTTCTCGAAGCGTGTCTCGTCGGATCACCTGGTGCAGGCCGGTGATCGAATTGAGATCTACCGGCCATTGATGCTTGATCCGATGGAGGCGCGTCGACGGCGCATCCGCTGAAGCAGACCAGTGACGTGTCGGTCAATGGCCGTCGTCGTTGCCGCCGCTGGTCGGGGAAGGGGTCGTGCCGTTGTCAGTACCGGAACCAAAGCCGCCGTCCTTGTTGTCTTCATCGGGCGTCTTGCTCTTGTCACCCTTGGTTTCGTTAACCGGGTAACTGGCGTGATACTTCTTGCTGTCCTTGACGAGCTGCTCGGCGTCTTGCGCGAAGAAATCGCCCTGGGTTCCAACCAATGTGTCGTTGTTGAAGGTCAGCGTAAAGGTTCGCAGTTTGATCGGGCCGCCGCGGTGCTCCTGAGTAGACACATAATCCCAACGACTCTGGTTGAATGGCGTGCTGACAGACGGTGTGCCCATCAACACGAGCACCTGACGCTTGGTCATGCCTGGCTTCAGTTGATCCACCATGGTCTTGTCGAGCAGATTGCCTTGCTGCACGTCTGGGGTATAGACGATGTGGCAGCCGGCGATGGAGAGCGCCAGCACGGCGAAAACCAGCAGGGTGATCAGCTTTTGCATGCGTGTTGCGTCCAGATCGTAAAGGTATCGGATGATACACTACAGCCTCAGTAGCGCTGTGTGCGAAGGGTGGGTTATGGAACAGGAAACCAAAGAACTGCGTCGGGTCGGCCTCAAGGTCACGCATCCGCGGATGCGCATCCTGCAGATTTTTGATGAGGAAGGGGTACAGCACCTCACGGCGGAAGACGTCTACAAAAAACTACTGGCTCACCAGGAAGACATTGGCCTAGCCACGGTCTACCGCGTGCTGACCCAGTTCGAAGCAGCCGGTATCGTCGTCAAACACAATTTCGAGGGTGGCCAGGCTGTTTACGAACTGGATCGCGGCAAGCATCACGATCACATGATTGATGTCGACAGCGGAAATGTCATTGAGTTCGTCAGCGAAGAGATTGAACGTCTGCAGCGCGAGATTGCCGATCGTCACGGCTACGTGATCGAGGATCACAGTCTGGTGATCTACGTGCGCCCGAAAAATCGCCCCAAGAAGGGTTGAGCAGGGATTGACCTGTCTGCTGGCTTGATTGCGGACGAATTCCCGGGCGTGGGTCAAGCTGCCGAATCATTGCAAGTGCCTGAATAGCGGCCATAAAAAAGCCGCGAAGAGGACTCCTGTCCACTCGCGGCTGCTCCGCTACCCTGACTCACGACCGGCTCAAGCACTAACTTGCTGTTGCCGAGGCTCGTCGCCGAATAGCGGCGAAACAGCATCCTGCCGTTTTTCAGAACCACCGTCCCCACGGTGATTCTGATCCACCATCTTGCAATGGTGGCTCCCCCACATCGATGGCCTGATCGTAACGAAGTCTTTACGTTCCAGGTATAAGAAAAATTCCTAGTTCAAGCGCTGAGGATCAGGCAAGCTGTTGTTGCTGCGCAACAAAATTCGCAGGTGAACGCCAGCATGGTCTGCCCGCAGGCGGAACTGGCCACCCAGTGAGGTGACCCGATCACGCATGCCTTGCAGGCCGCGGCCACCGCGCGGTATTCGATGCGGCAGGCCGGTACCGTTGTCCCGCAGATCCAGTAGCGCAAGCGCCATGCCTTGGCGCTCGCCGATGCGCAAACGTACTCTGAACTCGCTGGCTTGCGCATGCTTCACGGCATTGGTCGCGCTTTCCTGGGTGAGCCGGTAAATCGCGGTGCGCGTGTCGTCATCAAGAAGACGCGGGTCGCCGTGAAGTTCGGTGAAGTACGTAATGCCGGCGGCGTTCAATAGATCCCGGATCGGCCCCTCATCCAGTGCGCGAATAAGTCCGAACTCATCCAGCACGGCAGGGCGCAGATCATCCAGCAGGCGATGCAGTGCCCGCCGCATATGGGCCAGGATGGTATTGATCGACGTACTGATGTCCTGCATGCCTGCATCGTGCAGCCGGGTTTGCGCCAACTTGACGTGTGTCTGGATGGCGGTGATGTTTTGCCCCAGCTCGTCGTGCAATTCGGCCGCCAGATGACGGCGCTGGTTTTCATCGGCCTGCAGATTGCCGCGTGCGGCACTGCGCAATTGCTGGGCGAGTTGGTCAAGCCGGCGGTTGACGGCACCCAGATAGACATTCTGCTCTGCGACCCGCGTGCTGCTGCGGCGCAGCGCATCGGTTGCCGAGCCAAGCATGATCGCGCCCGTACCCGCCACCGCAAGAAAAAGATAGGCCGCGGCGGTCGAGGGTGCATGTCCGAGATGCTGCTCGACCAGGTTCATGCCGAAACTCGAAATGATCATGGCCATGCTGGCACCGCGCCAGCCGTGGCGAAACGCGAAAAAAAGCACAGGTGCCAGCGACAGCACGCGAGCAAACTGCGGCTGTGGTGAGGCCTGTTCGGACAGCACCAGCAAAATCATCATCGACGGGAACATCACCAGCAGGCCGTCCATGGACAGGCTGGCCAGGGCACGGCGATCGAAGCGGGTGCGCAGCAGCAAAATCATTAACGGCACGATCAACAGAATGCCCAGATAGTGGCTGAGCAACTCTTCGCCGAGGATGCTGATGATCAGCTCGGGCGAGCCGGGTTCGTGGATCAAGTCCAGCAATGCTGCGTCGACAGCGGTGGTGGCGATCACGATCAACACCACCGACAGCAGCAAGCGTGTCACTTCCTGCGGACTGTTCAAACTCGCATGCAGATTGAGTCGGCGCAGCAGCCACAGGCCAAGGGCCATCACCAATGGCTCAGGCAGTTCGGCGAGAAAAAAGCCGTTCCAGCCTAGTGGCATGCCTTGCACCAGGGCAATTCCAGCCGTAGCGGCCAACTCCGCGCCAAGCAACCAACCCCAGTGGCGCACCGGCGTCAGCAGCAGTGCGCCAAACCGCAAGCCGTAGGGAAGCATCCAGTATGGCTGCACCGTCATCCACAGCAACAGCCAGAGCAATACGTAGCCGATGGCCAGCAGTGGGCCGGAATCTGGCAGATGGAGTGATTTCAGGCGCATGTGCGGATGGTACATGCGGCAGTTCGCCGGTATGCGGCGATGTCGGCGCTGGCCAATGATTCTCGCGGCATCTGCCTAAGTTGTAATCCACTGTGTAAAGTAGCGGGATGCACAAAATCGTTTTGGTCGATGACCACGCCATCGTTCGTGAGGGCTTCAAACGACTGATCGAGCTTGAGCCCGATCTCGACGTCGTTGCCGAGTGCCGTAACGGTGACGATGCCGTGGAGGCGGTAAGTCAGTGGCGTCCCGATCTGGTCGCGCTGGATCTGTCGCTGCCCGATGGCAGCGGCTTGCCGCTGATCGAACATCTGCTGAGTGTCTGTGTGGAAACGCGCATTGTCGTGCTGAGCATGCATGACGGTGATCCCTACGTTTCGGAAGCGCTTCGCCGCGGTGCCAGTGGGTATGTGACCAAAGGTGTGGCGCCGGAAGAACTTGTGGCGGGTCTGCGCGCAGTCATGCACGGCGAAGTCTTTCTGAGTTCGGATTTACGCGAGCGTCGAGCTGGCAGGTCGAGTGCAGGGCTTGATCCGATCAGCCGATTGACGGCGCGCGAACGCGAGGTGTTTCTGCTGTTGGCTGGTGGTCTCACACCCAAGCAGGTAGCTGCCGAACTAGGCATCGGTCAGAAAACTGTCTATATCCATCGCGCCAGTTTGATGGGCAAACTGGGTGCCGGTTCGGAGCTGGATCTGTATCGCATGGCAACCGACCGCGGGCTGCTGCCAGTCAATACCTGAACTTCTGGGCTGCGTTTGCTCGGCACCATTGTCGGCAATCAGCTCAGTTGCTCTGAGCCCGCTCCAGCATCTGCTTGGCATGCGCCCGCGTTTCGCGGGTGATCTCGACGCCGCCAAGCATGCGTGCCAGCTCATCGCGCCGACCGGCCGCGTCGAGTTTCTCGATCTGCGTACGGGTGGCGTCGCCATCACTTTGTTTGCTGACGCGAAGATGTGCATGGCCTTGCGCGGCTACCTGCGGCAGATGAGTAACGCAAAGCACTTGGCGTTGCGAGCCCAGCGAGCGCAATTTTTGACCAACCACTTCCGCAACAGCACCGCCAATGCCGGTGTCGACCTCGTCGAATACCATGCTGCCGACGGTGTCCTTGCCCAGCGTGGCAACTTCAATAGCCAGACTGATGCGTGCCAGTTCACCGCCGGAAGCCACCTTGCGCAGCGGCCGCGGTGGTTGGCCGGGATTGGCGCTGACCAGTAGTTCGCAGCGCTCCTTGCCCTGCGGATCGGGCTCGTCGCCGGCGACGGGTTCCAGCTCGATGCGCAGCAGGCCACCAGTCATGCCCAGCTCACTCATGAGTGCGCTGACTTCAATGTCGAGCCTGGCAGCGGCAGTGAATCGTGCCTCGCTGAGTTGGCCCGCGGCGATGGTGTAGTCGCGTTGCAGTTGTTCGCGCTGGACCGCCAGTTTTTCCAAGGCGTCACCGGCGCCTTCGAGTTCGGCCAGTTCCGTACGCAGCACGTCGAGCTTGTCGTGCAGCTCGGCGACCGGTAATCGATGACGTCGCGATAATTCATGCAGATGTGCGAGATGCGTGTCTACTTCGCTATAGCGATCAGGATCGAGATCGACATCCTGCGCGTAACGGCCCAGTCCATCTGCGGCTTCGCCGAGCTGGATTTCGGCGTTGTCGAGCAGTTCGAGCAATGGCGTCAGCCGATCGTCAATCACAGCCAGTTTGCCCAGCTCTGCGTGGGCGCGACCGAGTGCGCGACGCAGGGCAAACTCACCTTCGCCATCGAGCAGTTCGACGACCCCGGAGGCGCCTTCAGCCAACCGTCCCGCGTTGGCGAGGCGCTTGTGGCTGGTCTCCAGTTCGGTCAGTTCGGCAGTGGGCAGCGTCCACTTTTCCAGTTCGCCCAGCTCGTGGTTCAGTAGCTCGATACGCTGATCACGATCGTCGCCGCCGCTGAGTTTACGTACGCGTACACCCAGCTCGCGCCACTGCAGCGCGCTGTCGCGCACTCGCGTCAGCAGGGTGTCATGGCCGGCATAGGCGTCGAGCAGGGCCATCTGATGCGAGCGCGAAAGAAGCGCTTGATGCTCGTGTTGGCCATGAATCTCCACCAGCAGCGACGCCAGTTCACCGAGCTGGCGCGCGTTGGCGGGGCGGCCGTTGATCCACGCCTTCGAACTGCCTTCGGCGCGAATCACGCGACGTAGCTGGCACTGGTCTTCTTCGTCCAGTTCTTCACGCTGCAGCCAGTCGCGTGCGTCGGGCAGCTCAGTGAGATCAAATTCTGCGGTCAGGTCGGCGCGATCGCTGCCGGCGCGTACCATGCCGCTGTCGGCGCGGGCGCCGGCCAGCAGCATCAGCGCATCGACAAGCAGCGATTTGCCAGCGCCGGTTTCGCCGCTGACCACGGTCAGGCCGGGGCCGAACGCGATCTCGGCGCCTTCAACGACCGCAAAATGACGAACGTAAAGCGAGGTAAGCATGGTCGAGGCAGTTAATCAGGGCGTTGGGATGATGATTTCAATGGATTGTAGCGGTAGCCCGGCAGCACTAAATACGAATTTCACTTGCAAGCTGTGCGCGCAGACCTTATTTCTGTGCAGTCTCAAGGACTGCTACAGCGCATGATTAATCCGCACGGCCCCGATCTCGACGCCCGCACGCGACGCTTGTTGCGCACGCTGATTGCCCAGTATCTGGTCGACGGCGAGCCGGTAGGGTCGCGCACGTTGTCGCGCTCGTCCGGACTGGATGTAAGCCCTGCGACGATCCGCAATATCATGGCCGACCTCGAGGATGCCGGGCTGGTCTCTTCCCCGCATACTTCAGCTGGTCGCGTGCCGACGCCGCGCGGGCTGCGCCTTTTCGTCGACAGCCTGATCGAATTGCAGCCGCTGCCACACGACGAGATGGCGCGTCTGCAGAGAGAGCTGCCGCCGGGCCCCACCAACACGCTCGACCTGCTCGGCAATGCGTCGACCCTGCTTTCGGCGATGACGCATTTTGCCGGTGTAGTGACTGTGCCGCGCCAGGCAGATTTTCCTTTGCGCCATATTGATTTCGTGCCGCTGCCGGACGCGCGCGTGCTGGTGATTCTGGTGTTCTCCGACAATCAGGTGCAGAACCGCATCGTGCAGTTGGCTCAGCCGCTGGACAGTCGCGAGCTGGAAGAAGCCGCCAATTATCTCAACGCGCAGTTCGTCGGTTTTCGCGTGGACGACATCCGCGCACATCTGCTGGCCGAACTGCGCGAGGCCGGCAGCGAGCTCAATCGCCTGCTGTCGAGCACGATGGAGCTGGCGACTGCATCATTCGCGCCGCAGGCTGGAGGCAGCGACGTGTTGGTGAGCGGCCAGACCAATCTGATGGCGTATTCGGAGCTGTCCAATCTGCAGCGCCTGCGCGAACTGTTCGATGCGTTCCAGCAGAAAAACGAGTTGCTGCAATTGATGGAGGTGTGTGCCCGCGCGCCGGGCGTACGGCTTTTCATCGGCGAAGAGTCGGGCTTTACGGCGCTTGATGGTTGCAGCGTAGTCACGGCAAGCTATGGCGCTCAGGGGCGGGTTCTGGGTGCGGTGGGTGTGATCGGGCCCACCCGGATGGCGTATGAACGTGTGATTCCGGTGGTGCAGGCAACGGCCGCATTGCTCAGCGACGCCTTGAATCGAGCCGCTACGACCTTATAACCCGTGCGGGAGGCGGGGTTTCCCGCGAATTGTTGACGGTTGGCAACCCATCAAGGTGCCGGCCATGGAAAAGTCTTGGAGTGTTTCAATGCATAACAACGATCCTCACGTACCCAATGACGCGCAGGACGAGAACGGCGATTTTGGTTCGGAAAATGCCGAGCTGGAAGCGCTGCAGAGCCAGCTGAGCGCGCTCGAAGCCAGCCACGCCGAGCTGCGCGAGACTGTGTTGCGTGAGCGCGCCGAACTGGAAAATCAGCGTCGCCGCATGCATCGGGATCTGGAGCAGGCACGCCGCTTTGCCAACGAGAAACTGCTCAACGAGCTGCTGCCGGTATACGACGGTCTTGAGGGTGGCCTGGCTGTGGAAGGTGGCGACATCGCCTCGATGCGCGAAGGCATCAGCCTTACCTTGAAGGCATTGTTGAAGGTCGGCGAGAACAACGGCATGGCGCAGATCGATCCCCTTGGTCAGTCGCTTGACCCGGAACGCCACCACGCGGTGAGCATGGTCGAGGCACCGGGCAAGGCGCCGGGTACGGTGGTCAGCGTGCTGCAGAAGGGTTACGTGTTGAATGATCGTCTGTTGCGTCCGGCGCTGGTCGCCGTGGCCAGGGACTAGAGCTTTTCTTGCTGGCGTTTGCCTGAATGAGGCGCTGGCAAATCGAACAAAATCGCATCTGGGGCGTTGCTGGCATTGAATCGCCGGGCCACACCCCCACCTTGAAACCAGTCGCGGCCGCGGGGGCCGCTAGATAAATTGTGGAGTAGTAGACATGGGCAAGATCATTGGTATCGACTTGGGCACCACCAATTCGTGCGTCTCCGTCATGGAAGGCGGCACGGCCAAGGTCATCGAGAATTCGGAAGGCGATCGCACCACGCCATCCATCGTCGCCTTCAACAAGGACGGCGAAGTGCTGGTGGGCGCGTCGGCCAAGCGCCAGAGCGTCACCAATCCCAAGAACACCTTCTACGCGGTGAAGCGCCTTATCGGCCGCAAGTTCGCTGACGCGGAAGTGCAGAAAGACCTGCATATCGTGCCTTACGGCATCGTGGCGCACGATAACGGCGACGCGTGGGTGCAGACCTCCGACGGCAAGAAGATGGCGCCGCAGGAGATCGCAGCCAAAGTGCTGATGAAGATGAAGAAGACCGCCGAGGATTATCTGGGCGAGACGGTCACTGAAGCCGTGATCACGGTGCCGGCGTATTTCAACGACAGCCAGCGCCAGGCGACCAAGGATGCCGGCAAGATCGCGGGCCTCGACGTCAAGCGCATTATCAACGAGCCGACCGCGGCCGCGTTGGCTTACGGCATGGACAAGAAAGGCGGCGACCGCAAGATCGCTGTGTATGACCTGGGCGGCGGTACGTTCGACGTTTCGATCATCGAGATCGCCGAAGTCGACGGTGAGAAGCAGTTCGAGGTGCTGGCCACTAACGGCGATACGTTCCTCGGTGGCGAAGACTTCGATATGCGCGTCATCGATTATCTCGTTGACGAGTTCAACAAGGAGCAGGGCATCGACCTGCGCAAGGATCCGCTAGCCCTGCAGCGCCTGAAGGACGCAGCCGAGCGCGCCAAGATCGAGCTGTCGTCCAACCACCAGACCGACGTCAACCTGCCGTACGTGACGGCCGATGCCTCGGGTCCGAAGCACCTCAACATCAAGCTGACCCGTGCCAAGCTGGAGTCGCTGGTCGAGGAACTGGTCAAGCGCACTATCGACCCGTGCCGCACCGCGTTGAACGACGCCGGCTTGCGCGTGTCCGACATCAACGAGGTGATCCTCGTCGGTGGCCAGACCCGCATGCCGAAAGTGCAGGAGTCGGTGAAGGAGTTCTTCGGCAAGGACCCGCGTAAGGACGTCAATCCGGATGAAGCCGTTGCTGTTGGCGCCGCGATCCAGGGCGGCGTGCTGGGCGGTACCGTCAAGGACGTACTGCTGCTGGACGTGACGCCGCTGTCGCTCGGTATCGAGACGATGGGTGGCGTGATGACCAAGCTGATCGAGAAGAACACTACGGTGCCGACCAAGGCCGGGCAGACCTTCTCCACCGCCGACGACAACCAGACGGCCGTGACCGTGCACGTGCTGCAGGGCGAGCGCGAGCGCGCCAGCGCCAACAAGTCGCTGGGCAAGTTCGACCTGTCCGGTATCGATGCCGCGCCGCGTGGCCAGCCACAGATCGAAGTCACCTTCGATATCGACGCCAACGGCATCCTGCACGTGTCGGCGAAGGACAAGAAGACCGGCAAGGAACAGAAGATCGAGATCAAGGCGGGCTCCGGCCTGTCTGAAGACGAGATTCAGCGGATGGTTGCCGACGCCGAAGCCAACAAGGAAGAGGACAAGAAATTCCACGAGCTGGTGGCTACCCGCAACAAGGCCGACCAGCTGGTGCATTCGACCCGCAGTGCGTTGAAAGAGCACGGCGGCAAGATCCCGGCTGACCAGCTCAGCAGCATCGAAGGCGCGTTGTCCGATCTGGAAAAGGTCAAGGACGGTGAGGACAAGGCCGCGATCGAGTCCAAGGTCGAGAAGCTGGAGCAGGCAGCACAGTCGCTGCAGGCCGCGGCACAGGGCAGCGGTGGAGCGGATGCCGGTTCGCAGTCGGCACCGGGTGGTTCAGCGCAGCCGGATGATGTGGTCGATGCCGAGTTCACCGAAGTGAAAGACGAGAAAAAGTAAGAAATAATCGACAGCCGTCCACCTAGATAAGGGGCGAGGGCAGGGTCGACTTCACCAGCCCGTGCCGGGATCATCCTGTCACGGGCTTCGTGTTGAAGGGGCGGCACGTTGAATGATAAGCGGGGATTTTGAGCGTCACCGCTTGATCTCCAGATAAGCGACAAACAGTGTGGATGCATGAATGAGCAAGCGTGATTACTACGAAGTGCTGAGCGTCGAGCGCAGCGTCACCGAAGTCGAGCTGAAGAAATCCTTCCGCCGGCTGGCGATGAAATACCATCCGGATCGCAACCCGGATGACCCGGCGGCGCAGGACAAATTCAAGGAGGCCAAGGAGGCCTACGAGGTTTTGTGCGACGCACAGAAGCGCGCGATTTACGACCAGTACGGCCATGCCGGACTCGAGCAGGGTGCGGGTGGTCGCGGTGGCGCCGGCTTCGGCGATGTCGGTGACATCTTTGGTGACATCTTCGGCGACATCTTTGGCAGAAACGGTGGTGGCCGTCAGCGCCGCGGTGCTGACCTTCGCTACATCATGGAACTGGATCTGGAAGAAGCCGTATTCGGGGTCAGCCGACAGATCGAAGTGCCGACCCAGGTCAATTGTCACCATTGCAACGGCAGCGGTTCGGAAGACGGCAAGGTCAGCCAGTGCAAAACCTGCCGCGGTCACGGCCAGGTGCGCATGCAGAACGGTATCTTTTCGGTGCAGCAGGCCTGTCCGCATTGCGCAGGCACCGGCAAGACCATCGAAAAGCCGTGCAAAAAATGTCATGGCGAAGGCCGGGTCGAAGAATCCCGCACGCTGTCTGTGCAGATTCCCGCCGGTGTGGACAACGGTGATCGCATCCGTCTCAGCGGGCAGGGCGAAGCAGGGCCCGGCGGCACGCCTGCGGGTGATCTTTACGTCGAAGTGCATGTGCGTGAACACGCGATTTTCCAGCGTGAGGGCAATGACCTTTACTGCGAACTTCCGATCCGCTTTACGCAGGCTGCGCTCGGCGTCGAACTGCCAGTACCCACGCTGGAAGGCGAGGTGCCAATCAGCATTCCAGCCGAGACCCAGACCGGCACGCAGTTCCGCTTGCGCGGACGCGGCGTCAAATCGGTACGCAGCACGCGCCATGGCGATCTGATCTGCCGTGTCGTAGTGGAAACACCGGTGCGTTTGACCAAGGCACAGCGCGAGCTTTTCGAATCGCTGGAAGCCACGTTCGAAGAAAGTGATGGTGATCGGCATACCCCGCGCGCCAAGGGCTGGATCGATGGCGTCAAGGAATTCTGGTCGCGGGTCACCGCCTGATCAGTCAATTTCTATGGGTAATGTTCGATGGGTAATGCCAGTCGTGCATCGGATTCACGACGCTCACGTTAGGATGGATCGATCAATGGATACGACGGGAGTAAGCCAGTGACTCAATCTCTTCGCCTTGGCATCAATGGCGCTTCCGGCCGCATGGGTAGTTCGCTGCTGGGCCTGCTTGAGGGCGATAAGCGATTCGCGTTGGTTCATGCCGTAGTGTCACCCGCCTCGTCTAAGAATGGGCTGCCGGTTTCCTTCGGTGGCGTCAATTCGCTGCGTTATGCCCATGACTGGCTGAGCGCGCCAGCGCCCGACGTGGTGATCGACTTTAGCGGCCCTGCAGGACTTTCGGCGGTGCTGGACTTTTGTCTGGCCAATGGCACACCGCTGGTCACGGGTACTACGGGTACCGATGCAGCGATGGAAGCTCGACTGCTCAAGGCTGCAGAAAATATTGCGCTATTGCGCGCGGCTAACTTCAGCCTGGGTGTTGCGGTGCTGACTCATCTTTTGCGTGAAGCGGCGGCGACCTTGCCTGATTGGGATATCGAGATTGTCGAGGCTCATCATGGCCGCAAGCAGGATGCGCCCTCCGGCACAGCCCTGGCTCTTGGCCATGCAGCAGCTGTGTCTCGCGATGTCACGCTGGAATCATCAGCGGTCTACGCTCGCGAGGGCCGGACGGGCGAGCGCGTCGATGGCTCGATCGGCTTTGCCGTGGTCCGCGGCGGCGATATCGTCGGCGAACACACGGCGATGCTGATCGGACAGGGCGAGCGGCTGGAGCTTGCGCATCGTGCCACCGATCGCTCGATCTTCGCGCGCGGCGCATTGCAAGCTGCGCACTGGCTGCGCGGGCGCGCGCCGGGTCAGTGGCGACTCGAGGATGTCATCGCCACACCACGGTGAGTGTTTCGTGCGGCAAAGGTGCTGGTCGAATGCTGCGCCTTGTGATTCGCGTCTGCCCTGGTTACGATCACTGACTTGTCATTGGGGAGTAGCCAGCCTCGTACCCAGAGGCGTCCGCATCAACACAATTGGTTTCGGCATTTCGAAACCATGGTGTGGACAGCAAACCGTCACTTTCGGTGACGGCCACGCCCGGCGAGACCTTTGGCCATCGACATGCTTACCCGGCCGGGCGAGCGGTGTCGGTGAGCCATCGGTTTTCCGCTCGCCTGGCCCTTGTGCATTCCATGTTGCTTACCTTCGCGTTATTCCTCGGCTCTGCGGTGGTGATTTATCTCGCCTGCGAGTATTTCGTCAACGGTGTCGAATGGTTCGGGCGCAAGCTCAAGCTGAGTTCGACCGCAACCGGTACGGTGCTTGCCGCTTTCGGCACGGCGTTGCCCGAGAGTGCCGTGACTTTCGTTGCGGTCATCTTCGGCAAGACGCCCGAGGCGCGTGATATCGGCGTCGGTGCCGCGCTTGGCGGTCCGCTGGTACTGGCCACTATCGCCTACGCTGTCGTGGGCGGTGCACTGTGGTTGAACCGGCGGCGGCTGAAGCGAGCCGATCGGCTGATTCGCGTCGATCATCAACGTCTCGCGCGCGATCAATCCTGGTTTCTTGCGATCTTTGTCGTGAAAGTTGGGCTGGGCTTGGTCGCGTTCGCGATCAAACCATGGTTGGGCGTCGTTTTTCTGGCGGCCTACGGCTTGTACGTATGGCGTGAGATGCGCAGCGAAGATCACGTGCCGGAAGACGAAGAGCTCGATCCGCTGAAGTTTCGTCCTCGGCAGGTCGATCCGGCGATGCGCTGGGTTGTCGCGCAGACGGTTATCGCACTGGCAGTCATTGCGGCAGCATCGCGATTGTTTGTCGGCCAGTTGGAGGCCATTGGTGCGTTTTTCTCGCTGCCGGCCCATTTCGTGGCGCTGGTCCTCAGCCCTGTCGCCACCGAATTGCCGGAAACCGTTAACGCACTGATCTGGGTGCGTCAGGGTAAGGAGCGTCTTGCGCTCGCCAATATTTCCGGCGCGATGATGATTCAGGCGACCATTCCCAGTTCGCTGGCGTTGTTTGCTACACCTTGGCTGTTTGATGCGCCACTGAAAGCGGCTGGCGTGATCACCATGATCGCGATCGGCTATCTGTGGTGGCTGTTTCAGCGCGGGCGTGTCGATGCGCGCTGGATATTGCCGGTCGGCCTGCTCTACGGCGTATTTGCGGTATTCGCCGGGTGGTGGTTGGCTCAGGGCTGATATGGGCGGTCCGCCGTCCCGGGCAATTAACCGGTGGCGGCAGCCAGGCCACTGCCGAGTGCGCTGGCATAGAGCACGAAACCTAATAGCAGCAACAGGGCGATGCCGCTCACCAGCAGCATGCCACG
This sequence comes from Rhodanobacter sp. MP1X3, assembly GCF_014207165.1. Lineage (NCBI taxonomy): Bacteria > Pseudomonadati > Pseudomonadota > Gammaproteobacteria > Lysobacterales > Rhodanobacteraceae > Rhodanobacter > Rhodanobacter sp. MP1X3. Next base: position 185,517 of record NZ_JACHCO010000004.1, on the reverse strand, counting down.
CAGACCACGCCAGTACCGGCGTTTGGCCAGGTAGGTCGAGGGCGCGGCTACGCACAGGCCTGTCCAAGCCAACGAGAGGGCGACTATGTGGTCATCCATGAAGTCATACGTGATCCAGCCCTGGTCAACGCCGGGCGACATGGCGCCCAGCCGGGACTTGAGGGACGTGAGCAGGATCAGGCCGACGATGTCGACGACGAAGACCGCCAGTCCCAACAGCATGCCCCAGCGGAATGCCAGGGGAGTGGGCGGTGCGTGCTGGATGTCCGTATCCATGTGGCTTCAATCCTTATGTGAGGCATTTCGGTCGCGGCCGGCGCCGTGCCGGGTATCCAGTTTGCCGACGAGCTTCTTGAACACGCGCGAGAACTTGCCACGTTTGGTCTTGCGCAGCTTTTCTTCTTCGCTGGTCAGCCAGGCGACCTGCACCACGCGACGCTCGCCTTCGAAGGGCAGGTGGCCGTGGAAGGAATTGTCGCAGCGCTTGAACACGGCGAATTCGCCGTACAGCGGCGTCAGTTCGGGCACCACGATGCTGTCGATGTCGTCGATCTTGTGCAGGAATCGCAGGCAGCCATCGCTGGTGTCAGGCCATTGCGTATTGAGATAGATCAGTGCAGTGGCAACTTTGGACTTGCTGTCGGTATGGATGGTGCCGTGGCGCTTGTTGAGCAAGCGGCATAGGGTCACCAGGGTTGGATATTGGCCGAGATTGTCGATGCCCAGCCGCGCACCAACGGCCTTGGCGAATTCAGGCGAGGTCATGTTTTCAATCAGCGCATTGATGGATGGGCCACAATCGCTGGCATCGTAGGGAAAGAATCCGGCGCTGGCGTACCGTGGGAAGTCCCGATCCAGCTCGTTGCGCGCCTCGTCCGGCAGCTGTCCGTGCGCCACCAGGAACGGAAATGGCTGCTGTGTCACCGTGGTATCCGGGCGATCGAGGCGCGCGGGATCGAGCAGAACGGTGGCGCTCATGGTTTGGCAGGCTCCCGAAAAATATTTTGTAGTGTAACGCTGGCCATTGTCGAAATAGCGCAGGCCAAAAGCGTGGTTCATGCTTCGTAAGGTGGACAGAAACCGCGCTGCGTCTTATCATTTCAACCCGCCCAGATACTTTCTCTCACGAGTTCCACAAGCCAGCCATGGCGCGGCTTGCGGACCTTGCTGCATCCAAAAGGCGGACACCTTATGCTTACTTCCGCTCTGCTCGCCCTCGAAGACGGCAGCGTGTTTCATGGTCACGCCGTGGGCGCGACTGGCGATACCGTCGGCGAAGTGGTTTTCAATACCGCGATGACCGGCTATCAGGAGATCCTCACCGATCCTTCCTATGCGCGCCAGATCGTCACGCTGACCTATCCGCATATCGGCAACACCGGCGTCAATGCCGAAGACGCTGAATCCGGTGCCATACACGCGGCCGGACTGATCGTTCGCGACGTGCCGCGCCTCGCCAGCAACTGGCGCAGCAGCGAAAGTCTGCCGGATTACCTCAAGCGTCATGGCACGGTGGCGATTGCGGGTATCGACACCCGCCGGCTTACCCGGATCCTGCGCGACAAGGGCGCGCTGGCCGGTTGCATCATGGCGGGCGAGCATGTCGACGTCGAAGTGGCGTTGGCCAAGGCACGTGCGTTTCCGGGTTTGAACGGCATGGATCTGGCCAAGGTCGTCAGCGTCGCCAAGCCGTACGTGTGGAACGAGGGCATCTATGACCTCGATGACACTACTTTCAACCAGCCGGCCAAGCGCTTCAAGGTTGTCGCCTACGATTTTGGCACCAAGCTCAACATCCTGCGCTTGCTGGCCGAACAGGGCTGCGAAGTCACCGTGGTGCCAGCGCAGACGCCGGCCGCTGACGTGTTGGCGATGAAGCCTGATGGCGTGTTTTTGTCCAACGGCCCGGGCGATCCGGCCGCCTGCGATTACGCGATCGCCGCCACGCGAGAATTTCTCGATGCAAAGATCCCGCTGTTCGGTATCTGCCTGGGCCATCAGATCATGGGCTTGGCGGTCGGTGCTTCCACGCTGAAGATGAAGTTTGGGCATCACGGCGCCAATCATCCAGTGAAGGATCACGACAACGGCCGCGTACTGATCACCTCGCAGAACCACGGTTTTGCAGTCGATCCGGCCACGTTGCCGGCCAATGTGCGGGTCACACACACGTCGCTGTTCGACGGTTCGCTGCAGGGTTTCGCGCTGACCGATCGCCCGGCGTTCTGCTTCCAGGGACATCCGGAGGCGAGCCCCGGTCCGCTCGATATCGGATATCTGTTCAACCGTTTTGCCCGGCTCATGTCAGACAAGACCATGCAGGAGGCCCGCTGAGATGGCCAAGCGTACCGATATAAAAAGCATCCTCATCATCGGCGCCGGCCCGATCGTGATCGGCCAGGCCTGCGAATTCGACTACTCCGGTGCCCAGGCCTGCAAGGCGCTGAAGGAAGAGGGTTATCGGGTGATCCTGGTGAACTCCAATCCCGCCACGATCATGACCGACCCGGAAACCGCCGACGCGGTCTACATCGAGCCGATCAACTGGCAGACGGTGGAGCGCATCATCGCCAAGGAGCGACCTGATGCGGTGCTGCCGACGATGGGCGGCCAGACCGGCCTGAACTGCGCGCTGGATCTGGCCGATAACGGTGTACTGGAAAAGTACAACGTCGAATTGATCGGCGCGTCGCGCGAAGCGATCCGCATGGCCGAAGACCGTGAGCTGTTCCGCGTCGCCATGGCCGAGATCGGGCTGGATTGTCCCAAGGCCGAGGTTGTTCGTACCTTCGAGCAGGCGCTGTTGACGCAGGCCAAGGTCGGCTATCCGACGATCATCCGGCCGAGCTTCACGCTGGGTGGTTCGGGTGGCGGCATCGCTTACAACCGCGAGGAGTTCGAGGAGATCGTCAAGCGCGGTCTGGATCTCTCGCCGGTGGGCGAAGTGCTGGTCGAGGAATCCGTGCTCGGCTGGAAGGAATTCGAGATGGAAGTGGTCCGCGACACCGCGGACAACTGCATCATCGTGTGCTCGATCGAAAACCTCGATCCGATGGGCGTGCATACCGGTGACTCGATCACCGTGGCACCGGCACAGACGCTCACCGACAAGGAATACCAGCGTCTGCGTGATGCCTCGATCGCCGTGCTGCGCAAGATCGGTGTGGATACCGGCGGCTCCAACGTGCAGTTCGGCATCAACGCCGAGAACGGTCGCGTCGTGGTGATCGAGATGAATCCGCGCGTTTCGCGTTCGTCGGCGCTGGCATCGAAGGCGACGGGTTTTCCGATCGCCAAGATTGCCGCCAAACTCGCCGTCGGCTACACGCTGGACGAGCTGAAAAACGATATCACTGGTGGCTTGACGCCGGCGTCGTTCGAGCCGTCGATCGATTACGTTGTCACCAAGATCCCGCGGTTCGCCTTCGAAAAATTCCCGTCGGCCGATGCGCGCCTCACTACCCAGATGAAGTCGGTGGGTGAGGTGATGGCGATTGGCCGCACGTTCCATGAATCGCTGCAGAAAGCGCTGCGTGGCCTGGAGATCGGCAAGACCGGTCTCAATCCAACCGGACTGGATATCAGCACCGACGATGGTCTCGTCGTGCTCAAGCGCGAGCTGCGTGAGCCGCGGCCTGATCGCGTATTCCATCTGGCCGACGCCTTCCGCGCTGGACTCTCGCTGGAGGAGGTACACAACCTCAGCCGCGTCGACCCATGGTTCCTCGCCGCGTTCGAGGACATCGTGCTGACCGAGACGGAGGTTACCGAGCAGGGGCTGACCGCGATCGACGAACCGCGCATGCGCGAGCTGAAACGTCTCGGATTCTCCGACGCACGCGTGGCGGAGTTGCTTGATACCGACGAGGCTGCCGTACGCCACCTACGCCATACGCTGGGTGTGCGCCCGGTCTACAAGCGGGTCGACTCATGCGGTGCCGAATTCGCCACCAGCACAGCCTACATGTATTCGACCTACGAGGAAGAATGCGAGGCGGCGCCGACGAATCGCGACAAGATCATCGTGCTCGGTGGTGGCCCGAATCGCATTGGCCAGGGCATCGAGTTCGATTATTGCTGCGTGCACGCATCGCTGGCGCTGCGCGAGGATGGCTACGAGACCATCATGGTCAACTGCAATCCTGAAACCGTCTCGACCGACTACGACACCTCCGATCGCTTGTACTTCGAGCCGCTGACGCTCGAGGACGTGCTGGAAATCGTGCACATCGAAAAGCCCAAGGGCGTGATCGTGCAGTACGGTGGCCAGACGCCGCTCAAGCTCGCTCGTGCGCTCGAGGCAGCCGGTGTGCCGATTATCGGTACCAGCCCGGACAGCATCGATCTGGCCGAGGACCGCGAACGCTTCCAGCAGATGATTACGAAGATCGGCCTGAAGCAGCCGCCTAACCGCACCGCGCGCAACGCCGACGAGGCGCTGGCGCTGGCCCGCGAGATCGGCTACCCATTGGTCGTGCGCCCGAGCTATGTGCTCGGTGGCCGTGCGATGGAAGTGGTGCACGATGATGTCGACCTGTCGCGCTACATCCGCGATGCCGTGAAGGTATCCAATGATTCGCCAGTGTTGCTCGACCGCTTCCTCGATCACGCGGTCGAAGTGGACGTGGATGTGATTGCCGATGCCGAAGGTAACGTGCTGATCGGCGGCATCATGGAGCACATCGAGGAAGCCGGCGTGCACTCCGGCGATTCGTCCTGCTCGTTGCCGCCGTATTCGCTGACGGCACCGATCCAGGACGAGATGCGTCGCCAGGTCACCATGATGGCGCGCGAACTCAAGGTCATCGGCCTGATGAATACCCAGTTCGCGATTCAGGGCGAGACGGTCTTTATTCTGGAAGTGAATCCGCGTGCGTCGCGCACGGTGCCGTTCGTCTCCAAGGCGATCGGCGTGCCGTTGGCCAAGATCGCCGCACGGGTCATGGCGGGCCGCACGCTGGCCAGCCTGGGCGCGACGAAGGAAGTCATCCCCGAGTACTACTCGGTGAAAGAAGCGATCTTCCCGTTCCTGAAGTTCCAGAACGTCGATCCTATCCTCGGCCCCGAGATGCGTTCGACCGGCGAAGTGATGGGTGTGGGCCGCAGCTTTGGCGCGGCGTTCGCGCGCGGTCACGAAGCAGCCGGCATCAAGCCACCGAAGGTGGGTAAGGTATTTCTCTCGGTTCGCGACAGCGACAAGGAGCGCCTGCTGCACGTTGCCAAGGAGGTCGTTGCGCGCGGCTTCAATCTGGTGGCGACCTCGGGTACAGCCAGCTATCTGGCCGAGCATGGCGTCATCTGCGAGCGTATCAACAAGGTGCTCGAAGGCCGTCCGCATATCGTCGACTTGATCAAGAACGGCGAGATTGTCTATATCGTCAACACCACCGAGGGCAAGCAGGCGATTGCCGATTCGTTCTCGATCCGGCGCGAGGCCTTGCAGCACCGCGTCACGTATTCCACCACCGTGGCAGGCGCGCGTGCGCTCGTCCATTCGCTGGATTTCCGCAGCGATGGCGATGTGCATAGCCTGCAGGAACTGCACAAGGAGTTGAGCGCATGAGTCGTCCCCCGATTACCAAGGCGGGCGCAGAGCGCCTGCGTGGCGAGCTCGAAAAGCTGAAATTCGTCGATCGGCCGCGCATCATCGCAGCCATTGCCGAAGCGCGGGCGCACGGTGATCTCAAGGAAAATGCCGAATACCACGCCGCGCGCGAGCAGCAGAGTTTTGCCGAAGGGCGCATCGGTCAGCTGGAGTCACTGCTCTCGAACGCTGAGGTTATCGACGTCACCCAGCTCAATCCGGGCAACCGCGTTGTGTTCGGCGCGATCGTCGATCTGGAGGACGAAGACTCCGGTACGGCAGTGACCTATCAGATCGTTGGCGATCTGGAAGCGGACATCAAGCTGCACATGATCGCGGTCTCTTCGCCGATTGCCCGAGCGCTGATCGGCAAGAGTGCAGGCGACAGCTTCGAGTTCACTGCACCCAATGGGGTTAAACATTACGAGATCACGGGTGTCCGCTATACCTGAAGACGCGTGTGAAATTTTCGGACGTAGTGCGTGAGCGGCCTGGTAACCAGCTGGCGGCGCGCTGGCCTCTGTCGATGAGCATCTGACAATGGATCGCAATATGCCACAGCAGAAGATCCTCTTCCTCAGCGTTTCGGCCGGTGCAGGTCACATGCGCGCGGCCGAAGCGTTGCGTCTCACCGCAGCAGCCAGTTTACCGAACGTCGAGACCTTGCATCTGGATGCCATGGACTACGTCCCGTCCGCATTCCGCAAGCTCTACACCGATTTCTATATCACACTGGTAAACAGCTACCCCACTCTGTGGGGCATGCTGTACCAGCGCAGTTCCGAGGCCGATCCAGATGGCCCGATGCAGAAGTTGCGGCGCGCCGTCGAACGGCTGGGTACGGGCGATCTGCGTAAGGCGATCGATGCGTTTGCGCCCGACGCTATTGTCTGCACCCACTTTCTGCCCGCCGAGATGCTGATGCATGAGATCCGGCGTGAGCGGATGACGGTGCCGGTGTGGGTCCAGGTCACCGACTTCGATCTTCATGGCATGTGGGTGATTCCACACATGACGGGCTTCTTCGCCGCCAGCGATGAGATTGCCTTCCGCATGCGGGCGAACCGTATCGAGGCGCAGCGCGTCCATACCACCGGTATCCCGGTCATGCCTGAGTTCACCCAGCCACAGGATCGCCAAGCCTGCGCCGAACGCTTCGGCCTCGACCCGGCACGGCCTACCATCATGCTGATGGGGGGCGGCGCTGGGGTTGGCAAGCTCGACGAGGTGGCAGCCAGATTGATGCAGTTGGAACATGACTTCCAGCTGATCGTGCTGGCTGGGCGCAACGAAGCCGCATTGGCCCGGCTGAAGATTCAGGCAGTGGAACAGCCGGGGCGATTGTTTCCGTTCGGCTTCACCAACGAGGTAGCGCTCCTGATGGCCTGCTCTGATCTGGTGATCACCAAGCCTGGTGGCCTGACCACATCCGAGTGTCTTGCGATGGGTGTGCCGATGGTGGTGTATGCGCCGATCCCCGGTCAGGAAGAGCGCAACGCGGACTACGTGTTGGAGCAAGGCGCAGCACTGAAAGCGGTGGATCTGATCTCGCTCGAGTATCGCGTGCGTCAATTGCTGGCCGAGCCGGAGCGTTTGACGCGGATGCGTGAATGCGCTCGCCGCCTGGGGCAGCCGCAGGCGGCGCGGCGCGTGCTCGATATCGTTCAGGCCCAGCTTGATTGCCGGCAGTCAGAAACCATACCGGTGGATCATTGAGCGTGCGTCGATGGGATCAACGATTTCTGGGGGCTGACCGAAGAGTTCCAGTCTCGATGCATCCACTGGTAGTGGTGTTGACGCTCGGCTGGACCGTGCTGCTGGCCTTTTTCTTCGCCCACGTGGAAATCCAGATCGAGGGAGCCGCCGGTTGGGCCGCGAATCTGCCGACCTGGCGCATACAGCATCATTGGCTGCTCGATATTTTCTGGGGTGGCCGGCCGATGACTGGCTATCACGCGTGGCTGTTTCCGTGCATGGGACTGTTCTTCCATTTTCCGCTGGTTTTCACCGGGAACTGGAGTTGGCGTGGTGAGGCGCGCGTGTTCGCCTGCATCATGCTGTTCTGGATCACCGAGGATTTCCTGTGGTTCGTGTTGAACCCCGCGTATGGTCTGGCGCATTTCGCGCCACGTTACATCCCCTGGCATATTCACTGGTGGGGTCCGGCACCCAGTGATTACTGGGTTTCATTGTCCGTGGCCGCGTTGCTGCTCTGGTTGTCGTGCCGCCGTCCGGCAACATCACGTCGCTGAGCGCTTGCAGTACTTTCCCTTGCAGTATTTTCCATAGTTCGGGTTGAACGCAGGGCACAAAAAAGGCCGCTTGCGCGGCCTTTTCATGACTTCGTTGCAACCAGACCTGGTTAGGCTTAGCGCTGACGAGCCTTGAAACGGGGATTGCTCTTGCAGATCACGAACACCTTGCCGCGACGACGCACAACCTTGCAGTCACGGTGCCGCGCCTTGGCGGACTTCAAAGAGTTAAGCACCTTCACGGCCAGCTCCTGACACTATTCAAAAGTTAAGTCAGCAAGTGTAGCGGCCTGAGAGGCTTATCACAAGCCTCGCACGGCGGCTGTTTCAGCGACGGTCGACATGAATTGGCGAAGGGCAGGGGAATCGTCATCGATGCGGCAGGCCACGGCCAGCAGCAGGTAGGCGTCGGAATCTTCCAGGGCGACATAACTGACGCCAGCCAGACGCACGGCGCGCATGCTGGCCGGTACGAGTGCGTGACCGAGTCCTGCTGCCACTAGCGCCAGTAAACCGTTGATCTGTTGTGCCTGCTGGATGATCAGCGGTTCAAATCCTGCCTTGGTAGCCAATTTCACCAAGCTGTCGTAAAGCGTCGCTGCCAGTTCACGCGGCTGCGAAATAAAAGCGTCGCCAGCGACTTCGATTAACCGCAGACTTTTGCGGCCCGCCAAGGGGTGACCGATAGGTACAGCAAGCAGCAGGGGCTCACGATCGATGACCCGAAGCCGCAAACCGCGCGCATCCTGAGCATGCAGCGGCTCATCGCGAACGAAACCGACATCGATCTGACCCGCCAACAGCGCGGCAAATTGCGGTTCGGTATACATCTCGCTCAGGTGCAAACGGACGTTCGGTGCGATCTGGCCATAGCGCAGCAGCGTCTGCGGCAAGGCAGGATGGAACGACACCGAAACCGTATACGCCAGACGCAGCTGCCCGCTGTAACCCGCGGCGGCAGCGACCACGTGGCTGCGAGCTTCGTCAGCCTTGGCGAGAATCTGTCGTGCCTGTTCCAGAAAAATCTTGCCTGGCTCGGTCAGCGCCACGTTGCGCTTGTTGCGTTCGAGCAGGCGCACGCCTAGATCCTGCTCCAGTGATTGGATCTGCTGAGAGAGCGGCGGTTGGGAGAGATGCAGGCGTATGGCCGCGCGAGTAAAGCTGAGCTCCTCGGCGACCGCAATGAAATAGCGCAGCTGACGGAAATCAAACATATAGCGATATCGAATAAATGATGCGCTAAATATATATTGGATGCTTTAACACGTCGATCAGATAATCCCGCTCGTCCTGTCGCTTCCCCTCCCCCTAGCGGCAGTGGCCCTCGCCCCGCGGCAACGCTAAATACGACATCTGGTCATCTCCCCCTGACCCATGTTGATGCGTTGCAATCGCGGGGCGTTCTTTTTTGGTTTGCGGATAGTTTCCGGTTCCCGCACTCCGTTCGCAGGGCCATGTTGAGCGCTGCGGCCAAAGCTAAAGCCTGCTGGCCAGCTCGATACCTTGCGCAATAGCCCGTTTCGCATCGAGTTCGGCGGCGACGTCGGCACCGCCGATGACATGAACCTTGATGCCGGCCGCGATCAGATCATCAGCCAGTCGTCGATTGGGCTCCTGACCGGCGCAGATCACCACGTTATCGACTGGAAGCACTTGAGGTGCGCCATCAACGGTGATGTGCAAGCCATGTTCGTCGAAGCGCTCATAACTCACGCCACCCAGCATTTCGACCCGTTTGGCCTTGAGCGTGGCGCGATGCACCCAACCGCTGGTTTTGTTCAGTCGTCCACCCGGGCGACCCTCGCTGCGTTGCAGTAGCCAGATCTGTCGAGCGGGCGATTCCGGCTGCGGTTTCTGCAGGCCTCCGCGAGACGCCAGCTGCATATCCACCCCCCATTCATGGGTCCAGCGGGCAACGTCCGTGGTGGGTGAGGGTGCGTTTTCGACCAGAAACTCGGCCACATCAAAACCGATACCGCCAGCGCCGATGATGGCGACTTTCGAACCAACCGGCACATGGCGAGCCAGAACATCCAGGTAGCTGAAGACACGGGCATCATCGCTGCCGGGAAAACTTATGGTCCTAGGGGTGATGCCAGTGGCAATCACTACCTCGTCATAACCGCCAGCAATCAGCGATACCGCATCGGCGGTCTGCCCGAGTTGCACATCAACGCCGTTGTCGCTGAGCTGATGACCAAAGTAGCGCAGTGTTTCGTAAAACTCTTCCTTGCCGGGTATCTGCTTGGCGTAATTGAACTGGCCGCCGATCTCCTGCGCCTTGTCGATCAGCGTCACTGCATGGCCGCGCTCGCCAAGTGTGCTGGCGCAAGCGAGGCCAGCGGGGCCTGCGCCGACCACGGCGATGCGTTTGCGTTTCGAGGTCGGTGAGATAACGAGTTCGGTTTCATGGCAGGCGCGTGGATTGACCAAACAGCTGGCGTGCTTGTTCTGAAACACGTGATCAAGGCAGGCCTGATTGCAGGCGATGCAGGTATTGATGCGATCGCCGCGTCCGGCTTTGGCCTTGCTTGCCCATTCCGGGTCGGCCAGCAGCGGCCGCGCCATCGACACCATGTCGGCGGCACCGTCGGCAAGAATGTCTTCAGCCACGTCCGGCATATTGATGCGGTTGGTGGTGATCAGCGGAATGGCCACCTCACCCTTGAGCTTTTTGGTGACCCAGGCAAAGCCGCCGCGCGGCACGCTGGTAACGATGGTGGGTACGCGCGCTTCGTGCCAGCCGATGCCGGTATTGATGATGCTGGCACCGGCCGCTTCGATAGCCTTGGCCAGCGTGACGATCTCGTCCCAGTCCTGACCGCCCTCGACCAGATCGAGCATCGACAGGCGATAGATGATGATGAAATTCTTGCCCACGGCTTCGCGCGTGCGGCGAACGATTTCAATCGGCAGACGCATGCGGCTCGCAGCGTCGCCGCCCCAGACGTCGCTACGATGATTGGTGCGCGCGGCAATGAACTGGTTGATCAGATAGCCTTCCGAACCCATCACCTCGATGCCGTCGTAGCCAGCGTCTTGCGCCAGCTTCGCGCAGCGCACGAAATCCTTGATGGTTTGCTCTACACCTCGCGATGACAGCGCGCTCGGAGTGAAAGGCGTGATCGGTGACTTGATCTTCGAGGGTGCCACCGAGAGTGGGTGATAGCCATAGCGGCCGGCATGCAATATCTGCATGCAGATAAGTCCGCCTTCGGCGTGTACAGCATTGGTCAATTTGCGATGGCGCGGCTTGTGCCATGGCATCGACAGGCGACCGCCGAACGGCTTCAGCCAGCCGCGAATGCTCGGCGCAATGCCACCGGTCACCATCAGGCCCACGCCGCCGCGGGCGCGTTCGGCGAAATAGACAGCGAGCTTGTCGTAGTCGCTGGCCTTGTCTTCCAGGCCCGTATGCATGGAGCCCATCAGGATGCGATTGGGCAGGGTGACATGACCCAGATTCAGCGGAGCGAACAGGTGCGGATAGTTCATGCGATCAAGGCCGGTTCAAACAATCGTATGAATGTGCCGGTGTTTGAGGGCGGAAAGCAAGCTCTGCGTTTGGGGCGTAGCTGTTTCAGGCCAGCAATTGATGCACCAGCGCGATATAGCGACGCATCGCGTCTTCCTCGGGTACGCCATGCAGCTTGGCCCACGCCTCGTGTTTGGCTGTGCCAATGAAATCGAAAAAACCTGGCTGCGCTCCACTGAGATCGCCCTTCGAACCTTGCTTGTAGAGCGCATACAGCTTCAGCAAGGTGTCGTTGTCGGGGCGCTTGCCGAATCGCTGAATATCCTCAGCAGCCTGTTCGAACTCGCGGCGAAGATCGGTCATAGATCGGTCATGAAAAGAGGCGGAAAAGCTTGCGAACCAAGCGTGCATGTTTGATAACACGCGACTCAGTCGGGGTCAACGAGACGGTGCACGCGTTAAACTTCAGCCTTTCTTCTGAATCAGGAATCTCCATGAGCCATGCCTTGCCCGCGCCCGTTCTCACTATCGATGGGCCATCGGGATCAGGCAAGGGCACAATCAGCGCGCTGGTCGCCCAACATCTGGGCTGGCGTTTGCTCGATTCCGGGGCGCTTTATCGCGCGGTGGGGTATGCCGCCGGCATGGAGGGGCTGGACCTGTCGGATGTGGACGCAGTAACCCGTTGCGCCCAAACCACGCGCATCAAGTTCAGCGCGTCGCCTGATGGTGGGGAGACTCGGGTTATCGTCAACAGTCATGACGCCACGGACGAGCTGCGCACCGAGACTGCCGGTGCCGCGGCTTCGGCGATCGCTTCAGTGCCATCGGTGCGTGAAGCCTTGGTGGCGTTGCAACTGGGCTTTCGTCGGCCACCGGGGCTGGTGGCTGACGGGCGCGACATGGGTACCGTGATCTTCCCGGATGCGGCGTTCAAGGTATTCCTCACCGCGAGCGCCTCCGAACGAGCGAAAAGACGCTATAAGCAGTTGAAGGAAAAGGGACTTAGCGTTACACTAGGCAGCCTTCAGCGCGAAATTGAGGCGCGTGACAGCCGCGACGCATCGCGTGCGGTCGCGCCGCTCAAACCTGCCGAAGATGCCTTGCTGATCGACACCACTGGCATGGGCATTGAGGACGTCGTCGCGAAAGTACTCGCCGTAGTGCAGCTGTAAACAGCGGCATTGCGGTTTCTCGTCCCTGGCAAAGCTTCTCGCTTGAGAGAAGTTAGGCAGGGATTTTGGCCAACGGTGACAAGGGTTGTTGTTCCTGCGGGAACCACCCGAACTTGCCCTCAACCGGTGGACCGGCCGGTACGTGTGCAACCTTAAGTAAAGCGCAGCGAGCCGCGGTCTTTTCCCACTATGGAATCAACATGACTGAAAGTTTTGCCGAACTGTTTGAACAGAGCCAGCAGGCCATCTCCAAGCTGAAGCCTGGCGCCATCGTCACCGGTATCGTTGTGGAAATCCGCAATGACGTCGTCGTGATCAACGCCGGCCTGAAGAGCGAAGGCATTGTCCCCATCGAGCAGTTCCGCGATGAGCAGGGCGTCCTTGAGGTGCAGGTAGGCGACGAGGTGAAGGTTGCCCTCGAAGCTTTGGAAGACGGTTTCGGCGAAACCAAGCTATCGCGCGAGAAAGCCAAGCGCTCGATGGTGTGGGACGATCTCGAGCATGCGTTCGACAAGGAAGAGACCATCGTTGGTCTCATCTCCGGCAAGGTCAAGGGCGGCTTCACGGTCGACATCAAGGACGTCCGCGCATTCCTGCCGGGCTCGCTGGTCGATGTGCGCCCGGTCCGTGACCCGGTTTTCCTCGAGGGCAAGGAACTCGAGTTCAAGATCATCAAGCTCGACCGCAAGCGCAACAACGTGGTGGTCAGCCGTCGTGCCGTCGTCGAGACCGAGTTCTCCGCCGAGCGCGAGCAGCTGCTTGAGCGCCTGACCGAAGGCGCCGTGGTCAAGGGCACCGTCAAGAACCTCACCGACTACGGCGCGTTCGTGGATCTGGGCGGTATCGACGGCCTGCTGCATATCACCGACATGGCGTGGAAGCGCGTTCGTCATCCGTCTGAAGTGGTCAACGTCGGCGACGAGCTGGACGTGCGCGTGCTGAAGTACGACAAGGAGCGCAACCGCGTTTCGCTGGGCCTGAAGCAGCTGGGCGACGATCCGTGGGTTGCCATTGCCCGTCGTTACCCGGTCGGCAGCCGCCTGTTCGGCAAGGTTTCCAACGTCACCGATTACGGCTGCTTCGTCGAGATCGAGCCAGGCGTGGAAGGTCTGGTGCACGTTTCCGAGATGGATTGGACCAACAAGAACGTCAACCCGGCCAAGGTGGTTCAGGTCGGTGACGAAACCGAAGTCACCGTGCTGGACGTGGACGAGGAGCGTCGCCGCATCTCGCTGGGTATCAAGCAGACCCGCTCGAACCCGTGGGAAGCCTTCGCCGCCATGCACAAGAAGGGCGACAAGGTGTCCGGCCAGATCAAGTCGATCACCGACTTTGGCGTATTCATCGGCCTGGATGGCGGCATCGACGGTCTGGTGCATCTGTCCGATATCTCCTGGCAGGTGACCGGCGAAGAGCTGGTGCGCAACTTCAAGAAGGGCGACGAGATCGAGGCCGTGGTGCTGGCTGTTGATCCGGAGCGTGAGCGCATCTCGCTTGGCATCAAGCAGATGGAGCAGGATCCGTTTGGCCAGTTCATGGCAGCGAATCCGCGTGGCGCGATCGTCAACGGTATCGTCAAGGAAGTTGATGCCAAGGGTGCATTGATCGATCTGGGCGAGGGCGTCGAGGGTTACCTGCGCGCCAACGATATCGCCAAGGAGCGCATCGAGGATGCCACCGAGCATTTGAAGGTAGGCGACAAGGTCGAAGCCAAGTTCACCGGCATGGATCGCAAGGGTCGCCAGCTGGCGCTCTCGATCCGCGCGAAGGACGAGGAAGATGTACCCGAGGCGCCGGTGGCTGACTATGCCTCTGCCTCCACTGGTACGACCAAGCTCGGCGCTCTGTTGAAGGAACAGTTCGACAAGGCCGATTGATCGTCTCTTGCGATAGCATGATGCGGGGCGGCACTTCGCCGCCCCGTTGTTTAACGTCACGGACATTGGGGTCCCATGACCAAATCCGAATTGATCGAGGCGCTGGCAAGGCGTCAGACCCATCTTGCGTTTGCTGACGTCGAATTGGCCGTCAAAAGCGTAATCGAACAGATGAGCCATGCATTGGCTCACGGCGAACGTATTGAAGTGCGTGGCTTTGGAAGCTTCGCGCTGCACTATCGGCCGCCGCGCATGGGGCGCAATCCCAAGTCAGGCGATGCTGTGGCATTGCCGGGCAAGCACGTGCCACATTTCAAGCCGGGCAAAGAGCTGCGCGAGCGCGTGAATCTACATCTCGAGCAGACCGGCACCTAAAGGATTCATCCAGGTTTATCAGGGCAGGCGACTTGGGTCGGTCCTGCCTTTTTTATGCGTGAAGCCTTGATTCACGGGATTCGAGCCTGTTGAAGGTCTGAATCATCACCACTGTAGGTGAAGGCAATACCTGTGCCTGTCGCGGTCAATCGGGTAAAGTCCGGTCATGCGTTTACTCGTCCTGTTTATTCTTGTCATCTTCGTGGCTGCGGGCATCGTGGTCGGCGCGCTCAATGCCGATTTGGTCAGTTACGACCTTGCATTTGCCAGGGTCCAGCTCCCCAAAGGCGCCGCATTGCTCTGCGTGCTGGTTATCGGTTGGCTGCTCGGCGGACTGACGGCGTGGCTTGGCGTGAGTTCTCGCCAGCGCCGTGAGCGTCGACAGCAATTGCGCGACAGCGAAAAGAAGTCGCCGGCCACTGCATGAACTATCCGTACGTGCTGGTTCTGCTGGTGCCGGTAGCTTTCATTCTCGGCTGGTTGGCCTCCCGTCGGATGGGCGCAAAGCGATCAGGTGCGGAAGTCAGCGAGCTCTCGTCGGATTACTTCCGCGGTTTGAACTACCTGCTCAATGAAGAGCAGGACAAGGCGATCGAGGTTTTCCTCAAGTTAGCCGAATACAACCGCGACACGGTGGAAACCCACCTGGCGCTGGGCAATCTTTTTCGCCGTCGCGGTGAAGTGGATCGGGCGATTCGCCTGCATCAGCATCTGGTGTCGCGTCCGGGTCTGTCCGATGCCATGAAAACGGTCGCGTTGCTGGAACTGGGCGAGGATTACATGCGCGCCGGCCTGCTTGATCGCGCCGAAGCACTGTTCTCCGATCTGGTGGCGATGGACGCGCATGCGCCATCGGCATTGCGGCATTTAATTGCGATCTACCAACACGAACGGGACTGGCACAAGGCCATTGAGCACACGCGCCGTCTGGAGGTGATGACGGGCGAGGACGAAGCGTCGATGAAGGCTCAGTTCTTTTGTGAGCTGGCTGATCGTGCCCGACAGCATGGTGCCCGTGGCGAGGCGCGTGACTATTTGCGCCAGGCTTTTGAGTGTCAGCCCGACTGCGTCCGCGCCTTTATGCTGACTGGCCGCCTGCAGTCGGAGGACGACCGTCACGCCGATGCAGTGGCTGCCTACGAGGCTGCGGTCAACGCGGATATAGCGTTTACACCGGAAATTCTGCCGCCGCTGCTCAATAGCTACGCCCGTTCGCAGCAGATGGATCGCGCCGAATCTTTTCTGCGCGAGATGCTGAGCCGTTATCACGGTATTTCCCCCGTGCTGGCCTTGGCACATATTTATCGTCAGCGCGACGGTGAGCGCGCAGCGATCGATTTTCTGACCTCGCAGTTGCGTCAGCGCCCCTCGGTACGCGGTCTGATGGCGCTGATCGACGCGACGATGGACAAGATTGAAGGCGAGGCGCGTGAAAATTTCCTGATCCTGCGCGATCTCACCAAAAAGCTGTTGGAAGGCCAGGCGATGTATCGCTGCAGCCGCTGCGGCTTCGGGGCCAAGGCGCATCACTGGCAGTGCCCGAGCTGCAAGAGTTGGGGCACGATCCGTCCGATCCACGGCGTTGCCAGCGAGTGACATGAGGATCCCGCTCGCCATCGGATGGCTACTTGCCGCTTTCGTCATCACGTTGCTTCTAGTGCGCGGCGCTATCGTTTACGCGCATCGACGCGGCATGCTCGATCAGCCCGGACAGCGTCGCTCGCACCGTGTTCCCACGCCTCGTGGTGGTGGTATTGGCGTGGTTATCGCAGTGCTGATCTGCATTCCCGGTGCCTTGCTCAGCCTTTCGGTGGCATGGCCTGCCAGTGTCGTGATCAGTCTCGCCATGGCCTTTGCCCTGGTGGCATTTGTCGGTTGGTGGGACGATCACCGCCCGCTGCCGGTGCTGCCCCGGTTTGGTGCGCAGCTGCTGGCGGTTCTGATGTTTTCCGGGGTGTTGTTGGCCACGGGGCTGTCGTGGTGGTGGTTGCCGCTGTTACTCGGGGCTGGTGCCTGGAGCATCAATCTGCACAACTTCATGGATGGCATCGATGGGCTGCTGGCGCAGCAGACCATCTTCGTTGCTGCCGGGTTGGCTTGGATGAGTTGGTCTTTGGCGCAGCCGGCGCTGGCATGCGCCACTGCCGCGTTGGCCGCATCTGCTTTTGGGTTCTGGTTGTACAACCGGCCGCCGGCACGAATCTTCATGGGTGATGTTGGCAGCGGCAGCATCGGCCTGCTTATTTTTGCCTTCAGTGCGATGTTATGGAGGCTGGATCACGCCATGCTGTGGCCGCTCTTGATACTCTCGTCCGCGTTTTTGCTTGATGCCACGTTGACATTAGTGATGCGAATGTTCAGGGGCAGGCGCTGGTATAGCCCGCATCGAGAACATCTGTACCAGTGGATGACCCGGCATGGGGGCGGCACGCATGGCCAGACAGATGCTCGCTACCTGGGCTGGAATCTGTTGCTGGCTGGACCGTTCACCTGGTTGGCGTTCAGTCATCTGAATATTGCTTTGCCGATTACCATTGCGTTCTATCTATGTGCGGCGGCTTTGTGGCTGACGCTCAAACGTCGCTACTTGCGGCGCAATCTTCCAAAGGAACGCCATGTCGCTGCGTAAACTCGTTGGCTTCATCCATCCGCGTGTCGCGGTCGTGGCTCACGACCTGGCGATGACGGCGCTGGCGTGGTGGATTGCCAAGATGCTGCGTTACGCCTTCAATCCGGCCGAGATCATCAGCTTCCAGCTGCTTGAGTTTCCGATCGTGCTGCTGGTGCAGGGCCTGATCCTGCGCTGGACCGGTCTTTACAAAAGCGTGTGGCGTTTCGCGAGTCTCCCGGACTTGTGGAACATTGCGCGCGCCGTGGTGATCGGAGTATTGGGGATCGGCCTGTCGTTATTCCTGTATGACCGTCTTGAAGGTGTGCCTCGTACCACGTTCCTGCTGTACCCGCTGGTGTTGGGTGCCCTGCTTGGCTTGCCACGACTGGCCTATCGTTTCTGGAAAGACAGCCGTCGCGAACTGCTGCAAAATCACGAAGTGAAGCGAGTCATGATTGTGGGCGCGGACCGCGCAGGCGAGGTACTTTCGCGCGATCTTCGTCGCGACAGCCGTTATGCCGTGGTCGGCTTTGTCGACGACAAGCCCAGCCTGCGTGGCGCCAGCATCAATGGTCATCCCGTGCTGGGTCGTTTTGACGAACTGCCGGAAGTGGCGCGCGAGGCCGCAGTGCAGATGCTGTTGATCGCGCTCCCTGGAGCGTCGACCAACGAAATGCGTCGGATCGTGGCGCTCTGCGATGACACCGGTCTGCCGTATCGGACGATTCCGCGGCTCGAAGACGTTGTCGCCGGGCGCGCGCAGTTCAATCAGATCAAGGAAGTGGCGATCGAGGATCTGCTCGGCCGTGACGCGGTAGAACTGGATTGGACGGCTATTCGCGAAACGCTCACCGCGCGCCGCGTGCTGGTGACCGGCGGCGGCGGATCGATCGGCTCGGAGTTGTGCCGACAGATCGCCCGGCTCGGTGCGCAGTCGCTGATTGTCGTCGAGCAGAGCGAATACAACCTTTATCGTATATCCCAGGAGTTGCGCGCGAATTTTCCCGAGTTGATCTTCGAAGGCATTCTGGCCAACTGCGGCGATTATGCGGCCATGCAGAAGGCCTTTGCGGAAACCAAGCCGCAGGTGATTTTCCATGCCGCCGCCTACAAGCATGTACCGATGTTGCAGGCGCAGTTGCGCTCGGCATTCCGTAACAACGTGTTGGGCACGCGCACCGTGGCCGACCTGGCCCGTGAGACTGGCGTTGAGTGCTTTGTGCTGATCTCCACCGACAAGGCGGTGAACCCGACCAGCGTCATGGGCGCCTGCAAACGTGTCGCCGAAATCTATTGCCAGAACCTCAACGCGCATGCCGATACGCGTTTCATGACGGTTCGTTTTGGCAATGTGCTGGATTCGGCCGGTTCCGTCGTTCCGCTATTCCGGCAGCAGATTCTGGACGGCGGTCCGATCACGGTGACCCACCCGGAAATATCGCGCTACTTCATGACGATTCCCGAAGCCTGTCAACTGATTTTGCAGGCGGCCAGCATTGGCAAGGGCGGAGAGATTTTTGCGCTCGATATGGGTGAGCCGGTAAAGATCCGCGATCTGGCCGAGCAGATGATTCGTCTTGCCGGCAAGAAGCCGGGTACCGAGATTCCGATCGTCTATACGGGTCTTCGCGCCGGTGAGAAGCTGTTCGAGGAATTGTTCCACCCGCTGGAAAACTACAGCGCGACGGAGCATGCAAAAATCTTCCTCGCGCAGCATCGCGAAGTATCGTGGGATCTGCTGCAGGCGTTGCTGAACAAGGCGACCGAAGCCGCCGATATTTTCGATGAAGAAGAACTTCGGCGCTGCGTGTCGAGTTTATTGCCCTCGTTCCGCTGGACCGAGGTCGCGCAGCCCGACAACGTGGTTTCGATACGCCGCATCAATCCGGAGAAAAGTGAGTGAGCAAACCTCTGCGCAAGGTCGTCTTTCCCGTAGCCGGACTCGGTACGCGTTTTCTTCCAGCCACCAAGGTCGTGGCCAAGGAAATGCTGCCAGTGCTGGACAAACCGCTGATTCAGTATGCGGTCGACGAGGCCGTCGATGCTGGCGCCGATACGTTGATCTTTGTCACGAACCGCTACAAGCACGCTATCGCTGACTATTTCGACAAAGCCTACGAGCTTGAAGCGAAGCTCGAAGAAAAGGGTAAGGACGAGTTGTTGGCGCTGGTACAGGGCACGCTGCCCCCGCACGTGCGGGCTATCTTTGTTACCCAGCCCGAAGCATTTGGTCTCGGCCACGCGGTGCTTTGCGCCAAGCCCGTTGTCGGCAATGAGCCATTTGGTGTCGTGCTGCCCGACGATCTGATCTGGAACGGCAAGATAGGTACCGGCAAGGGCGCCCTGCGGCAGATGGCCGAATTGGCCAATGCGCAGGACGCCGGCGTGATCGCCGTCGAAGAGGTGCCGCACAACGACACCGACAAGTACGGCATCGTTGATGCCACGGCGATCGACGATCGCAGCGCGCAAATCCGTCATATGGTGGAGAAGCCGAAGCCGGCCGACGCGCCGTCCAATCTGGCGGTTGTGGGACGCTATGTACTGCCGGGTCGCATCTTCGAGTTGCTGGAACAGACAACGCCGGGCGCCGGTGGCGAGATCCAGCTTACCGACGCGATCGAAGCGTTGCTGAAAGAGCAGGGCAAGGTTCTGGCCTATCGCTTCGAAGGCATACGATTCGATTGCGGCAACAAGGCCGGCCTGGTGCGCGCCACCATGCATATGGCGATGCAGGATCCGACGTTGGCTTCCGTGGTGCGCGAGTTCGTTGGTAAGCTTTAACTTCACCTGCGATCCGTGCAAATGGATAGATAGCGCTGCATCCGCTGCCAAAATAAACAACGGGCCGACATTCTCAGAATCTCGGCCCGTTGCTTTTGAGTAAGTGGGACGAGACCCGCGCTGGCTGTTACAGCCGTCCGCCGCATGTCAGAATCAGCGCCGCATCCTGCCATTTTCAACGCGCAGAGTGCATGGGGACATTAGGAAGAATCGCCGTCATTGTGCCTTGCTCAAGGCTGCGGTGATGGCGGTTGGAAGATATCGTCGTTGCTATCAACGGATGAAGGAAAGGGGACGTCATGGATCTGCTGCGGTTTCTGCTTATGTTGCCGGTGCGCCTTGTGCGCGGGTTGTTCCGCGGGCTGGGCTGGATTCTGCGGCCGGTTCTCGGCAATGTGTCATGGTCGGCACCGACCTGGGCGCCGGCTACGGGCGCGGCGATCAAGCGCAAGCCAAGGCAATTTGCCGGCGGATTTCTCGCTACCGTGCTGTTGATCATCGCTGCCTGGTTCGGCTGGCAGTGGTACCAGCATCGCCCCAAGCCGATTGAGCCGGAGCGCATTACTTTCCAGGCGAAAGTGCCGGTGCTAACGGACTATGTAACGCAGCCAGACGGCACACCCAAGATCACCATTCATCCCCTCGACGTCGCTTTCTCAGCCTCGGCCGCACCGATCGAGCTGGTGGGCAAACCGGTCAGCAAGGGCATTACCATGCATCCGGCGCTCAAAGGCGCATGGAGCTGGACCGACGACCACACGTTGCGTTTTGTTCCCGCTGAGGACTGGCCGGTTGGCGCGCATATCGAGGTGCGTTTCGACACGGCGGATGCATTCGCGCCGCATGTGCTGATGGCGGACGACCATCTCGCTGTTGATCTGCCGGCGTTCACGGCAAAATTTGGTAATGGTGAGTTCTATCAGGACCCGCAGGATCCGACGGCGAAGACCACCATCGTTCCGGTCAATTTCAACTACCCGGTGGACACCGCGCAGTTTGAAAAGCGCATTGCCATCGCGTTGGCCGACAAAGACGGCAAGCCGGGTACGCCGCTTAAATTCACGGTCACCTATGATGCTTTCAAGCTCAATGCGTGGGTGCATTCGCAGCCGCTGGATCTGCCACGCGACGATGGTGCAGTACTGCTGAAACTGGACAGCGGCGTGCGCAGCTCGCGCGGCGGTGACGGCACGCCAGACTCGCTGCAATCGCGCATTCGCGTGCCGGGCCTGTATAGCTTGTCGCTGCAGGACATCAGTCCGACCCTGGTCGACAACGACAAGTACGAACCCGAACAGGTGCTGGTGATCAATGCCAGTGGCAAGGTACGCGGCAGCGATCTTTCCGGTTTGACCAAAGCCTGGGTCCTGCCGCGCAAAAAGGATGGTATGGACCAGGCAGACGACGATGCGCCTTATGGCTGGGACGTGTCGGAAGTGAGTGAGGCTGTCCTGCGGAAATCACAGCCGCTGCCGATCGAGTTGGTACCGACCGAAGACGATTTCGCGACACTCCAGAGCTTCAAGTACCACGCGGAACCCGGTCAGCGGATCTACGTGCATGTCGGTACAGGGTTGAAATCTTTCGGTGGCTATGTGTTGGGCAAACCGACGGCACAAACGTTTACCGTGCCGGATTATCCCAAGCTGCTGCGCTTCATGGCCGATGGCTCGCTGCTCTCGCTGAGCGGCAGCAAACGCCTGTCGGTGGTGTCGCGCAATCTGCCCGGCATGCAGCTGGAAATCGGCCGCGTACTACCCGATCAGCTGCAGCATCTGGTCAGCCTCAATCAGGGCACCTATAGCCATCCCGAGCTCATGTACGGTTTCAGCGAAGACCATATCGTCGAGCGCTTCGAGCAAAAGCAGGCGTTTCCGAAGACCGACCCGGGTAAGGCGCATTACGAGGGTGTCGACCTTGGTCAGTATCTGAAAGACGGCAAGCGCGGCGTATTCCTGCTGCACCTGTCTGGCTACGATCCGGTCGCCGAAAAAAAGAAGGCAGATGCTGCCGCCAAGGCAAAAGCGCGTGCGTTGCAAGGGACTGCACAGGCGCCGGGTGACCAGCCGGCGAGCGATGACAGCTCGGCCACTGACGATAGTGCAGACGAGGCCGATAACAGCGGGGCCGATAGTAGCGATCAAGGCGCTGACGATCAGGCTGATGGCGACCAAGCTGATGACGGCAGTGCCGACGACGCGCCAATGCCGACCGATACGCGTCTGATCGTGGTGACCGATCTTGGCATGCTGGTGAAGCGCTCGCTTGATGGCAGCCAGGACGTTTTCGTGCAGTCGATCCATACGGGTCAACCGGTGGGCGAGGCGACGGTGTCCGTGCTCGCCGTCAATGGTCAGACGCTTTATACCCAGGCCAGCAGCGCCGATGGCGTGGTGCATTTTCCGACCTTCAAGGGCCTGGACCGCGAAAAGAAGCCGGTGATGTATGTGGTGAAGAAGGGCGACGATCTGTCCTTTCTGCCGATTGGCGGCGCGGATCGCCAGCTCGACTACTCGCGCTTCGATATCGGCGGTGAGCGCAACGCGTTGAATCAGGGCCAGCTGTCGGGTTACCTGTTTTCCGATCGCGGCATCTATCGTCCGGGCGACCTCTTCCATATCGGCCTGATCGTGCGTGCGGCCAGCTGGACGCGTAGCGTGGCCGGTATTCCGCTGCAGGCGGAAGTCGTCGATCCACGCGGCGTCACGGTCAAGCAAATCCCGCTGACCATGGATGCTTCCGGCTTTGGCGAGCTCGATTACACGCCGGCCGAAACCGCGCCGACCGGCACCTGGACGGTGAACCTGTACATCGTGAAGGATGGCAAGGCCGACGCGCAGATCGGCACGACGACGGTGCAAGTGAAGGAGTTCCTGCCCGATCGCATGAAGGTCAGCGCCAAGCTTTCCGAGCAGGTACCCGAAGGCTGGGTGAAGCCCGATCAGCTCAAGGGCATTGTCGATGTGCAGAACCTGTTCGGTACGCCGGCGGCCGATCGTCGCGTCGAAGCGTCGCTGACCTTGCGTCCCGCGTGGCCCGCGTTCCACAGCTGGCCCGACTACCATTTCTACGACGTGCGCCGGGCCAAGGAGGGCTACGAAGAAGCCCTGCAGGACGGCAAGACCGACGACAAGGGTCATGCCGAATTTGATCTCGATCTGAAGAAATACGCCGACGCCACCTACCAGCTGTATTTCCTCAGCAAGGCGTACGAAGCCGAGGGTGGTCGTAGCGTGGCAGCCGCGGCGCAGACGCTGGTGTCCCGCAACGACTGGCTGGTCGGCTACAAGGCGGTCGATAACCTCGATTACGTCAAACGTGACAGCCCGCGAGTCGTGCATCTGGTTGCGATCAATCCGCAGGCGAAAGCCTTTGCGCTCAGCGATCTAAAAGCACAGCTGATCGAACGGCGTTTTGTCTCCGTACTGACCAAGCAGGATTCGGGCGTCTATAAATACGACTCCAAGCTCAAAGAGATCGCGATCAGTGAGCAGCCGCTGGCGATTCCAGCATCCGGTCTCGATTACGCGTTGCCGACCGACAAGCCCGGTAATTACGCGCTGGTCATCCGTCGCTCGTCCGATCGCACCGAAGTGAATCGCGTCGAATATTCGGTAGCCGGCGATGCCAATATTTCGCGCTCGCTGGATCGCAACGCCGAGCTGCAGTTGAACCTCAGCAAGCAGGACTACGCTCAGGGCGAGCCGGTCGAAATCGCCATTCGTGCGCCGTATGCCGGCAGTGGTCTGATCACCATCGAGCGCGACAAGGTTTACGCACACGCGTGGTTCCATGCCGACACCACCAGCTCGGTGCAGCACATCACCGTGCCCGCGGATTTCGAGGGCAACGGCTACATCAACGTGCAATACATCCGCGATCCGTCCTCGGACGAGGTGTTCATGAGTCCGCTGAGCTACGGTGTGGTGCCGTTCTCGGTCAACCTTGATGCACGGCGTAATCCGATCACGGTCGATTCTCCCGCGCTGATCAAACCCGGCCAGACGCTGACCCTGAAACTGCATTCGACTCAGCCGACGAAGGCGGTGGTGTTTGCGGTGGACGAGGGCATCCTGCAGGTCGCGCGCTACAAGCTCGGTGATCCGCTGAAATTCTTCTTCCGCAAACGCATGCTGGAAGTCGGCACCTCGCAGATCCTCGACTTGATCCTGCCGGACTTCGAGAAGCTGATGGCAATGGCGGCACCGGGTGGCGATGCCGACGGCGCGATCGGCCGCCAGCTGAACCCGTTCAAGCGCAAGCGCGACAAGCCGGTGGTGTACTGGTCCGGCATCGTCGATGTTGATGGCGAAAAGGATTTCAGCTACACCGTGCCGGATTACTTCAACGGCAAGCTGCGTGTGATGGCGGTATCCGTCTCGCCGGACCGCATCGGCACCTTCGAGGGGTCGACCACCGTGCGCGACGACTTCGTGCTGTCGCCGAACGTGCCCACTACGCTGGCACCCGGCGATGAGGCCGAGGTCAGTGTCGGCGTGGCGAACAACCTGACTGGCCTCAACGGCAAGCAGGTTCCCGTGGTCGTCACGTTGAAGACTGGCCCGCAACTGCAGGTCATCGGCAACACCACGCAGAGCCTGGCACTGGGTGAGATGCGCGAAGGTGTGGTGATCTTCCACGTCAAGGCAACCAGCGCGCTGGGCTCGGGCAATCTGGCCTTTACCGCCGGCTATGGCGACAAGTCGGCCAGGCAAAGTGTCGATCTTTCGGTGCGGCCAGCGTCGGCTTATCGCACCCGGGTAGACGTCGGCCGCGTCGATGCTCACAGCAAGGTCGAGGTGCCGGATCTGCGCAAGTTGTATGACGCCTACGCTTCACGCGATGCCGCGATATCCACTTTGCCTGTGGTGCTGGCCGAGGGCCTGACCAGCTATCTGGTGAACTACCAGAACTACTGCAGCGAGCAGCTGGTGAGTGCGGCCATGCCGCAGCTGGTGCTGGCAAAGTGGCCGGTGGTTCCCGTGTTCACTCATGCCCTGCAGCCGGCTTTCAGTGAAAAGAAAATCAGCAATGACGAGGCACTGGCGCATTTCCTCGACGTGCTGCATTCGCGCCAGAACGGGCAGGGTGGTTTCGGCGTGTGGTCTGCCACCCCGGATTCCGAACCGTTCGTGTCGGCCTATGCGATGCACTTTTTGCTGGAAGCGCGAGATCGCGGCGTTGCCGTGCCGGGTGACATGCTCGATGCGGGCAACAAGTATCTGCATCAGCTGGCGGCGGACGAGAGCCTCGATTCGCTCGATGCCTTGCGCCAGCGCGCATACGCCGTATACCTGCTGACGCGCCAGGGCAATGTCACCACCAACGATCTGGCCGCCGTGCAGAAACGGCTGCAGGAAGCATTCCCCAACGACTGGAAGAGTGATCTGGCTGCGGCATGGCTGGCGGCGTCCTATGAAATGCTCAAACAGGACAAGGAGGCCAACCAGCTGATTGCCGGACCGCAGAAGGCGCTGGAACGCAAACTGTCCAACGATGCCTACGTGTATCAGTACTACTACGATCCGCTGACTCGCGATGCCAGCGTGCTCTATCTGCTGTCGAAGTATTTCCCCGATCGGGCCAAGGCACTGTCACCGCAGGTGATGGAGAACATCACCTGGCCGCTGGCGCAGAATCGCTTCAATACCCTGTCAGCGTCCATGACCATTCTGGCTCTGGATGCCTATGCGGCACAGACGGCCGGCGAGCTGGACAAGCTGGCTATCGACGAGGTGCATGGCGACGGTACGGTCAAGTCGATTGCCGCCATCCAGGGCAACCTGCTGCAGGCCGGAAGCTGGAGCGCCGCCACGGCGAAGCTGCGATTCTCCAACGGTAGCAGCCTGCCTGCATGGCACGTGGCCAGCCAGGGCGGTTACGACAGCGACGCGTCTGCCAAAGCGATCAAGGACGGCATAGAAATCGTGCGTGACTACACCGACACCAAGGGCAAGTCGCTTGATCAGATCAGTGTTGGCGAGGAGATCGATGTACATATCAAGATCCGCGCCACGGGCAGCGATGGGGTCGGCAATGTCGCGATCGTCGACCTGTTGCCAGGCGGCTTCGAGCCGGTGATCGAGCCACCGCCACCGGTCACCGATCAGCAGCAAGCCGATACAGACAGCCAGGCGGATCAGGGTGGCGACAGTGAGGTGAAGCCGCAGGCCTTCCGCTCGCCGGTCGGTCTGTCTACTTCGACCTGGCAGCCTGACTATGCGGATATCCGCGAGGACCGGGTGGTGATCTACGGCACGGCCACGCCGGACGTGCGCGAGTTCGTCTATCGCATCAAGGCCAGCAACGCCGGCAAGTTCATCGTGCCTCCGGTGTACGGCGAGTCGATGTACGACCGCAGCGTGCAGGCGCGCTCGCCCGGCGGCAGCGTACTGACGGTGGTGAGCAAGCCATGATCAGCAGACCATGATCATGGCCGCCCCCTTTTCATTCGGGAAAGGGGGCGGGCCTGAGCTTCATGGCATGGTCCGGTCGACGACGATGTCTCTTTTACTTTCTACTTGGCGCGCATGCTTCACTTGGTTGCATCGTTGGCAGAACTGGCTGGTCGGTTTTGCGCTGATCGCCATGCTGCTGATCGGCTGTCGCCTATGGCCGCATCCGCGCCTGCGCGACTGGTTGCCGTCCTCCTCGGCGGTCTACGACGATCATGGCCGGCTGATGCGGTTGACCCTGGCCAGCGACGATCGCTATCGCCTGTGGGTGCCATTGCATGACATCTCGCCTCAACTGAAGGATGCGGTGCTGCTGCACGAAGATCGCTGGTATCGCTGGCATCCGGGCTTCAATCCCTACGGTCTGGCGCGCGGCGCGTGGGTTACCTATGTGCGCCATGGCAATCCGCAAGGCGGTTCCACCATCACCATGCAGTTGGCTCGGCTGTTGTGGAAGCTCAATACGCGTTCGCCATGGGGCAAGTTGCAGCAGGTGACGCGGGCGGTGCAGTTGGAGCTGTTTTATTCCAAGCAGCAGATTCTCGAGGCTTATCTCAACGACGCACCTTACGGCCGCAACGTCGAGGGCGTGGGCGCGGCCAGTCTTGCCTATTTCAATAAATCGGCTGGCGAGCTGAGCTTGCCCGAGGCGCTGACGCTGGCGGTGATTCCGCAAGATCCGACGCGCCGGTTGCAGAGTGCATCGCATAACGCCGATGCCGATGGCGACATCATCAATCCGCAACTCGCCGCTTCACGCAATCGGCTCTACGCGCGCTGGTTGCATAGCCATCCTGATGATGTCTCGCTGAAACCATTGTTCGCGTTGCCGCTGAACCTGCGGCCACTATCGCAGCTGCCGTTCGAGGCACCGCAAGCGGTTGAGCAGGTGCTTGCCGTGCGGCAGATCGCCGGCGGCAGCAGCGATTCTCGCGTTGGCACCACCATCGATCTGAATATCCAGCACAGCCTCGAACGGCAGATCACCCTTTACGTGGCGCGCAACAACTCGCGCGGCATCCGCAATGCGGCGGCAATGTTGATCGACACGCGCGATATGGGCGTCAAGGCCATGGTGGGCTCGGCGAATTATTTTGATCGTTCCATCCAGGGCCAGGTCAACGGTACGCTAGCCAAGCGCTCGCCAGGGTCGACGCTGAAGCCCTTCATTTATGCGCTGGGTTTCGATCAGGGCGTGCTGCATCCGCAGACCGTATTGCGCGACGTGCCGAGTTCCTTCGGCCCTTACACGCCGGAAAATTTCGATGGTCACTTCTTGGGGCCGATCACAGCCACTGACGCGCTGATCCGCAGTCGCAATATTCCGGCGGTGTGGGTCGCATCGCAGCTCAAGCAGCCCGACTTGTATGAGTTCCTGCACAATGCCGGCATCAGTCGCATGGCCAGTGAAAAGCATTACGGCCTTGCTTTGGTATTGGGTGGCGGCGAGGTGACCATGCAGGAGCTTGGCGGCCTGTATGCCATGTTGGCCAACCGTGGTGAGCTCAGGCCGCTGCGCTTGAACAGCAGCGATCCGCAAGTCGCCGGCACGCGCCTGCTCAGCGATGAGGCGAGCTTCATGGTGATGGACATGCTGCGGCAGAATCCGCGTCCGGATGAAACCACCGGCGCGCAGCCGTCGCACCTGCCGGTGTATTGGAAAACCGGTACATCGTGGGCGTTCCGTGATGCGTGGACGGTGGGCAGTTTTGGGCCGTACGTGTTGGTGGTGTGGATCGGCAATTTCGATAGCACGGGCAATCCCGCCTTTGTAGGTGCGGATGCGGCCGCGCCGCTGTTTTTCCAGATTATCGATGCACTGCGAGCCGAGCGTCAGCAGCTGGCAGAGCCGATCCGGCATATGCCGGCCAACCTCAAGCGCGTGCCGATTTGCCTGGCCAGCGGTGAGTTGCCCAACCAGTGGTGCCCGCAAAAAGGCATGACCTGGTTTGTCCCCGGCAAGTCGCCGATCCGTGTCAGCAACGTGCACCGGCCGGTCGTGATCGATGACGCGACGGGTCAGCCGGCGTGTCCGCCGTATGCAGGCAAACGCACGCATGTGGAGGTCTATGAATTCTGGCCGTCTGATCTGCAGCAGGTGTTTGCGCAGGCCGGCATCCCGCGTCGCAAGCCGCCACAAAACCCTGACTGCAAGAACGCAGGCGAGCCCGACGGCGATCCGCCGCAGATCACCTCGCCGCTGCTCGGCAGTACCTACGCGATGCGTTTGAAGCAGCTGGGTGAGGAGCGCATCGCCTTTATCGCCACAACCGACGCGGACGTCCACGCGTTGTACTGGTTCGTCAACGATGCTTATATCGGGCGCAGCGTGCCTGGCGAGTCGCTGCTGTGGCAACCGCAGACAGCGGGTAGTTACAACGTACGCGTGGTGGACGATCATGGCCGCAGCGATCAGCGGCCTCTGGGCGTGAGTCTGGTGGAATAGCAAAAGTAGCTGCTGCGTTATGCTCGATGCTTAGCCAGCGTGCCCCATCCCGATCAACTGTCCCATGACGCAAGCAGCCGCTTCTTATTACCGAGCTACGGCCACACCGTACGAACCGTATGCGGCGTTAAAGGGCACGAAGCGGGCGAGTGTCGCCATCATCGGTGGCGGCTATGCGGGCTTGAATACCGCATTGGGGCTGGCCGAGCGTGGCATGCGCGATGTCGTCTTGCTGGAACACGAACAGATCGGCTTCGGCGCGTCCGGTCGCAACGGCGGTTTCGTCTTTGGCGGCTATTCGCTGGGTGAGCAATCGCTGCTCGATCAACTGGGAGAGTCGCGCGCGCGGGCGTTGTTCAAGCTCACCACGGAGGCTGTTCAGCTGATTCGTCGGCGGATTGCCGATTACGCGATTGCCTGCGATTGCGTGGATCAAGGCGTGATCTGGGCCAATTGGTTTCGCGATCCCGCCGTGCTGCACCGGCGCCAGCAGTTGTTGGCAGAGCACTACGATTCATCATGGCAATGGCTCCCGCAGGGACAGCTGCGGGAAAGCGTGTGCAGCGAGCGTTATCACGATGGGTTGTACGAGCGCGATGCGTTGCACCTGCATCCGCTCAACTACGCGATTGGTCTGGCTGTCGCGGCGACCGGGCAGGGCGTGCGTATCCATGAAAACAGTGGCGTCATGAGTCTTGTTCGCGAGGGAGCGCAGTGGTGCTTGCGTGCTGCGCAGGGCGTGGTCATGGCCGATCAGGTGGTGCTGGCCTGTGGCGGCTATCTCGCGGGTCTGCAGCCGGCGATCGATCGCGCGATTTTGCCGATCGCGACCTATGTGATGGTCACCGAGCCGCTGGGTGCACGGATGGGTGAATGCCTGCACACTCGCGCCGCTGTCTATGACACGCGTTTTGCTTTCGACTACTACCGCGCGCTGCCCGATACGCGATTGCTGTGGGGCGGTCGCATCTCGATACGCAACCGTTCACCGCAGGCTGTGAAACGACTGCTGATGCAGGATCTGTTGCGCGTGTTTCCCCAGCTGAAAGGAGTGCAAGTCGATTACGCCTGGTCGGGACTGATGAGCTATGCACGCCATCAGATGCCACAGATCGGCGGCAACGACAACGGTTTATGGTGGGCGCAAGCGTTTGGCGGTCACGGGCTGGCACCGACCTGTGCTGCCGGTGAACTGCTGGCAAGCGCGATTGCCGAAGGAGACGATCGCTGGATGCAGTTTGCCGATTACGGCTTGCGCAGCACGTATCGACCGTTCGGTTATCTTGGTGCACAGGCGAGTTACTGGTGGCAACAGGGCCGCGACTGGTTGCAGACGCGGCGAGAGAAATAAGGTGCGAACAATGAGTGAAGAAAAAGACGGGATGTTGGATGAAATCAGCTGGACCGATTTCGAGAAGGTACGAATTGTCGCCGGCACAGTGATACGTGTTGAGTCGTTTCCCGAAGCGCGCAAGCCGGCGTGGAAAGTGTGGGTGGATTTCGGACCCTACGGCGAGAAGAAAACCAGCGCGCAGATTGTGGCCTTGTACAAGGCCGACGATTTAGTCGGCCGCCAGATCGTCGGCGTGATCAATTTCCCTGAAAAGCAGATCGGACCGTTTCGTTCGCAGTTTCTGCTCACCGGCTTTCATACCGAAGAAGGCGTTGTACTCACCGCCATCGAGCGGGCAGTACCGAATGGGACGCGGTTGGCCTGAATCAGCCTGCGGCAGCGAGCGGCATGGCTGAATGCGGCCGGCGACGGATAGTCAACGCAATACCCGCAGCGACCAGGCCGGTCACGCCAGCGATCACGAACGGCTGCAGGTAACTGCCGCCCTGTGTGCGCATAAAGCCGGCAAACAATGCAGCGCTGGCGGCGCCGATCTGATGTCCCGCAGCGATCCACCCGAATACCACCGGTGCATCGCGGTCGCCAAATGCCTCTGACGCGAGACGCAGGGTCGGCGGCACGGTGGCGATCCAGTCCAGTCCGTAGAA
Organism: Rhodanobacter sp. MP1X3; assembly: GCF_014207165.1. Classification (NCBI taxonomy): domain Bacteria; kingdom Pseudomonadati; phylum Pseudomonadota; class Gammaproteobacteria; order Lysobacterales; family Rhodanobacteraceae; genus Rhodanobacter; species Rhodanobacter sp. MP1X3. The sequence goes on along the minus strand of NZ_JACHCO010000004.1, from coordinate 154,482 downwards.
CATGCCGAACAGCGACAGGCTGGTCAGCGAGAAATCCGAGTAGGGCAACCAGATCAGTGACAGGCCACGCAGTGCGTAGTAGACAAACAGCAGCTTGCGCGGGTCGTAGCGATCGGTAAGCCAGCCCGATAGGGTCGTCCCGATCAGGTCAAATGCACCCATCATCGCCATCACGCTGGCCGCGCGCACTTCGGGAATGCCGTGATCACCGCATAGCGCAATAAAGTGAGTACCAATAAGCCCATTGGTGGTGAAGCCGCAAATAAAGAAGGTGGCGAACAGGAACCAGAAGGTACGGTGCTTGGAGGCCCGCGCCAGCGCACCGAAGGCGATGGCCAGCAGCTTGCGTTTCTCCGGCTCGGCGATCACATCATCGGCACTGGCGCCGTAAGGGCGCAGGCCGATATCTTCCGGTCGCTCGGGCAGCAGCCACCATGCCAGTGGTATCAGCAATGCGCAGGCCGCCGAGACAGTCCAGATAACTGGTCGCCAGCCGCCGTGCTGAGCGATCGAAGCCAGCACGGGAAGAAACGCCAGTGTCCCGGTCGCCGTGCTGGCGGTCAGCAGACCCATCATCAGGCCGCGATGCTTGACGAACCAGCGATTGACCACTGTTGCGCCCAGCACCATCGCCACGCAGCCCGAACCGATGCCGGAAAAAACGCCCCAGCTCAACAATAGATGCCAGGGCTTGCTCATCCACGCACTGGCCGCGATGGACAACGCCATCAAGGCGAGCGCACCGATAAGCGTGCGGCGGATGCCGATGGCCTGCATCAACGCTGCCGCGAACGGACCGACCATGCCATAAAAGAAGATGCCCACCGCGGCGGCCAGTGAGATGCTGTCGCGCGTCCAGCCAAAGGCGTTACCCAGTGGCAGGATCAGCACACCGGGAGCGGCGCGCACCCCGGCGGCAGCAAGTAACGCGAGGAAAACCACGCCAGCTGCAACGAAGACGTAGTTCTGGCCGAAAGGGCGATGCTGTATGCTATTCATGTTACCGCTCGGTACGTGTGTGGTAGGATCATACGTACCGAGCGGTAACATCGTCAATAGTGGTGAACTCATGACACTCAAACGCTCCACTGCCAGTATCAAGAACAGCACGGTTGCCGCTGTGCCACGGGCCGCCGAACGCATCCGTAGCACAGCACGCGAACTTTTTTATCGGGAGGGCATTCGCGCGATCGGCGTGGACGAGATCGTGAATCGCGCCGGAGTGACCAAGCCGAGCCTGTATCGGAGCTTTGGTTCCAAGGATGCGTTGGCGACGCTGTACATCAATGATTATGCCGCCGAGTTCTGGACTCGCTTCGATGCTCCGGGGCGAACACATCCGAACGATCCGCGCGCTCAGCTGCTTGAGTATCTGAAGGGTTTGTCAGAACGGGCCACGCAGTCGGGTTACCGCGGCTGCGGGATGAGCAATGCTGCGCTGGAGTATCCGCACGCACAGGGGGCACAGTCACAGCATCCAACCCGCAAGACCGCCGTGGCAGAGAAGCGCAAGCTGCGCACTCGCCTGCATGATATGGCCGAAGCCATGGGTGCCAAGTCACCAGACGTACTGGCCGACGGTCTGCTGTTGCTGATCGAGGGCGCTTACGCCAGCGGTCAGATGTTCGGCCGCCATGGCCCTGCGCGCTCGCTGGTCAAGGTGGCCGAACAATTGATCACTGCGTCGCTGCGTTAGGTACTGATCAAAACGGTCAGGCAGCTTTCTTTTGGCCGTCCAGCCAAACTTCCAGACCTTGCGCGTTCAGTTCGATGTCCATGCCGATCACGTCGCGCAGCGCGTCGCGACCTTTGGTCCAGCCGTGGGTATGTGCGCGCTCAAGGTAGAGATCGGTCAGCAATTCTTTCAGCGCCATGTGCCGATCGGGCTTGTCATTTGCAGCGCGCGCCTGTTCAACCATCGAGTCGATCTGCACGTGCAGGTCGGCGGCCAGCCGTGCGATATCCTCGACGCGGCCGTAGTGGGTGAGATACATCGCGTCGGGTTTGAGTGCGACGAGTCGATCAATGGATGCGTGCAACTCCGTTTGATCGAACTGCACCGGTGACGTCGTCGGCACAATGAATGGACGTCCATCGTGATCGAACTCCCGGTACGACAATCCGAAAACATCGCCGGTGAAACAGACATTGGCGCGCGCATCGAAGATGCTGTTGTGATGCTTGGCATGGCCCGGCGTGTCGAGGCAACGCAGCGGACGCCCCGCGAGATCGATGATGTACTCGTCGGTGGCTTCAATCACGCGCTCTGCCGGTATCGGCCGCAGATGGCCATACGTTTCCTTCATCACCGCTTCGCCATACACCGCAGTGGCGCCGGCCCACAGCTTGGACGGATCGATCATGTGCCGCGCGCCGCGCGGGTGCACCACAAGTTTCGCGTTGGGTAGCTGTGCGATCAGTTCGCCCGCGCCGCCGGCGTGGTCCAGGTGCACGTGGGTGAGGATCAGCCAGTCAACATCGGCCGGCGCGAGCCCGCTCTCATCCAGCGCCGCAAGCATGCGCGGCAGGGCGTAATTGGTGCCGCAATCAATGAAGGCGCCACGGCCGTTTTCGACGACGAGGTAAGCCGCGTCAAACTGTGGTCGAACGAAGCCGGTATCGATGGTGTGGATGCCGTGCATGGATGTCATGTATTTCTCACGATGGTCGGGTTCAATGAACTTATCCGTCGAGCGTAGCAAGACCTCTGGCAACGATCCGTGGATGCACTTATTCGGCAGCCGTCGATAATGTCACGAACCACCGTGAAAGTGCGCTAGGCTGTCGATGGATATCGACATGACGGGGGTTGGATCGATGCGTTGGATGCATGCTGCTGCACTGCTGGTATGCGGTATATGTTCGGCTTCAGCCTCACAACGTGTCGTGCATTTCTCCGATAATCACAGCAACGTAACCAGCAATGCCGTACTTGGCAACATCAGCGCTGGCAGCTATACAGCGCATGTCTGGCGCCCACCGTTGCAGCCGGGGCAGGTTGAGCCGACTCAGAAAATCGTTATTGCCAGTGGTCCGCTGATTTTACGTACCGGTTTCACCATTTTTGCTGTTGCCCAATCCGCGTGAACCGATGGATGTGAACTATGTCCAGAACTGACGCTTTCACATGGGCAACCTGAGCTTCCGACTTCGGCTGGGGCTGTTGTTCGTCGCCACCTTGGTGATCGTGCAGCTGTTGACCGCAGGCCTGATCTACGAAGTGACTCGACGCGCGCTGGTGACCGAAGGGGAACGCCAGTTGACTGCCAACGCCGGAGCGTTTGTTTCGCAGATGGATGACATCTCGGCACGCGTTGCGGGCAACGTTGAAGTGATCTCGCTCGATTACGCATTGCGTTCGGCGATTGCTGAGCGTGATCGCGGTACCGTGCTTTCCATGCTGCGCAATCACGGGCGTCGGGTCGGTGCTTCGGGCATGCTGTGGATTGGGCTCGATGGCGCCGTACTGGCCGATACGAACGATGCGACTACCGGTAATGTCGACGTGACGCCGCGGCGTTTTCCATTTCCCGATCTGATCAAGAAAGCCTACGGTGAGCGAACCGCCGCGGTGGTTGTGCTGGATGGCAAGGCGTACTGGATGGTGGTAGTGCCGATTTACGCACCGCAGCCGGTGGGGCTGGTGGCGGTGAATGTGCCGCTGGACAACACTTTGCTCAGTCACATGCAACAGCTGTCTGCATTGCCCAGAGACATCGAACTGTTGGCCCAGGCTGTGCCGAATCACTGGTCGGTCGTGGCGCGCGGCAGCAGCCAGACGAATCTTCTCGGCAGCATTGCGCCGGTAAACGGTGATCTGCCGTGGAAGCCCACGCTGATGATGGTTGGCGGCATGCAGTACATCGTGATGGCACAGCATCTGAAGCAGCCGGTAAACACTGCGCCGGTGGTGGCCTTGCTCGGCTATTCACTCGACGATGCGCTGAGGCCCTTTCATTCCGCGATGGTCGCGGGAACGATCCTGTTGTGCCTTGGCCTTGCGATGGGTTTGCTGGTCGCCTGGTTGGTCGCGCGCAGCGTATCGCGCCCGATCGAAGCGCTGGCCGCCGCCGTAAAGCGCATTGAAGTTGGCGACTATCGTGCGCCGGTGAGCGTGCAACGGCATGACGAGATAGGCCAGCTGGCCGTTGCGTTCGGTACCATGACCGACGCAGTGCGTCAGCGCGAGGATCGTATCCGCCATCAGGCCATGCATGATCCGGTGACCAATCTGCCCACCCGCATGGCGGCCGAAGAGAGCATCAATCGTTCAATCGCGACCGACGATGGTGTTGGTGGCGCCTTGCTGATGATCGGAATCGCCCGCGTGCCGGATATCATCAAAACCATGGGGCACTCGTTGTGCGATCGACTGATGCGTGATGCGGGCGAACGTATTCGCGACGTTTCAGATGGCGCGTTTATCGCCCGGGTGACCGATACGCAGTTCATGGCATGGCTGCCACAGACGGACAAGTCGAATGCCACCGCGGCGGCGCTGCGAATCCTTGATGCGCTCAACACGCCTTACAAGGAAAAAGATGTCGCCATCGATCGATTGCCTGCGATCGGCGTCGCCATCTATCCCACCGATGGGATCCGGGCGGGCACACTGCTGCGTCATGCCGAGGTTGCGCAGTTTGCCGCCAGTGGTTCGTCAACTGCATTGAGTTTCTATAATGTAGCGACGGATCCACATCGCCCTGAACGCTTGTCACTGATGGGTGATCTGCGCAATGCGCTCAATCACAACAAGCTGTCGCTGCACTATCAACCGAAGCTTGCGCTCGCCACCAAAACTATTGATGGCGCCGAAGCGCTGGTGCGCTGGGATCATCCGAAACTTGGCGAAGTGCCCCCGGACGCCTTCATTGGCATGGCGGAGGACACCGGTAATATCCAGCGCGTCACACGCTGGGCATTGACCGCGGCGCTGGCGCAGGCCAAGCGCTGGAGCGAGCATGGCCTGCATCTGCAACTGTCAGTGAACCTTTCCACGCGCGATCTGGATGACCCCGATCTGCCGGGCAAGATCATTACCTTGCTGGCGATCCACGAGCTTCCTCCGCACTGCCTGACGGTGGAGGTCACCGAACGTGCGATCATCGACGAGCACGATCTGGCCATCCGAATTCTACGGCGCCTGTCCGATCACGGTGTTGGCATTGCCATCGATGATTTTGGCGTGGGTCAATCGACGTTTGCGTATCTGCGCCATCTGCCGGTCAGCGAGCTGAAGATCGACCAGATGTTCATCAAGAATCTTGGCACCGAGCGCAAGGACCAGATCATCGTGCACTCCATCGTCGATCTCAGCCACCGGCTGGGCTATCACGTCACCGCCGAGGGCGTGGAGAACAAGGCGGCGCTCGATTACCTTACTTCCATCGGGTGTGACCATGCCCAGGGCTATTACATCGCGCATGCGATGGCGACGAACGATTTCGCGACCTTCGTCAAAGCCAACAGCTCCCCTAAAGGTGCCGGCGTTGGCGGGAGAAATGCAAATCGATAGCGCCGCCAACGCGATCGGCCGCGACCCGTATCAAGCTGGTGCGTCGACTAGAACCAGTTCGGTATCTTCCAGCGCTTTCAGCCGCAGCAAAGGCTCCTGGTGAATAGCTGCGCCATCACGCGTTTGCAGCGTCACGCCGTTGATCTCGACCGAACCTTTCGATGGCACCAGATAACCATAGCGATTTTCTGCCAGCGCGTACTCCGCTGACTCACCGGCTTTCAGCGTCACGCCGAGCACGCGCGCATTAGTGCGCAAGGGCAGCGCATCGGCATCTTCACGGAAGCCGCTGGCCAGCGCCACGAATTGACCGGAGCGATCACCCTTCGGGAATGGCTTGGCACCCCATGAAGGCGGCTGGCCGCGTTCGTCGGGAATGATCCATATCTGGAAGATGCGAGTCGTCTCCGACTCCAGGTTGTACTCGCTGTGCGTAATGCCGGTGCCTGCACTCATTACCTGCACATCGCCCGCCTCGGTACGGCCCGTATTGCCCAGATTATCGCGATGGGTGATCGCACCCTCGCGCACGTAGGTGATGATTTCCATGTCGCCATGCGAATGCGGTGGGAAGCCGGTTTGCGCAGCAATCGTGTCGTCATTCCACACGCGTAGCGCGCCCCAGCCCATGCGTTTGGCATTGTTGTAGCTGGCAAACGAAAAGTGATGTTTGGCATCGAGCCAGCCATGGTTCGCACCGCCAAGGCTTTCAAAAGGTCTGCGTTCAATCACGACGTTTCTCCGGTAGCTGTATCGCGCCACGATCGGCGCCTGGAGCAAAGGTAGGGTCAAACACTGCAGGTTTAAATGCGCTACGAGGAAACGGACTGTCGCCGAACTGAAGGTTTTTGACTTGGGAGTCTTTGCGAATAACCCAGGTTTGTATCGGGCGACTATTCAGGGAGAGTGACTCAAAAGTGGCGTGACAACCTGTTCCAGTCGTTCGGACGTCCATACTGGATTTTTGTCCTTCCATCCATTGTCCACCAGCTTCCCATTCCGGTTGATAGTGAAACTGACCGGCAGATGCCAGATGCGACCATAACCTGGCACATGCGGGTCGCCAAGTAGCCCGACCGGAAAACTCAGACTGCGTGAAACGGCGCGTACCTTGTCGAGGTTGTCAGGCGTGTCGAGACTGAAGCCGAGCACCACCAGGCCGTCTTTCGCGTGCTGTTGGGCGTAGCGAGAAAGCAGCGGCAGCTCCTCCCGACAGGGCCCACACCAGGTTGCCCAGAAGGTCACGATCACTACCTTGCCTTGCAGATCGCTGGTCGCGATCTGCTTGCCGTCCAGGGTGGTCAACGTGATTGGTGGCGCGGCATCTCCGATAACGAGACTGTTGGCACTCACACCTGCCGAGTGCAGCAGAGCAAGCGCCAATACGGTGGTCGCTGCAAAACGCGAAGCGAAGAGTCTCGAGCCTTGCTTGAACCGCCGCAGGGCTACTTTACAAGCGGGTATACCGAACATGACGAGTTGCATCCGGTCAGGTTTAGCGCGCTGTACGGGGAGTCGAATAGTCATAGCCCCAAACTGATGCCGACGGTACCGGTCCAGCCTGGGAATAGCTGGTAACCGGCCAGGTGGCTATATACCGGCACTTGCACAAAGGCATACAGCTGCAGCTTCTTGGTGAGGCTCGCGCTGATGCCCGGGCTGAGGTAAGCCACAGTGCCTTCCGTATCGGGCTGGTCGGCAAATGCCCCCTGATCGGCACTCTTGTGCAGCAGGTTGATCTGCAATTGCGGCACCCAGTTGGCGTGGGCTTCATAGCGTACGCCCAGACTCATGGTGGCAAGATTACCGGGTCGATAATTGGCACCGGCAGCGCTCATCCTTTCCGAAATGGCCGACTGGAACTGGCCGTTGACGAAGCCATCAAAATTCTGGCTGATCGGCTGAAAATAGTACGCGCCTACGATCAGGTCAGTGCTGCCGGTACCTGCCTGCAAGCTCGAGTCGAGCGCCTGGCCAGCACCTGGTCCGCTCTTGAAGAGCACGGGTGTGCCGACAAAATTGCCGTCTTCCGTTTCCCCGCCGTAGTTGCCGGTAGGCAGTTTGACGCCAAACTGCACGCCAAGATTGTGTGTTGGCAGAAAGCCCTGGTAGCTCGCCAGCAGCTTGATATCACCGAGGCTGGATACGCTGGCGTTGCTGAGCTGATCCGGTGCACTTTCTGCGGGCGTGTACGGTTGAAGCTGGGTGCCATAGGTGTCGTGATCGCGCTTCACATAGGGAACCAGCAGGCTGATGCCCCAATCGGCGTTGAAGCGGTAAGCAGCGGTGAAATTCAGGTATTGGTTGGTTGTGCCATGTTCGATCTCGCCACCGCCGAGTGAAGGGTCGGATGGCCGATTGACCACTTGTTCCGGACTGGCGCTGCTGCTGCCGGTGCGGAGTTCATTCTGGTCGATAGAGGTGTAGTCCACGTTTAGACGCCAGCCTGATTCGGCGGAGTAGCCGGTCGCGGCATCAGTGCTGATGAGTGTGCACCCGCAGGTAGCGCAAGCCTGCGCTGCCATCGGCAGAGCCGACATCAGCAGGGCAAGAGGGGCGGTTTTGATGGTTCTGGCGTTGAACAAGAAGTGCATGAGAAAGTCCCGGGAAATGCGGCCAAGCGGCGCATTGATATAGGCATCGATCTGGCGCGGGCCATGCAAAATGCCCGTTTGCGCCAATGCGCCAACGAGCCGTGCGGCTGCGTTCAAGTATCGTTATTGAGTTCAGCGACGAAGGTTTGCGGGTCAGGCATGCCAAGCGTCAAGGCGGTAGCCGTCATGTAAGCGACGGCGGCCCTCTGGCATCAGCACTCAGCAGGCGCGGTCGCGGCCCGGATGGAACGACCTGCACAGAAAACAGCGGTCCCGACAACAGCAGGGACGGCAAAACGACGCAGGCATGTGCGAGAACAAGCGGGCTGTGACAGAAAAGGCTGCAATACCCGCACTTGTCCATCGGGGCGGCAGGTGCGGACGGGCTGCCGGGATGATGATCGCTGAGACCATGGCCGGTGCACCACGCACCGAGGTCCATCGATTCTTGTGCGTGGCTCGGCAGAAACTGCGAAAGCACCGGCATGCCAATAGTGAGCCACATGGCGGCCAGAGCCAGCCATGCAACAAACTTTCGGTGCCTGGTGTTGCGGAACGCCGCCATCCCCAATCCTATCGTGTTGGTCACCCAACTTCAGGATAATCGCACGCTTTCTTTACAGGTTGGTGCTACTCGGCCGCGACATAGCGCCTCAGAGTCCTGCGCGACAGATTCCAGGATTTTCCAGTCAAGGCGGTTCTTACCACGTCAGCATGATCTTGCCGATATGTGCACTGCTCTCCATCAGCACGTGTGCCTTGGTTGCATCGGCGGCAGGGAAGACCTGATGGATGATCGGTTGCACTCTGCGCGATTCCAGCAATGGCCAGACTTTCTCGTAAAGCGCCTGTGCAATGGCGGCTTTGAAGGCAATCGGACGCACGCGTAGCGTGGAGCCCGTCACGGTGAGTCGGCGGCGCATGATTGCACCAGCATCGATGGTCGCCTTGCCGCCGCCGAGGGTGGCGATGACGACCAGCCGGCCATCATCGGCGAGTACCTCGATTTCGCGGGGCAGGTAGTCGCCGGCAACCATGTCCAGAATCACATCGACGCCATGACCGTCGCTATGGCGCTTCACCTCTTCCACGAAATCCTGTTCGCGGTAGTTGATGGCGATGGCACCGAGCTGTTCGCAAGCAGTGCATTTTTCCGCGCTGCCTGCGGTGACGAATACACGGTAGCCAAACGCATGTGCCAGCTGGATGGCAGTGACGCCGATACCGCTGGAGCCACCCTGGACCAGCAAAGACTCACGCGCACCACGTTTGCCCTGGCCGAGCTGGCCGCGATCGAACACGTTGCTCCATACCGTGAAAAAATTTTCCGGCAGCGCTGCCGCCTCGACCATCGAGTAGCCTTTGGGCGTGGGCAGGCATTGCAGCAGCGGCGCTATGGCGTACTCGGCATAACCGCCACCACCGATCAACGCGCATACCCTGTCGCCGCGTTTGAGGCCGAATGGATTTTCGCCATCCAGATCGCCATCGACCAACTCGCCAGCGACTTCCATGCCGGGTATGTCGGAGATGCCCGGCGGCGGGGCGTAATTTCCCTTGCGTTGAAACACGTCGGGCCGATTGACGCCAGCTGCCGCTACCTTGATCAGCACCTCACCCTTGTCGGGCTTGGGTATGTCGCGCGAGGTGAGTTTCAATACATCGGGTTCGCCGGGGCGAGTGATTTCGATGGCTTGCATGGTAGGCATGGCGATTGTTTGACTCATCGGTTGTTCAACGTTTGCGCCGACTCCCGTCCTTCAACGGCATCGGCGGATTCGATCGGTGACACTCTCAAGCAATCAATCATTCAGTCGGGGCTCAAGCGGCGGCTTTCTTGCCGGCTTCGTCGAGCGATTTGAACTCCTCATCGGAAAGCTTGATGCCGACGGCGGCGACGTTTTCTTCCAAGTGCGACACCTTCGACGTGCCGGGAATCGGGAGCATCACCGGACTGCGCTTGAGCACCCATGCCAGCGCGATCTGGCTCGGCGCAGCCTTGTGCTTCTTGGCAATGTCGTCAAGCACCGAGCCCGGCTTGGCCAAGTCGCCTGCTGCCAGCGGATACCAGGGGATAAAACCGATACCGTGCTTGGCGCAATAGTCCAGCACCTTTTCGCTCGCACGATCGACCAGGTTGTACTTGTTCTGTACGGTAGCCACCTGGAAGTGTTTGGCGGCGGCTTCGATGTCTTCGATCGATACTTCGCTAAGTCCCGCATGAGCAAGGACACCGTCATCGATCAGCGATTTGATGGCGGCGAATTGCTCGTCGCGTGGCACCTTGGGATCGACGCGATGCAACTGCCACAGGTCGATGCGCTCCACGCCGAGGTTGCGCAGGCTCTTGTGTGCCTGCTGGATTAGATACTCAGGTCGACCGACTGGCGTCCACTGATCGGGTCCGGTACGAGTAAGGCCGCCCTTGGTGGCAATGACCAAACCTTTATACGGGTGTAGCGCCTCGCGAATCAACGGCTCGGACACATCCGGTCCGTACGAGTCTGCTGTATCGATGAAGTTGATGCCGAGTTCGGGCAGGCGTTTCAGCGTACGGATGGACTCAGCACGATCCGCCGGATCGCCCCAGATGCCTTTGCCGGTGATGCGCATGGCGCCATAGCCGAGGCGATGAACCTCCAGTTTGCCGCCGATCTTGAATGAACCGGACTGTGACGCATTGATATCCGACATGAGGGACTCCTTGGGAGAATGATTCAGGGGGATGAAGCACACATGATCTATCTGAGGGCATATTGCCGATCGACAACCGTCTATCGTGTTCGGCTACCTGATCGTGCTGTCGACGAAATGGCCAAGTGGGAGCGATCGAGGTATGCAAAGTCGGCACAGTAATCCTTCGTCGCTATTCAATATTCAATGTGATGCAGCGGCGCTTGCGGTGGTCTGTGCTGCCGGGCTCGCAGAAGTAATGCGCCACACCACATTGCCCACGTCATCTGCGACCAGCAAGGCGCCTTTGCCATCCGTCGTTACACCGACAGGCCGACCTTGCGCCTCGCCATTCACATTGAGGAAACCTGTCAACACGTCTTCGGCGGGACCGGATGGCTGGCCGTCGGTGAACGGCACAAAGATCACCTTGTAGCCACTGCGCGGGTTGCGATTCCAGGAGCCATGCTGACCGATGAACGCACCGTTCTCATAGTGCGCGGGTAAAAGATGCGCAGTGTAAAAAATCAGTCCCAGCGACGCGGTATGTGGGCCGAGCGCGTAGTCGGGCGCGATAGCCGTGGCTACCAGCGCGGGGTTCTGCGGTTGCGCGCGGACATCGACATGCTGGCCGTAATAGCTGAAAGGCCAGCCGTAAAAAGCGCCGTCCTTCACTGAGGTCATGTAATCGGGTACCAGATCGCTGCCGATTTCATCGCGCTCGTTCACTGCTGTCCACAACGCGCCGCTTTGCGGTTGCCATGCCATGCCATTGGGATTGCGCAGGCCGGTGGCGAATACGCGTGACGTGCTGCTGGCAATGTCGACTTCAAGAATTCGTGCACGGTCTTTTTCTACCGCAAGTCCGTTCTCTCCGACATTGCTGTTGGAGCCGACCGTGACGTAAAGCTTCCCGCCGTCCAGACTGGCGATGACGTTCTTGGTCCAGTGATGATTGATGGTGCCGGCCGGCAGGTCCATCACTTTGGTCGGTGCTGCCGTAATCCTGGTTTCCCCGGCTTCATACGGAAAGCTCAACAACGCATCACTGTCGGCAACGTAGAGCGTGTTGCCGACCAGGGCCATGCCAAACGGCGAGTTGAGGCCTTTCAAAAATACGTCATGCGTATCGGCTACACCGTCACCCTTCGTATCGCGCAGCAAGGTGATGCGGTTGGCGCTGGGTACGCCAGCACCGGCGCCGGCCATGATCTTCTTTGCAATCCAGCCCCGGATGCCCTTGCTGTCGTCGGGCTTCGGTGGTGCATTGGTTTCGGCGACCAGCACGTCGCCATTGGGCAGCGTGTAAAGCCAGCGAGGATGATCCAGTCCGCTGGCGTAAGCGTTCACGGCCAGGCCCGATGCGGCGATCGGCGTCGCGCCGGCTGGCCAGCCCACGGCTTTGGCTGTTTTCATGGTGGGGAACAGCGTCTTGTTTGGGGCGGGCAGCTCTGGATTGACGCCCGTTCCATCGCTCACTTGTAGGCGTGCCGTATCGCCGCAGCCGATCAGCATCAACACTGCTGACAAAGTGGTGATGGCGAAAAGAGTTGTTCGAACGGATGAGCGCATGGCGAGGCTCCAGCAGGTAGGCCACTACTGCACACCGCCAATGGGGAAGGTGATGTGAAAAGTCATGACGATATGGACATGCGCGTCACGTGTGGCGTGGGGAAATGATGCTGGTTGGCTCGAATAGACCTGCGCCGTAACAAGCGACTCATTTTGAAGTGGAAATTGGAGAACACCATGACTGATCAGGAAAAGCTATTTCTTGCCGAACTTCGTCTTTGCGGCGAATCAAACCACTGGCGCGTCGACGTGCGTTATAGCGGAGTCTTGAAGGACGAGGATAACGGCGATGAACAGTCCGGTAACCAGGAGGGTAAAGAAGAAAAAAAGAAGCCGTCCCTTCCCGAAGAAATCAAGCTGTCAATCCTGGTGCCTGCCGGTGATCGATCCGTTGTCGATCTGCAGCTCGATGCGATGGACCGCGCCATCGCATTTCTTCAAGCCACAGCCCATGCAGCCAGAGATGATCAGCTGAAGCAGATGAATGTAGTCGATGAATAGTGCTCTCCCACGCGGCAAGCATTGATTAGTCCGGTGTCGGCGGTGTTGCCGTTCGGCTTATTTGCAGGCAAGGTAAAGCCATGCATGAATCAGCGGCCAAAGATCAATTGAACTCCGAAGACGATCTGCTAACGATCGATCAAGCCAGCGTGATGCAGGGCGATCGGCTGGTGCTGGACCGGCTCAGTCTGTGCATTGCCGATGGCCAGCACACGGCGATCCTTGGCCCCAACGGTTCGGGCAAGTCGACGCTGGTAAAGCTGATTGCGCGGCAGCTGTATCCGTTGGCGAAACGGGATGGCAATGGCCGCGTGTGCATCTTTGGTCGCGATCGCTGGAACGTGGCGGAGCTGCGCAGCCTGCTTGGCATCGTGTCGCCGGCGGTGCAGCTCGATTACACCAGTGATACGCCCGTGGAAGTGTTTGATGCAGTGGTGTCGGGATTCTTTGCGGCGCGCGGCATCAGCTTCAATCATCAGGTCACTGATGATATGCGCGGACGTGTCCATGAGGCGTTGGCGCAGGTCGGTGCAACGCCGCTGATCGGGCGCGACATGGCGAGCCTGTCTACTGGCGAAGCGCGTCGTGTACTGATCGCGCGGGCGCTGGTGCATCGCCCGCGCGCACTGCTGCTCGATGAACCCTGCGCAGGTCTGGATATGGCCAGCCGTCGGCATTTTCTGGAAGGCCTGCGCGAGCTGGCCAGGAGCGGCACCACGTTATTGCTGGTCACCCATCACGTCGAGGAAATCCTGCCAGAGATCGGGCAGGTCGTCTTGCTGCGCGATGGTCGGGTGTTCCGGCAGGGCAGCAAGGCCGACACGCTTACCGATGCCACGCTGTCAGAGGCGTTTGCCATGCCAGTGCGAGTGAGCCGGCATGGCGATTATTACGCGGCGACGCTGGATTGAGGTTGGCGTTCACTGAAATCATCCGCAGATAGAGACGGCGCTCACCAGTCCGTCGGCCGATAGTCCTTCAGAAACTGCCCCCACACGTGCTCGCCGGTGTTGATCCCGCTGATGATCGGATCGACGATGCGCGCTGCGCCGTCAATGATGTCCAGTGGCGGGTGGAAGCGTTCTTCGATCACTTTTTTTGCGGCCAGTTCGGCCGGGTCTTCATCGGTGACCCAACCGGTATCCACACTGTTCATGTGGATACCATCGTTGTGATAGTCGGTAGCAGAGGTGCGCGTCATCATGTTGAGCGCGGCCTTGGCCATGTTGGTGTGTGGATGCCGCGTGGTCTTGAAGCTGCGGTAGAACTGGCCCTCCATCGCCGACACGTTGACGATGTGCTTGTCGTGACTGGGTTGGTCATTGCCTGGCGTGCGCAGCATCAGCGGCTTGAGCCGCGCGTTGATGATGAACGGCGCGATGGCGTTGACCAGCTGCACCTCCAGCAATTCCACCGACGGCACCTCGGCCATCAGCAGCCGCCACGAGTTGCGCTCGCGCAGATCGATCTGCTGCAAGTCCTGATCGAGTTTCCCTTGAGGAAACAGGTGCTGCTGCGCCAGTAGTTCTTCCGGCAGCAGTGGCAGCTGCGACAGCTCGGCTGCGCGCGTCAGACCGGCAACATTCGGCACGCTACCTGATTGCGCGATAGCACCCGTGTTCGCCTCGGGCAGCAGGTGCGCGCCGCGCAAGCCTTCGTAGTTTCCGACCAGCTGGCGCACGTGCGCTGGCAGGTCGTGCAGCGCGGCCGTTTCGCCGTCCATCATGTGCGCGTAGAAATCCGGCGGTCGGCGCACGGTCTGGCAAGCGTTGTTGATAATGAAATCCAGCCGTGGCCGCGTGGCGATCAACTCCTGACAGAAGGCTTCGACGCTGGGCGTGTGGCGCAGATCCAGTCCGTAGATCTGCAGGCGATCGCTCCACTGCGCAAAGTCCGGTTCTTCGGCGTAGCGCGCGGCGGAATCACGCGGAAAACGTGTGGTGACGATCAGCTCCGCGCCCGCGCGCAGCAGTTTCAAACCTGCCTGGTAACCGATTTTCACCCGGCCGCCGGTCAGCAGCGCCACGCGCCCACGCAGATCCACCAACTCGGTGCGCTTGGCGTAGTTGAACGCCGCACAATCCGGGCACAGCTGGTCGTAGAAGAAATGGATGGTCGAGTACTTCTGCTTGCACACGTAACAGTGCTGCGGTTCGATGGATTCGCGTGGCTGGGTGGCGTCCGCATTGGGGTTTACGTCGTGCGCCTCGAAACCTTCCGGCGCAAACACGCTTGGCGTGCTGAACACCGGTTTGCGACGCAGCGCGCGGATGCCGGTCTGGTTGAGTACGGTGTCGTCGGCACGAATCTTCGACGCATAGTGCGCTTTCTGTTTAGCCTTCAACTTCACCCGACGCGTCGCCGGATCGGGGTGATACACGCTCGCCACCGCCTGATGCAGTCGGCTGCGTTCCTGCGCAGGCAACTGCGCCAGCAGCAGCGGATCGGCCGCCAGCGATTCCAGCAGTGCTGTCGCTTCGTGCAGCCGCTTCAGCAGGGCAGGGTCTGTATCGTCCGGTACGGGCGGGGTAGGTGTGGAGTTGGTCAAGGTGTTGTCCGTATCGGTAAAGCGAAAATGGAAGGCGGCGGCAGGTGATTTGGCCGCGCCAGCCGTGTATTTTGCCTGTATTGATGCCGCGCTGCCTGTGCATGGATTTATGGCCATGCACTATCCCGATTTACACCATCGGCATCGGCATCGGCACAAGTGAGCGGGCTGCACGCGATATGCTTTATTCGAACGATCTTTGATCAGACAATTAATGTCTCACGCGTTCTAATGTCGAGGCATATCAACGCGAGGTAGCCATGAGCAGTACGCACCCTTTGCCCCATGTGGTCATCATCGGTGGTGGATTCGGGGGATTGAGCGCGGCGCGCGCGCTGCGATCGGCGCCGGTGCAGATCACGCTGGTGGATCGTACCAATCATCACCTGTTCCAGCCGCTGCTCTATGAAGTGGCGACGGCGGGGCTGTCGGGACCGGATATTGCCGCGCCGCTGCGCCATATCCTGCGCAAGCAAGCCAATGTCACCGTACGCATGGAAACGGTCACGGCGATCGACGTGGCGCAAAAGCGCGTGTCGATGGGGGACGATGCGCTGGAATACAACTACCTGATTGTGGCGACCGGATCGAGCCACGCTTACTTTGGTCACGACGACTGGGCCACCGATGCACCCGGCATGAAGACGATGAACGATGCGCTGGCCATCCGCCGGCACATCCTCAACGCCTTCGAAGCCGCCGAGCGTGAGCCTGACCCGATAAAGCGCGCAGCGTGGCTCAGCTTTGTGGTGATCGGCGCCGGCCCGACCGGCGTGGAGCTGGCCGGCACGCTCGCCGAGATCGCCCATCACACGCTAGCCAACGAATTTCGCGTAGCCGATCCACACCAGGCGCAGATTCATCTGGTGGAGGCGGGCGGTCGCGTGCTGGGCTCGATGCCGGCGGATCTCTCGGCGAAAGCGCAGCAGCAGCTTGAGCGCATGCAGGTGCGCGTTCATCTGAATTCGGCCGTCACCAGCGTCAGCGACGACCATGTGCAGATGGGCGAGCAGCGCATCGAGGCGCGCACGCTGGTATGGGCTGCAGGCGTGGCCGCATCGTCACTGGGCAGACAGCTGGATACGGCGTGCGATCGCGCGGGTCGCGTGCAAGTCGCGCCCGACCTGTCGTTGCCGCAGCATGCCGAAGTTTTCGTGATTGGTGATCTGGCCCATCTACAGCAAGATGGAAAGCCTGTGCCGGCACTGTCACCGGCGGCCAAGCAAATGGGGGCCCACGCGGCGACAATGATCCGCGAACGAATGGCCGGCCGCACCACGCGTGCTTTCCGCTACAAAGACTACGGCAGCTTCGCCACCATCGGCCGCGGCAAGGCGGTAGCCGATTTGCGCGGCATCCATCTGTCCGGTGTCGTCGCGTGGTGGCTATGGCTGGTGGTACATATTTTCTTTCTGATCGGCTTCGGCAACCGGCTACTGATCACGATAGGCTGGGCCTGGTCGTACCTGACCTGGCAGCGCAATGCACGCATCATCGTCGGTGGTGAATTGGGCAAGTAACGCGCTCCGTCAATCGCCCCCGCTGCGCACTTGAGCGTGGCTGATCAGCGCAAAGATGAAACTGCCGCCGACAATATTGCCTGCCAGCGTGGGTAGCGCAAAGCGCAGCGCGTAGTCGGCAAAGCTGAGATCACCGGCAAACACCAGATAAAGTGACTCGATCGTGCCCACGATGATGTGGGTAAAGCCACCGATGGCGATGAGATAGGTCACGATCACGATGATCGCGATCTTGGTTTTCTCGACTGACGGTAGTAGCCACACCAGCGTAGCGATCAGCCAGCCGGCCAGGATGCCCTTGGTGAACATTTGCAGCGGCGAGTTCTGCATCAACTCCTGGCCGATAGCAGTGAAGGCGGCCTGCGTTTCGCTGTCGAACTGTTGCAGATGCAAAATGCCGTAGGCGAACAGCGCCGCGCCAATCAGGTTGCCAACCAGCACGATGCTCCACATGCGCAGCAACGAGCCGAACTTGCGCAGGCTCGGCTCGGTCATCAACGGCAACACGGCGGTCATCGTGTTTTCGGTAAACAGCTGCTGGCGGGCGAGAATTACCACCAGGTAGCCGAAGCAGTAGCCAAAGTTCTCCAGCAGAAACCGACCGGGAAAATCACCCAGATGCGTGTGCAGCAGGCCGCGCGCCAGCAACGAAAATCCCATCGACATACCGGCTGCGAGCGACGACCAGCCGAGTGCGGCCACGCCACGTTTCAGCTCCTGCTCGCCCTCGCGCCGGATGATCTCGTGCAGCACTGCGGCACGCGGTGGTCGCTTTTCTTCGACATCGCCCTGCTCATTGCCTGAAAGCACAAAGCCGTCACTTGAGCCAGGCTGGTCGCTATCGGATTTGCTGTCGTCATGTTTGGGGGAAGGTTGATCGTTCACGCGAGGACTCCGTTGATTGGCGTCGTCCACTGAGCCACAGAGTGGTGATGATGGATGGCGTGATGTGTCCGCAGCGTCCATGCGCCAGGAACCGCTGCGCTTTTATCCCAGTGACGGTCGCTGTTTCGACCGATACCCGCTCAACTCGTCGCCGGCGTCGTGCGCAAAGCCCACATGCCAGCGCATGGAGCTGAGCGAGATCAGCGTGACGATCACAAAAGCGATGGAGAAATCCATCAGATGCGGTTCGGCGTGATCACCGGCAGCCATGGTCAGCTTGAGAATCAGCGCACCGCTACAGACGCCGACGGAAAGCATCAGCTGCTGCAGGGTGGTGTACAGGCTGCTGGCTGCGCTGGTGCGCGACGTCGGCACGGCTTCGTAGGCCACCGTGTTGTAGGCCGCAAACTGGAATGACATGAAGGCACCGCAGCAGAACAACAGGCCGAACATCAGCCAGTCCGGCCAGCCCGGCCGGAAAAACGCGCACACCGCATAGCCCATGCTGGAGAGTATGCCGTTGGCCATCATGCCGCGCCGAAAACCCACCATCCGCAGCACGCGTGGCGTAACGCTGCGCATCACGATAGCGCCGAGCGACGTTGCCAGAATCAGCTTGCCGCTGCGCACCGCCGACAGGCCGAAGCCGATCTGGAACATCAATGGCAGCAGGAAAGGCTGCGCGCCCTGCGTGACACGCATCAACGAACCGGAGATTACCGATAGGCGGAACGAGTCGATCTTCAGCAGCGACAGATCCATCAGCGGATCGGGTCGCCGCTTCGCGTGCCATATATAGGCTGCGCATGCGGCGCTGCCGATCACGAGCAGGAGCAGTGCGCGCATAAGATCGGCATTTTGCCCGATCGTCTCGAAACCGAACAACAGGCAGCCCAGCCCGACCCCACATAGGGCGAAGCCGAGAAAATCAAAGCGCGCCGGCTTGGATTCGCTGGGAATCTCCGGCACAAACTGACGCACCAGCCAGAAGCCCAGCAGGCCGATTGGCACGTTGATATAAAAAATCCAGCGCCAGCTGAGGTAGCTGACGATGAAGCCACCCAGCGGCGGCCCGATCAGTGGTCCGAGAAACGCCGGTACCAGCGTCCAAGACATCGCCGACACCAGGTTGCGTCGCTCGACTGTGCGCAGCAGGATCAGTCGTCCGATCGGCGCCATCATCGCGCCACCCGCACCCTGCAGCAGGCGCGCCGCGACCATCGCGGGCAGGCTGGTTGTCAATGAGCAGACGATCGAACCGGCCACGAACACGCCAATCGCCACGCTGAAAACGCGTCGCGCGCCAAAGCGGTCCGCCATCGCGCCGCTGGCTGGGATGAAGATCGCCAGCATCAGCAGGTAGGAGGTAATCGCGATGCTCATCGCCGGCGCCGTCACGGCAAAGTCGTGCGCCATTGTCGGCAGCGCCGTCGCCAGCACGGTGGCATCCAACTGCTCCATGAAGATGGCGCAGGCGACGATCAGCGAGGTGACGCGGTAATCGGGAAACACCGGTGCCGGGGGGCTCGGCACGTTGGTGGTTTCCTCAAGGGGAAGGCTCGCCACTACATATCCTTTGAACGAGCGATCCGGCAGGCACGGCATGCACCGAGGGGGAACCAGCAAGACCACTCAAGAAAGCGACACCCAGATCGTGCATCGCAACGTCGGATTATTCGCCGGTTGGGGAGGGACGACAAGCATGGCTTACCGCAAAACTGCGAGCGCCCGTTCGCGCAATGATGGCTTCGTCTGGTCACAAGCAGAATTTGATGCTGCGAAAAGCGCAAGTCAGGCGGGTTCTACCAGGGGTTCAATTGAGCGCGGATGCCTGCAGCGGAAAATAGCGCAAGCGCTCACGGCAATCTGACATTCCCGCCCTGCGTCAGTGCCGGCAAGCCGTTCTAACTGGCGGTCATACCTAATTCGAGCATGACGTTGGACGCGATCCGATTATATGATCTGATGACTGTGGTAACTACATGGGTTGAACGGTATGGAACACTCTTCGCGCGACGACGCACCGTCTCGTTTCCTTCTTTCTCGCCGGCAACTTCTCATCGGTGGCGGATTCCTGCTAAGTGGGCTGGCGCTTGGTCTTTCCGCCCCCCCCCTTTTGGCGATTCCGGCGGAGCAAAGTCCCTTTGGTGAGCGCTTTATGACCTTGTCGGGCTTGCTGATCGACCACAAACTCAATAACGAAATTGGTGTGCGTCTCGCTGCTGCGATGAAAAAAGCCAATCCGGACTTGCCCACGCTCACCGATGAGCTGATTGCCATCGCGCACCAGAAGAATGCCAAGGTCGTTGAGGACTTCTTTCCGGATATTCCCGCGGGGCCGCTGAAAGAAGTCGCCTTGGCGATTATCTCTGCCTGGTACAAGGGCGTATTGGTGGATGCTCCAGGCGCTGAAGTTTTTGCCTACGAACAGGCCCTGATGTATCAACCCTCGATTGATGTCATGACGATTCCGACGTATGCGATTTCCGGTCCCAATGCCTGGGGCCCCGACGCACCGCCGCTCAGCGATATGCCCAATTTCTGAATGATCCAAGCATAAAGTGAGACTCATGTTATGACCGACATAATTCCAGCTGACGTCATCGTCGTGGGGACGGGCGTGGTTGGTTGCCTCGTTGCCGAGCAGGCTCTGGACGCTGGCTTATCCGTGCTCATGCTTGAAGCGGGGCCGCGCGTTGAACGCTGGCAAATTGTCGAGAACTATCGCAACTTGCCGCCCACAGAGCGACTCCATTTCAACGCGGCCTATCCCCCAAAGCCTTGGGCGCCTCATGTTGAATCCGCCACCCCGGCGGAGGCTCAGGAATACCTGCAGCTTGAAGGCCCTGATGCACGGGCCTACCAGCAAGGCTATGTCCGCTATGCAGGCGGTGCCACCTGGCACTGGGCTGGCATCTGCTGGCGTTTGACCCCCGATGACATGCGTCTCAAAAGCCTCTATGGCGTTGGCCGTGACTGGGATTTTGACTACAACACGCTAGAGCCGTATTACACGCGTGCTGAATACGCGCTGGGTGTCTGCGGCCCCTCTGAGCCAGAACTGCAGTGGCCACCAATCCGCTCCAAGCCCTACCCAATGGGTCGACTGCCGTTTGGTCCCGGCGAGCAACGTTTCACCGATGCAGCAGCTTCGATTGGTCTGCGCAATCACCCCGCAGCGCAGGCACGCAACAGTGGCACGGCCTATGACGGGCGTCCGCCGTGCTGCGGCAACAACAACTGCATCCCGGTGTGCCCGATCGCGGCGAAGTACGACGCCGCGACGGCACTACCGAAGATCGAGGCCAAGGGCGGCAAGATTCTCGTGAACGCCGTGGTTTACAAGCTGGAAACTGGAAACAAGAACGAAATTCAGGCGGTGCATTACTACGATTCCAACAAAGTCTCGCATCGCGTCTCTGGCAAGGTGTTTGTGCTTGCCTGCAACGGTATTGAAACGCCAAAACTACTGCTGATGTCGATGGACGCGCGCAATCCCAAGGGCGTTGCAAACAGTTCCGACCAGGTCGGGCGCAACATGATGGATCAGCCCAAGCTAGTGGTTGAGCTTGCGCTTGCTGAGCCGGCATGGACCGGCGTCGGCCCAGTGCAAGGCAGTAGCATCATCGAAACATCGCAAGGCGATTTCCGCAACCGGCACGGTGGTGCGCTTTTCCGCTTCAACAACATGGCGCGAAGCCGACTTGGCGGTATCGCTGCGCTGGAAAAAGGCTTGGTTGGCAAAGCGCTCGATCAGGAGATCCGCCGTCTGTCCGCTTGCACCGCTGAAATTGCGATCGAACACGAACTGCTGCCCGATCCCAATAACCGGCTCACCCTGTCCGACAAGAGAGATTGGCTGGGTCTGCCGAAGCCGAACATTTACTACGACGTGGGCGATTACGTACGGCGCTCCGCACAGACCTATTCGGTGCCGATTGGCAAGAGGCTGGGTGCGGCGATGGGTGCGACCGATATTCAGGTCTCGACCGGATTCACTCAAAGCGATCACATCATGGGAGGGACGATCATGGGGCGCGACACCGGCAAGTCCGTGGTGGATGTCGATTGCCGTGCCCATGACCATAGCAACCTGTTCCTGCCTGGCGGCGGTGCCATGACTACCGGCGGCTGTGGCAATAGCACACTGACCATGGCGGCTCTTGCCTTCAAGGCAGCAGATGCGATTGTCAGTCAATTGAAGCAAGCCTGACCATGCGTTACATCAATCGTTTTCTGTTCGGTATCGCCATGGTCGCGAGCATGGCAGGCAGCGTAGCCAGTCATGCGGCTGACGACACCAACCAGGCCAGTCTGGTCGCCCAAGGCAAATACATCGCCATCGCCTCGGATTGTGCGGCCTGTCATACGATGAAAAGCGGCAAGCCGTTTGCGGGCGGGCTCGGCATCGTTTCGCCAGTCGGAACCATCTATGCGAGCAATATTTCGCCATCCACGCGCTACGGTATCGGCAACTACACTGAAGCCCAGTTTGCCGACGCCGTTCGCAAGGGGATCCGTCGTGATGGAGCAAACCTGTATCCGGCCATGCCGTATACCTCGTATGCGGTGCTGACCGATCAGGACATCCACGCGCTGTATGCCTACTTCTTGCATGGTGTCGCCCCGGTGGACGAGGCTACACCCGCCACCAACCTGCCGTTCCCGATGAACATCCGCCTTTCGATGAAGGGCTGGAACATGCTGTTTCTCTCGGGCAAGACCATGGTCAATGACCCGTCGAAATCCGTGGAATGGAATCGCGGTCGTTACTTGGTCGAAGGACCGGCGCACTGCAGCACCTGTCATACCCCTCGTGGCTTCCTGATGCAGGAGGAAAAGAACAAAGAATTCAGTGGTGGCCTGGTCGGTGCCTGGTACGCACCCAACATCACCTCCGATCCGATCAGCGGCATCGGCAGTTGGAGCCAGACTGATCTGCCCAACTATCTGCACTCGGGCCATCTGCGCGGCAAGGCCCAGGCCGCAGGCAGCATGGGCGAAGCAGTGGAGCACAGCTTCCAGTACCTCTCGGATGCAGACTTGAACGCGATTGCGATCTACATCAAGGGCATTCCGGCGGTACGGGATAGCGGCGACAAGGCATCGCGCTTCGATCAAGGTAACGCCGGCTCGGACATAGCAAATTTCCGCGGCATGAAGTTCGACGATACGAACGCAGGCAACGCCAGCGGTGCCCAACTATTCCAGGGGAATTGCGCAAGCTGTCACTCGCCTGAGGCGCAGGGCAGCAAGGATGGTTACTACCCCAGTCTGTTCCATAACTCGGTCATTGGTAGCTCCAATCCCAACAACCTGATTGCCACGATTCTCAACGGTGTGAACCGGACAACGGCTGAGGGACAGGCATATATGCCGGGCTTTGGTGGAAAACCGGATGACCTCAATTCGCTGTCCAACGAGCAGATCGCATCGCTGGCGAACTACGTGCTTTCCACCTACGGTCAGCCCGGTACGGAGGTGAGGCCCACCCAAGTCGAAGTGATACGTCAGGGCGGACCGACCTCGAACCTGGTCGCCTTGGCTCGCGCGGGCATGATCGGCGGCGCGATTGTTCTGATGCTGATCATCATCCTGCTGATCCGGCGCAAGAGTCGGTTCAAAATCTTCTGAGCATATATAGCTAGGAAGGCAGGGTGGACGAACTACCGACTGTGTTGAATTTGTGCTCGCTGGTTCTTCCACAGGCATCAGACAAGCTCATCGGCATGCTTTGCATGCCGGTCATGCCGTGGCAATCCATCCCGATGGCCATCATGAAGTGCGAGGCCGTTGGGATACAGACAGCCATTAGCAGTGCAATATGCGCCGCCTCCGTAATCCATCGCCACCATACCTGCACGATAGGGCTTGCGCTCGTCGTTTGGCGAGGTGACACTTTTGAACTCATGTCGTCAACGCGCCTAAGCCGCGATTGCAGACTCACCAAGATTTTTATGATGCAGCGTGCCTGCTTGGCCAAGACTGCTTCGTTTTCAAGGAAACCCCATGCGTTTGGCTGTTGGTACGGAACTGTTGGCTCAGGCTTTGTTGTTTGATATGGATGGCACCCTGATTGATTCGCGCCTGATGGTCGAGACGTTGTGGAAAGACTGGTGCGATGCGCACGACGTTGATTTCGACTGGGTGTTGCCGCAGCTGCATGGCGTGCGACTGGCTGATTCGGTGCGCCGCTTTACGCCACCGGGTTACGACGTGGAGCAGGAGATCCGCACGATGTACGACATCGAGCTGCACAGCACCGATGGCATCGTACCGATCAAGGGGGCGCTCGAATTGCTTGCCAGTCTGCCTGAGGATCGCTGGACCATCATTACCTCGGCCGATCAGGAACTGGCGCGAGCGCGGCTGGCGGTGACGGGGATCGTGCCGCCGCCGAAGATGGTTGGTGGCGACGACGTCAAAGAGGGCAAGCCGCATCCGGCAGGTTATCTTGAAGGTGCGCGGCGCATGGGCTGTGCACCCGCACAGACACTGGTGTTCGAGGATGCTGTTGCGGGCATCCGTGCGGGTCAGGCTGCAGGTGCGCGGGTGATTGCTTTGGCGACCGGCCATCCGGGCGAAATCCCGGAAGGGGTCGAATGGATTCCCGATATGTCGGCGCTGCGTTTTGTCGACGTGGGTGCTGATGGTGTGCGCCTGCGCGTTGTTGCTTGAGCGAAAGGCGAACTCCTATGCGTATCTTGATTCTTGGCGCGGGTGGTACGGGCGGCTATTTCGGCGGCCGGTTGGCGCAGGCGGGCCTGGATGTAACCTTCCTGGTGCGCCCGGCTCGCGCAGCGCAACTGGACGCCCATGGGTTGGTTATCCGCAGTCCGCTGGGCGATGCGCAGCTGGTGGTCCGGCACCTTACGACTGATCAGCTACCGAGGGCAGAGCCGTTCGATCTGATCCTGCTGAGCTGCAAGGCTTACGACCTGGATAGTTCGATCGAGGCGATTGCGCCCGCGATGGGCGAGCACACCACGCTGCTGCCGATTCTCAACGGCCTGCATCACTATGAGGCGCTGGATCAGCGCTTTGGCGCGGCGCGCGTGCTTGGTGGTCTCTGCTTCATCAGCGTCACCAAGCCGGACACCGGCGAGGTGTTGCATCTCGGCAAGCCCGCCTCGGTGACCTTTGGTGAGCGCACGGGCGAACCGCGCAGCCAGCGCTGTGCGGCGATTGCCGCTGCCTTTGCCCAGGCGAAGGTGGAGCACAAGCATTCGCTTACCATCGAGCAGGATCTGTGGATCAAGTACAGCTTTCTCACCGCATTGGCGGCCGCCACCTGCTTGATGCGAGCCAGTGTCGGCGTGATCGTGGCGACTGACGGTGGCCGCGATTTCATGGAGCAGCTATATGCCGAGTGCGTTGCGGTAGCTGCAACGGCCGGTTCGCCGATACCTGCCAGCGCTCGGGAGCTGGCATTAAAAAACCTGACACAGGATGGCTCACCCGTTACTGCCTCCATGCTGCGCGATCTGGAATCGGGCCAGCAGATTGAAGGCGAACAAATCGTCGGCGACATGCTGCAACGTGCACGGGCGGCCGCTATCGATGCGCCATTGCTGACGGTGGCCTGGTGTCATCTGCAGTCTTATCAGAAGCAGCGCAAGGTATAAGCGTCATGCGCCAACGGTGGTGCAGACAGGCGGAAACAAGAAAAACGGCGCCGTATTGCTACGGCGCCGTTTTCATTTCAGCTGTGATGCAACGAATCAGAGCGCTTCGAAAATACCTGCCGCGCCCATGCCAGTACCGATGCACATGGTGACCATGCCGTACTTCTGCTTGCGACGGCGCAAGCCATGCACGAGCGTGGCGATACGGATCGCACCGGTGGCACCCAGCGGGTGACCAAGGGCGATGGCACCACCGAGCGGATTGACTTTGCTCGGGTCGAGGCCGAGGTCGCCGATCACGGCCAGCGCCTGTGCGGCGAAGGCTTCGTTGAGCTCGATCCAGTCCATTTGGTCGAGCGTGAGGCCGGTCTGCTTGAGCACCTTGGGAATTGCTTCCTTCGGGCCGATACCCATGATTTCCGGCGGCACGCCGGCGACGGAGAAACCGACGAAGCGAGCCAACGGCTTCAGGTTGTAGTCCTTGACGGCCTGTTCGCTGGCCAGCATGACAGCGCCGGCACCATCGGACATCTGCGAGGACGTGCCGGCGGTGACGGTGCCACCGTACTGGGCATTGCGGAACACGGTGCGCAGCTTGCTCAGCACTTCCATGGTGGTGCCAGCGCGCGGACCTTCATCGGCGTCGATGAGGCGGCTATCCGTCTTGATGTCGCGGGTGATGAGATCGGGGTAGTGGTCATCGAGTTGGAACGGTGCGATCTCATCCTTGAATTCGCCGGCGGCCTGCGCAGCGAGTGCACGGCGATGGCTCTCGACGCCGAAAGCATCTTGCTGCTCACGGGTGACCTTCCACTTTTCGGCGACCTTCTCGGCGGTGATGCCCATGCCGAAAGCGATGGCGTAATCCTCGCTGTTGGCGAAGATGGCCGGATTCATCGCGATCTTGTGGCCCATCATCGGAATCATCGTCATGCTTTCGGTACCGCCGCCGATCATCAGATCGGCTTCGCCAAGACGAATGCGGTCGGCGGCCTGGGCCACGGCCTGCAGGCCGGAGGCGCAGAAGCGGTTGACGGTGACGCCGGGCACGGTGTCGGGCAGGCCAGCCAGCAGCACGCCGATGCGTGCTACGTTCATGCCTTGCTCGGCTTCGGGCATGGCGCAGCCGATGATGGTGTCGGCGATACGGTGCGGATCGATGCCCGGAGTTTGGGCGATCACAGCGCGGATGACGTGCGCGAGCAGATCGTCGGGACGGGTGTTACGGAATACGCCGCGCGGCGCCTTGCCCACCGGAGTGCGGGTGGCGGCGACGATGTAGGCGTCTTGCACTTGCTTGGTCATGAGACTAATCCTCGTGGAATGTCGGAAAGGAAAGAGAGTTGGAGGTTGGCCATTCGCTTTCCGTCAATTCCGCAGCGGTTTGCCGGTGGTCATGGTGTGCGCGATGCGCGCCTGGGTCTTTTCGGTCTTGGCCAGTTCGACGAAATGCTTGCGCTCCAGCGCCAGCAGCCACTCCTCGTCGACCAACGAGCCACGCTCGATCTTGCCGCCGCACAGGGTGTCGGCAATACGCGTAGCGATGTCGATATCGTGCGGCGAGGCAAAGTAGCCTTCCTTCAGATTGGCCAGCGAGGCCTGGAAGGTCGCCGTGCCGGTATCGCCGGCGACAGGAATCGCACGGCCCGGCATTGGCGGACGATAGCCACTCTCGGCCAGCGACAGCGCGACCTTCTTGGCAACGTAAAGCAACTCGTAGGGGTTGAAGACGACAATGTCGCTGTCGCGCAGCAGGCCAAGCTGCTTGGCTTCGAGCGCGCTGGCCGAGACTTTGGCCATGGCGATGGTCTCGAAGACTTTCTTCAGCGACTCAAACGGATCGTCCGGGTTGGCCTTGGCCGCGCGGACGGCCAGCTCGTGCAGGCCGCCGCCAGCCGGCAGCAGACCGACGCCGGCTTCGACCAGACCGATATAACTTTCCAGCGCTGCGACCGTGCGGGCCGAATGCATCTGGAACTCGCAGCCGCCACCAAATGCCATGCCGCGCACCGCGGAGACGACCGGTACCAGCGATTCCTTGATCGACATGCTGGTGCGCTGGAAGTTGGCGACCATGGTGTCGAAGTCGTCGAACTTGCCTTCCTTCAGCAGGCCGAGCGCGCCCTTGAGATCGGCGCCGGCGGAGAACGGTTCGCCGGTCTGCCAGATCACCACGGCCTTGAGCTTTTCTTCGGCCAGCTTGATCGCGTGCTGCACACCATTGAGCACGTGGTCGTTGACCGTGTTCATCTTGGTCTTGAACGAGATGATGCCGACCTGGTCGTCGCCGAGCGTCCACAGACGTACGCCATCGTTTTCCCAGACGGTGACGCCCTGATCGAATTTCTCGCCGAGGATCGGATCGGGGAACAACTGGCGCGCGTAGACCGGATGCTGCGAGCGCGGCTTGTAGCTGCTCTCGCCGGCCGACCACGAGCCTTCTTTCGAATGGACGCCTTTACGGCCATCCGTTACCCATGCCGGTAGCGGCGCATTGCTCATGGCCTTGCCGGCCTTGATGTCCTCGTTGATCCACTCGGCCACCTGCTGCCAGCCGGCAGCCTGCCAGGTCTCGAACGGGCCGAGTTTCCAGCCGTAGCCCCAGCGAATGGCGAAGTCGACGTCGCGCGCGGTGTCGGCGATGTCGGCCAGGTGGAAAGCGGAGTAATGGAACAGGTCGCGGAAGCTGGCCCACAGGAATTGTGCCTGTGGATCGCTGGAGGCGCGCAGTTTGCCGAACTTCTCCGATGGATCCTTGATCGCGAGGATCGCGGCGACCTCATCGGACGGTTTTTGTTCGGACGGGCGGTAGTCCTGCTTGGCGGCATCGATCACCACGATGTCCTTGCCTGCTTTCTTGTAGAAGCCAGCGCCCGTCTTCGAGCCCAGTGCGCCCTTGTCGATCAGGCCCTGCAATACAGCCGGCGCCTTGAAGTATTTCAGCCACGGATCGTCGGGCAGGGTATCGGCCATGGTCTTGATGACGTGCGCCATGGTGTCCAGACCAACAACGTCAGCAGTGCGATAGGTCGCACTTTTCGGACGGCCCAACGCGGGGCCGGTCAGTGCGTCGACGGTATCGAAGCCCAGTTTGAACTGCTCGGTGTGGTACATCGCGGCCAGCATCGAGAACACGCCGATGCGGTTGCCGATGAAGTTCGGCGTGTCCTTGGCGATCACCACGCCCTTGCCCAGCGTGGTGGTAAGAAAGGCTTCGAGACCGTCGACCACGGCCGGATCGGTCAGGCGGGTCGGAATCACTTCGACCAGATGCATGTAACGCGGCGGATTGAAGAAATGCACGCCGGTGAAGCGATGGCGCAGCTCTTCCGGCAGCGCTTCGGCCAGGCCGTTGATCGACAGGCCGGAGGTATTGCTGGCCAGCACGGCCGTAGCGGAAACGTGTGGCGCGATCTTCTTGTAGAGGTCGAGCTTCCAGTCCATCCGCTCGGCGATGGCCTCGATTACCAGGTCGACATCTTTCAGGTGATCCAGATGCTCGTCGTAGTTGGCCGGAATGATCGCGGCGGCCAGATTCTTGTCGGCCAGCGGGGCAGGTGACAGCTTGGCCAGGTTGGCGATGGCCTTGAGCGCGATACCGCTCTTCGGGCCGTCCTTCGCAGGCAAGTCGAACAGCACGGTTTCGACGCCGGCATTGGTCAGGTGCGCGGCGATCTGCGCGCCCATAACGCCGGCGCCCAGCACAGCGGCCTTGCGGATGCGTAGTGGTGGTTTTGACAAGGATGCAGCAGTCATTAGCTTCTCCAGTAGAACGAACACAAAGCTTTGGGGTGGAAGTCGCAGCCGTTGCCGGCTGTGGGTGCGGAATAAATGCTGATTTAGCGTGGGCTCAAGTCGTGACTCAGGGATGACTCATCCCGGCCACGGCGAAACGGATAAGGTGCTGTGCGGTCTGCTCGCGGTGCACGGTTTCGCTGACGTCGCTTTTGCGCTGGATCATGCCGAAGCCGGACATGGCGTGGGTCAGCGCGCCGCTGACCAGATCGATGCGCCAATAGAGCTCCTGCTTGCTCAGTTGTGGCAGTAGACGGGCGAATTCGGCGGTGAACTGGCGCATCACGTGGCCGTAGTTTTCGGACAGGAACTGCCGCAAGGTGTCGTCGTGCTCGGCAAACGCCCGCGCCAGAACACGCATGAAAAGGCTGCCGCTTTCGTCGTGCGATAGATCCAGCGCCGGGCGGATGAAGGCGGCCAACACGTCTTCGATCGTCGTGTTCTCGTTGCCAGCGACCAGAGCCAGGGCTTCCAGGCGGCTGTTATTGAGCGCGTCAAGCCGCCGGCGAAAGATCTGCTCGACCAACTTCTCCTTCGACCCGAAATGGTAATTGACGGCGGCTAAATTGACGCCGGCGGCTGAAGTGAGCTGCCGCAGCGAGGCGCCATCGAACCCGCGTTGGGCAAACAGCGATTCAGCAGCGCCCAATATGCGTTCCTTGGTGGAGTTGGAGCTGTTCACTGGGACAATCATTGCGTCGCTACGCTCATCGGTTCAAACGATCGTTTGAGGATACGCGGAGCGCTTTGTAGCCGTCAAACATCTGAATTTTGTTAAGGACAGGTGATTTGCGTATGGAGTAGAATCTGTCAAACTTTCCGGTACTAAACCCGTAATACAAGTCAGGTTTAGCCCTTTTGTCGGCCCCTGTTGGCCATGACAGTCTTTTTTGAAATCCATTCCGGAGCAGATTCGCATGGCGCTTGAGCGCACCCTTTCCATTATCAAGCCCGACGCCGTCGCCAAGAACGTCATCGGCGAAATCTATGCCCGTTTCGAGAAGGCTGGCCTCAAGGTGGTTGCTGCCAAGATGAAACAGCTGTCGCGTCAGGAGGCCGAAGGCTTCTATGCCGTGCATAGCGCGCGCCCGTTCTTCAAGGCCTTGGTTGACTTCATGATCTCCGGCCCGGTGATGATCCAGGCGTTGGAAGGTGAGAACGCCGTGCTCAAGCATCGCGACTTGATGGGTGCGACCAATCCGAAGGAAGCCGCCGCAGGGACGATCCGTGCCGATTTCGCCGACTCTATCGACGCCAATGCGGTGCACGGTTCTGATGCTGCGGATACGGCGAAGGTCGAGATCGCTTATTTCTTCGCCGCGACGGACGTTCTCTCGCGCTGAGATATCCGAGGTACTAAGTTGTGAACCAGGTTGTCGTGAACCCATCTGCCAAAGTCAATCTGCTCGACTTCGATCGGCAGGGTTTGCGTGACTTTTTCACGCAGATCGGCGAGAAGCCTTATCGCGCCGAGCAGGTGATGAAGTGGATCTACCACGACCTGGAAGACAGCTTTGAAAACATGACCGACGTGGGCAAGGCGCTGCGCACCAAGCTCACCGAGGCCTGCTACATCGGTCCGCCCAGGACCATGCTGGACAAGGCTGCCAACGACGGTACGCACAAGTGGCTGCTGGGTATGGACAGCGGCAATGCGGTGGAGACGGTCTATATCCCCGAGCCAACACGCGGCACGCTATGCGTATCCTCGCAGATCGGCTGTGCGTTGAACTGCCAGTTCTGCTCGACCGGCGCGCAGGGGTTCAACCGCAATCTGTCCACCGCCGAAATCATCGGTCAGGTGTGGGTGGCGGCCAAGTATCTTGGCAATATCACCCATCAGAATCGTCGTATCACCAACGTGGTGATGATGGGCATGGGCGAGCCGCTGGCCAATTTTGACGCGGTGGTCAAGGCGATGAGCCTGATGCGTGACGATCTCGGTTTTGGTCTGGCGGCCAAGCGCGTGACGCTTTCCACCGCCGGGATGGTCCCGCAGATCGATCAGCTGTCCGATGCGATCGACGTCTCGCTGGCCGTCTCGCTGCACGCTGCCAATGATGAACTGCGCACCGAGCTGGTGCCGCTCAACAAGCGTTACCCGATTGCCGATCTGATAGCTGCCTGCCAACGCTGGGTGGCGCGCAAGCCGCGTACGTCGATCACGTTTGAATACACCTTGATGAAGGGCGTCAACGACCAGCCCGAACACGCCCGTCAGCTGATCAAGCTGATGCGCAAGCTGCCGACATGCAAGGTCAACCTGATTCCGTTCAATCCTTTCCCGGGCACCCGTTTCGAGCGCTCCAGTGCGAACGATATTCGGGATTTCCAGACGCTGTTGCTCAACGCTGGCGTGCTGACCATGCTGCGCCGTACCCGCGGCGACGATATTGATGCCGCCTGCGGCCAATTGGCGGGGCAGGTCACCGATCGCACACGACGCAGCGCCGATATCCGCAAGAAGCAGGACGAGGAAGCCTTACATGCGCATTGATCGCGTACTGATATTAGGCCTGTTGCTGCCGCTGGCCAGTTGTGTCACCACGCATACCGACAGCAATCCCATCGGCAAGAACCTCCCGCAGACCAGCAAGGCCGACCAGGCAGTGGAAGCGGCGCGTGTCCATACCGAGCTTGGCCAGCGCTACCTGGCCAACGGTGATGTGCAGACGGCACTGGCCAAATTGACGACCGCGCTGCAGTTCGATCCCAACTACGCGCCGGCGCATACCGTCATTGCGGTGGTTTATGAGCGCATAAATAACTTGCCCGAAGCCGAAGTGCACTATCGCAAGGCGGTTGCGCTGGAACCCACCAAGGGTGATCCGAACAACAATCTCGGATTGTTCCTCTGCTCGACTGGCCGCTACGCAGAAGCCAATGGCTATTTTCAGAAGGCTGTGGCCGATCCGTTCTATCAGACGCCCGATATCGCACTGACAAATGAAGGGATCTGCCAGCTGCGAGATCATCAGGTTGTTCCCGCTGAAGCCAGCTTTCGTGACGCCCTCGCGCGTAACGCGAATAACGCGGATGCATTATTTCAGCTTGCCAAAGCGCTCTATCTGAATAACGATGCATTCCGTGCGCGGGCTTTCATTCAGCGCTTCGATGCACTAGGGGCGCCGACTGCGGCGGCATTAAAGCTTGGCTACGATATCGAATCTCGTCTGGGGAACCGGGATGGTGCCCTTACCTATAGCACTCGGCTGCAAAACCAGTTCCCGGATTCGGAACAGGCACGCGCCCTCAATACAACTGTCAGCCAATGACTTCCATGCAGCCTGATCCGACCGAACCCGGCAAGAGCACGCCCGATCTTTTCGGGATCAATTTGCTTGATATGGACGCGACTTCAGCGAAGACGCAGGCCATCAGTTTTGGCGCTCGATTGAAGGCTGCACGCGAGGCGCGTGGGCTGACTATCGAGATTTGTGCGAGCACGCTGCGGCTTCCGGTGCGCGTGTTGCGCGAGCTTGAGCACGACATGCACGAGGGGATCGATTCGAAGATCTACCTTGGCAGCTACATCAGCAAGTACAGCCAGTTCCTCGGCATCAACGACGCCTCGACTCAGGTTGAACTCGATCGCATCAAGCAGATCGAGCCGCCATTGGTGGCCACGGGCGGTATTTCGCATTCGCGCTTTCTGTTGGACCGTTATGCCACCGCAGCCACTTACGTGGTGTTGACGGCGGTAATCGTGGTTCCGATGATCTGGCTGGGTGTACGCGGGACGATGGATCGCAGCGTGACGCATCTGGCGCCGCTCGATGCAGCGCCAGTGGCACAACAGGATGCTCCGGCCACGGCGACCAGCGCTGTGGCTTCGGCCAATGGCTCGACTAAGAGCACCGTCGTGGCGCAGATTCCAGCGCCGCCGCCGGTAGTAACGACCTCGGCACCGCAGGATCAGCCGTTGATGGCATCGATGGCGCCGTTTCCGAGCATGGACGGCGGCAATCTTCAGACGGCAAAGCCTGTTGCGCCGGTAGCGGTGGATACCGGAACGGGTAGTCACAGCCTGAGCGTCACCGTCGACGCTGCCAGCTGGGTCGAAGTGATTGACAAGGATGGCAAGCGGCTCGAGTACGGCCTGCTTCCTGCGGGCAGCAGCAAGACCTATCACAGCGATCAGCCGCTGGATGTCCGCATCGGCAATTCCAGCGGTGCACAGATCAGCATCGATGGTCAGCCCGTTGGTCTGGACGATTTCCGTCATGCCAATGTGGCGCACTTCCGCGTGCAGGTTCAGGACGGCAAGGCCTCCGCGGCCAGCCTCTGATCAACGCTCCAGGCCGCTCTGAGCGGCCCTTTTCGGTTATGCTTGTGCACTGATTGTTCGCTGCATGGCGGACACGGGTGGCTTTTGCTTTCATCTCTCGCGTGGCGGCGTGGTAAAGGCCTGCGAACGAGTGATTTTTGAAGGATGATTCATGGCATTTGACGAATACGACAAATACGAACAAAGCGAACTCGTTCAAAAGTGGCTGCGCGAGAATGGCCTTTCGATTGTCGTCGGCATCGCCATTGGTCTCGTTGGCATCTTTGGCTGGCAGCAGTGGCGCAACCACCAGGCACGCAACGAGAGCAATGCTGCCCAGTTGTACAAGCTCGCCCAGGTCTCGCTGGCTGCCAACAAGCCGGAGGCTGCGAGTGTGATCACCGATCAGCTGATGAAAGACTACGAAAAGTCGCCGTACGCTGTCTTTGCGGCCACCGATCGGGCCAAGCAGCAGGTACAGGCCAAGCAGCTGGACAAGGCCGAAGCGTCGCTGGACTGGGCTGCAACCCACGCGACCGACCCGGCGCTGAAATCGCTCACGCAACTGCGCAAGGCGCAGGTTGAACTGGCCCGCGACAACGGTACAGCGGCGCTAGCGACACTCGATGCGATTCCGGCCAATACCTATCAGGGCCTGGCTCAGGAACTCCGCGGCGATGTGCTGGTCAAGCTTGGGCGTGCAGACGATGCACGAAAGGCTTATCAGGCCGCGCTGTCGGCGCTGAAAGAGCAGGCACCACAACGTGGTGCGCTGCAGATGAAACTCGATGATTTGGCCGTGGCCGGGAAGCAGGGTGCATGAAAGCTGAAATGATGAAACGCGTCTTGCTGATCTCGTTGACCTCGTTGGTGGGCCTCGCCGGCTGCCACTCGTTCAAGAAGGAAAACGTCCAGCCGCCGACACCGTTGGCCAAGGATTTCAAACCGACCGTGCAGGTGACCCGCGTGTGGGAAACCCGCGTAGGTAACGGTGCTAATCAGAGTGGTGCGCTTCTGCGTCCGTCGGTCGTCGATGGCGTGCTCTATGCCGACAGTACCGACGGCAAGCTCGCGGCGATCGATGCAGCCAGTGGCAAGACCCTGTGGACAAAAAGTACGCGGACCAAGGGCTGGTTCGGCTGGGGCGACAAGAAGCGTAAAGATGCGCTGTATGCCGGTGGCCCAGCCGTCGATGGTGATCTGCTTGTCGTCGGTACGCTGGACGGCCACGTCTATGCCGTCAATGCCAAAGATGGCAACCCACGCTGGGAAGCCGAGCTGTCCTCCGAAGTGCTGGCTTCGCCGGTGATCGTCGGCGATCTCGTCGTAGTGCGCACCGAGGATGGCCGTATCTACGGCTTGGAAACGGCTACCGGTAAGCGCCGCTGGGTCTTCGACCAGGATACGGTCCCTCTGCTTAGCCTGCGCGGTAACGGCTCCATGCTCGCCGCCAATGGCGTGATTTTCTATGGTAGCGACGATGGGCGCCTGGCGGCACTACGTCTGGACAATGGTTCGAAGCTGTGGGAGCAGAAGCTCGCTAGCGGTGAAGGCCGCACCGAAATCGATCGTCTCAATGATGCGGATGGTTCAATCCTGCTCGATGGCTCGGTCCTTTATGCTGCGGCCTATCACGGCAATCTGGTGGCGGTGGATGGCCCCAGCGGTCGTCCGACCTGGACCCATCCGTTCTCGACCTTCGTCTCGTTGGCGCTTGGCGGCAATTCGCTCTACGGCGTCAACGAGGATTCGCAGGTCTGGGCCTTCGACAAGACGGGTGGCACCGATATCTGGAAGAACGACGCGCTAAAGTACCGCTGGCTGACCGGCCCCGCCGTTCAGGGTGACTACGTTGTCGTTGGCGATATGGAAGGCTATATCCACTGGCTACAGAGCAGTGATGGTGCCCTGGCCGCCCGCGAGCGTCTGTCCAAGAAAAAGGCCATCCGTGCACAGCCGCTGGTGGTTGGCGACATCGTTTACGTTGAAGATGTGAAGGGCCATATCGGCGCTTATCGTCTGTCCGCGCACTGATCGCGGAGACCATGTACTCGCCATGCTGCCCGTCGTCGCACTAGTTGGTCGTCCCAATGTCGGTAAATCGACCCTCTTCAATGTATTGACGCGCAGCCGTGATGCCTTGGTGGCTGATATGCCAGGCGTCACCCGTGATCGCCACTATGGCGTCTGCCGCAGTGGCGAACGCCCGTTTGTCGTGGTCGATACCGGAGGCCTGTCCGGCGTCGATGAGGCGATGGATGTATTGACCGCCAAGCAGGTGCGCCTGGCGATCGAAGAAGCCAACGTGCTCGTATTCGTGGTCGACGCACGTGACGGTCTGCTGCCGCAGGATCACGTGATCCTCAACGAACTGCGCCGCACCGGCAAGAAGATCATTGCCGCAGTCAACAAGACCGATGGTCTGGACGAACAGAATGCGCTGGCCGAGTTCGCCGGTTTCGGCATCACATACACCGTGCCGTTGTCTGCCGCGCACAATCGCGGCACCGATGATCTGATCGAGCTGGTGCTGCCGCTGCTGCCAGTCGACGAGGAAAGCTCGGTCGAGGGCGATGGCGAGAGCGGCAGCATTCGCGTCGCCATCGTTGGACGTCCCAATGCCGGAAAATCCACGCTGATCAACCGGCT
The DNA here is from genome assembly GCF_014207165.1 of Rhodanobacter sp. MP1X3. NCBI lineage: Bacteria > Pseudomonadati > Pseudomonadota > Gammaproteobacteria > Lysobacterales > Rhodanobacteraceae > Rhodanobacter > Rhodanobacter sp. MP1X3. The sequence continues at coordinate 118,338 of NZ_JACHCO010000004.1, read as the reverse complement.
GTTGGGCGAGGATCGTTTGATCGTTTCCGACGTTGCCGGCACCACGCGCGATCCGATCCGCGTGCCGCTCGAGCGTGACGGCAAGCGCTACACGCTGATCGATACCGCCGGTATCCGCCGCAAGGCGCGGGTCGAGGAAGCGCTGGAGAAATTCAGCGTCATCAAGACGCTGCAGTCGATCGCCGCTGCCCAGGTCGTGGTGGTGATGATCGACGCCCGCGAAAATCTCGCCGATCAGGATCTCACCCTGATTGGTTATGCGATGGACGAGGGCAGGGCCATCGTGATCGCCGTGAACAAATGGGATGACATGGACAAGTACCAGCGCGACGAATGCATGCGTGCACTCGATCGTCGGCTGGTATTCGTGGACTGGGCCAAGCAGGTGCATATCTCGGCACTGCACGGTTCGGGTCTGCGCGAGTTGATGCGCGCCGTCGTGCGGGCACATTTTTCGGCGACCAAGGAACTGGGTTCTTCCGAGCTCACCAAGACGCTGGAAAAAGCCTACGAGAGCTACCAACCGCCACTGGTTAACGGTCACGCGCCAAAGCTGCGCTTTGCCCATCCGGGTGGCACCAATCCGCCGACCATCGTGATCCACGGTACTCGCACCAAACATATCGCGCCGGCGTATCAGCGCTATCTCGAGAACTTCTTCCGCAAGCGCTTCAAACTGGAAGGCACGCCTGTGCGCATTGCCTTCCGTGAAGGCGAAAACCCGTATGCGGGTCGCAAGAAAGTGCTGACCAAAGAGCAGCAGCAGAAAGCGCGCCGCCGCGTCAGCGATCTGATCAAGCGCACGCGCTAAGAGCCTGTTTACGATCTCCGCGTGGCCCGCGCCGGGAGCGGTTTGCGCGCAGGCCAAGGAAGAAGGAGGGAGTGTACGTCAGTACACGACCGAGTGATGACGCCCGCATGGGGGCAAACCGACCCGGCCCGAAGGGTTGAGTCGTGGCGGCCGCCCGGCGGCAAGTGCGCGGCTTGATCTGAGACCGCCAGTTAGGCGGCTGCGTCACGCACCACCACCGGACAGCCGCCACGGCACAACGCGGGCTACGTGGAGACCGTAAACAGGCTCCTAGCTGTCAGCACATGCCGGTCGGCTTCTCGTAGACTGATGGCATGAGCGAACCACTTAATCGAGTCTCCTGGCTTGGCGCGCTGCGCGAACGCATCCCGGAAGTTACGCCGGCTCAGGCGCTAGCCGCGCAAGCCCAAGGCGGCCTGCTGATCGACGTGCGCGAGGATGCCGAGCGTGCCTCCGGCACGCCTGCCAACGCGCTGGGCCTTTCGCGCGGATTTCTCGAATTGCGCATTGAGCAAGCAGAAACCGATCGCGATCGACCGATCGCCTTGTTGTGTGGCAGTGGTCAGCGTTCTCTGCTTGCGGCTGAATCGCTGGTCCGGATGGGTTACCGCCAGGTGAGCTCAGTGGCTGGCGGCTTCGGTCGCTGGAAAACCGAGGGGCTGCCGATTTCTCAGCCAAGACTGGATGTCGACGCCATCCAGCGTTACGCCCGCCAACTGAGACTTGCGCAGATCGGCGAAGCGGGCCAGGCGACGCTGGGCAGTGCAAAAGTGGTGCTTCTCGGTGCCGGTGGCCTGGGTTCGCCAGCGGCACTGTATCTGGCAGCGGCTGGTGTGGGTCAGCTGACCCTGATCGATGACGATGTAGTGGAGCGTTCCAATCTGCACCGCCAGATCATTCACGCCGATGCGCGTGTCGGCATGGCGAAAACCGAGTCGGCACGTATCGCGCTGCAGGCGCTCAATCCACGCGTGCGCATCGTGATCCACAACGAACGTCTGCAGGCGGATAACGTCGAGCGACTGCTGGCTGGTCATGATGTGCTGATTGACGGTGCGGACAATTTCTCAGCCCGTTATCTGCTTGCCGCTGCCTCCCTGCAGCTGAAGCTGCCGATGGTTTATGGAGCTGTTGAACGTTTCAGCGGACAGGTAAGTGTGTTCGATCCTCGCCGCGAGGATTCTCCCTGCTATCGCTGTCTGTTTCCCGAACCACCGCTGGCGGCCGATGCACCCAATTGCAGTGAGGCTGGCGTGCTGGGTGTGCTGCCTGGCGTCGTAGGGTTGTTGCAGGCTACCGAGGTGCTGAAGTTGCTGCTCGGGATAGGCGAACCACTGGTAGGCCGCTTGCTGAATTTTGACGCCTTGGACATGCGCTTTCGCGAGATCCGGTTGGCACGCGATCCGAATTGCCCTGGATGCGGGGCGGCATCCGTATTCAATGGCTACGAGGATATTGTCCGGTTCTGTGCCGTAGCAGGTTGAGACAGATCAGTCGGAATCAGGCCGTATACCGCTGCGTCATTGGCGCGTCCATTTGCCCACAACCGCTGGCGTGCGATAGCTTCGAATTGCGCGCCCGTTTTTTCGGCAACACGTCGGCTCGGATGGTTGTCAGGCAGGACAATGATCTCGATGCGGATGAGTCCCAGTTGTTCAAAGCCAAAACGTGCCGCCAACGCCGCAGCGCGAGCAGCAATGCCTTCACCATGACGCGACTGGCGCACCCAATAGCCGAGATTGGCACTGCAATGCAGACGGTTGCGCTGATTGAGTCCGGCCCCGCCGAGAAGCTCACCGGTCGTCCGGTCGACAATCGAGAACGCAAAGTGTTCTCCTTGCGACCAACCGTCCCGGCAATGGCTTATCCATGCGTTTGCATCGTCCAGGCTGTAATCGGCATGGCACCAGGGCAGCCATCGCCCGACGCTGACCACGGACGAGCGCACGGCGTCGAACAGGTCTGCAGCATCCTGCGTCTGCCATGGGCGCAATCGCAAAGATTCTTCGACAAGTTCCGGTGCTGGCAACGCTGGTTCGGTGGGCATCGTGGCATCCTCTGTTTGTATGCGTGTCTGTCAGCCGGGATAATGCCTTTCTTTGTAGGTAGGCAAAATCATGAGCGCACGCATCCTCGACGGCAAACGCATCGCGCAGGAACTGCTGGAGCGTGTGGGTCGGCGCGTCACCGAGCGGCTGGCGCAAGGGCTTGCCGCTCCCGGTCTCGCCGTTATATTGATTGGTGACAATGCCGCATCCTCGGTCTACGTGCGCAACAAGCGCAAGGCTTGCCATCAGGTCGGTTTTCGTTCGTTCGATCACGACTTGCCGGCCGATACGAGCCAGGCAGAAATCTTCGCGCTGATCGATCGCCTCAACGCCGACCCGGATGTACATGGCATCCTGGTGCAGTCACCGCTGCCGGAGCATATCGACGAGGACGCGCTGGTCGATCGCATCGATCCAGCCAAGGATGTGGATGGTTTTCAGGCGGTGAACGTGGGACGCCTCGCGCTGCGCCGGTTCGGCCTACGCCCCTGCACACCGAAAGGTGTGATGACCTTGCTCGGCCACACTGATCGGCCGGTGCGTGGTCAGCACGCGGTGGTCGTCGGCGTGTCCAACCACGTCGGACGTCCGCTGGTGCTGGAGCTGATGATCGCCGGCTGCACCACCACCTCGTGCCATCGCTTTACTCGCGACCTGGAGAGCTTCGTGCGTCAGGCGGATATCCTGATCGTGGCGGTCGGCAAGCCCGGGTTGGTCAAGGGCGAGTGGATCAAACCAGGCGCGGTGGTGATCGATGTGGGCATCAATCGCCTGGACGACGGCCGGCTGGTCGGCGACGTGGATTTCCATGCGGCCGCTGAAAACGCCAGCTGGATTACGCCGGTGCCCGGCGGCGTGGGCCCGATGACCGTCGCCACGCTGATCGAGAACACCCTGGAAGCCGCCGAGGCGCGTCCCATCGGCTGAGTACAGCGACATTCAGTCGCTGATCTGGCGAGCATCACGGCAGGGCGCGTATAATTCCCTCTTTGCAGCAGGACTACTCATGCGCATCCTCGCCGAGGCCCTGACCTACGACGACGTCTACCTTGTTCCTGGCCACTCGATCGTGCTGCCGCGCGATGTAGACACGACCACACGCTTCACCCGTAACCTGCGGCTGAACATCCCGATCGTTTCCGCCGCGATGGATACGGTGACCGAAGCCGGGCTTGCCATCACCATGGCCCAATGCGGTGGCATCGGCATCATCCACAAGAATCTGACCGTCGAGCAACAGGCGGCGGAGGTCCGGCTGGTGAAGAAGTTCGAGGCGGGCGTGATCCGCCGCCCGATCACCGTCAGCCCGGATACGTCGATCAGCGAAGTGCTGCGTCTGACCCGCGCACACAACATCTCCGGCGTGCCAGTGGTCGATGGTGCGAAGCTGGTCGGTATCGTCACCAGCCGCGACCTGCGCTTCGAGCGCAAGCATGATGATCCGGTGCGCAACATCATGACCCGTCAGGAAAAGCTGGTGACGGTGCGCGAAGGTGCCAGCCAGGATGATGTACTGCTGCTGCTGCACAAGCACCGCATCGAGAAAGTGCTGGTCGTCAACGACGACTTCCAACTGCGCGGCTTGATCACCGTGAAAGACATCCAGAAGGCCCGCGACAATCCGCATGCCGCGAAGGATCAGCAGGAAGCGCTGCTGGTCGGTGCGGCGGTCGGTGTGGGCGGCGACACCGAAAGGCGCGTTGCCGCGCTGGTCGAAGCCGGCGTCGATGTGCTCGTCGTCGATACGGCGCATGGCCATTCGCAGGGCGTGATTGAACGTGCCGGCTGGGTCAAGAAAAATTATCCACAGGTGCAGGTGGTGGCCGGCAATATCGTCACTGGTGATGCGGCGCGTGCGCTGCTCGACGTGGGCGTGGATGCGGTCAAGGTAGGCGTGGGTCCTGGCTCGATCTGCACGACTCGCGTGGTCGCCGGCGTCGGTGTACCGCAGATCACCGCGATCGATATGGTCGCCAATGCGCTGAAGGACGAAATTCCGCTGATCGCTGATGGCGGCATTCGCTATTCCGGCGATATCCCCAAGGCACTCGCTGCCGGTGCTTCCACCGTCATGCTGGGCTCGATGTTTGCCGGCACCGAAGAATCACCGGGCGAAGTTGAGCTGTTTCAGGGCCGCTCGTACAAGAGCTATCGCGGCATGGGCTCGATCGGTGCGATGCAGCTCGGTTCGAAGGACCGCTACTTCCAGGACGAAGCGGACGCTGACAAGCTCGTACCCGAGGGTATCGAAGGTCGCGTGCCGTACCGCGGTCCGCTGCGCAACATCATCCATCAGCTGATCGGTGGACTGCGTGCGTCGATGGGTTACCTGGGCGCGGCCAATATAGAGGATGTGCGTCACAAGGCGCAGTTCGTGAAGGTTACCTCGGCCGGCGTCACCGAAGCGCACCCGCACGATATCCAGATCACCAAGGAAGCGCCGAATTATCGGCTGAATTCCTGACGTGCGAGGGTTGAGTTGAGTAGCGAGGGCGCGATGACCTGTGCCTTTCGCTACCTGCGTAGCTTGCGCTGAGTTCGCGGACGCTTGCCGGCTTTTGAGCGTTGTTCCTGGGGCATCGTTTCCTAGCCCTCGCTACTCGCCCCTCGTCGCTTTCAAATGCTACTAAACGCGCTGAACCATAATTTCCATTCGCCCGTATCCGCCAAGCCGCCAACCCATGACCAATATCCACAGCGACAAGATCCTCATTCTCGATTTTGGCGCGCAGTACACGCAGCTGATCGCACGGCGCATTCGCGAGATCGGCGTGTATTGCGAGATCTGGGCGTGGGATCACGATCCGAATGAGATCGTTGCATTTGGTGCGAAAGGCATCATCTTTTCCGGTGGACCCGAATCCACCACGTTGGCCGATGCACCCAAGGCACCGAAGCAGGCGTTCGATTCGGGTCTGCCGATACTTGGTATTTGCTACGGCATGCAGACGATGGCAGCGCAGCTTGGTGGTGCCACCGAAGCGGCTGATGCCAGGGAATTTGGTCGCGCCGAAGTGGATATCGTTTCAAATAGCCGTCTGTTCAAGAATCTCACCGATCACGTCGACAGCCGTCGTCTCGACGTGTGGATGAGCCATGGCGATCACGTGGCCAAGGCGCCGCCGGGTTTCGTGGTCACTGGCAGCACCGATCGCATTCCTGTTGCGGTGATGGAAAACGATGAGAAGCGCTGGTATGGCGTGCAGTTCCATCCCGAAGTAACGCATACGAAGCAGGGCGGGGCGCTGCTGAAGCGCTTCATCACCGAGATCTGCGGCTGCAAAACACTGTGGACAGCAGCCAACATCATTGACGACCAGATTGCGCGGGTGCGCGAGCAGGTTGGCGACGATCATGTACTGCTGGGGCTTTCCGGCGGCGTCGATTCGTCAGTGGTCGCCGCCTTGCTACATCGCGCGATCGGCGACAAGCTCACCTGTGTGTTCGTCGATACCGGCTTGCTGCGCTGGAAGGAAGGCGATCAGGTGATGGCCACGATGGCGGCGGCCTCCGATGATCACGGCATGGGCGTCAAGGTGATACGCGTCAATGCGCAGAACCGTTATTTTGATGCGCTGTCTGGCGTTGCGGATCCGGAGGCCAAACGCAAGATCATCGGCGGCCTGTTCATCGAAATCTTTGACGAGGAATCGTCAAAACTCACTGCCGATGGCGCAGGCGCGGTGAAGTGGCTGGCCCAGGGCACGATCTATCCTGACGTCATCGAGTCGGCCGGCAGCAAGACCGGCAAGGCACATGTGATCAAGAGTCACCACAACGTCGGCGGCCTGCCGGCGCACATGAAGCTCAAGCTGGTCGAGCCGCTACGCGAGCTGTTCAAGGACGAGGTACGGCGCATCGGCGTTGAGCTGGGCCTGCCGCGCGAGATGGTTTATCGCCATCCGTTCCCGGGTCCCGGTTTGGGTGTGCGCATTCTTGGCGAAGTGAAGCACGAATACGCTGAGCTGCTGGCGCAGGCCGATGCGATCTTCATCGATGAGCTGCGCAAGGCCGATCTTTACGACAAGACCAGCCAGGCCTTCGCGGTATTCCTGCCGGTGAAATCGGTGGGTGTGGTCGGCGATGCGCGGGCCTACGAATGGGTGATCGCACTGCGCGCCGTGGAAACCATCGACTTCATGACCGCGCACTGGGCGCATCTGCCGTACGAGTTTCTGGGCAAGGTATCGAACCGGATCATCAACGAACTACGCGGTGTCTCCCGCGTGGTCTACGACATCAGCGGCAAGCCGCCAGCCACGATTGAGTGGGAGTGATCTAGAGTCGTTTCACGTTGTTTCAGAACGTACCAAATTTTGCGATGAATCCCTACGCCACAAGGGTTTAGCTGTCCCAGGGCGTGTCAGGTCGTTTCACCCAATCGCATGTCACCTGACGGTACTCGTGACGGTATGGTTTGAAACTCCAGAATTGCCTTACTTGATACCGTCAGATGGGCTGACGGTATCAAGCGGCGAATCAACGTGGGACGACCATGCTTACAGATCGCGAACTGGCGAACATCAAGCCGAAAGACAGGCTTTTCAAAATAACGGATCGAGACGGCCTGTATGCCGCCGTCCTCCCTTCGGGCAACGTTAGCTTCCGCTTCGACTATCGCCTCAACGGTCGCCGAGAGACGCTGGCGATCGGGCGCTACGATCCGTCATACAAGTTAACTCGGGATCCCGAAGCACTTCAGTACGGTGTGGGTTTATCACTGCGCGAGGCTCGCACACTGCTCGACCGAGCTAGGCGCGACGTGGAGCGGGGCGTCTCACCATCTCGGACAAAGGTCGAGAAGCGGACTATTGCCGACGAAGCGCTCTCATTCGCTGGTTGGGCCGTTGCTTATTTCGCCCACAAGGAAGACCCGAAGAGCGGCGCGGAGATGCTGGCCGAAAGTACGTTGGCATTCCGCAGATCCACCTTTCGACGTGTGCTCGATCCGGCATTTGGAAAGCTGAAGCTTGAGGAGATCACTCCCACTCGACTGAAGCGACTACCGCCGGGTAATCGCCTTGAGGCACTCAAGGGCGACCGCGCTGGTCAGTACAGCATCCGCCTCAACGACGAGTTTCGCGTTTGCTTCAAATGGGAAAACGCGCAACCTTATAACGTCGAAATCTGTGACTACCACTGAGGTATGACAATGAACACGAAAAAGCTACCGCCAGTGCACCCCGGCGAGATCCTGCGCGAGGAGTTTATGAAGCCGTTTGCCTTGTCGGCGAATGCTCTCGCGCGCGCCATTGGAGTCACTCCTGCGCGCATCAATGAGATTGCGAACGAAAAGCGCGGCATCACCGCAGATACCGCGTTGCGTCTGGCGCGCTACTTCAAGACTGACCCGCAAAGCTGGATCAATTTGCAGGTGAATTATGAGCTTGAGTCTGCCAGGCGCATGCTTGGCGACGCACTAAAGCACATTCACCCTCATGCCGCTTAACCACACTGCAAGTCGTGATTAGAAACTGAGGCTGCTTTGCGGGCACCGAGGCGCGGAGAACGGAGCGTCGTGCATGCTGGATGCTGCATGCGGCGGCGTTGGATTGCTTCAGATCCAGATCATCACCGTTTAGATGGTTGCGTCATTGCGCTCGCTCGACGCCCGAGAAGCGGCAAGCTGAGGGCCTGGAAATCTCGGACAGCACGGCGTTAGTTCTGTTGCGCGCGGCAACGCTCGTGACATTCAGTGAGTCGATGACCCGGAGCGTTTCCGTGAGATCCCGCCGGGCCAAGCCGCCGCGATGCTGCGTCAGCAGGTCAGCTGTACCTTTAGTGCTGCGCTTCACACAATCTTATTTTGCGTCTATTGCGCATGTGCGCATGCGGATACCATCAAGTGATCCACAAAGGGATTAGGGGTAATGGATGCATATTCGTCCGTGGATGGTAACGGTCGCAGCAGGAATTCTGGCAATCCTTGGGGCAGGGTCATTAAAGGCCGGTGATAGTGCTTCTATCAAACTTCCGGCTCCCGTTCGGACGGCAGATATTTTTCATTGCGATGCGCGCTACTGCGCTATGCCGTCGCAAGGGTCCTATCCTTATATCGTGATCGGCCTGTTTCAGGCGATGGCGACGGTAAAGCAAAGCCAGCAGCTGTTCATTGACACGCGAACGCAGCATCGTTGGTTGTCGTTGCCCGATGATCCTGCAGCGTTCTACGCTTCTCTCCAGCCAGTAAGCATCACGCTCACTGATGGCAATGCGTTGGCCGTGCTAATGGCGCAGGATGAGGTTTACGCCACCACACCTAAGCCCGGTGATCTAGTTCGCTACTCACCGCACTTTGGTGCTTATGAGCTTCCACCGACGGATCCAAAGGCGCGTGCCTACTGGTCTATTGACGGCTGTGTCGCAGTGATCTGTCGAGCGCAGGACAGGGCGTGTTTCAGCCGTTATGCGCAAGGTGTCTTCCGCCGCCCGGATGGTATGGCCATATCACCGAAAACCTTTAAGCCGTTGCCACAAGGCACGGTCATTGATGTTCAGTCCCTGCTACCCATTCGTAGCTCAGGAAAAGTGCTCTAGGCGCTCCATCACCTTGTGCGGTGATGGAGCGCTGGATTCTCATTCAAAGGAACGGATCATGTTCATGGGTAAGACACTGTTTCGTGTCACCTTCACAGCTGTACTGGTCTCGCTGGGATTCGCGACAGCGGCGCAGCCTGCATCTGTTTCTGCAGGGTCAGAGCGCTTTGGGGTATTTGCTGAGCCTTTGATAGCTGCTGGTGCGCCCACTCCGGAGGCATCGCGCGCGTTGACGCAGGCTGTCGATACATATCGCCAGACCGGCGATACGGGTGACACTGCCGCGCTGGAGCACTTCCTCATCACGTATCCGCGGAACCCGTGGCGTGCCTCCCTGTGGTTGAATATCGGCTTGGCCGAGCGCACCACCGGACGCTTTAGCGATGCTTTGGGTGCTTTCGCAGAGGCACAGACGCAGGCCAGCGGCGATGCCTCGCTACGTCCTATCGCTGTTCGTGCACTCAGTGAACAGTTAACGCTGGAAACCCGTTTGGGCCATCCGCAGGCGGTGACGACATTGCTGAAGACGGCGCAGAGTCTGGGCGTTTCCGCGAAGGATTCCCTGGCGATGTCACTGGCGGAGCAAGGCTTGTGGGATATGCACCATCACCCGCAAACCGCCTTTCAATGCGGTTGGATGGCGCTGCGCACGTTGTGGCAGGCACACGGAATCCAGATAGGCAATACGCCGACGATGCCGATGGATCCGGCGCATCCGGGATACACCCTGCAGCAACTGGTGGCGATGTCAGAGCAGGCACATCAGCCGATGGTGGCGATCCATCGGGATGCCGATAGCGTCATTCCGGTGCCTTCGGTGGTGCATTGGAAGAGCGGACACTTCGCCACGATTCTGGCACGAGCAAACAACCGCTATGAGGTGGTTGACCCCACGGTGGAAGGGGGGGCGCTGTGGATGACCGAGGCGGCGCTGCATGCGGAGGGCAGCGGTTATTTTCTGGTATCTGCCGCCGACCAGGCCAAACTGGCTGTGGCGGATCGTGCGGTAAGTGCTGATGAGGCCAGACTGGTCTACGGAGCCGGCACCGTCAGTTCGAGCGATCCACACGGATTTCCTTCCTGTGGAACATGCCCCTGCTCTTGCGGCAAAGGGCCTAGCGGATCGTCGGGCGGGGCTCAAGGCATGGGCGGCGGTACCGGCGGTGGTTCGCCCGGCGCGACCAGCGCGCCAGCACCGGGTATGCCTACCTACAACATTAGCCCGATGTTGATCAGCCTGAGCCTGAGTGATACGCCCCTGAGCTATGTCCCGCCCAAAGGACCCGCGATCGACATCACCTTGAGTTACAACCAGCTTGATGGTGATCAGCCGACCACGTTTACGTACGGCAATGTAGGGCCGAAGTGGACGCATAACTGGCTAAGCTATGTGCAAGATAATCCGGGTGCGCCGGGCAGCAACGTATTGGTCTATCTGCCCAGTGGCCCAGGCCGCCTTTACAGTGGCTTCAGCAGCAGCACCGGGGCTTTCGCTCCTGAACCAGAAACGGGGGCACAGCTCGTCGAGGTCTCAAGCTCGCCGATAGTTTACGAGCGACGCTTCCAGGACGGCAGCAAGGACGTCTACGCCGTCAGCGACAACAGCACTGTCTATCCGCGCCATATCTTTCAGACCCAGCGGGTCGACACGCATGGCAACGTCGTCCAGCTTGCCTACGACAGTCAGAGCCGGCTTGCCACGCTGACGGACGCGCTCGGCCAAGTGGTGACCTTTAATTACGGCAACACCAGCCAGCCGCTACTTCTCACCAGTGTCAGCGATGCTTTTGGTCGCACGACCACGCTCAGCTACGACAGTAGCGGCCGGCTGAGCAGCATCACCGACGCCATCGGCATGACGTCCAGCGTGGGATATGACTCGAGCACGTCGGTCACGTCGCTCACCACTCCTTATGGCGCCACTAATTTCGTCACTGGGCAGTCCGGCACGCAACGTTGGATCAACGTGACCGACCCCAACGGCAACACCTCGCGCATGGAATTCAATCAGTCCGTGTCGGGCGTTCCCTATAGTGAAAGCCAGGTGCCAAACGGTATTAACGCCTTCAACTTGTATATCAACAGCCGCGACAGTTTTTACTGGGATGCGCAGGCGTACAAGCAGTATCCCAGCGATTACACCAAGGCGTTGATCTATCACTGGAACCACCTCACCTCGAACGGTGGCCTCACCAGTGTCGCATCCGATTCCCTGGAGAGCATCAAGTTTCCGCTGGAAAATCGCATTTGGTATAACCATCCCAACGACATTGCCGGCGGTTCCGGCACCCTCAATACGCCGACGTTGATTGGCCGCGTACTGTCAGATGGTACAACCCAGCTCACGCAAAATACCTACAACACCTTGGGGAACTTACTAAGCGAGACAGATCCGTCAGGGCTCACGACCACGTATACCTATGCCGCCAATCAACTTGATGTCGTGCAGATTGGGCGTACGGCGTCCGGCGGCTATCAAACGGTTGAGACTTTCACCTACGACAACCAGCACGATGTATTGAGCCATACCGATGAAACGGGTGCGGTCACGCAGCACACCTACAACACAGCCGGCCAGTTGCTTTCCACTACTGACGCGCTGGGGCACGCCACAACCTATAGCTACAACGCGCAGGGTTACCTGCAGTCGATGACCGATGCCAACGCGCATGTCACCACCTACGGCTACGATGCCGTGGGGCGGCTGGCCTCCGTCACTGATCCTCTGAACCGCACCACGCAGTACAGCTATGACGCACTTAATCGGCTAGTGCAGACCACCTATCCGGACAGCAGCAACGAACTGACCACCTGGAACAAGCTGGATATCGGCACCTTCCGTGACCGCAACGGTCATGCTACCGCTTACACCTACGACGGCGTGCGCGATCGCCTTAGCAGCGAGGATCCGCTGGGCAACACCACGACGTATGCCTATTACCCGAATAAGCTGCTCCAGTCGCGTACCGACGCCAATGGACATACGACCACCTTGCAGCGTGATCTGGAAGGCCGTGTCACGTCAGTGACCGATGCGCGTAGTTACACGACCAGCATCGCCTACGATGCGGCCACGGACGTGCGCAGCAGTCTGACCAATCCACTAAGCCAGATCACCAATTACACGTATGACGTGGATAGCCGGCTTACTCGTCTGACGGATATAAACGGCGTCATTACGGATATCACCTACTCGCCGCGAAACTGGCCCCTCACACATACGGTGCGTACCAACGCCAATGGCACGTCCTCGTCCACCGATGCCACGACCACCCTCACTTATGATGCCATCGGTGATGTGACGGGCGTGACCGATCCCGATGGCGTGGCGACCAGCTACAGCTACGATGCCGATCACCGCCGGACAGCCATGGGCGATGCGCTGGGTAATGCTCGGACAAGCAGCTACGACGCGGTGGGCAATCTTCAGCAGCTAGCGGACTTCGCATCTAAAAGTACGAGTTCAAGTGAGTCCGAGTCCTACACGTATGATGCCGCCAACGAGCAAATCAGCATGCTGGACGCCTACGCTAAGGCGACCACGGTGGGTTTCGATGTCAATGGCCGAATTCACGACATTCGTGACCCGCTCGGCTATCACACCGTCAAGAATTATGACGCGGTCGGCAACCTGACAAGCGTCGCACGGGGTGCGACTGACAGCGGAGCAGCCGTTGCTGAAACGAATGACACCTATGACGCGGATAATCGGCTGATCGCGGTCACCGATCCGGATCAGCTATCCACCCAATACACCTATGACGCGGTGGGTCAGGCGCTGCAGGTAAAAAGCCCCGATACCGGCACCACCACCAATACGTACGATGTTGTCGGCAATCTCACGAGCCGAACCGATGCGCGCGGCGTGGTCACGCAGTACAGCTACGATGGACTAAAACGGCTCACTAAGGTGCACTATCCGGCGAATTCAGCCCTCGACTTCAGCTACGGCTACGATTCTGCCCAGCAGGGTTGCTATAACAACGGCCATCTTGTCGGCATAGGCAATCCTGATGGCCCTGACGGCTACTCGACCTCGTGGTGCTACACCAATCAGGGTGACATCTCCCAAGCGATGGAAACTACTAATTACACCGAGTTTCCGATTGCCTATTCCTACACCCCGGGCCGGCGCGTGACATCCCTGCAATATCCCTCCGGCTTCGAAGTGCAGTACGGCCATGATGCCGATGGGCGGGTCAACAGCATGGGCTACTCGCAGCCCACTGCCGAATTCAGCAGTTACACCACCAGTACGGTGACACCGTTGATCACCAGCGTGTCGTATCTGCCGTTCGGACCGGTCTCCGGCTACTCCTATGCGCAGAACGGGCAATCGGTCACCCGTGGTTATGACGCCAACTACCGCCTGACGGATCTCGTCGGTAGCGGGCTGACGCTGCATTTCCTGCGTGATGCGAAGGGCCGTATCGAGGCTGAAGGCAACAGTCCCGGCGCCTCACCGACCAGTGAAACCTATCAGTACGATCCGCTCGATCGCGTGACTGCATTGCTCAATGCCAGCGGCTCGATGGAACAAAGCTTTACCTACAACGCTACCGGCGATCGTCTCAACAAGACCGTGGCGGGGCAGGGCGCGCAGACCTACGTCTACACAGCGGGTACGCATCAGTTGAGCAGCGTGGGTGGTTTGCCGCGTAGCGTGGATGCGGCCGGTAATACCACGGCGATGACCGATGCTGGCGGCGCACTGATCGGTCTGGGCTATGACCAATCGAATCACCTTACGGCAGTCACCAGTGGCAGCAATACCATCGCCAGCTACCAGTACAACGGCCTAGGCCAGCGCGTATTAGGGAATGTCACCGAGCCTGGTGTTAACCCAGTCGAGACGGAGCCGGTTTACGACCCCACCGGCACGGGCAATATGTATGGCACCTACTTCAATATGGATATCAATACTCCTGGCGTCACGTATCCCGCCGCGTATTACAACGAGTACGTGTACCTCGATGGCATGGTGGTAGCCTCCGCAACCGCCGATGCAGGTGCGACGGTACCCTCGACTATCCACTATCTGTATGCCGATCACCTGGGCACGTTGCGCGCAGCCGTCACAACCGCTGGCACCAAGGACTACATCTGGCCGTGGTTGAACAATGCGTTCGGGGATCAGCTATCGAGTGGAAGCACGGCGTTCAATATACGCTTCCCTGGCCAGTACTACGATGTGGAAACCGGCTTGATGTACAACGGGGCGCGGTACTACGACTCGGCTCGTGGTGGCTTCGATCAGCCCGATCCTTCCGGCTTTAACGGCGGCATCGATCTGTACGTCTACGGGTTCAACAGCCCGCTGATGTATGTCGATCCGACGGGGCTTTCGCCTCCGGGTGTACCTCCGCCTATGGGGCCGTTATCGCCCGAAGGGCCGGGACGAATTGATTATGGGCAATCCGCGCGTGATTGGGCATTTAGTAAGGTAGGCCAAGGTGGCTACGGCTATTTCGATCCTAACTCGGAAGCGAGAGGATGGTTAAGGCAAAAAACCAATGGCATACCCTCAGAAAAATGCAATAAGTTTGTATGGGATGCCTTAAACGCAAGCGGCGACCCTGCTGGGCGCATGTCTGATGGAAGAATTCCTTCAGCTTCTGAATGGGGCAATCCTAATGTGAATATCCCAGGCTATGATGTTGTCCCTCAAGGCCAGCCACTTCAAGCGGGGGATATAGTGTCGAATGGGTCACATGTGGGCATATATAGCCCGCTATCAGATGGATCGCCTGGAACAGTTTCGGCAGCATTTCCAATGTCATCCTGGGCCGCTGGCATTGACGGAAATGTGGTTAATAACGACTGGGGCTTTCGTCAAGGCCAAACTGTAACTATAAGGCGCAGCCAATGAAAAAATCTTATGCGGCTTTGATCTCGCCGATCATACTTCCGGTATTGTTTTTCGCTGGGAAAATGATTTTCTTTGATCACGACGATGCAAGTTACTTCAGAAAAACTGTTTTTGAGACTTTAGCTGGCATCCTTCCTTTCAGCTATTTGTTTAGCTTCATTTACGGAGCTCCAATTTTATTTATTCTGTCAAAACTTAATAAGTTAAATAGCGTCGCTATTATACTGTCTGGCGCGCTGGGTGGGCTAATAACTGTATTTATTATATTTTTGTATACCTCTAATCTAGGTGCACTAAAAGAAAGTGGTTTCCTTATGGCTATTTCTGCAATTGCAGGGGCGATTGTTTCTTTATCGTTTTGCCTGCTAGCTAAAATTCCAAAGCACTCGGGGCCGCGTCTTGTATTGCCACACGATTCCCGGAAAGTCCGCCGCACCGACGGCCGCTAAGCGCTCGCTACGCGACCGCCAAGCGCCGGGTGATGGTTCGCCTTCAGGCCAAAACGGTGTCAGGTTCACTTCCAAGATGACTACACGCCACTTTCCGACTCATTTTTTCGTGCAAATGGGCTGGAATTGTGGGCGGTGCCGTCCTGCTCCCAGAACCGGGGCTTGCAGGACTTGCATGCGCCTTGGCGTTTAGCGGCTCCACCAACTTCGCGTTGCTCGATACGGTGAGCCGCACTTTGGTGCGCCGCACGGCACAGCAAAAAAGGTGAAAAGAATGCGCAGAACGAGAATGAGGAAGTGAGGCCCATGGCCATTGGCACGATTTTGATCGACACGAATCCGGACCAGACGGACAGCGAAATCTGTGATGACCTTCTAGAACATGACGTCGTCATTGTTGAAATCGGCATGCGCTCGACAAAAATGCACCGGAAGAATGCCATTTCAGAGGAGTTGAAGCGTCGTCCCGAACGATGGGGAAAAGAAGAAGGCGACGATGTGCTACTGCTGACGTATATGGTCAACAGCAAAGGGCTCATTTGCACCTACGATACCATTGATGACCTCGACAACTACGATGAGTTCGATGTGCTCTTTCTTACCGACGTCGATGGGATCGGGACAAAGGGTGTCAAAGCTGGAATCGAAAAATTTACACCGGAGTGGCGAAAGAAAGGAAAGCCCAGCCGCTACTTCACGCATTTTGGTTACGGTAACGACGAGGAGGATCAGCAAGAATAGAGCGACAAATGCCTATCCGTTAGTCGCCAGTGAACATTCGACGCCGTGACAAACAACCGCGCAGGAAAAGGCATGGAAACCATCAAAAAAGTGATTTTGTTCGCTGCGCTGGTTTGCGCTTTGAGCGCCTGTGGATCAGATGACGACGCACCCGCCATCCAACAGTATGCGGGCGCTCCGACGGTCAAGGCGCTGCCCATCACTGTCGAGAGCGCGATGCGCAACGGGGCGTTTCAGGGTGATTTGAAGCTCGCCACAATCGGCGTGGGTGTCGATGGTGGCTCTTCGAAGGAGTGGACAGCAACGGGCATTGCCGTAGCAGAAAAAATAGCGGGTCAGGGCGTCGATTCAGTGGAAGTGTCCGTGCGTAGGAATGACATCCATGAGAAGCAGGGTGTTCGGTTCCGGGAGGTTGCGCACGTCTATTACAGTCCTGATCCAGCACACTCTGTTTGGCGTGATGGACAGAAGTGGAAAATTCTGCAGGCCGATCCGAGCGGTCTTTCGACGCAGAAGGATGTAGATCTTTACGAAGACTACGATGCGCTTCATGAAGGCTATATCGAGAAGGACATGGACTCTGATCTGGCTGATAAGAAAGCTGGTGCGGCCATCGCTAAGAAATATCACCTCCAAGCGGACTGGAGCTTGCCCTCCGGTAACGATATGAATCCGGAAGTCCAGAGAAGTTCGATGAACATTGACGACTCCGCCGCAGTTGCTGGTATTGCGCCACTCGACGCTTGCTTGAAGGATCAGCTCGACAAGATATTCGTGCGTTGCGATGGCGGCTCTGGAAACACCAGCACGTCGCAGTAGCGATATGGTGGATCCAACTTTGCGATTGACGGCTCAGCAACAACGGGTGCTCACATGGTCAGGACGCAGATTCGGAACAGCTGCACGATCGCCGCCGGCCGCCGCTGGCGAAGGCAAAGTAGAACAGGGTGGGATCGCATATTCAGGCGCACTAGTTGAATTCGCACTCCTATCGTTTCCTGGCGTTTCTCAACATTTCTCGTCGTGACATCAGACTCCATCCACTAGCTATAGGAGAGCTTGATGACAGCCAACGAAAAACCTTTTGGAGTACTTCCTGAGAGCGGGCTCGTCCGGAAGAAGATCGTGCTGCAAGTCCTCGGGATCAGCAATAGCACTTTTTGGCGCCTGCAAAAGAGCGGCCGATTCCCGCGGCCTGACCCGCGATTCGGAGTGCGTATGCCGATGTGGCGTTCCGAAGTTGTACGCCGGTGGCTTGTTGGAGATGTTGCCAGTGAATGAGAATGGTGGATCGGACATAGTCCCCTAGCTTCGAGCACCCTGATATCGACTTAACCAAGGGGGTGTTACTGGCTTTACGGTATCCTTGACGGTATGACTGAAGCGCCCTCGCTTGAAAGCCAGCATCCGTGCAGGTTTCACTGACTAGTTGACAATCGAGTGGGAATAACTCCGTAGAGTGCCTCCGGGATATCTTTCAACATCGGATCGCCAAACTCGGGCATGAGTGACGAAGTGACCATCATGGATAATGCTTCATCGTTCAGCGCCGACGACGTTGGTTATATGCGTCGCGCGCTGCAGCTGGCGGAACACGCGCGTGATGCCGAAAACGAGGTGCCGGTCGGTGCTGTGCTGGTGATCGACAACGAGATTGTCGGGCTGGGCTGGAATCGGAATATCACTTTGCATGATCCCACTGCGCATGCCGAAATTCAGGCGCTGCGTGCAGCGGGAGAAAAGCTGGCCAATCATCGTCTGTCGGGTGCCACACTTTACGTGACGCTGGAGCCGTGTTCGATGTGTGCGATGGCGATGATCCATGCGCGGGTAGGGCGTGTGGTCTACGCTGCGGTGGATCCAAAGACCGGCGCGGCGGGTAGCGTGTTCGATACGTTGATATCCGAAAAGCACAACCATCGTATTGATGTCAGTGGTGGTTTGCTGGCTGATGAGTCGGCCACATTGTTGCGCGAATTTTTTCGCGCCCGCCGCTAGTCCTCTACACGATAGCGCTATCGTTCTAAATAAAAGCCAGCGCCTGCGCGCACGACTGGTCGACTTTCAATGTCAGTAGCGGATCGGCGCGCGTGTGACCCCTATTGATGGCTGCGACGGGTTTGCCTGCAGCAACGGCGGCATGCACGAAGCGGTAGCCTGAATACACCATCAGCGACGATCCGACGACCAAGACGGCGTCGGATTCCCGCATTGCCTGCATGGCCGCATCGACGCGATCACGCGGAACGTTTTCGCCAAAGAACACCACGTCAGGTTTCAGCATGCCACCGCATTGAAAACAGACCGGAACATTGAAGCCGGAGAAATCCTGCTCTTGCAGATCAGCGTCGCCGTCAGGGGCATCCAGTGCATCGATATCGGCCCATGCGGGATTCAGTCGCAGCAGTTCAGCCTGGAATTCGCCGCGCGGTAGTCGCTGCTCGCAACCCATGCAGCGGATCACATCCATCCGTCCATGCAGGTCGATCACGTTTTTATTACCGGCAGCCTGATGCAGGCGATCGACATTTTGTGTCAGCAGTAGCACCAGTTTGTCTTGGGCTTCGAGCTTTGCCAGGGCGCGATGCGTGCCATTGGGTAGCGCGGTGCCGAATCGCCGCCAGCCGACCAGATTGCGCGCCCAGTAACGCTGTCGCGTCACTTCGCTGCCGACGAAAGCCTGATAAGTCACCGGTGGCGTGCGTTTCCACGCGCCATGACTATCGCGGTAATCGGGAATACCGGAATCCGTACTGCAGCCGGCTCCGGTCAACACGAACAAACGTCGATGCGATGCCAAAAAATCGGACAGCGGAGTACTTGCTGCCGAGGTATCGAGCGCTGGAGCAATACTGGCCAACATGCGAATCCGTGTCAGAGAAGCCGGTTAAGCGATCTAGTTCTTGCCCGCTTCAGGCCATTGCTGAGGCACTTTGCGGATGTCAGACACCTTGTAACCCATCGCGGTGACGCGGGCCACCATCGCATCGTAGTCCGCCTGCTGGATAGTTGGCGTGCGTGCCATGATCCAGACGTAATCGCGCTTGTCGCGGGCGATGATGGTTTCGGTGTAATGGTCGTCCAGATAGGCAATGACGTACTGCGCCTTGATCGGCCAGACGATCTGCACGCCCCAGACGGTATTGTTGGTATTCGGCGTCACGAAGCCGGTCGATTTGATGGTCTTGATCGGATTGGTGAAGGCGCTATTGCGATAGCGGAACACCGTATCGATGTGGCCATTGGGTGCCAGCGTGTAGGTCTCGACGGCGTTGTAGGCTTTCTTCTCAAGCGCCGATGGAATCGAGGCAATCACGTACCACGGGCCCATGAAGCGCTGCAGGTCGACTTTCTCGACCGGCTTGATCGGCGCCATATCGGCCGCGAGCGAAGTTACTGATATCAGCGCCAGCACGCCGATCATCAGAATGGCTTTGGTAAAGCGCATGGATTACTCCGGTGTCGATTACGGCTACGGCTAGGCAATGCATCAAGGACGAACAAACCGATAGTGGGCGACCAACCATTCCTGGCCATTGTCATAGCCGAACAATTCGGCACACGACATCCAGAACATCCGCCAGCGTTGAAACCATAATGCGGCGGCCTTTGCGCCGTAGGCTTCGGTCAGGGTGACCATGATCTGCTGCTTGCGCGCATCCTGATTCGCCAGCCAATGGTTGGCGGTACGCTGGTAATGCGTTCCATCGACGTGCCAGCGCTGCTCGATTTGCAGATCACGTTGAAACCACAGCAGCGTGTCCGACGCCGGCATCAGGCCGCCGGTGAAGAAATGGCGACCCATCCAGTTGTCGTCACCCTCCGTCTCGAACGGATACATCAGGGTCTTGTGCGCAAAAATGTGCACGAAGAGCTTACCGCCAGGTTTCAGCCACCTAGCCACCCGACCCAGCAAGGTTTCGTAGTTGCGCATGTGCTCGAACATCTCGATCGACACGCAGCGATCAAACTGTGCGGAATCCAGCTCGAGTTGATTCACGTCCTGAGTAATCACGTGCACGTTGGACAAACCGCGTTTCACGCATTGCGCTTCGATATGTTTGCGCTGCGGACTGGAATTGGAGACAGCGGTGATCTGCGCATTCGGATAACGTTCGGCCATCCATAGCGTGAGCGAACCCCAGCCGCAGCCGAGTTCGAGAATCTTCTGGCCATCGGCCAGCTCGGCGCGCTGACCGTAAAGTGTCAGCATCGCTTCCTCGGCCTGCTCCAGCGTTTCGTCGCCGCGCGGGTAGTAGCAACCGGAATATTTCAGGCGTTTGCCGAGGCATTGCTCGAAGAACGCAGGCGGCAATTCGTAATGCTGAGCATTGGCGGCATCGGTGTGGATCGCCACCGGGCTCTGGCGCAGCATCTCGATCCGTTCGGCAAAACGCGCGGCCTGCTCATCGAGTCCGCCAGCCATTTCTTCGCGCAGACGCTGTGCGCACATACGGCGTATGCCTTGACGCAGTAGCGCGTCAGGCAAATGGCCGCGCTCGGCCATGCCCAGCAGGCCGGGAGCAGGCTTTTCCTGCGGCAGTTCGGCGGTGACAACGGCTGGATGACTCATCGTTCGGTCCTCTTGGGAAACCAGGGAAACAGCATTGGAGTGGTGCGCTGGTAATCGCGGTAATCGTCACCGCGACTACGCAGCGCATGCGTCTCGGTATAGGGAATGCCACTGATCCAGCGCAGAAAGATGTACATGACCACCGGTCCCGACCACACCAGCCAGAAGCGGGGCGAACCCACGGCGAGGCAGACGTAGGCGAACCAGTGGATCCATTCAAAGAAATAGTTGGGATGGCGCGAGTAGCGCCACAGGCCAGCGCGACAAGTCATTCCGCGATTCAATTCATCGGCCCGAAACCTTGCCAGTTGGCGGTCAGCAACCGATTCACCGATAACGCTGATCAGCCAGATGACAATGGCTGCCAGCATCCATGAACCGTGCGTCTCGGCGTTGTGTGCGACCGCGAGAAACGGCAGCGAAAACAGCACGATCAAAAACGCCTGAAACTGAAAGAACAGAAAGAAGTAAAACTGATTGCCTTTCCAGTGTTCACGCAGATGATGGTAGCGTCCGTCTTCCGGCTCGCCGCTGACGCGCTTCCACAAATGGGCGGCCAAACGTATGCACCACAAGCCACCGAGTACGGCCATGATCAGCCGCGGCCACGTAGCGCCATCGCCTAACGTGGCAAACAGCACGGCGCTGCCGCCAACGCCGCACGACCAGAGCACATCGACGATGCCGGCGTTGGATCGCAGACGCTGCCACATCCAGCCGAGGGTCATCATCAGCGCGGCCAATGCCCAAAGGCAGGCGAGCTGAATCCAGGGATTCATGATGCGTGTCCCTGCAGTGCTGTCGCCGGCTCGGTCCTTTCTGTCGGCGACGAATGTTTTGCCAGCCAGGCCAGCGCCGGTGTCGCCAGCGCCCAGCCGATTCCCAGCCATAGCAGGCCGCGCCAGCTCGGGTCGGCAAACGTCACCACATCGAATCCCCGACTCGCACTCATATACGCCACCGGTCCACCAATGGCGCCGAACAGAACGGCAACCCACAAACGTTTCTGCAAATAGGCCAGCGATAGGGTGAAGGTCAACGAAAACGTCATCCACAGTGCAAGAATCCACACCGGTGCAAACGAGGCTGATGGCCACGGCGCACCGAAACGCGCCAAGCCTGTATATGCCAGGCCACCATCCACCACACAGCCCATGACGAGTGCCGCAGCCATCAGCGACAGGTGCGTCTTGTAGTTATGCAGCAGACCCAATTGGAACGAGGCGTAGATCAACATGCCAAGCACGCCCGGCCACGCCAGCCCGTGCTCCGCGCCAATCACGGCAGCGAACCAGACCGACTGATAGCCGATGAGGCAGACCCAGAATTTCATGCATGGACCTTGGTTACCGCTCCAAGCGGCGGCAGCAGCGATGGACGACGATTGTCTGGTTTCGCCAGCAACAGATGGGAGACGCCGATCGAACGTTCGCGGAAACCGCCCTCGCAGTAAGCGAGATAGAACTCCCACATCCGGATAAAACGATCATCGAAGCCCTGCGCGCGAACCTGCGACAATCGTGCGATGAATCGACCACGCCATGCTTCCAAAGTACGCGCGTAGGATTCGCCGAAGTCTTCCAGCTGCACCAACGCCAGATCGGTCGTGCGCGTCTTGGCATCGAGCATCGCGCTGATCGACGGAATGAAGCTGCCCGGAAACACGTGCCGCTTGATGAAGTCGACTTCCGTTACGGCCTTTGCGTAGCGGTGATCCTCGATGGTGATGGCCTGCAGCAGTGCCAGTCCATCGGGTTTCAGTAGCGAGCCGAGCTTGGCGAAATACGTGTCGATATATTGCGCGCCGATCGCTTCGACCATTTCGATCGACACCAGCTTGTCGTAGGTGCCAGTGAGGTCGCGGTAGTCCTCCAGCAGCAGGGTGACGTGCGCACTCATGCCGGCAGCAGCGATGCGTTCGCTGGCCAGCGCGTGTTGCTCTTTGGAGATCGTGGTGGTGGTGACGTGGCAGCCGTAGTGCTGAGTGGCGTAAACCGCAAAGCCACCCCAGCCGGTGCCGATCTCGACCACGTGGTCGGTCGGCTTGAGATCGAGCTTGCGGCAGATGCGCTCCAACTTGCGTGTAGAGGCGGCTTCCAGCGTGTCGTTGGCGCCGTCCCAGATCCCCGAGGAATACATCAGATCCGACGACAGGAATAGTTCGAAAAAATCGTTGCCCAGATCGTAATGCGCAGCGATATTGCGTCGACTGCCGGTACGCGTATTGCGTTGCAGGGCATGCCACGCGCGCATCGCCATGCCGCCCATCCGTGCCATGCCGATCTCCATGCCGTCGAGCAGATCGCGGTTGCGCACCAGCAGCTGGATCAGCCCGACCAGGTTGTCGCAGCGCCACATGCCGTCCATATAAGCTTCGCCTGCACCAACGCTGCCATTGGCTGCGACCGCGCGGTAGAAACCCGTGTCGAGTACGTCGAGATGCACGACGATATCGGTCGGCTGGTTGGCTGGCGTGCCCAGTTCGATCTTGCCCAATGCATCGGTCAGAACCAGTCGCCCCTGCTGGAGTCCCGCCATCTGTGCGAGCAAGCGCTGGCGCAGGAAACGTGCGCCAGCGGACACCGTCGACGCATGGGTAGTTTGAGTGACGTTGGATTTGACGACGGCGTTCATGTGGACCTCAAAGCGGTTGCGGGTGATCGTAAACAGGGTTGCGTTTTAGCCATAGGCGAAGCGCTTGCCAATGGATGACGCTGACGACCTGCACCGTCATTAGCGGATAGCGCCACAGCACGCGTGCAAGCGATGCGCTGTTCAAAGGGCGCCGATGCAGGGTCAGGGTGGCGTCGAACTCACGCTCACCGTCACGTAATACGTCCATATGCACGCGTAGATCCTCCCCGGGCGCGGTGAAGCGCCAGGCATAGTCGCGAGCCATCGGCATGAACGGCGAAACGTGGAAGATCTTGGGGAAAATCCAGCCCATGGCGCGACCATGCGTTTCGGCGGTATCGATGGGGAGCACATAAGCGTGACGCTCACGCCACGGCATATTGGTGATTTCCGCAACGATGCAGACCAAGGTCACACCGTCTTCGGCGTAGCAGTAATAGAAGCTCACTGGATTGAAGGCGTAGCCAAAGTAACGCAGATGCGTCAGCAGACGAATCGGTCCGGCCGGTCGTTCACCGGTGGCTTGTTCGACGCGTTGACGCACGGCATCGGCCAACGACAATTCGGTGGGGCCCAGATAATCATCGCGGCGAAATTGCGCCAGGTTGCGCTTCTCGTTGGACCACAACCAGCGCTGCTCGAAAACCGTGTTGATCTCGTCGAGATCCAGATAGACCTGCGCCATCTTGTAATCGAAGCTGTGCGGGTGTGGCCCCATCCGACGATGACGCACCACGCCTTCATAGATGGCGCTAGCCAATGGCGCCGGTGCGGGTGCACTCTCGATGGAGAGTCTGGCGTTCACGCTGGCAGCGCCTCTTCGTGAGGCTCGTCTTCATGGAACGGATTGGTATCGGCGGACCAGCGCACGCCAAGCGCCTCGGCCACTTCGACCGCGCTGCGCATGCCGTCCTCATGGAAGCCCCAGCCCCAGTAGGCGCCAGCGAACCATGTGTGGCGACGGCCCTGGATCTCGGCCTTGCGAGTCTGCGCAGCCACCGAGGTGGTGCTGTAGACCGGGTGCTCGTAACGCATGCGGCGCAGCACCTTGGCTGGATCGATCGCGTCGGTACGGTTCAGGGTGACGACGAAGGGCTCGGGCGATTCGATACCTTGCAGCAGGTTCATGCAGTAGCTCACCGTACAGGCTTCGGTCGGATCGCGCGGAAGCCATGCATTCCAGGCAGCCCAGGCCTTGCGGCGCACTGGCAGCAAACTGGCATCGGTATGAAGGACGGTGTCGTTGACCTGGTATGGCATGTCGCCGAGGATCGATTGCTCGCGATCATCCGCATCCGCCAGCAGCGCCAGCGCCTGGTCGCTATGGCAGGCCAGCACGACCTGATCGAAATGCTCGATGCCGGCGAGGCTTTCCACTTCCACGCCTTCGGCATGGCGCCAGATCGAACGCACCGTGCAATTCAGTCGTTCGCGCACCGACCAGTGGGCGCGCAGCGCTTTCACGTAACTCGACGAACCGCCTTTTACCACCCGCCACTGCGGACGGTCGCTGATCTGCAACATCTGGTGATTGGCCATGAACTGCACGAGGTAGCGGGCAGGGAAGCCGAGTATCCGGGCGGGTGGCGATGACCACAGCGCGGATGCCATTGGCACCAGATGCTCATCGCGGAAGGCGGTGCCGTAGCTGTTTTGGGTGAGGTAATCGCCCAGCGTGACGGTGTCGTGCGGCTGCTCCAGCAGAGCGGGTGCCTCGCGATAGAAGCGCATCAGGTCGCGCACCATGCCGATGAAGCGCGGCGAGAGCAGGTTGCGGCGCTGGCAGAACAGCGTGTCGAGCGTGGCCGCGTTGTATTCAAGTCCGGTGGCTTCGTTGTGCAGCGAAAAACTCATCGTCGTGGCCTGCGACGCCACACCGAGTTGACTGAGCATGCGTGTGAGCAGCGGGTAATGCGCCGGGTTGTGCACGATGAAGCCGGTATCGATCCGGTAGTTGCGCCCATGCAGCATGATGTCGTGGGTATGCGTATGACCACCCAGATAATCACCGGCTTCGAACAGCGTGACCTCGTGCTCGCGCGACAACAGCCACGCCGATGCAAGGCCCGCGATACCTGATCCCACCACGGCGATGCGCATGGCTTAGCTCCGCGCCTTGGCGTACACCCAGGCAGGCACCGGCTTCAAACCCTGCACCAGTCCCAGCCCCGACATCAGCTTGAGGCCGTACCAGGTGATGTCGATTTCCCACCAATGAAAGCCCTGACGGCTTGAACCAGGGAAGTAGTGGTGATTGTTGTGCCAGCCCTCGCCAAAGGTGATCAATGCCAGCCAGACGTTGTTGCGGCTGCTGTCCTTGGTCTCGTAACGACGCGAGCCGAAACGGTGCGCCAGCGAGTTGATCGTGACGGTGGCATGGAACAACACCACGGTCGAAACAAAGAAGCCCCAGATCAGCATCTGACCACCGCTGGTGCCCAGCTGTGGCGCCACGTGGTGCAGCAGTACGCCAAAAAAATACATCGCAACAGCGAGCACGACCGGCACCAACGTGTCATAGCGATCGAGCACACGCAACTCAGGAAATTTGGCCAGGTCCGGCACGCGCGAAAGATCCGTCTGGAAATTGCGCGGCGTCAGAAACCAGCCGACGTGGCTCCAGATAAAACCGTAGATGGTCGGCGAATGCGGGTCGAGTTCGGTATCGGCATGGCGATGATGATTGCGATGGTGCGCGGCCCACCACAGTGGTCCGCGCTGCACGCATGACGCACCGATCAGCGCGAAGATGAATTGCACCGCGCGTGAGGTCCGGAATGTGCGATGCGAAAAATAGCGATGATAGAAACCGGTGAGCGCAAACATGCGGATCGCATACAGGGCACCCGCCACGATCAGCGCGATCGGCGACACGCCGACCCAGATCACCGCGATGCAGGCCAGATGCATCGCGATAAACGGCGCGGCGCGCAGCCAGTCGATCCGGTCGGCGCGCTCGTCGTCAATCGCCGCTACTGCCGAGGTGTCAAACCACGCACGCAATTGTCGAGCGACCCATGAGCCTTTTCCCACCGGCGTCGCTGCGAAGGGTAGCGAGGACTCTACCCGGCCGGGGCAAGGCATCGAAACGGGTTTGGAGAATGCCATGGTGTCTGCCTGTCTAGCGTGTGCTTACAAGTACGAGCCAACGCTCGATACGGATGCATGCACAAGCCCGCGTTGCCGGCATTTCGCCACCTGCTGTGCGTACGAGTACCGGGATTGCGCTCGCAGCGATGGCGCTTGATCTTGCGGTCCCTGGTACGAGCCTACGTTGCGAGCGGTTCCATGCGGACCCGTACCAACGAATCGTCAGCCTTTTCGGGTCTGATACGCCGCGAGAGCGTCCTGGCGGGACTGCACGAGATCAACGATGGGCGAGGGATAACCGCTCTGCCTCGCTCGCTCGGGGTCCTTCCATGGTTCGTGCAGCGTATCGCGCGGAAAGTCGGCCAACTCCGGCAACCAGCGCCGCAGGTAGACGCCATCGGGATCGAACTTCCTTGCTTGCGTCACCGGGTTGAATATCCGGAAATACGGCGCGGCGTCGGCGCCACAGCCGGCCACCCATTGCCAGCCCAGTGTGTTGCTGGCCAGGTCGGCATCGACCAGGGTGTCCCAGAACCAGCGCTCGCCTTCGTGCCAGTGTTGTCGCAGATTCTTGGTCAGAAAGCTGGCCACGATCATCCGCACACGGTTATGCATCCATCCCGTATGCCACAGCTCGCGCATGCCGGCATCGACCAGCGGAATACCGGTGCGCCCCTGCTGCCAGCGTTTGAGCAACGCTTTGTCGGGCGGGTTCCAGTGAAAGCCATCGAAGCGCGGATTGAAGTTTTCCGTCGGCGTTTTCGGAAAGTGATAGAGCAGGTGATAGGCAAACTCGCGCCAGCCCAGTTCACGCAGATACGGCTCGATATCCGGCCGCCGCTTTGCATCCATGCGTTTGACGTGCTCGATCAGGGCGAAGTGGATTTGCCGCGGCGAGATCTCGCCGAAATGCAGGTATGGCGAAAGGCGCGATGTGCCATGCCGCGCGGGCAGGTCGCGCGCCTGCGCATAGTCGGTCACGGCGTCATCGCAGAAGAGTTCCAGCATCTGCTTGGCACCGTGTTCGCCCGGCTGCCAGCTTTCAGCGAAACCCGCGTCCCATGGAATGGCCGGCAGCAGTTCTAGTGCCGACAACTCCAATCCAGCGGGAAGCTTGTTCCAGCCGCGCAGCGTGGGTTCGGGCAGGGGCGCGACTACCTGCAGGTGTGCTCGCAGGTTGCGCCAGTAGGGCGTAAATACCCGATACGGGTCGCCTTGTTGCGTGGCGATCTGCCACGGCTCTCGCCATAGCGCAGCGTTGTAGCTGTGCACGGCGATGCCTTGCTCACGCAAGGCGGCCTTGTTGCGGGTATCGCTTGCGATGGCGCTGGGTTCGTACAGGCGGTTCCAATAGACAGCCTCGGCGCCACTGTGCTTTATCAGCTCCTGCAGGATAGCCAGGCTGTGACCTCGACGGATATGCAGGCCCGCATGGTGACTGTGCAGCCGCGTCTGCAGTGAGGTCAGCGAATGGTGCAGCCACCATCGTCCAGCGCCGCCGGCTGCCCAGGCGCCATCTTCATCCGGGTCATGGATATACACCGGCAGCACATGTTCGTGCGACTCGCACGCGGCGGTCAGGGCCGGGTTGTCGATCAGCCGTAGATCGCGCCGAAACAGAACCAGTGCTGTGCTCATGCGCGAAACGGCACTCGTGACAGAGTCAGACGGACCGGCCGCCGCCCATGCCATTGAACGTTGTCGCTACCCGCACCACGTGATCATGTGCGTCAGGTGAGCCGCTGATCGAACCCTTGGCAATGACCGCTCCAGTGGGTTGACCGGTCGGTGACCCACCTATCGGTTCCACCGACACGGCAAGCAAGGCGGTCGGGCCAAGCTTGGCCAGCAGTGAAGAATCCAGCGTGATCGTTGTTGGTGCATCACGCGTGATCATGCCGACCGAGATAGGCTTGCCGCCTTGGGGGATCAGCCACAGTTCGGGTGCTCGCCCGCTGGCGAGCGCGACGGGGGCAGCGGGTACCACGACCATCCGCGCGCGATCGAGGTCCATCGTGGCGGTCCAGCCGGTGACTCCGTTGTCCTGCTGGATAGTGGAAACCATATAACCAGCGCTCGCTGTTACTGCAGGCGCGGTTTCGCGATGTGGCAATGCGATGACCACCAGCAGTGCCACAGCCAGCGCACTCGCGCCGATGCCAAGCCAATGCCACAGCGGCAAGTTGTTCCATAGTCCCTTGCTCGGCTGGGTTCGCGTGGCAACCACCGGCACATCGAGCTGCAGGTCGTCATGAATCCTTACCCACACGTAGGCGCCTGGTGTGACGCTGGCGATCTCATCGCTCAACGGCATCAGACGACGCTGCCACAAGGCGACCGCCGCCGCGGCTTCGTCAGTCGTCTGGACTTCCTGAGCGACGGCCGCGCGCGCATCGGCGTCTAGTACGCCAAGCACGTACTCGGCGTAGCGCAGATTGTCGTTACCCTCGTCGGCTGGTGTATTCATTGTTCCAGGCATACCCGTAATTGCATCAAGCTTCGACGGATCCAGCTTTTCATGGTTCCGAGCGGCACCTTGGAGCGCGTCGCTAATTCGTTATACGTAGCTCCGGTGAAAAAGGCTTCACGTACCGAATCACGTTGTTGTGGTTCGAGTGCATCGAGGCAATGCTGCAAGCGCCCATACTCCTGGCTGGTTTCGGCATCGGCTGCCGGCGTGGGCTGATCGTCTACCGTCTGTTCGAGTTTGGACGGGTCATCCATCAGCTCCTCGCGGTGCTGTCGCAACCGATCGATGGCCTTGTTGCGTGACAGGGTGATCAGCCAGGTAATGGCGCTAGCCTTGGCGGCGTCGAACCCGGCGGCGCGGCGCCAGACCGTCGTATAGGTTTCCTGCAGCACCTCTTCGGCTTCGCTGCGATCGCGCAGCATGCGCAGACAGACACCGAACAACTTGGACGAGGTGCGCTTGTACAGTTCTGCAAAGGCTTTTTGGTCGTTACGCCCGGTCTGTATCAGCAGCCGGTTCAGCTCTTCACGCTCAGCGGGACTGGTGACGCTCATAGGCAAACGATCCTGTGTTCATGAAGAAACCGCCCGGTGGCGATGAGGCACACGGCTTTGACAAGCCATGCCCGCGAGCACTTCCGTAGCATGAAGCGGCCATAGCCCGCTTGCAAGCACGGGCACCGGTCGGCGCTTTTGGCGGGTCAAACTGTGCCGTTTGCGGCACTTCGACGAGGAAAATCGCAAGCTGAAACAGCTGGTGGCCGACCTGAATTTGGGCAAGGTCCCACTGGCGATTGCAGAGGAACAGCCTCCAACGGCCGTTGAACTATCGGGCGGCCGTCTATTTCAGAGAGGCGACATCGCGTGTACGAGGTGAATGCAACACGACACGAAGTTCAGCCTGTTTGGGTTTTAGCCGCATTCATGCATTCGCTCATGAGCGCCTCCAGCATCGTGTTTCCGGCTTCTTATTCTTAAGGTGATTAACGGGAAGGAGTATGTACTCGTGGTGGTGAATCAGGCATCGAGTTCGAACCCAACTGGCTTCTGCGGCGTCGGCGAAGAGAGGACACTCTACTTGGTCCCATCGGTAGAGTCTTCCAAGGAAAGAGAAGCTCATGATGCTGCCCAATGACCAAACAATTTTTCGGACTCGTTCGATATTTTTTCCGCTCATCAAGGCTAGTATGCGACCTGATAATTCAGAGCAATCCTAATGGCGATGACCCATTGGTTCATATCAATATCATGTGGTTTGATGCTGTGTGCCTGCTCTACGCATGATGAGTCCCCCAAAGTGGCACGAGATCAGACTGCGGCTGCAACAGCGATCCAGCCAGCTTATCCGCGCTGCACGGGGACCAAGTGCGTAGATCTGTCCGATGCGCTCAATCCGTACGACTTCTCCGCGAAAGACTACAAGGCGTTTGACTTGCCGCTGCAATGGAACGGGCACATGGCAACCGCCATTGAGCTTGCTGGCGCCGACACCTTTCTCAACGATATCGTCGTGAACTCATCGGGGCGCCTTTACGCCGTTGGCGGTCCTGGCCTGCAAGTCGCCACGAGTGATGGGGATGCCCGAGCGTGGCATATCGCGACCCATATGCCTTTTGCCAATGCCCTAAACGGCATTGCACTCGTCGATACGCAGCGCGCTTTTGCGGTTGGCGATGAAGCGGGAATTCTTCGCACACAAGACGCAGGCGGGCACTGGGAGTCCTTCAATGCCACATTCCCGACTTACCTCGATAAAAAACATGATGATTTGAATTTTGGTGGCGACGACCGTGGGAAGGCCTTTGGTGTCGCATTCGCCGATGCCGAACATGGCGTAGTCGTCGGGCAGGCAGGCGTTCGGGACACGATCGAGGCCGGTATTCTACGTACAAGCGATGGTGGTCAACACTGGGAGCGGGTGCCCGTGCCCCCATCGCTGGAAGGCATCGCCCTGCAGCAAGTCGGTTTCGTGGATGCCCATCACGGCTGGGCCGTGGGCAGCGGTGGCACGGTCTTACGTACGGACGACGCCGGTACGCATTGGAGCGCTGTCCCGCTGGATGCCGCAGGCAGCCATCTCATGGGGCTGAATTTCAGCGGGCCCGAACATGGTTGTATCGGCGGTGGCTACAAAGTGTGGTGCACGTGGGATGGTGGGAAGCAATGGCAGCCGGCAGCGGTGGATCTACCGGGGGACGTCGATGGCAATGATGATGTTGCTATCACTCGCCTGCGTTTAAGCGATGCTGATCACGGCTGGTTCGTTACGCGCAATGGCCTGATTTTCACCAGCTCGGATGGTGGCCGGCATTGGCTGCTTTGGATGAACGTGGTTGAAGCTGCTCATGGCAAGCTGCAGGGTGTCGAACTCTGGGGCTTGGCACTGGGGCGAGATCGTGCCTGGGTCACTGGTGTGGGCAGTTTCACTGCGCCCAAGCAGGGACAGGCGCAGCTAGACAGTTCTCCATTAATTCTCTCGTGGCCTTTATGAAGCTGGCGTTTCTGCAGCGATGGCCGGTGTTCGCGATGAACTCGGCTACGGTGTAATCGAATAGATCAAAAATTGTGCGGCCGACAATTGTAGTTTCAGCTCAGCTCGCCTCGGACGAGTCTCCTTGGCAAGATCGGACAACTCGCCGCACCAAGCGGGAACTCGCCAGACCTATTCTCGCTAGATCGGAAGGATTCCATTCCATGCGTATTTTTCTACTGTCATGCGTTCTATTTGCGGTTTTGGCAGGTAGCGCCGCATCGGCACAGCCGTTGCAGCCGTTGGCAAGCTTAAATCACTCCCCTGTTTGGGACGGGGTGAGTTCGGAGGAGAACAATGCAGAATTGATCGCTCAATTCCGTGGCAAACCCTTTGTCTGCCGCAAGGCTAAGGACCACACCCCGGAAGACAGTGCCAACGCGTCGCGTGCATTCGACGACTTAGTCAAATATGTCGACCAAGGTGAGCGCATCGAGAACTTTTGGAACGACTCAGCTCATAAGCAGCGACGAGAGGATCTGTTAGCCGCCGCCATCAAGGCGGGCAGTTGGAAGGCTACTTATCTGGACAGTGTCTGGTCAATCCGCTATCCCAAGGATGGGAAGGCGCAGGGGGTAGCCAGCGTCCAGCTTGAGCGGCTCGTGAGGCAAGGTATTCCACTTGCCGCGTACAAGTACGCGACTTATCTCTATGGTCGCGACGACAAGGCCATGTATCAATTGCTTGCCGATGCAATCGAACGAGGGAGCCCCGAGGCCATGGAGCTGGTAGGTGGAACCATCGTCATCCAATCCAAGGCATTGCGCCCGGCCGGCAAGGCCATGCTCGACTGCGCTTTGAGCCAGGGTTATGCGGCTGCCTACAATGATCTCGGCGTATTGGCCGACATGGAAGGTCATCGGTTGGATGCCTACCGTCTTTGGGAGAAGGGCGTAAACAGCGGATGCGAGGAATGTGCTCACGCCCTGGAAGGGTTCGCCAAGATACGCAAAGGCTACACACCCGCCTCGTCCATGGGCGAACTGGTACCCGAATTGGCGCGCATCGAGAAGTTTTATTCTGACAATTTCCTATACGAGCTTAGCGGTTTGCCTGATTTATACCTGCCGCTACCTGACGAGCTGGCCTTTCATACGAGTGACGCAGACCTATTTAAGCTACTCGAGCTTGAACAATTTGTACGAGCGCATACCAGTGATGGCCCGTAGTCATCGACGTTTTATACCTGAGGTATTGGTTTCTAAAGAAATCAAGAAAGTCCGCCTTCAGTCGAAGGTGAGCGTCCGGCGTGTGCGATAACCATCCCTTATCGTCACTACGTTGATGGTACTAGCGCGTTAGTTTGGGCTGGTCCAAAGGAAGTGTCTACGATAGAAATCCATATAAACTCGATGTCTGCCTTTTGCGCACAAGTCGGTCTTTGTGCAGTCTTAGCTGAGGGGAATGAGACGGAGCTGATCCGCCAGGTTCGGTTCCGATTTCTTCGGAAGAGCGTCCTTGATCACTGGATGGTTTAGCAATGTCTGTTTCTAATGTTCGTCTTGCCGTTGCCACATCCGTGATCGTTCCGGGCATCCATCCGGACGATAGCCACCTCATGGTCTCGCTTCAGCGCCTCGGCGTCGAATCCACCGCCTGCGTTTGGAACGACCCCCGTGTGGATTGGGCGGCATTTGACGCCGTGTTGATACGTTCGATCTGGGATTATTTCAAGCACTATCCGGCCTTTAGACAATGGTTGGACCAGCTCTCCATTCCGACGATCAACAACAAAAACCTGCTGCGCTGGAATAGCGACAAGAGTTATCTGCTCGACCTGGCAGAGCAGGGGGTCGATATCATTCCAACGTTGATCACACCCGCGAAGAAATTGCAGCAAATGCTGGCCACGATGCCCGCGCAAGAGGTCGTAGTTAAACCGACGATCAGCGGCACGGCCTGGCATACGGCGCGCGGCGTGGTTGGCGAAACGGAGTTCAATCGCGTCATCGCACAACTGCCGTTGGAATTCGACTATCTGGTTCAACCCTACGTACCAGAAGTTGTCAGCGATGGCGAGTGGTCTCTGTTATTTTTCGATGGTGAGTACAGTCACGCGGTGATCAAGAAACCGGCGATGGGTGATTACCGTGTGCAATCCGATTTCGGTGGCACTGCAAACCCCATCAAGCCTGATGCGTCGCTTATCGCCAGCGCAAAACGTGCTCTGGCTGCCGCGGTGGCGACTGGCCACGCCGACATCGCCTATGCACGGGTGGACGGTGTAATTTCCAGGGGGAATTTTCTGCTGATGGAGTTGGAAATGATCGAACCCTTTCTGCACCTCGAGGCCTGTCCTGATGCAGCGGAACGTTTTGCCAGCAATCTATGGAAGCGACTGGCTGCCTGACTCCCAGCCGGCCAGTGTGTTTGCTCCTGGTGGCCAACGGCACCTCACCCGAACGAAGCGCGACCTTCTGAGCTGCTGAAGGGTTTAAAACGCGCACATCTTTTGAATCCTCACACCTCATCGCGCAAAACCTTGGCAAGCCGCGGTATGGAAAATTCCAGAAAGAGACGCGTCGCCAAGGCGATACCGCGTCGCGCAGGCTGTATCGCGTATATCTGCGCAGCATCCGATCGCCAACCGGCCTGGCTATCGAAGGCATCGATCAGCTGCCCTGTCGCCAGCGCATCCCTGCACAGGTAACGAGGCAAGCACGCCGCCCCCATGCCGGCAATAGCGGCGGCTTGCAATACGCTGATGTTTCCGCTGCTCAGACGCGGGGTGTAATGAAGCGTGTGCACATTCTTCCCGCCTTGGGAAAACTGCAGACTCTTGACGCCATCGTGCGTCGCGTGGGCGAGCATGCCCAGTTCAAGCAACTGATCGGGATGCTGCAGCCTATCCCGCGATGCCAGCAACGTCGGGTTGACCACCACCATCATCGGGACATCGCCGATCAATCGCGCCACCATGCTCGAGTCGTCAAGCGGCGCCCCTTGTGCGCGAAACGCAAGCTCGAATCCTTCGCCGATCAGATCAGTTTTCCGATCGCTGGCATCGATCAACACATGCAATTGCGGATGCAGCCGGCAAAATTCAGCGACCACGGTCGTCAGTGCCGCCGCTGCGAACGGTGCCGGGCAGGTGAGGCGCAAGGCGCCGCGCGGTTCTCCATTCCACTCAGCAGCGACATTGAATGCAGCACGCGCCTGCTCAGATACCGTCCGTGCATGGGCGTAGACCTGCTCGCCGGCCGGGGTCATCGAAACACGCCGTGTATTGCGCTGGAGCAGGCGCACGCCCATCCGTTGTTCCAATTCGGCGATACGCCGGCTCAGCTTGGATCGCTGCATGCCCAGGCTACGCGCCGCTGCCGCGAAACCTGCATGCTCGACTACTTCCGCAAACAAGACGAGGTCATCAAGCCTTTCCATACATTCTGTCCTGAGATGTATTCACCAAAATTGTCCTGATTTACAGGACATAGCATGGCTGTTTTTGCCAGTTCAAGCCATTAACGGCGACAGATAGTGTGCAGTCACCTAATACGAGGAGACGCTCCATGAACCGCCTGACATCCCGCCTGATCCTGTCGATTCCCCTGTTGGCCCTTGCCGGCACCGCCCTGAACCAGCCGGCTGCGGCGGTCGAGTCCACCAGTTCCGCCACGCTGATGACACCCGCAACCAGCCGCTACACACAGCGCCTGACACCCGACAACTCGGTCATCCTGCTGGTGGATCACCAGCCGGGGCTGATCTATGGCGTCAGGGATATCGATTCGTTGCAACTGGTACGCAACGTCGTGGCCCTGGCCCGTGGCGCCAAGGCACTCGGCGTGCCGGTCGTGGTGACCATGGTCACCGGTGGCCCGTTCGGCGACACCATTCCCGAGTTGACCGATGCACTGCCTAATGACAAGCCGATCATTCGTAGCACGGTCAGCGCGTGGGACGATCCGCGCGTGGTGGATGCCATCAGGCGCACGGGCCGTAAGAACCTCATCATTGCCGGCGTATCCACGGATGTCTGTGCCACATTCCCCGCCTTGGGCGCGCTGGCGGATGGTTATAACGTCTACGTCGACATGGATGCCTCAGGCACCTGGAGCCCTAGCCTGCAGAACATCACGCTGGCCCGCCTGACCCAGGCCGGCGTCATTCCGGTCAACACGTCGGCCGTGCTGGTCGACATGCTGAAGGACAACCATTCCGCGAAAGCGGGCGCCGTGTACGGCGCACTGGATCCATCCATGCCGGTTTCGCACTTCATGGGTCAGGCCATGCAAGGCAAGTGAGCGACCAGAGCGGAGTCGCTGGCATAGCGGTTCCGTCTCTTGCCAAGTCCAAAGCACGCCATTACACCAACACCACGAGAACCTATATGTCCGCGTCCCTCTTCAATTCATCGGGCCTGCGTTTTTCGCACGTGGTCGCGCGCGCGCCGCATCCCGTCGGTGCGCATTGCGATATCCGCCAGTTCCGCCATACCGACTTCAGTGGTGCGATGAGCCCTCTGGTATTGGCTGATCACTTCGTGATGACCGGTCCGACATTCGAATTGCATCCGCATGCTGGCATGTCGGCCGTCACCATCCTGTTCGAGAACACTCAGGGATGGATGAGCAGCCATGACAGCGTGCACAACGATCACCATATCGGGCCCGGTGACCTGCACTGGACGTTGGCTGGCAAAGGCATCGTGCATACGCAGCAACCGGAAGGCGAACACGCCCGACTGGATGGCCTGCAGTTATTCGTCAACCTGCCACAGCGTCTGAAACGCATCGAACCAGGCACGATGCTGTTGCGCGCCAGCGATGTACCCACGATTGAGTGCCGCAACTTACGTTTACGTGTACTGGCAGGTACTTTGGATGGAAGGACCTCTCCTTTGCATACACCAGAGCCCATTCTGATCGTTGACGGATCGCTCGATGCCGATGCTCACACTGCAGTGCCGTTGCCATCCGGCTGGAATCTATGGCTCTACGTCCGCAGCGGAGGTATGAGGACGCGTGAACGTAACGCACTGGAGAGCGCTTTCGAAGCCAGCTTGTCATCGGGCGATGCCATAACCGTCTCCGCCAGCGAAGATGGTGTCGTCGAGTTGCATGCTTTATCCACTGCAACAAAGTTTGTGGTGATTGCCGGTCCGGCCATCAACGAACCCATCGTGCAACGGGGGCCTTTCGTGATGAACAGCCAGGAAGAGGCCGCGCAAGCCGTGGCAGATTTCCAAGCCGGGAAGTTCGGTTCCGTGATGTCTTTTAGATAAGTCTGCTGGTCTTCTACAATCGAACCTGCCGTCATAGTCATCTGGCGCTGGGCCTTTGAACAGGCCCAGCGTGAGGAGGGCAAGTGTCTTGAATTTCCGAAGCAGTCCAGTCATGTGTTAGGCGTGGGATAAGGGGAGACAATGCCGAAAAATATTGTCATTTGCTGTGACGGTACCGGCAATCAGATCGACAGCACTATCTCGAATGTGCTCAAGCTTTACCGAATTCTCGAAAAGGGCGATCGCCAACGCGTTTACTACAATCCTGGCATCGGGACTATTGGTCAGAAGAATGCCTGGCAACGCTTCAAACAAGAGGCACGTGGTGTATTTGGCCTGGTGACTGGCTATGGGCTTGATGACGATGTGCTCGGCGCTTATCGCTTCTTGAGCCAAACCTACGAGGAGGGCGACAAGGTCTGGCTATTCGGGTTCAGCCGAGGTGCCTACACGGTGCGCGTTCTCGCTGCCTTTATCCATGTCATCGGTGTGCTCCGTCCCGATCAACTCAATTTGGCCGGATACGCGCTTACAGCCTTCAAGAGATCAAGCGCCGACAGTCAGCGCGTGAATCGAAGAAAGCCTGGGGATGGCAAGACTGACACGGGCGAAGAAAACCACAGCACGGAACTTGAGGCGGCCTGGCATTTCAGCCGTGTCATCGGCGTCAAGACTATTCGTATCGAGTTTGTAGGCGTATGGGACACGGTTGCGTCGGTCATTATTCCCCGCGAGGACACGTTTCTGCCTGACCTGCAAACGCTGCGTTTCACTCGGACCAATTCAAGCGTCAAGACCTTTCGACAAGCGATGGCGATCGACGAGCGCAGGAGAATGTTCCGGCTGAACGCTTGGAAGGAAGGCCAACCATATCGACCGGCTCCCTTTAACCCGGCTTCTGAAATCCCCCAAGATGTCCTTCAAGTTTGGTTCGCAGGTGTCCATGCCGATGTCGGTGGCGGTTATCCCGAGTCCGAAAGCGGCCTTTCTAAATATCCGCTCCTCTGGATGATCGAGGAAGCCCATGCCAAAGGTCTCCTTGTCAATCGTGCGATGGTGAATCATCTCGTTATTGGGCGTCCAAGAAAGGGAAGCAACCATGTGTACGTTGCTCCAGATGCGACGGCAAAACTTCACGTGTCGATGACTACGGGATGGAAGCTCCTTGAATGGTTGCCCAAGAGGGTCAAGTGGCGGGAATGGAGGCCGCGCCGTTCGCTACTCGGTTGGTATCTGCCGCGTGCCGAGCCGCGTGTCATTCCGAGTGGGGCATTCATCCACCAAACGGTGTTCGAGCGGATCGAGCGGCTAACAGCCTATCGACCAGTCAACCTGCCAACTGATTACCGAGTGGCACAGTGGCCAGAGGTGGCCGGATCGGAAGAATAAGAGCCGCGAAGGACTTGCCGCATTCGATGGTGCGCATGCGTTCGTCATGAGTCCCCGTCGACGTTGGGCCGGGCAGACTCACGATAAACGAAGGCTGGCTTTGATCCATTTTGCGAAAGGTTCGGCAGGATGGATGTCGCCGTAGATATGCTGCGTTATTGCAGACGTGTCTCGGCAGGGGGTGTCTTTGCTTTCGCGTCGGCAATCGTGATTTGTTGCGCAACTGACGGTGCTAAAGCGGAACTAGAATCCAGCAGCCGTTGCAGATGCCGCCAGGTTGAAGAAGCCTCCGCATAGTCTCTTTGCTGGAAATCACTTATCCCGACTAGCCATAGCGCGCGTTGATTATCTGGTTCCAACGCAATGACTTGTTCGAGCAGCTGACGAGCGTACGCGCCGATAGCGTAGTCGGCATGCTGAGCCATGTCTGCCTCGACCCAACCGACCATCGCCGCGGTATTGTTGGTATCAATCTTCAGTACCTGTTCGTAAGCGCCACGGGCTTCATTCGCGCGTTTCTGCGTGTCATAGGTATGCGCCATTTGCATCCACTTCTGGATATTTTGTTGTGTCTGCTGGACACGCGAATTCAATACGTCGGCTGCCGGCAGGGCATTGGAACGGACATGCGCGCCGTGAACGACCTGGTCATCAAGTGCGGCAGGTGTTCCCAGCAAGGTATATAGATAGATCGCAATTCCCGGCAACAAGACCGTGACAGCCGACGCGATAACAAACAAACCCAGGGACTGTTTTGTGCGGAGACCTTCTCGTATCAGTGGTCGGACTATCAACAACAGCGCAAAGGTAATCATTGCCGCCGTTGCAAGATAGAAAGCAACATTCACCACTCATCCCCTTCAATGGTTCGGTGGTCGTCGTTCACCGACTCCAAGCATCGATACATGACCAGTTTGTCCAACTCAAGGGGTGGCTTGCCCTGTACCGCGCAGTGCCGATACCGCCGATGCCGCGTTCACTTGAAGCGTCCCGTTGGAGACCTTGCTGCTTTGTAATAAAAGATCATGGACCGTCCGTGCATCCAGTTTTGGCGAGAGCGACAGCAACAAAGCAGCGATACCGCTCACATGCGCGGCAGCCATGGATGATCCGGAAGTGAAGTCATACCCACCACCAGGCTGGGTAGTCAGAATGTCTTTTCCGGGAGCACTCAAAACGCCGGGGGGTGCTGTCGATGTACCACTTTCACGAACGACGATGACTCCTGGTGCGTTGTCGGGGAATCCGTTGACGGTTCCATCTGGCGGCATTGCCGTCACTACGATGCGGTGTTGGGTCAGCAACTGGACAAGCAGCTTGTTAAGCAGCGGATCCGCGGGGCCGCCCAAGCTCATATTGATAATGCGGACATCCGTATCCATGATCGCCGCCAAAGCCTTGGCGAGTGTGAAGGAGTTGCAGCGCGCGCCGGCATTCGGAACGGGCGGATACCAGCACGCCTTGTAAATGCTGAGTACGGCCTTGGGCGCCATGCCCACAATACCTTGGTGATTGTCTCCATCGGCGCTGATAACGCCCGCGACTTCCGTGCCATGGTGATCCTGGTTGAACGCCGACGCATCGTCATCGACCATGTTGTGTATATCGTGAACCCTTCCCTGAAGATCCAGATGCGTCAAGTCAACGCCAGTATCGACGATCGCGATATGAACCCCATTACCTTGACTGAGGTTATGCGCGAGGGCCGCATCGGTTTCCACGAAACCGCGTTGGAGATTGACGTAGGGATCGTTGTAGTGATGCGTGTCCGGCGACTTCTCCGCGTAAACGGAATAATCCTGAAGCGGCTGCGCGAGTTGCACGCGCTCGTCCTTGACGAGAGCCTTGAGTAATACATCCCTGGTCATGCCTGGTGGCGGCTCCACTACGACGCAGTACACGTTGAGCGCTTTGATGGGCCAGCCCGTGACCTCATGCAATCCGTAACTCTGCTTCAAGGCAGCGACATTGGATGCGGCGCGTTGACCGGCGCCGTACCTTGGCGGCCCATAGGCCAGAAGGTTGGAGCCGGCGTGTGTGGTGAGTGGCTCAAGCGGGTTGGCCACCGCCAGTACGATATCGCGCTGGCTGTCCATGGCAGCCACGCTGGCAGCGGATGTCTGGCCGGGTTTTGCGAGCTTGTCCGCAGGCGCAGCAGAACGTGTTTGCGCGCAGCCGTTCAAAACCATTCCCATAACGACAAGCATGAGTGCAGCGTATTTCATGGCTTGACGGTGACGGGCTCTGCCAAGCGGATGCCTTTCGTGGCGCGTAGTCGCTGCAATGTATGCTGCGCCGCTGAAGCAGGGCTTGTCGGTGCAACAGTGTATGCACCAACGTCGTTCGGGCCGCCGACCACCTGTAATTGGAGCGCACGAAGCAACGCATTCCAATCGGCTAGCGTCATGGTTGCATCAGGCACAACACGGAGCGCGTCCGGTGGCGTGGATACGGCCTCCTGGCTGAGCGTGCGGTAAAGCGGGGTGCCACTAGTCGACCAGGATTTCAAACTCAGCGCACCGATACCCAAGGCCTGGATCAGCACCACGGCGACCAGTGCCCTGCTCAACCAATTTGCTGATCGGGAACGAAAGGGGACCTCCTCAAGATCAGGTGCATCGATGCGACCCATCAAGCGCTTCAATCCGGCGCTCGCATCGACGGAAATATCCGACGGCAACGACATGGCGCGCTGCAAATGACCTTGCTGAACGTATTCCGCTCGGCACGCATCGCAGTGCGCCATATGCTCGTTCAACCATTCGCTTTGCTCGTGGCTGGCACCGTGCTGCAGTACCGACGGCATCGCCTCCCAGGCACGGAGACAGTCCTGGCCAGAATTCATCGGGAACGTCATCGCACGCCCTCCTTGTATATGGGTGGACTGCCAGCCAAAGCTGGAAGAACATTGCGTAGCTTGACCCGTGCATGGAACAGACGTGCTTTCACCGTACCCACGGGGCACTGCATGATGACGGCAACATCGTCCAGGCTATGACCCACGCCGTAGACCAGCTCGATCACGACGCGTTGGTCGGCCGATAGACGATCCAATCCCTTGCCCAGCCAATCCCGCAATTCGCGATCTTCCTCTGGATCTGTTGAGGGAGTGTGTTCTTCAGGCAGAGTGTCGTCCGCGACAGGTTCGTCGCCGCGCTGCCGCAAGGCCTTCAGACCACAGCGATAGGCAATGCCCATGATCCATGTCGAAACACGTGAGTCGCCACGGAATTCAGCGGCTTTCTGCCAGGCAATCCAAAAGCAATCGTTGATGACTTCATCGATGACATCGGCACGCCTTGTCAGCCGGGACAGGAAGCGGCATAACCTGCCGTGGTAACTGTGGTATAGCGTCGCCAGCGCAGCACGATCACCCGTCGCCATGCGTTGGAGCAGCGACCGGTCTATTGCGTCAGTGTTAATGTCGGCGTCGTTCATGGCTTCGGGAGAGCTCATCCGATTGCGGTAGATTCTGCTGCGTAGGTGCAGTCTCGACGCAAAAAGGTTGCTTTTGAATCAAAAGGATCGCGAAATCGTAGCGACCCAGGGCGAAATGGTCGGACTGCCCCACTGCTGTCGCAGCCCTGAATCCGTCGTGATACGGTCGAGTTCTATGCGCCATGGGCCATCATCCCATGCGAGCCCCGCGTGCCCATAGCGGTAGACGCTTGTATGGCTGTAGCCATAGGGGCTATGTGGCGCGATAAGGGACTGCGCGACACCTGCCCCCGCGGAAAGGGAAAAATGCCACGGTAAAGGCCAGTGGAGATCGAGATCGGCGGCCCCTCGTGGCTGGTCACTGGCACCGATGAGGTGTATGGCTGAAAGACCAAAGGTCAGAATGTCTCGGTATATCCAATTGACGCTCGTTTCCGTTCGGTCAAACACTCTTGAGCGGGCGTTGCCGGGGTAGCTGTAGTAAAGGATGCTCGCCTGCATTTGCCAGTCGCTGGAAAGCGACCAGTAGCGGGACGCTTGGGCGGAGGCCTCTACCAGGTGTCCTGGCGAGCGCACTTCAGTACTTCCCAAAAGGCCAAATGACCAACCCGCTGGAGAGATCCAGGATACAGCCCCCTGCAGGGTGGGCGTGGCGGGCGTGATCGCGATACCGCGATCAACCAGTTGCGAACTGAGCCCCACCGCGCCATTGATGCCGGATGACTGAGCATGAAGCGGTGCACAAAGAGCCGTCGCGATGGCCAATGAAATGCAACCAGCACCGATGCGGGCAGGAGAAACCTCACGCATGCCAAGGTAGATACGCCTGAACTGGCGACCCCATCGGCGCAAAGTAACTTTCGCAGGAAAGGGGCAAGACACCTGCATCATTCAGGCGCACAAAAGCGGCGTCGTGACGGCGGACAGGCCACGGCGATAGGCACCCCATGAATGCTGACCAGGGGACTGTTGTGCAAGATCACTTCATCATTTGAATGAGCAGGCGCCGCGATAGTTTGTGGCAAAGCGACCCGACGAAAGGCCTGTCGGACCTATAGGTCTACCAAGTTTGGGGAATGTCATCAGTGCACGGTGCCCAGATAGGAAATGAGATCCTCGAGCTGCTTTGGGTCGTTAAGTCCATCGTATTTCATTTTTGTGCCGGGATTGGCCTGCTTCGCCGGTTGGGATAAATAGCTGTGCAGCTTTTCCGCCGTCCAGAGCCAATGGGCTTGCCGTAGGGCATCCGAATAGCTGAAATCCGGCAGCGTACCTGCGGGACGTCCCACGATGCCAAACAGGCTGGGGCCTTTCTTGTTTCGCCCTTGCTTGACGCTGTGACATTCGGAGCACTCCGTCTTGAAGACGTCTGACCCTGCGGAGGTATCGCCGGCTCGTGCAGAAGGGGACGCCAGCAACCAGCCGAAGACAAGCGTGGCGGCACATAGCCCCAATGGTAGCTTCGTCACTTTTGACTCCTTTGCATGTTTTAGAACGCCACGCTCGCGGAAACCGAAAACGCATTGAGGTCGCCCGGTTTGGTTGTTGGGTTACCCAACGGCACCCCAAAGATGTTGTTCGTCGCACCGTTGAATCGTGTGAAGCGGAACCATGTCGCCGCGATCTTCATATTCGCTATGGACGTAAATGAGTTGTCCTTGCCAAATGGTGCCCAGAAAATGCTGAGAAGATTGGCGGTGGTATCCGGGTTTCCGAGAGGCGCGAAACGGACGGCGTCGCGTGTTCCGTTGCTCTCCAGGTGCGCAAGTTGCACGCCATAGGTCTGCTTGAAGGTATACGTGACGCTCAATGTCTCGTCATGCAGTGCGCCGCGGGACAAGGCGGTGAGGCCTGGAACAATCGGACTGACGGGCGTGCTGCCGTATTTGCGCTTCTCAAGGATATTGACGTATGAAACCTGGACGATGTTTTCCCTGTTACCCAGGAACTGGTAGCTCAGGTCATAGCCCAGATCGGTAAGGTTGTCTGTGGGTCCCGTACGAGGCAGTTGCCGTCGGGTCGTCAGTCCCACCATGCCTGCCGAGAAGAACTGACGCTTGAGGTCTTTCATATAAGCGAAGCGGAAATAGCCCGTATCGCTTAGCCTGCCTGGATCGCCGGCGATGTTGTAGCCGAGATGATCCTGTTCGGAGGTGGGTAGCGATCGGTACGTGCCGATTTCGCCGTACCAATCGGAGTCGTACAGGCCGTAAACGCTCGCGCCAATAAGACGATCAGCCGGCGCATTGGCGCTGGACAGGTTGAGCAATGTGCCGGTCGGTCCCTGGCCGCCGGGCGGCCCAAGACTTGTG
Organism: Rhodanobacter sp. MP1X3; assembly: GCF_014207165.1. NCBI lineage: Bacteria > Pseudomonadati > Pseudomonadota > Gammaproteobacteria > Lysobacterales > Rhodanobacteraceae > Rhodanobacter > Rhodanobacter sp. MP1X3. Next base: position 74,224 of record NZ_JACHCO010000004.1, on the reverse strand, counting down.
GCAGCCGGCAGGACAGCGATGGGATCATCAAAGCCCGGGTTGTTGTTGACGCTCACGCCAAGCGTGAAATCCTTACCGTTGAGCTTGAGCTCCTTGGCCACGAAACGCAGATCGACATTGCTCAGTTTGGTGTTGTAGGTGTCGTGGCCGACGTGATCGGCTTCGATCTTGGCATAACCACCGACTTGGTCGGAAATGCGCCCCGCCAGGTAGAGATCGGCTTCGGTAAGATCCGTGCTGCTCGGACCACGGGCCGGCGCAGTGTGCGTTTCCGTTAACTGGCCGGATACTGGAATCTTGAAACCTTGGCCATCGGTATCGGTGTATCCGTTGAGCTTGAAGCGCATGCCATATGGCGTCAGGTTGGGTCCATTGGCACCGGCTCCATAGGCACCAGCGTGACAATCTGCACAGGCGGCTCCGGTTTGTCGTGCGAATGCCGGAATAGCTTGTGCCGTGGTACTGGCAAGCAGCAGCGCTGCAATCCCGCACCAAAGGAGCATCTTCCCGGGCCGTCGCCTCGCGCGTCGGTTCAAAAAAGACAGCATGAAGTCTCCTTGGTTTCGTTAGGGTGCAACGGTGAATGAGGGGTCATGCGCAGATCAGCGACGGCGCTTGGGCAGCATCATGCGGAGCACCCCATCGCGCAGGACGAAGTGGTGCCAAAGCGCTGCAGCGACGTGCAACGAAACCAGGCCGAGCAATACCCATGCAGCGTCCAAATGCCATGCCTGCAATGTGTCGGCGAGATCTTCGTCAGCGCTCACAAGCGCCGGTAAGGTGGCTCCAAACAGGTGGACCGGTTTGTCTTGGGCATTGCTCAGAGCCCAACCAAGCATGGGCAGGGCGAGCAGCAATACGTACAGGGCGACATGCGTCAGTCCCGCCAGGCCACGAACAATCCATGACAGGTTGCCGTCATGCGGCAGTTTGCCCAGCCGGATGCGAAGCACCAGGCGGACGAAGAAAAGAACAAGCACGAACAAACCGAAATGGCGATGTCCCTCGAGCAGCCACTGTCGCGCCGCGCGTCCGTCCACTTGGTCACGGGTCAATATAAATGTCACCGCCGCAATCAGGCAAAATACGGTCAGCCAGTGCAGGATCACCATCTTCCTGGGGCGCGAGAGTACGGTTTCTTCGGCAAGCTGATCGGGCGGGCTATTCAACCTGCCTTCCACGAGAGGAACGAATGCCATATCGCTACTCCCTTTTGGCAGAGTCTCTTTCTCCAATTGCATATCCGTGATGCCTTCGCGCGTCGCTGTCATCTTGCCTATCCCATGCAACCCCATGACCTGCTTTGGCAGCTGACGCCAAGACTCACGAGCGATCTGAACGGGGTCTAGTGCGAGTGAGTGCCTGCAGGACGCTGAAAGGTTGCATGGCGTAGTCAGCGGATTCGGTGCGGTCTCTGTCGCGGTATGGCTTGAAAAATTCTGAAGCGACCAGCCGGGTGCTGAGGCGAGTCGCTCACTCCCGCCGACACAGGTCGGGCCATTCTCAAAACAATTAAATGCTTTAGCGCTCGCAAATGTCGAAGCAACCTTTCGTCAGTGGAGCGGCACCCACGCACGTGGTCGTCCTCTAAGCATTTACAGCGTGGCCTAAACATGGAAATCGAACGGATCCAGTTGCAGAAGCATGGCGACAGCCGCGGCATGCTTATCGCTTTGGAACAGGATCGAAACGTGCCATTCGAAATACGGCGCGTGTATTACATATTTGCTACCGAGAGCGATGTGCATCGAGGCAAGCATGCACACCGTCATCTCAATCAGCTGGCGGTGGCGGTGCGTGGCTCCGTAACGTTTCTTTTGGATGACGGCACCAAACCGGTGGAAGTGGTGCTTGACGATCCATCGCAAGGTCTGCTGCTTGGCTGCATGGTGTGGCGTGAGCTTTACGACTTCAGCGATGACTGCGTATTGATGGTGCTGGCGGACCATCTCTATGACCCAGCCGATTACATCACCGACTACGCGGATTTTCTGAGCGAACTCAGTGGCTCTTTATACGGGGAGGCCGTGGTTGCATGTCAAAGCCGCTAGTACTCATTGGCGCGGGTGAGTTCGCACAGATCGCCTGCGAATATTTCGAGCACGATAGCAACTATGACGTAGTCGCTTTCAGCGTCGAACGCGATCATCTCGCGCAACCGTTGCTGGCGAATCGCCCGGTGGTGGCCTACGACACATTGGAAACGTATTACCCGCCAACGGATGTTGACGTGTTTGTCGCGATTCCAGCCAGCCAGCTCAATCGTCTGCGCACACGCTTTTACCAGGATGCGAAACGCAAGGGCTACCGGTTTGCCACGTACGTCAGTACGCGGGCTTTTGTATGGCGCAATGCCGAGCTGGGCGAAAACAGCTTTATCTTCGAAGGCAACGTCATCCAACCCTTCGTTCGCATAGGAAACAATTGCATTCTCTGGAGCGGCAATCACGTGGGGCATCGCACGGTTGTACGCGATAACGTATTCGTTGCATCGCACGCGGTTATTTCAGGGTATTGCGAGATTGGCGAGAACAGCTTTGTCGGCGTGAACGCGACCTTCAATGACCACGTGATAGTGGCGGCCGACAATGTGATCGGTGCTGGCGCATTGGTTACTCGCGATACGGAACCCGGCCGGGTCTATGTCGGGTCGCCCGCCCGTGCGGTGCCCGACAAGTCCAGCCTCGATGTGAGGCTTTGAAAGGCCGATGTTCGAGTGGACCAAGAAAGGGCTGGTGTTCGAAACCGCGCGACATGGCGTGGGTGGCTGGATGCATAGCTCGGCGCTTACGCCGACGCCGTATCGTGTCGATGACGACCTCATACGTGTCTACGCGGGATTTCGCGATATCGACGGCGTCAGCCGTATCGGCTACGTCGACGTACGGGGAGACAACCCTGCAGTCATCGTGCGCGTTAGTGCCGAGCCGGTGCTGAACATCGGCCGAGGCGGATGTTTCGATGATAACGGGGTGATCCTGGGCGACATCGTTGACGCGCCCGGCGGTCTGCACATGTTCTACGTCGGCTTTCAGCGCGTTGCCAAAGCCAAGTTCCTGGCATTTACCGGGCTGGCCGTTTCCAGCGACGGCGGAGATCATTTCTCACGCGCGTGGGAAACACCCATCCTAGATCGTGCGCATGGTCGAAGCACCATTGGCGCGGTGCATTCGGTCATGCGCGAAAACGGTCGTTGGCGCATCTGGTATGCCGTTGGCGATGACTGGGAAACCATCGGTGATCAGTCCTTCCCGCGTTACCACATACGCTACGTAGAGACGGACGATCTCCGGGCAATACCCCGCGAGGATCATGTCTGTCTGATTCCACGTGGCAGCGAATATCGAATCGGTCGGCCGCGCGTATATCGACTCGGCGGCAGGTATGTCATGTATTTCACGCGAGGCAATGCCAATGGCGAATATTTCCCTGGCCTTGCGTATAGCGATGACGGCATCCGCTGGGAACGCCATGATGAGACGTTGGGCATGACGCTGTCCGCCAGCGGATGGGATTCGCAGGTTATTTGCTATCCGGCTCTGATCCGCCAGCGCGACAAACTGCTGATGTTCTACAACGGCAACGACATGGGCGTGGATGGATTCGGCGTGGCCGAGGTCAGCAATGCCCTCGTCGATGGTGTTGCAGATGTTCACGGTTAGAGCCTACGCCCAGGCCGATGCGAACGCTTGGGATGCGTTGGTCGAGCGTTCCAGGAACGGTAATTTTCTGCATCGTCGCAGCTACATGGATTATCACGCCGATCGTTTTGTTGACCAATCGCTGATGGTCGAGCGGAATGGCGAAGCCGTGGCGGTTTTTCCCGCGAATATCCAGGACAACGAGGTGACCAGTCACGGCGGACTGACCTATGCCGGACTGATAACAACCCATGCGCTGCGCGCCGAGTCGACGCTGGCCGTGTTTGAGCAGATGGGTAACCACTATCGAACGCTAGGCGTAGAACAGGTCATCTACAAAGCTGTGCCACATGTGTTTCATGCCTACCCGGCCGAGGAGGATCTGTATGCCTTGCATCGACTGGGAGCGCGCCTGAAGCGCCGAGACATCTCCTCGGTCATTTCGTTACGGGAAAGCTTTCACTTTACGCAGGGCCGAAGGCATTCGGTCGACAAAGCGAGAAAGGCTGGCATCCGATTGCAAGTGGGGGCAGACCTGACTGCTTTTCACGCATTGCTGTCGGAGGTGTTGCGCAAGCACGACGTGCAACCGACTCACAACTTATCGGAGTTGCGCTTGCTGAGAGACCGCTTTCCGCAACAAATCGTGCTTCATGAAGCTCACATTGGGGATGACTTGCTGGCGGGCGTCCTTGTTTATGATTTCGGCAGGGTAGTGCATACCCAGTACATGGCAGTTTCGGAGAAAGGGCGACAACTGGACGCGCTCAGTCTTCTGCTGGCGGAACTTATCGGCAGCACTTACGCCGAGAAACTTTATTTCACGTTCGGCATATCGAGCGAACAGGAAGGGCGAGTGCTCAACGGTGGCCTGATCGCGCAAAAGGAATACTTTGGCGCCCGTGCCGTCGTGCACGATTTTTACGAATGGGTGCTTTGATGGACGTTCCATTCCTCAATGTCAGGGAAGGCAATGCACGATATGCCGATGAGCTAAAAGCGGCGGCTGCGCGGGTCATCGATTCGGGCTGGTATGTGCTAGGCGATGAACTTGATGGCTTTGAACGGGAGTTTGCCGCCTATTGCGGCGTACGGCATGCCGTGGGCGTGGGTAATGGGCTAGATGCCCTTTCGCTGATCTTGCGCGGCTATAAAGAGCTAGGCGCTCTCGAAGAGGGCGACGAAGTCATCGTGCCTGGCAATACATTCATTGCCAGCTTTCTGGCTATTACCGAGAACCGGCTCGTCGCGGTTCCCGTCGAGCCCGATCCGGCGAGTTTCAACATGGACCCGGTTTGCGTGGAAGCTGCCATCGGGCCACGCACGCGCGCGATCATGGCCGTCCATTTGTACGGCCAGCTGGCCGACATGCCTGCGTTGGCCGCACTAGCGCGTCGGTACAAACTGCTATTGATCGAAGATGCGGCCCAGGCGCATGGAGCGATGAGCGTGGGGCGCAAAGCCGGCGCATTTGGAGACGCCGCCGCTTTCAGCTTTTTCCCTACCAAGAACCTTGGTGCGCTCGGTGATGGCGGCGCCGTGGTAACGGACAACGCCCTGCTGGCCAAAAGGATCGCAGCGCTGCGCAATTACGGTTCCGACGTGAAGTATCACCATCTTTTCCAGGGTCTCAATTCACGCCTGGATGAGATGCAGGCCGCTCTGCTGCGCGTGAAGCTCAGGTATCTCGATGCGGACATTGCATGGCGCCGCCGCGTGGCGTATCGCTACCGAGAGGGCATTCTTCATTCGCACATCGAGTTGCCGGCCGTGGCGCGGGAAGAACAGCACGCATGGCATCTCTTCGTGGTTCGTTGCCCTTACCGTGACGCTCTGAAGCATCATCTGCAGGCGCACGGCATTCAGAGCCAGGTGCATTACCCGATACCGCCGCATCGGCAACCGGCCTATGCCTGCCTGCGCGAAATCCATTTGCCGCTGACCGAGCAATTGCATGACGAAATACTGAGTCTCCCGATGGGGCCGACGCTAAGCGATGACGCCGCGGATCGCGTCATCGAGGCTTGTCGAAGGTTCGAGTGTCACGCGTGAACATCGTACGTAGCGGTTTCTATACAGCCATCGGTACCGCGGCGCGGCTGTTGGCGGGTCTGGTCGCCATCAAACTGGTGGCATCGTTTGCCGGTCCCGAAGGCGTAGGCAAACTGGGTCAGTTCATGAGTCTCATGTCGTTGCTGGCCGTGCTTGCCGGTGGCGGAATAAGTGCGGCCATCGTCAAGTACGTTGCCGAATACCGCAGTGATCCGCAACGACTGTCGCGCCTCCTTTCCGCAGCGCTTTGGTACGCACTCTGTGCATCCAGCCTCATGGGATGTGTGGCTCTGCTATTCAGCCGGCAGATCGCTCTCTGGCTTCTGGGCGACCCGGGTTACGAAGGCCTGATTCGCGTACTCGCCGTGGCTCAGCTTGGCATTGCGCTCGTTAACTACATTCTCGCTGTGATCAACGGCTTCATGGATGTACGCCGGCTGGCTTTTATCCAGGTGCTGGGATCGCTGGTCGGCACGGTGATGATGGTCTGGCTGTCCCGCTGGCTTCATCTGTACGGTGCCTTGTTGGCTCTTGTCGTAAGCCAGGTCTTGTGGCTCGCCTTCGGTTTGCCTGCATGGTGGCGAAGTTCGTACTTCCGCCGACGCCTGCTGCGAATGCATTTCGACCGTGAAATGACCATGCGGCTCGCGACGTTTTCGGTGATGACAATCACCTCTGCGCTGCTGCCTCCCTTGATCAATATCGCGGTTCGCGATCACCTCGCTCTCCAGTTCGGCTGGGAGCGGGTCGGCTACTGGCAAGCAGTGAGCAAGGTGTCGGATGCCTATCTGCTGTTCCTTACCACAGCCATCAACATCTATTACTTGCCCAAGCTTGCATCGACCCATGAGCGTGCTTCGTTGATACACGAGCTGCGCAATGCCTACCGGTACATATTGCCAGTCGTCGTTGTTCTGGCAGCAGCGGTTTATCTCTTCAGGGGCATGGTGACACGTTTGTTGTTCAGTGAGAGCTTTGCATCTGCCAACGCGCTGTACGGCCCGCAATTGTTGGGCGACGTGATCAAGATCGCCTCCTTCATTCTTTCCTACATGATGCTGGCCAAGGCCATGACACGGTTGTTCGTGATATCCGAGTGCGTGTTTGCTGCCAGCTATCTGGCGCTGGTCTATCTGTTCACCATGCACTTCGGCCTCATCGGCGCCATGTACGCATTCCTGGTGAACTACCTTTTCTATCTCGCGTTCAATGTGCTGGTCGCACAACGTTACCTGAGGGCGCTGTGATGATGGCCGATGATGTATCGCTGAACACGGCAGCGATGCCGCTGGTTTCTGTGCTGATACCGGCCTTCAACCATGAGCGTTTCGTACAACGCTGTCTCGATAGTGTGCTGGAAGACCCTTATCCATCCAAGGAGCTCATCATCATCGATGACGGCTCGACCGACAAAACCGCCGAACGAATTGACGATTGGGTGGCGAAGCATTGCATGGCGCTTCCGATCGAGTACGTACGCCGTGAGAACAAGGGCGTCGCGGCAACCTTGAACGAATTGGCGGCACGTGCGAACGGAGAATTTCTACGGTTGGGTGCCAGCGATGACTATCTGCTGCCCGGTGGTCTCGATGCCCAAGTCCGCTATCTGCTGTCGCATCCGTGCAAAGGCGCGGTGATTGGTGATTCGGTCGTCGTCGATCCTTACGGAAACAAGATATACGCCAGTGGCATGTGTGATTTGCACGGTGCCAACAAACGTCTTTATCGCTCCGACGAAGGAATACGCCGCGCGGTGATCAGCCAGTGGGCCATCGGCGGTCCCGTCGCCTTGATCAGATCGAACGCACTCGAAACCGTCAATCGCTGGACTGAGGGTTTGCGTATTGATGATTGGGATTTCTTCCTGCGTCTGGCGGCGCGCGACGCGCTTGGCTTCATCGATGTCAGTGTCTGCGCCTATCGCCTTCACGAAGCCAATCTGAGTAAGACCAGAAACGTAGCAACCCGCGTCATGCATCTCGCCGAATCGCGCCAAGTAGCGATACGTTTGGAAAGCTTGTTCGAGGAACCTTACAAGACCTTGCTCAGGGCGCAGTCCCATTACATCGGTGCCAAGGTCTCGTACTGTGAGAGACGGCTTTGGCCCTTGCTGTTTCACATGATGGTTTATCTGTTGCTGCTGGTTGCCTCCAAGGTCAGGTTTCCCTCGGTAAGCCATCATGGTCTGGAGGAAGTATGAAACGCTTCCTGCGCCGCCCTTCGACCTATCTTGGGTTTCCCATTCTTCTATCCTGTGGGTTTGCGCTGCTCACGTACGATCTGCCAGTCGGTTATCTGGAAGGCGTCCTGCTGCTGGCTTCAGTGTCATTGGCCGTCATGTTGTTCGATGTACTCGCCGGAGCGTGGCTTCCCTCTAGTGCACAATTTCGTTCGCGCCACTATGCCGGTACGCGCGAATCGTTCGTCGCGCTGATTTTTGCGGCTCTGGTCGTTTTGTTCTGCCTACTCGATATCTCGTTTTTCCCCATTCCGTTGCTCGACAATCCTGCCGCTTATGCCGCGATGGAAAATGGCCGCGAGCACGTCCGGCACATCTCGGACATGTGCTGGACGCTTGCTCCGATCGGGCTTCTCTGCGTTAAAAGCAAATGGCTTCGCAACACTCTCATCGCCATTAGTTTTGTATTTCCGGTGCTGGTGATCGACAGGAACAGAATCTTCGCCACCTTGTTTTCGTTCGCCCTCGTTCTCGTCTTGCGAAGAGACGACGCAAAACCGTTGCCGTGGAAGGCGATTGGCTTTCTCGCCCTTTTGGGCGGCAGTGTTTTCTCGATCTTGGGTGCGCTGCGGTCAGGATCATTGGATGCTATTACGTTGCCTTTCAGCGCCATATATCGCGCTGCTCCGGCGGGCGTCAAGTGGCTGCTGCTTTATATCAGCGCCGGCCCGTATAACTTCAGCGCGATGTTGGCCAAGCATTACTCGAACGCGAGCTTTCTTATCAATCAAGTGGTCCCCATGAGTGGCTCCGTCGCAACGGCAGGCACAGACATCCCTCTGGATGCATCGACTATCAATGTGGGATCGGAGTTCTTTCCATTCCTGCTGGCGTTTGGCCCTTTCGGCGCGATGTTTTCGATGTTCGCGTTGTACGCATTGCTGCTTTGGAGCGCGCGGCGTCTCTTTCCAACAGTCTCGCTGTTTTCCCTGCTGATTTTCTTGCGCGTTTCCTATGTATGCGTGATGTCGCCTTTTGCACCGCAGGCATTCACCTGGACGAACGTTGGCTTTATTGGCTTGTGCCTTTTGATGCAGGTTCTGGCGTCATGGCTGCCTGACCGAACAGCGCGGAATCGGGTATCCGACGGTCATGCCGATGTGAACGCGATCACCGATAGAGACATGTTTTCGCCACTTTCCCAATGAGTCAAAATTATGCAACGAGATGAGATTTATCTGATCGACATGTATCGAATTTTCGTCCGCGAGCGGCGATGGTTTGTGGGCGGGTTGGTTTTTGTCCTTGCCTGTACATTCACGTTTACGCATGTCGTGAAACCCCAGTGGCAAGCAACCGCCTGGATACAGATCGGGCAGGTGGGGCAAGTCTTGACGGGTCAAGATCCAAAGGTTGAACCGTTGCTGCGGGTTATCGAGCGTCTGCAATTGGTGCCGTTCGAAAACGACATCATGAAAAGCATTGGCTATTCACCGACTACGCCCGAGGCACAGCTCTTTCGCGCGAGTCTAAAAATGGAGCCGTTGCCTTATGAAGGTCCTCTGGTCCGGTTAACCGTTCGTGGGAAATCGCCGCAACAGGCTCGCCAATTTGCTGAGGCAACGGTCACTCAGCTGCGGGCAGTCCACCGGCAGATTGAAGCGGTGCCGCTCGCGCTGGCTCGCGCACGTCTTGATCAAGCTCAGGCCGATCTGGCGAGTGCCGTTGCCGATCGGGACCGGTTGGTGCAAGCCGCGACTTCAAAAGACAAGGATGGTACGAAAAGCGAAAGCAATTCAGGTTCTTTAGCAAGTGTACTTTTGGCCAAAAAGGACGAAGAAATTCGAGACTTGCGACAGGCAAGGGACGATCTCATCGCTCGCCTCAGTACGACGTATACCTATGAAACATCGATGATGTGGCCTGTCTATGTAACCGATAACCAGGTGTTCCCGAACATCACCTTGATGTGGGGTATCGGCCTCGTGTTGGGCGCCTGTCTGGGTGCGTTTGCAGCCATAGCGAGAAATGCAGTGAGGCGCCGGAAGCAGATGTAGTTCGCATCCATCCGCCGCGGCGGGTATGGCGGTCGAGTCATCTTTGATGAATGAGCTCGGATATTCATTCGGCACTCCACTCAACCAAATTGGCCATTTCAGGCACTCACCGACATGAGCTGACGGAAATGTCGTTACCAGCGCGGAGGCCGGTCCGCGCTTTGCAGCGAAAGTCTCGGCGAATTTAAGTGCTGCGTTTCGGTGCAGCGGAGATCGATATGAGTGGGCAGCAGGTTGAAGCTAGTCAGAAAGAGATGTCTGCCTGGAGCGTTCGCAGGCAAGGAACGGGTACACCTCTAGATGAGGCACAGCTACTCGAGACACAGCAGGCTTTTGATAGCGTAGCCGCCGACTATGACGGTCCACGAGGTAATAACGAACTGATTCAGCGCATGCGGCTCGCCATGTGGGACACCGTGTACAGTGAGCTGCAGCCCGAATCTCGATTGCTCGACCTGGGTTGTGGCACTGGCATCGATGCGCTCGAATTCGCAAAACGGGGCCATGAGGTCGTTGCCACCGATTGGTCGCCGCAGATGGTCGAGCGCACGCGGGCCCGTGCCGCGGAGGCGGGCATGGCGTCGCGTGTCACCGCGGCACACCTTGGCATCCAGCAGCTCGATAAACTCGAAGACACGTTCGACGTCATCTATTCGAATTTTGGGCCGCTGAATTGCGCGCCGGATCTCGGCGCGGTCGCGGCCGAATGTGCGCGCCTGCTCCGACCCGGCGGTCGATTGGTTTTTTCAGTGATGGGTCGACTCTGTCCCTGGGAGCTGGGGCACTATGCCTTGCGGGGTCGCTTCAAGCGGGCGGCTGTACGGGCTGCGCGCGGTGCGACGGCGGTGGGAATGAATCGCCGTACGATCTGGACTTATTACTATTTCCCGCGCGAGTTCTACAGCGCGTTCGCCGAGCACTTTTCGTTGGAGAGTTATCGCGGACTGAGCTTGTTCATGCCGCCGCCGTATCTGGTGGACTACTACCGACGCCGTCGCCACTGGTGCGACCGTCTGGGACGGTTGGACGATCGCTGGGGCGCGCTGCCGCTACTTCGTGACATGGGCGACCATTTCCTGATCGTGATGCGGCGGCCCTGAGTTCATGGAACTTCTCCAAGCCGCGATGGATGTCACGCTGTGCCGTGCCATCACGATGGCGCCAGACGGCATCACTCGCGTGCCGCTGCCGATCAGGGCAGGGCGGATCGGTTCGTCGCTGGCTGCGCGGGCCTATCGATTTGATCTCCGAGAGCACCTGATCTTTCCCGGCCTGATCAATGCGCACGATCATCTGCATATCAATGCCGTGCCGCCGTTGGATGCAGGCGCGCCATTCCCCAACAGCTACGCCTGGATCAACGCGTTTCAAGCGCACTTCGAGGAGCCTGTGGTTAGTACCGCGCTAAGCGTGCCAAAGGCTTTGCGGATGCGGCACGGCGCACTGAAGAACTTGCTCGCCGGCACCACCTGCGTGGCACATCACGATCCGTGGCACCCAGCGTTCGATGCATCGGATTTTCCGGTCGCGCTGCTGCGCGATTACGGCTGGAGCTATGCCTTGGGCTGGCCGGAGTATGGCCCGCCGGTTCGGCAGAGCTTTGCCGCCACGCCAGCGGAGCGCCCCTGGATGATTCATTTGGCCGAGGGTACCGACGTCACCGCCCAGGCGGAACTGGCAAAGCTGGACCACATGGGATGTCTGGCGGCGAACAGCGTACTGGTTCATGGCGTGGGCCTGCGCGAGCAAGATGTCGATCGCGTGATTGCCGCCGGTGCCGCAGTGGTCTGGTGTGCCGCCAGCAACCGCGCCTTGCTCGGGCAATCGCTTGATCCGAGGCGTCTGTGTGAAGCCGGCCGCCTTGCGCTGGGCACCGACTCGCGGCTTAGCGGAGCGCGCGATCTGCTCGAAGAAATGCACGGTATCGCGACTCGTGGCGAGCTCAGCCACAAGCAGTTGCTGGAACTGGTCACGACGCAGGCTGCCCGCATCTTGCGTCTGCCTTTGCGCGGCAGCCTTGCGCCGGGCTCACGAGCGGACCTGGTGATTGTCGAGGATCGCGGCGGCGAGGAGCAGAGTCTGGTGGGCATTCAACGCAGCCACATTCGCGCCGTGGTTCGGGACGGCATTCCCTGGATCGCCGATCCGGATTTTGCCGAGTGGTTTGCGATCACCGGCATGGACCCCGTGCCAGTGATGTTGGACGGTAGACCCAAGCTGATGGCCCGGTCGCTTGCCGAACCGGCACTGGTCGCGCTTGAACCTGGGCTCGAACTGATCCCTGATCGAAGCGAGCGGAAGCATGATCTTGCCATCGAAGTTCAGTGCAGCTGATGTCACGCCTCCCGATCCTTGAACCCGCAGAGGCATACGCCTTATGGGCGCCCAGCTATCCGGCGCACGCGCACAATCCGGTCATGCAGGCGGAAGAGCGCGCCATGCTCGGGTTGATGCCGACGGAGCTCGGAGAACTTGCCATGCTCGACGCTGGCTGTGGCAGTGGACGCTACATGCTGCATGCGCTGCGACGCGGCGCGGCGCGGGTGAGTGGCGTGGATCTTTCGCCAGCGATGCTGGATCGCGCCCGCACAGAGCTGGGTGGATTTCAGCATGGCGCCAAGGTCGAGCTGATGCTGGGCAGTCTGGATGCCCTACCGGTGCCGGACGCCTCAGTAGACCTAACGGTCTGCAGCCTGGTCATTGGACATCTTGAAAGTCTGGAGCCGGCGCTGGCCGAGCTGCGCCGGGTGACCCGGCCGGGTGGCAGGGTGCTGTGCAGCGACGTACACCCAATCGGTCATGCGCTTGGCTGGCTGCGCGATTTCAAATCCGCCGGTCGGCACTACGCCGTGCGACATACGCAGTACCTCTACAGCCATTGGCATGCTGCCTGTGCAGCGCTGGGGCTTGATGTCGAGCGCGTGCTGGAACCGATGCTCGATCCAGCCGACATCCCTGTCGGTGCGCACTTTGATCCTGTCGCGCTCGAGGTTCCCGTCGCACTGGTGTTTCAGCTGCGGCGCGTGCCCGGATTTTCCTTGGTTACCGATCGATGCCCATGACACGCCTGCCTCAAACATTGCTGATCAATCCGACCATCACTTCGCGATCGAGTGCGCGGTTTCCGTTATCGCTTCTGCATCTCGCGGCAGCATTGGATCAAAGCGGCAATAGCACGATTATCGATGGCAACGTCGACCGCGACGTCATCGGCGCAACCATGCACGCGATGGAACAGAACGCGTTCGATGCCGTGGGCATCAGCGTGATGGGTGGCCCGCAGATTGCACCATCCATCAAGGTGTCCAAAGCGATACGCGAGCGCTATCCGGCGATACCGATCATCTGGGGCGGCTATTTCCCGACGCTCTACACGGACACGGCGCTGGTGGCGCCGTACGTCGATTACGCGATCCGCGGCCAGGCCGAGGAAAGCTTGCCCGAGCTGATCGCCGCGTTGACTGGCCCGGCAGTACCGGATCTGGCGAAGATTGGAAGCCTGTCGTGGAAACACGACGGCGCGGTCGTACATAACCCGAATCGCCGTTTCACGCTCGGCGACAGCGGGCTGGTGTTGCCCTACGACAAGCTCGGTGACCCGCGGCGCTATCTGGCGCGTACCTTTCTCGGTCGCCGTACCGTGGCTCACCAGGCGGCCATCGGCTGTCGCTTTCGCTGCACCTTCTGCGGCGTCGCGGCGATGTTTGGTGGTACGACGGTGCTACCCGCCGTCGCGCGGCTCGAGCGCGACCTGCGCTATCTCAAATACGAGCTTGGCGCCGATTCCGTCCAGTTCTTCGACCACAATTTCTTCGACCGCGAACAGGACATGATCCCGCTGCTGGAAGTGATGGCGAAACTCGAGATGCCATGGTGGTGTTATGCGCGCTCGGATGCGCTACTGGGCCTGTCGGAGAGTACGTGGAAACTGGTGCGCAAGAGTCGGCTGCAAATGGCGTACATCGGCGCGGAATCGCCGAGCGGCCAGATGCTCAAGGAAATCCGCAAGGGCACGCGGCCCGACCAGACACTGGAAGTGGCTGAACTGTGTCGACGCAACGGCGTCATTCCCGAGATGTCCTTCATGGTTGCGCCGCCTGAGAACACGGAAGAAGAAACCGAGTTGACCTTCGAGTTCATCCGCGATCTCAAGCGGATCAATCCGGAGTCGGAGATCATCGTCTACATCTACACGCCGCTGCCGGAAAGCAGCAAGCACGAAAAGGATCGCAACAAGCGGCCCGGGATGGCACTGCTCGACCTCAACGGTGAACCGGTGGTTTTTCCGAAAACGCCCGAAGAGTGGATGGAGCCGCGGTGGGTCGACTACGCTTGCCACGCCGACGCGCCCTGGCTTACCGACAAGCTGCGTCGGCGCATCCTCGACTTTGTGACGGTGCTGCGCTGTCGCTTCCCGACAGTGCAGGACTTGCGGTCGCCGCCATGGACCAAACGCAGCCTCAGTGCGATGGCCAGTTGGCGCTATCGTCAGCGCAGGTACGACCGACCGTGGGAACTGAATCTGGCTAACCGACTCGTACGCCTGCGCATGCCGCAGGTATCTGGCCTCTAGATCCATGCCGGCATTGCATGTTGCACAGATCAATTTTCAGCTCGTTCCGGATGGCCTCGCACCCGGGGAAATCTTTGAAAAATGGCCTTCCATGGCCGATATCGCTGAAGTGGCCCTCTGTTCCGGAGCGCGGATTTCGGTGATCCAGGCGGCGCCGTATGCGGAGAAAATCACGCGTAACGGCATCGATTATCACTTCATCGATGTCAGTGGAAAGCTGGCAGCAACCCATCGTGGCCGTTCTTTCGCCAGTCTGCTTGATTCAATACAGGCGGACATTTTGCATGTGCATGGTCTGCGGTATGCCGAAGATGCATTTGCCATTGCGCAATGCCTGCCCGAGTTGCCGATCATCATCCAGGACCATGCCGACCGACCGCCGCCTTGGTGGCGACGGATGCAGTGGCGGCGCTGGTATATGGCCGCCGCGGGCATCGTCTTTACCGCACCGGAGCTCGCGCTACCTTTCACCAGCATAGGCATGTTCGCGCCGCAGGCGCAGCTGTTCACGGTTCCCGAATCCAGCACAGGCTTTGTCATGGGCAGCAACGCCATCGCCCGCGCGGAGACCGGGCTTCACGGCAACCCCTGCGTATTGTGGGTAGGGCATTTGAACGCCGGCAAGGACCCACTGGTCGTGCTGGACGGCATAGCCAAAGCCATGCCCAGCTTGCCCGGGTTGCAATTGTGGTGTGCCTTCGGAAATGCGCCTCTGCTTGCCGAGGTTCAAACGCGTATAGAGCGCGACCCATGGCTTGCCGGGCGCGTACATCTTCTGGGATGCGTCCCGCATGCACGCATTGAGCAATTGATGCAGGCCGCGGATCTGTTCGTCTCGGGCAGCCACAGGGAGAGCTGCGGATACGCGCTGCTGGAAGCGCTGGCTTGTGGCGTGGCCCCGGTGGTTACCGAAATACCGTCATTTCGCATACTGACTGGCGAGGGTTCTATCGGAGCGCTGTGGCCTCGCGGCGACGCCGGTCGATTGGCCGAGGCGCTGGTCACCGCAGCGAAAACCCCGCCGACACGGCAACAGGTGCGCGCGCATTTCGACGCTGAGCTGTCGTTCACCGCCGTGGGTCGGCGCTGGGCTGGCGTGTATGCGCAAGTCATCGAAAACCATGCGCGGAGGATACGGTGAAGCTCGCGATCGTGGTTCCCGGTGGCGTCGATCGTACCGGCGAATTCCGCGTGATCCCGGTGTTTCTGGCCCTGATCAAGCGACTTGCTCTGCTACACGAAGTGCATGTCTTCGTCTTGCGACAGGAAACCGTCGCGGATTGCTGGGAATTTGCCGGCGCCCGCATCCATAACATCGGCGACGGCTGGACTCGTGTACGCGCGATCGCAGCGATCTGGGACGAGCATCGGTCTGCACCATTCGATGTGGTCCATGCCATCTTTTCGGGTTCCTGTAGCGAGGTCGCGGTTGCTGCGGCAACTCTGATGCGGGTGCCAAGTCTGGTGCACATTGCCGGTGGTGAACTCGTTGCGCTGCACGAGATCAGCTACGGCGGAAGACTGAACTGGAAAGGACGACTGCGTGAGGCGGTCGTGCTGCGCGCTGCGCATGCCATTTCGGCAGCCAGTGCGCCAATCATTGAATCGCTCAATGCGCTAGGACTGCAGGCGAAGCGCATTCCACTCGGCGTCGATCTCGAGATCTGGCCTCCACTCGCCCCGCGCAGGCGCAACACTGGGATGGCTCGGCTGGTTCATGTGGCCAGCCTCAACGCTGTCAAGGACCAGTCCACGCTCCTGCGGGCGCTGGGGATCCTCGTCGACGCGAAGGTAGAGTTCCAGATGGACATCGTCGGCGTAGACACGCTGCAGGGCAGGGCATATGCGCTGGCCGAACAACTCGGCCTGGAACGGTACGTGCGCTTCCTTGGCTTCAAAACGCAGCGGGCGCTGCGTCCGATCATGGAGGAGGCTGACCTGCTTGTGATGTCGTCGCTGCATGAAGCCGGGCCGCTGGTCTTGCTCGAAGCGGCTGTGGCAGGCGTGCCGACTGTAGGTACTGCGGTTGGACATATTGCAGAGTGGTCGCCGTCTGCCGCCTTGGCCGTGCCGGTTGGCGATCATGTCGGCCTGGCGAACGCGATCTGCCGAGTGCTTGCCGATGAAGAACTACGACTGCGCTTGGCTCATGCCGCGCAACGTCGGGCGATCGTCATCGATGCAGATCACACCGCTCGAGCGTTCGAGATTCTGTACCGGCAGATGCTGACTTGACTATGGCAGCCGGGCTGCGATCTCGTCCTAGCCAGAGGGAGGCGGAGCCTCCAACGCCGCACGCACCACGTACAGCGTATCCATCCGAGGGAGAGGGCGGGTGAGTAATGCCAAGGCGCGCTGGCCGCGAGACAACGTCACCCAGCTTTTCTCCTGGAGCCAGATCTGCGTCCGGACCAGGTCGGTGTGTTCCTTCAGGGCTTCGTCCGTAGGCCTGACACGATTCCTGACGTAACGCCCGATATCACGAAAAGAGCGGAGCCATTCGACGCCGTGAAGCGTGTGGTGCCAGAGTTCCGAGCACGACACCTGGGTCAGGGTCTGGCGGCGTGAAACGATCTTCAGCAACGGGTGGCAGTGAGACGCGAGTCTGGCCAACACGTTTTTGGGGATGGTGTTTGCGTAATAGCGTTCGACCAGGCGCAACGGCGGCAGTGCCCACCAGGGAGCATCAACGCTGTGCGTGTCCCACAAGGAGTCCCAGTCGCTTGGCGACATGCGCGCCGACAGTCGTGCAATGTCGTTCAGATGCAGCAGGCGCAAGCTGCGGTGACAGATGTTGCCTGCGGCGTGCAGCAGCAGATGGCTCATCAAGGCGCCGTCTGACGGATAAGGATTCAGGCCTGGGTGGGGCTGCCGCGGATAGATCCGCCGGGTGATGTCGACGGCCGTTACCGGTAGGCGTTCCTGGATACGTGTATGCAGTTCGATATTGATCGGAGTGTCGCGGTGTTCGCCCAACCCCACCACTGGCTCGCCCTTCGCCGGCTTGAACACATGGTGCTTCCACACGACGAACGATTCCACGTAGCCGAGCTCTTGCAGCAACTTGATCGTCCGTCCCGCGTCCTCCTCGCGGACCAGCAAGTCGATGTCGGCCATGGGACGGTCGCCGGGCTCATAGAGTCGCAGGGCGTGCAATGCCGAACCCTTCAGGGGAACGATCGCCAAATCGACGGCACGGGCGTCGGTATCGATGCGTTCCAGTAGCGCTGCAATGCGTCGATGGCGATGCTCAACGTGTGCTTGCTGACTTGCCAGAAAAAACTTCCATCCCGGGTTTTGCCATTGGGACGACTTGCAAAGTAGAGGTGATACGCCGTGCGCGACGGCGGCGGCGGACGCCAACTGCCATTCGAGATCGCTCCACTCGGGTGCGGTGTCACTGGGCTGTGGAAGCGCCAACTCCAAGGCAAGCGCCTCCGTGGTACGGCGCAAACCCTCCTTAACGATTTTGAGAGACGGCGGCATGACGTTTCACCTGGACATTGGTTTGCTGCACGGTTGCAAGCGGCAGGGTCGGATCGTCGGAACGGTGTGATTGCTCGCTTGCGATCAGTGCATCCCAACGTGCATCAAGCGCCAGGCCAGCTTGACTGCGGAGCTCCGGTGGTTCACCGGTAGCCAATTGCTGAAACGTGACCTGCTCATGCAGCAGATCGCGGACGCTGCGGTAGAAATCCGAGTCGTAAGCGCCACGGAACATCATCGCCAAGTCGCCGCTGTCCTGCCAATGCGTCTTTGCGCCCAGTTGGGCTTTGACCTGCTCGTAGAATTTCGTTCCTGGCAGCGGATACGAAACGCTGACGCCGATATCGTCCGGAGCAGCCTGTCTGATCAGTTCGCGCGTCATCAGCAGATCAGCCAGTTGCTCGCCGAGATAGCCCAGCTGGATGAAGAATCCCACGCGAATACCGTGTTCACCCAGTCGTCCGCGTGCGACGATGAGTTCTTCGACCTTCGTGCCCTTGGTCATGGCATCGAGTACGCGCTGACTGCCGCTCTCCGCACCGATCCAGGCTTCGGCACATCCGGCCTGTTCAAGCGCATTGCCCATGCGTTCGCTGATCAGGTCAGCGCGCGTCTGGATGGTGAATGGAACGGATCCATCGGCGTCGATCAAATGCGCACCGAACTCTGCCACCCAGTCGACATGGAAGCCGAAGATGTCATCGGCCATCCAGATGTGATCAGGCTTGAACGTCCGTTTCAGATAAGTCATTTCTGCGGCCACATCCTGGGCACCGCGTTGCCTGTAGTGGTTTCCCCAGATCGGCTTTGCGCACCAGTTGCAACGGAAAGGGCAGCCGCGGGATGCTGCCATGTTGAGGCTGAAGTACCCATGCCGTTCGAGCCACATTGTCCGATAGCGTTCGATGTCGACCAGATCCCACGCGGGGTGGCCGATCAATCGCAGATCCGGCGGTTGTGCGCCGATGCGCATCAAGCGAGTCTGGCCGCTCACCAGCGTAGCGATACCCGCGATATCGGATACCCAACTTGCCGCGTCGACGCCTGGATCGCGTTCGAGCCGCCCGATCAATTCAATAAGAGCTCCAATGCCTTCACCGATCAGGACGGCGTGAGCGCCCGCCGAGAGAAAGGCATCCGGATGATCGGAAGCGTCGGAACCCGCAACGATAACCCGGGCGCCGTGAGTGCGGGCTTCGGTAATCATCTGGCAGGCCGCCTCACGCATGCGCCCAAGGCACATCTTCGTCAGGTAGTTGAAGTTGTCTTCGTAGATGACGACGACGTCCGGTCGCGCAGCCTGAAATGACCCTTCATAGTCTTCAACGCCGTCGGCAAGCATCGCGTCGAAGAGTGTGACGTCGTGGCCTACTTGCCTTAAAAGTGCGGCGATCTGGATCGTGGCGAGTGGAGGATAGGGCTTGCCACGTTCCCACTGTTTTCGGTCGTAGCTCAAAAAGTAGGAGTGGCCAACTTGAATCTTTAGCATCTCGGAGAGGCCTCGGTCGTAGCCGTGGGAATAAGCTGCAGCACGCATCGACGTCGGGCCGGTCTGAAGAACCCATCGTTCGGTGTCATGTTTCTGAGGTGAGTGCCGCGGCGCAGCCTTTCGGTTGCCTTGTGCAGCAAAAGCATTTGAATCCTTGGCCCGTAGCGGCGATCCATGCGTAACCATCGAGGCGCATCGGCTGCCTCTCGGAAAACTCTCAGGATGGCGTGCGGCACCTACTCAGCGGCAACCTTTTTTCTTTGATGTCGCACACACGAAGCCAACCTATTTGGAATTCGTGCAGTGCTGCGCAGTGACATCCAGACGACTGAAACTTTTGAACGACGACGATGGCCTTGACCCCACGCCATGGCGGTCGAAAGGATGGCGCCGACCCATTTTGCGAGCGATCCGGTCACAACTTCTCTATGCGCATGCAGATATTGGGAGGAAAGTTCCACTTCGAAAGCACCAGCGAGTCTCTGCTTCGTCTGGTCGAGATCGCCTATGGCGGCCTGCCGCGCTATCAGTTGCCGATGGCTGTACCCGAATTCCGCATTGAATTGCGCCTTTCGCGTCGACAGGCTGAGCCGAACGCATCGGAGCCTCCTCCCGTAGAGACGACATCGGGTGCGGGCTTTCTCTGCGGCGTCATGGACGCGTCGAACTATGTAGTCATTGCGCCTGAGCAACATAAGGCTCTGGTGGTGGCCTCTGAAGACATGCTCAGTCGTCCTTACCACTTGCGTTATGAGCTGATCGAATTCGCGGTCTTCATTCTGGCGACACGTGGATTGGGGCTGGTGCCACTACATGCTGCCTGTGTTGGCCGGCAGGGGCGTGGAATCTTGTTGCTGGGAGCGAGTGGATCAGGCAAGTCGACGCTGGCCTTGCACAGTTTTCTGGATGGCTTGGAGTTTCTCGCTGAGGACGCCGTGTTAGTGCAACCAGAGAGCATGCTCGCCACGGGTGTCGCCAATTACTTGCACGTGCAGGCCGATGCATTGAATTTCGTCGAGGACGACAAGATCAGGCGCTGGATCAGCCAGGCGCCAATCATCCGTCGCCGCAGTGGCGTCGAAAAGTTCGAAGCGGATTTACGACAGGATCATGGACACCTCGCCGCGGTTCCATTGCGGCTGGCGGGCGTGGTTTTCGTCTCCAATCAATCGGCCGACGACCCGGATGTTTTATTGAGCGCGGTGCCTCGAGACGAAATCGCCGCAAGGCTGTCCGCCGATCAGCCGTATGCGGTCGGACAGCCAGGCTGGCAACACTTCGAGCAACAGTCGATGCAGTTAGGCGTTCATCAACTGCGCCGCGGTCGCCATCCGCGAGCGTCCGTAGACGCGCTGCGACATCTTCTCGACTGATTTTCCGGATCGCTTGCGGCGGTCGCGTCAAGGCAACCTTTCACCTCTGAGATCGCACTTACCGGCATGGGAATTTTCAACCCGCGGAGAGGCGTTGTTCTGAGCCTTAAAAAGCGTCAGCGAAGTCATTGTTCCGTGCCAGCCGAATGAGCGCATAAACATGCCTAACGAGCCGCTGGTGCCCAACGACCTGCTGCGTTCGCTTGCGCACAGACTCATGGGCGTCGATCTCGCGGAAACTGTAGCGTACGTCGTGCTATCGCTGGGTGCGGCATTTGCCGGCAGCTTCGCGACGGTATTTCTGGTGCCTTTGGTTCAGCCGGGCCACCCGTTGCTATTCGGCGGTAGCCTGTTTGACGCAGGTGGCAGCGTCGAAATACATGTTGCAATCTTCGCTGCCGCAACCGGCACGTTTGCTTTGATGCGTTGGCAGGCGGCGCGGTTGGGAGCGCGTCTGGTTGGCCGTTACGGTATGAGCCTGCGACGCACAGTTCACGCACGCCTGATCGACGCTCCGTTGGCTTCGCTCGCGGACTCCACATCCGCGGAAATCGCCAATGTCCTCACATATAACGTCGAAATCATTGTTCAGGGTTTCAGTGCGCTGCAGCTGCTTCTGGTAGCCGGCGTCACATCCGCCGTCAGCCTGGGATTTGCGTTCTGGGTATCGCCGCCATTGATGTTTGGAGCACCTTTGCTGGTGGGTTTTGGGCTCATTGCATCGCGTGTCTTTGGTCACGAGCAAGCGTCGGTCAGCCGAAAGTACGTTGCAGACATGACAGAGTTGTTCTGGCACAGCGAGGATTTTCCGCGACGCTTGCGTCACGTTCGTTCGTTCGAACGGGAGGACGCGGAAAAAGCAAGTTACGGCGCCATTTCCGCTCGGTTGTGCCATGGCTACGAACGTCAGCTGGAGCTCATTGCCTCCGGACGGCTTTTGCTGGAATTGCTGGCGGCGATCGGGATCGCGGTGGTCTTCGTGCTCGCCCACCGCTGGCACGGAATCGATCAGCCGTCGCTCATTGCCGTGTGTTTGTTGCTCGGACGCGTGTTGCCTTATATGGTCTCGACCCGGCAGAGCTTCCAGCAGCTGCGTTCGGCTGCCCCGGCATTCGAGCTTTGGCAGAGATACATGCGTCTGGATTCAGTCCGATTGCCTGTTGCACCGTCGTGCACGGCGACTTCCGTCAGTACGCTGCACATCACGCGAATGCGGCTGAGGCCGCCATCAACCGGCCTTGATGTGGGTGATCTGGTTTTGGTACCCGGCGAACTGACTCTTGTTTGTGGTGACTCCGGCATCGGAAAGAGCAGCCTCGTCGATGTCCTGGCAGGCATGATGATTCCCGAGGATTTTGCGGCACGCGTCGGCGAACGGCAGATCGATTTTGACGAGTACCGCGCACTCGTGCGAAATGGAGCTTATGTCAGCCAGAATGTCCGACCTTGGCAGCATTCCGTGCGCGAATGTCTGCTGTGGGCTGCGCCCGAAGCCTCCGATGAGATGTTGCTGAGTGCATTGATGGACGTCGGCCTCGACAATCGATTGGCCGGCTCGCGTCATGGACTCGATACAACGTTGCACAGCTCTTCGAGCCGGCTTTCCGGAGGCGAACTGCAGCGGTTGCTGCTGGCACAGGTCATTCTGCGACAGCCCTTTCTGGCGTTGCTGGACGAAGCAACGAGCGCGCTTGATGCCGCCTCCGAGATAGCGGTCCTTTCAGCAATAAAGCGTCGTTTGCCACAGACGATCTTGATCGCGGTCTCGCATCGGACCAGCGTAGCGGCGATCGCGGACCAGTGCCTGACCATTGGCAATGACCGTATCAGAACGGTTACGGGGAAAGCTGACTCACCGCACGCGGCACCCTTATTTGGTTCGTCGAATCGCCTTAAATCGTCATGATGTGAACCCGGTGGACTCGTTCTCGACTTTTCGACGCGCGAGGCTGGGACTCGCCAGACCGCTTCTCGCTGGAGCGGCGTGATCGTGGCCATCAAGGCATCGAGCATCATCCTGGGCGCGACGGATTAGGCGCCAGCCGCAGCACTGTTAGCTGGCGGTAGCCGAGTCGCTGAAGATGCGTCCATCGCGGATCTCCAGCACGTGGTCACCCAGTGCCTCCACATCTGCCGGATCATGCGTGATGATCAGCATCTGCAGATCGAGACGCGTCTGCAGTGCGGCCAGCTCGCGACGCATGCGCACACGCAATGGCGGGTCCAGTGCCGAAAAGGGTTCATCCAGCAGCAGGATGTCGGGCTCGGCGGCGAGCGCGCGAGCCAGCGCCACGCGTTGCTTCTGCCCGCCGGAAATCTGTGATGGGTAGTGCGTCGCTACGACATCGAGTTCAAACGCTTCGAGCCAGCTTGCCGCGACTTGGGGGATAGCTCCTCTGCGCGGATTGAGGATGCCGGTACGCATGCCGAACGCCACGTTCTGTGCTACTGAAAGATGCGGGAACAGCGCGTAATCTTGAAACAGGTAGCCGACCTTGCGCACCTGTGGTGCCAGATTCACACTGAGCGCCGAGTCAAACAGTACGTGTTGATTCACGGCTATACGGCCTTCGTCCGGCGTCAGCAGTCCCGCGATCGCGCGCAGCGTCATGCTCTTGCCGGAACCGGAAGGCCCATACAAAACGACACGTCGGCTCGTTGAACGAAAGGCGACATCCAGCTCGAAGCGTCGGTCGGTGTTGGCCAGTACGCGGCGAAATGAAATATCTACGGTCATACGTCAGGACACTCGCCGCAGTCGTGAGCGGTCCGGTGCGAGCCTGCCGGCGATCAGCAGCACCACCACACAGGTCGTCGAGGCCACGATCACGAGTATGTTGGCCCCCCTGTCGTCGCCAGCCTGGACAGCGGCGTAGATCGCGACGGAGAGCGTCTGCGTGCGACCGGGGAGGTTGCCGGCAATCATCAGCGTGGCACCGAATTCACCCAGGGCGCGGGCAAAGGCGAGCAGGGCGCCGGCGGTGATTCCTTTCGAGGCCAGCGGTAGCGATATCCGGAAGAACACTGCCCATTCGGACAGGCCAAGCACACGCGCGGCGCTTTCCAGCTGCGGATCGACATTCTCGAAGGCTGCACGCGCGGCTTTCTGGATCAACGGAAAGGCAACCAGGGTCGAGGCGATCACTGCGCCCTCCCAGGTAAACACTGGATTGATGCCCCAGCGTTCAAGCCACGCACCAAAAACGCCGCGCCGGCCCAATAGCACCAGCAGGTAATATCCCAGCACAGTGGGAGGCAGAACCAGCGGCAGGGTCAGTAGTGAATCGAGCAGATCACGCAGCGGCGAACTCCACCGCGACAGACCGAAGGCCACCGCGACTCCGATCAGTAGATTCAGCGCCGTTGCCCAGATCGCCACTTTCAGCGACAGCAGCAACGGCATCCAGATATCCATCGGGCGTTTCAGTTCAAGGCTTGAGGAAGCCGGACTTTGCCAGCAGTTGCTGACCTTCCGGCGAAAGCACGAAGTCCTCGAATGCCCTGGCGTCGTCGACGTGCTTTGCCAGCGAGACGACCGCGATCGGATAGCTAATCGGCGTGGGTGAGCTCACCCGCAACGTGATCCTGACCTTGTCCGGCATGATGGCGGCATCGGTGGCGAACACGAAGCCGGCATCGACCTCGTCGCGTGCTACGTAATCCAGACTCTGCCGCACGTTCTGCGCCAGCACGGCCTTGGCCGACACCGCCGGCCACGAACCATCTGCCTCCAGCGCTGCCTTCGTATAACGACCGACCGGAACCGAGGCCGGATCACCGTAGGCAATCCGCTTGATGGCAGGCTGGTCGAGATCCTTGAGGCTGGTGATATTCAAATGACTCGCCATCGGCACGATCAGCACCAGCTGGTTGGTCGCGAAATTTTTCCGCGAGCCCTTCAGCAGCACGCCTTGCGTTTGCGCCTTGTCCATCGCCGTCTGGTCGGCGGAGGCAAATACGTCGGCCGGCGCACCATTGGCAATCTGCTGCAACAGCACGTCCGACGCCGCAAAGTTGAGCACCACCTTGGTGCCCGGATGCTTTGCCTCGTAGGCTGTGGCCACGTTCTGGAATGCATTGGTAAGACTCGATGCAGCCGACACCACCACGTCACCGGCAGCTGCGGAACCGACCCAGAAAGTCATAGCCAACGAGAGGGCGAATGCCATGTGGCGCGGGCGGGTCTTGTGCATGTTTGTCCCGAAATTGATGGAATCGCTCGATATATAGTCGACTACATGGCGTCAGTCAAAGGTATGGACCAACGACAGTGCTGCAGTCTGCTTATACGCGATAAGTCCGCTTAGTTGAGCACGGCGGGTACGTTCAAGCCTTCGACTGCCTCGTTGGCCAATGGCAACAGGCCTTCGCCACCTTCGGTGACAAAAGTTTTCAGCTGGCGACGCATCACGGGGTCCCAGAAGCGGGTCAGGTGATCGCGCACGCCATTCACCGCGGTGGCGTGGTCAGGCTCCGAGGTGAAATACGTGGCGATATCGTTGGCCATGGTGATCAGTCGTTCGATGTGCATCATGGCTCCTGCAAACGTTCGGACGGCTGATCGGACAACAGTCGATGCGGATGGGTATAGACGTTGTGGCTGCCGGGTCGGGCGAAGCCGACCAGGGTGATGCCAGCGCTGCGCGCCAGCTCGATCGCCAGCGCGGTAGGTGCGGAAATGGCGGCGAGCAGGGCGATGCCGGCGCTGGATGCCTTGGTCACCATCTCGTAGCTGGCGCGGCTGGTGACCAGCGCCATACCTATCTGCGGATCGATGGAGGCGCGATGCATCGCGCCAATGAGTTTATCCAGTGCGTTGTGGCGGCCAACGTCCTCGCGCACCAGCAGAATGTCTCCTTCATGGTCAGCCCATGCCGCGGCATGCACGGCACCCGTCGCTGCATTCATGGGTTGCTGGGAGTGCAGCTGGCTCAACGCGTTTTCCAGCGCTCTGCGCGTTGTGGTGCAGCCTGCACCGACTGGCGAACTCTGGCGTATCGCCTGCTCCAGATCGCGGGTGCCGCAGATGCCGCAGCCACTGCGACCGGGTAGCAGTCGCTCATGCTGATTGGCGAGATGCGCACCGTGAGCTTCGTCAGTGACGGTCATCGAAAGTTGAATGCCTTCGAGCAAGGTCTGGACTTCGACCTCCTGCAGTTGTGCCGGCGATGCGATCAGTCCCTCGCTCAGCGAAAAGCCCAGCGCGAAATCTTCGAGATCATGCGGTGTCGCCATCATCACGGCAAAACTCACGCCGTTGTAGAGCATCGCGATCGGCATCTCTTCGGCGACGCAATCGTCCTCGTGCGTCGCCTTGCCATCACGCCAGCGATCGACGGGGCGGCCGACGAAGCCGGCGCTTGGCAAACCGGCCTCTGGCCCTGTTTTCTCACTGTTGCCCAAGCGTATCTGCCGGTTGAGCCGCAGCCGATTGGTCCAGTAGTGACTGCTGTTCGTTGGAGAAGGCGCGAAAACGCTTCTGCCATTCGGACGGCTGCGACACGCGGGTGACTTGCACCGCGGTGACCTTGTACTCGGGACAGTTGGTCGCCCAGTCCGAGTTATCGGTGGTGATGACGTTGGCGCCGGACTCGGGAAAATGAAACGTCGTGTAGACCACACCGGGCTGCATGCGCTCGGAGACCATGGCGCGCAGCACGGTTTCGCCCGAGCGGCTGGCAATACCGACCCAGTCGGCGTCGTTGATGCCGCGTTCCTCCGCGTCATGCGGATGGATTTCCAGCCGGTCCTCGTCGTGCCACATCACGTTGGCCGTACGCCGCGTCTGTGCACCCACGTTGTACTGGCTAAGGATGCGCCCGGTGGTGAGGATCAGCGGATGCTCGGCGTTGACCTTCTCGCGGGTCGGTACGTATTCGGTCAGCATGAAGCGGCCCTTGCCGCGGACGAACTCGTCGACGTGCATCACCGGCGTACCGTTCGGGTGCTCCTCGTTGCACGGCCACTGGACCGAACCCAGCTCGTCGATGCGGTCGAAGCTGACGCCGTGGAATGTCGGCGTGAGCGCGGCGATCTCGTCCATTATCTCCGACGCGTGACCGTAGTTCATCGGATAGCCCATCGCCTGCGCCAGTTTCTGGGTGATCTCCCAGTCCGCATAGCCGGCCTTGGGCGCCATCACCTTGCGCACGCGCGAGACGCGGCGCTCGGCGTTGGTAAAAGTACCGTCCTTTTCCAGGAATGAGCTGCCGGGAAGAAACACGTGCGCGTATTTGGCCGTCTCATTAAGGAACAGGTCCTGCACCACGACGCACTCCATCGCGCTGAGCGCGGCGGTCACGTGCTGGGTATCCGGATCGGACTGGGCGATGTCCTCACCCTCGACATACAGGCCCTTGAAGCTGCCATCGAGCGCCGCCTCGAACATGTTGGGAATGCGCAGACCCGGCTCGTTGTACAGCGGCACGCCCCAGGCTTTTTCGAACAGCTCGCGGGTGGCGACGTCGCTGACGTGGCGATAGCCGGGAAACTCGTGCGGGAACGAACCCATATCGCACGAACCCTGCACGTTGTTCTGGCCGCGCAGCGGGTTCACGCCGACACCTTCGCGACCGATATTGCCGGTGGCCATGGCGAGATTGGCGATCGCCATTACCGTTGTCGAGCCCTGTGCGTGCTCGGTCACGCCCAGCCCGTAATAGATCGCGCCGTTGCCACCAGTGGCGTACAAGCGTGCGGCGCCGCGAACTGCCTCAGCGGAGACACCAGTCTGCGCCTCCATCGCCTCGGGGCTGTATTTGTCCTGGGATACGAACGCGGACCATTTGGCAAAGGCTTCCGGTTCGCAGCGCCTGGCGACGAAATCATGGTCGACCAGGCCCTCGGAAACGATGACATAGGCCATTGTATTGAGCACGGCGACATTCGTACCGGGTTTCAGCTTAAGGTGATAGTCGGCCTTGATATGCGGTGTGCGTACAAGGTCGATGCGGCGCGGGTCGATCACGATGAGCTTGGCGCCCGCCCGCAGTCGCTGCTTCATCTGTGAGCCGAAGACCGGATGCGCGTCGGTGGGGTTGGCACCAATCACCAGCACCACGTCGGTCTTTTCGATTGAATCGAAATCCTGCGTGCCGGCCGATTCTCCCATCGTGGCTTTGAGGCCGTAGCCAGTCGGCGAATGACACACGCGGGCGCAGGTGTCGACGTTGTTGTTGCCGAAGCCGGCGCGGACCAGTTTCTGCACCAGATAGGTTTCCTCGTTGGTGCAGCGCGAGGAGGTGATGCCGCCGACGGAATGGGTGCCATAGGTGGCCTGCAGCCGCTTGAACTCGCTGCCGACGTGAGCGAATGCTTCATCCCAGCTGACCACTTTCCACGGATCGGCGATGCTGGCGCGGATCATCGGGGTGGTGATGCGGTCCGGGTGGCTGGCATAGCCGATGGCGAAGCGTCCCTTGACGCAGGAGTGGCCGTGATTCGCGTGGCCGTCCTTGTTCGGCACCATGCGCACGATTTCCTCGCCCTTCATTTCGGCGCGGAAGCTGCAGCCGACGCCGCAATAGGCGCAGGTCGTCGTGACGCTGTGCTCGGCCTGTCCCTTGTCGATCAGCGATTTTTCCGACAGCGTGGCGGTAGGGCAGGCCTGCACGCAGGCGCCGCACGACACGCACTCGGAGTCGAGGAAGCGGTTGTCCTGGCTGGCGGCAACCTTGGATTCGAAACCACGCCCCTGGATCGTCAGCGCAAACGTGCCCTGTACCTCATCGCAGGCGCGTACGCAACGTGAGCAGGCGATGCACTTGGAAGGATCGAAGGTGAAGTAGGGGTTGGATTCGTCTTTCGGGGAAAACAGTGGGTTCGGCACTAATTCATGAGTGCGGCCATGGATGGCCGCTTTTTGACCTTTGCTCGCAGGGATGCGTGCAAAAACATGGTTGGCGCCCTCGTAGCCATAGCGCACTTCGCGCAGGCCGACCACACCAGCCATATCCTGCAGTTCGCAGTGTCCATTGGCGGGGCAGGTGAGGCAGTCGAGCGGATGATCGGAGATGTACAGCTCCATCACGCCGCGACGGATTTCGGCGAGCTTGGGCGTCTGCGTGCTGATCTTCATGCCGGCGGCCACCGGCGTGGTGCAGGACGCTGGATAGCCCTTGCGGCCTTCGATCTCGACCAGGCAGAGGCGGCATGAGCCGAACGCATCAAGCATCTCGGTGGCGCAGAGTTTCGGAATATTGATGCCGGCCTGTGCAGCGGCGCGCATTACCGATGTGCCCTCGGGCACGCTGATGTTCTTGCCATCGATCTGCAGGATGACGGTGTTCGCGGAAACGGCTTTCGGGGTGCCGTAGTCGATCTCGACAATGGACAACATGACGCGTTACCTCCTCAGGACGTAGCCGCTTCGGCGGCGCCCGCGAAATCTTCGGGGAAATGATCCAATGCGCTGAGCACGGGGAACGGTGCCATGCCGCCCAGCGCGCAGAGCGAACCACCCAGCATGGTCTGGCAGAGATCGCGCAGTAGCACTTCGTTGCGGTCGCGTTCGGCGGCATTGCCGGCTTTGAGACGGTCGATCACCTCAACGCCACGGGTCGAGCCGATACGGCATGGTGTGCACTTGCCACAGGACTCGATTGCGCAAAACTCCATCGCATAGCGCGCCTGCGCAGCCATGTCGACGCTGTCGTCGAATACCACGATGCCGCCGTGGCCGAGCATGCCGCCGATCGCAATGAACGCTTCGTAGTCGATCGGTGTATCGAGTTGGGAGATCGGAATATACGCGCCCAGCGGACCGCCCACCTGCACTGCGCGCACCGCTCGGCCACTGGCCGTGCCGCCACCATATTCCTCGATCAACTCGCGCAGTGTCAGGCCAAACGCGCGCTCGACCAGACCCGTACGCTTCAGGTTGCCAGCCAGCTGCATCGGCAGCGTGCCGCGCGAGCGGCCCATGCCGTAGTCGCGATAGAACGCAGCGCCCTTGTCCAGAATCGTCGGTACCGTTGCCAGTGTCACCACATTGTTGATCACCGTGGGCTTGCCGAACAAGCCTTCGATCGCTGGCAGCGGTGGCTTGAAACGCACCTGGCCGCGCTTGCCTTCAAGGCTTTCCAGCAGCGAGGTTTCTTCGCCACATATGTAAGCGCCGGCAGCCATGCGCACTTCCAGATGAAACGCCTTGCCGCTGCCACGTACGTTGTCGCCGAGATAGCCCTCGGTTCCCGCCGTCTGGATGGCCGATTCCAGCGCGCGCTGCGCGTGCGGGTATTCCACCCGCAGATAGATGTAGCCGTGCGTCGCACCGACTGCGAGTCCGGCGATGGTCATGCCTTCGATGAGTACGAACGGGTCGCCTTCCATGATCATGCGGTCGGCATAAGTACCCGAATCACCCTCATCCGCATTGCAGACGATGTATTTCTGTCCCGCCTGCGCATCCATGCAGGTCTTCCACTTGATGCCGGCAGGGAAGGCGGCACCACCGCGGCCGCGCAGGCCGGAATCGGTGACGGCCTGCACCACCTCGGGGCCGGTCATGCCGAGCGCAGCCTGCAATCCGCGATAGCCACCGTGTGTGCGGTAGTCATCCAGACTGCGTGGATCGACGATGCCGACGCGAGTAAAGGTGAGTCGTTGCTGGCTTTTCAGATAGGGAATGTCTTCGGTTCGTCCGAGACTCAATGCATGCATGCCGTTATGCAGGAAATTGGCCTCGAACAGGCCAGCGACATCGTCAGCTTGCACCGGACCGAAGGCCGCGCGTCCATGGGACATTTCCACTTCGACCATTGGCTCCAGCCAGTACAGACCACGCGAACCGTTGCGCACGATGCGGATATCGATATCGCGCCGTTTCGCTTCGGTGGTAATGGCCTTGGCTACCGCTTCGGCCCCCAGTGACAGGGCGCCGGCATCGCGCGGCACGTAAACCGTGATGCTCATGTTGCCTCCGCGGCCAGCCACGCATCGAACAGCTTCGCTGTCACCCGGCCTTTGAGTTCGTCATCCACCATGATCGCTGGCGAGCAGGCGCAGTTGCCGAGGCAATAGACCGGCTCCAACGTATACGCGCCATCCGCGGTGGTCTCGTGGAAGTCTACGCCGAGGCGCTGCTTGATGTGGTGTTCCAGCGCCACGGCGCCCATCGCCTGACAGGATTCCGCGCGGCAGACATAAATGACGTGCTTCCCGGACGGCTTGCTGCGAAAGAAGTGATAAAACGTGATGACGCCATGCACGTCGGCGCGAGAGAGGTTCAGCTCGCGCGCGATCAGCGGCACCGATGCCTCCGGTACATAGCCCAGCGCCTGTTGCACGCCGTGCAGCACGGGCAGCAAAGCGCCTGGTAGATCCTTGAGCCGGCCCGTGACTTCGAGTACTGCGGCGCGGATATCGTCGGGGATATCCGGCAGCATGCCCTGATTGAGTGCATTCGGATTGGCAGCACGTTTCATTGCATCACCTTCAAACATTTCTCAGAACAGTGCCGCGGCCTTTGCCAATGCAATGTACAAGCCGATCAGGAATGGCACGCCAACCGCCAACCACGCCAGCATACCGATGACACCGAAGCTGCCGCGCGCCGAGGTTTCGGCGCTGGACGTGATCAGGTCCTCGTGCTGCAGCGAGCGCTCATGCGCCAATTCTGCATCGCTCATGAAGACCGAATCCTTGACCGGTCGCACCAGCGAATTGCAGATCAGGCCCAGCAGCAACAGACCGGCCATGATGTACAGCGTGTGGTCGTAGACGAGGTTCTTGGCCACGCCGGCATCGATCTGCGTCTGGCGAATCGCGGCGATCAAGAACGGCCCGATCACGCCGGCTGCCGACCACGCCGTCAGCAAACGGCCGTGGATCGCACCCACCATTTGTGTGCCGAACAGGTCGGCCAGATATGCCGGGATGGTGGCAAAGCCGCCGCCGTACATGCTGAGAATGAGACAGACCGTGGCCACGAACAGGCCGGCCAGTGCCAGATGCCCCCACGTCGGCAACAGACAATACGAAACGATACCCAGCACGAAGAACATGTAGTACGTGCCCTTGCGGCCAAGCTTGTCGGACAGCGACGCCCAGAACAGGCGGCCGAGGCTGTTGAACAGGCTGATCAGCCCGACCAGTCCCGCTGCCGAGGCAACGACCGCCGCCTTCTGTGCTGCTGTGAGCGTGGCGGCCACGTCAGCCAGACCCGCCAGCTTGCCGCCGAACACGTCCTGCAGCATCGGGCTGGCCATCGAGATCACCGAAATGCCGGCAGTGACGTTGAGGAACAACACACCCCACAACAGCCAGAATTGTGGTGTTTTCCACGCACGGCTCAGATGCACATGGCGGCGCGTGATCATCGACTTGCCATCATCCTTGGCCGGTGGTGTCCATCCCTTCGGATACCAGCCATTGGGTGAGACGCGAAAACCCAGCGCGCCACAGGCCATCACGATGAAATAGATCGCGCCCATCACCATCAAGGTCGATGCGACACCTTGCGCGCTGGTATCCGAGAAGTGCTTCATCAGTGCCACCGCCAGCGGCGCACCGATCATCGCGCCGCCGCCGTAACCCATGATGGCGAACCCGGTCGCCATACCGCGGCGATCCGGAAACCACTTGATCAGCGAAGACACTGGAGTGATGTAGCCCAGACCCTGGCCGACGCCACCGAGGACACCGCAGCCCAGGAACACCAACCAAAGCTGATGCGTCGACACGCCGATGCCACCGACAATCAGGCCGCCGCCCCAGCACAGCGCTGCGATAAAGCCGGCCTTGCGCGGCCCCGCATGTTCCAGCCAACCACCCCACAGCGCGGCCGAAATGCCCAGCATCGCGATAAACGTTTCAAAGATATGGGTGACCTGCGGCACGGTCCAGTTGCAGCCGGTGCTGGTCAGCGCTGCAAAAAAGCCGAGGTTGGCGCAGGTGGCCACGTCGGTGGTGGTCAGCAGCTTGGACATCGGCAGCCAGAACACCGAGAAGCCGTAGGCCATGCCGATGCAAAGGTGGATCGCCAGCGCCGCCGGCGGCACCAGCCAGCGATTGAAGCGCGGTCCTGCGATGGTGCGTTCCCTGGCGAAAAATCCGGGCTTGGCTCCTGCTGCCGCTGACGAAACAACTGCTTCTGGTACCCCTGCCATGAGCGTTCTCTCATTGAGTTGAAGTATCCGGCGAATGTGCCGGGCGTTATTGTGGTGACATCAGCGCGTTTCACATGTCGGTTGGTTTCCAGGCAGCGTCAGCCCGCCAAATCGCTTCAGCGCTCAATCTTGTCGTCATCGTCTGCTTCCGTGCCTGAAGTTGAAGCCTGCAGGATGAGCATCCGCAGCAGACATCAATTTGTAACAATGGCGCCTGCTGGTTAACGCGCTGCTTTCACCATGCTCATACCATGCACGTTCGACGTAGCAAGGATCACGCTGCAACGCAGTAAAACGATTTCACGTGATATGGCTGTGGTTGGTACAAGCGGTGCCGTGGGTAGCAAAGCGGCCACTGGCCCGCGAGCAGAGGTTGTCGAGTCCGGTATGGTCAAAAGCCCGGTTCGTCTTCTCTCCATCCGCCGATGATGCGGTGACGCTTCTGCTGCCCGTGCGAAACTCACGGCCTACTCAACCGTGTTGCCAGGCAATACATCACTTCTCATGATCGACTACGCCAAGGCCCTCGAACTACTTCTCGCGCAGACTTGTCGGTTGCCGGCCGAAGTGTGTGCGCTCGATGAAGCCACTGGACGCGTGCTGGCCAGAGTCGTCACAAGCCCCATCGCACTGCCTTCTTTCGATCACGCGGCGATGGATGGCTATGCTCTTTCCGCTGCCAAGCCGTTGCCTGCAGGGTCGGAGCACGCCGTCTATGGTTCGCAAGCCGCCGGTGATGTTGCGGGCAAAGCGCAACATGTCGATGGCGAGCAAGATGCTTGCGAGATCATGACCGGCGCGCGCCTGCATGAGGGTCTCGATGCCGTGGTGGCACTGGAGCGCACCGAATGTCTTGGCACTCATGCGGACGGTAAGCCGGCACGCATTCGCCTGCGTGATCCATTGCATGCCGGCGATAACGTGCGTTACACCGGTTCCGATGTTGCGCCTGGTGTGGAAGTGATGGCGGCCGGGAGACGTATCGAAGCGGCGCAAGTGATGCTGCTGGCTGCGCTGGGCATCTCGACGCTGGAGGTAGTCCGGCGCCCGCGTGTGGCGATCATTTGCACTGGCAAGGAGCTGCAGGCCGATGCGACCCAACCGCTGGCTGCCGAGCGCATCCATAATTCCAACGGACCGTATCTTTGTGCTGCACTCGCCGCCGCCGGTGCGCAGGTGCTGTTTTGCGAGACGGTGGACGACACAGCGATCACTTTTGCCGATGCCCTGCAGCGCGCGATCGATGCCAGTGTTGATCTGGTCGTCAGTACGGGCGCGGTATCGATGGGTCGCTATGATTTCGTGCCTGAGACACTGCGTCGTTTCAATGTGCAGCTGTTGTTCCACAAGGTCGCGATCCGCCCCGGCAAGCCGCTGCTGTGCGCGGCAATGGCGAATGGTCCATTGATCATTGCGTTGCCAGGCACGCCGATGGCTGTCGCCGCGGGAATGCGTTTCGTCGTGGTGCCGGTCATGCGTGCCATGACCGGGCAGGGCAGCGAACACGCTTTGTTCGCCGTACTCGATACGCCCCAGCAACCCAAGGCCGGCCTGCGGCATTTTTTGCGCGCGAACCTGCACCAAGGTTCGGACGGCCAATTGCATGCCACGATATCGAATCAACAACAGCCGTTCCGGATTCGTCCATTTGCCGATGCCGACGTCTGGGTGGTTTTGCCGGAGGATGCGGGCGATTGCCCTGCTGGAGCGCGTGTCGAGATTGTCAGCCTCGAAGCGGATTCTCCGCCTCGCGTCCGATCATCGCCATAACCGCGCGCATGTTGGAGTGTCTTTATGAAACTGCAGATTGAGGGCCAGCATCTTCGAGTGCGTATCGATGAAGATGAGCTGGCGCAGCTGCTCGCCGGCGACGTTGTCGATGCACGCAGCTATTTCGCCGATGCGTTTGCGATAGGCTTTGAACTCGCACTGATAGACGCTGATGAGCCAAGGTTTGCCGGTCAGGCCGGCGCCTGGAGAATCGAGTTGCCACAAGTCGCCGTGCGTGAACATGTCGATCGTCTGCCGACGCGGGAAGGACTACGCTTCACACTCCCAGCGAACAACGGCAAGGATGAACTGACGCTGCTTTTTGACGTGGATGTGCGCGATAGCGTGAGGCGGCGCAGGTCGCCCTGAAAACCCGCTCGGCCTTTTCCCTTCCGGTATGAAGCGAAATCAACTACCAGATCAGATCGTCCGGGACTTCGAACTTCTTGTAGAACTCATCGTCATCGCTTTGGGCATGGCTCGTGTCTGGACGGTCATGATCAAGCACGATCATTGCTGCATCGCGTGCATACACTTTATCCGCCGTCAAGCGAGGCAGTAGTTCGTAACCCTGGTCATGACGAACGATCACCAGCGTACCGCTGGCAAGTTGGGCACGTAGAGGCTCGTTGACCAGAACGCTTTTGATCGCCTCACCGTCGGCGAAGCGGTAGGCAATTTCACCTTCGCGCTTCACTTTATGGCTCTCGACGATCTGGCGAACCTGCGCGCGCTGCTCGCTAGCGCGCGTCTGCGCATTGCGTTCGGCGGCCAGCGCACGATCACGTTCGGCGCGCTCGGCCTGCAGCCTTTGGGTATCGACGTGCTCATCGACCGGCGCCGTGGGTGACTTGCTGTGCCGCTGCTTGGTCTGCTCGCGCACGACCTGCGCCGCCTTGGTCTTGTTGACCAGGCCCGCTTTGAGCAATTGTTCTTGCAGAGGATTGCGCATGAGGATCGATTGAGTGGCTTGGCGAAATCGCAGTGCACGATTGTAACGCCGCTGTGCCGATTCACCAGTCAGCGCAGGTCCCCATCTACCGATGGACGAGCAGAAGGCAACAGATATCGCGCATCGCTCCTTCTTTCGGACTGCCGAGCCGCCCGGTTTTCACCAGCCGCTTTCATGCTGCAACGAAGCGTGGAATCGCCAGAAGCGTGTGCTAGCGTCCGGCCTATCCGCCCGTCCGTGCTATGTCGCGTGGCCATTGGCCGCAGCGCTCATCAAAGGCTCAGCCATGTCATCTGTTACTGCCACGTTTGATTACATCATTGTGGGTGCGGGACCGGCGGGTTGCGCTACGGCAGCGAGGTTGGCAACAGCCCGCCCGGACAGCACGGTGCTGCTGCTGGAAACCGGGCCGGCCAAGAGCGGCGTTTTGTCGGATGTGCCGCTGGGTGTGGCCGGTCTGGTGCCGTTCCAGAATCCGCGAAATTATTCCTATCGCACGGTGCCGCAACCGGGCCTTGGTGGTCGCCGCGGTGTGCAACCGCGTGGCCGCGGTGTCGGTGGCTCCAGCCTGATCAACGCGATGATCTATATGCGCGGTCAGCACGAGGACTACGACGACTGGGCAAACGCCGGCGCCACCGGCTGGTCGTGGCGTGACGTGTTCCCGTATTTTCTGCGTGCCGAAAACAATGAGCGCGGTGCCAGTGACTGGCATGCGACAGGTGGACCGCTCAACGTCGCCGATCTTGCCAGTCCGAGTGAATGCGCGCGCCTGTTTGTCAAAGCCGCTGAGCAATGCGGGCATCGGTTAAATCCGGATTTCAACGGCTCGACGCAGGAAGGCGTGGGGCAGTATCAGGTTTTCCAGAAGCAGGGCAGCCGCTACAACGCAGCGCGTGCTTATATCGGCGGTCTGGCGCCGAAGAATCTCACGGTCATCGCTACCACCCAGGTGGAGCGGGTACTGATCGAGCAGGGACGTGCCACCGGCATTCGCTGCGTCGATGGCAAGGCGTTTGCCGCGCGCGCCGAAGTGGTCTTGTCCGCGGGCGCTTTCGGTACGCCGCAGTTGCTGATGATGTCCGGTATCGGGCCGGCCGATCATCTGCGTGCGATGGGTATCGAGGTACTCCATGACAGCCCCGAGGTGGGTGGCAATCTGCAGGACCATCTGGATTTCACTATCTGCCGTGCAATCAACGATCGAGAGTTGCTCGGAATCGTGCCCTCGGTTATTCCGCAGGTGATTCGTGCAATCAAGCCGTACAAGAGCGGCACCGGCATGCTCACCAGCAACGTGGCCGAGGCGGGCGGCTTTGTGAAAACGCGCAAAGAACTGGATCGTCCGGACATCCAACTGCATCTGTGCATCGGCATCGTCGACAACCACAATCGCAAGATGCACATGACGCGTGGTCTGAGCCTGCATGTCTGCAATCTGCGGCCGGAAAGCCGCGGTGTCGTGCGACTGGCTTCAAACGATATCCACAAGGCGCCGATGATCGATCCAGGCTATCTCTCGCATCCCGGTGATCTGGATACGCTGCTGGCCGGCGTGCGCATCGCCCAGGACATTCTCGCGGCGCCCGCGTTTGCGCGCTATGCGGGCAAGACGTATTACAATGCGGACAGTACGGACGAAAACCTGCTGCGGCAAAGCATTCGTGATCACGCCGATACGATTTATCACCCGGTCGGCACCTGCCGCATGGGTAGCGATGCCAACGCGCCGATCGATCCGCAATTGCGTGTGCGTGGCGTCAGCCATCTGCGCGTAGCCGATGCGTCGATCATGCCATCGCTGATATCGGGCAATACGCAAGCGCCCAGCGCGATGATTGGCGAGCGGGCCGCTGATTTTATCGCTGGTTGAAGTACCGGTGTTAGTGCGGGCTGATCGCGAGCGATGGCCTAAAGCGGATCGCCGATATGTTTCCAGTAAATCTTCGTGCCCGTCAGTCCGCCGTGTGGTTTCAAAGCGTAGTCCGGGATTACACCGGCGAGAGTGAAGCCAAGGCCGTCGTACAACGCTGATGCGCCGCCGTCGACGGCGGTATCGAGCACTAGCAGGTTGCGGTGGTTTTGGATCGCCATGGCTTCGGCCGCATGCATCAGCGCAACGGCTATTCCTTGACCCCGATGGCTGAGCCGGGTCATCAGCTTGGCGATTTCGGCCCGGTGCGGCTGATTGGGCGGACAGTCGAGCAGCACGGTGACCGTGCCAACGATCATCTCGCCATCCCAGGCACCCAGCACAACGCGTTTGCCTATGGCCGCGACTGCCAGCGAGTCGTTCCAGAATGCTTTTGCCGTTTCGGGGGCGAGCGGATGCATGAAGCTGACTGAGCCGCCATTAGTGACTACCTCGACGATGATTTCGCTGAGCATGTCGACGATCTTCGGCGACGCGCTCAAGCTCGTGATTTCGATCCTGGACATTGGTGCTGACTCTTGTAGGCAGAAAATAAATTGCGTGATATGCCCGCGAGTTTCAAGGGGGCGTCATCGGCGCGGTTGGACAAGAGCGATTCACGCGGCTTTGTATTCCAAGATTCACGATGCCCGGGCAAGAAGCACGCCGTTACTTATACCTATCGACAAGCATGTAACCATTTGGCGGTCGGGAACGAATGCCATTGGCAGGATTGTTAATCGCAAATCCACTTCCCAACCAAGGACAGACACATGAACATGATTACCCTCAAGCGCAAGGCGATGCTTATCGCGATGGCAACCGGTCTTTCGGTCGTGGCGATCGTGCCGGCGGTTGCTGCCGATCAGCCGGCTACACCGGTGCATATCCGCGGCACCGTGCTCGATGTGAGCAGCACCGGTTTTACCGTACAGACCTCCACTGGCCCGCAGATCATTGCCATTGCGGCAGAAACCAGGGTAACCGGCATCGTGCCGAGCAGTCTGGACGCCATCAAGGCGGGCACCTTCATCGGTACGGCCAACGTCCCGGGTGCTTCTGGCGCCCGCGCGCTTGAGGTGGTGGTGTTCCCCGATGCGATGAAGGGTACTGGCCTTGGAGACTATGCCTGGGATCTTCCGGCCAAGGGCGGCACGGCTTCCGCCATGACCAATGGCACCGTGAAGAAGATGAACCATGGCGGCACCATGTCGGCGATGACCAACGGCACCGTAAAGACGTCGTCCGGCAGCGGAGCACGCACCCTGGTTGTCGATTACGGCAAGGGCGAAAAAACCATCAATGTGCCGGCCAACGTGCCAGTCGTGACCTTCCAGCCGGTCGACAAGACCGCCATCGTCAAAGGTGCACACGTATTCGTGGTCGGCAAACCGGGTAGCCCGGTGAATGCCGGACTGGTTGCCGTTGGCCTCAACGGTACCGTGCCGCCGATGTAATGGAATGACCTTGGTCTCGGCCGATCGGCGGCTTTAGGCGGCTCGCTTGGCTGCCACGATTTTCACCGGTACCGACTTGTATGACGGCGTACCGGAACGCTCGTCATGGTTTTCCAGCGCAACCAGTGAATTGCCTTCCGGGTAGTACATTGCCACGGAGCCTTTGGCAATGTCGTAGGCCACGGCGGTGTAGCCGCGCACCGCCCGCGGGTCACTGCCGTTGGCTTGACTGGCAACCGTTTCGACGTCGATGCGGTCGCCGTGTTGCAGGCCGCGGGCAGCCAGGTCGCTGGGGTGAATAAAGATCACATCCCTCCGGCCGGTAATGCCGCGGTAGCGGTCGTCCATGCCATAGATCGTGGTGTTGTACTGATCGTGCGAACGGATGGTGGTGAGCGTTAGCGCATCTTTCGGTTCTGGACCGTCCTCATCCAGGCCCTTGCCGATAAGGAAGTGCGCACGCTTGTCGGGTGTGGCCCAGACGCGTTCGCAGGCGGCGATATATAGCCGAAACCCACCGGGTTTGCGCACGCGTTCATTGAAGTTCTTGAAGATCGGGAATACCGCTTCGATGCCGTCGCGAATCAGGTCGTAGTCGTCGACCATCGCCTGCCACTCGACTCTGGTGTCCGGCAGCGTGGCCTTCGCCATCATCGCGATGATGGCAGGCTCAGAGCGCAGCATTTGACCGGCCGGTTTCAGTCGCCCCTGCGAGGCATGCACCATCGACATCGAATCTTCCACCGTCACCGACTG
Organism: Rhodanobacter sp. MP1X3; assembly: GCF_014207165.1. Lineage (NCBI taxonomy): Bacteria > Pseudomonadati > Pseudomonadota > Gammaproteobacteria > Lysobacterales > Rhodanobacteraceae > Rhodanobacter > Rhodanobacter sp. MP1X3. The sequence continues at coordinate 34,420 of NZ_JACHCO010000004.1, read as the reverse complement.
AAAGCCACCAGCTTGCAGATCCAGTTCGGTGCGGCCAAGGCACGGCAGGATGATCGACTCGCGCGCCAGGATCAGGTGCGAGCGGTTGAGTTTGGTTGCGATATGGACAGCCATATCGAGCTTGGCCATTGCGGCAAAGGTGGCCTCGGGATCGGACATCGCCACGGCCAGATTGCCACCAAGGCAGATCAGCACCTTGGAGCGACCATCACGGATCGCCTTGACCGCGTCCACTGCATCGTGCCCATGCGCGCTCGGCGGCGTGAAGCCGAAGCGATTCCTGATGCCGTTGAGCAAGTCCTCGTTGGGCTTTTCAGTAATGCCCACCGTGCGATCGCCCTGCACGTTGGAGTGCCCGCGCAGCGGACAGATACCTGCACCTTCGCGGCCCATATTGCCGCGCATCAACAGCAGGTTGGCGATGTGATGTACGTTCTCGGTGCCGTGCTTGTGCTGGGTGATGCCCATGCCGTAGCAGACGATTACGCGTTTGGCATTCACGTAAACCGATGCCGCTGCTTCGATATCGGCTTGGGATAAACCCGACTTGCGCTCAATGGTTTCCCATGTCGTGGCATTGAGATCGTCCACCAGTGTGTCGAAGCCGACGGTGTGCTGCGCGATAAAGTCATCGTCCAGCTTGCCGGGTCCGCCGGCTACGCGGTCGGCTGCATCGGCGGCCAGCACGTATTTCATCATGCCCTTGAGCACGGCCACGTCGCCGCCGACCTTGACCTTGTAGTAGGTGGTGGCGAGCTGGGTGGCGTTGCCGGTGAGCATTTCAGCCGGGCTCTGTGGCGAGACAAAACGTTCCAGGCCGCGCTCAGGCAGCGGATTGAACACGATGATTGGTACTCCGCGCTGCGCGACTTCGCGCAAGGTACCCAACATGCGTGGATGGTTGGTGCCCGGGTTGTGACCGATCGAGAACAGCGCGTCGCAGTGGTCGAAATCTTCCAGCGATACCGTGCCCTTGCCGACGCCGATCGACATCGGCAGGCCCACGCTGGTCGCTTCGTGGCACATGTTGGAGCAGTCGGGAAAATTGTTGGTGCCGTACTCCCGCGCAAATAGCTGATACAGAAATGCCGCCTCGTTCGACGCGCGGCCCGAGGTGTAGAACTCGGCCATGTTCGGATCGGGCAGGGCTCGCAGGCCGACGCCGATGCGTTGCATGGCTTCTTCCCATGAAACTTCGACGAAGGTATCGCTGGCTTTGTCGTAAGCCATCGGATGGGTAAGACGGCCTTCATCTTCCAGCGCGTGGTCGTGCCAGTTCCAGAGTTCGCTGATCGTATGCTTGGCAAAAAACTCGGGCGTCGCACGCTTTGAAGTGGCTTCCCAGCTCACTGCCTTGGCACCGTTTTCGCAAAATTCGAATGACGAGGTGTGCTTCGGGTCAGGCCACGCGCAGCCGGGGCAATCAAAACCGTTCGGCTGGTTCATCCGGCGCATGGCCGAGGTTTCGCGAACCACGGCCATCTGCTTGCTGATGGCGCCGGCTACCGCGCGCAGCGCGCCCCAGCCACCGGCAGGGCCGTCGTATTCGCCAACACCGGGAACCTTTTTGTCATTCATGGAATGTCACCTTGTTCGATGCAAAACGTGTCGACAGTGCGAATTGCTGCATATGCACACATGGTACGACATGCGCGGAATATCGTTTGCTCAACGGATGTCCGCAGCCAGCGAGCTACTCATCTTCTTCGTGCCCTGCGTCAGCGTCGCCTCGTCGAATCCGGCATAAAGTATTCATGCGGGCGAATATGTTTACAAACATATATTACATATATAAACTATATTCACTTGAAATAAAGGATGCCGCCAGTGAGCAGCTTTGCACCGACCGAACAGCGGCTTGTCATTACCTGCAAGCGGTATCCACGTTTCCCGATGGGTCCCGGCGTGCTGGCACGGCTGATCAAGCACATTCATAAAGCTTTGCACGATGACGTCAATGCGTTGCTCAAGCCCTATGGCATCAATCACCCCGAATATAACCTGCTGATGATGATTTACGGCACCGAAAGCGGCACGATGCTACCGTCGGAATTGGCTGAAGCGGCGGGGGAGAAATCGGCCAACATCACACGCCTGACCAACGAGCTTTGCGAAAAGGATCTGATTGCCCGCGCCAGCAGTGCTGGCGATCGCCGCAAGGTCGAGTTGAGCCTGACACCGGCCGGCCTGGCCTTGATCAACAGCTTTCTTCCTGATGTCTGCGGCCTGCTGGAACGCCAGGGCCGTGATTTGAGTGCGATCGAGCAAAAGCAGTTGGAGAAGCTGCTGAAAAAGATGTTGAACGGCCTGACCAGCTAAGGCACATCGGATGTCAGCAAACCCCACCACCATGACTGCACCGACAACGCGCACCGTCGTTGTCGACACGTTGCGCGATGAAGCTGGCGTATGGTTGTTCGTGTTCAAGACGCTGCTGGCTTATTACCTGACGGGCTGGCTGGCGATGCGCTTTTCGCTGCCACAGCCGTCGAGCGCCATGCTCACCGTGATCATCGTCGCCAACCGGCAGTCGGGCATGGTACTGGCCAAGAGTTTTTATCGCGGCATCGGCACGCTGGCCGGTGCGGCGGCTGCGTTTGTCATTGTGGCTTTGTTCCCGCAGCAGCGTGAACTGTTTCTGTTGGCGCTGTCGCTGTGGATCGGTGTTTGCGCAGGCGGTGCCACGCTGTATCGCAACTTCAAGTCGTATGCGTTTGTGTTGGGCGGCTATACGGCAGCGATCATTGCCGTTCCGGTCATCAATAATCCGCCGGGCGTGTTTGATTCCGCCGTGGCGCGTATCAGCGAAGTATTGCTTGGCCTGCTGGTCAGCGGCGTGGTGAATGATGTCGTTTTGCCCAGCCGCATGCGCGACGTGCTGCGGCGTAGCGCACGCGCGCAGTTCGCCCACTTCATCGGTTTTGTCCAGGGTAGCACTGGCGGCACCATTGCGCGTAATGCCATGGAAAACGCACACCTGCGCTTCGTGCGTGATGCGGTGACTTTGGAAGACCTGCGCAGCTCGGTAATTTTTGAAGACGCCGAAGCGCGCGCGCGCAGTGGTCATCTGCAACTGTTCAATCAGCGCTTCATGGCTGCCTCGACAAGCTTTCAGTCGCTGCATCACCTGATCAATCGACTGCAGCGCAATGGCCATGAGGCGTCGGCAAAAGCACTGATCGCACTTTACGCGCCGATTGGAAAGGCGCTCGATGCGCCGATCGAGGCCGGTGCCGCTTCCTACGTATTACTGCCGCGTCTGGTCGAGGCGCGGCAAACCATGCAGAAGAAGGCGCAGGCGCTGCGCCAGAGTTTGACCGACGCTGCCGCGTTGCGCGATTTCGATACCGGCGCCACCTTGTTGAACCGTTTTGCCGATGAACTGCATGCCTACGTGGAAACGGCGGCATCGCTGCAGGCGCCGCGCCTGATCCTGCGCTCGCCCGAGCGCGTGCGTTTTGAACGTGGCAACGATTTTGCCAGCGCTGGACTGGCCGTATTCCGTACCACGCTGACCATGCTGGTGCTGGGTGCTTTCTGGATCTACTCGGCATGGCCGATGGGTGCGAGCGCCATGCTCATCGCCACCATTTTTGCTGGCCTGTTTGCCACGGCACCCAATCCGGCGCGAGTCACCCGATCGGTGCTGATGGGCTATGCCACAGGCATGGTTGCGGGCTTTGTATGCGTGTTTTTTGTCCTGACGAAAATGGAAGGCTATATGTTGCTTGTTGCGGGCTCGGCACCATTCTTGATGGTGGGCTTGGCGATGCTCATGCGGCCGTCGATTGCCAGCTATGGGCTGGGTTATTCCATGGGCTTTGTCTACATCCTGGCGCTGAAGAATCCGATGGTGTTCGACCCCGCCAACTTCATCAATGACACCATTGCGCAAATCATCGGTGTGAGTGCAGCGTCGCTCGCTTTCATCGTGGTCCCTCCGGCGATCGGTAGCCACTGGCTGCGTCGACGCCAGCTTGAACGGTTGCGCCGACAGGTGACGCTGGCGGCAGAAGCGCCGCTTGCCGGACTGCGCCATCGCTTCGAGAGCGTCAACCACGATCTCTTCAGCCAGGTTGTTGCGCAGACCGAGCCCGGCAGCGCGGACTCCCGTGCATTGATTGCATGGACCCTGGCCGTGCATGAAACCGGCCGAGCCCTGATCGAACTGCGCCAGGATATGGGCAGCCATCCCGTGCCTGCCGAAGTTGATCGATGTGTCAATCAGGCGATCAACGCATTGGCCCGTTTTTATGAGCATCCGGATAGCGCTGGGTATGCACGCACGCGCGATGCCGTGGCTGCCGCTATCGACATGGCTGACAGTGAAGCAAGCGCGCGTCCACTGCTCGATCATCTGCACCTGATCCGGCTCGCCTTGCTGGATGGTGAGTCCGTGCTCGCTGATTACATGCCCGATCACATCAGGCCGGTTGCACCGGCTCCCAAGGAGATCGCTGATGCCTCGTGAAATTGCCCTGGGTGATGCGCTGGTGCCAGGCCTGCTGGTGCTGTTTGTGTTCTCACTGGCGCTGCTCTGGCTGTTCGACTGGCTGGCCGGCCACTTTGGACTCTATCGCCTGGTCTGGCAGCCACCGCTGTTTCGGCTGGCCTTGTTTGTCTGTGTCTTTGGCAGCGCTGCGCTGCTCCTGTTCTGAGAGTGATGCCATGAAAATTGCCACACTGATTCGTTTTGCTGTGACTTTCGTTGTCGTGCTTGTCGCAGTACTCGTCGCGCACGCGCTATGGAAACACTATATGTACTCGCCGTGGACGCGCGATGGCCGCGTACGCGCCGAGATCGTGCGTATAGCGCCCGACGTGTCCGGACTGGTGACGCAGGTCAACGTCATCGATAACCAGACGGTCAAGAAGGACCAGCTGCTGTTTGTGATCGACCGTGCGCGTTATCAGAATGCGTTTGACCTGGCCAATGCCAACGTCGGTGCGGCACAGGCCGTGGCGCGTGCCGCCCAGGCCGGTGTGGAGGCGGCATCGGCTGGCGCAGCACAAAGCAAGTCGAGCTACGACATGGCGTCCGAGCAATCCAACCGTCGGCAAAAGTTGAACGATGTGGTATCCGATGAAGACCGCGCCGATGCCAAATCCGCCGCTGCCACGGCACGTGCCGGGTTCAACCGCGCGCAAGCTGGCATGGATCAGGCCTTGGCCAGTCAGCAGCAGGCGCAGGCCTCAGTAACCCAGGCGAAGGTGGCGTTGGCTGCCGCGCAGCTCAACCTGGATCGAACCGAAGTACGCGCGCCAACCGACGGATACATCACCAACCTCGCCATACGCGTCGGCGACTATGCCAGCGTCGGCGTGCCACGCCTCGCACTGATCGACAGCCACTCCTACTGGGTCTACGGCTATTTCGAGGAAACCAAGCTACCGCAGGTGCATGTCCACGATTCAGTCGATATCCGTCTGATGAGCGGCGGTGTGCATCTGCACGGAACGGTGCAAAGCATTGCCCGTGGTATTACCGATGCTGCCAATCCCACCGGTTCTGATCTCCTGTCCGATGTGAACCCGACCTTCAACTGGGTGCGACTCGCTCAGCGTGTGCCGGTGCGCGTGGATATCGATACCGACCATATGCCGGCGGGAACCGTTCTCGCCGCGGGCATGACCGCCACCTTGATCGTGCATCCGCATAGCGCCGACACTGCCGTAGTGGCATCGCCATGAGTGTCCATGACATCAAATCACGAAAGTTTTTCCGCACCGCAATGCTCGTGCTCAGCATTGCGCTAGCCGGCTGTGTCAGTAGCGGCGGACTGCATACGACGGGCGCGATGACTGATTCCGCCAGCCTAAAAACTGAGCGTAGCCTGGCCCAGGTACCACTCAGTCCGACCGCGTGGCCAGCGCAAGATTGGTGGGTCGGCTTCGGCGATTCGCAGCTCAATACACTCATCGCCGAGGCGTTGAAGAACAACCCCACACTCGCCGATGCCGAAGCGCGCGCCAGACAGGCACAGGCCGTGGCCGACAGCCTGAAAGCCGCCCGTGATCCGCAGGCAGATCTGAGCGCCAGCGCCGTAGGAGCACGGCTCTCCAGCAAGGATCCGGTCTATCCCGAATATGCACTGGGATCCTTCGCCTGGGGCAAGTCGGTGACGGCGGGATTCTCGTGGGATCTGGATCTCTGGGGTGGCAAACGCGATGCCTGGGAGGCTGCGTTGGGCCGCAGTCGTGCAGTGCAGATCGATGCGCACGCGGCGCGCATCCAGTTGTCGGTGAACGTGGCACGTGCCTATGTGCGGCTGGGCTATGCATTTGCCCAGCGCGACGTGGCCGATGCCGAACAGCAGCGCGCCAGTAAATCGCTCGCGTTGACCCGTCGGTTGATTGAGGGCGGCCTGGGTACGACGCAGCAGGCGTATCTGGCCGATTCGCAGGTGGCGAGTGCCGAACAGCAGAGGGTGCAGGCCGATCGTGCCATCGATGCGGCGCGCAGCAGTCTGTCCGTGCTGCTTGGTCAGGGTCCGGATCGGGGCCTCGCCATCACGCGACCGCACCTGCTCGATCAGAGCATGGTCGCCTTACCGGATCAGCTGTCGGTGGGCTTGCTGGGGCGTCGCGCCGATCTGGTGGCCGCGCGCTGGCAGGTCGAAGCCGCGGCGAAAGACATCAAGGCGACGAAGACGGAGTTTCTTCCCAATATCAGCCTCAGCGCGATGGCCGGTGTGGTCGCTGTCGGCGACAGCACGAATGTCTTTCAGTTGCCGGCACGGACCTTCAGCATTGGTCCGGCACTCAGCCTGCCGATCTTCGACGGCGGCCGACTGCGTGCCAAGCTTGCCGCCACTGACTCGGTCTACGATCAGTCGGTAGCACGCTACAACACGCTTCTCGTTGCCGCGCTCAATGACGTATCGGATCAGGTCTCTGCATTGAAATCGGTGCGAACCCAGATCGATCTGGAGAAACGTGCGCAGCTGGATGCCCAAAAAAGTTGGGAGCAGGCGATGACTGCTTACAAAGGTGGTGTCAGCGGTCCACTCGTACCCCTGATCAGCCGTCAGCAGTTGCTGCTGACCGATCAGCGTACTGCAGCGCTGGAAAGCCAGCAGGCCGATATTTCCATCCAGCTCATCGAGGCACTGGGTGGCGGCTATGGCGTCGGCGACTCAGTCGATCCGGATCATGTAGCGGAGGCAGGGCAGGTGTCTCGATAAGCGCATGGCTGCGCGATCGGCCTAGCAGCGGGCGATGGAGAGGGCGGTGAATAGGCATTCAAGACTGGCGGTGGATTTCTTTGGACGGCTCTGCGGTTTCCAGGCCTTGTAGCTTGTAAGGTAGCAACCTGATCAGCCGTTTTTGAATCTTCAACGATCAGGAGCCCGTGCATGCCGCCTGCATCAGATCCACTTCCCGCACCGCCCGCGCATTCACGGGCGATAGCGATCATCACCAGTGCCACCGTGCTGGCGTTGCTGTATCTCGGCAGGGAAGTGCTGGTGCCGATCACGCTGGCCCTGATCCTGAGTTTGCTCGTGGCGCCGCCGGTGCGCTGGTTACGCAAGATCGGGCTGGGTCATGCGCCGTCCGTACTGATCGCAGTGCTGGCGTTGGTGATGTTCCTGGTGGGCTTGTCGACGATAATCGGCTCGCAGGTCGCGCACATGGCCACCAGCCTGCCGCAGTACGAGGCGACGGTCCATAACAAGATCGATGCCTTGAGCAAGCTGACGGCGGGTCGCCTCGAAGCGATGCAGGATGAAGCGGGTCGCGTACTGAATCAGTTTGGTGACCGTACGGCAGAACTAGCGAATGAGCCTGCCGACGCACAGCAAAATCTGAAGGCCTCCACCAGTGTCGTGCCGGTGGAAATCCGAACCGCACCGCCCAGCCCGATGGGCGTGGTCGGCCGCATTTTTTCATCGATATGGCCACCGCTGCAGACGGCTGGCATCGTGCTTGTGGTGCTGATCTTCGTATTGCTGGAGCACGAGTCGTTGCGGGATCGCTTCATCCGCCTGGCAGGTGGGTCGGATTTGCGCGCCACGACGGAAGCGATCAACGATGCCGGTGAGCGCCTCTCGCGATTTTTCGTTTCGCAGTTTGCGGTCAACTTTGGTGTCGGTGTGGTGATCTGGCTCGGTCTGGTGATCATCGGTGTACCCAATGCGCCGTTATGGGCCACTCTTACCGCGATTCTGCGTTTCGTGCCTTATGTAGGTGTTTGGCTGGCGGCGATTCTCGCCACTCTGCTCGCGGCCGCAGTCGATCCCGGCTGGTCATTGATGCTGATGACGATCGGTCTATATATGGTGGTCGAAACGGTGGTTGGGCAACTGGTGGAGCCGCAGCTATATGGCCACACCACCGGGTTGTCGCCGTTGGCGGTGGTGGTCGCTGCGATTTTCTGGAGTTGGTTGTGGGGGCCGGTCGGACTGATCATGTCGACGCCGTTGACGCTGTGTCTGGTCGTCGCCGGGCGGCATGTCAAAGCGCTCAACCTGCTGGATATCCTGCTTGGCGACTTGCCTGCGCTCACCATGCCGCAGCGCTTTTACCAGCGTGCGATTTCGGGCGACTCCGATGAAATCATCGCCAGTGCGCGCGTTTTTCTGAAGCGAAAATCCTTCGCGGCTTACTGTGATGCCGTGCTGCTGCCGGCGCTGCAGCTCACCCGCATCGACCTGGTGAATGGCCTGATCAATCCGGAGCAGCAGGTCATCGTTCGCAGCGCCATTGTGCGAGTGATCGAATCACTCGGTAGTCATGGACGCAGGCATTCGAGTTGGCGTCGTTCCGCATCGGTGCTCGAGGGATCGAGTATCGGTCAGGTCCTTCGTCAGCGGCGCGAAAGCGTCAGCGGACGCTGGCAGGGTCCGCTGGTAGTGGCGCCGCGATCGGTAGTCTTGTGCACGGGCCTCGGCACGATTGGCGATGATCTGGCTACTGAAATTCTCGCACGTATCCTGCGTGATCTGAATATCGATGCACGTCACCTGTCGATCCAGGATATCGAAGCGATTGAAGCCGATCCGCCGCTTGAGGTCACACGTGACGGCATCTCGATGGTCTATATCGTCAGTGCGGCACCCGGCAAGGAAAGGGAAAACAGCGCGACGGTGGCCAGCGAAATGCGTCGCCGGTTTTCTGACGCATGCATTCTTGCCGTCCTGTTGCCTGCGTTGCTGGCGCTGCCGGAAATCACGCTTCCCGACCCCGGCGTCAACCAAGTGGTGAACTCGCTGGAAGAAGCCGCACAGCAGGCCATTGCCCGGTTTCCCGGCGGCGGAAAAAGCACCCAATCCTGAGTGAGCTGGCTAGCGATCCATCAGAGTTCGTTGGCAGCATCGGTGAGGACCATCTCCAGTGCCAATGCGGCTTGCGATACCGATGGCTGCCGGTCGATCACATATTCCAGAACGCCAAGTTCGGGCAGGCCTTGATCAAGACGTACCAGACCTTCCGGAATGACATAGCCCGCAAATGCACTGATGCCGAGCCCCGCCATGACCGCCGCCTGGATCACCATGACGTTGCTGCTGACGATGGCAAGCCGGTACGGTCGATTGACAGCCTTCAAAGCCTCGAAAATGCGACGGCGGGCGATGCTCGGCTCGGGATGCACGGCCAGCGGTATGATCGATTCGCCACCGTTCAATGGTGAAGTAGGGCTCCCGCACCAATACAAAGGTTCCGTGCGGACGACCGTGCCGCGCTGGCTGCCGCTGAGACGTTTGGCAAAAACCAGATCGTGCCGACCTTCGTCGAGTTCACGAAACAGATCACCACTCATGCCCGTACTGATGATCAGTTCGACCTCGGGATTACGCTGCACGAAACTGGCCAGCGCTGTCGTCAGACGAGTGGAGGCGAAATCTTCGGGAAGGCCGACGCGCACGGTGCCATTCAGCGGTGGCCCGCAGAGGCTTGTCATCGCCTCATCCATCAGCGAAAGAATTCTTTCTGCGTAACGATGCAAGGTCTCGCCTTGAGGCGACAGGCGCACGTTGCGAGTATCCCGTTCAAACAGTGGCTGGCCGACAAGATCTTCAAGCCGACGGATGTGCTGGCTGACCGTGGACTGCGAAAGGCTTACTTGTTCCGAGGCGACGGTGAAACTGCCGGTCTGGGCGACGACGACAAAGCTGCGGAGAAGCTCGGAGGGTAATGGTCGCATTGGAAATCCCTCTGAATCGCTTCTGATAACTTCATAAATCGACTGAGTCGCAGGAGTTACGATCGATTCGCCTGATGAATATGGACCGCCGGCAGTCTAAACGATAACTCCCTACATCCCCCAAGGACACGATGATGAAGATCAAAAGCAAAAAGAGCATTTTTCTATCCGCAGCGTTGACGCTGGGCATGAGCGCATTGACCGGCCAGGCGATGGCAGCAACACCGGTGCACAATATCGTTCTCGTGCATGGCGCATGGGTCAACGGCAATGGTTGGAAGCCGGTCTACGACATTCTGGTAAAGGATGGCTACCACGTGTCGGTTGCGGAGCATCCGCTGACGTCATTTGGCGATGACGTAACCGCCGTAAAACGGATTGTCGACATGCAGGATGGTCCGACCATTCTCGTGGGCCACAGCTATGGTGGCGCGATCATTACCGATGTCGGCAACGATTCGAAAGTCGTAGGTCTGGTTTACATCGCCGCACATGCGCTCGACCAAGGTGAAACCGAGGTTGCCAATGGCAAGCTTTTCCCCAATGCCATCAGCAAAACCAACGACGTCAAGAAGACTGCCGATGGCTTTCTGTATCTCGACCTGGCGCGTTATCCGGCAGACTTTGCTGCGGATCTGCCGCTGAAACAGGCCCAGTTCGAGGCGAATGCGCAGGAATTGACCGCGGCATCCGTATTCAACTCACCGGCCGGTCAGCCTGCCTGGAAAACAAAACCGAGCTGGTACGCCGTAGCGACGTCCGATCACATCATCAATCCTGATCTTGAGCGGATGTACGCCAAGCGCGCCCACAGCCACACGATTGAAGTGCAGGGAGCCAGCCATTCGGTTTATGAGTCGCACCCCAAAGAAGTAGCCGCCTTGATTGAACAAGCGGCGACCCACGCCGTTCCATAAAACGATCGACGCGCGCCGGAATGGGTAACGGCGCGCTTGCCTTCGTCCTGCATGCAGATGCGGTAACAAAGCATGTTTAGCCGAATTGCTTCCCGGATTTCATTTTGAGCTCCGGCATCAAAATAATGAAATGGGAACCAATATAAATATGCGATTGCTCAGAGCGTCGGAAATGGCGAGCTATTGAGTAGCATGATGCGCCGCTCAATTGCGTTCACTGTCTTGCCATTTTTAGCGTGTAGCACATCACTGCGCGTCACCAAAAGTTCATCACTAAAAACTATACCTTTGACGAATGTCGTATAGCCCTTCCAGTGCGATGCGCCCGGAACGATGTCAAACTTTTCGGTTTGGTCAGCATGGCTAAGTTGTATCGTGTTCGCATCGCTTTCAGAAAAACCTCCCTCGGAGGTTCCCTCACGCATCAAGGTCACGGTGTCAGTCAATGGATCAACACGGATCACGGTCACCATTTGAGTGCCGTTCTTGCCACCGAGTTCCCAAGCCTGTTTCAGGTCTACGTTCCACTTCATGCCTTGGATCACTTGTTTCGGTGGAACACCCCAAAGCGTGGGGTTGTATGTCAGCCCGCTAGCTTCCAGATATGGCGAGCATTTGTCTTGGGCGCCAACGTTCACGGAACAATATGTACGGCCGCCATCCCGTAGCTCCTCTTCATCATGCCCTCCGGCTTGCCCGTCATAGCGCCAAGTTGAGCTAAAGCGCCAGGCGGAAGGGCGAATAGAAAGTACAGTGTCATCGGCCGAACCCCCATTGCGACTAACGTGCTCGTCATAACCGTCCGCCTTCATTGAACGCAAAATGGAAAATACGTTACTGAAGGTCTGGCCTGCTCTGAATCGTGGTACCAGGTAGTCGTCACCCGTCGGCACTTCTGCACTGACAGCACCTGCATACAACATCGCAACGATCAGCAGATAAGACTTCACGACAGCAAATCCTTCGGGACATGTGAGAAGTTCAGATGCTACTCCCTGTCGGATTTCCTCGGCTTGCACACCCGCGTCTCGATAGGCTGGATCGTGCCTTGGGCGACACTCAGCTGGCGTTATGCAGAGATGCCCAGCTTTTCACCGGGCTGCCAGGCCATACGGTTGCCGCGTAGACGCCACGCGCGATGGCCCGGGTGAGTGTGTCGGCCGCCAGCGCGCCGACCTGCAGCACGGCGAGTTCGCGGTTGGCACCCGGTTCGCGTTTGCCGGTGGACACGGCGAAGACGATATCGCCGTCGAAAGGGCTGTGCACGGGACGGATGGCACGTGCCATGCCGTCGTGCGCCATGATCGCCACCCGCTGCAGTTCCACCCGCGTCAGTGCCAGATCGGTGGCGACGCAGGCCAGGGTGGTGTTTTTACGGCCCTCGTCCAGTGCGCCAACGAGCCAGTCGTTCGGTTGGGCGCGCAAGCGAGCCAGCGCCTTGCCACCACCGCCGCCGAATTCATTGCCGAGTTCATACGGCGTGGCCCAGAACGCATTGGTGCCGGCCGCCACCACCGAGCCCAGACTGTTGACCGCCACAATCGCGCCGACTGTGCTGCCATCGGGGGCGACGACCGAAGCCGAACCCAGGCCGCCCTTGAGCTTGCCAAAGCCCGTGGTGGCGCCGTATCCGGCACCTTCCGTGCCCAGCGGGAAGTGATCGCTGGCATGCGTTGCCGCCAGCAGTCCCAATTGCCGATAAGGCGGTTCGCCGCCCCATTGCTTGTCACCGCCATCGGCCAGGTCGTACAGGCTGGCTGCTGGCACGATCGGCGATACCGGTACGCCTGCTGCAGGGATCAGCGCGAAGCCTTTGCCGTGTTGACCGAGCCATGCAGCGACGCCATCGGCAGCCGCCAGTCCATACACCGATCCACCCGAGAGCACGATGGCGTCCACCGTTTGCACCAGATTGTGTTCACCCAGCGCATCGGTTTCACGGGTGGCAGGGCCACCACCACGCACATCGACGGCGGCCACGACGGGCTGGTCCGGCAGGATCACCGTGGTGCCGGTGCGTACGCGCTCGTCCTGCGCCAAGCCCACACGCAGGCCGGGTACATCGGTGATCAGATTGCGTGGGCCGGTACGGTAGCCTGCCGTGCCGCCCGCAGGCGTCGGCGTTGTGCCAGCGAAAGACCACGACCACTGGCTGGCCAGGGCGGCAGCGGAGAGTCCTTGCAGAAATCGACGTCGACTCAAGGTCATGGGCTTGTTCCAGGCAGAGGTGAGAGATGCAAAGCGCGGCATGCCGTCATGCCGAGATATCGGTGTGGCCTGCATGCCAGCGCTGCAGATGCTCGGCATGCGTGGCGAGATAGGCGCCTGGTGTGAATTTGCGGTCGTAGAAATCCAGGTCCAGGTGATGCGCCTGCAGATACATCAGGATGTAGGTCGACGGAATCGTGGCCGGGAATTTGCCGAAGGTGTCGTAGGCGTATTGCGCCTGCAAGGCGACGCAGGCACGGAAGCGCGCATCGTGTACCTGGGCGCTGGCGCGCACGCCGGGACTGTCGCTCCAGGGGCCCGGAGTATCCGGATGGAACGGGCCGCCAGTACCGTACTTGCGTTCGATCAGGGCATCCAGCGCGGCGTGCATGTCCGGATAATGTGGCGGCGTCAGCGTGGTGAAAACACCTTCCAGGCCAGTAGGGTTCGGCAGCGCCCAGCGTGGATCGGTGTCGAAGCGGAAACCCAGCCCTGGCACCTGCGGGTCACCGCTGGCGCCGAGTATGCTCAGCCGGTCGATGCCATCGAAGCTCCAGCCGCCCAGGCCCATGGCCTGCAGCAGCAGTTGGCCGTTGTAGGAAGATACCGCCAACTCGGCGGACAGTTCGGCCAGTGAATACTGATCGACAAAGCTCAGCGGGTAAGGCTGCTTGATGTCGACCAGGTCGGCGAACTCCTCGATACCGGGAATGGGCCGTCCATTGATATCGTCGTAGATGCAAAAGCCGTTCTGCACGTAGAAGATCAGGTTCAGCAGCGTGTGCTGGGCCAGGTCGCCTACCGGAAACGCCAGCAGGGACCCCGGCGCATTGGCGACCCAGGTGTTATGGCCTTCCATATAGGGTTCGCGCCGCGGCAAGTGGATACGCTCATTTGAAATCCGCCGAATGCGCGATTGGTGCGCATTGAGCAAGGCCTCCAGATCATTCTTGCCATCGGCGCCACGTGCTACCGGCGGCGCGAAATCGCGCGTCTCGAAGATATAGGTGCCACTGTCGTCGGTGAAGAAAATCTCGCTGGTCTGAAAGCCCGCCGCCGAAATTCCTGTGCGCCCGCTGGCCGAGCCGGAGTAGTTGGACAGATGCGGCGCGTAACGATCATGACGCGTGATCAGATTCGACCAGCCGGTGACGCCCCCCATCGCCAGCAGCACGAGCAGGCGTTCGAGGTCTGACAGGGGCAAGGGCGCATGCTTCGAACGGTATTGCAGCGGTCCGTCCGGAATCTCCGCGCCGCGGAAGAAACGCCGCGAACGTCGATTGAACAGCGCATCGGTCAATGAAAAGTTGCCCAGATCACGCAAGGCATCCAGCTCGTGTGGGCCGATTGTGAGGGGTGGCAAGCGGTCTGCCGATGACGACATGGGGTGAATTCCTAGACTCGTAATTAGTGCGGTCGTATCAGTGCGGGTTGGTCGTGTGGTTCGGCGTCGCTGCGATAAACGCGAGCAGGTCGTGGCTGAACTTCACCGGCTGCTCCCAATGCAGGGCATGGCCGGTGCCGGGATAGACCAGCAGTTTGGCGTGCGCGATGTGCTTGACCAGCGCGTCCTGTTCGTCGCGATTGAAGATCGAATCCCGATCACCCCACAGGATTAGCGTCGGCACCTGGATCTTGCCCAGCGCACCCGTTGGCTCGTCGCTGGTCAGGCTGGTCGCCAGGCCATGCCAGGTGGCTGCTGGCACCCGCTGCGCCTCAGCCACCATCACCTCGAAGAACCAGGCCGGCACAGATCCCTGGATGGTGCTGGCTTGAAAGTCGCGCGCGAAGGTATAGTCGATCGGATCACGCAGCGCGTTGAACTCGCTACGGATCGCCTCGCGCACCTGCGGATTGCTGGGCGCGCCGGGTGCCGAGCCGATCAATACCAGGCGGTCGATATGCCGGCCCTGGTCGAGTTCGGCCACGCTCTGTGCCACGAAGCTACCCAGCGAGTGTCCCACCAGGGTGGCGTGCTGGATCTTGAGTTGATCCAGCAGATCGAGAATATCCCCGGCAAAGTCGGCGCGGCTGTAACCCGTGGAGGGATGATCCGACAGGCCATGCCCGCGCAGGGTGACGGCATAGACGCGATAGCTCGACGGAATCAGCGGCAATACGCGTTGATAGGAATGCCAGGAGTCCCCCGCACCATGCAACAGCACGATGACTGGGCCATCGGCCTTGCCCTGCACGACATAGTTCAGGGTGATGCCCGAATGCAGCTTGATCAACTGCGATGTCAGATCATCGCTGGCATGTGCAGCGTTGGATTGTGCAAAAGCCGGCGGAACAAGACTGAGTAGCAACAGGAACAGCAGGCGGATCGGATGTTTCATGAGGTGGATTGCTCTGCGGTGGTGGAGATATGCGCACCGGGGGTAAGTGCTGAAATCAGCACCCCCAGCAACAGCAAGGTGAGATACAGATAGGGCAGCCAGCGATAAGGGCCGACGGCGGCGGGATCGAAAGCGCTCCAGCCCGCCAGGGCCAGCACCACCAGCGCTACGATGGCGAAGATCAGCGTGCGGACGATTCGTCGCCCCTGCGTGAATACTGTCCGCAACACGGCGAGGGTGACGACGATATAGGCGGTGATAAAACCATAGGTGGCCAGCGTGCCGACCCAACCATAGATATCGAACGGACCCGTGCCTGCGACGATCAGCGCCAGCGCAGGAATCACCGTCAACGAGGCCGCCAGCACGACGGCGGTGTGCGGCGTCTTGTTGTGCACATGCGCGCGCGCGTAAAGCGCATGCAGGTAGCCGTCGCGCGCCAGCGCGAACAGGGTCCGTGCGGCAGCGGTGATGCATGCCAGCGTGCAGGCGAAGAAGCTGATCGTCGAGCCGATGGCGAGCAGGGGCGCGAGAAAATCCAGGCCACGGCGATGCGCCAGCCATTGCAAGGGCGCACCGTTATTAGCCAGGTCGGCGACCTGCGTACCGAAGCCAATGCTCTCGGCATACGCGGTAAAAACGAAGAACAGGCCGGACAGGATCGCCGTGAGCGTTATCGTGCGCGGAATCGTTGTGAGTGGCCGAGCTGCCTCGCTGCCGAGCGCTGCCGCGCTTTCAAAGCCTACAAAGCTGAAAATCGCCAACACCAGCCCGGCTCGAATCGGACCCGCGGCCAGAGCATCCAGATGGAACTGGCTGGCATCGAAGCGCAGTGCCGACCCCTGGCCCGGAATCAGGAACAGGGCCAGGATCAGGGCGATGGACACAGCCTCGATCACCAGCATCAAGCGCACCGATATCTGCACGTCGCGATAAGCCAACGCACCGGCTGCGAGCACCGCGCCCAAAGTCATCACTGCAGCCGTGATAGAACCCACGGTTGAGGTTCCGGCGAACAGCGAATAGGCGTAGCTGGTGAAGCCACCGGTCACCGCTGCTGCCGTTCCGGTGTAGGCAATCAGCAGCGCCCAACCGGTAATCAGACTGGGCCACTTGCCCAAGGACCGATGCACGAACGCGTACAGCGAACCCGGCGACGAGGATTGGCGCGCGAAGTAATTGATGCCTGCGGCAATCGCGACGATGCCTACGGTGGCCAATGCATAGGCCAGCCATGAGCCCTTGCCCGATGCCGCCAGTACCAACGGTGCAACCATGGCTGGGGTCGCAGTGGGCGCAATGCTCGCCAGCGATTGTCCCAGCGTTTCCCACGGCGAGAGCCTGCCTTCGTGCAGACCCGTGGGCTGTCGGGCCCGGCTAGTAGGCATAGCTGAAACTGACCCCGTAGGTCACCGGCTCACCCGCGGCTGCAACCTGTGCGTTGATGAAAAAGTTGCGCGTGAGGTCATAGTGCCTGTTGAAGATATTGCGACCCCACAGCGACACGCTCCAGGGCCCCGCAGCAGGCTTGAAAGTGAGATTGGCGTTCGCCAGCCAATAGGAGGCTATATCGTAGGCCGGGGTGAAAATCAGCGGCGTCGCGGTATAGGTATCGTGGTAGCTGTAATTCGTTTCGGCGCGCAGCTGGTAGCTGCCCAGCGGCCACGTATAGGCCACCGAGCCGCCGTAACTCAACTTGGGAAAGCTCAACGGCTGGCCAGCGAAATTCTTGGTGACTTCGTGACCAGCAGCAATCGAGGCCTGCGCATCCACGGTGTCGAATTTCAGATACTTGCCCTTTTTGTAGCCGAGGTATTGCGTGATCTCCAAGTTGTCCAGCGGCCGCCACAAGGCCTCGAGTTCAGCGCCGTCGATTTTCGATTTCGGCGCATTGGTGATACGCCCGATCGGACCGCCGGAGACCGGGTCGTAGACCGTCGAGAGCACCTGCTGATTGCGGTAGTCGTAGTGAAAGATCGAGCCATTCAGACGCAGGCTCGAGCTCAGGTCACTCTTGAAACCCAGCTCATAGGCATTCAATACCTCGGGTTTGAACGCGGCCAGTTGTGCCGGATTGGTGGTGTTGTAAGCGGTGAATCCGCCGGATTTCACCCCGCGGCTGATCGAGCCGTAGTACAGCGTGCCAGGACTCTGCTGGAAATCCAGCTCGGCCTTGCCGGAGGGCTCATTGGTAACCTGCGAGCGATTCTGGTTGGTGATGAAAGGGGTGTAGACGGGGGTCAGGAACGCCGTGGACAGATCGGTCAGGTCGCGCGATTCGTGTTCCTCGCGCGCACCCAGGGTCAGCTTCCACTGCTCGTTGAATTGGTAGCTGGCCTGGCCAAACAAGCCCACGGTATCGTCAGTTTGCCGATACGAGGTTCTTGCTATCCCGCCGAGCACATTGGTGAAGTCGGAATAGAAGCGCTCATCCAGCGTGTCGTGTGAGTAATACAGCCCGGTGACCCAGCTCCACGGACCCTGATCCTGCGAGCTCAGGCGCAGCTCCTGCGAGAACACATTGATGTTGCTGTGGAAGTATTCGTCGGACTCCGCATATTGAGTGGCGTCCCAATCGCTGAGTTCACGTCGCAGCATGCGGTTCCATGCAGTGATGCTGGTTAGCGCTACGCTGCCAAGATCCAGATTGGCCGTCACATCGACACCACCGCTGCTGTTGTCGCGATGTGGCTTGGCGTCGGCGGACTGTCCGATCAACTGCAGAAACTGCGGCCGAAAGCCCCATCCCGTTGCCCGCGAACTGGTGTCTGCCGGCACCGTTGGGCCGGCGCCGCCAGCCGTGGCGAAGGGAGCGAACAGATACAACCCCTGTTCGTCCGATTTGTCGCGCGCGCCATGCACATTCAAATGAAAATTCAGTATCGATGAAGCATCCCAGTCGAGTTGTCCGCGCAAGGCGTATTGACGTTTGGTGCCCAGTGACTGATCGGTAACGCGGTTGTATTGCCACGCGCCGCCCTGATCGTTGGCGACGGACAGACGCCCACGCACGGTGCTGCTGAGGGAGCCGGAAACAAAGGCCTCGGTACTCAATTCGCCATACTTCCCATACGACGCGGTGACGCCGGCATGCAGGTTCTTGGTCGGTGCGTTGGTGATGAAATTGATCGCGCCGCCGGTGGTGTTGCGTCCGTACAACGTACCCTGCGGTCCACGTAGCACCTCTACTCGCGCCAGGTCGAAGAGCTGGCCCTGAGTCTGGATCGAGAAGGCATAGGCGACGCCATCGAAACTGACGCCGACCGGCGAGGAGTTGTTCGAGGCGTAGTCAGAAAAGCCCACCCCGCGGAGTCGGAATTCAGGCTGGCCTCCACCGAACGCGGGTTCGACCTCAAGGCTCGGTGTAGCGTTCTGCAGATCGTTGACCTTCTGGACATTGTGGTCCTTGAGCTCTTTTCCCTGCAACACAGAGAGTGCAATGCCGATTTTCTGCGCCTCTTCTTCTCGGCGCTGGGCAGTCACCACAACAGCTTTCAATTGTTTCGTGGCAGGCACTGCAGGCTCACCACCATTGTCATTCTGGGATGCGGATGTCTGCGCGTGAGCCATGCCGGCAGCGGTGACTAGACTTATCGCACCAATGGCTAGACGGTAGAACGTATTACCCATGTATCCATCCCTAAGTTGAAGTGTTGACTCATGGCGCACCATTCAGCGCGGTCACGGCTGTCCTGCTCGCCCGATATGTCGGCGATGAATATTTTTCAGGGAAGGGAACGGTCCGGGGTCGGCAGTTTCGTTCATCATGAACAGCGGCAGGGCGCATGCTGATAGCCCCGGACAGTTCCCATTGTCAGCGATCCTAGCAGCGGATTTTCCGGCTATACCAATGACTAGAAGTTATTTGGTTATGGCCATAACTTTGATGAAGATCGGCAAGCGACCACCAAGGAAGAGATAATAAAAAGCCGTCTTTACTGCTAGGTGCTCAGTTGATCTGTTGATCCATTTGCATCACTTACACCCATCTCGAAGTGACTCGGAAATACGAAAACACTTCAAACAGACTTGGCCGTCTATATCGTGATTGCCAAATACCATGGCATGTAGGCTTGGCAGCTGGAAGCTATCCGCGAGACAATTCCATCAAAGCCGCGCAATGTCTTGTTCTGCACTGTGCTATGGCATCTTCCCCAGGGAATCCGTTATGGTCAATTTTGGTATCCCTACAGACGCAGTGCATGTCAGAGAAAACTCTCAAGTCGTGGCAAGAAGAGATCAAACGCTTGCTGCAAGATCACCATGCGCATGATCGTCACGGACTTACGTTGCTTACAGAAGCACTTAGCAAGGCAACAGATCGCACACAGGCTAGAAATGAACTGGCGAAAAAAGCTGATGAAGCCCGATTTTTCTATCGACGGTGGCTGGTTGCTGAAAGCGAGCACTACTCAGCCATCCTGATAGGTTGGCCACCGGGTCATCACACGCCAGTTCACGATCATGATGGCCTTTGGGGCATTGAGCTTGTTCTCTCGGGATCGCTTCACGTCGACGAGTTCGAGATCATCGGAGAAACAGTGACCCCCGTCAGAGCCATCGATCTTGCCTGCGATTCGGCAGCCATATTCGAAGACGCCGCCTACGCGCACGCATGCTCCAACCCATCCATGTCGTCTCCAGCGCTGAGTCTTCACATCTATGGGGGCTCTTTGCAGTCGTACGACGTGTATCCAGACCACGAGGTCGCCACGCGCGAGAGAAAATCAACGTCTACGGAAACTCTGTAACGCGTACAGAACGCATGCGACGTAGAAGAATGTGCATCATCTATTCGCGTAAGACGCCTGCATTGCTTACGGCGACGATCCAAAGTCGATCACTTATCGGCTCTCAGAAAGTGCTGGTCGAGCAATTCATATAGGGCGCCAAAGAGCTGCGCGCAGTGCGAAAATACATTGTGCTCCGGTGCTATGCCAATGACCATTTGGCATATCCACATGGACTTTTCAATTCCTTTGGAAGAGCGAAAAATCATACGCAAGTTTAACGATGCGCGTGCTTGACTGAAGTTGAAGAAGCACCACAACACACGTTGTGCGCAACCAGGTGGGGATAGGCCATGACAGACATCGCAATCATCGGTGGCGGCGCCGCAGGCGCTGCCGTATTTGGTGAACTCCTTCAGCGTAAACGCGCCTGCACGATTCACTGGATCGTCGGTGCGTCCTCACCGGGTCGGGGCGTGGCATACAGCACGGATGACGACCGTCACCTGTTGAATGTTCGCGCCGACAAGATGGGGCTTTTTCTGCACCAGCCCTACGATTTTCTGGAGCATGCGAGCGGCGAACTGGCGAGCGTCAGCGGCTCGGATTTTCTTCCTCGCCGTCTATTTGGCGATTTTGTCCAGGCCCAAGTCGCTGCGCTCATCCATTCTGCGCGTCAACAAGGACAATCCGTGGAGATACATCGCGCGAGTGCGGTAGACATCGCCCCAGCGGGCGATGACCGGTATAGCATCGCCTTGCACGATGGAAGAAGGATCGAAGTGGATGGCGCTGTCTTGGCGCTCGGTGCGCTACCGCCTCGCGCTCTCAGATGTGTCACATCAGAAGCTCGTGAGAGTGGCGCATACAAACTCGATCCCTGGAACCTGGCGAGTGACGCGCGCAATCCGCGTCGAGTCGTTGTCATCGGCACCGGGCTTACAGCAGTCGACACCCTCCTCACGGTATCCACGCGTTGGCCTAACGCCCAAATGGTTGCCGTCTCCCGGCATGGTCTCTTGCCCTCGGTACACGCCCGAGACGGGCTTGATCCATATCCCGACCAGCAAACGCTCAACGACGATCTTCTAAGTACTCCCAGCATTCCGCAGATCGTCCGTAAGATTCGACGTGCGATTACCGAACATGCCGGAGACTGGCGTAGCGTCGTTGACGGTCTACGGCCGATCAACAGTCTCCTTTGGCAGGGCCTTACAACAAGGCAGCGGTGGCAGTTTCTGCGGCACGTGCGCTGGGTTTGGGAAGCAGGGCGCCATCGAGTACCCCCCGCTTCACATGACGCGATCGAACAGCTGCGTGAAGAGGGGCGGCTAGGGATCCTGGCTGCGAGGGTGCTACGTGTCGAGGGCATTGCGCCGTTGCGGCTGACGATCCGTGATCGTGCTTCTCAGCTGAACAGTATCCTGGAATCCGATCTCGTCATCCAGGCGACAGGTCTGGACACGGCTTGTGCATACACAGAGCATCCTCTGATATCCAGGCTTCTGGAAAATGGGATGGTGGTGCCAGATCCTCTCCAGCTCGGTATAGCCACCGAAATAGACGGCCAAATACTGAGCCGCGATGGCAGAGCTCAGCCAGGCTTATATGCACTTGGCTCTCTGCTTCGTGGCGGCTTATGGGAATGCACGGCCATGCCGGAGATTCGTAAAGCGGCACACAGTGTGGCCAACCGACTGACCGACACGGTTCTACCATTCGGCGTCGTCGGCGGTGCTTCTTCCAGGTAAGTCCCGGGTTCAACTAAACGCAATACAACATTGACGGATAGAAACTTAGATCAGCGAGACTATCCATGCATCATAAATCCGATGTCTGCATTTTTTGCACAAGGCAGTTTTCGCGCAGTCTCAGCTGAGGGATACTGCTGAGGGATACTGCGGCGCACTGGATGTCGAGGAGCGAACCGGCCCGTGAGTGACAAGCCAGTTCAAAGCTCAACCCAATGGCGACGTCACTAGATGCATTGGCTCGAAAGCTGCTCACTACTCAGTCCCGGGGAGAGGTCGGTCCATTTGGCAACACCCTGCGACCGGCTCGCAACATTTCGCTCGGTAACGGCCATGTTCGACCGCTAGCATCGCCTGGCGGTCAATCAGACCGCTGCCAGGAAATGCCATGCTTTATCGTCAGCTTGCCGTTATGCCCCTTGCGCTGCTCGGCACGGTGCTGGTGACCCCGTTGCCGGCCGCTGCGGTGGCCGCCTCGATCTCCGTGCCTTTCACGGCAGATCGATGGCAGGTGCAGGGTGACGCGAAATTCGTCAAGAAAGAAGGCTTCCCGCAAGGGCTGCTGAGCTTGAGTGGCGACAGCTCGAAGGAGCCCGCGGCGCTGAAGGATTTGTCGTTCAGCGATGGTACGATCGAGTTCGACATGAAAGCGATCGGTGAAGACATGCCGGGCATTCGGTTCCGTCAGCGCGATGCGAATACGGCGGAAGAATTCTACATACGCGTTGGGCCGAATTGCCCTGCGGCACAGGACTGCCTGCAATACACACCAGTTACGCACGGACGCATGTTGTGGGATACCTATATCCAATATCAAAAACCGGCGCCGTTCCTGGAAAACCAATGGAATCACATCAAGCTGGTGATTTCCGGACGACGCATGAATGTTTACGTCAACCGTCAATCCACGCCATCGCTGAGCGTGGAGCGGTTGGAGGGGGATACGCTTGCCGGCGGTATTGAGTTGAGCGGCCCGGCGACATTTGCCAACTTGACCGTGACGCCGAACGCGGTCGAGGGTCTGTCGCCCGAGCCGATGGCTGACCCCACTGCAAGCGATCAACGGTATCTGCGTGTTTGGGAATTGGCATCCCTTACGCTGCTCGCCGAAGGCGGCGAACCGGATGCTGCTGGCATACCGTCGGCCTCGGCAGAGTGGACAACGATTCATGCCGAAGGAAACGGCCTGATCAATCTGGCTCGGCACTACGGTGCCAATAGCGATCGCAAGATTCCGGTGATCGCCTGGCTGAAGACTCGCCTGGAATCCGATCGCGATCAAACCAAACACCTATCGATCGGCTGGTTGCGCGAGGTGTGGGTATTCGCCAATGGCAAGCTCGTCTACACCGACAAGAATCTGTACAACACACCGGGGCAGCGAAAAGAACCCGATGGCCGCCTGTCGATCGACAACGGATCATTCGACCTGCCGTTGCACAAGGGCGCGAACGATGTGGTGATCGCGATCCGCAGTAATACCCCGGATATGTCGGATAAATATGGGTGGGGTGTCGAGCTGCGCCTGGATGACCTCAAGCGCGTGAAGATTGCACCTTGAAGGTGGCGCGCCAGTTCTGGAACGTGGCACATCGAAGGTCTATGGTGATAACCATGGAAACATCTCCCTCCCAGACCGTTGTGCCGCCTCTTCAGCGATGGCACTCGTTCATCCTGGCTATCGGCTTCTGGACGGCCGTGGCCGGCGTCTTCGCTTTGTCGCAGCGGGCACAGGGCGGCGAGTGGCAACATGTATTGTTATCGTCGCTGGCGCAGTGGTGGTCATGGGGATTGCTGACACCGCTGATAAACGCTCTGGATAGACGACTACCGTTCACCGGCAGCCAGTTGGGCTATCGCATCATTGCCCATCTGCTGCTGGGGCCGCTGGCGGTGGTGGCATATGGGTATGTGTCGGCCGCCATCGCGACGGCGATGCAGCTGCAACCTTGGTCGAGACTGCTGCATGTCGACATACTGTTGGGCGCCATCCACGGCATGTTCTGGAGCATGTTGGTTTATGGCTTGATCGTGGGCGTATGCCAGGCCTATGCCTATCAGCAGCGCTACGTTTCGGCTGCATTGCAGGTGCAGCGACTGGAACGGAATTTTTCGGAGGCCCGCCTCAACGGCTTGCGTATGCAGCTGGATCCGCATTTCCTGTTCAATGCGCTCAACACCATTTCCGCGCAGCTGGAGCGCGAGCCAAAGCTGGCGCGTACCATGATCGAGCATTTGGGCGATCTTCTGCGTCTTTCCCTCGCACCGCAGAGCAGGAAAGAGGTTCCCTTCACGGACGAACTTGCTTTCCTCGATCATTACCTGGCCATTCAAAAGATTCGCTTCGGCGACAGCCTCAGGCTGGATCTAAGCGTATCCGACGACGTGAAACGGGCCATGGTTCCGAGCATGTTTCTGCAACCGCTGGTGGAAAATGCCATCCGCCATGGGCTGTCGCCCCGCGCGAACGGCGGAACGGTCACCTTGGTTGCCGAGCGGCTTGACCAGCAACTGCATATTCAAGTGATCGACGACGGCGTTGGGCTTCCGCCCGACTGGCCCAATGGCAGCCGGCAAGGCGTAGGTTTGTCGGTGACCCGCGAACGTATCGCCAGCTATGCAGATGGTTCCAGTCGTTTTGCCATTCATCGACGCGCGGAAGGTGGCACCGAAGTCGATATCCTGTTTCCACTGCACATTCATCAAGCAAGCCATGATCGGCAAATCGCCTGAAACTCTCCGTGTGCTGGTCGTCGATGACGAGGCGCCGGCTCGCCAGCGCCTCGTCGATGTGCTGAAGCAGGACGTCCAGGTGACGTCGTTGATCGAAGCGAGCGATGGCCTCCAGGCTGTCATTCGCATCGAGCAAGAACGGCCCGACATGGTGTTTCTCGATGTGCAGATGCCCGAGTTGGACGGCATGGGCGTTATCCAGACCATCGGGCCTTCGCATATGCCATTGACCGTTTTTGTTACGGCCTACGACCAGCATGCGATTGATGCATTCGAATCCAACGCACTGGATTATTTGCTGAAGCCTTTCAGCGATGAGCGTCTGGAAGCGACCTTGGCACGGGCAAAGACACGGCTGGCGGAAAGACAGTTACAGGCCTTTGGTCAGCATGTGACGCGGATGTTTTCGGAGCGAGCCGAGTCCGAACGCTACCTCGACCGCCTGGTGTTGAAGTCGAACGGTGTGACTCATCTGGTTCGCGTTGCCGATATCGACTGGATCGAAGGCGCCGGTGTCTACGTCAACCTGCATGTCGCCGGAAGGCCGATCCTCTATCGAGCCTCGCTCAATGAGTTGGCAGAGAACTTGAATCCCCAGCTTTTCGTGCGCGTTCACCGCTCGTCAATCGTCAACATCGACAGCATCCTGCGCATGGAGCAGAGCTCCCATGGTGAGTTCGATGTGGTGCTCAAGCATGGTGGACAGACACGAGTGAGTCGCACCTATCGCTCCCTGCTCGAAAGGCGTCTTGGGCAGTCACTGTAGCGGGGTACGTTAGTGCTATGTACACCTTTTAAGGTCGCCGCATGAAGCTATATTGGGGCGTTATCGGCAATGGCATTCGAGCTTGGTAGCACTCATTGAGTGCGAGGTCACACCAATGTCACCGTATGTATCTACCTTCGGTATTCCCGATCCTCCTGTGGATCGGGAATACCACTGATGAAGGAGCTATCCATGAGCGACCAGCACGAAATTCATCATCATCACCACGAAGCAGCCAAGCATCTTGACGAAGCAGCCAAGCATCATCGTGAAGCAGCCAAGCATTCAGAAGCTGGCCATCACGAGCAAGCGAGTCAACACGCCCATTTGGCTCATGGCCACAAACTTCACGCCATTGAACACGCCGAACACGCTGCAAAGAAGCACGCGCACAAGCACAACGGTCATTGATTGACCTAGCTTGTGGCCTTTGGTGCGTCCAGATCAGGCGCACCAAATGGCTCGTTGATGCCCTATACGGCAGAGCCGATTGCCAATCTTGGCTACGAGGTGTGAGGTCACTCCAGCGAATTTCGGCTACGCCACCAACCTGAAATATCCCATTACGCTAGCCATCAAGTGGTTCTGGGTCTGATCGCCATCAGAGCGAGTAGGGCAGGCCTTCGGTAATAAATCTCTCGAGCGCAAGCCGAGCCTGTCAAATCCACATCCAGTCTTAGTTGCGGATTCCGATTCATTGGAACACTTATTCCTGTAGGCGCAGGTCAGTGCGTTGCTGATGATCAGTGATCGCATTGAATCTTCTATCTCCTGTTGACTCACGATCCAACAAAAGCGTTCAGAGATATTTTTCGAAAGCAATCAGCACGCGGTGACGCGAATACTGTCTATGCCACCCTTTTCGGTATTTAAAGAATATCCCGCAGGATCACTGTTACGAAGCGCACATTGCCCGGTGTTGCCATCTGCAGCTCCAGCCGGGCCCCTAAAGCACCCTCCAGCTTGCTCCAGAGTTGTTCTTGGCTGAGCGCATCTGGGCCTTGGCCATCGATGAGGGATACCACTTCACCAACCTTGATGCCCGCATCGGCGGCAGGGCTGTCGGAATAGACAGCGCTCACGGACCAGATATTTCCTTTGCGCAGCAAGCGGAGACCAGCCCGGTTGAATACGTCCTTCTGACCATAGAGGTGGTTGGCCTCCAGGATGATCCGTTGGCGAGCGTAATCGAAGGTCAGATTGAACTGCTTGAGAATGCCGAGCCCAATATTGGCCGAGACGTTGCGGTTGGCATCAAAGCCCGAGTGCTGAAGCGAGATGCGCGTGACCGGGGCGTGGACGACGGCCAGCGATCGACCATCCGGACCATCGAAGGAAACCGTTCCCACCCGTTTACGAGCCCACACGCCGTGGGTGGCGCCAAGGGCCTGCCCTGTATAAGGCAGGTCGGCGTGATAGCGCTCCACCAAGCCGTAACGCCGGGCGAAGGGCGCAATCAGCAATAGAGAGCCGTTATCGCCGGTATCGATGGTGAAAAGCCCCGCGATCCCGTCGATGGCTCCCTTGACCTCGGGCTGGTTATCCTGAAAATGAAATGGAATCACCGCGCCGACGCCACTGTAGGTGAAGGCATCAGGCCGGGTCAGGGTCATTGTCTGTCGGTCGAAATCGAACCGGACGACGAAGCGCTGCAATATCTCCAAGCCCACAAGCGCCTTGTCGGGGACTCCAGCGTCGAAGGCCATGCTGTGGAAAGCCACGTCATTAATCACTGCATCGCCGAGCGCTACCTGTCCCAGACGTCCGCTGGTTGAGATGGGGCCTGTGCCCTCACCACCACCTCTGGCTTGCATACGGCCGACGACGCCGATGTTCAACGCCGCCACTGCAGCGGGTTGCAGGATCAGGCTGCCCCCGCTGTCGAACTCGGCGCTGAAGATCTTATGCCCATCGACTGTCAGAGGCACGAAAATACGGTTGTCCGCCGTCAGGCGAAAGGGTACCTCCACGCTATCCTTGTGCGGCGGCAACACGATGTCGGAGGGAGGAAGAGGGGGAACCGAATACAGGCCGTCTGTGATGTCGGGATTCACGTCGACGGACTGGACGGTCGCCACATCGTCAAACGTGGGATCGCCGCCGTCGCCCGATCTGATCGCGAAAGGCAGCACGACGCCATGTACGAGACGATAGTCCGAATAGGTCGTGACGACGCGATCTTCAGCCTGTTGCTCGTCGGTGCGGGCCAGCAGATGCGTCGCCTGATCAATCCAGGCTTCAAACATTCGCCCGCCTTCCGGCGTTATGTCCAACACATCGAAACTCCGCCCGTTTTCGTTGCGCACGCCGACGAAGCGGATGGTCGCGGGGCGACGTTCGGGAAACCACCATCCGCGCGCCACACGGAAGGCTTCATCGGCGGCGACAAGTGCGGCGTCGACATCACCCAAGGAGTAGGCGATGCCGCTACGGGCCTGCCGCCATGGCGTTACGCCGTCAAACCCATGCTGCGTCGTAAAATTGGATCGAACATAGCGATCCATGTAACGCCCCGTCGCCACATCTTCCCAGCTTTCGGCGCGGACAGTCTGCCCACCTGAGCTCATGTTCATGACCGTATGAAGAGTCCGAATCCCCTCCCAATGGTCACCGCCGGAGGCTTGTCGCATGGCCGTCAGAATCGCCGTGGCCTTATCCTCATTTTGCGCGGTGGCAGGAGGAGAGGAGAGAAAGAGCATCGCCACCATAAGGAGCGGAAGGAACATGGATGGATTGAGCTTCATGGCCGACAAAATATTCGCTCGGCGTTGCTGCCGTCTTGAACGTGCGAAACATCGGGTGGGCTAAGCCTCGTCATGACGGCGCCAAGTGCCCGGTGTCAGGCCCGTGTGTGCGCGCACCATTCGGCTCATGTGACTTTGATCCGCGAAGCCGATTTGATGGGCAATCGTCGAAAGACTTTCACGCCCGTCTTGCAACAATGTCACGGCCCGCGCGACTTGCAAACGACGCGCATAGGTTCCGACGCTACATCCAAACGTCCGCCTGAAGGCGCGCGCGACATGCACAGGATGGACATCGGCGACGGCCGCGAGCTGATCCATGGAAGGCACACCGTCCGTATTCGCCTCCAGATAATCGCGAACCCGCAGCAGCCAGCGGGCGCCACGAACCTCTGCAAGGTGGGCGTGATCTACTGTCGCAACGAGTTCAAGAACGAGGCTCTCGATCGCCAGCGCAGACACCGTATCCCGGCGCCTCATTTCGCGGCCAACGCGGGCGCCGAAGATCGCAAGAACGTCGTCCTTCCGGTGCCACGAATCGTCGAAAACCCGCGTCTCCGGTCTTAATGCGGCGAGACGCGCAGCCTCTATCTCAATCGTCAGGATGCGCGTCTGAACCGCTTCATGACGGTCTGCGTGATGCTCGCCGGCTGGATGAACAATGACTGTTCCAGGTATGACGTAGCGTTCCTTCCGGCCGAAGGATTCGTGGTAGCCACCTGCCATCACCACACAGACACTGGCGAGTTCATGATCGTGGCGTTTGATGGTTAGCGACGGCGGATACACGCCGTCATGAACGATGAAGCCATCGATCTTGTGCTGAGCACTCTCAGCAGCGTGTAATGTCCCAGCCTTCAGAGTCACCCAAGTCGGTCCTATTTTTCACGCTCAGGGCGTTAGATTACCCATGAACAGGACGTTGAAAAACGGCGCCCCTGGTGACTCCGAGCGTATCCCTTCGGATTGGTCATGGACAGTCGTGACCGTAGCGTAGCCAGCGAAGCGTCGATCGGCTAGAAACTTGTTATTGAAGCAGGGGAGATTCCCGCGTGCCTTGTAACGTCATGCCACCAGGCGGACCGTTTCACTGAGGCATTACTCGATATTTATTGAATGAGCCAACTTGCGCCTGAGGCCCGGACCACACATGCTGGTCAGAGCTTCCGCCAGAGGTGACGGTATGAACGAGGCAAGCAACCACGACGACCCGCAGAATCTGCACGCTCAACGGAAAACGTTGATGCGCGGCCTGCCGATCGCCGCACCCATTGCCCTCTTCGTTTGGCTGGCACTGCGTTACGGTCTGTCCCCGCTGCCGGATATGCAGGCATGGCCGGATCGACTGTGGTTCGCTATAGGTTGCTGTTGCGTGGCCGTGCTGCTTTGTCTGCTACTCGGTATCGAAGCTGTATCGCATGAGCGTCTCGTCACTGCCGCCGTCAATCCACTGGCGGGTGCTGAATCGGCGCGCATGAAGGTCAACCTGCGCTATCTGCAAAATACAGTGGAACAACTGTTGCTGTTCATTCCAGGGCTGCTGGGGCTTGCGCATTATTGCGACGACGGTGCATCCATGCGCGCCGTGGCAGCGACCACCGTCGTCTGGATCCTTGCGCGCTTCGTATTCTGGATCGGCTATCACCAAGGGCCGCTGTTTCGTACCCCGGGCCTGGTCGGGGTGGTACAGAGCCTGTTGGTATTGCTTTACGTATGCGCGCGCTTCGCTGACGATGTGGCCGGCATCGCCGGCGCCGTGTTCGTGATCGGTCTGTTTGTCGTCGGTGAAATCTACCTGGTCTGGATCAACCGCGAATCACGCGTCGCGCGGCTGGATTGAAGGGTTCAGGCTGAGGTAAACGGAAACGCCATACATAACTACGCCGGACACCCGAACAGCTTCAATTACCTCAAGGAACGATTTCAATACACCACGTCGGCGAAATGGAAAGAGCCCCAAGCATTACGTGAAAGCCTGATCACCAAAGGTGCAACAAATGCCGGCCGGGATGTTCGCCAGGAAATGGGTAATGGTTTATTCGATCGCTTGACCACGACTGATAAAGCAGGGAAAAAATATGGCCCGTTGGCCCGCCCGGGTTCCGCTGCGGGCGCCTTATGGGATGTCGTTTCCGTCCGTTTTGCCAAGCAGGCAACCGGCAGGGTGGATGTAATCCACGCTGCGCCAAGCACTGATCCCTATTTCAAGAGCAACACATTTCAAGGCAGTACATGGATCACGAAAGAGCAGCCCACTTTGAAAGATCAAGGTAGAACAACCATCAGGGAACGCTTTGCTGAACACCTGCAAGAACATCTGCAAGGACCAAAGCATCAGGGACTGCCAGATTGGTCTGGAACAGGCGGGTTCAGGGGGAATTTGCGTCCGCAGACGGGTGGAAGCTTGACGCCTGGAGTGCAAAAGCCGCGGTCCAAGCTTTAATCCAGACTATCTGCAGGTTGTTATCCCTCGTCGAAACTGTGTGATGCGGGTTGCACAGCCTTTCCACTGCTATTTCAACGTGAAGGTCAGAGTGCCGTAGCCAAGCTGATCAAAGCCACTGCTATTCGGTCCATAGTTGCCACCGCCACCCTCGGGGCGCACCTTGTTAGCCCACGTAGTTATATATGGCGCATCAAGGCCCTTCAGCACCACATAGTGATTGTAGAAAAGCTCCCACGTCGGGCGGGTGGCGCCCCTTCCCATATTGGAGATGACGTCCTGTGTGACGTCACTGTTGGCGTACGTAGTGTATGGAACGTCATAGCCAAGGTTGTACTTTGCGATGTATTCAACACCTTTCAGGATACGGTTATCGTCATAACCGAAAAGGTCATCGTGCTGATTCCAGGCCATCTGGCTTAGCACGCCAAGCTCGGAGACATCGAGCGTGCTGTGACCTTGATCGCGTCCGCTTTCCTGCGTCTGCGCAAGACCATCCGGGTAGATCTTCCACACCATCTTGTCTATGGCGCCATTGCCCTTGCCATGCTTGAAGTAGTCGACCGCCTCATCATAGATGTCGCGTCGATCTGTAAGGATGCCAATGGCCATCATGGAGTCCAGGTTGCACAGGTCCCAGTTGGCCCAGTAGTGGTCGATCTTCGCGCCGTTGTGGTTCATCAGAAAGTCGTGGTTCATCGAATAGAAAACGTCGAGCATCGTCTTCTTGAACCGATCGAAATCACGCGCTGGCCATTTCCTGTAGGTGCGCATGATCTCTGCCGCATTGGCAAACTCATAACCATAAAGGCCAGATGCCAGGTATTTGTCCGAGGTTCCGTCGATCCTGGTCAACGTCTTTGACCAAGCATCCAGAATGGCCACGGCTTTGTCGGCATAGGCATCGTCACCACTCACCTTCCAGCGCAAAGCGAGTGCGTAAGCAGCGGCAGCGTCGTTAAACAGCGCAGAGTAATTTTGCGGATGGTTTCCGATCTTGCCTCGATAGACGACGTCGACGGGGCGTGGTGTCCAGCTCAATGACGCATGCGGGTTCTTGATAAGCATGTTCCACCCATCCAGCCACGGCTGAGCACCTTGTGCGACCTTGGTCTTCATTCGGTCGAAGTCAGCTTGGGTGTGCAAGGCACCAGGGTGAACGAAGGACTGTGCCAGCACAGAAGGTGCGGTCAGCACGGTCATCATCACAACGCCGAAATGGCAGGCGATAGTCTTGAATGGAAGATTCAATTTTCAGCTCCGTCCCTTAAGAATTTATTTGCATTCCCGGGAAGCTCAAGACGGGAGTATCCGGACAAAGTCAACGAAGGTCGCGAATGTATATGTCAGTACATGACTGAGTAATGACGAGGCTATCGAGCGATGTCAGGAGCGGCCCACTTCTGGTTTCAGCGTTTCCGAAAATCGGAACAATGTCACAGCAGGGGAAACTTGACTTAGGAATGGTCCGAATTGACGAGAGCGTCGCAAATTGGAGAAACATGAATCGCGATACGCGATTTCATAATTGTCGGTGATCTTCCGACATCGCAGGATGCGGCAGATCGATGCTGGGGGCATCGCACGCAATTGCTGGATAAGGGCAGGGGCAGACGGCTCCGGACCGAGGTTCGGGCCTCTTGATACCCTGGCTCGTCGCAGGAAGCCCCTAGACATCTTCATTTGATAAATCTAGGTCAGGGGACAAGCAGATGAAGCACGTTGTCGGTGTCGGCAATAACGGTCGTTGGCTGAGAGAAAAGTCCGGTCAGGGCGAGCCCGCCAGAAAGCGACTCGTGGTGATGCTTGGCATCGCGCTGGCCGCCACCAGCGTCGACGCATTCGCGCAGGTCACCACACCCAGCGCCGGCGGTGACATCACCAGTCTGGTCACGGCGAATGACGACATTTCGTTGCAGGGCGGCAACTACACCATCAACCTGCCGACCGGCGTCACTACCTACAGTGGTGTCATCTCTGGCACCGGAACGCTGACCATCGATTCGCCCAATGGCGCCTCGAAGCTCATTCTTACCCAGTCAACCACCTACACGCTACCCGTTTCCCAACAGACGCAGACCACCTACTACGATACGTCAATTTTACTGCCCCTGTTACCTACGACGGCCTGACCAGCCCGAACGTTTTCCATGGCGGCGTCATCGCCGTCAACAATCCCGATCCCCCCTCGCTGACGATCGGCAACAACACCACGCTGCAACTTGGCAATGCCACCGCCGGTGGCGTGAACTTAGGCGTTGCCGGTACCGGTCCCGGTACCGACAACGGCCACGGCACGGATATTCTCGACAACGGCACACTGCTGCTGGACGAGGCCGACTCGGGAGTCATAACGCTGACCGGATCGGTCAGCGGCAGCGGCGGCATTACTGTGATCAGCCCTGGCGGCAATGGCGGCATAGGTCTGTATGGCGTGAACACGTATACGGGACCGTCGCTCTTCTTGGAGGATGGCGCCAATATCGGCAACCACGGTGAGTACGGAAGCACGCCCGATACGGATTTTATTGTTATCAAGACTTCGTATCTGCCAGAAACGCCCGTGCCGGTGCTGGGTCTGCCGGGCAAGATCGATATCACGCAGAACATCTGGGAAGTCGGTTTTGAAAACGACATCAATCTCAATGCCTATACCGGCCTCGTCATGTTTCGCGGGGTCTACAGCTACAGCGACTCTGGCAACGATGACGACCCGAGCCTGTCCAATGCCAAGCTGAATTTCACCACGCTAGCCGGCAATGCTTCCGAGCGCGGGGTGAATATCGAAGGCTCCGTCGTGCAGTTCGGCGACGGCACCACCAGCCAGATGTTTATCTCCGGCAACTCGGAGAACACCTACATCAACCTGCACAACAACGGCATTCTCGGGTTCGACTATAACGGCACGACCACGCTCAATACCGCCATCGGCGGCGGCCAATACTTTGGCTCACTCAGCACCCCCGGTATCGGCGATATCGTCATCACCGGCAACGCGTCCAACGCCAACCACGTGATTTTTACCCAGGGCGAGTATTACAACGGCCTCACCCAGATCGATGCCGGCACTATCCTGCAGCTTGGCGATGGCACACAAGGCGATGCCAGCAGCATTCCGGCCAATGTCGACTTTTACGTCGGCTATTACAACAGTTCCGGCGGTAACAGCAGCTTGCTCACTGCCGACAGCGCCAACGGTTTGAGCACCGATCGCATCACGGACAACGGCACACTGATTGTCGACAACACGGCTGGTGCCGTGGATGGCGTCACCGCCGTCTCGCTCTCCAATATCAGCGGCAGCGGTTCGCTGCAACAGATCGGCAACCTGCCGCTCACCTTGCTTGCCAATACCACGTACACCGGCGCGACCACGATCGGCACCGGCAGCACACTGTATCTGGGCACTAACAGCAGTGGCGTTGCCGGCAGTATCGCCTCCAGCAGCGGTGTCGCCCTGACCGGTACCGGTGCCACGCTGGATATCTCCCAGGCAAGTGCGGAGACGTTGCAGGATCTCAGCGGTGCAGCTGGAAGCATCGTTGCTCTCGGCAGTCATGCCCTGACCGTCGGCACCGCGGACTCCACGGTGTTTGCTGGCGCCATCACGGATGGCGGCATCGGCGGTGGCAGTGCAGGCAGTCT